>JAURPI010000012.1 GCA_030835385.1 Alphaproteobacteria bacterium | reverse complement strand
CGGCCTGCTTAGCCAACTCGATGATTCGTATTTCGGGTTCACCATGAACACTCCCTTGCCCACGACGGCTCTGCAATACAGCAATCACGGCGTCTGGCTGGTCCTCGGCGATGGCGGCGGCGACCGTGTCTTTCTTAAAGACGTCCCCCGCGGCAAAACGCACCTTGGCCCCGGCAAGCCGGTCGCGACTTGACGACGGACGCACAAACGCTGTGACGTCGTGTCCTTCTCCGGCAAGAATTTTGGCAATGCGTGACCCGGTGTGGCCGAAACCCCCGAAAATCAGAACACTCTCAGCGGTCGCTGGGCTTACCAGAGCACCCATGATTAAGCCTGCCCAAAGCAAAATCTTTGTTTTCATGGCGTTCTCAGCTTGGTCTAAGAATAGGCTAATGCACGAAAAATTGGCCGTCTAGTGAGGCAAGAGACAACACAGACGTGCCATTACCGGTTAAGTTAAGCACTATCCTGCCATGATCTAAATTATTCGAAGAGGACACTCCAATGCCGTCAATCTCCAAGAGTATTATTTCTGTCGTGGCGATCGCCGCTATTGGAACAAGCATTTGGGCTTTGTTGCTGACCTCGGGCATCTATGACATCTCGCTCGACGAGCTACGAGCTAAATACGAAACACCGGCATCCAAGTATGTCGAACTTGATGGCATGGATATTCATTACATCGATGAAGGTGAAGGGCCGGTGATCGTTCTTTCCAATGCCTCTTACCACACGACACGCGCGTGGGACGGTATGGTTCAAAACATTACAGATCGGTTCCGGGTTATCCGCTTCGATTTCCCTGGCAATGGTCTAAGTGGGCTCGACACCCAAGGTCGATACTCACCAGAACTCTATGGAGACGTAATCACGCTCCTCACTGACAGCCTGGGTATCGACAAATTCTACCTGATTGGAACATCGTCAGGCGGGACAGTCGCCTTCCGCTATGCCGCGACCAATCCAGAAAAAATCAATCGGTTTGTCTTAATCAACTCTGCGGGTATGCCACGCACAGCTGTCACGAACCCGAACAGAGAACGCGGCACGGCTTTTGGCCGGTGGGTCTCCAGCAATCATCAAAGCATGGATTGGTGGCGGGCATCACTTTCGCAAACCGTTACAAAGCGGCCGCCCTTCGATTGGCATGTGGAAATGAACTACGACATGAACCGGCGCGATGATCGATATGAAACAGGCGCATTGTTTCGGCGCAACTACATAACCGGCGATCCATCAGACGTTCTGGATGACATCACCGCTCCAACAGCCATATTTTGGGGCATGAAGAATCCCACGGTTATGCATTTGGAAGCCAATGTCATTCAGCTGTGGATGACAGGTGCGCCGACGATCATAAAAAAATATGAGGAGTTGGGACACTATCCCTACATTGAAGAGCCTGAACTCGTTGCCTCAGATATCAGCGCATTTTTGACAGGCGACTGGGATGATCAACTCCGTCAAACGCAACGCGTAAAACCAGAGGACCTACTCGCTGCGAACGCCAACTAGGCTAGCTCACCGGTCAGTCGTATTTCATTCACGCGGACTAAGCGTTTGCCCACATTGGTGCCTTGGAACAAGCCAATAAAAGCGTCTGGCGCATTCTCGAGCCCGTCAACGATATCGTCTCGATACTTGAGCTTGCCGTCTTTAATCCACTCACTCATCGCCTTACGGCCTTCGTCGTAACGCTCAACATAATCGTGGATGATGAACATTGGTTTATCCATCTTCCACGTCCACGGCGAACCGTCTTCTTCGAATGTGTTGTACTGCTCCGTGGAGCCGACATATGACACACGGCCGCCAGGGTTGAGTTGGGAGAGAATCGCCTCGGCCATCGGACCGCCAACATTGTCGTAGTAAATATCGACACCTTTTGGGCATTCACGCTTGACCGCCGCGGCAATGTCGTTGACCTCTTTGTAGTTAATGCCCGCGTCGAACCCCATTTCCTCGGTGATAAATCGGATCTTCTCTTCAGAAGATGTGATGCCGATCACCGTCGCCCCGTGAATTTTTCCGATCTGTCCTGCCAAGTGTCCGACAGCCCCTGCCGCGGTCGTGACGACCATTACGTCACCTGGTTTGGGTTTGCATTCCAATATCATTGAAAAATAAGCGGTCATTCCAGGACGCCCAAGCACACTGGCCGCGGTGTTCAGCGGGCCCAGGGTTTCATCGACGACACGCAACCCTGACCTATTGTGGATATAGTGCCCCCCACCTCGTGTGAGCGCATAATTCTGCCATCCCAAAACGCCGTTGACGACGTCACCATCCTTGAAATCAGGATGATGAGATTTCACAACCTCGCCTACGACGTCGCCTAGCATCACGCCATACAATGGCACCACTTCAACATTCCGTGGCGTCGCGTTCATGACCAAGCGCTGAAATGGATCAACCGATAAATACAGATTACGTACCAAGAGCTGACCAGGTGCTGGTGCTGGTACGACATCCTCCACCATCATGAAATCATCTACTTTTGGCGTGCCGTCCGGGTGTTTGGCAAGCAGCCATCTCTTGTGGGTTTCTTCTGTTTCCGGCTGCCACCCTTTTACGATGACATCGCTCACCACTTTTTTCATGTTGGCGTCTCCTTTGTTACAAGGAGAGCAGTTTTCTTAAACCGGCGCCGGGGCGCAACCCCTGCGACAAAAGAAAACGCCGGCCACAAGGACCGGCGTTTTCCAAACTAGGTTTTGTATAGAAAAGTTATTCAGCAGCCTCACGAATGGGCTCAGCCTCTGGCAGGGCCTCAAACACGGGCGCTGGATCAAGCACCCATCCTTTTGAATCTTTCCGTGCGGGGCAAGGAATGGCCGTGATCGCATCCCCCTTGGCTTTAATTGCGTTTAGGGCTTCGTGATCAAGGCGCCACCCTTTTTGCTCCCATTGTTTCAGCATTCCACGGTACTGAACGATCACACGGTCATGGGGCATCAAGACTTCTTTGGTTGTCGTTGGTGGAGTCATCTTTGGCTCCAGTTTTTCAACAACAACGATATCCTCGTTCGCAATAAACATGTTGCGCTCTTTGATTTTCTTATCAAGGAACCTGTTTAGCCATTCCCGTTTAGTAATGGCCATATTGCGCAAGTTGACCAAGAAGATGCGTGTCTTTGCTTCTTCAATAGGCGCTTCGAACATGTACTGATGCATGTGCATGGTCTCGGACAAGTGAATGTAGGTCCACATGTGGTTAGGACCATACGTTCCAGATCCGGCCTGCATCTTGCCGCCTTCCTTGCGGAACCGCTTCATCAGCCAGTTCTTCAATGGTGGAGCATCGAACGTGTGCATAAATCCAAAGCCCCAGTCGTTGTTCTTATAGTGCTCGAGTTCGTTTACCTTGTATTCTTCTTCTTTCTCGCCGTTATAGCCGTGAGTCGAGTGCACATATTCGTTGTGGGCCGGATCGAGACCATTCTCAATGGATCGCTCGTAGTTATAGTCTACGTCGAAAGTTTGAATTGTCGGGCGCCAGCCATCTTCGTCATACTCGTCAATGGGCATGATCGGGGGACGTTCAGCTTCGGGCAAATCGCCGAGGAAGGCGAAAACAAGACCATACTTGTCAATTGTCGGATAAGCGTCGACGCGCGCGCGGGCTGGTATTTTGCCATCAATACCTAGCGAAGGAATGCGGGTGCAAATGCCTTCGCTGGTGAAGCGCCAGCCGTGATACGGACATTGAACTGTGCCATCTTCTTTACACTTACCGCCTGACAGCGCGCCGCCACGGTGAACACAGGTATCTGCCAACAAAGCCGGCTTACCTTCATTGTCCCTAAAAGCAACAAAGTCGTGCTTGAGGATACGCACGCGGATAGGTTTGTCTGTGAGCTCGTCACTGATACAAACCGGGTACCAAAAATTCACATACATGGCGGAGTCTCCCAATGTCGGCCTGGGCCCCCGACGAGCCCGATTACGATAAGTATACGTTATCTATGGGGTTATTAGATCGAAACCGGATTGATCGGGATCAATTTTTTTCAGTTTTTGATCCCGAGAAAACCTGCTCGCTCGGCGGATTATCCTCGGAAATGTATGAAAAACCGCGGTTTTTTCTTTGCATCCGTGCTTTTAGCGGATCATAACACCGCTGCCCGTTCTACGGACATCTGTCAGGGTGTCTGGCACGAGAGTGATCGGCGATCGTAAGTGACCCCGTAAGCAGTACGACACGACATAAAGGTTTAGAATGACAGACACGACGAGCAACTTTACCGCCACGGGATCCCTTCCAAAAACCACCGGCATCGTGCTGGCCTACGGCATGCTGATTAGCGCTATTGGCAACAACTTCCTGATTACAATCCTCCCGCCCCTCGGCCGCGATATGGGCTTTCTCGAGTGGCAGGTTGGAGTGATCTTAGCCGTCGGCGGGGCTTTCATGCTGATTACTGGCCCCGTTTGGGGGCGGATCAGTGAAGATTGGGGCAGAAAGAACGTCATTTTGGTCGGGGCCGTCGGCTACGTACTTATGACCGCTGCCTTTGCGTTCACTATCGATATGAGACTTGCAGGAACCATTAGCGCTTTTATGTGCTTCCTTATCCTCGTGGGCGTTCGCAGTCTTTATACCCTCTCCTCCGGTGCCATCTACCCAGCGACAATGGCGATGGTTGCCGACATGACCAGCAAAGAAAATCGCGCCGGCGGTGTTGCAATGATCACAGCCGCTTGGGGATTTGGATCCGTCGTCGGACCGGCAATCGCGGCTGGGTTTTCCTCGCTATCTCCAACCGCTCCTTTCTACATTGTGACCCTGATGGGCGTCGCTGCAGTGGCGCTTTATATTTACTGCCTACATGAGCCGGATCGGCACAAGCAGTCTGATAAAGTTGGATTTCGACATATCATGACGCCTGCCGTGCTGAGTATTGCTGGCGGATTTATGGTTCTCATCCTCGGCAATGTGACGATGATCGTCATTCTC
This sequence comes from Alphaproteobacteria bacterium, assembly GCA_030835385.1. Classification (GTDB taxonomy): domain Bacteria; phylum Pseudomonadota; class Alphaproteobacteria; order Rhodospirillales; family Rhodospirillaceae; genus WLXB01. The sequence goes on along the minus strand of JAURPI010000012.1, from coordinate 3,658 downwards.
GGTTTCCACATGCAGGATACGTTCGAACTCAGCACCGCTGAGACAGCCCGTGGGGTTGGGATAGCCTTATTCGTATCTGCTATTGCGCAAATCATCATCCAGATAGGAGTGATTCCGCGGCTTAAGTGGCCGCCGCGCCGGATGATCAATGTGGGTATGCCTGTCGCTTTTACAGCCGTCTTACTCATCATGTTGGCGCCAAGTTATTGGGCTCTTATCGGGGCTATGGGTCTCTTTGGCCTCGGCAGCGGAGTTGGCTGGCCAGCTTACATGACTGCCGCATCACTGGCCGCCGGCCCTGAGAACCAAGGCAGCATGGCTGGATTAACAGGGGCATTCCAAGCAGTCGGATTTATGATCGGCCCAATCCTCGGGACTTTGACGTATCAAATGAATCCTTCGACACCGTTTATCATATGCTCTGCGCTATTGGTCCTAGCGGTTCTAATGGCCAATGTTTTACCTATGCCAACACCACATGACGACTAGTTGAATGAGAGGGTTTGGAATGAAGAAATTCGGATTTTTCGTCTTAACAATTCTTGCTTCCGTTTTGGCGGCCAACAGTTCATCGGCGGCGGAAGGTCAGGCCGTCATCACAGAGACCTTTTGCACTTCAATACAAACCTCGATCATGGGCAACAAGGTTCCTGCCGAGAATGTCGTCCACCCCGACTACGAGGCTTTTGTCCTCTCCAAGGCCAGCGTTGACCCGCTCCGGAATGAGCAGTTCACAACACTGGGTGAAGACGGCCTACCACGAATGGTGTCGTGCAAAATGAAGACACCGGATCACATTCAAGAAGTATATGGCGAAGACAAAGCCAATAACGAGGCGAGGACGTGCGCCGCAATCAACCGAGAAAATATTGCTGCGGTCATCGCAAGCCTGACACCAGAAGAGGCAGAGCGGCGCGCCCTTACCGATGCTCAGATTGTCTTTGAAGAAGATATATCAGTGATGACAGGGCAATCTTGGACAAAGCCTTTTGACTTTGTCACGCGCGGTGAGAATGGCGCCCTGCACATTCAAAGCAAGCGCATGCAAATCGATTGGACCAATATTCTATTCAAGATGGCCCCGGATCGCTTTCGCGGCGCCTTGTATTGTCACCTCATCGCTCCCGAATATGCCAAAGCCCTTATTCTTGGCGACGCGGTGTAAAGCCCTCTGGCTATGGGCCACTTTCGATTAGAGTTTCTGGGATGGGGGGTCTCATGTTGAGGGCCTGATGAGGCCTGACATGATTATACTGTTTGAGCCCCTTTCTGATGACAGTCTGGGCCTGGTTAATGGTTGAGAACCACTCAGCATTAAAAACTTCGCGCCTGAGCCTGCCTAGGTTCCGCGCAATACTAAAGGCCAGCGCCTTAGGGTTTTCGATCTTCTCAGTTTGCGCCACCTGATGCAGCTTAACCAAAGCATCTTGGACTACGTCGTCGGCATCTGCCTCATTGCCAAAACGTGCGATAAGAAATCGCCGCAGCAAAGGCTGTAGCTCATGGAATAAACGCTGGAATTCACTTTCTTCGTTCATACCCAAGAGTTTATCGCGCCCTTCTCATCTTCACCATAAGGCGGAGAAAAAAAGAGCCCGGCCTTTTTATGCCGAGCTCTTTACTCATTTAGGAGTTCTAATTGGATCTTATGCAGGCTTCGTCCCCATGATCGCACCATGTCCTCGACGAGCCGGTCGGATACTTTCATCCGTTTCAAAACCATGTTTTTTAACAAGCTCGCCAAAATCGCGAGATGAATACTCCATACGCCATGGCTCGCCGTTAAACTTATGATCCTGCCAAATCGCGAACGTACGATAGGCCGTATTCTTTGGCGCCTGCTTACCGGTGAGGAAATCCATCGGGAAGAATACGCCGCCAGGACGAAGAACGCGCTTCGCTTCAGCGATTATCTTATCCTGCGCTTCTGACGTCACTTCGTGGAACATAATGTAAGAAATAACCAGATCGAAGTGATTGTCCGGGAACTTGGTGTCTTCCGCCAAACGCTGCGCGAAGTGCACATCTTTTCCAAGGTCAACCCCACGCGTATGAGCAAACCGAACCATTGGTCCGCCCACATCAATCCCCCACACTTCTGCATCGGGGAACCGGTCTTTCATGGCAAATGTTAATCGGCCAGTTGCACAACCTAAGTCTAAAATACGTTTGATCGGTTTTCCGTCACGGGGAATTTGAACCCGTTCCGCGATAGCCGCTTGGACTTCGTCATCGTAATTGCTGCCGCCATAGAAATTATTGACGCCGTAATAGTTGATGTAACCTGCAAACGGGTCACCGACATACCCGCCAGGTTGAATATGTATTTCATGCTTGGTGTATTCAGGAATTTCCATATCCGGATTTAGTTCAAGTGAACCCGGCCCAGAATTATCAGCCGATTCCATCTCTGCCATGTATTCGTCAGCATGGGTATGGAAGTAATCCTGGACCTGTTTCCAAGTCAGCTGCTGATTAGATACCCATCCACGCACACTACCCATGATCAGATGATCGTTTTTAATTATCGGCAGCAGTTCGTCGAGGGGCAAATCATCGTTCGCGCTGAGGCCACGCTCTTCCATCAAAACGGCAATCCGCTCTTGGGCCGCTTTTCGCATGTCGCGATTTACAAAGTTGCGAAAGCCCGTCAAGAAATCCTGACTACTTTCCAAATCCAAAGCTGGCAGACGTTCAAGGCGACCGCGCGTGCCACGCTTTTCAACGTCCTTAAATGTATAATTAGCGCCCGTATTCGCTGCAGCGGAGCTGCCTTTAAACAATGACGTCACAAATGAGGCCGTCGCGGCAGAGGCACCAAAAAGAGTACGGCGATCGATCATCACAGCTCCTCCTCGGAGATAGGACCAAATTAGAAAGGTTATGGACCTATGATGACCCCAGATCGTCGTAAAAGCAAAGAATTTGAATCGCTAGAAGATCTCGTGGACGCTTAAACGGGCTTGGTGCCCATCAGGTTTTTGCGGCCAATCCAAGCTGCCGGGCCATCTTCTGTGGTCTCGAAACCCGCTGTCTGCATCTCGCCAAAGAGATCAAGGTTGGTGTATTCTTCCCACCAAATTTCATTGTTCCAACGATGATCCCACCAGTGACGGTATTTTTGGCTAGCGTTCGGACTCGGCTTGTTTTCCCCTGTGTAGAAGTCGATGGGAAAGTAAATCCCGCCAGGCCGCAGAATTCGATGAATCTCATTAACCGTCTGCTTTGAAATCTCTGCCGGCATTTCGTGGTGTAGGATGTAGGACATCACAACGTCGAAATAGCCGTCTTCAAACTTAGTATCCTCAGCCAAGCGCTGCGCAAAATTAACATCCACACCTAAATCTACCGCGCGCATATGGGCATAACGAACCATAGGTCCACCAGCATCGATGCCCCACACTTCTGCGTCTGGGAATCTTTCTTTCAACGCAACGGTAATCCGGCCGATCGTGCAACCGACTTCCAAAATGCGAAGAGGCCGACCTTCGGGCTGCGGGGTTGGTGGCACGGGGACAGCATTAGCAAAGCCAATACTGATCTCGTCCTGATTGTTCCGGCCGATGGAAAAATTGTTGGTGCCGTAGTGGTAAACGTACCCGCCTAGAGGGTCCCCGACAAAGCCGCCCGGCATGATGTGAATCTCATGCTTAACGTG
>JAURPI010000011.1 GCA_030835385.1 Alphaproteobacteria bacterium | reverse complement strand
CGCAGTTCCTGAAGCTGCCGACAAAGGAGCTTTTGCTGGCGTTATGCGCTCGAGTGGAGAACCTGGCGGACCCTGACAATTGAGGGCAAGTCCTAAGTTGTAGTCCTCTCTATTAGCGAATCTCGCATAACTTTCTTAAGTAGCTTTCCATTCGCATTGCGCGGTAAAGCTTGTTTGGTCAATGTAAAACTTTCCGGAACTTTATAGTCAGACAGTCTCGTTTCGCAATATGCAGTGAGCTCCTCCGACTTTACACTATCGTCGTTTGTCATTATGAACGCATGCACGCGCTCGCCCAATACAGTGCATGGCTTCGACACTACCGCACACTCCTCGACCTTTGGATGCGAGTACAAAACGTTTTCAACTTCGGTTGTGTATATCTTGTAGCCCCCCCGATTGATCATATCTTTCTTGCGGTCAACTACCTTGACATAACCGTCGACGTCAATGGACCCTATATCGCCTGACCGCCAGAAACCAGCCATAAAATTTTCAGAGGTTGCTTCAGAGTTATTCCAATATCCAGGAACAACCATTGGTCCTTTGATCCATATCTCACCTAAGGTGCCAGGTGGTACCTCGCAGCCAGCATCATCCATAACTTTGATTTGTGCGCAAGCCACAGATACGCCAACAGAGTCTAAGTGGCGCTCAACCTGCCCCTGCGGAATGATCGTTGCTGGTGAGGTCGTTTCCGTCGATCCATAACAGTTCATCAGCGTTAGTGACGGAATTTTGTACCTCAATGTTTCAATAGTTGCCATCGGCATCGGCGCGCCACCAAAACCGCCAATTCGCCAATGACTCAAGTCACACCGGACGAATTCTTCTTGGAGCAGGCAAAGGTTGTACATCGCCGGCACCATTAGTGTATGCGTCATCCTCTCGCGTTGTCCCAAGCTAAGAAAGTCTTTGGCATTGAACTTTGGCATGATCACTAACTTTCCGCCACACAGCATCATGGTTGTAATCAGTGCAATCAGGCCTGTAACGTGGCTCAGCGGTACAGCGGCGATGGAACAATCCTCCGCAGAGAGGCCCATTGCTGTTTGGTAATGCATAGAAGAGTGAACTATGCCAAGGTTTGTCAACATCGCGCCCTTTGGGCGACCCGTTGTTCCAGATGTGTAAAGGATTACAGCTGTGTCTTCTTCGGCGATTTCAGCAATTGTCGATGGCTTGTCATCCAGGAGCCATTCGTTGAAAAAATCAGATCCATCACATGTCCCAACTGCAATGCGATACCTCAGCTGCGATGCCTCATCGATGACCGGTAATAAATCTGCCAAATCGGGTTCATGCACAACGGCCTTGGCGCCACAATGTTCGAGAACATACGCAATGCCAACGGCCTGCTCGCGGACGCTTATCGGTACGGCTATCGCCCCTAACCTTGCGATCGCAAACAGGGCTACTACAAACTCAAGTCGATTATTTAGGAGTATTGCGACCCGGTCACCTTTCGTGATCCCGTGCTTTTCAAGACCCCTAGCAAACTGAGTACTTTGAATTAATAGGTCAGGGTATTTGAGCCGCTGGTCGCCGCAGATTATCGCGTCACCTTTTGGGTTTTTTTCGCATGCGGATAAAAGCAACTGCTGCAAACCGCTTAAACGATCGACAAAGCATGTGACAACCCGGTCTTGGAAATGCGCTTCCGCCCGCATTGAAGGCCAAATTGGACCCCATTCACTCATTTAAACTCCTTTGGCAGCGCATTGTTCAATGTGACCACTTGCGGGCCAGTCGGCACGCTCGCACGCGCGGGAATTGTCTATGCAAGTCAGCCATCCTTGTCCGCAGGTATTTGACTCTCCAAACCTTTTCTCCCTCCGGCAGTCCCCAGCGTGTTATGTCCGCTCGGTAGTCCGGCGAGGATGCCTGCACAAGTTGCTCATACCTGTCACCCCTGAGTCCTGACAGCACGTTCTATTCGAATCTGCTCGAGCCATCACATATGTAACCTAAGGGACACCAGGCTAATGCTGGGTGCAATAGCCTGAGGGCAAATGTTGACTCAGGACTTCACAACGTTTACCAGAACATCGTTGCCTTTATGCATGGCAATGGCGAAAGAGGTGTGTGTCAGATCGACCGATATTGAAGGGAAAGGACTGTGACCGCAGCAGCCGCTAGTAAAAACATCAGCCAGCAGACCATCGTGTTCGCGATTTTTGTGCTCATGTTCATCAGTTTTTCGATCTTTTTGAAGGGATTCTTCAGCGCGGGTAATTTACTTGGGTTATTACAAAACGTCGCGATTCTCGGCATTCTCGGCCTCGCGATGGCAGTTGTAGTGATCGGACGCGGCATTGATATTTCTATGGTGGCGGTGCTGGCTGTACCAGCTGGACTGATGCTCCAGCTCGCTCAAGAAGGGTACCCGTTGTCGATGGCACTTCTTGCCGCCGTAGTTATCGCGCTTGTCTTCGGACTGATTAACGGATGGCTGATTGCCTTTGCCGAAATTCCTTCTCTATTCACAACGTTAGCGTCCGGCTTATTTCTAGCAGGTCTGGGTCAAGTCGCGTTCTTCCGGCTTGATGTTGTGCAATGGAGTACTTCGCTTGATCCAATCTCTTGGATGGGCCGTGGTACTCTTTTGGGCGTGCCTATGCCAGTAATCATGTTCGCCGTAGTCGCGGTCTTGGTTGCATTCTTCCTAAAAAAGACACGGTTAGGCGCCTTTGTGTATGCGGTCGGTGACAACCCAATCGGTGCGCGAACGACCGGTATACCAACGCGGCCTCTGATCGTTCTGCAGTATGTGATTGCTGCGCTGATTGGTGCCTTCGCTGGAATGGTAATGGCAGCATCGGTCAACAGTATGCCTACCCGCATATTCAACTCAACACTTATTTATGACGTCATCTTAGTCGTGGTGCTGGGAGGAATTGGACTGTCTGGTGGGCGCGGCGGTGTCATTAACGTCATCATCGGTACCGCCTTGATTGGCACGCTACTTAATGGAATGACGATCCTGGATATTTCGTATTCAGCCCAAAACCTCATCAAGGGGATCATCTTGCTAGTAGCCATTCTTATCGATTCATTTTTAAACCCTCGCAACGAAGAAACCGCTCAGCAAGGAGACATCTAGCGAAGCGGTCTAGGGATTTTTGTGCCGCCCAGTGTTGCGGGTAGGCGCGTTAATGAGCTCGAAACGGAGACAACCATGAGAATTCAGGAAAACAAAAAGTTCCTTAAAAATGCTTTGATTTGCATCGCGACATTGGGGGCCATGGCCACTGCGCAGGTGGCCCTCGCGCAAGGCAAGGGGTTGGATGAGCCTTTCCGTGGCGCATACAAAAAATCGCTCGCGGGTAAGACAGTCGCGTTTGTTCCTGTTGCGATGGGGTTTGATCTTGCGCAAGGGTGGTTCGCAGGTTTGAAAAAAGAACTTGAACCGCTCGGTGTGAATGTGGTGTCGCGCGACCCAAACTGGAGTACCAGTGCTGGTGCGCAGGCAGTAACGTCGCTCATCAGCGAAAAGCCCGACCTCATGGTGGTTCACAATCCAGACGTCCAGACCTACGCGAAGCTACTGCGCCGCGCAGAACGAGCGGGAATTCAGGTAGTTCAAGTTAACATGCGCTCCAACTACGATTCGGTCTTGTACGTCGGGGTGGACTGGGTCGATATTGGTGAGCTTGCCACCAAAGCTGTGGTTAAGGCTTGCCAGGGGAAATCCAACAAAATTGCTATTGTCCAGGGTGCGTTATCTGCTGCGGCTAGCGCATATCAACTTAAAGGGGTTGAAAATGTGCTGGCACAAAATCCTGCCATTAAAGTAGTCTCAAGTCAGGCGGCTGACTGGGATGCAGCGAAAGCTAAGGGCATCACGCAGACCGTCTTGAAACAACATCCGGACCTCTGTGGCATCGTTGGGTTCTGGGATGGCATGGACATAGGGACTGCCGCTGCCGTGAAAGAGGCCGGCTTGACCGGGAAGGTATTCCTTGCAACATCTGGCGGCGGGGAGCAGAAAGGTGCTTGTGATCAGGTTAATTCCGGTGCATTTGACCTGAACCTTAGCTACGACGTACCGACTCAGGCTAGCAACATGGCTTCCTCAATTAAGTGGCTCTTGCAAAATCAGGGAAAAACTGGGGATGCTAGGGGGTCAATCTACACGACCATTATCCCTATCACTAAAGCTAATGCTTCGGCGACTGGCACATGCTGGAAGCTTGGATAGCACCAATCGTATTTTGGTGATCGAAACGCCCGATCTTTGAATGAATTAATTCATTCGAGATCGGAGCTCACAGACCTCTTTAGGGATTGACCGTGAACGAGACACATGCAGCGAAGAATGGTGTCGCAGCGGAAAGCTGGCGCGACAGACTCACGCGGTGGCGTTACGACTATTGGCCAGATCATGTACTTGGCGAAATTCTTGCCAAGCGATGGATGGAAACGGCAATTCCGGTAACTGTACTTTTGATAGTCGCCTTTGTGTTGTCAGAGGCGATTCCCAATTTTTTATCGGCTGCTTCGTTGGCTGACACGGGTCGACAAGCTGGTGAGATTGGCTTCATCGTCCTTGGCATGGCCTTGGTGATGATTGTGGGCGGAATTGACCTATCAGTAGGCTCGATGTTTGCGCTAACGAATTTTTGTGCATTATTTTTGATGCATGTGTTGAAGTGGCCAGTCGCAGCCGCTATCCCAGTGACGTTAATCTTCGGCGCGATGCTCGGTGCTGTGAACGGAATCCTGATTGGCATCTTCAGATTACGTGCGTTTTTAACAACCCTCATTACGCTGATAATCTACCGTGCTCTGTATGAGTTGTTAACTGCAGATTACGCGACGGCGATTGCGGGGGGAATGCCAGATTCCGAGATGTGGGACTTCATTGGGTACGGCGAATGGGCGGGCATTCCCGTCGTCGTATACGTCTACGCGGCCATAGCAATAATGGGACATATTTTGTTGACCCGCCTGAGGCCTGGCTGGCATATCACTGCAATAGGTGGGTCCCGTCGCTCAGCGTATAACAGTGGCATTGCTGTTCGCCGCACGGTAACAATGTGTTACGTCAGCAGCGGGGTTTTAACTGCGATCGGCGGCATATTTTTTGCATCCCGTTTGGCCACGGCTGGTGGAGACATCGGCGTTGGCTTGGAGGTGACAGTTCTCACGGCGGCGGTACTGGGGGGCATCAGTCTTGGCGGGGGCAAAGGCTCCGTGATGAAGGCTCTAGTCGGCACGCTCATCGTCTTGTTGATAATAAACGGCTTGACAACGATGTCACTAGACGGGGGATACAACAGGATGGTGCTTGGCGCCATTTTGTTATTGGCTGCCGCAATCGACATCCGGTGGTTGAAAAACAAACACCGTATCGTGAATAAGGTATACGTGAGTCCTACCTATCACGCGCTTCCGCCTGCACCATCGACTGCTGCTGACTGCGGTACACCGTGGGCGATTAACGACCGGCTCCGTCCGGCCACGGCGATTGGCTTGGGGCGCATTGAAGGACCTGAGGACGTTATTCTTGACCGTAATGACAATTTGTATGCAGGATCAAGGCATGGCGATATCGTCAGATTTCTTGCGCCAGATTACGAAAAAATGGAGATATTTGCGCATATTGGTGGAACTCCCCTGGGAATGGCATTTGATCGGAATGACAATCTATACGTTTGTATTGGTGGGATGGGCCTCTACCGGGTTACGCCAGAACGAAAAGTCGAAAAAGTAACTGACGAGACCAACCGTAGTTACAGTTCAGTTAACGACGATAGTCGCTTGCGTCTGGCAGATGATTTAGATATCACGGATGATGGGTTAATTTTCTTTTCCGAGGCCACGGTTCGCTTTGAAATGCATGAGTGGGCTACAGACGGCCTCGAGGCTCGTGGCAACGGCCGAATCATCTGCTACGACACCAACACAGGAACAACAAATACAGTCATCCGAAATCTCAAATTTCCGAACGGTGTTTGCATTGCCAGTGACGGGAAATCCTTTCTTTTTGCTGAGACATGGGGTTGCACAGTAAAGCGTTATTGGTTTGACGGGCCAAAGAAGGGCAAGACAGAAATTGTTCTGGACAACTTGCCTGGCTTTCCCGATAACATCAATAATTCATCTGACGGTAACTACTGGATGTCACTTGTGGGCATGCGATGTCCGGCCCTGGATTTGGCCTGGAGAATGCCAGGCTTTCGGACCCGGATGGCGAAGCGAGTACCACGCGATGAGTGGCTGTTTCCAAACATCAACACAGGCTGTGTTCTGAAGTTTAACGAGAATGGCGATGTTTTGGAGACCCTGTGGGATATGGGAGGAAAGAACCATCCGATGATCACGTCGATGCGAGAGCACCGAGGCTATTTGTACCTAGGTGGCATCATGAATAATCGTATCGGAAGAATCAAGCTTGACAACGTTGACACGAGTTTCGTCCAGTACGATAAGCGTTGGGGGAAAAGCTGATGATCGATTCAATACTTAAGTTGACGGATCGACTTTTAGGACGCGGCGATGCGGCAATAACTGTCCCGGTATTTGATGGCCCTCTCAAAGCAAACAACGTAATCGAAGCAGCGGAGGTTTTGGACTCTCTAGAAGCCGCTCAAGACCTGGCAACTGACGGTCAGCACTTGTTCGTCGCAAACGGAACATGTGTTCTTCGCTACAAGGGTAATGTATCGGAGAAAATTCATGACTTTGAGGCTCCAGTCACTGCGATTGCGTGCTTGCCGGATGGTGGAATTGCTGTCTCACTTGCTGGTCGCGAGGTGCTCGTTGTCGGTGGCGATTATGACGGAAGGCGCTGGGGCGGCTCTGGTGATATTCAGTTTTACGCTGTCAATGCAATCACCGCAAGCACTGATGGCCTACTCTTAGTCACGGATGGCTCGGTTGGGCGGTCGACAGCACACTGGAAGACTGACTTGATGAGTCTTGGTGCATCTGGGCGAGTTTTCGAGTTAAATCCAGCAAACGGCAATATCCGGTCAGTTGCTAGCGGGTTATCTTATGCATATGGAGTTTGCTACGCAGATGGTGCTGCATGGGTCAGTGAAAGTTGGCGTCATCGACTGGTCGCTTTTCGTAATGATCATTCGCCAAAAGCCGTAATCAGTGGACTACCAGGCTACCCATCTAGGCTGTCACCTGCTGCGGGAGGTGGTTATTGGCTTACCTGTTTTGTGTTACGGACTCAACTTGTAGAGTTTGTTCTACGCGAACACAGCTTTCGCAAGCGAATGCTCAAAGAGGTTGAACCGCAATATTGGATTGCTCCAGCGCTTAACTCAGGAAACACATTTCTTGAGCCAATGCAAGGTGCTCACCTCAAGATGATGGGCGTGGTCAAGCCTTGGGCGCCACCGCGATCTTATGGTTTGATCATCCGTCTCAATAATAACGGTGAGATCCTTTACTCATTGCATAGTCGCTTTGACGGCAAGAATCACGGTGTGGTCGCTGCCGTAGAGTGTCAAGGTGATCTGTATGCTTTGGCTCAAGGGAGCCAGCGTATATTGAAACTGCCGTTAGCCGAGGCCGAGAGGAGCGCGCGCGCATGACGACCGAATTTGCACCCCCCGTCTTAGAACTAAGAAAAGCCACCAAGGTATACGCTGGTGTCCCGGCGATAGAAGAGGTAGATTTTTCCCTGCGGTCCGGAGAAATTCATGCAATCGTTGGTGAGAATGGTGCGGGCAAGTCAACCATGACAAAAGTGATGGCCGGTGTTGTGAATCTAAGTTCGGGCGAAATGTTAGTCGACGGACACAACGTCAGTCCAAAAACACCAAACGATGCGCTCCGAATCGGTATCGCTATGGTCTTCCAGGAGACCAGCTTAGTCCCGACAATGACGGTTGCACAGAACTTATTTTTGGGGCAAGAGCGGTACTTTAATCGTTTGCGCGGCATTTATATCGAAGCGCAGCAATTCATGCAGTCGCTGCAGTTTGATGTTGATCCAACAGCCGTAGTAAGTTTACTTGGCGCTGCAAAAAAGCAGATGGTTGAGATAGCCCGGGCTGTATTACATAACGCGAAGGTCATCATATTTGATGAGCCGACTGCGAGTCTCACTCCAGAAGAGAAGAAATATTTTTTCGACTTGGTACTCGACCTAAAAAAACGCGGTGTATCAATCATCTTCATCTCGCATGCCCTAGAGGAAGCTCTCTTGGTATCTGATCGAATTACTATCTTGCGTGATGGGAAGCGCGTTGTAACCGATGACAAAGACACTTTTGACCGAGCTCGTATTGTCAAAGAGATGGTTGGCCGAGACCTTTCACAGACGCACTATGGACAAAGGAAGACCACGGTACGTCAGCAAGGGAAGCGCGTTTTATCAGTGCAAAATTTGCGGATGGCGGCAATGGTCAAAAATAACTCACTGTCAGTATTCGCTGGACAGGTTACTGGAGTGTTTGGATTAGTTGGATCAGGGCGAACCGAAACCTTCAAGGTGGTCGCGGGCATTATCAAGCGTGACTTCATGCACGGGGGCGAGATTCTGCTCAATGATCGACCTGTGCGGTACCTTGTGCCAGCGCCTGCAGTGAGGGATGGTGTCGCTTACGTCACGGAGGATCGCAAGCTTGAAGGATTTTTTGAGACAAAGTCAATCGCTGGCAACATTTACTTAGGACTGCTTGCCAAACTGCGCGGAAAACGTGATCTGGTGTCTCGTCGTGAGGAGGGCGAGTCCGGTGAGCACTGGATCAAGCGCCTGAATATCAGAGCCATTAGTAAGGATGTAAAGGCAATAGAGCTGTCAGGCGGAAACCAACAGAAAGTCGTGATCTCCAAGTCGTTGATTCAAGACCCGGAGCTCATCATCTTCGATGAGCCGACAAGAGGAGTGGACGTTGGCGCCATCGCAGAGATTCACCAACTGATCAATCAGCTAGCCGATGAGGGAAAAGCAGTGGTGGTGATTTCCTCTTACTTGCCAGAGATCATGTCACTTTCGGACCGAATTCTCGTGCAGCGCATGGGAAAAGTGGTGGAAGAATTTTCTTCGCCTGAGGCAACGGAAGAAAAGATTATGTACGCAGCTATCCACTAAGCGTATGACAGTTGAAAATATATCGCCACCTACACTCGAGGCAAAGAGTGATCTGCCAGCGATCGAGTTTTATTTTGATTTTCTCTCCGCATTCGGCTATTTCGCTAGTTTGCGGATTAATCAAATTGCGGAGCGCCACGGGCGTCAGGTAGAGTGGCACTGTATGCTACTCGGTGTGTCTGTCATGAAAGTGATGGGTCTTAAGCCACTTTTAGAGACACCTCTCAAGGGTGATTATGTGCGCCGCGACGTTCCACGCTATATGCGTCAACATGGGCTCAAGGTCGCTCGGCAAGTTAGCGATCCGATGATGGATCCACGTGCCGCTGCTCGGGCTTTTTACTGGGTGAAAGCCTTTGAGCCCAGTCTGTTAGAAAACTTTTCAAAAGTTATCTTCGATAGTTATTGGAGGCTCGGTAACGATTTATCAGATTCGGAGAAAATCATTGAATTAGCTGGAGCGGTTGGTGTTGACCCAGCGGCACTCCGGTCGGGGTTAGACAGTGGAACAGCGAATGAGCTACTTCGCCAAAGTATAGGGAAGTCTGTCGACAAAGGTGTGTTTGGCTCCCCTTTTATGATTGTTGACGGCGAGCCATTTTGGGGTTGCGACAGATTGGAGATGTTGGATGAGTGGCTACTTACCGGTGGTTGGTGAAAAGTGACTTCGTAAAGGAAACTAGGTGAATATGCAACGAGCATCGATGGAGGCGCGTAAACGCCCATTGGAAGGCATCACCGTGTTGGATGTCACGCGTGTTGTAGCCGGACCATACAGCGCAATGATGCTTGCGGATTTGGGAGCTACCGTTATTAAGGTTGAGCACCCGACCGAGCCCGATTACGTTCGAAGTTTCCCGCCCTTTGCCTCCGATAGCGATGGCAGGTCAGCAGGCAGCGCTTATTTTGCTCAATACAATCGAAATAAACTTGGTGCGAGTTTGAATCTTAAGCATGCTGAAGGGAGAGAGCTATTTATTGAAATGGCACGCAAAGCAGACATCGTTATCGAGAACTTCCGACCAGGCACCATGCAAAAGCTGGGACTCGACTATTCCGCCCTCAAGGAAGTCAACGCGCGACTGATTTACTGCAGCATCAGCGGCTTTGGTCAAACGGGACCCAATTCCAAACGACCTTCTTACGATAGTACTGCGCAGGCCGCTGGCGGATTGTGGTCTATGAACGGTGACCTTGACCAAGCACCAGTGAGAATGGGGAGCATCATAGGTGATCTCGCCGCGTCGTTCTACGCGACTATTGGTATCTTGGCTGCGTTACGCGAGGTGGACAGAACTGGGCTAGGGCAAATGGTCGACATATCACAACAAGATTCAGTCGTCACAATGACAGAGAGCGCGATCGTGAATTACACTGTCGACGGCGTCGTTGCGAAGCCGTTGGGTAGTGGACATCCCTTTGCGAGGCCATATGGCCAGTACGAATGCAAAGACGGCTACGTTTTCTTTGGCTCCTACACTGATAAGCTGTGGAACGACTCATGCCACGTGTTTGGTGAGCCAGAGCTCATCGATGACACTGAGATAAATACAATGGTTAAGCGTTTTGATGACGAAATTTACAATAGACGCATCAAGCCAATTCTCCACCGCTGGTTTTCAGGACGCACGAAAGCTGAGCTTGAGTCAATGGCAGGCGACCGCATTGCCCTGACACCGATTAAGCAAATTGATGAGGTTGTTGCTGACCCGCACCTGAGAGCGCGCGATATGTTCGTGCCGGTTCTGTTGGCGTCAGCCACTGTAGAGGCTTTTGGTTCGCCTATCAAACTCTCAGAAACGCCACCTATCGTGAGCGGTAAAGCACCAGAGATAGGGGAAGACAACTTGAAAGTTTATGTTGATTGGCTTGGCTTGTCCTCAGAACGTATAGAGGTGCTGCGCAATACAGGCGTTATTTAGTAGCGATCACGTGAATAGCCCACGACAGCAGCAGCGGCAGGGCATTACCGG
>JAURPI010000010.1 GCA_030835385.1 Alphaproteobacteria bacterium | reverse complement strand
TATTGAAGAGCACATCTGCGACTTGGAGAACGAGCCATGCAACAACAACGTAGGCAATGCCTACTTTGAAGACATTACGTCGTTTGAGCTCTTTAAATAATGACAACGCTTGGTATCTTCGAGTTGGACATCGCAGTTTAGCCTAACTGCTTTAACCAAAAACACCAAACGTTTGGATTGAAAGTGAGCACCGCGACCTCCGCTCCTGGCCGCTCGCTGAGGTGAGCGGCCTTTTTCATTGGACTTCAGCTGTGCACCTGTGAGCGGAACCAGTGCGCTTTTCATTGGCCAAGACGGCTAACGACCCGAAGGAGAACTGAATGCCGACTTGCCTGACTATCAGAGCTGGCTCTTTGGGAAAACTCGAAAGAACGAGTCCATGACACGCCGCTAGCCGTTACGTGCCGGCTGGCGGGTTACGGTTTCGTCACTGTTTGTCCAGACCAAATCGCCGTGCTCGTCCAGCATGACCCGCCCAAAAACACCAACATCGTCTTTTAATTTTCTAAGATTTCAGGTCTGGTCGGGGAAATATCATAATCGACATAGTTGATTTTTCCATTAAACGCAAAGGGTTCCATTGGCTCATATTGTTGAGAAACAGATGAGCCCAAATCAACACCAATATCCAGGGTTTCGGTCAACGTATATTTTCCAAAAACCATTTTGTCCGTCTTGCCTTCTCCGACTAAAACGTCATCTACGTATAACTTAACTGTTCCCCCCGTCAGATCTACGAACGGCCTAAATGGCTTTTGCTCATACACCATTTTCACCGTATGTTTTCCTGGGTCAATTATGTTTTCTGATTGTGTTAGATAATATTCTCGCGTGAACCAGTTGTATTCGTAATTTAGGTAACCATCCATCATGTACAAGGTATAGCCCGCAGTCCTGCCGCCCATAGCCACAATTACACCGTTACCGCCTTCTTCAGGAACATCAATTTCGGCAGTAATAACGTGTGAGGTTTGAAACACTGATGGCGCACTGCCCTCTGTCAACCGGCGGGTATCAGCAGTGAAGTGATATTTATATACTTTGCTGTTTACTGAAGGCCTCTCAGGGTTATTGGCTCTTTGAGCCCATCTATCGTCCAATGGGTAAACGTTATATTTCTTGGCCTGCTCATCGAAGATGGTTTTTAGCTCTTCCAGCTTTTCTGGATTAACTTCTGCCAAATCGCGATATTGAGAATAATCGTTCGCTACGTTGTACAACTCCCATTTGTCTCGCTCAAACTCGCCGGTAGCATTAATTAGTTCCCAAGGCACGCTATGCATCGCGGCAGCCATCCAGCCTTCATGATAGATAGCGCGTCTTCCCTCTACCTCAAAGTATTGGGTTGTTCTTCTGTCAGCCGCGTCCTTATCGTTAAAGGTGTACGCCATGCTTACACCAGCTATCGGTATCTGAGGAGCGCCTAGAACTTCAGTCGGTTCTGGTATGTTCGCCACTTCATAAATTGTTGGTGCTATATCGATGACATGATGGAATTGCTCACGGACTGATCCAGGCTCTGTAATTTGATTAGGATAGCTGATGATTACGCTGTTTTTAGTTCCGCCATAATGCGACGCAACCCTTTTCATCCATTGAAACGGAGTGCTCCACGCCCAAGACCACGGCACGCCATAATGATTCTCATGTTTGTAGCTGCCCAATTCGTCCAATACCTTGTATTGCGCTTCAATATTCGCCTTCAATCCATTTTGCGTCAGCATATTATTTTCGGTACCGGTCATACTTCCTTCAGGCGACGCACCATTATCACCAGTAATGTAGATAATCATCGTGTTCTCGCCACCAGGAAGAGATCGGGCGGCCGCTAACAACCTGCCTATATGGTGATCTGCATGAGCCAAATAACCCGCGACTACTTCAGCCTGCCTTGCGTAGACTATTTTCTCTTTCTCTGACATTGACTCCCAGGAAGGAATCGATTCAGGCCGCGGAGTTAATTTTGCGTTCGCAGGAATAGTCCCCAGTTCTTTCTGCCTATTAAATGCCCGTTCTCTGTATACATCCCAACCCTCATCGAAATGTCCTCTAAATTTCTCGATCCACTCTTTGGGAGCATGGATTGGCGAATGGACTGCACCCGGGGCGAAATGCATGAAATAAGGTTTGTCTGGCGCGATGGATTTTTGCTGGGAAATCCAGCCAATTGCCTGATCGACCAGGTCTACCGTTAGATGATATCCGTCCTTATAAGAATAAGGCGGCTCAACAGGAGTGGTATTTTCCCACAATTGAGGTTGATACTGGCTAGTTTCCCCGCCAAACCATCCATAGAAATACTCAAAACCCAGCCCGGTTGGCCAGAGATCATAAGGACCAGATGGATTCACTACCCAATCCGGGGTGTTGTGCCACTTGCCAAACAGTGACGTGTTATACCCATTTAGTTTCAAAACCATGGGCAGTGTTGCTGCCTCAGAGGGAATTATGCTGTTGTAACCGGGGTACCCGGTAGACATCTCAGTGATAGTTCCGAATCCTACTTGGTGATGATTTCTGCCGGTCATCAAGGCAGCTCTGGTAGGGGAGCAGATACTCGTTGTGTGAAAATTATTGTAAAAAAGCCCCTCCTTGGACAGCTTGTCTAACTCTGGTGTAGCGATTAGCCCACCGTTAACGCCCAATTGCCCAAAGCCTACGTCATCTAGCATCACAAGAATGACATTGGGCGCCCCTTCCGGTGCTCGAATTCCTTGCTGAAAACTTTGTTTAGAGTTTTTGTAAGTGGTTCCAATCTCTCCTTGAAATTTCTCGGCTATGGGGAGTACGGACCTATCGGGTTCTTGAGCATTAACACCGCCGATTCCCAGAATAATCGTGAAGGTTAACGTTGCCGTGAAAAATTTCATTTTTATTTCTGCTCCAGAGTATTGGAAATTGTGCTTTTAAGTCGCCGTTTAATCACCCTTTGAGGCAGGGTTGCCTTAGCGTAGTACAGGTCAGAGAAGGCGGTTATGTCGTTATAGGCAGCCCAGACAGCGCCTCCTTCATCTTCGAACACGAGTAGTTTTTGACAAAAAGCATCGAGTCCCAATTTGGGCGTGCTTTTCATCGCTTCGGCTCCAGGCTCAGGAGCGCCAAATAACAGAAGTCGTGTAGGATTTAACTCAATGCCAAGTTTGTTAGCATCATCCTGGAAGTCCAGTTCACCAAACCATATTGTGTCCGGTAGTGAGTTAATAGTTGCTTTCAGTTTTTCTATCGTAGTTCCAAAGTCGAAGTCAGATTTTATTTTTACAATCGCAAAGCCTTTTTCTATCAGGTCTGTTTCAACTTCTGAGATCGTGGAGTTGTCGACTAAATTCAAAACTGAATTCAGTTTCTCCGAGTAATTCACCAGCAAACTGTCAGGTAAGTCATGGCGGCTCGCGATGAATTCGGCAGACGTGTAGGCCAATATTGCATCATCGCCACCAGGCTCAGAATACGCCAGCAATTTGAAAGGAAGATCGAGCGCGATCAATTGATCATTATTTTCAAGAATTATTGAATTGACTTCTGGGTCTGAAAATAACGTCGCTATCGCGGGTGGCGTATACGCATTTTCCTTTTGCGCCATTCTGTGATGATCTAGAGATAGCTGCCAGTCATACGGTGCTATCGCGGCCTTTATTTGATGATCTAACGCATCCACTTTGGCAGAAATTTCGGATATTGCGCTCGCATCTTGCCGGGGCTCTTCCGTACAGGATAGAAGTGCAAATAGTGTGGCGGTGATTAGGGCTCGTTGATAGGAATTCAAAACGAAACGGTGCTCATTTCTTTGAAAGAATCACTTCCTCAGTCTGCTAAATGCCCTTATTTAGTCGCTGGAACTGTTTTCAATCACCCAGTCAGAGACCATTGACGCAAATTCATCGCTTCTGTCCTGGTATGAAAAATGCCCGCAGTTTTCGAAAACAGTAAGTTTGCTTTTTGGAAGAAGCTCGTGAATTTTTTTGCCTGTCTGGACGAGCAGCAACTGATCGAGGTCTCCCCAGAAAATTTGTATGGGTATTTTGATTTCTGACAGGCGCGGCTGGATTGAGTCAATTATTTCCGGATAGGTGCGAAACCACTCCATGACAGAACCGATCCTGCCTTTATAGGAGGAAACGTAGTCGGCGAGCTCTTCGGGACCTGGGGTGTAATTGACATAGCAAAGCTTGTTTGCTCCCGCCACAAATGTCCCAGCTCCACCAATTCGAAAAATGAGGCGCCACAAAGCTGAATCAACCATGCGATCTATGATGGAACCGTTGAATGTAGGTGATACGCATGGGCCATCTCCGATTACAAGGCTTTTTGCACGGCAGTCACCTCGCAACGCGTAGTGAAGCGCTACCGGCATACCAATATCGGGGCCGACCAGGTGGAAATCAGAGATGTGCATCTGGCTTACAAACTCCGCAAGAATTCGACTTTGAGTTTCCGTATTCATCACTTCGGCGCCGCCTTCACTGCCACCGAACCCAGGGAGATCATAAGCAAAGAGCTGAAAATTCTGGGCAAGTAGCGGCCAGATTTGCTCATAGCACAAGATGCTTTGGGGTAAAGGATTGAGCAGCAAAATGGTTGGCTTGCCTTCCGAGCCGCCTCGTGCGAAACGAATACTCTTACCTTCTATCTGCGTGTACTCAGGTTTGATATGAAAACCAGACTGCTTGTCTTGCATTCGCACCGTTGACTTTAGGCGTGCATTGCGAACAGCCTTGTATTCAGGCGTTATCAACATCAACGCACTTGCGACAAAGCGATCAAGCGCACTTATTTGATTGTGTTTCTTACTCATCGTATAAAACTCTATTTTGTGTGAAGCGGGTCAGGCAGGACTTTGGCGTGAGCTTCGTCCGGCCATTTCTGAACGTCAGGTAATCTTGGGCTGTTTTTCAAAATCAATGCCCTCCCAGAACCAAGGTCTGGACCGGCAGGAGCAGGGCTTGTATGCGCAGAATCATTGCGTGGACCACGCCAATGGTGTCGATGGCATGGAGCCCTAGCCGTTGCAAGGTGCCAATTTCAGGATCCTGCAAAGCCTCATGGTTGCTGGTATAGGCATTGGCGATGCAGCTTCCACCCTGGGGCAGGTCGTCCAGCTGGCCGGGGTTGAGTGGCTCCATGATGGCGGTGACGGAGCCCGGTTTAGCGAAGTGTTGCACGTCGAGCAAAGTGTCGGTCGAGCGCACCTGGCCTGCGGCGATAACGTCCTGGACCTCGGTCACCACCACCGGTACGATCTGCCAGGGTTTAGCGATACAGGTTATCTCGCCGATCATGCCCACCTTTAACACCTGAGCCCCGATCTGCCCAAAACCGGCTAACACTCGAGTCACCTCGAGATCCGGCACTAGCACGCCGGCGGGTCTGAGCATCGGGTTGACCACATCGCCCGGCTTTACCGCGAATTGCTGTACGGTACCGGCTGTCCCTGCCACGATTAAAGTCTTCTCGAGCTCGATCTCGGCCTCCGCCAATGCCGCCTCAGCGCTCGCCTTCCGAGCGGGGAGCTTGAATTCAATTTCCGACTGGGTGGCGTCACGGCTTGCTAGTGCCGAGTCCAGGGCGCCCTGCTCTGTGTCAACACGGATACGCATCCGCTCGACCTCTCGATCCGAGAAAGTGCCGGCGTTTTTGAGGTTTGCTTGCGAACGGGCCTCGAGCTCATCTAAGGCCTGCTGCAGCCTGCCTTGCGCCTGGATAATGCGGCCCTCCGCTTCCGCGAGCCTGGATTCGGCCACGACCATGTCGGCCCCGATCTCCGCTATACGCCGGCGGGCAGTCTCAACATCGGCTTGCTGCTCGGAACTGTCCAGCCTTAGCAAGGGCTGACCTTTCTCCACCCGCTGGTTGAGTTCGACGAATGTCTCAGCCACTCGACCGTTGATCTGCGGTAGCACAGCCACAGTCCGGAACACGGACGTGGCGGATTTTGTCGAGGGGTGATAGTAGAAAATCGCGGTTATCAGGCTTACGGTCAGAATCAGGCATAGCGTGATACCCCAGCGCAGCTCGTACCATACCGAAAATAGAGTAATCTCCCGCCCGAACCGTTTGC
>JAURPI010000009.1 GCA_030835385.1 Alphaproteobacteria bacterium | reverse complement strand
CTCTGAGGCTGGTTATGACTGGCATGGTCAGACTTATCGGTCCCTCTCTGCGATTGCCCGGGCAATCACCGGCGCCCATTGGTCAGGCCCCAGGTTCTTTGGTTTGGATAAAAGATCATGAGCAAAGCAAAGATCCGTTGCGCGATTTATACGCGGAAGTCGTCAGAAGAAGGGCTGGATCAATCCTTCAATTCGTTAGATGCCCAATATGAGGCCTGTGCCAGCTACATTGCCAGTCAACGACACGAGGGCTGGAAGCTTATCAAGAAACGCTATGACGATGGTGGCATCTCGGGCGGTACGTTGGATCGGCCGGGCGTGCAGGGCTTGCTTGATGATATTGATGCCGGTCTCGTTGATATGGTCGTGGTATATAAGATAGATCGCCTGACCCGCTCGTTAGCCGACTTTGCCAAACTGGTCGAACGCTTGGAAGCGGCCAACTGTTCGTTTGTCTCCGTAACCCAGGCCTTCAATACGTCATCATCTATGGGACGGCTGACCTTGAACGTATTGTTGTCGTTTGCGCAGTTCGAGCGTGAAGTGACGGCAGAGCGGATCAGAGACAAGATCGCGGCGTCTAAAAAGAAAGGTCTCTGGATGGGAGGTGTTTGCCCGCTCGGCTACGACAAGCATCCAGATCCAAGCGAGCGGACGCTTGTGATCAATCAAGTGGAAGCAGACGTCGTACGCAAGCTGTTCGAGCTCTACGATCAACACGGTTGTTTGCAGGCGGTCAAGGAAGCCGCTGACGAACGCAAGATCGTATCAAAACGCCGCATCTTCAGTTCGGGCAAATCCGTTGGCGGTAAGCCGCTTTCGCGGGGGCAGGTCTATTACATTCTCCGCAATCCCCTGTATCTGGGTCAGATCAGGCATCGTGATAAAACATATCCCGGTCGACATTCCGCTATTATTGATCAAGCTCTGTGGGACCGGGTTCAACAAAAGCTTTCTGATGCCAGCAACAAAGCCCGCGGGATCACGTATGCGCCGAGTGGTGCGACCAACCTATTAGCCGGGATCATTTTTGATGAGACAGGCGATCGTTTAACCCCGACCTATGCGACGAAGGGCAGCAAGCGATACCGTTACTATGTCTCAAATAGGTTGATTGGCGGAACTCCTGATCCATCAGCTTGGCGATTGCCGGCAGCGGACTTGGAGCGACAAGTGAAAACCCTCGTTGCCGACCATCTTGAAGCCCACGCCAAGCGTATGACCATCTGTCATGGGCTGAGCCTCGATCAACTTGCCATGGTCAATAAAACGGCAATGGAATTGGCGACCAAAATAATCAGCCAGTCTTGTCCAACGATCACGGAGGTGATTGCCAAGATCGAACTGTCTCAGAAGGACCTGGCCATTAGTCTATCGCCAGTCGGAATCTGTAAGTGGTTCAAGATTAAAGAGGACCAACTCGATCCCGTATTTGTTAAGTTCTCGACCAGCCTGCAGCTAAAAAAGCGAGGCGTTGAGAGAAAGATTGTTATTGGTGACTACGTGAGCGCGCCAGACCAAACGCTGCTCAAGCTGCTTGATCAGGCCCACGCGTGGGTCGATCAGCTAAAGGCCGGTACCCAACTAAAGGCGATCGCCGAACGTGAGGGGGTAACGCCTGCATATATTCGGACCCGGTCAAAGTTGGCGTTCTTGGCGCCCCGCGTTCAAGAAGCTATTCTTGATGGTAGCGTTGATCCTAAGTTCACAGCGGGCCAAATCATTGCCATGAAAATACCGCTAGATTGGGATAAACAGGTCTCCCTGTTATTGTCATCTTAATTCCTGTTATCAGTCTCGCTGTTCCCTGTTATCAGAAATTAGATTCCCTGTTTCTCAATTAACAGGGAAATGCCGTCTAACCCCCTGAATTGACGGCAATAATCACGACAAAATCAACGAAAAAACGGCCAAAACGGCCCGAAACAAAGCGATTTCCCTGTAAATTCCCTGTTAATTAGGGAATTGCTCCCCAAGGGAACTGCCGAAAAAGGCCGACTGAGACTTTTGAGATAAATACGCAGAACACAGCAAGAAAAGCCGTCTCACCACAAAACGGCCGCTGCTAAGCGTCGGAAATTGCCGGTAAAATCAGAAGAAAAAGAAACGCTGCAAAAACAGCGAAAGTGAATGGCGGTGCTGTCAGACGAATGCGAACTCGTCTCAGTTTGTCGACGGGTAGGGTGATTTATGCAACACAAATTTGCTGCCATTCGATGAGTGCAGCTTCGCGTTTTGCGTGGTCCGTATTCCTTCGGCGCATCACGCCAACGAAGACCATTGCGAATGACATGGATGATCCCGGAAATAACACGCTGGTCGTCAACACGCGGAACGCCGTGGGCCAGCGGAAAATAGGGCTCAATGCGCTGCAACTGAGAACGGGAAAGCCAGAAAAGATCGCTCATGGAATGCTCCTCATCAATGGGAAGCATCACTATCAAAAAAAAATCCTGAAGCAAAAATTAATAGGTCCTGAGCCTAGTGACCAAGGGAACGAAAATGAATATATAAAGCAGGCATGGCAGATGATTGTGTGCAACCCTTAGTACCCACCCGAAACTATGCAATTGTCTTTTAGATCTACAGAGCCCAGCACCCGAGAGAATCATCAACATCGACAAAAGCTTCGTCATGAGCCAATATTGTACATGGATTACTCAATGGAGGCTACTCGATCTGTGGGCAATAACTCTTAATAAGACAGTGTGTTATGCACGATTTGGCTTAGCTGTCTGGGTCAGCCGCTTTAACTATCTTGGAAAGTGAGTTGAAAATGCGATTTGGTGAATTCGTGGCGAAGCATAAAATTCGTCACACAGCAATTAGTTACAACCTGCTGACTCCAAAGCCAGATCCGTCTGGACAAAAGTGTCTCAGGCCCTCACCCATTCAGATTACTCCTTCCTTAGCTGCTGAGCTTTTGGGGCCGTATCTAGGTACACGCCTAATGGAACAAGTAAAAGCGGTCGTTCCTCTCGCTGCATATTTGATGTTGTTCCAGATGTTAGTTCTGAACTATCCGATACAAGATGCATTCAGTCTTTTTTTGGGGCTAGTGGCGGTCATAGTTGGCTTGGCTGTGTTTATGGAGGGCCTAAACGTTGGCCTAATGCCTTTCGGCACTATCATTGGTAATAATTTACCAAAAAAAACTAGCATGTTTGTTGTTCTTATCATAATTGGTATCCTTGGGGTTGGTGTAACTTTCGCGGAACCAGCCATAGGAGCCCTTCAGGCATTTGGCTCTTCCGTAGACGTCACAAAAGCACCTTACCTCTACGAGATATTGAATAATTGGACACTTCACCTGGTCTTTATTGTTGGGGCAGGCGTTGGAGCAGCTGCCATCCTTGGTACAATCCGCTTCGTCAGAGGCTGGTCTCTAAAGCCCATGATTTATTGTGCCTTGGTTCCTGTGGTGATTTTAACTGCTTATTGTTGGATGGACCCTAATTTGAGGAGTATTCTCGGGCTAGCATGGGATTGTGGTGCCGTGACCACAGGCCCCGTGACAGTTCCTTTAGTCCTCTCTCTTGGAATTGGGATCGCAAATGCTGCCGGAAAAGGGAATAGCTCACTCTCAGGTTTTGGAGTTGTTACGATGGCGTCGTTGTTCCCAATCCTCGCTGTTTTAGTCCTTGCAATCTTTGTTTCTTTCCAGATTTCACCAGAACAAATCATATCCGCGTCTGAAGCAAAAAGTTTGGTACTTGCGGTTGAGCCAAATATTTGGGAAAAAACGCCGTTAATCGAAATTGTACTTGGGGTAAGGGCGATATTACCCCTCGTATTGTTTCTGATGTTCGTCCTCTTTATTATTCTTAAATCGAGCTTACCAAACCGAATGATAACGGTTTATGGACTAATACTTTCCATAGTAGGAATGTGTATGTTCAACGTGGGACTAACATATGGTTTGGGTGCAATTGGTGCTCAGACGGGAAGCGTGTTACCTGCTGCATTCATGGAGTTACCGGTCAGCCCGGTTTCTCCAATCTTCTCTAATACTACAGGGCTGGTCATTGTAATTGGTTTTGCATTCCTAATGGGCTTTGGAGCTACACTTGCTGAACCTGCGCTTAATGCCCTTGGCTTGACCGTGCAGAAATTGACTAATGGGGCCTTTAAGAAATCCATGTTGATGTATAGTGTGGCAGGAGGCGTATCAGTCGGGATTGCACTGGGGATAGCAAAGCTAATAATGGGTTTTGACCTTGCTTCAGTTTTAATCCCTCTATACGCGTTAGCTGTAATTCTTACGTTTTTCTCATCTGAGGAATATGTAAATGTTGGTTGGGATAGCGCGGGTGTTACGACAGGACCCGTGACAGTTCCACTAGTCTTAGCAATGGGGCTTGGCCTAGGTAACGCCGTATCAGCTGTTGATGGTTTCGGGATATTATCGTTGGCTAGTATATGTCCAATAATTGCTGTATTAAGTATGGGAATATTTATTCAGTTTAAGTCAGCCCGTGCGTCGAAAGCGGCCACCACTGTTTAATCCGGGGGGTAAAATGAGTGACCGGCATGTTGTATACTTAACAGATGTGAAATTGATAACATGTGTTTTGCAAACAGGCCTAGCAGAGGTAGTGCTGGAAGCCGCGACGAGTTGTGGAGCTCAAGGGGCTACTGTCAGTTATGCTCGCGGCACAGGGGTACGAGAAAGAATGGGCCTAATTGGTGTTGCGATTGATGAGCAAAAAGAAGTTGTTCGTATTGTCGCATCTGCGGAACAGGCTGGCCGAGTATTTGAGGCAATGTACTTGGCGGGGAATCTTGATACACCCGGCAAGGGGATTATGTATATGTCAGATCTAGAGCACGTGGCCACATACATACCAGACAATATTTTAGACGCATCGTCTCAGCAAACTAGTGATGCAGATCATGGTAGCTGAAATTGTTGCAATGACCTCGCTGCATGAGGGACAGAAAATTTACGATTTACTCAAATACGATGACAAAGTGCATTTTGTCTTCCTCGAAGCGGGTAGAAGCAATGATCTTTTTGATGAAAAGCAATTTGGCGAATTTGGTGAAGCAGCGACTATTACGGTGATTGTGGACAAAACCGATCAAACAGAGATATTTGACCGAGTTTTCAAGCATGCCGATCTACTGGAGAGAAATACAGGGATCGTATCTTTAAATACAAAGGTCACAACCATGTCTAATATCTAAACCGAAAGAAAATTTATCTGACGTCAACGCCTATGGGACAAACCAGCGGCATTGCACAAGAGAGGATTTCTAGTTCATCGTAATGACCCGTAGGGGAATGAAAATGAAATAGAAATCAGAGACATGACAGCCCGGTGCCACCATGGCGATCAAGAATATCCGCCGGGCAACACGCAAGCAATATTCTGCGGAAGAAAAGATCCGCATCGTGCTGGATGGCCTGCGCGGTGGGGAAACCATGGCCGAACTGTGACGTCGTGAGGGCATTGCCCAGAGCATAGATTGGGAGCTTCATGGATACGAACCGCTGGTGCGGTAAAGGTGGTATCGAGCTCCCGCAACCAACATACATTGGCTGCGATTTCTGATTTTTGGATAGGCAGGTGAATCTAGACTAGCGTCGGCATGCACTAGATGGGGCCGGTATCGATGTCTGTTGGTCTGCCGCGGAAATCAATCTTTTGGCCTCCACCCTTGCAGGTGATCGTCGATCCTTTTGATTGACTTCTCTAGTGCCTTCAAATGCTTTTCGATGACAGCCCTCTTGTTCGGATCGCGCGTTCGTTTCAATCGGCGTTCGTCTTCAACGATAAGCGCAACGAAGTCCTCTCGCAGTTCAATGAGTTTAATCATCCGTTTGCGGTCTATGTAGGTCATCGGGCCAATCACCGTTACCGTTCCTGCGTCAGCGTCTATGAACATATCCTCAGGATGCGGGATGATGTCGGCGACTGACTGCCCATTGCGCTCCCTACGCTGAACCTCTCGGTCGGCTTGCACTAAGTATTCCATGGCTTCGGCAATTCCGAATTGCCTCTGCCGCGCCTTTTCCGCTTCCGCCTGGTCGACAAGCTCGGTCATCAGTTTCAAAGACCGATAATCGCCTTTCGCCGCCTTGACCGTCATAGACCGTAAGCCCGCTTGCACGATCGGCATGGTCATCGTGCCGGTTTCATCGTTGATTGGAATCTCGCGATAGGCTTCTTCCAGGATCATGGCCTTGAGACGGTCATCGGTGACCGATTTCGGCTTGTTCTTGGACCCTCGTGGCCGACCATTCGGGTTGCCCGATTTTCCTTTCTTGAATTGGTTTTCCTTTGGCGGCTTGCCGTAACCGACGTCGTAGTTTTGGTAACGTGCCGGCAGCTTCGATTTGCTCATTGGGTCGCCTCCACCGCGTTGTCACGACCAAGCAAGGTCGCTTCGTCATGCGCGTGGGTTTCCCAACGGTGGATGATGCGATCACAATAGATTGGATCAAGCTCACATATATAAGCTCGACGTCCTGTTTTATGCGCGGCGATCAACGTTGATCCGGACCCGCCAAACAGGTCAAGGACGATGTCGTTTCTGGCCGATACATCTTTGATGGCATCAGCAATCATCTGAACCGGTTTGGCCGTTGGATGAAGGGCGAGCTCATCCATACGTCCGGCGCGAAGCGTATTCACACCTTTGTATTCCCAAACGTTGGTTCGGTACCGGCCATGCTGGCCGAGCTCAAACGTATTAGTGTGAGGTGATGTGCCTTTCTTGAAGACGAACACCAATTCATGGCGAGAGCGATAGAAGGTACCCATGCCGCCGTTGTCTTTGACCCAGATGATCAGGTTCTTGAGTTCGTCATAGACGGTATGACCGGCATCAAGCAGCTCCTGCATATGGCGCCAATCCATGCAGATGAAGTGGATCGAGCCATCAAGGCTGTGGTCATACAGGTTCTGAAAGGTCGTTGTTAGAAAGGCGGTGAACTGGTCTTGGCTCATCTCGCCAGACGCCATGGCGAACTCGCGATGCTTAATCTTGCCGGAGTTTCCAACGTGACCGTCTATGGGCACGTTATACGGTGGATCGGTGAAGACCATCTTGGCCAATTGGCCGTCCATCAGCGTATCGATGATGTTGGTGTCGAGGGCATTGCCACAGATTAGGCGGTGAGACCCTAACTGCCATAAATCGCCAGATTGACACCGCGCCGGCACGTCATCCGGCATAAGGTCATCATCGGGATTGCCGGGCTCTTCAATCGATAGGCCATCAAGTAGGTTGTCGATCTCGGAGACCGTGAACCCGGTGATCTCGACATCAAAATCCAGATCCAAGTCGTAAAGCGCGCCAAGCTCCTTAGCCAATAGCTCGTCGTCCCAACCGGCATTTAGCGCCAGTTT
>JAURPI010000008.1 GCA_030835385.1 Alphaproteobacteria bacterium | reverse complement strand
TTGGTTGGTCACACCTCTGTCACACGGAGGTAAAGAAATTGGCATCAATTAGAAAAAGAAATGGCCTTTGGCAGGCGCAAGTTCGCAACCGCAGACTCGGCTCAAGCTCGTTTTGTCTGACAGTACCGAAAGAACCTATCCTAGTTTCTGCGATGGCGCTCAATCTCACTGGCAATTAGGGATTTGTAGAGCTCCCTGATCTGCATCATCACCGGGCGGCTACCATAGCCGATCTGCTTGCCATCAATCTCGGCCACCGGGGTTTGCGCTCCAAATGTACCAGTCAAAAACGCTTCGTCTGCGCCGTAGGCC
This sequence comes from Alphaproteobacteria bacterium, assembly GCA_030835385.1. Classification (GTDB taxonomy): domain Bacteria; phylum Pseudomonadota; class Alphaproteobacteria; order Rhodospirillales; family Rhodospirillaceae; genus WLXB01. Next base: position 3,423 of record JAURPI010000008.1, on the reverse strand, counting down.
TCGTAGAGCGAATAGTTCTTTTCAAAGATCGGAATGCCGTTGGAGCGACACAGATCAATGACCTTTTGCCGAGTCACACCGTTCATGCAATAATCGCCTGTCGAAGTCCAAACCTCGCCACGCCGGACAATGAAGAAGTTGCAAGCGTTGGTGGTATTTACGAAGCCATGTGGGTCAAGCATCAAGGCCTCATCAGCACCGGCCTGTTCGGCCTGGAGGCAGGCGATCACACAATTCAGCTTGGAATGACTGTTAAACTTTGGGTCCTGGCTGGTCGGAAGTCCGCGCACCTGCGGCACCGAAGCCAGGCGGATGCCCTGGCCTTGAACGATCTCGGAGGGCCTCGAATGTTCGACAATCGCGACCACCGTGGGACCAGATCGGCTGAGTTTTGGGTGCTGGAACGGTTTAGCTTTACGTCCCCGGGTGATCATCAGGCGGCAATGCGCATCAGTAGTTATGCCATTGGCCTGCGCTGTCTTGTCGAGCAGAGCCTTGACATCGTGTGGAGTAAGGCCGGGATCGAGCGAAACCGCTTTGAGCGAATTGAAAAGCCTGTCCATATGCTCGTCAAAAAACGCCCAGACTCCGTTATACAGGCGCATTCCTTCCCACATACCGTCGCCCAGCATGAAGCCCGAGTCATAGACCGACACCTTTGCATCGTCCTTACGAACTAGTTCGCCATTCACCCAGATGAGAATATCATCGTTGCGCGGATCGTCTTGAGCGTCATGGGTGGATTTAACTTCGATATTCACCTGTCTGCCTCCACGCTAGCATAAACGGAGTCCAGGCCTTTTTGCATATGTTCGCCAATGTGGTTCAAGATGGCCGCGCGATCGTCGCCTTGCATAAGGTCCACGTATTTATGGTTGGCGTCCATAAAAACGCCCGTGACACCGTGCTGACGATTGTGGATAGACATGTATATCTGTACCAAAGGCACTAGCTTTTGCCAATGAGATTTCAGAAGGCTGTGACCGCTGAGTTCGTAGATCCAGGAATGAAGAGCAATCTCGCCATCTACGGCGGCGCTGACATCTTTTGCGGTTCTGGCCTGCTCAAGTCGGATTAGTCGGCGCCTAAGAATGTCAAGGGCTGCGTCAGTGCGCTTGTCCCAGGATTCCTCAATCGCGAACCGTTCCAATGTAGTGCGCATTGAGTAGAGTTCTGACAATTCGCGGCGCGAGACCGAGCGCACGCGCAGGCCCCTGTAGGCTTCTTTGACCAGCAACCCTTCCTCAGTGAGTTGCAGGATGGCTTCGCGCAAGGGCCCCCGGCTGATGTTCAAACGGCCAGCCAGATTGGTTTCTGTCAACTTCTCACACGGCGCCAGATCACCCGCCATGATTTTGTCGCGCAGCATGTTGCGGACTTGTCCACTAATCGGTAAGGGGCGAATTTCGGTCAAAGTCATTTGGATTTCCTATATGACGTGGGGCGGTGTGATCCGCCCCACTGTTTGATTAACGCATGAATATCTGTTCCCGCTGGATTGGCGGGCTATCAGCCGGATCTACGCCAAAGTCCACAAGGAAATCGTCGTACCAACCCTGGATACGCCCCGTTTCGTACCAGTAGTGGCTGACAGTATCGAGCCAGTCACGGAAGGTTTTGTCATCCTCGCGCCGCATCCCGATATTTACCGGTGCGGTAAAGGCTGGCGTCGGTACCGAGATAACACCCGCACCCAGTTTTTGTCGCGCCGATAGAAGCGGCGGCAACATCAGCGAGACCGCATCAACCCGGCCCGATTGGAACGCGGCAATCGAGGCGGCGTTGTCAGGAAAACGCTGAATGTCGGCGTCCGGAACCATGCGGGTCAGGAACTGGTCCATCGAAGTGGCCTGCGGAACAGAAAAGCTTGTATCGCCCGAGTTCAGACCCGCCCAAGTGGACGCGTCCACACCATCGGCGGCCAAAACCGCTTGCGAAATGTAACCAACGGGATTGGTTGTGAAGTCGATTGTCCGCGCGCGTGATGCGGTTGGAGATAGAAAGTACATAAGGTCGATCTTGTCCGACTGAAGCGCAGCAATCGAAGTTCCCCAGGTGACTTCGACGGTCTCAAGTTCAACCTCAAGCGCCTCTGCCATTTTTTGACCCAGTGTGACGCCAAGTCCGCCGGTCCATTCGCCACTGCTAATATCCTTGGTGAACCAAGGTGGTGCCTGCGTAACACCTATCCGAAGAGTGCCACGTTCTTGGATGGCGTCCCAGGTTGATTGCGCCATGGCCCCCACAGTTGAAAGGGCGAGTACAGCTGTCGCGGCGACCACGCTGGCTATTGTTTTGAGCAAGTTCATTATCATTCTCCTTGTTTGTTAACTCAGTTGGGTAGTTTGAAAAGCGAGTGTCCATCGAGGAATTCGCGAACACGAGCCGTCTCTGGCGTTTTTAACACGTTTTGCGGTGCACCCTGTTCTAGGATTTGCCCATCATGCAAAAAGCAAACCTTGTTGGCCACATGATAGGCGAAGCCGATCTCGTGGGTGACGCAGACCATGGTCATGCCGTCTTCGGCTAATTGCCGCATGGTTTTCAGTACCTCCCCCACAAGTTCAGGGTCCAGCGCAGAGGTGACCTCATCGAATAGCATCACTTGAGGATCCATTGCCAAAGCACGCGCGATGGCGACACGTTGCTTCTGGCCGCCGGAAAGACGTGCGGGATATTCCAGCGCCTTTTCCGCCAGACCCACGCGGGTCAGTTGCGCCATGGCCTTATCCTTGGCTTCGGCTTTGGAACGGCCCAGTACAATCAACTGTCCTTCCATCACGTTTTCCAAAACTGTCATATGAGGGAACAGGTTGAAATGCTGGAAGACCATGCCAATCCTAGTGCGGAGCTTGCACAGGTCGGACTCGCGATACCGCATCCGGCCGCCTTGTTCGGTTCCGACCAGATCACCGTTGAGGCGCACCTGGCCTGACGTAGGTTCTTCCATGAAGTTTATGCAGCGCAGCAATGTAGACTTGCCGGAGCCACTGGACCCCAGAAGCACCACAGCCTCGCCTTGTGCAACGTCCAAGTTGATGCCCTTCAGCACCTCTAGTTCTATAAACCTTTTGTATAGTTTGCGTATTTCGATTGCGTTTGTCATGCGTCACTCTTTCCGAAGCGGCGTTCCAGCATGTAGGTCAATTGCACCAGGGGCAGCAGCACTACAAAGAAAACTAGTGCTACCACGGTGTAAGCCTCAATGGGATTAAATTCGTACGACGCGATCAGCTTGGCTTGTTGCAGCATCTCGGGATAGGCTACGATAGAGGCGAGTGTCGACATCTTGAACACCTCGATGCCCCGCGAGGTCAAGGGCGGCAGCATGCGCTTAAGCGCTTGCGGCAGGATCACGCGGCGCATGGTCTGGGCGTAGGACATGCCAATCGCCTTTCCCGCCTCCCACTGCTCTCGCTCGAT
>JAURPI010000007.1 GCA_030835385.1 Alphaproteobacteria bacterium | reverse complement strand
TGATTTTAAAGCCTATGACGAGATTGACGGCGCGCCGGAAGAGAAAGCCCGTGGCATTACGATTTCGACTGCGCATGTTGAGTATGAAACAGAGACACGCCACTATGCGCATGTTGATTGCCCCGGGCACGCGGATTATGTGAAAAACATGATCACCGGTGCGGCTCAGATGGATGGCGCGATTTTGGTTGTGAACGCAGCCGATGGTCCAATGCCACAGACGCGCGAGCATATTCTGCTGGCCCGTCAGGTTGGTGTGCCTGCATTGGTTGTGTTTTTGAACAAAGTTGACCAGGTTGATGATGAAGAGCTTCTTGAGCTTGTTGAGATGGAAGTGCGTGAGTTGCTTTCTTCTTATGAATTCCCTGGTGATGATATTCCGATTGTGAAGGGTTCTGCTTTGGCGGCGCTTGAAGGTCGTGACGATGCGATTGGTAAAGAAGCGATTTTGGCTTTGATGTCTGAGGTTGATGCTTATATTCCTCAGCCAGAGCGTCCGAAGGATCAGCCTTTCTTGCTGCCGATTGAGGATGTGTTCTCAATTTCTGGTCGTGGTACGGTTGTGACCGGTCGTATTGAGCGTGGGATTGTAAATGTTGGCGACGACATTGAGATTGTTGGCGTTAAAGACACGATGAAAACGACCTGCACGGGCGTTGAGATGTTCCGCAAGCTGCTTGATAGCGGTGAAGCTGGGGACAATGTGGGTGTTCTGTTGCGCGGGACGAAGCGTGAAGAAGTTGAACGTGGTCAGGTTCTTTGTGCGCCTGGTTCGATCACGCCACATACGAAGTTTAAAGCCGAGGCTTATATTCTGAAGAAGGAAGAGGGCGGGCGTCATACGCCGTTCTTTACCAATTATCGTCCTCAGTTTTATTTCCGGACGACCGATGTGACGGGTGTTGTGCACCTTGCTGGCGGTACGGAAATGGTCATGCCTGGTGATAATGTTGAGATGGAAGTCGAGCTGATTGTGCCGATCGCCATGGAAGAGAAGCTGCGCTTCGCTATCCGTGAAGGTGGTCGTACCGTCGGTGCAGGCGTCGTCGCTTCTATTATTGAGTAGCACGACCTTAGGAGTGTAGCTCAATTGGTAGAGCGCCGGTCTCCAAGACCGGAGGTTGGGGGTTCGAAGCCCTCCACTCCTGCCAGTCTTTGAGACGGGCTTGCAGGTTTTGATGAGAATACGGGCAAAAGTTAGCCGATGAAGGAGAAGACGCGGTAAATGGCAAATCCACTTAAATTTGCGCAAGAAGTACGCGCCGAAACAGCCAAAGTAACGTGGCCAACACGCAGTGAAGTGTTGGTGACGACGGCGATGGTCTTTGTGTTGGTCTTCTTAGCGTCTGTCTTCTTTTTTCTTGCTGACCAGCTTTTGAGCTGGGTGGTATCACTGCTTCTAGGATTGGCAAGTTAATGGCGAAACGTTGGTATATCGTAAACGCGTATTCGAATTTCGAGCATAAAGTTGCCGAAAGCATTCGCGAACAAGCTGCGCAAGCGGGTCTCGAGGAGGCATTTGAAGAAATTCTTGTGCCGACAGAAGAAGTCGTGGAAATGCGCCGTGGTCGTCGGGTGAATAGCGAGCGGAAGTTTTTCCCAGGTTATGTGCTGGTAAAAATGGAGATGAGTGATAAAGCCTATCATTTGGTGAATGACACGCCGAAAGTGACTGGATTCCTCGGGTCACAAAATCGCCCATCGCCGATTTCACAGCGTGAAGTCGATCAAATTGTCAATCAGGTGCAGGACGGTATTGAACGTCCCAAGCCATCGATTGTCTTCGAAGTTGGTGAACAGGTACGCGTCAGCGAAGGCCCGTTTGCTTCCTTCAGCGGCCTTGTTGAAGAGGTCGATGAAGATAAGGCCCGCCTCAAAGTGGCGGTGTCTATTTTCGGCCGGGCAACCCCGGTTGAACTTGAGTATAGTCAGGTCGAAAAGAGCTGATTATTTGTTGTTCGTGGGAGGCAGATCACACTGCCTGACCACGGCCCATGATCGTAAATTTGTCCTTCGGGGCATGAAGAAAGGAACGAGAGATGGCAAAAAAGATTGAAGGTTACCTGAAAATGCAGGTGCCGGCAGGGGGCGCAAGCCCGTCACCGCCTATTGGCCCAGCTTTGGGTCAGCGCGGACTGAACATTATGGAATTTTGTAAGGCTTTCAATGCGAAAACGCAGGAAATGGAAGCCAATATGCCGATTCCGACGATTATTACCATTTTCGAAGATAAGTCTTTTACCTTCGTTACCAAAACGCCACCGGCCTCCTTTTTCTTGCGTAAAGCAGCGAAACTGGACAAAGGCGGCAGCGCGCCAGGACGTGAATTGGCTGGCTCTGTCACGATGAAACAGTGCCGTGAAATCGCCGAGCAAAAGTTGAAAGACTTGAACACGGATGATCTCGATGAAGCACAAAAAATGATCGCCGGCTCTGCCCGGTCAATGGGCTTGGAGGTGCGTGACTAATGGCTGGTAAACGTATGAAAGCGGCGCAAGCCACGGTTGAGATACACAAACTCTACTCACTCGACGAAGCGGTGAAGTTGGTGAAAGCCAATGCCACGGCAAAATTCGACGAGACTGTGGAGATTGCCATTAACCTTGGTGTCGATCCACGCCACGCCGACCAAATGGTACGTGGCGTTGTTGAATTGCCTAATGGCACAGGCCGCGCGCAACGCGTTGCGGTGTTTGCCCGTGATGAAAAAGCAGAAGAAGCGAAGGCCGCAGGTGCTGATATTGTTGGCGCCGAAGATCTGATGGAAACCGTTCAATCGGGCAAAATTGATTTTGACCGTTGTATCGCAACCCCAGATATGATGCCGATTGTTGGTCGCCTTGGTAAAGTTCTCGGCCCCCGCAATCTCATGCCAAACCCGAAAGTCGGTACAGTGACAGCAGATGTCGCTGAAGCGGTTCGCGCGGCCAAAGGCGGCGCGGTTGAGTTTCGGGTTGAAAAAGAAGGCATTCTGCAAGCCGGTGTCGGCAAGGCAAGTTTCTCGGAAGAGCAACTTGTTGGCAATATCCGCGCGTTGATTGGCGCGGTGCAAAAAGCCCGCCCATCCGGTGCGAAAGGTACTTTTGTTCAGCGTTTGGTCGTCAGCTCTACCATGGGCCCTGGCGTGAAGCTGGACATTGCAGGCGTTGGAGACAGCGCCTAACAAGAATTCTGTGTCCCTTGAAAAGGGGGCGTAGATGTCCGTCTTACCGGCATGATGTTGGTAGGGCGGCCTGTCCGAGATTGCTGGTGTGTCCATTGGATGCTTAATGGCCAGCATGAGACGGGAGAACAGTTTTTTGCGCACTTCGGTGCATGATCGGCTGGACCCGGGACAGAATGAGCGTCGCAAGAGATAGCTTATGTCTTGCGGCAATTCCGAACCGGTGGCGTCTTTGGGCGCTACCACAAAGCGCATCTTAGATGTGCGAAGGAGAGTGAACAGTGGATAGAGCTGCTAAAGAAGAGCTCGTGTCACACTATAACAGCATTTTCAAAGATGCTGGTGTGATCGTCGTGACCCACTATTCCGGGCTTTCAGTGCCGGAGATCGATGATCTTCGTTACCAAATGGCGGATGTCGGTGGAACGGTCAAAGTGACCAAAAACCGTCTCGTCAAGCTCGCTCTCGCAGGTACACCTGCCGAAAACATTGCTGATCTTTTCACGGGCCCAACCGCCATCGCCTATTCAGACGATCCGGTGTCAGCCCCGAAAATCGCGGCAAAGTTTGCCAAGGAAAACGATAACCTCGTGATCGTTGGCGGCATTATGGACAAAATTGTCCTTGATGCTGAGGGTGTTAAAAATCTGGCGTCGCTACCGTCTCTCGACGAATTGCGTGGCAAGCTTGTTGGACTTATCAACTCACCAGCGACGAAAGTTGCTGGCGTGTTGCAAGCGCCTGCAGGTCAACTTGCTCGCGTAATGGGCGCCAAAGCTGCACAGAGTGATGCCGCCTAAGGCGGTGCAATCCCGGATTAACCGATTGGAGAAAATA
>JAURPI010000006.1 GCA_030835385.1 Alphaproteobacteria bacterium | reverse complement strand
TATCGGAGCGGATATACTCAGGTCTGCCATGCTTGAGCAGAAGGGGATAAAGGGCTTCCCCTTCGATCATCCACCCCTGTTCGCTGTCGCTGATATAGCGGTTTCTTGTTCGACAATGGTAAAGAATTATCCTGCCTTTTGGGTACAAACGAAGACATGTTTAACGACAAGGCCGCCAGTGCCCTTGCAGAAGCATTGACTGACACCTTGTCTCAACTGGGCTAATTGATCGGTCCGGTCGACTGATGTCAAAGTATCTGATACCAACAAAGCAACACCATACTCACATGCTTATGTTAAGGATTTTTGATCATGCCCGGACCGCTTGATGGCATTAAAATACTTGAACTCACCGCTGTTGTACTTGGTCCCTGGGCCTGCCAAATGCTCGGAGATATGGGTGCCGATGTCATCAAGGTTGAAGCACCGTATGGCGATAGCAACAGATCTCTTGGCGCATTCCGCAATACCAAAGGAATGTCGGCTCTTTATCTCACTTGCAACCGTAACAAGCGGAGCCTGGTACTCGATCTTAAGAAACCTGAGGCTCGCGATGCATTACTAAAACTTGTCGAGACTGCAGACGTGCTGGTGCACAACAACCGGCCCCAAGTCATGGACAAGCTCAAACTTGATTACGATACCTTGAAAAAAATCAACCCAAAGCTGATCTACTGCGGCTCGTATGGCTACGGCAAAAAAGGTCCTTACGGCGATAAAGGCGCCTTAGATGACTCAATACAAGCCGTATCAGGCATCGCCATGTTGAATAAGCTAGTGCTCGGCGAACCCCGTTACCTCCCCACTATCGTATGCGATAAGACAACAGCGATGGCTGTTGTTCAGGCAGTTTTAGCAGCACTCTTTCATCGCGAGCGTACTGGTAAAGGCCAAGAGATTGAAGTCCCGATGTACGAAACTATGGTTTCCTATGTCATGGCCGAACACCTATGGGGTCACGCGTTCGATCCCCCCATGGGCGAGCCAGGGTACGTGCGATTGATGAGCGAACATCGCAAACCCTACCCCACAAAGGACGGATACATTGCAATCCTGCCTTACTTAGATGCGCACTGGGACACCTTCTGCAAACTCTCGGGGCGCGAAGAACTGCTAGAAGACCCCCGCTTTACGTCCTTAGCGGATCGGGTTGGGAATATCGACGACACCTATCAAGAAACCGGTAAAACAATGCTGACAAAAACCACCAAGGAATGGATGAAAATATTCGGCAAAACCAGTGTTCCCACAATTGTCGTAAACGACTTAGAGGACTTGGTTCATGATGAGCATTTAAATGCTGTCGGGTTTTGGCAGTCCATTGATCACCCCACAGAAGGTAAACTGCGCACACCAGCCTTCCCGATCGCGTTTTCTGACTCACCTGCAGACATTCGTCGACATGCACCCCTATTAGGTGAGCATTCGGCTGAAATCCTGTCAGAGGCAGGGCTGGATCAAGCCGCTATTGACACCATGGTGGAAAGCGGTGCGACAAAGATTGCTGGATAACCCTACCCATAGACACGGTTTAATTTATCATTTGCCTCACGTACTGTTTGATGGCGCATAAATGAAACACTCAGGGGAAGACTATGAATAAGCTCTTTACTATCGTTACGATTTCCGCCTTCGCCGCCTCAGCTTTTTCGGCAAATGCGCAAATCGCCGACGATGTTGTTGCTGGCAGCGACATTACAGTTCCGGCCTACATTTCGGATGGCCTAAAAAGCAACAAACGAACGGACGACGAAAAAGCAAGAGATGCGAACAGGAAGCCCGGTGAGGTTATGGCCTTTTTCGGCGTGAAACCCGGCGATAAAGTTGCTGAGCTTCTGACTTTTAGCGGCTATTACACCGGCGTCCTTTCAGAGATTGTTGGCGAAGAAGGGGTTGTTTACGGGCACAACAATGAATGGGTTGTAAGTCGTCAGGACGATGGCAAATCGCCGATTGAAAAGCGTATTGCTGAACATGGACTCACCAACGTTGTTGACCTGGTAAGCGAACTCGAAGACCCGAAATTGCCTCAGGGTGAAATGGACGCGGTTTTCATCGTGCTCATTTACCATGATGCCATGGGCGGGTTTGGCACCGACACGGCTGCCATGAATAAAGCCGTTCACGACTCACTCAAGCCGGGCGGCATTTATGGCATCATTGATCATCACGCCGCACCCGGTATGGGCATGATTGATCTCACTAAAAATCACCGCACGGAACGACACCTTGTTGTTGAGGAGATTTTGAACGCTGGTTTTGAACTGGCTGGTGAAACAGATGTACTTGAGAATCTTGACGACCCCCTTGATGTCAGTGTTTTTGCGCCAACAATCCGCGGCAACACACATCGGTTTGTTCTCAAATTCCGTAAGCCGTCTTAGTTATATATAGTCGGAGGGTTTACCGCGCTTGATGCGGAAAATCCTCCGACCCCGCGTTCATTGCGGAAATCATATCGACTTCTGGTACGACGCGCCCAAAGGCCAGAGCAAACATTTGCATTGCTCTATCATGAAAATCGGGCTTTAGGTCGCCACACATTTCGGGCACGACGAACGCCCGATAGTCCATCATCGCTAAATCCCGCACGGTGCTCTCGACACACATGGAAGTCGTCACGCCTCCCACAACAACACCTTCTATATTTAGCTCCTCTAATAGCGCAGGCAGCGGTGATTTTATCATCGCCGAATATCGCTGCTTCTCAAGAATGGTGTCTTCAGGTTGCGGCTCAAGCTCAGGCATGATGTCACGGTCTGGCTGATCAGCTCTAAGCGCGTTTTCTTCTTTAAGATTTGGTCGCAGCTCGGTTGTGGTCAGACCACCATTCGAATAATCGGGCGCGAATGCCATTGTTGTGTAAATCACCGGCATACCTGCCGCGCGGGCTACATGAGCCAACCTTTTCGCTGACTTCAAGACTGGCTCGAATCCTGAGACATCCAACCGCCGCCCCGTGTGCCCATCGGGAGAACAAAACCCGACTTGCAGATCAATGAGCAGTAGTGCAGCAGTCTTGGTATTGAAATGCATGGCTGTCTCCCCAGTCTAAAGGTCACAATATTTTTTATGTTAACCGCCCGTTTTGACAGGACAAGCCCAAGTGGCCTTGGCATGATATCCACTACACGATCTGGAGGTCCCGGTATGTTGGGTCGTCAATTCTCAATAGCAGTATTAGTCGTATGTTTGGCATTTAGCTTGCCCGCGCCCACGGTGCACGCTGCAGGCGTAACGCCCGGCGCCTCCATTGAAGTGCCAAATTTTTTGAGTGACGCCTTGAGAGCGGACAGTCGGCCGAACGAGGATAAAGGTCGTGATGCAGGCCGATTCCCCGATAAAGTCATGGCGTTCTTTGGACTTGAGCGTGGGGATACTGTTGCGTAATTCATGGCCTCTCGGGGCTACTACGTCGGCGTCCTGTCAGAAATGGTCGGCCCATCGGGAACGGTCTATGGCCATAACAACAGTTGGCTCACAGACCGCATCACCGAGGGTACGCCTTTGGGTCCTCGTATCAAAGCGTCGGGTTTGACCAACGTGAAAGAACTAATGACAGAATTAGAGGATCCGAAAATACCTGACAACACACTCGATCAGGCCTACATGATTTTGTTTTATCACGACACTTTTTGGCTTGAGACAGATCGTCCAGCAATGAACAAAGCGATATATGACGCCCTCAAGCCGGGTGGTGTATTTGGTGTCATCGACCATCACTCCGCTCCTGGCATGGGCATCTCAGATGTTCGTGAAAACCACCGCATCGAACGCCATGTTGTCGTTGACGAAATCACGGCAGTTGGGTTTGAGTTGGTAGGAGAGACCGACGTTTTGGAAAACCTTGAAGACCCATTAAATGTGATCGTTTTTCAGCCGGATCTTCGAGGTGATACACATCGCTTCGTGCTCAAATTTCAAAACCCATGGGCGGCTAAGCCGTTCGCCGGGAACTGCTGAGTAAGCTTAAAGGGTTTGGAAGCCGAGATAATGCTTCTTTCACTTGGGATTGCGCCTTTGGTACTTTCATGACAGTAGCAATACGACGATCGAGGAAAGCCCATGTATCGGCACATCCCTCTGAACGGTCATCGAGCCAAACCAGAAGGGTCGATGAATAGACTGCAGCCAAAAGCCCGCGCTTCGTATAAAAATTAAAGTCGGTCGAGCGGTCGCCAGCGGCGCGCCACATCGCATCAACCGTCGCGTACCCGCTCCGCACACCATCTTCTGCATATCCCGGAAGAACAGAAAGCGCGAGAGCGCGACGCACCGCTTCCCGATGGGGTGTCCAACGCTCTAAACGAGTTCGCACAAGCAATGTAATTCGATCACGAATACGCAAAGACTCAAGATCTACTGCCGCCAAGTCCTCAAGCATCTGCCGGTCGGCCACTTTTAACCAATGGCGAACCGCGCCCCGAGGCCCGTCGGGAAACAAAACATCGACGTCAGCAGGCGTCATGCCCTCATCAGCCGCGCCACGCTGCAGAGCTTCAACAGTCCATCCGTCAAAAGGCACGTGGATCAGTGTCGCGAGTACAACTGCATCGCGATTAGAGTCTTTGCTGCTCATAAAGCTGGCGCCGAAGTCTCTGAGTCAGACACCTCTTCCGAGGCGTCATCGCTGCTCTCACCCTCCCGGTCTTGCCCCTCCTCGTCATCCTCGTCTTGGGCGTCGGTGAAGGCCAAAGTCGCGATGTCAATCATCCGCATTGGGTACAATACGCCATCTAAATGATCCGTTTCATGCTGCACGACACGGGCGTGGAATCCTTCGGCAGAACGTTCTCGCAAAGATCCATCCACGTCTTGATAGGAATACTTAACCTGGGTCCAGCGCGGGACGACACCAGTGAGGTATGGCACTGAGAGGCACCCTTCCCAGTCTTCTTCCATGGTGTCTGAAACCGGCTTAATGACAGGGTTGATCATCACCGTCATTGGAACAGCCGGTCCCCCGTCCCGGCCTTCTGGCACAAAAAAGATAACAATACGCAAGGGTACGTACACTTGTGGTGCCGCCAAGCCGACGCCGACAGCATGTACCATGGTTTCCTTCATATCGTCTATAAAGGTGTGAAGCTCCGGATCATCGAAGTTCGTGACCTCGTGGGCGCGTCCCTTCAGGATGGGGTGCCCCATGCGGGCGATGTCTAAAATGGCCATTAAATGCTATTCGTCTGTTTGAGGGCGACCCTTACCGGCCGCCTGAATCTATTGACCAATATAGGAGTCCTGAGGCTGTGGGCAAATGGCTAATTGCCCAGAAAATAAGCGGTTGCGAGCGAAGCGGCCCTCGCCAACAGGCCTTCACAAGGTGGATTCCCTATGATATACACCGCGCCTTCTGGGAAAGGCCTTGATTTGGGCCGCCCCTAGCGAACAATTTAGTTAAAAAAGGAGACGAACCCTGGTTCAGGTCGTCGTACGCGATAACAATGTCGATCAGGCGCTTAAAGCCCTGAAGAAAAAGATGCAGCGGGAAGGCGTATTCCGCGAAATGAAGCTCCGTAAAGCTTATGAGAAGCCATCTGAGAAGCGTGCTCGGGAGAAATCCGAAGCTGTCCGACGTGCCCGTAAGCTTGAGCGCAAGCGCATCGAACGCGAGGGCTTTTAGCCCAGTTATCGGCCCGAACCACATTGGATCGGGAAAAATCCAAATTTGTTGCCGGCGCAGCTTTATTGAGCTGCGCCGTTTGCATTGGAGCCAAAAGCCATCAGATCTCGCTAGAAAGTGGCACAATCCCCCTGCAAGCTCTCTATGATTGAACTATGACTGAATCTGGTTCTGACCCCCTTACCATTCGACGCGCAGGTCATAATGACCTCGCCGCTGCGACAACACTCGTCGAACATGCCTGAACAGCCTCTAACGCTAAATTCTTTTCTTCCCAAGATTGCACTCCTGACCGCCGAAAATTCAATAGCAGGCCTATTGCCAGCCGCAGCCAGGAACTATGGCTCGCCGAGTTCATGGATGATCTCGCTGCGGTCGTCGGCTGCGACGCCAACGGATATGTGTGGGCGTGTTACGTCCACCCCGAGTTTCAGCGTAAGGGCATTGGTCGAGCCCTCATGGATGTCGTCAAAGACTACTTCAAGGGGAAGAAACTGCCTTTTCTCTATTTCGATCTAATAGATGGCAATACCGCTGCCGAGACGTTCTATTGGGCTCAAGAGTGGATCGAGGAAAGCCGCCGCCCAGAAACCCCTCCCGGCCATACAGCTACCGCAATTCGATTGGTGTGCCGATTGTAGTCGAATGTGGGTATTCGTAGACGCGTGAGGATCAACCGATATGATGGCAGACCAAAGACGCAACCTGTTTGATAATCTGGAGACTGACACTCATGTCTAACGCTACAAAACCTGTCGCTGTGATTGGCACCGGCCGCATGGGCGGCGCGATTGGAGGACGCCTCGCTGAACTTGGCCATTCCGTTGTATTTGGGTCTCGATCACCGGATAGCGAAGAAACCAACGCGTTGGTTCAGAAAATTGGCAATGGTGCTTCGGCAACGAGCCCATCCGAGGCCGCTGCGGCGGCTGATATTTTAGTTTATGCCGTACCTTGGGCAGGTGCAGAAGAAGCGGCATCATCAATTGGGTCAATAAGTGGCAAAACCATTATCGACGTGACCAATGCGTTGTCGTTTGGCGCACATGGCCTCATGGAAATGGCAAGCGACACGTCTTCCGGTGAAAACATCCAAAAATGGTTCCCCGACTGCGTTGTTGTGAAAGCCTTCAACACGGTCGGCTTCCATGTCATTGCCAATCCAGCCGCTGCAGGTGGTCCCGTGTCTGTTCCTATTGTCGGTGATGACGACACCTCAAAAGTGGCTGTTGCTGAGCTGGTCCAAACCTTCGGTTTTGAGACTGTGGATGTCGGCCCTCTCGTTCATGCCCGCGCGCTGGAAATGATGTCGATGATCTACATCGTTCCGTACCTGCAGGGCCGGAAAGAAGACGCGTTCGAATTTTATCTGCGACGCGGTGCGGCACCGAAAGTTAGCGAAGGTGTCCGGGCTGCGGGATAGTGGCGCCGAGAAGAAAGATCTCACCAATGACCATGCTCCGATATATTTTAATTGCCGTCACATCCTTTCTGGCTCCAGAGTTAGCCAATGCTGATACGATTGCCATTATCGGCACCGGTGGCGTTGGCAGCGCTTTGGGGCCACATTTCGCCGCCGCTGGACACGCAGTCGTTTAAGGTTCCCGCACGGCAAATAGCGCTGAGGTGGAAGCCCTAATTTCACAGACAGGCAATAGCGCGACTGCGACAACCCAAGCAAAAGCCGTAGTGAACGCCGATATTGTCTTGCTCGCAATCCCCTAGGCGCCCGCGAAATCAATTGTTTCTGGCCTTGGATCGCTTGACGGTAAAATCATTATTGACCCAATAAACGGTTTGGCTTTTGGCGCCGAAAAAACGGTTGGAATTGCTGCTGATCCATCCGCCGCAGAGTTAATTCAAGAGTGGGCGCCTGGCGCCCATGTTGTGAAAGCATTCAACACTCTTACCCGCGCCTATATGGTCGACGCTGCCTCTGCAAGTGGACCAATTACCATTCCATTGGCGGGCGATGACGCAGCCGCCAAGGAGCGGGTCGGCGAATTAGTTACCGCCGTCGGGCTTGTACCTTTGGACGTGGGAGCGCTCAGTCATGCCCGCCGTGTTGAAGCTAGGGGGCAACGTCACCCAGACAATGATTGAACAATATCAGCCTGACAACGAGATGGCTGAGAAGCTTTCAGCCTCCAGAGACGGATTTACAAAACGCGTTTTCGGTTGCCTGTACGATAGTGACGACTCAACGGACGTCAGTGATTTATTCAACGTGATCGGCAAAGAGGGCTGACTTAAAATAAGGTGGCACCTGCTTGCTGTCGCGAGGAGAGGAGTCTAAATTCACCATTCAGATTCTGTATTTTTGAGGGACGAAATGATCCGATCCAATTACTTTGTAGACCGCGGGATGAATGGCAATACGCCAGCCCTTCCGTCACGGGCGGATGAGAGCTTTGTTGACTATGTGTGCGAGGCTAGAAATGTCCTGCTCCATGCGCGGTGGAAGCAGATGGGAGAGCACGGCAACAAGCTCTTAAAGGACCGAGGCATCGCAATTGAACAGACTAAAGATTGCGTGGACCAGGTTCGCGATGTCATCACGGGAGATATGGAACTATCAAGCTTTCTTCGTATCAAGCGTAGCTACCAAGAAATGTACAAGGATCGCATTATTGGCTCCATCGACACCCAACGAGACGACTGGCTCCGAAAACTCAATGAGGCCGAAACAGCAGGCCCCGGGTCCCTCACCTACGACCCTGATTTTGCGATGCCAGATTACGCAAAAGTCCAGATTCATATCCAACCGCGCGGCTACGTCGGTGACGATCTAGCTGGTCTGTATTACGACTGCGGCACACAAATTTTCTTCGGAGGAAACAACGCCGGGGATGCCTGGCATCGTGAGTTAGCTGAACGCACTAAAATGCCTGAAGACGGCAAGGTCGACCGTATCTTAGAAATTGGCTGTTCCGTCGGGCAACTTGCCTGCGAGCACAAGAAACTTAAACCTGAAGCAGAAGTTTGGGCTACCGATATCTCCGCACCGATGGTGCGCTACGGTCACTGGCGCGCAATCCAGCAGCACCTTGATGTTAATTTTGCGCAAATGGCCTCAGAGGCCCTTGAATTTCCTGACAATCACTTTGATCTTGTAACCGCCCATATTCTATTCCACGAAATTCCAAGGCCGGTGATAGAGAAGACCCTGGCGGAAGCCTTCAGAGTGCTACGTCCAGGCGGAACATTTGTCCTATGGGATTTCTCTACCACTTCGGATGACCATCCTGGCTATGGCGGCTTTCTTGGACTTATGGACTCCGCGGATAATGGTGAACCCTACGCTCCTGGCTTCGTTACGATGGGCGTCGAGAAAACCATTGAAGACACAGGGTTTGTGATTCGCTCTATAGGAGACCCCGCTCAAATGCATGATCGTGTTTGCGATAAACCAGCACCAAAGAGCAACTAGGAAACAACTATGATCCTGCACAGAAATATTGCTATTGCCATCACAGGCTTATTTATTTTCGCCAGCACGCCCGCACTGGCGGACGTTGTTGCTGTAATCGGCACTGGGAGAATGGGCAGCGCACTGGGGCTTAGGTTTGCAGAAACGGGGCATACGGTAATATACGGCTCACGCAACCCAAATTCCGAGAAAGCTGCCGCCGTCGTAGCTCGGACAGGCAATGGCGCTCGTGTCGACACATCTGCAAATGCGATTGCCGAAGCGGACATCGTCGCATTGGTCTTGCTTTGGAGGGCGACAGAAGACCTCATCAAATCGAATGTCGACAACCTCGATGGTAAGATCATCTTCGACGTAACCAACGCTCCAATTCGCGCCATTCAGCCCGATCGAGAAAACGCCGTTGATACGTCTGCTGGCCAATTGATTCAGGAATGGGCGCCAAAATCAAAGGTTGTGAAAGCCTTTAACACGGTAGGCTATCACATTCTTGAGAATCCAGCCCATGCAGGCGGACCGGTGACCGTACCCTTAGTCGGCAACGATTTACCTGCCATGGAGAAGGTCGCAGAGCTTGTTCAAGCTATGGGTTTTGAAACAATGATCCTCGGCGGCATTGAACAAGCACATGTGCTTGAAGGCATGGCGTTGTTGTATTTTGCACCCTACGCGCAGGGACGCTTTGACGAGGCGTTCGAATATTATTTCCGTAAGGGCACTGCCCCTACAGGAGTTAACTCCTCTAGAGTTCGCGGTGCCGATACTGAATAAGCGTAGCGTCGCTTAGCCTCCCTCGACGCTTTCACCGACTGATCCGATGTAGTCCTGGGTCAGGCTTTCAGAGACCGCCCAAAGCTTCTCTGCCATGGCCGCATTTTCCATATTGTGACCCGCTATGACTGGATTACAGTCTTCAAAATAATATCCGCTGGTCTCAGACAAAGCGGGTGCGGTCGCCACATAGGTTTCAGTGGCTGCACCGGCTTCGACAGATTTGAAGAACGGCAAAGCCCAGCTGAAAAGACCCGCGAATATCCGAATATGCAACGGATAGTGTCGACCAAGATTGGTATTGATCACGCCAGGATGAATCACATTCGAGGTGGCCGTCGCACCTTCTAACCGCCTCGCCAGTTCAAGGGAGAATAAGCCGTTGGCCAATTTAGAGTGGCCATAAGCATCGTTGGGAACATACTCAGCCATCCACGAGCCATCCAATTGATCAAACTGAATCCCATCATCTGGAGCCCACAAATATCCTTGCGATCCGACGGTTACAAAACGGCCTTGCGGAGCAGCTTTCACTTGCTCCATTAGCCTATTGGCTAGGATGAAGTGGCCCAAGTGATTGATAACGAAATGACGCTCGACGCCATTGACCAACTGCAGTTCGGGTAGCGCCATAACACCTGCGTTCAAAATTAGCATGTCTATGGGCGTGCCTGTGGCGCCGATCGCATCGGCACACTCCGCCATCGTTTCAAAATTCGCTAGATCACCGGCAAAGGGCGTCGTGTTACCCTCGATGGAATTACAGGCCTCTGTTGCCTTTTCTAAGTTACGAGAGACGCCAAAAACATGGGCTCCACGGGCAGCTAAGACCCGCATGGTTTCGTATCCAAGCCCTGAGTTGCACCCTGTGATGACCGCAGTTTTACTTGATAAATCAAAACCATTAGTGACTTCATCAGCCGTAGACTCTGCGCCGAAGGGGCTTATTGGCACACCCTGTGGGCGAACGACCGGAGCCTCTTCCTCATCATCGCCACATGCTGACAATGAAGTCGCAGCCACAACCGCGGTTGTACCTGTAAGAATTTGACGGCGAGAAAGGCCGCTAGGAATAGCTTTGCTCATGGGTAAGCTCCTATTGGGGTCATACTTTCACCTCGTACGTAACCCTAGAGTGATTGGACGATTGTCTCCGTCATTTCTTTCGCATCACCAAACAACATCATGGTATTGTCTCGGAAGAAAAGTTCGTTATCAACTCCGGCATAGCCGGCGGACATTGACCGTTTTACAAACAAAACCGTCTTGGCCTTCTCAACATCGAGGATCGGCATACCATAAATTGGGCTTTGCGGGTCGGTCTTGGCAACTGGGTTCGTAACGTCGTTGGCACCAATTACGTAGACTACGTCTGCGGTGCTAAACTCATTGTTGATCTCTTCTAGTTCAAAGACTTCGTCGTAGGGCACGTTTGCTTCTGCTAGCAACACATTCATGTGACCAGGCATACGCCCAGCGACAGGATGAATAGCGTAACTCACATCTACGCCTTCAGATTTAAGTTTATCGGTCATTTCTCGAAGTGCATGCTGGGCTTGAGCTACTGCCATGCCGTATCCGGGAACGATGATCACTTTTGAGGCGTTGCCCATAATGAAGGCCGCATCTTCACCGGCGCCCGATTTAACGCTTCTGTCGCCGCCTGCCGCAGCAGGTCCTGCATCCGCATCACCGCCGAACCCGCCGAGGATGACATTTACGATCGAGCGGTTCATCCCCTTGCACATGATGTAGGACAAAATGGCACCGGAAGACCCGACCAGAGCACCAACAATAATTAAGAGTGAATTACCAAGCGTGAACCCAATCCCAGCGGCGGCCCAACCAGAATAGGAATTGAGCATGGATACGACCACCGGCATATCCGCACCGCCGATCGGAAGGATGAGAAGAAAGCCGAGCGCGAAACTCAAAAGGGCGATCAAGATGAATAGCGAAATACTCTCGCTGTTGCAGAACCAGATCACAAGAATGAGCAGCGAAAGTCCCAATAGTGCGTTGAGAGCATGTTGGCCCGGAAACACCAATGGATTACCCGACATCAGCCCCTGCAGTTTCGCAAAAGCAATAACCGAACCTGAAAACGTGATCGCGCCAATTGCAAGGCCAATCGACATTTCAATCAAGCTGCCCGTCTTGATTGACCCAACAACGCCTATGCCATAGGCCTCAGGTGCAAGAAGAGCCGCAAAAGAGACAAGCACCGCAGCCATACCAACCAAACTGTGAAACGCTGCTACGAGTTGGGGCAAAGCCGTCATCTCGATGCGCTTTGCGATAATCGTACCGGCAGTACCGCCAACCAATATACCGACAACAATCCAGACATAGGCCATGACCTCAGGTGAGATCAAAGTCGTAAGAATTGCGATGGTCATCCCGACTATGCCGAACGTGTTACCTCGACGCGCTGTCTCAGGAGACGACAAGCCCCGCAAAGTCAGGATAAAGAAAACGCCCGAAACGAGATAAGCGAGTAGTGTAGCGCCTTGTGCCATGACCGTTCCCTACTTCGCTTTTTTCTTGAACATCGCAAGCATCCGCTGGGTTACGATGAATCCACCAAATATGTTTACGGATGCTAGAATTACAGCGAAGAAAGCCAACACTTTGGATGTTGTAAATTCTTCCGGTCCGGTCGCAATAAGCGCGCCAACAATTATGACAGACGACACCGCATTGGTAACAGCCATCAGTGGAGAATGAAGAGCCGGCGTCACACTCCAAACGACGTAAAACCCGACAAAGACGGCCAGAACAAAAATGGTAACGAGGTACCAGAACTCATTACCACCTCCAGCAGCTTGGGCTTCCATTGCCAATTGCCCCGCTTGGGCGGCGAGCATCTCAGCGCTCTCAGCCAAGGTCTCTGCCTGGTCGGCTAAGCCCTGAGCGGCTTCAGGAACAGCTTGGTTGCTCATGCTTAGCCTCCTTCCCCTGTCAATCTGGGGTGCACAACTTGGCCTTCTTTGGCGACGAGCGTTCCGGTAACCACGTCATCTTCCCAATCAATGTTCAGATCACCTGTCTCTTTGTCGATCATTGGAGACAGGAAGTTAAATAGATTGCGCGCATACAAAGCACTTGAGTCGCGAGCCAGACGAGCCGGCATGTTGGCATGACCAATTATTGTCACGCCGTTGTCAGTCGTCACAGTTTCCCCAAGCTGCGAGCCCTCAACGTTGCCACCCGACTCAACGGCCAAATCAACAATGATGGAGCCAGCTTTCATAGCCGCAACAACATCGGCAGCAACTAATTTTGGCGCGGGTCGACCAGGAATAAGCGCCGTTGTAACAACAATGTCAGCCTTAACGACTTCTGCTCGCACCGCCTCTGCCTGCTTCTGTTTGAACTCGTCGCTCATTTCCTTGGCGTACCCACCTTCCGTCTCGGCGGCTCTCATCGCTTCTTCATCCACGACGATAAACTTTCCGCCCAGGCTTTCGACCTGCTCTTTTGCGGCATATCGAACGTCTGTTGCCAGAACCACGGCGCCCAAGCGCTTCGCCGTGGCAATCGCTTGCAGCCCTGCTACGCCAGCACCAAAAACAAGCACCCGTGCCGGCGCGATAGTGCCAGCAGCGGTCATCATCATGGGCATAGCTCGACCAAATGTCGCCGCCGCATCAATAACAGCTTTGTAGCCTGCCAAGTTAGATTGTGACGAAAGGATATCCATTGACTGCGCGCGGGTGATACGCGGCATCAGTTCCATAGCAAAAGCCGTAATCTTTTGCTGTGCTAGCGCTTCGACAGCATCTTTTTCGGTGAGCGCTTGTAAAGAGGACATGAGGATCGAATTTTCGGGAAGTCCTGAAACCTCATTTTCCCCGTCTGCGCCTGTCATGGGGCGCGATACTTTAAGAATAACATCCGCGCCCTTAACAGCATCTGACGGCGACTGAGCGATATGTGCACCAGCCTCCTCAAAGGCAGCATTAGAGATGTTTGAGGGATCACCCGCGTCACTTTCAACAACGACGTCGCAGGCTAAACCAACGAATTTCTTGACCGTCTCGGGGGTCGCGGCAACACGGGTTTCCCCAGGTCGACGCTCCTTAAGTACTGCGATTTTCATGGAACCCTTACACCTAAACTTTACCTCTTCCGTATGCCCTATCCCCTGCCCTTTGTGAAGGGGGCTGAATGCCCAGATTGTGGCCCACCGCATGGCGATCAGGCTTTTGGCTGCGGGGGTGTACGAGCCACAGAAATCCAATAAAGTGCGTTATCCGTGCCACTGGTATTATCCTAACTGGACCGCCCACCACCATATGCGTCATTTCGCCTCACTTTTTGCCCTGTGCACGACCTTTGCCCTCACCGGCTGGGAAAGCTCTGCTGCGCCTCTCAACGACCAATCAGAGCGGCTGGCCTATGACTTGAAAGTTGGCGGTCTGCACGTGGCCGACTTTTTGGCTGAATTTGACGAAAGTGAACGGGGCTACCGCACCACGTTAACCATGGAAACACGTGGTATGGCCCGGTGGTTCCAAGATTTCCGGGCCGAAGTTAAAGGTTACGGCAACTTTGTTATTGAAACCGGCCAAGGACCAACGCCGGTCCCTCGGCAATTTGATCGGGCTTGGGCCGCAGAACAAATTTCCTCTTCACTGACCATCGCCTATGACCCAACTACGGGGTTAGCGCGGCCTTTGGAGAGAACTTTCAATCCACAGACGGGTGAAGATATCTCTCTCGACGACCTTGATTGGAACCGTGGCCGTGAAGCACCGCTCCCTGTTCCAGATGATATGCGTGTCGGTGTGTTTGATCCCATATCTGCATTCGTCGCTGCACGAGGCCAAATTGTCCATCACCGTGAGAATGAATTCCGCGTTCCCATCTACGATGGTCGCCGGCGTTATGACCTGGTTGGACGTTTGGAAGCGCCCCGGCAGTTCTGGATCAGTGGGCAGGATATCGAATTGATTCCAGTCATCGCCGGCATCGAACCGGTTTTCGGATTTGATCGAGAACGTACAGAAACAATGCAGGAGAGCGGGGGCAAAATACTCTTCAGCCCCGACGACCGATTTATACCGATTCAAGTCATCCTCGAGGGACGTGCATTTACAAGCGTCATGAACCTCACCGCTGACTGCCGGGTCGATACCGAAACATGTGAACAAATTGCCGACGCCGGCGCGACAGCTGCTGACTAACCATGGAAACAGGCGTTGTGTTTCAATCCCGGGTCTTATTTAGCGAACCCTGGGAAGCACGTTTCGCCATTAGCGCCCTCACCGGAATACTCATTCTGGCGACGCTGCTTCTTAGGCTAAATCACCAGCGTCCGAATAACGTCTATGACCCACAACGGGCTTGGCTACGCGCCGGAATATTCTTTTCCTCTTGCTTCCTCATCTCGCTGGCCGCTGGAGTTGTGCCAATGTTGCAGTCTTCTCCTGTCATACGCCCTGATCAATTGAGCGATCCTATTTGGTGGACCGCGACTATTGCGCTCATGGTGGTTATCACGATCGGTTACGGGCAAGTCTGGCGCAAGGGAACCGTGCATCACGGCCGAGCCTTGTTCGTCATCCCTCTTCTATGCTTCGGTATTTTGTGGGGCTTGGCCACTGGCGCAGTGTTGCTGAGTATATGGTCTATTCTCGAGAAAACAGGATTTGGTCCGTTTTTTGCGACCGCGGGAACTTTTCTTATTGGTGGAAGTTTGAACGGATTATGGCACGCCAAGTATTGGGATAGTCGCGTGTCGCCGGATCACAACGTTCTCGAAACCAATAAGAGAAAAGTTCTATTAGCTCACTTCCCAAATTTGATTTTTAGCCTTTTGCACTTGGCTGTGTTCTCCAATCCTTTCGTATTTCTACTGGGACAAGTGCTGGCTCTGACAATCTCGACTTATGTCATGCATTTTCCTCCGTTCTGGGGACCAAACTCAGCTATGGTGCCTCAACACAACCCTGAAGGCCGGCCGAGAGCAGAAATTGCGAATGCCTAAGAAAGAAAAACAATGACAGAGAGATTTCCAGTTGGGTCCAACGCCTACACCAAAGAGGGGCACCCCTACACTGTCGAAGAGGTGGCAGGCGGTATCGTTTACTGCTCCTTGCCCAACGGGACGGAAACTGATTTTCCTGAGAGCGCTCTGTTAAGTGAGCAAGAGTGGGCCATTCGGTCCGGCGGACAAGACGACGTCATTTATGGACGCATAAAGCGTGCAAAAGCTTATGCCACACCAGAAGTGAAATTGAATTCGGCCGCAGCGGAAAAGGTTCTGTCGCGGGCCGAAGGGCTATCGCCCGGATTGCTTGATTTCGCGGCCTTCACCATTGGGGCTCAGAATTTGTCTGAAAGCGGTCACGAAGATCAACTGGATAGCTTGTCGATCGTAAAATGCCGTGACGTTTTTGACTCCCATCCGGCAGAAGTGCGCGCTAGCGCCCTAGCGTCAATATTGGGATCAAAACCCGATGTCTTTGTTGGCATAGCCGACCTCGGAGACAATCTAATGCGGGCTATGATTGATAAAGGCATGGCTGGTCATGCCGCCACATTCGACGAATTCTGCGACCGGCCCCGGCGATAAAAAACCCCGCCTCATTTCTGAGACGGGGTTTTCTAAATAAATTCTAACTACATCTTAACGGGCCATTGCTTCTTGTGATGGTTCTTCACCACGAATTTGTTCTGGCGTCCACTCCCATGGATATTGTCCTTTCGCAGGTTCACGAATAACAACCATCGGCGCAGGACCTGATGTCGCCGTCATAAACGCCCAGGCCTTTTTGGCAAATTCAGGATCGTTCACGTCCAGCGCTTGCTCAGGCATATCGACATAGGCATCGGTTTTGCCTCCTTCGCAAACCGTGATGTTTTTGAAGTGCATCACGCGACCGACATCCTTGGGGATGGTGCCGCGAAACTCAAAGCTGGCCCAGCCATCTGATGGTACGGGGTCACCCATTTTGGTCCAAACGATTTCACCAATCACTTCTGTCACTTCGCGACCGTGCATCATGACCGGCGTTTCAAGGTCTCGCATTTTATACTCAATTTTCCAGCCGACTTTATCGACAGCTTTCGCATCAACTATGCCGTTTGGAATTTGCAATCGAGCTGCTGTCACCGGTGCAGCTTTGCACCCATGGTTCACGTTGAGCACCATTGGGAACAAATACCCAGCTGGCGCTTCGCTAACATTAAGCACGTTATGAGCGGACGCCGTTCCGGCAGCGCCCATGGATAGGCCAGCACATAGAACTGCACTGCCCAGCGTCGTCATCAATCTGTTTTTAAGTTTCATAGCGTTCTCCCCTGTGGCCCGTGTGCGGGCCTGTTCAAATGAGTACTGGTCTTCACGAATCAAACTGAACATAGCTAGAGGTCATTGCCTGCAGTGGCTCACCTCTTTTGTTAAGACTAGCTTGAAGCGTGACCATGGACATTCCATAGGAACTGAAAAGGCAATATTCGCCGCTAACCATGGCGATCAGCCATATATTCAGGGAAATCATCTCGAGGCTCGGTCCAATTATCCGTATCAAATATCTCCGGAGTCTGGTCCTCAAGCGCCTTGCGATAGACAGCTGGAACTTCGTCAAAACTGCTAATTTTTGCGCCGTAAGCTCGGCCCCAGGTCCGACCGGGCTGACTACCCATGCCCCACCAAGGATGCCAACTCACAAGGTTTTGGAATTGAATATGCGACTTAATGCTAGTGATTTCGCGATTTACAACATCCTTCATGTTAGCAAAGTACACGTAATGGGAATCCCACCAGTAAGTGTCTCCTGCTGATTCCTTTGGATATGCTTCGGGACTCATGGGATTGGGAAACGAAAACGCAGATGCGCTGGGGATCATGACGGTATCACCAAAGACCTGTAATTGCAGCGGCTTTGGCTTAAGCGTTGCAAGTTCTCCCGTGACCATACCATCAGGTCCAATTTCAACGGACAACGGCCCACCAATAAATCTCCATGGCTTGCGCGTCTCACCCGTCACCGGGTTTTCCCAGACGTCTAACACCTCATCAGAGTCAAACTTTGTATACACGCCAGTTTCAAACACTTTGGCGGCTTGATTCCCATTCGGCAGCGTTCGCCATTTGCCGACATTCAGGTTGCTCATGGTCGCGAAGGGAATAAGATTACCCGCGTGGGTGTAGCCATACAGGTGTAGGCGGAAAAATGAATAGATGGTCTCTTCCCCGGCCGACCCTTTCATTGCCGACTGGATGCGCACCCGTTCAGCTGGATCCTCCCAATTCAATTCAGCTGGCACTGAAGAGGCCAATGATGGAACTGAAGGTGTCGCCGCAGCGGCGGCGCTTGCAGCAAAAAGAAAGGTGTCGCGGCGGCTTAATGTTGAAAGGTTTGGCATCGGTCTCTCCCAAAATGAAGGAACAAACCTAGACCAGCGGTACTCAGAGACACAGGGGACTTAAGCCCCATCCTCCAGCCAGTGAACAAGTTGGTGGGCTTTGAGTGCTTTCGTTTGGCGTTTGGCCAAAACCTTGAGATCAAATGACGCAATGGTGTCGTGAAATAAGCGATGCCAGTTCACCTCCGCTCCGAGGCGCAAGAAAACTGACCCAAGACCAATCGCCGCTCTATCCATAAGCACAAACTCTCGCGGCGGCTTAACGCCACCCAGTCGCCGAAGCTCGCTGTGAACTTCCATAGCAACCTCGCGGCCATAATCCGTCGCGTTGGTTTCTTCGATAAGTCGCGGGCGATCTTCTAAGAGCGGTGCATAAATAAAAGACGCCCAGCGACTCAAGGTATCAATCACTTCATCATCTAACCCAACAAAGCCCCAAGTTTCATAAGCATGGACGGCGAGATCACGATCACCACTCTCAACGGCACGATATAGATCAATTACGCCGGTAATAAATTCTGGCCGGAACACACGAATGCAGCCGAAGTCCATGAGATTGATAGACAGATCATCTCTCACGGAATAGTTCCCCAGATGGGGGTCACCATGAATAACGCCATACTGGTACAAGGGCACATACCACGCCCGAAACATGTTCTCAGCAATAGAGTTGCGGTCTTCCAAACTTAAGTCGTGCAAATCAGCAATACTTGTTCCCGGCTCCCAGCTCATGGTGAGCAGACGCTCCGTCGACAAATCGTCGTACACCTCCGGAACCATCACACCAGAGGTGTCTGACAACATGTGGCGGTAGAGTTTGAGATTTCTCGCCTCGTTGACGTACTCAAGTTCTTCGCGCAGTCGAGCCGCAAGTTCTGCATGAATCTCTGACGGATCGATCGCTTCTTCATAGCGGCGATACAGCGAGAATATGATTTTGAGTTGCTTGAGATCAGCTTCAACAACGGATGACATGTCCGGGTACTGTAACTTGCAAGCCAAAGCATCGCCGTCGAGAGATTTTGCTTTGTGCACTTGACCCAAGGACGCAGCAGCAGCCGCTTCCCGATCAAAACTAGCAAAACAGCCTTGCCAATCTGGACCCAGCTCTGCCGCCATGCGCCGCTTAACGAACGGCCGTCCCATGTGCGGCGCATTGGCCTGCAACTGCGCCAGCTCTCTCGCGTATTCCTTTGGCAAAGCATCGGGAATAGTTGAAAGAATTTGCGCAATCTTCATCAGCGGCCCTTTAAGCCCGCCGAGTGCAGCCCGCAAATCTTCCGCGCCTTTCGCTGGGTCAGCCTTGAGGCCTAAATACCTCTGGCCAGCAACGCGTGCTGCAAGCCCGCTAACAGCTCCACCAACCTTCGCGTACCGCTTTAGCCGACCGGGTAAGCTGTTGCCCTCTGAAAACTTTGTTTTGTTTGGCGCCATACCGGCTTATGCGACCAATTCAAGTTCATCAATGAGGCCGGTGAGTGTTTCCATGCCTCGCGCCCAAAACGCAGGATCAGAAGCATCGAGACCAAATGGTGCAAGCAATTCTTTATGACGCAGCGTCCCGCCAGCCTTGAGAAGCTCCAGATATTTGTCCTCAAAATTTGGCACAGTGCCCTCTGTGTAAACTTTGTAAAGCGAGTTTACGAGACAATCCCCAAAGGCATACGCGTAGACGTAAAACGGCACGTGAATGAAGTGGCTAATGTACATCCAATAATATTGGTACTCTTCATCAAATCGAAATGCTGGTCCCAGGCTTTCTGCCTGAACGCTCATCCAAATCTCACAAATACGATCGAGTGAGAGCTCTCCCTTTCGTCGTTCATCATGAATAGCCTGTTCAAATTGATGAAAGGCTATTTGCCGAATGACGGTGTTGAGCATGTCTTCCACTTTGCCCGCAAGCAAAGCGCGCCGATGATCTGGTCGCTGTTCTTTTTCCAGCAAAAATCTGAACGTAAGCATCTCTCCAAAGACGGAAGCTGTCTCTGCGAGGGTCAGCGGTGTTTCGCAGAGCAGCGTCCCCTGGTCCGCAGCCAAAACTTGATGAACACCGTGCCCGAGTTCATGGGCCAAGGTCATGACGTCGCGAGAACTGCCAAGATAATTCAGAAGAATGTAGGGATGCGCCGACGGCACCGTTGGATGCGAGAAAGCACCGGATGCCTTCCCAGGTGTTGCAGGCGCATCAATCCAACCTTTATCAAAAAATGGCGATGCTAGTTCTGCAAGTGTTGGTGCGAAAGCTGAGTATGCGTCAAGCACTGTCGATTTGGCTTCGTCCCATTTAATAATACGATCTTCTGCAAGGGGTAAAGGCGCATTGCGATCCCAGTACTCGAGCTTGTGTTTACCAAACCACTTTGCTTTGAGCGCGTAATATCTATGTGATGTGTCTGCGTATGACCCTTTGGCAGCTGAGACCAACGCATCAACAACCTCGTCCTCAACCAAGTTAGCAAGGTTGCGAGAAGAGACTGGGCGCGGATACTTGCGCCATTCATCTTCAATCGACTTGTCCTTGGCCATTACATTTGTGATGTAGGTGAATAAATTGCCTTCATCCCCGAGGGCTTTGCCAATTCCTTTCGCTGCCGCTTTGCGGCGCTCAGGTTTAGAGTCAGACAAACGATTGAGCGCTTCCGTCAATGTTAGAGTTTCGGCGTCAACGGTACAGCGAATTCTAGCCTCAGTTTCGTCAAAGAGACGGGTCCATGCCGCCCGTCCACTAACGTATTTTTCGTGAAGCAACCGCTCTAGGTCGTCACTCAATTCGTGATCTTTATAAACACGCAAATCTCTTAACCATGGCCGATAGCGAGCAGCCGATGGATCGGTTAACTTCGATTCAAGTTCATCATCATCAAGAAGATTTATCGCCAATGTAAAAAACAACGTCTTACTTGATAGCGTTGTCATACGATCCACAGTGTCTTGATAGAAACGTCCACGATCTGAATCGCCAACGTTTTGGCTATGATACAACTGCGCGAATGATCCTATTCGGCCCAGTAAGTCACTTATTGCTTCAAATGAAGCTATCGCTTGACCAAATGCCGCGCTATTCAAGTTGGCAACTTTTCCAGCGTACGCCCCTTCAAAAGCTTCAATCTGTTGAGAGACATCATCGAATGCCCGTTTAAAGTCATCGCCTTCAGGGCCGGAGTACAAATCGGCCAATGACCAGACTGGCAGCGAGCCAAAATCCATAGTTTCCGTAGGGGCAGCGGGCATCTCGTTCATGGTGTCTCCTAAACCGCCACTGATTGGCGGTTATTAATGGAGATATAGGCTGACCAGAGCAATTCGCCAACTATGAGTTCACTCCTACTGGTTTCCCTGAGCGTGCCATCGTAGAGTTAGCGCACAAATTTGGGGAATTTACGGCAACGAGGGGAACGCGGTGGCCGATCGGGCGATCGACGCACGAGAAGTGCGCAATTTGGTGGCATTGTTTTTCGACCAGGCAGAGCGCTTTGCAGAGGAGCCCTTCGTCTGGGCAAAGCGGGATGGCTCATACACACCTCTGACATGGCGCCAGACAGCTGACGCTGTCTTGGCAGCTGCAAATGGTCTGGCCATGTCGATGTCCGTTGGGCCTGGTGACCGGGTCATTATTGTTGGGGAGAACAGACCAGAATGGTTGATCGCGGACTTAGCCGTAAAAGCCATTGGCGCAATTTCAGTTCCTACCTACACCACCAATACGGCAGTTAATCATCTTCACGTCATCAACGATTCCGGCGCTAACGTGGCGATCGTTTCAACCCCCACCCTTGCCGCTCCCGTTATCGCGGCGGCGGCGGAAGCCGACCATAAATTGAAGGTCATCGTTTTTGATGATGCCGAGTCCGTCATCGATACGGAGATCGAGACCAAAGCGTGGAGCGACGTTCTTGATGCTGGCCGAGGACGCGGCATGCTAGAAAAAGTGTCCTCTGCAAAACGCGAAGACATGTGCAGTATCATTTATACGTCAGGCACGGGTGGTCTACCCAAGGGCGTTATGCTCACCCATGGCGGTATTCTGTGCAATTGTGATGGCGCGACGGAAATCGTTAAAGAGCTAGGGCTTGGCGACGAAGTCTTCTTGTCTTTCTTACCTCTCTCCCATGCTTACGAACACGTTGGCGGAATCTATCTCCCCATTTGCCTTGGCGCACAGATTTATTATGCGGAGCGCGTTGATACGCTGATCAACAACATGGCCGAAGTCCGCCCAACTATTATGACGGCCGTTCCACGCCTATACGAAACGATGCGAAGCCGTATTCATCAAGGATTAAAAGGGCAAAGTAAGTTTAGACAAGGTTTGTTTGAAAAAACCTTGGAGCTCGGGTCTAAACGCTATGAGAATCCAAAGAGCCTGTCCCTGTGGGATAAACTTGTGGATGCGATTTGCGAACGTCTCGCTCGCAACAAAATACGTGAACGGTTCGGCGGCCGTCTAAAGGCCCTCGTTTCAGGTGGTGCCCCACTTAACTACGACGTTGGCCTTTTCTTTACTGCTCTGGGCGTCAGAATCTTGCAGGGCTACGGCCAAACTGAAGCCTCGCCTGTGATTAGCGCCAACGTTCCGAGCAACGTAAAACTGCACGCCGTAGGCCCGCCAGCGCGTGGAGTAAGCGTCAAGATCGCAGATGATGGGGAAATCTTAGTCAGCGGAGAAATGGTAATGCTCGGTTATTGGAACGACCCCGATGCAACTATCGCAGCTCTTAGCGAGGACGGCTGGCTTTACACAGGAGATATTGGTCACATTGATGAAGATGGCCATATAGTCATCACCGATCGCAAAAAAGATATCATTGTGAATTCAGGTGGCGACAACATCTCCCCACAAAGAGTTGAAAGTATTCTGTGTTTGGAGGAAGAAGTAGATCAAGCAATGGTATTCGGCGACAAGCGCCCCTATCTGACAGCCGTCATCGTTCCTGACGCTGACTGGCAGAAACGTTGGTCAAACAAGAACAGTGTAGATAAAGACCATGAGTCCCTTATCAAAGATCCAGATTTTAAGTCAGCAATCAGCGACACGATTTCTCGCGCCAATAACGGATTGCCCGTGACCGAAAAGGTTCGAAAATTTGTGATCTCTGCCCACCCGTTCACAGTCGAGAATGGTCAAATGACCCCCACCCTCAAGGTTCGAAGGCATGCGGTCTTACGTGAGTTTCGAGAAGACTTGGAAGGTCTCTACTAGGATTCACCAAGAGCTCGGAGGTAGGTATCTAGCAAAGCTTCCTGCTCCTGCCGTTCGCTCTGATCCAATTTCCTTAACGCCACAACCTTGCGTATCGTTTTAGTATCAAAACCGGAAGACTTAGCCTCGGCGTATACTTCTCGGGTGTCCGTAATCAAATTCTTTTTTTCTTCCTCAAGCCTCTCAATACGTTCAACAAAAGATTTAAGACGATCTGCTGCCAAACCACCGGTATCAGCCATGCGGTGCTCCTGTTTTCATTTGTTACGGGTTCTTTTAACCCTTAGGGCGGAGGATATAACAGTTAGTCCCTGGCAAGACAAAGACTGCATTCTCACATTAGTTATGACCCGAAGGATAAAGTAATCGTCCCGAAAAAAGTTAACTTTGCATTCTTGACTGTGCCATCGTTAGGGACCCTACCCGCGCGTTATCGAGTTAGGAACCTGGGTTTCGCTTCAGCAAATATCTATGCCAAAAGCCGCTACTTAAATGTCGGACACCCCCTCGTGAGGATAACTTAGATTTCATTATATTTAGCAATCACATAGCGACCAACAGGACTGTTTTGCTGGAGAAAATTAATGGAGACAACGGTGCGATTAGGCGGCAACTAACAACTTCCCCAAACCAAAAAACTGCAGGGTAATAGCCGGTAGGTGATTATGCTGGACGGAACCTAGTTTTGTAGAGCGCTCCTAAAACTAGCTGTAAATGCTCTAATTATCGCGGTCCTCGTGAACGTGCCTGGCGCGATAGGCAATTTAAGGAAGCAGTCTTGCGAAATTCCCATCAGAATACACGGATACCAGCTTTCGGTTCGCGTTCAACTAACGTAAAAACTTACGTGAATTAATGTTCAGGCGGATTTGAAAGATGCTTGGATCTCGTTTGTGATCCAGCCTTAAAATCGAACCGTATAAATCATTGGAAAAAAAAGGAAAAAATGATGGCCACAAGCAAACTCAAGACTGATCGCCCGACCTATGCCTCTGACTTTATTCCGTCAGATGTTGAGCGGGCCGTATTCCTCGGCAATCCGGTTCT
>JAURPI010000005.1 GCA_030835385.1 Alphaproteobacteria bacterium | reverse complement strand
GTCCTTAATGCTGAGTGGTTCTCAACCATTAACCAGGCCCAGACTGTCATCAGAAAGGGGCTCAAACAGCATAATCATGTCAGGCCTCATCAGGTCCCCCCGTCCCAGAAACTCTCATCGAAAGTGGCCCATAGCCAGGGGCTTTACATTGCCATTTCAACCGAATTCCCACATTCGATGAAGGTTTTTTTAATAGGGCTAGTAGAGCGTTTCATAGACACCCGCTCAATCATTACCTAAATTGCCAGGCAGTCTTGTTCATAATCGAATTTCCTGAGGTTTTTCATGCGGTTGTCCCGCACTTTCATCCCCACAATCAAGGAAACACCGGCCGAAGCGCAAATCGTCTCGCATCGATTGATGCTGCGTGCTGGCTTGGTCCGCCAACATGCGGCGGGAATTTATAACTGGCTGCCGATGGGAACGCGGGTGCTGCGCAATATCGAGCAGATTGTCCGCGAAGAGCAAAATGATGCTGGCGCGCAAGAAATCATCATGCCGACAATACAGTCGGGCGAACTGTGGAAGGAGAGTGGCCGTTACGAAGATTACGGACCCGAAATGCTTCGGATTAAGGACCGCCACGAACGTGACATGTTGTATGGCCCAACGCATGAAGAGGTGGTCACAGATATTTTCCGCAACAATGTGCGCAGCTACAAAGATCTGCCGTTAAATTTGTATCAAATTCATTGGAAGTTCCGAGACGAAGTGCGGCCGAGGTTCGGTGTGATGCGCGGTCGTGAATTCTTGATGAAAGACGCTTATTCTTTCGACCTGACTTACGAAGCAGCGCGACACTCCTACAATCAAATGTTCGTCGCGTACCTGCGAACATTCGCACGGATGGGGCTGCAGGCGATCCCCATGAAGGCTGATCCAGGTCCGATCGGTGGTGACTTAAGCCACGAGTTCATTGTTCTGGCAGAGACAGGCGAAAGCGCCGTGTATTGCCACAAAGACCTATTGCGGAAGCCAATTCCTTTGATCGTCGATTATGCCTCGAATTTGCAACCGGTTGTTGACGACTGGACCAGCGCCTATGCCGCGACCGATGAAGAGCACGATGAAGCCAAAGCGAAAGAACTCGGCGATGATTTGGTATCCGCGCGGGGCATCGAAGTAGGGCATATCTTCCATTTCGGTAAAAAGTATTCGGAGCCCATGGGGGCGCAAGTGGCCTCTCCCAATGGAGAGATGATCACCCCATTCATGGGTAGCTATGGGATTGGTGTCTCTCGTTTGGTCGGTGCCATCATTGAAGCCTGCCATGATGACGACGGCATCATTTGGCCAGATACAGTGGCACCGTATCGCATTGGCCTGATCAATTTGAAAGTCGGTGATCCCGATACGGATAAAGTCTGTTCGGATCTTTATGCCAAGTTTCACGAGATCGGTATGGCGACGCTCTACGATGACCGGGAAGAGCGCGCAGGCGTGAAATTTTCAAACATGGATTTAATAGGATTGCCCTGGCAACTGATCGTCGGACCAAAGGGTCTCAAGGACGGTACGGTGGAGCTAAAGCGCCGAGCCACGGATGAGCGTCAGAGTTTGCCTTTGGATAGTGTGTTGTCGACCCTGACAGGATCTCAATTAGAGGCAGGGCTCGGCTGATGTTTGGTCCCTTTGAGCGAATGATGGCGGGGCGGTACCTCCGCGCCCGGCGTAAGGAGGGATTTGTCTCGGTTATCGCTGGGTTTT
The DNA here is from genome assembly GCA_030835385.1 of Alphaproteobacteria bacterium. Classification (GTDB taxonomy): domain Bacteria; phylum Pseudomonadota; class Alphaproteobacteria; order Rhodospirillales; family Rhodospirillaceae; genus WLXB01. Next base: position 135,288 of record JAURPI010000005.1, on the reverse strand, counting down.
CTTTGCTGGGGATCGGCCTAGGCGTCGCAACGTTGATCATTGTCATGGCCGTGATGAACGGGTATCGGCAAGACATCATGGACCGTATCCTCGGCGTGAATGGGCATATTGATGTCCGAGGCGTTGAGTTTTCAATTACAGACTACGACCTTCGGGTAGATGCTATCAAGGATTTGCCGGGGGTCGTCGCTGTCATGCCGCAGATCTCGGGCCAAGTTATGGCGACCACGCAGGGCATATCTTCCGGTGCTGTCGTCCGCGGTGTGCGTGGTGAAGACCTCGCGGCCAGAACCGTCATTTCAGAAAATATCGTTCAAGGATCTTTCCCGGCATTCGCGCGCGGTGAGGGGCTCATCATTGGCGTGCGTATGGCTGAACGGTTTCGGGTTAATCTTGGAGATAGCCTGACGCTAATTTCACCCAAGGGAAACGTTACAGCATTCGGAACTGCGCCACGGCTCAAAGATTACCCGATTGTGGCGTTGTTTGACGTAGGAATGAGTGATTTTGATTCGTCGATCGTTTTCATGCCGTTGAATCTGGCCCAGACCTATTTCAAATACCCGGAAAGTGTCACTGGCATCGAGATACAGGTTGAGGACCCGGATCAGGCGCGTTTTATTGCCCGTGACGTGGCTGCCGTAACCGGCCCAGGGGTGCGAGTTCTATCCTGGGAGCAGACGAACTCGACGTTCTTTAACGCGCTGCAGGTCGAGCGCAATGTCATGTTCCTCATTCTCACTTTGATTATCGTGGTAGCGGCGTTCAACATCATTGCTGGCCTCATCATGCTAGTGAAGGACAAAGGTCGGGACATCGCGATATTGAGAACCATGGGCGCGACCCGAAGCATGATTATGCGAGTGTTCTTTCTCGCCGGGGCAAGCGTTGGGGTGACCGGAACTATTTTGGGTCTCATCCTCGGCATTCTGTTTTGTGAGAATATCGAGTCCGTCCGCGGCTTGCTTGAGAGTATTACCGGGACGAACCTGTTCTCAGCAGAGATATACTTTCTATCGACGATCCCCGCTGAGATGGATTGGGGGGAAGTCACTTCTGTAGCGTTGATGGCCCTGGGCCTGTCCTTTGCGGCCACGCTTTATCCATCTTGGAGGGCTGCTAATACGGACCCAGTCGAGGCTCTGCGCTATGAGTAGTGGAGCAGCGTTGATATTGGAAACTGTTCGCCGGACGTTCGAGCAGGGCGGAAAATGTCTCGACGTTCTGCGCGGGGCAAGCCTCAAAGTTGAGCCTGGCGAGATCGTCGCCCTGGTAGGACCATCGGGATCAGGGAAATCCACTCTATTGCATTTGGCCGGTCTTTTGGAAAAACCGGACGAAGGCGAAGTGTTCTTGGCCGGACAACGTTGCGGAGATTTAACAGAGCAAGAGCAAACGGTATTGCGGCTCAAGCATCTTGGATTTGTGTATCAATACCACCACTTGCTGCCTGAGTTTTCTGCGGTCGAGAATGTAGTTGTGCCGCAGATGATTTCTGGCGTGACACGGGATCAAGCTGCAGCGCGGGCGAAAGAGCTATTGGATAGTCTGGGATTGTCTGATCGCTATGATCACCGGCCTGGAATTCTCTCAGGGGGAGAGCAACAGAGGGTAGCTATTGCTCGCGCTCTTGCCAACAAACCAGCACTTTTATTGGCGGATGAGCCAACTGGAAATTTGGACCCTCATACAGCAGACGGCGTTTTCGATGCTCTGCTTACACTGTCGCGGGACCACAGCTTGGCCGCTTTGGTGGCGACCCATAATCCAGATCTCGCCAAGAGAATGGATCGCATTGTCCGGTTAGATGAAGGTCTCCTCATCGAGGACTAATTCTATGGCTAATCCCAGGGCACGCGGGTGTGGCCGTGTTCGGAGAACCAGGCGTTAACACGGTTATTGAACGGAATTTGCCTAGCAACGCGAAAGGCCATTAATTTCTTCGCGGCGGTGGCAGGCGCAATAGCCTCGGTGTTTCCGGGCTCTGCAGAAATCACATAATATAATGCTGCTTTGTCAGCATTTACGGGGATGCCGTTTCCATTGTCATGCATTTCAGCCAAGCGAAGCGCAGCTGTGGAATTTCCGGTAATCGCCGCTAAGGCAAACAAGTCCGCCGCACCGGGTGGGTTTTTTCAACACCCCGCCCATCTAGATATAGCATCGCCAATGGATAGAGTGCTTCCGGGTGTTCCTGTAGGGCGGCCTTGCTGAAATATGCTGCCGCTTTGACCAGTGAAATTCCGACAATGTCGATATTCAATTAGAGTTTTCCAAGCAGTCATTGGGCATCGGCATATCCTTCGTCAGAACCGCGCCTATAAAACTCAGCGGCTTTGATGATGTCTTGGTCGACGCCGTAACCGCCTTCTTGATAAATATTCCCAATGAGCGTGAGGCCATAGGTGGCTCCGGCATCCACACCTGAATTTAGATATTTGACGGCGAGAGCATTATCTCGGTCAACGCCCGCTACGGATGCATGCATGAGACCTAGTAGCCAAAACGCATCGGCACTTCCTTGGGCGAGTCCGGGTTCATTGAGGCGAAGGGCTTCAGCGTAATCACCCTGAGTAAAGGCCACAAAGGCTGCGTTTTCGAAGTCTTGCGCATAGGTTGGAGACGCGGTGATGAGCGCCATGCCGAGCGCAAACGGGAGAAGATGGGTCTTACGCATATCAGGCTTACCGCTGAGTTTGTAGGCTGACTATCTGTCCAAAGAGGATACAACGCCCACGCGAAAGCGCATACTAATGAGCGAAGTATTCAGGAGACCGAGCTTGTACCCATCACTGGTAGTCCCCATGTCATGACCGTTATGCGTCAGTTTTTTCTTGCCATTGCAATTTCCCTAAGTGCCGGCGTCCAATTACTCATGGGCTCTGCCAATGCCGAGGACTTGGAATTCTCGAAGGCATGGGTGCGGGCGACGATTGGACAATCGAATGTGACCGCTGGGTATCTGGTCATCGAGAATAAGGGTAAAAAAGACGATCTGTTACTTTCGGTACAAACCGACGTGGCAGCCAAGACAGAAATGCACCAGACCAATAACGGCGATGGCGGGGTCATGCGGATGCGACCTGTGGACGACCTCCGAATACCGGCCGGGCAATCAGTCGCATTCCGCTCTGGTGCAGATCACCTCATGCTCACTGGAATCGAAACACCTCTAAAAGCAGGCGATTTCATAGACCTAACTCTAAGTTTTAAGTTGGCAGGTGACGAAGTCGTAAAGGCTCAGGTGTCGCGCCGAGATCCTTATCCCTAGAGTTATTCAGAGTTCTACTCACTTTTCTGTGGATAAGGTGTTTTCGCCTCTAGCCCCAACGGGTGAGGAATGGAATCAATAATGTCACATGACCGAATCACCAGACAATTCTGAACACGCTCCTTTTATCCATCTCCGGACGCACTCTGCTTTCTCTTTGGCTGAGGGGGCAATCAAGATACCGGAGCTGGTCAAGCTGTGCGCCGACAACCGCATGCCAGCGGTTGCGCTAACTGATACACGCAACTTATTTGGTGCACTGGAGTTCTCGGTAGCTTGCGCAGATAACGGCATTCAGCCAATCATCGGTTGCCAGATTTCTGTGCGAAGAGAAGACAAAGAGGGCCGTGAGGGGAACGGCGCCAGACTTCCAGAACCAGATCAGTTGGTGCTGTTGTGCCAGACAGAGGAGGGGTATCTCAATCTTCTCGAACTAGTCAGTCAGTCGTTCTTGGAAACACCGGCGGGAGAAACTCCACAGGTTTCTATGGCAGATGTATCTGCGCATGCGGCTGGCCTGATAGCCCTGACCGGTGGTGTCTCTGGCGCAGTTGGACGGCACCTCATCGACGAGCAATTTCCGAAGGCGGAAAAGGCTCTGCACGCCCTGAGAAAGACGTTTCCCGGACGGCTATACGTAGAAGTACAGCGCCACGGATTGGCGAGTGAAAATCGAATTGAGCCCGCCTTAATAGACTTGGCCTACGCCAACGATCCTCCATTGGTGGCAACCAACGAACCCGTTTTTGCTAACGCGGATATGTTTAGTGCCCACGATGCCCTGTTGTGCATTGCTGAAAAATCTTATGTATCGATCTCTGATAGACGCCGCCTGACGCCTGAGCATCGGTTCAAGTCAGCTGAAGAAATGCGGGCGCTCTTTGAAGACTTGCCAGAGGCGATCAATAATACCCTGGTTATTGCGCGTCGCTGTGCCGTGATGGTGGAACGGCGAGACCCTATTCTTCCAACATCACCAACTGTAGGCGATCGAACAGAAGAAGAGGCGTTGCGCGAACTGTCTAAGGCCGGCCTAGAGGGTCGTTTGGAGAAGCATGTTTTCACTGAAGACATGGATGCGGTGGCACGAGAAGTAGTTGCCAAACCTTATCGAGAACGTCTCGACTATGAGATAGGTGTCATCGCTGACATGGGGTTTCCAGGCTACTTTTTGATAGTTGCGGATTTTATTCAGTGGGCAAAAGACCACGGCATTCCTGTCGGACCTGGCCGCGGGTCAGGGGCTGGGTCCGTCGTGGCATGGGCGTTACTCATCACAGACCTTGATCCGCTCCGATTTGATCTCCTGTTTGAACGATTCCTAAATCCAGAGCGGGTTTCGATGCCTGACTTCGATATCGATTTCTGCCAGGACCGGCGTGAGGAGGTAATCCGGTACGTCCAGCAGGAATACGGTGCGGATCGGGTAGCCCAGATCATAACGTTTGGAAAGTTGCAGGCAAGGGCGGCGTTGAGAAATGTCGGGCGGGTTTTGGAAATGCCGCTCGGTTACGTCGACAAGATTTGCAAAATGGTACCCAATAATCCCGCCAATCCAGTGACACTTCAGGAGGCGATTGAGTCGGAGACCGAACTCAAGAATTTACGCGACACCGACGAGAATGTAGCGCAGCTGTTTGATATCTCTCTGAAGTTAGAAGGGCTTTACAACCACGCTTCTACACATGCGGCAGGGGTTGTGATCGGAGACCGGCCTCTTGCGGAATTGGTCGCACTCTATCGCGACCCAAACTCCGATATGCCCGTAACCCAATTCAACATGAAATGGGTTGAGCAGGCCGGCTTGGTAAAATTTGATTTCCTTGGGCTAAAAACTCTGACAGTCCTTGATCAGGCGGTGAAGTTGCTGGCAGCGCGCGAGATAGAACTCGACCTGGCGACGATCCCTCTGGATGACACGACAACCTTCGACATGTTGTCTCGCGGTGATACGACCGGGGTGTTCCAATTGGAAAGTACAGGCATGCGCGACGTGTTGCGCAAGCTCAAGCCTGATGTGTTTGAAGACATCATCGCTGTCGTGGCGCTTTATCGGCCAGGTCCGATGGACAATATCCCGAGCTTTATTGAGCGTAAGAATGCGCGGGAAGAAATCTCTTACATGCATCCGGTTCTAGAGCCGATCCTTAAAGAGACCTACGGGATCATGATCTACCAAGAGCAGGTCATGCAGGCCGCTCAGGAAATGGCAGGCTATTCACTCGGAAGCGCTGATCTATTGCGTCGCGCCATGGGCAAAAAAATTCAAGCCGAAATGGATGCGCAGAGAGAGCAGTTCGTCAAAGGGGCAACGGAGCGCGATACAACGGCGGAAAAGGCATCCGAAGTTTTTGATACGATTGCCAAGTTCGCGGGTTACGGGTTCAATAAATCCCACGCGGCGGCCTATGCCTTGGTGGCCTATCAAACGGGGTACCTCAAAGCCAATCACCCAGTGGAGTTCATGGCCGCGACGATGTCCCTTGATATGCAAAACACAGACAAGCTTGAGGGTTTTAAATCAGAACTAAAAAGACTGGGTATTGATCTCTTGCCGCCGGACGTCAACCATTCTGGTGTTGGCTTTACCGTTGAACAAAAAGCCGATGGAAATTGGGCCGTGCGATATGCATTGGCCGCTATCAAGAATGTTGGCGCTGGCGCGATTGAGGGCATGATCAAAGCGCGGGATGAGGGCGGTCCGTTCAAAGATTTGGGGGATTTTGCCGGGCGTCTAGATACGGGACTGATCAACAAGCGCTTGATTGAAAATCTGGTACGCGCTGGAGGATTAGATTGTCTGCATGACAACCGGGCCGAAATGATGACCGGGGCGGAGAGTATACTGCGGCATGTGCAGGCTGGAACCGAAGCTAGGAACTCAGATCAACACGCCCTATTTGGTGAGGAAACTGATGTGCCTGCGCTTAAGTTGCCGAACAAAGAAGATTGGCGGCAGATGGAACGGCTCGAAAAAGAGAGGGAAGCATTCGGTTTCTTTTTGTCGGCACACCCGCTTGATGCGTATTCAGCCACACTCGCTGCGCAAGGAGTGATCACGGCGCGGGATTTGGAATATATTACGCCTGAGGAATGTCGCAAACCGATTCGCATGGCGGCAACTATGGCCAGCAAGAGAGAGCGCATCAGTAAGAGCGGCAATAAGTACGCATTTATCCAGTTGTCGGATGCCACTGGGTCTTTTGAAGCGGTTGTCTTTTCTGAAGTGTTGGTGGCATCTCGAGACCTTATGGAGTCAGGCCAACCTATGTTGATCACACTTGATGCCAAGCATGAGGATGATCAGGTGCGGCTGATGGTAACCAGACTAACTCCTCTTGAGGAAGCGATTGCGGCGCGGCTCGATAATCTTCGCATCCAGCTCAAAGACGGGGCGCCGGTCGATGAAATTAGAGAGATAATTGATGCCGATGGTCGCGGTAATGGCCGAATTCTTTTGGTCGCTCAAACCGATGGCCATGAAATCGAGGTCGCGCTTCCGGATCGCTACGCGATTTCGCCAGAAACTCTAGGGCGTGTGAAGGATGTGCCAGGCGTGACGGATATACGTCAGTTCTAGGGTTTGCCAAGATAGGCAAGCCAAGATTGACGACACATTCTCGCCGACTTGAGATGCGAGGCCCTCAGGTCATTCTGCGATTGTATGAGCCTTACGGAGTGATCGCCTTCGCACCTCGATGTGCTATCGTTTAGCAACCAAATGAGAGAAGGAGCGTATGATGTCAGATCACAAATTTCCGTTGTCCCGCCGTAGCCTTGTCACCGCTTTTGGTGCCGGTGCTACACTATCCCTTGTTGGCCGCGATGGGGTGAATGCTGCGCGTGCAGATGGGCATGCGGGTGAGGTAAAGTATTCTATAACGCGAGGGTATGCGGACGGGCCATTTGGACAGGTGCATTACCAAGATGTTTCACCGCCCGACCCTCAGGGATTACCGCTCATTCTTTTGCATCAGGCACCGATGACCTTGCGCCAGTTCGACAGTGTACTCGCGCCGCTCGCCGTTCGAGGCATCCGTTCTATTTCCATCGACACGCCTGGATTTGGCCAATCAGCGCCGCCGGATTTTGTCCCGACGGTGGAGGATTACGCGACGGCTATTCCTCCTGTTCTTGACCACCTTGGGCTAGAGCAAGTTGACCTATTGGGCCATCATACCGGTGCGATGATTGCGACTTCGGTAGCATTGCAGTTCCCCGGACGTATCAACAATCTCATCATCAATGGTCCGTTTCCCATGACCGACGAAGAACGAGCTGGATTTTTGGCGAGAAATAAAACCGGTGAACAGGACTTTGTGTATGAGCGCGATGGAAGTCATGTAAAGAATAGTTTTATGGGGCGCTATCGTATGTTCGGAGATGGCGTAGATCCTAAATTGATCACCCGCTACACCGCTGAGAAATTTATTGGCCTTGGCCCGTTTTGGTACGGCCACCATGCGGCGTTCCAGTACAACCACAACCGCGATCTGCCAAAAATCAAACACCGGACATTGTTGCTCACGAATACCGGCGACCAAATCTATGAGAACGCAAAGTGGGCGAAGGAAATGCGGCCTGACCTGGACTACGTGGCGATTGAAGGAGGAGGTGTCGATATAGTCGATCAAAAGCCAGAAGAATGGTCAGATGTTGTTGTCGGCTTTCTGCGTGGGTAGGGGAGAAAACGTGTGCAACCTTCCCAAAGGATTGTTGGTCTTAGCGTTATCGCTTTTACTCGCCGCGCCAGCGTATGCCTTGTCGGGTCGAGAATACATGCAGTTGGATTCACATAACCGGTCGCTTCATGTCATGTGTATGGTTGAAGCCATGAAGTACGCTGACGATCTATCTGGTAGGAAACTTTGAAATGGATATTCGATTGCGCAGGTATGTGGACCGGCGCTCAGTTTGAAGCGGCTCTTTCGGACTACATTGATAAGAATCGTTTTAAGTTAAGTTATCGAACCCCTTGATTGCTCGTGTCTGCCGTTGGGAACATGTGTTCAAACGCTCCAATGTGGGCGCGCTAACACCGAGGAATTGATATGGGAAAAAGCCACCCCGTCCTATCCAAGGTGTTAGTTGCTACTTTACTGGCGGTTTACGTGGGCGCCTGCGCAACCACGACGCCAATAACGCCAGATGATTTTGACGGGTTAGAGCTGAGCAATCCGAATATCGTAAGTTCCACTGTGGTCTCGAGCGGACAACCATCGGCCGCTGATTTGGCGGCAAATCTCTTGAAGAAGCCTTGGAAATCGGCCGGGCAGTGGGTCTGACCCGCTTGGAGCCCAGAGTACGAGAAATTCTGAGCCAATAATCGACCATTCTTCCGCTAAAACCCTTGCTTTGTCTCTCGTAACCCCTTAGAAACCGCCGCATTCCACACGCAGGGATGCGGCATTCGGGAGTTCCGAGTGTTCGTTTCCGGTCCGGAGCATGTGCTTCGGTCACCCCCTGCGGAGGCTTAACCGGAGAAAGACTTATGACGACGCTGCCCACGTTCAGCATGCGCCAGCTCATTGAAGCTGGCTGCCACTTTGGCCACAGTACCCGTCGCTGGAATCCGAAAATGGATTCATACCTTTATGGGGTTCGCGATGGCATTCACATCATTGATCTTCAACAGACCGTACCGCTGCTTCATCGCGCGATGCAGGCGGTCCACGATGTTGTTGCTGGCGGTGGCCGGGTTCTCTTTGTTGGGACCAAGCGCCAAGCCCATGACCTCGTAAAGGAATACGCTGAGCGCTGCGGTCAGTATTACGTTAACCACCGTTGGCTCGGCGGCATGCTGACCAACTGGAATACGATTTCCAAGTCGATCAAACGCCTCAAGGAATTGGAAGAGCGTTTCTCCAGCGAATCTGGCCTGGTCGGTCTGACGAAGAAGGAAGCGCTGAACCTTGAGCGCGAGAAAGCCAAGCTGGACCTCGCATTGGGCGGCATTAAAGATATGGGCAATGTGCCTGATTTGATCTTCGTTATTGACACCAATAAAGAAGATATTGCCGTTGCTGAGGCGAACAAGCTTCATATTCCTGTTGCTGCTGTACTCGACAGCAATTCCAATCCTAAGGGAATTACCTACCCAATTCCGGGTAATGATGACGCCATTCGCGCCATCAAACTTTACTTGGAATTGATGGCAAGCTCGGCCCTAGAGGGTATCCAAGACGAAATGAAGGCCGCGGGCGTGGATGTTGGAGCGCAAGACGAAGCGCCGGCAGAAGACCTTTCAGCCATAGAAGCACCAGCGGAAGAGGCGCCTGCTGCGACCCCAGACGCCGCAGCTGAAGCCGAACCGGCCCAAGCGGAAGCTCCGGCTGCTGAGAAGCCCGCAGCTGACGAAAAAGCAGCTCCTGAAAAGAAACCTGCGGCTAAGAAGGCCGCGGTGAAGAAGGCAGCGACAGCAAAAAAAGCAACCACGGCTAAAAAGACGACGACTAAAAAGGCCGCGGCTAAGAAGACGACCGCTAAGAATGCTACGACCAAAAAGGCACCGGCAAAAAGGGCGGCTGCTAATAAGGCACCGGCAAAAAAGGCGGCGGCTAAGAAGGACGACTAAAGTCGTCTCACTTCAAGGATTAGAGAAGAAGCCTGACCCGAAACCGGCGCAGTTGGCGATAGGTAGCGCAAACGTTTTCGTGGCGAGGCAGCTAAAGAACAAGGACGAACGGAAATGACACAGATCACAGCGGCTCTGGTGAAAGAGCTGAGAGAGAAAACCGGCGCCGGTATGATGGATTGCAAGAAGGCGCTCGGTGAGACGGACGGCGATGTCGAAACAGCCGTAGATTGGTTGCGCAAGAAGGGGCTTTCTGCCGCTGCAAAGAAGTCTAGCCGCGTTGCAGCAGAAGGTCTCATTGGCGTTGCTGTAGAGGGTACCAAAGGCGCAATTCTTGAAGTGAACGCTGAGACCGACTTTGTTGGTCGCAACGAGAGCTTTCAAGGTTTTGTCGAGGTGGCTACAGGGCTGTCCCTTGGAACAAACGGTGATCTAGAAGCATTGAAAACCGTCGATGTCCCGGGCGAGGGACGTAATGTCACCGACCAAATCACGCACCTAATCGCGACAATCGGCGAGAACATGCAGTTGCGTCGGTCTGAGGGACTCTCAGTCAGCAAGGGTGTGGTCGCCTCCTACATTCATTCCGCCGTTAAACCCGGGCTTGGCAAAATTGGCGTTTTGGTTGGGCTAGAGTCAGATGGTGATGCAGCAAAGCTCAATGAACTAGGTAAACAGCTGGCTATGCATATAGCAGCAGCAAGCCCACGGTTCCTGTCTACAGATCACGTTGATGCGGACTCGATCGCACGCGAACAGCAGGTTTTGACCGATCAAGCCAAGGAATCAGGCCGCCCTGACGACGTGATCGCAAAGATGGTCGACGGCCGTATGAGGAAGTTCTACGAGGAAGTTGTCCTGCTCGAGCAGATTTACGTGGTGTCAGAGGATAAATCCAAGGTTTCGAAGGTTATTGAGGCGGCTGCCAGTGACATTGGAGCACCGGTGAAGATGACCGGTTTCGTCAGATATGCTCTTGGTGAGGGCATTGAGCGCGAAGACAAGGATTTTGCAGCTGAAGTGGCAGAAGCTGCGGGTAGCTAACCCGGTTACTCAGCTAATTTTTCCTGCTGATAGGGGCATAAAACAGGTGGGCGTTTCGCCGCCGTTTTGTGTATGATCCCGGCATAATGTAGACGCTTTGGCCGAATATTTGAGACCGAGCGGAAAGGGACGGAGGACCGTCCCTTTTTTGCAGGCGGTGTGCCAGTGCGAGACAGGAAAACGCTGCCCAATATGGGTGGAAAGGGGAGGTGACACTGGATTATGGCCGAACCGCTGAATTATCAACGGGTATTGGTGAAAGTGTCGGGCGAAGGCCTTATGGGGCCAGAATCCTATGGCCTTCACAAGGCGACAGTTCTCGCCCTTGCCAATGACATCAAATCAGTATGTGAGATGGGCCGACAAGTCTGCCTGGTCATAGGAGGCGGCAACATATTTCGCGGCGTCTCCGTTGCAGCAGAGGGCATGGACCGGACCTCGGCGGACTACATGGGCATGATGGCCACGGTTATCAATGCGCTTGCCGTCCAGAGCGCGTTAGAGAGTGTAGGCGTTGAAACCCGGGTCCAATCAGCGATCAGCATGAATGAGGTCTGTGAACCCTACATACGGAGGCGGGCAGAACGGCACCTTGAGAAAGGGCGGGTCGTGATATTCGCTGCTGGAACGGGAAACCCTTATTTTACAACGGATACGGCTGCAGCGTTGCGGGCGGCCGAGATGAGTTGCAATGCTTTACTTAAGGCGACGCAGGTCGACGGCGTTTACTCAGCTGATCCGAAAAAGGACAGCAATGCGGAGCGTTATGATCGCCTGACTTTTGACACGGTTCTCACTGAGGATCTGCGGGTCATGGATACATCTTCCATTGCTTTGGCCCGAGATAACGGTATGCCGATCGTCGTTTTCAATATGCACGGCGATAAGGCACTAACCCATGTGCTCAAAGGTGAAGGCAACTTCACGATTATTGAGGAAAAGGAGTGAGGAATGGCGGGCTTCGATGATCTCAAAAAAGATATTAAGCACCGGATGGAAGCCACTCTAGACGTTGTGAAAAAAGACTTTGCCGGTCTTCGTACCGGTCGAGCATCTGTGGGACTTCTAGATCCGATTATGGTGGATGCCTATGGAAGCCAAATGCCGCTCAACCAAGTGGCCAGCGTGGCGGCGCCGGAGCCAAGAATGATCACGGTTCAGGTATGGGACAAAGGGCAAGCCAAAGCGGTGGAAAAGGCCATCAGGGAGTCCAATTTGGGCCTCAACCCTGCGGTGGATGGCCAATTGCTTCGCGTGCCCATCCCACCTTTGAATGAAGAGCGCCGTGAAGAACTTAAGAAAGTGGCTGGCAAATACGCTGAAGACGGAAAAATAGCGATCCGTAATGTCCGGCGAGACGGAAATGACCAACTCAAGAAAATGGAGAAGGATGGCGATATTTCAGAGGATGAAGGCCATCAGTACCACGACGAAGTTCAAAAGATGACAGACAGTGTGATTAAGCAGATCGACGAAGCTCTCAATCAAAAACAAGAGGAGATCATGCAGGTCTAATGAAGGATCTGTCCCTCAAACCTGTCGATGAGTCTGGCCCAGACCCGGAGCATGTTGCGATCATCATGGATGGCAATGGCCGTTGGGCGCAGTCACGTGGACTCCCGCGCACGGCTGGCCATAAGCGCGGCGCTGAGGCTGTCAAACGAACCATACGCGCGGCTGGGGAACTTGGTATCCGTTACCTCACGTTATTTGGGTTCTCATCGGAAAACTGGCAACGGCCAGAATCAGAAATTCGCGATCTCATGGCGTTGCTCAGGTTTTATCTTATAAATAATATCAATGAGTTAGTGGACGAGGGGGTCAAACTCAAAGTTGTCGGGGATCGGTCGCGCTTGCCAGATGACACCGTGACCATGATTGATAACGCAGAAGAGAGAACATCGTCCAATGAGCGTCTCGTGCTTACGATCGCTCTAAGCTACGGCAGCCGCCAGGAATTGGTATCGGCAGCGCAACAATTGGCCCAAGATGCACGAGCCGGTTTGATTAATCCTGAAGACATCACTGAAAGTGTTTTTGCCGACCGTCTGTATACCCGCGGAATTCCAGACCCAGATTTACTTATTCGCACATCTGGAGAACAGCGCGTCAGCAACTTCTTGCTCTGGCAATTAGCATATACGGAACTCGTGTTTACAGAAACGCGATGGCCAGACTTTGGATTTAACGACTTAGAGCATGCGCTTTCAGAGTTTCGCCGTCGAGAAAGGCGTTACGGTACGGTGGCAGGCTAGCTAGCGATGTTTTGGATCCGTGTTGCCACATCCATCGTTATCGCGCCCGTTGCGATTGGGGCCGTGTACCTCGGGTATCCTGTGTTTCATATCTTTGTGGCCCTGATGGCCGCAGCAATCATCTGGGAGTTTGTTCATATTGTCAGTAAGGCCGGGTTTCCACCGCGCGCTGTGCTGGCTTTGTGGACGGCGATAGCCGCTATTGGGATTGCACCAAACAACATGAGTCTCTCACTAGCAGTGATTGCAGCCGTCTGGTTGATCCTTTTGGCGACTGACGAACGCGGAAATCGCGCGCGCTTGTCCTCAACTCAAACGGCGCTTTTGTATGCAGGTTTGCCCGCGGTCTGCCTGGTTTCGGTGCGAGAAATTGGAGGCGCTGAGACCGTATTTTGGGTGTTGGCTGTCGTCTGGGCGACAGATATCGGCGCTTATTTTGTCGGGCGACTTGTTGGCGGGCCAAAGCTTGCCCCATCAACTAGCCCCGGAAAAACGTGGTCGGGGGCTGTCGGGGGCACCATCTCGGCAATCCTGGCTGTGGTGTTTCTTTCGATCGCATTCGGAATGTCTCCCACACTCTTGAGCGTAGCTCTCGCACTTTTGGTATCGGTCATCAGCCAGTTTGGCGACCTCGCTGAAAGCCGTTTTAAGAGAGTCCACGGCGTAAAAGATTCCGGTACGTGGATGCCAGGGCATGGCGGCGTTATGGACCGAGTTGACGGGTTATGGGCCGCGACACCGGTCGCAGCGTTGATATGTGCCCTGTTTGGTGGCGGCATGGCGGCGTGGTGAGTTCATCGTGACCAAAGAAGACACCACTCCGAAACGCGTAACTGTTCTTGGCTCAACAGGATCTGTTGGTATCAATACGCTCGACCTTATTCGACAAAATCCAAGTCGCTTTAGGGTGGTTGCCTTAACAGCAGGCAGCAATGTCGATGCTCTCATCGCACAAGCCTTAGATCTCAAACCGGAAATAGCAGTTATTGCTGACCCCGATTGCTACGGCCGACTTGTTGAAGGGTTGCATGGCAGTGATGTGGTGGTAGCTGCTGGTCCTGAAGCACTCGTTGAAGCTGCTGGACTGTCTGCTGATCTGGTTATGGCCGCTATTGTTGGTGCGGCTGGGCTGGCACCAACCCTGGCAGCTGTTAAAAACTGTCAAACTGTTGCCTTAGCCAACAAGGAATGTTTGGTGTGTGCCGGTCCCATGTTTATGGACACGGTTAAACAGTGCGGCACGACATTATTGCCGGTTGATTCCGAGCACAGCGCCATCTTCCAGGTGTTTGATGCGACGTTGTCGAACACTGTCGAACGTATCATTTTGACTGCGTCGGGAGGCCCGTTTCGAGAATGGACCCGAGACCGCATGGCTACGGCGACGCCGGCCGAGGCAATGGCTCATCCCAATTGGTCAATGGGCGCAAAAATCTCTGTCGATTCCGCGACCATGATGAACAAAGGCTTCGAGCTCATTGAAGCCCGTCACCTTTTTCCCGTTGCCGAAGATAAGATCGAGATACTCGTTCATCCTCAGTCTGTTGTGCATAGCTTGGTTGAATACATAGACGGTTCAACCTTAGCGCAACTCGGGACACCTGACATGCGGACACCCATTGCCTATGCGTTGGCCTGGCCCGACCGCATGGCCGTGCCATCCGATAAGCTGAACCTAGCTGAAATATCGAGCCTGACCTTCGAACCCCCTGATTTTAATAGGTTTCCAGCCCTTAGATTGGCACGGGAGGCTTTACAGGTTGGCGGCGCGGCTCCTACTATCCTGAACGCTTCGAATGAGGTTGCTGTTGCCCGTTTCTTGGCTGGAGAAATAGGGTTCCTTGATATTCTTGGCACGGTTGAAGATACCCTGGCCCAATGCCGCAACGACCATCCCACCACGTTGGATGAAGTTATGGCCCTCGACGCTGAGGCGCGGAGGTTGGCACAAACATGGATAGCCGTCGGTTCGGCCGCAGAATAGAGAAATGGGACGATAACGTTTTGGAACAAGCCCTAGGAATATCCTTCACCATCGTGAACTTTATTATCGCACTTTCTGTCGTGGTTTTTGTTCATGAGCTCGGTCATTTTCTGGTCGCCCGGTGGAATAAAGTACGCTGCGATAGTTTTTCAATTGGATTTGGACCCGAGTTGGTTGGGTTTACAGATCGCCATGGTACGCGATGGAAGTTCAGCCTGATCCCCCTTGGCGGCTACGTCAAAATGTTTGGCGAGGCAGATATTGCCAATCCAGGCTCGAAAGAAGATGGCGAGAATGATGAGGACGATGAGATTGAAGTAGAACGGGAAATGACTCCCGAAGAGAAGGCGATCTCTTTCAAATACAAAACACTTGGACAGAGGTCAGCAATTGTTTTTGCCGGTCCCGCAGTCAATTTTTTGTTCGCGATAGTTGTCTTCTTCGTCATGTTCATGTCGGTTGGCCGGCCGGTTACCGAACTCATCATTGGGAATGTGGTTGAGGATAGCGCTGCCGCAGAAGCCGGTCTCACGGCTGGGGATCGGATTATGGCAATTGACGGCAATGCCATAGACCGATTTGAAGATCTTCAGCGGATCGTGCCGCTGGGCAATGGCGCCCCGATGCGGCTCACCATTCAGCGCGATGAAAGTATTCTAGATATTATTGCGGTACCGCGCGTGGTCGACGAGACAGATGCGTTTGGAAACCCCCAAAAACGGGCTTTGCTCGGCGTTTCTTCCTCGGGCGAAACCAGAATGATGGTGCGCCATAACCCGATTTCTGCACTCGGGTTGGCAATTAGTCAGACATACATCGTCGTAGAAGGCACATTTGTGGCGGTCGGGCAGATCATCTCAGGAGATCGGGGAACCGAAGACCTCGGAGGGCCGATCAGAATTGCCAAATTTTCGGGACAGGCCGCGAAATCCGGATTTGCCAATTTTGTCGTCTTTATGGCCATACTTTCGATCAATTTAGGCATCATAAATCTGTTCCCTGTACCACTGCTTGACGGCGGACACCTGTTGTTCTACGCCATCGAGGCCTTACGTGGCCGCCCGTTGTCTGATCAGGCTCAGGAGTGGGGGCTGCGGTTTGGTTTGGTTCTGGTCTTGTCACTCATGGTGTTTGTGACCTGGAACGACATTCTGCAACTGTAGCGTCGAATATCCTGTACTGGGCCCATAAGAAAACTAGGTTAAAAGGAGCCATGCACGGGGTGACTGGCGATCGTCAATATTGGTTAGCAAGTGTGATGTGTGCAGTGGTTCTGTTACTCAGCTCAGCAGCTGTGCATGCGCAACAATTAGGCGGAACGATTGCGCAGATCGCCGTACAGGGTAATCAGCGGATCGAACCGGCAACGATACGAACCTATATTTCTGTACGAGAGGGTGATCGCTTTGATCCGATTACAATTGACCGATCGCTCAAAAATCTTTTCGCCACAGGATTATTTGCTGATGTCAGCATCGGTCGGCAGGGTGACATACTTATTATTAGAGTCGTCGAGAACCCGATCATTAACCGTATCACCTTTGAGGGGAATAAGCGGTTAGAGAACGACAAGCTGGAACCTGAAGTGCAGCTGCGACCGCGTGTCGTTTATACGCGAACCAAAGTTCAACAAGATGTCGAACGCATACTCGATCTGTATCGTCGGAGTGGTCGTTTTGCTGTGACCGTTGAACCAAAGGTGATCGAGCTTCCACAAAACCGTGTCGATTTGGTTTTTGAGATTAATGAAGGTGATCCCACATATGTGCGCAAAATCACCATTATCGGCAACGAAGAGTATTCTGACGGCGACTTGCGGGATGTCGTTCTAACCCGTGAAGAACGCTGGTGGCGATTTCTGACCTCTAACGATACGTACGATCCTGACCGTATGGCTTTTGATCAGGAGCTGCTCCGGCGCTTCTATTTGTCTGAAGGGTATGCAGATTTTGAAGTGGTCTCTGCCGTAGCCGAGCTGTCGCCCGACCGCAAAAGCTTTTTCATCACGATGACGGTAGATGAGGGGCCAAGGTATCGTTTCGGTGAAATGACGGTCGATGTTTCGATCCCTAATCTTGACTCTCGCGTACTAGAGGAAGCTATCGTCCCATCACCGCGTGATTGGTACAACGCTGAAGAGATCGAAGAGACTGTCGATGTCTTTACCGACCTAGTGGGCGCATTGGGTTACGCCTTTGTCGACATTCGTCCGCGTGTGGCACGTAATACAGACTCACAAACGATTGATATCATTTTTGATGTTCAGGAAGGGCCACGTGTCTTTGTTGAGCGTATCGATATTACCGGCAACGTCCGCACACTCGACAAAGTTATTCGAAGAGAGTTCCGCCTGGTTGAAGGCGACGCGTTTAATACCGCACGTCTCAGACGTTCGCGTGAACGTCTTCAAAACCTAGGGTACTTTAAAGAAGTCGAAGTGGATAATGTGCCGTCTGAGGTTTACCCTGATCGCACGGTCGTAACCGCGACGGTGGAAGAACAGTCCACCGGTGAACTACAATTTGGAATTGGGTTCTCGAGTGCTTCTGGTGCGTTGTTTGACGTTGGTATTCGAGAGCGTAACCTGCTTGGCAAAGGCCAAGACCTACGCTTCAATTTTAGTCTTGCTCAGCAACAGACCCAGATCGACCTCGGATTTACCGAGCCATACTTTATGAATCGTCGTCTCGCAGCCGGCGCCGACTTGTTTGCTACAGAAACAGACTTTGAAGATGAGGCCGGATTTATCAGTCAATCGGTCGGCGGATCTTTACGATTGGGCTTCAATTACAATGAATACATGTTTCAGCGCCTCAGCTATTTGCTGTCATGGACCCGGTTAGAGACCAGTAATCAGTTTTCCTCGCAGTTTACGAGAGAACAGGAGGGGACAACGACAACGTCTCAGGTCAGCCACACCTTTGCGATTGACCGCAGAAATAACGTCATTGACCCGACAGATGGTTATTTCATGAGTATTTCCAATGACTTGGCCGGTCTGGGGGGGACGGAGAAGTATGTCCGCTCAAGCTTGGCCCTTGGATATTACCTGGAGCCGTTTGAGGGGTGGATTTTCAGCGCCACGACGAACGTTGGGCATATCATCGGAATTGGCGAAGATATCAAAATCTTCCAAAGATATCAGCTTGGTGGTAACAACCTCCGCGGTTTCGATGATTTTGGTGCTAGCCCACGTGATATAACGACTGGTGACGCCTTAGGTGGTGATTGGATTGCGACAGCGAAAGCTGAAATTAAAGTTCCGCTCGGCCTACCTGAAGAAATAGGTATCACGCCTAAAATATTCACAGATTGGGGGTCTATTGGGGCACCGACAGATTTGAAAGACAGAAATGCTGATATCTTGCAATCGCAACGTATCCGGGGATCAGTTGGCGTAGGAATAGAATGGGAGTCACCCGTTGGCCCCATCAACATTGATTGGGCACATGTCCTGCGCAGCGCTGACTTCGATGTAACTCAAAGTTTCCGTGTAAACTTCGGCCAAAGGTTTTAAAAATGAACTCTACTTTCCTTCGAACCCTTGTTGGTTCAATAACTGTCGCGATTACGATGTCGCTATTGGCAATGACAACGTCTGCCACGGCGCAGCAAAGCAACCAAACACGTCCGATTATTGGTGTGCTGAACACGCAAATCATCGAGCGTGATTCTTTGGCTCACAAAGGCATTAGGTTGGAGCGTGATAAGTACGTTACGCGATACCAAACGGAAGCACGTGGACTTGAAACGGAGTTGCGTGAAGAAGAACAGCGCCTAACGCAACAGCGTAACGTTCTCGCACCTGAAGTTTTTCAACAACAAGCCCAAGCTTTTCAAGAGAGGTTTGCAACTGCGCAGCAGGAAAGTCGGATTAAGCTTGAGAACCTCAATACTGTCGTTCAGCAAGCCGTAATTCAAATCAATCAAGAGATGATGGGGATTACTAGCCAGGTTGCCCAAGAACTCGGCATAAATATGGTCATGCCCCAGGGTGTTATTTTGTTGGCCGACCCTTCAATGGATATCACACGGCCCGTCCTAGAGATTTTGAATGAGCGGCTGCCATCGGTGGAAATGCAGAATCCAGAAGGCGGAAGTGCAGACGCCGCGGGTGCTGCCGCCGCTGAGTAGGCGATTGTGCCAGACTCCCGGTTCTTTAAGCGAACCGGACCATTTCGGGTCCGGGAAATTGCTGCTTGGACAGGCGGGGTTGCCGTTGGAGATGGTGATTTGGACGTCGCCATCTCTGATTTGGCTGACCTAAACGAAGCAACCTCTACAGACCTTTGTTATTTGGCTGGCGCTGAATACGCCGAGGCCGCAGTGAATAGCCAATGTGGGGTATGCTTGACGACCGCTGTGCTGGCGGAAAAGGCGCCTCCGAATGCTGTTGTGTTGGTCGTCGATGACCCTCAAGCCGCGTTCGCTGTGGTGGCTGAAGCGTTCTACCCCAATCAACCAGAAGCCATCACAAATGCAAAAATTTCGGCAGGTGGTACGTTTATTGATGAGACGGCAACACTCGCTGATGATGTTGTCGTTGAGTCGGGTGCGGTCATTGGCCCAGGAGTCATAATCGGTTCACGAAGTCGTATCGGTCCAGGGGCCACAATTGGTGCAGGCGTGGTTATTGGTCAGGATTGTGAAATCGGATCGCAGGTGTCACTCATTGCTTGTCTGTTGGGCGACAATATCGTCATTCATCCGGGTGTTTGCGTTGGCCAAGATGGCTTTGGCTTCGTTTTTGATAGTGTCGCCGGGCGACATCTTAAAATTCCGCAGCTCGGGCGCGTCATAATTGAAGACCACGTCGAGATTGGTGCAAATACGACGATCGATCGTGGATCTCTTGAGGACACCAAAATCGGCGAGGGGTGCCGAATCGATAATCAAGTGCAGATTGGGCACAATGTTTCTCTTGGCCCAAGATGTATTGTTGTTTCCCAGGTCGGAATTTCAGGCAGTTGCAAAATAGGTAGTGACGTTGTGTTGGCAGGACAGGTCGGCCTAGCGGATCATGTTACAATTGGTCCGAAAGCCCAAGTTGCAGCCAAGTCTGGCGTTATGCGTGATATTGCACCCGGTCAAGCCGTGATGGGGTACCCTGCCAAACCGATCAAGACGTTTTGGAGAGAGGTTGTGGCTCTTGGGCGATTGGCAAGCCGCAAAAAGTCATCATGACTGAGTTGTTGACCATTGGAGAAAAGGAATAGGGCTATGGACGGAGAGTCTACATCAGCCTCAACCTCAGCAATCGATATTCACCGTATCATTGAGATGATCCCGCATAGGTATCCGTTTCTATTGGTTGACCGGGTTGAAGATGTTGTCGAGGGTGAATCGGCCGTTGGGGTAAAGAATGTGACGATCAATGAGCCATTTTTCCAAGGCCATTTTCCTAATCGACCGGTAATGCCGGGCGTCCTCATTGTTGAGGCGATGGCTCAAACTGCAGCGGTTCTCGTTGTCGATAGTCTGGGCAAAGATGCGGAAGGCAAGTTGGTCTATTTCATGACGATAGAGAATGCACGTTTCCGTCGTCCTGTCGAGCCTGGCGATCAGCTGCGTCTATCTTGCACAAAGGTTCGCCAGCGGGCGAACGTTTGGAAGTTTAGTGGTGTCGCGACAGTTGGCGATACGGTTGTTGCTGAGGCGACTTACTCGGCCATGATTATGGACGAGTAGTTCATGACGGATATCCACCCCACAGCGGTTATTGATTCTGCGGCAATAATTGCAGACACGGCGATGATTGGGCCGTATTGCGTCATCGGCCCGGATGTCGTTATTGACGATGACGTTTGTTTGAAATCTCACGTTGTTGTTGACGGACACACAACTATCGGTGCCAAGACGGTCGTGCATCCGTTTGCCAGCCTTGGATTGCAACCACAACACGCCCGGTACAAAGGCGAAGCATCAACACTGTTAATCGGAGAAAGCAATACGATCCGTGAACATGTGACTATGCATCCGGGAACAGAGAACGGGCGCATGGCAACGACAATTGGTAACAATTGTTTGTTTATGGTCGGGAGCCATGTTGCGCACGATTGTTCCGTCGCCGATGATGTGATCCTGACCAATAGCGTCGCGTTGGGCGGCCATGTGATCGTCGATGAATTTGCGATTATCGGTGGCTTGTCGGGCATTCATCAATACGTTCGTGTTGGTAAGCACTCAATGATTGGTGGATGTTCCGCTGTTGAAAGCGATGTCATTCCCTATGGGTCGGTGAAGGGCAATCGTGCTCGTCTAGCCGGCTTGAACGTTATTGGCTTGCGTCGGCGTGGTTTCTCGCGGGAGGATATCCGTTCTTTGCGTACGGCGTACGGTTTGTTGTTTTCCCAAGGTGGGAATATGGCAGAGCGTATAAGTGAGGTAGCTGATTTATTTAGTGATCATCCTGGTGTGATGGATATCATTGAATTTATTCGATCTGATTCAAATCGCGCGATATGCCAACCGGTATCCTCTAACGGCAACGGCGGGTGAGTCGAAGCGCGCGATGATCACCTTTATGGCGGACGATGGGCGATAGATCTAAGGATCGACTTGGCATTATCGCCGGAGGTGGAGCTATACCACAGCTAATAGTGCACGCCTGTGAATCAGAAAACCGCCCTTATACCGTTGTCGGACTTAAGGGGCAGGCGGACAGATTGAGCTGTCCTCCGGCAATATTGACCCGCATCGGGCAAGCCGGTAAATGCTTTAAGAAATTCCGAGAAGATAAAGTCTCATCTGTCGTTATGGCGGGCAAAGTCCATCGCCCCGGCTTGATTGACCTAAGGCCGGATTGGCGAACAATAAAATTTCTGACACGAGCTGGCGTTCGTGCGTTCACAAGCAAAGACTCGGTTGGTGATGACCGATTGCTAAGGTTAGTTATTAGCGAGATAGAACGAGAAGGATTCTCAGTGGTTGGAATCGACTCTGTTCTTTCACACCTTGTGGCATCTCCCGGAGTGATCGGGGGGACTCAGCCTACGGAAAAGGATCACCAAGACATCGAAACTGGGCTCGTTGCTGCACGTCAGCATGGAGCAGCTGATCGTGGTCAAGCCGTTGTAGTAAATGATGGTGACGTAGTCGCACGAGAAGGAAACGCCGGTACAGACCGGCTCATTCGGGATGCGGGTGACTCACTAATGAATGGTGGCAAACCAATATTGGTCAAAACCAGCAAACCCCAACAGGATCGGCGGGCTGACCTTCCCGTTGTGGGACCCGAGACGATCGAGGCCTGCATTGAATCTGGTTTTCGCGGGATTGCGATTGAGGCAGGCGGGACTTTGATTGTTGATCGTGAAACCTCTGTAGAAATGGCCGATCGTGCGGGGCTATTCATTTATGCTGCCCCTGACGCGAGCGGAAGGTCGTCTTGAGTTCGTCAGCACCGCCTCTGGTCTATGTCGTGGCTCTTGAACCTTCCGGTGACGTGCTTGGGTCTCGCTTAATGACGGCGCTGCACGACACGGCGGACAGCGGAGTCCGCATTGAGGGAGTGGGCGGCCAATTGATGCGTGGGGCCGGTCTCAAGTCACTCTTTGATCCAAGCGACCTCGCTATTCTCGGAATCTTTGAAGTCTTGCCGAAAGCGAGATTGGTTTTACGTCGCGTGCGTGAAGTTTTGGATGACATTGAGCGACTAAAGCCAGATGTGCTGGTAACAATTGATTCCTGGGGGTTTACTGGCCGTGTACATAAGGCGCTGACAAAAAACGGAAACAAGGTTAAACGCGTTCGTTATGTCGCGCCTCAAGTTTGGGCGTGGCGTCCGGGAAGGTCAAAACAACTAGCGTCCTGGATTGACCACCTTCTTACGTTATTTCCATTTGAGCCGCCCTTGTTTGAAAAACATGGTTTGAAAGCGACTTGGGTCGGTCACCCAGTTGTTGAAGATCATACAAGTGAACTCGATCAAGCTTTGTTTCGTGAGGCGTTAAATATTCCGGTAGGCTCGCCGGTCTTGGCGGTTTTGCCTGGCAGTCGTATGGCAGAAGTTAAAGCTCTTATGCCCATCTTTGGTCAGGTGATTACCGGCTTACGAACCGTAAATCCTAATATTCATGTAGTTGTACCGACTCTAGGAAGCGTCGAGCCAGGAGTCAGGAAGTGGGCCAGTTCTTTAGCCGGTCCAGTGCACGTTGTGACTGGGTCTAAAGATAGAAACGAGACTTTCGCAGTTGCTGATGTTGCGATCGCAGCATCTGGCACCGTTACACTCGAACTAGCTAAAGCCGGCGTGCCTCACGTTATCGCTTACAAAGTGAATCCATTGTCGGCTTTTGCATTTAGACGGTTGGCAAAAACGAAATTCGTAAACTTGGTCAATATTTTGTTGGGGCGATCCATTGTTCCGGAATGTTTGCAAGAATCTTGCAGGGTCGAGGAGATAGAATCCAAAGTCACTGCATTGCTTAACAGCAATTCTGAGAAAGAGGCTCAAAAGAATGGCTTTGTTGAAGCGTTAAGCCTTTTAAAGCGGGAAGACGTGTCACCAAGCACATATGCGGCGCAAGTTGTTCTAGGCCTTGTTGATAGGGTCTAGCTCGCTATATCGAGTAATATCTTGCTTAACTCTTCGTCCGTTCGAATGAGCGAAGCGGCTGCTTCATACTGCACGGATGCAGTGATAAGTCCTGCGGCTTCCTGAAATAGGTTGACCGGTCCATCGACCTCTTGCGCAAAAACAGCGACGCCGCCGGTTGGTGCTGCGCTAACAAGCGCCGGAGCAGACGTTTTGAATTCCTCAGTCTGCGCATTCACGATGTTATTAGCGCGAACATTTACTGTTTGCTGAGCCGCTAGCAGGGCGGATACGCCTATCGAGCCAACATTTATTCTTTATCGATCCTCGCGACGGCCTTGAGTCCTAATATAAACGCAAAGCCAGCCCACTTGGTTATGGTAAGAGACGCCCAGAGTTTAGATCGCGTCACAGCATAAGAAAAGGCTGCACACGAATGTGCCGCCTTTAGCTCAATGAATAGCTTATTTGGGCCTACCGCTTATCCAGGGGCAGGTAGGGCCGCTCTGTTGAGCCCGTGAAGAGCTGGCGTGGGCGGCCAATTTTCTGTTGAGGATCTTCAATCATCTCATTCCATTGCGCGATCCAGCCGGTCGTGCGGGCAAGGGCAAACAACGCGGTAAACATGGTCACTGGAATGCCCATGGCCTGGAAAATGATGCCTGAGTAGAAATCAACATTTGGATAAAGTTTCTTTTCGATGAAATACTCATCTTCAAGGGCGAGTTTCTCAAGTGCGACAGCGATGTCCAAAAGCGGATTGTCTTTAATGCCAAGTTCGTCGAGCACTTCTTTGCATGTTTCAGACAGAATTGTCGCTCGTGGGTCGTAGTTCTTGTAAACCCTGTGGCCAAAGCCCATGAGACGGAATGGGTCGTTCTTATCTTTGGCCTTTTTCACGTATTCATCGATGCGGCTGACGTCGCCAATCTCATTCAGCATGTTTAGTACTGCTTCATTCGCACCGCCATGGGCTGGTCCCCAGAGGGAGGCAATGCCAGCGGCGATACAAGCGAATGGATTTGCACCAGATGAACCAGCCAAGCGTACCGTCGAGGTAGAGGCATTTTGCTCATGATCAGCGTGGAGAATTAGAATGCGGTCCATGGCTTTGGCCAGGATCGGATTAACCTCGTAATCCTCACAAGGCGTAGCGTACATCATGTAGAGGAAATTCTCTGCATACCCGAGGTCATTTCGGGGATAGATAAAGGGCTGACCTAGCGAGTACTTGTATGCCCACGCTGCAATCGTCGGCATCTTGGCAATCAAACGATAGGAAGAAATGCGGCGGTGGTCTGGGTTCGTGATGTCCAGGCTATCATGATAAAAAGCTGAAAAAGCCCCTACAACGCCACACATAATCGCCATGGGGTGTGCATCGCGCCGGAAGCCTGAGTAAAAGTTGTGGATCTGTTCATGGAGCATCGTGTGATAGGTGATGTCGTGCTCAAATGCTTCCTTGTCTTCTTTGTTTGGAAGTTCACCATTTAAGAGCAGATAGGCGACTTCCTCGAAGTTACAGTTCTTGGCTAGATCATTGATTGGGTATCCCCGGTGGAGGAGCATGCCCTTATCGCCATCAATGTAGGTGATGGCTGACTCACAGCTTCCGGTAGAGGTGAAGCCAGGGTCATAGGTGAACATTCCCGTCTCGGCATAAAACTTCCGGATGTCTACGACGTCGGGACCGGTCGACCCGCTCAGGACGGGAAAGTCGTATGAATTGTCGCCTACGGTGAGGGATACGGATTTGGCCATGATGCGGTCCTTTCCATCAACGGGCGAACAGCTCCCAGAATGTGCCAGCCCTATTTTGTCTTATTAAATTTGTTGCGGTGCTTATAATACGCGGAAGCGTTGCGATCAATTGGTCGCGGCATGAAACCATCGCTACGACCAATCCGCGAATGCGAAAAACCAAATAAAATCAGGCCTTTTTGGTGATGTCTTCAATTCTGCTGACGGTTTCGTCTCGGCCAAATATGGCGATAACTTCGAAGATTGGAGGGGAGACATTGCTCCCTGTAACCGCTGCCCGGAGTGGCTGAGCCAGTTGCCCAAGTTTGAGGCCGTTCGCCTCGGTGTAGTCGCGAGCCCAGGTTTCTAATGATTCAGCGGTCCATGGTTCTAATTCCATCAACGCCTTTTGCGCTGCAGCAAGAACTGATTTGGCCTCGTCAGAGAGAATTTTTTCCGCTTTTGCCTCTAGTTTGAGAGGTCTTTGGTGGGCGTAAAGGGCACCGCTTTCAGTCAGATCAACGAGCGTTTTAGCGCGCTCCTTTAGGCTCTCCATGCCAGCGGCTAAGCGGGAGCCCGCTATATCATCGACCGGCGTTTCAGCGAGCGCTTCTATTCCAGGTGTAATCAGTTCGACCAGCCGCGCGTTATCGGCGGCTTTTAGGTAATGGGTGTTGAGGGCCGTCAACTTGGCAGTATCAAACCTGGCCGGTGCTTTGCCTAGCCCAGACCCGTCGAACCACTCGATCGCTTGTTCATCAGAGATGATTTCATCGTCGCCGTGTCCCCAGCCAAGACGAAGTAAGTAGTTTCTAAGGGCTTCGGGCAGAAAACCCATATCGCGATAGGCTTCAGCCCCCAGCGCGCCATGGCGCTTCGAAAGCTTAGCGCCGTCAGGTCCATGTATCAGCGGCACATGTCCATAGATAGGAGCATCCCAGTCAAGAGCCTTAAATATCTGAATTTGCCGGAAAGCATTGGTTAGGTGATCATCACCACGCAAGACATGAGTGATTCCCATATCATGATCGTCAACAACGACTGATAGCATGTAGGTTGGGGACCCATCGGATCTTAATAAAATCATATCGTCCAGTTGGGTATTCGCGACAGTTACCTGACCCTGGACGATATCTTCAACGACGGTTTCGCCATCTTGAGGTGCACGTAAGCGGATCACAGGGTCAATTCCTGCCGGTGCGTCCGATGGGTCACGGTCCCGCCAACGACCATCATATCGCATGGGCTGTCCAGCAGCTTTCTGCTGTTTCCGCATTTCTTTCAATTCTTCCGGTGACGCATAGCACCTATAGGCGTGACCGCTATCGATCAATTGCTGTGCGATTTCGGCATGGCGATCTCGGCGTGCTGATTGGGAAACCGGGTCGCCATCGCATTCGAGGCCAAGCCAGGACAATGCATCGTAAATTGCGTCGATGGCTTCCTGCGTGGAGCGTTTCTTGTCTGTGTCCTCGATACGCAACAAATAACGTCCGCCATGGTGTTTGGCGAAGAGGCGGTTGAACAACGCTGTTCGTGCACCACCAATGTGAAGAAATCCGGTTGGAGAGGGGGCAAAGCGGGTGACGACGGTCATATTGTGGCATTCAACATTAGAGAAATAAGGCGTACGAGACGGCCTGCGGCCGATGCTGTAGCATACTGGCTGATATAGGGAAACGACGGCTTATGCGGGTCTTATATGACGGCCGGGGTGAAGAGTGAGTGAATTCGTATACGCGGATCACTTGACCGACAGACGCTCTGCAGAAGGTCAGACATCTAATTACGCTCAGGAACGCCCA
This sequence comes from Alphaproteobacteria bacterium, assembly GCA_030835385.1. GTDB lineage: Bacteria > Pseudomonadota > Alphaproteobacteria > Rhodospirillales > Rhodospirillaceae > WLXB01. Next base: position 108,079 of record JAURPI010000005.1, on the reverse strand, counting down.
GGGTGGCTTGATCCTGTGTCTTTGGCAAGGAGTAGGGCGCAGTCTAGGTGTTTTGCTTTTGACGATTGGTGTCCTCCAGCCATGGACGGATACGGCACATGATGTTTTGATCAATGAGACGGCTGAAATTTTGGCGGTGAAAGGGGCGGGCGATGCTCTGGTTTTGTCACCAGGCCGTCGAGAGGGTTTTACTCGTGGTGTTTGGCCTGAACTGTGGGGTCAAGCGAACGAGACATGGCAAACAACCGACGCCTTGTCCTGCGACAGCGAGGGATGCCTAATCAACGCCGAGGGTAAAACTGTATCGCTTGCGTTCACCGATGCTGCGGTGTCCGAAGATTGCCAGCGTGTTGACGTTATAGTTGCCAAGGTGCCGTCGTGGCAGCTTTGTAAATCCGGTGTGAGAATTGACCGCTTCGATGTCTGGCGCCACGGCGCTCATGCACTGTGGATAGAGGGTGATGATATTCGCATAGAGCGCGTATCAGATTTTACGGGGAGACGAATTTGGACCCAGCCAACATGGCGTTAGAAATTTGAGCTGCTATTATTCAATATCGTCTCAAAAGACCAACGAGCTTGCCTTGTACCTTAACTCGGTCGGGGCCGAAGATCTGAGTTTCGTGTGTTGCGTTGGCAGGTTCCAGCGCAATTGATTCCCCTTTACGGCGTAATCGTTTGAGTGTTGCCTCTTCATTGTCTACTAGAGCAACGACTATGGAGCCGTTGTCTGCTCGATCACTCTGCTGAATGATCACAGTGTCACCATCGAGAATTCCAGCCTCGATCATAGAATCTCCTTCAATGGTCAAGGCGTAATGATCACCATTACCCAACATGGATGGCGGTACCGCAATATGCTCCGATGTATTCTGTATGGCTTCAATCGGGAGGCCAGCAGCGATTTTTCCGTAGAGGGGTAGCTGAACTGCGTCGTCGTCTTCAGGAGCAGGGGTCGCCGAAAGTTTTCCAAACTTAGCGGATATGACATTGGAAGGCGTTTCATCCGCCGTATTCGTATCGGCATTTTCAGGCAGCTTCACAACTTCCAAAGCTCGGGCCCGATGCGGGAGGCGACGGAGAAAACCGCGTTCTTCTAAGGCGGTAATTAGCCGATGTATTCCTGATTTGGATTTGAGGTCTAAGGCCAACTTCATCTCGTCGAAGGACGGGGCGACCCCGTCGCTTTGCATGCGTTCGTGGATGAAGGTTAGAAGTTGATACTGTTTTTTTGTGAGCATGAGAGCCCTCCATCACAGGAACAAAGTAGAAACATATAATGTTCTACTTTAGTTCTTTTTTAGGGTCAAGCGCATTGCTGCCTCGGCTGCTTTCATGAAGTCGCTGTGCGATCACTTAGCTTGTCTACTCATTGTTAAACTCGCCTATTAGATGTATCGAAATGTCTGAATTTTTCGAGTTTTCTTGGGAAAAATGACTAATACGTCTCGGCTAAAACTTACTGCTGTTGCAGCGTTGACGAGCGTTATTACGCTCTCGATGGGAAAAGCCTACACCAAGATGAAAGCTAAGTATTACAATGAATGCTACGCGGCTGATAAAGAAGCTCGTGAATTGATTCCTTAGCAAAAAGCAGACGTCGCTGGGTCGGCAAACAAATTGGGCTCTGCAGCCGATGCCATCGGAAAATCGTTGGGTTTGGAGGCTTTGGCGGGCTCGGCAAGGTCGCGCAAACAGCGGCAACTATTTAGCAGTATTCAGGTTATGTCGCTTCCGCAGCGGCGCTGACTGAAAAGATGCAAAACAATTATCCAGACCCAGCAGACCGCATTCTGGCCTATGGCGAACAACTAAGTGAAGACGACAACAATATTCAGTCTGCGATCAGCAATCGCAACAATCCGCAACCCGATGTTGTTTCGGCGCCAGAGCCAGTGCAACAGGCGCAACCTTTGCAGCCTCAAGTGTCACAGCAAATGTTGTCGAGTCTTCAAGCGGCCGGCGTAAGCAGTGAAAAATTCATGGAGAGCTACGCTCATGTCGCCCTAACAACGCAACGCCAGTTCGTAGTCTCGTCTAAAGTTGGAGCCAAGGCTGGCTGGTAACGGCGACCACCTTCCAACACTTACAAGAGGCCGTCCAAAGGAAGTATTGGGACGGCCTCACCTGTTTTTGCGGCAGGCGCTCCAATCGGACGAATAATGAGTGCATCAGAATTCGCAAGGGCACCGATCATGCTTGAGTCCTGCGCGAAGAGTGGTGTTGCCGTTTGCCTCCCGTCGTCGTTTTGGGAGAGGACGGCACGCATATAGTCTTCGCGTCCGCCATTTGCATTCACGTCGGCACCTAAAACGGCTGGAGTCCTCTGTGGCGCTGAACCGGGTAGCCCTTGAAGGCGGTCAATCGCGGGACCAAGAAACAGCAATGCGCACACCAAAGCGGAAACAGGATTGCCCGGAAGACCCAGCATTGGAGTTTTATCTAGGTGACCAAACATCAGAGGCTTGCCCGGGCGCATCGCAATTTTATGAAAATTGACATCTAAACCAGCGCTGCCGAATGCTTTCCTCACCAAATCACGATCACCAACGGATACGCCACCAGACGTTACGATAAGATCTGCTGTCTTGGCTGCTTCTGCTATGGCAGATAGGGCAACTTCATCGTCTTTAACCACGCCGAGATGAATGGGGTTGCCGCCTTTGGTCTTTATGAAAGCAGACAGAGCCGGACCATTTGCGCTGACGATTTGCGAAGATGTTCTTGGTTCACCGGGAAGAACGATCTCGTCACCAGTCGAGACAATTGCAACTCGAGGGCGTTGATAAACTTGAAGCGATGGTCGGTCGCCGGCAGCCAACAAACCGACATGACGTGCCGCCAAACGGAGAGGGGGAATTAAAAGTGGATCACCTTCATTAAAGTCTTGTGCCTTCGGACGAATGTGCCGCCCGGGCTCGATGCTATTGATTGTTATTGTATCGCCGTCGCGCTCTACATCTTCCTGAATGACGACGGTGTCTGTGTCGTACGGCACATGAGCACCGGTAAAAATGCGAACAGCTTGCCCGTCTTTTACACTGCCTTCAAAAGGGTGGCCGGCGGCTGACTCACCAATGACAGTCAACGTGCCAGGTGTCGCCGGAATATTTTCTGCTCGCAGGGCATAGCCATCCATCGCAGAAACAGTATGAGCCGGGTGGGCTATGCGTGCGGTCGGACTTTCCGCAAGAATACGTCCCAAAGACTCAGATAGAGAAATTGTCTCCGTTCCGACCGCTATGACGCCATCTCTGACAAGACCTTGGGCCTGTTCTACGGAAATCATCAAGATGACTCATACGGGCCTGATTTGCCGCCTGTCTTTTTGACCAAGCGAACATCAGTTATGTGCATGCACTTATCGATTGCTTTGCACATGTCGTAAACCGTCAGTGCGGCGATGGACACGGCCGTCAATGCTTCCATTTCGACACCGGTCTTACCAGTTATCTTTGCAGTGGCGGTAATTTCAACGACGTTACGGTCTGGGTCGCAAGCTAGGTCAACCTTAACCGAAGACAGTGCTAGCGGATGACATAGAGGAATGAGGTCAGCTGTGTGTTTGGCTCCCATGATTCCGGCGAGTTGAGCAACAGAAAGGACGTCACCCTTTTTAATGCCGTCACCCATGATTGCTTTCAGTGTATCCGGCTGCATTTGCACCGACCCTGCCGCAACCGCTTTACGCGTGGTGTTTTCTTTGTCTGTGACATCAACCATGACGGCGTTGCCGGCATCGTCAAAATGGGTGAGTCTAGAGTTTGAGTCAGCACTCATGTTACGCCGCCGTTGTTGTTGGAACTGGGTTGGCCAAAAGCGTACGAGTGGCCGCTTCAACATCATCTTGTCGCATCAACGATTCCCCTACAAGGAACCGTCGCGCGCCCACCGCGGCGAGGCGGGAGAGGTCAGCTGACGTCTTCAGTCCACTTTCAGCCACAAGAACTCGGTCTTTAGGCAGCAGAGCAGCTAGCCGTTCTGTTGTGCCGAGGTCGACAGCGAGTGTTTTGAGATTGCGATTATTAATTCCGATGAGCGGCGACCTTAATGCAAACGTGCGATCTAGTTCTGCTTCATCGTGAATTTCGATGAGGACGTCGAGATCGTGTTCAAAGGCGCAAGTTTCTAGCTCAAGGGCTTGGCTGTCGGACAAGCAAGCCATAATCAACAAAATACAATCGGCGCCGATCGCTCGTGCTTCGACAACCTGATAGGGGTCGAGCATGAAGTCCTTACGCAGAACGGGCAGGGAGCAGGCGCCGCGTGCCTCTTGAAGAAAAACGTCAGATCCTTGGAAGTTTTCTGTTTCAGTGAGAACGGAAAGACAGGCCGCGCCGCCAGCTTCATAGGCTTGAGCTAGAGAAGACGGATCAAAGTCCGGTCGAATCAGGCCAGCAGACGGCGAAGCTTTTTTAATTTCCGCTATCAGTCCGTAACCATGCTGTGCGGCACGGGATAGAGCGAGATCAAATCCTCGAACGGGAGAGGCCGACCGAGCCATGCCTTCGACTTCGCTCAGTGGATGCTCCTTCATAACGTGAGCGTAATGAGCGCGGCGCGCATCACAGATGGAATCAAGAACGTTCCCCATTAGCTTTCGCCTCTGGTGAGCGCGCCAAATTTTTCCAGTGTTGCCTTTGCTTTACCGCTGTCGATTGCTCTGGCAGCAACTGTTGCGCCTTCTTTCAGATCCGATACTTTGTCCGCAACTATGAGAGCCGCCGCCGCGTTGAGCAAGACGATGTCGCGATACGCACCGGGGGCTCCGTCAAGCAACGCGGATAATGCTTTGGCGTTGTCTTCTGGGTCACCACCCTTAAGGGCTTCAGCGTCGTGAATTGCTAGTCCTGCGTCTTGAGGCGAAACTTCAAAACTTGAAACCACGCCAACTTTGAGGTCAGCAACTGTCGATGTGCCTGTGACGGTCAATTCATCAAGTCCGTCAGAGCCGTGTACGACCCAGGCGCGTTCTGATCCAAGCGCTTTCAGTGTCTCGGCCATGGGCGCGACCCAATCCGCTGCAAACACTCCAAGGAGCTGGCGCTTCGCACCTGCCGGATTTGATAAAGGGCCGAGCAAGTTAAAGAGGGTTCGTATGCCCAGTTCGGCCCGAATAGGCCCAACGTGCTTCATGGCGCTATGATGTTTTTGAGCAAACAGAAAACCAATGTTTGTTTCTGCGATGGCCCGTTCCACTACATCCGGTGTTGCATCAAGGTTCACACCGAGGGCTTCCAAGACATCTGCGGTGCCAGATTTGGATGAGGCTTTGCGGTTGCCATGTTTGGCAACGGGAACTCCACAGGCCGCAACGGCGATAGCGACAGCTGTCGATATGTTCACAGTTCCGGCAGCGTCGCCGCCTGTACCACAGGTGTCGATGGCGTCGCCTGGTGCTTTTACGTGTAAAGCTTTCGCCCGCATTATTTTAGCGGCGCCGGTAATTTCAGCGACGGTTTCGCCGCGAACCGCAAGTGCAGTCAGAAAACTCGCAATCTCAATCGGTGTCGCCTCGCCAGACATAATAATTTCAAACGCAGCTTCAGCTTCTGATTCAGATAATGCGGAGCCAGAAGCAGCCGTTTTGATAAAGGGGTTAAGGCCAGACATTGGGTTTCCTTACGCCGCCACAGAACGGTCGGGAATATCTGGTGCATCAAGTCCCGAAGAGCGCAGAAAATTACGCAGGACACGATGCCCGAATTGAGAAGCAATGCTCTCAGGATGAAACTGAACACCTGTGATCGGCAGAGTCTTATGAGCCAATCCCATAATGAGGCCATCGTCCGTTTCGGCAGTGATCTCGAGAACCTCAGGCACGCGCTCTCGATCAACGATCAGCGAATGATATCGGGTTGTTGTGAACGTAGAGGGGATATCAGCGAACATCGCGTGACTGGTGTGGGTTACTGGACTGGTTTTGCCGTGCATGGGAGAGGGCGCGCGAACAATCTTGCCGCCGAAGGCTTGGCCAATACTTTGATGTCCGAGGCAAACCCCGAATAACGGCACCTCAGCATCAGCTGCCGCTGAAACCAGATCGAGGCAAATGCCGGCTTTGTCTGGATCGCAGGGGCCAGGCGATAAAATAAGACCGCTCGGCTTGCGCGCCAAAACATCAGCGACGGAAATCTGATCATTCCGCTCGACCTCAACTTCGGCCCCCAGTTCGCCTAGGTAGTGCCACAGGTTGTAGGTAAAGCTGTCGTAGTTATCGATGAGGAGATACATCGCCCGGTTTCCTTATGGAGATGGCGAGGAAAATGCCTCTTTCCCAAGGGATAGGTCAAGGATCGTGATTATCTATCTGAAGGCAAAGAAGGGGACAATTTAGTCATGTAGAAGTCCAATCAAGTAACTTAGAGAAGTCCTTACTGCCCCAAGCTCCCCTTTAAATACTGCCCGGTATAACTCTTTTTCTCCTTGGCCACGGCCTCCGGTGTGCCGGTGGCAACAATGGTGCCGCCGCCGGCGCCGCCTTCGGGGCCGATATCGATGATGTGGTCGGCGGTTTTGATAACCTCGAGATTATGTTCGATGACGATGACGGTGTTGCCCTGGTCGACAAGGTGATGCAGCACCTCGAGCAGTTTGCGCACGTCTTCAAAATGCAAACCGGTGGTCGGCTCGTCGAGAATATACAGCGTGCGCCCGGTGGCGCGCTTGGATAGTTCCTTCGCCAGCTTGACCCGTTGCGCTTCGCCGCCGGAGAGGGTAGTGGCCTGTTGGCCGAGGTGGATGTAGTCCAGCCCCACCTGTTGCAGCAGCACCATCTTGTCGCGGATGGCGGGCACGGCTTTAAAGAAGTCGACGCCTTCTTCGACGGTCATGTCGAGCACGTCGGCGATGGACTTGCCCTTGAACTTGATATCGAGGGTCTCGCGGTTGTAGCGCCGCCCGGCGCAGACATCGCAGGTGACATAGACATCGGGCAGAAAGTGCATCTCAATCTTAATGAGTCCGTCGCCCTGGCAGGCCTCACACCTGCCGCCCTTGACGTTGAAGGAGAAGCGCCCCGGCTTGTAGCCGCGGGCTTTGGCTTCGGGCAGCTCGGCAAACCAATCGCGGATCGGCGTAAAGGCACCGGTGTAGGTGGCGGGGTTGGAGCGCGGCGTGCGGCCGATGGGGCTTTGATCAATGTCGACGATTTTGTCGATGAACGCCAGCCCGTCGATTTTTTTGTGCGGTCCGGGCAAGGCGCGGGCGCCGTGCAGGGTTTTAGCCAGGGCTTTATAGAGAGTCTCTAACACCAACGACGACTTGCCGCCGCCGGAGACACCGGTGACACAGGTGAAGGTGCCGAGAGGGAATTCCACATCGACCTTTTGCAGGTTGTTGGTCTCTGCGCCGATGACTTTGATCGCCTTGCCATTACCTTTGCGACGATCCTTCGGCAGGGGAATGGATTTGAGTCCGGTGAGGTAAGCGGCGGTGAGGGACTTTTTGCTCTGCATCACTTTTGATGGAGAGCCTTCGGCAACCACATGGCCGCCATGGACCCCGGCACCGGGGCCCATATCAACCAGATGATCGGCGGTGCGGATGGCGTCTTCATCGTGTTCGACAACTATCACCGTGTTGCCGATGTCGCGCAAGCGGCGCAGGGTTTGCAGCAGGCGTTCGTTGTCGCGCTGGTGCAGGCCGATGGACGGTTCGTCCAACACATATAAGACACCGGTCAGACCGGAGCCGATTTGCGAGGCGAGGCGGATGCGCTGACTCTCACCGCCGGAGAGCGTGCCCGAATTGCGGGCGAGGGTGAGGTATTCCAGCCCGACGTTATTGAGGAAGCCGAGGCGTTCATCAATCTCGCGCAAAATGCGGCGGGCGATTTCTGTGTCTTTGGCGGAGAGTTTTTTCTCCAGACCTTGAAACCACACATGGGCATCGAGGATGGATAGGTCAGAGATTTCGCTAACGTGTTTGCCGTCGACCTTCACGGCCAGGGCTTCGGCTTTGAGGCGGTGGCCATTGCAAGAATCACATTGCTGGCTGGTTTGATATTTTCCTAATTCTTCGCGGATCCAGGCGGAATCGGTCTCGCGCCAACGGCGGGAGAGATTTTTGATGACGCCTTCAAAGGGTTTGCGGGTTTCGAACGTACGTTTGCCGTCGCCGAACTTAATGAGAATTTCTTGGTCGCCGCTGCCGTATAGAATGGCGTCGCGGGTTTTTTTGTTCAGCTTCTTCCATGGTGTGTCGACATTGGCATCGTGAATCTTGGCCACGCCTTTGAGCGCTTGCAGATAATAAGGCGAGGGCGGCGAGGCGTTGGACCAGGGTGCGACAGCCCCCTCGGCGAGGGTTTTGGTTTTGTTGGGCACCACCAAATCGGGATCGAAGCGCATCTGTACGCCGAGGCCATCGCAAGACGGACAGGCGCCGAAAGGGTTGTTGAAGGAAAACAGGCGCGGTTCGATCTCATCAATGGTGAAGCCAGAGACCGGGCAGGCGAACTTGGCCGAGAACACGGTGCGCGCGTCGTCGCCGTCTTTGTCGGCGTCTTCGGCGTAGGCGATGGCGTCGGTGAGGGCGAGGGCGGTTTCTAAACTGTCGGCGAGGCGGCTCTCGAGATCATCGCGGACGACCACGCGGTCGACGACCACATCTATATCGTGTTTGAGCTTTTTGTTGAGGGCCGGGACGTCGTCAATCTCGTACAAGGTGCCGTCGACTTTGACGCGCTGAAAGCCTTTCTTTTGCAGGTCGGCCAGCTCTTTGCGGTACTCGCCTTTGCGGCCGCGGACAATGGGCGCGAGTAAGTATAGCCGGGTGCGGTCGCCCATGGCCATGATCCGATCGACCATTTGGGTGACCGTCTGGGCTTCGATGGGCAGTCCGGTGGCGGGCGAGTAGGGCACGCCGATGCGGGCCCAGAGCAGGCGCATATAATCGTGAATCTCGGTGACCGTGCCGACGGTAGAGCGTGGATTGCGGCTGGTGGTCTTTTGCTCAATGGAAATAGCTGGTGAAAGCCCATCTATAGAGTCCACGTCGGGCTTCTGCATCAGTTCCAGGAACTGCCGAGCATAGGCCGAGAGGCTTTCCACATAGCGTCGCTGGCCTTCGGCATAGATGGTGTCAAAGGCGAGAGAGCTTTTACCGGAGCCAGAAAGCCCTGTAATTACAACGAGTTGGTTGCGGGGCAGCTCAACGGTGATGTCTTGGAGGTTGTGCTCGCGGGCGCCGCGGACGTGAATCAGCGGACTCAGACCTGCCGCCGAAGCTTTTGAGGCTTTGGGTTTTGACGGTTTGGCAGATTTCAGGGCTTTATTCACAGGAATGTTCTACTTATGTTCTTATATCGTACCGTTGTAAGGCGTCCGGCGCGGGTTGGCAATCTTGATAAACGATTTGGTCTTCGATGGGGGGAGAAATTCAGAATTGGGGTGGATGCAATTAAGCAACAGAATTTCTAAAACTTAGCCGGTAGCCCGCCAAACGAGCTAGTGGCGCAAGACACTGAGCATTTAGTGGTTGTATAATTAGTCTCGGGTTCAGAATTCAGACAGTCGGTCCGATTGTACGAATGGTAAGTCCAAACTTTTCTGGGGAGGAAAAATAATGGCCTGCAGATATCGCTTAAATTTGAGAAACGCTGCTGCGTCGCTTGGCGTCATAGGTACCATGCTAGCCATGGATGTCGGTCCCGCATTCTCGCAACTCGCTGTCGAGGAAATCGTCGTGACCGCGCGTAAGCGGGCTGAGAGCCTCCAGGAAGTTCCGTTGTCTATCACCGCGTTTACGGCAGATTCTCTTGAACGCAAGGGGCTTAGCAGCATTGGAGATGTTGCCAGATTGACTGCAGGTCTGCAGGTAGATCAGGGCACCTTTCCGCAAGATGTTCGCGTCACCATTCGTGGTTTGGCTCCTACCCGAGGTCGCAACAACGTGGCTTTGTTGCTTGACGGTGTAGACGTATCTAGCGAGTCGGTTCAGTCCGCGGGTGGATCACTTCTCATCAATAACCGTTTATTTGATCTTGAGCGGGTTGAGATTGTAAAGGGTCCCCAGAGTGCGCTGTACGGCAGATCCGCGTTTGCCGGTGCGATTAACTATGTGACTAAAAAGCCTACAAATGAATGGGAAGGTAAATTCTCACTCAACGGTGGGCAGCGTAACCAGGTTGAAGCGAGCTTTGGACTGTACGGTCCTGTCGTAGAAGATAAGTTCCTAATCGGTATCAATGCTTCAGCCTGGAACTTTGATGGTTTTTACGATAACGCAACCACAGGTGGGGATCTCGGTGACAGTGATGGATATGGTTTTGCTTTGTCCTCGGTCTGGAACGCAAGCGAAGATGTTTCTCTAACTTCAAGGATTGAATACACCGATGATCATTTAGGTAACTCGCCATTTGCGTTCGGTGGGCAAAACACCAGGAGGCCAATACCCCAATCTGCGTTTGGACCAATCTTTGATCCTGGCGTTATCAGTCCAGCTGTTCAATCCGTTGGTGTTTTTGCTGGAGTTGTGCCTGATGCATCTGATTTGCCGGCCCCGACAATATCTGAAGACCCGATTACAGGACGTGAGTTGCGCGGCAGTGAGCGTGAAGTTTTTCGGGTTGCATTAGACTTAGACTGGGATCTCGGCTTTGGAACTTTTAAATCAATTACCCATTATGCAAATGCCGATGTATCGCAAGCGTCTGACAATAACCGCCAAGGCAGTTTCAATGCATTAACCTCCGGAACGTTATTTCGGCTTGACACTGATACCAAACTATTCAGTCAAGAATTCCGCCTTCAAGGTAATGGTGATGAGCGGCTGCGCTGGATGGTTGGCGGTTTATACTGGGATGAAAAAGTTGATCAAAACTCGAACAATATCGCCTGTACAAACAATCAATTATTCCCCGGCCTGCCATTCTTAGCTTGCGGTCCCTTCTTCGCTGCGGTTGGTACAGGTAGTCCTAATATATGGGTAAGGGATACTGAGCATACGTCGGCTTACGCGATGTTGGAATTTGACGTAACAGAGCAGTTCACCGTGCATGTGGAAGGGCGCTACACTGACGAAAACGAGTTCGTTTCAGGTCCAAGTGGACCGCGCATTGTCGACGTTTTTGGACTTGCGGGTCCGCCAACTTCTTTCCCACTAGCCTCCCCTAATCTCGATTCTGATACAAGCGATAGCTTTTTCACCCCGAGAGTATCGGTTGAGTATTCAGCCAACGATGAGATGCTATTTTATGGATCCGTGGCGAAAGGTGCTAAGCCTGCAGGAACCAGTACTACGGGCGGTGGTGCTGCTGGCTTCAACCCTGATACATTTTTATTCGATCGTGAGACAATGTGGGTGTATGAGGTTGGAACCAAAACGTCTTGGAACGATGGAAGGTTTGTCGCAAATGCGGCTGCTTACTACGAAGATTTTTCGGGCAAACAGACATCCACCCAATTTTTAGCTCCTAATGGACTAGTGGGAACGCGGACCGTTAACGCGTCATCTGCAGAGATAAAGGGCCTCGAATTTGATTTGGCATGGGCGCCGATCGATGGACTTAACTTGAACGCCAGCTATTCTTATATTGATGCAGAATACAATGACTTCATCGTTAATGGTTCTGGGGTTGGGGCCATTTCGGCAGTTGGTAACTGCACGGTTGTTCTTTTGGGTACTAGAAAGACTTGCGCGCTAGATAGAACCGGGAACGAACTTGAGGATGTAGCTAAGCATTCAATCGTGGCTGGAGTTTCGTATGAGTGGCCGCTAACCGACGAGGTGAGCTGGCTTATTGAGTCTGACGTTCAATACCAGGACGATCGTTTTGATACGGCAGACAATATCTTGATTATGCCAAGTTACTGGTTAGTAGACCTGCGTTTAGGCCTCAGGTCAGATAACTGGAGCATGATCGCTTATGCAAATAATCTATTTAATGATGATACGATTAAGCAGGCCTTTAACACGACGGACTTCGATACTATTAACGTTGCTTTTTTCCCTCCGCCGTTCACATTCATTCTTGAAAACGCCTTGCAGGCCCAATTGCCTGACAAGCGTCAAATCGGCATTCGGACGACCTTCAACTTCTAGAATGGTCTAAATTGAGATTGGAAAAGGGCGTCCTGCGGGGCGCCCTTTTTCTTTAGCCGACGCCGTAGGCCCAATCTTGGCTCTCAATGAATTCGATCAATGGTGTCCAATCAGAATCGATGATGGACGCATGAGCACCCGGCTTATCAAAGATCGATAATCCTTGGCTGGCCATCTCGCTGTAGGCGCTTCGATCTGACAAACGGGTCACCACTTGGTGCCCGACGTTATCTAAGAATATCTCAAGACGGCCGGCCGCTCGTGTATTCGCCCGCATTCGATTGCCGACGATGGCAATTGGTTTCGTCCCTTTATTGATCGGCTTCAAGGTTTCCACCTTTTTGAGAAACTCACCGGTCGTCGTTTCGTCGAAAATCGACGGCAAGACCGGCATGACGACCAGATCTGCGGCTTTGAGCAGAACATCGAAATGACGTTTGGGAATGCCCGCGCCAACATCAATAACCAGCCGGTGCAGTCCTTTGGTCACTTCGCCTTCGTTTTGAAGCCAGTTCAGGCCTTCAATTCTTGGCGCGTCGTTTGGGCGTAATTTTAGCCAGTTCAGGGAGCTCTTTTGGGGGTCCACATCTGCCAATGCCGTCTTAAACCCCTTATTAGCAAAGGCGGCGGAAATATTGGTGGCGACAGTGGATTTGCCACAACCGCCTTTAGGATTGGCTACAAGGACTGAAAGCATCCTAGGAGATTAACCAAAAAGGCCTGCTCTTTGCAAAGGTCGTCCATAGGGCTTCTAAGTCAGTGTCGGCTTGTGCGGCGGCGCGTGTGTGCCATCCGAGTAGCTTTCCGGCGCCCATTCTCAGTGTATCTGTGTCTTTAGACCCGCGGCGCGCTTGTTGGACGATAGAGTCAGCAAGCCTTTCAGCCATTGTCACATCGTTAGACCTGCCGAGCGCTGTTTGAAGTTGCCGCAATGAGGCGACATAGGTGCGTGTCCGATTAGCTGGATACAATCCGGCAAAGAATTCTGACGCGTATCGCACCTTTTTGAGCGCAATACGCCCGTCATGGCGGCTCTCAGGGGATAAGTTCTCAAAGTTTTCGCCGACAGCTAAGACTTTGCGATGTCGTTTGGCAAGCAGCTTGGGCGCAACATTTTTTATCGGAGAGTCAAGCTTCTGTTGCGTGACCGTGTTTCTCCAGGCGCGTTTCTCAATCCACAAAGAAAGCTCCAACATCGCAGCTGTATAGCGGCGCGACGAAAACGCTTTGCGCACTCGCCTATAGGCAGCGGTTCGCATTTTTTTTGCAGTCCGCAACACGGCTTTAAGGTCTTTGTCGTTCGGTCTATCCGTTATCACTGCCGCAATTACTTCATCGATAAAGACATCAAGGTCGCGAGCTTCACCAAGTCCGTTAATCAGCCAACGCATTTCTGCCTTAATGTGTTGTGCCTCTGGGCCAGCAACGTATTTCACTGAAAACAGTGAGAGCAGACAAGATACGTCGAATTGCAACTCGAGCCTGGTGCACACCCTCAATATCTCTGCCCGTAACGGCAGCATTACGATTAGCAAGTAACTGATCGAGCGAGGGCCTTAAAATGTGGACCATCGCTTCGTCGATGGACTGTCTTTTAGTAAGAGAGATTTTGCCTGCAAAAGAGGCACAAGGGTACGTGCCATCACAGAGGTCAAAACCACGAGACACCTTGCTCCCCAAGGTCAAAACAGCGGGTATGTGCTCGGATAATGTTTTTGCGAGGTCAAGAAGAGCTGTCGTTGTGCCTTGAATCAGCTCTAGTTCAACTTCCGAAATCGTATCGATTTTTTTACCGGCAACGATTTTGCCCTGGTCAAACGCCAGTTCTACCGTTGCTGAATCACCTGGCGCACAAGTGTGCTGGATACGTAAAGTGGTGCGTTTGACATCTGTTTTAAATAGCGGGACGAGGTCTTCTTGAAGAATTAAGCCGATCTGGCTTTGCACTTCTGGCGCCGTAATCGCCGACAAATCTGGCGTTTTTCCTGCAAGCGGAGTGGTCCATTCAGTGCGGGCAAACATACCGGCGTTGCTGCTGCCTTCGCTCTTTACAGTTTGAACGCGCTTGCCACTTTTCTGGCGGATGCGGAGTGTTAACCCACGTTTGCGGAATTTCCGATCCTCGGTATCGAAATACGTAGAGACAACGCGAGCGGTTTTTTTGCTGCCGCGTTCAACGCCGCTCGCTTTGCTCAACATAGACTGAAGCTTCGCAAGGCTCTTCGGGCTTGCGGTGAGCTTAATTTCGATTTCTAACTCGCCAGATTCACTCGTATCCAGACGAGGGGACGTCATGTCCATGTTAAGCAGGTCCCTGACTCTATCTGTCGATGCTGCTGGTTTTTATTATCAGCATTAGACACCGGCGACATTGATCAAGATTAAACACCAGTGGTGTTGAGCCCGGCAACCGCTTTCACCCCGGACCAGGGCAACAGATCTGTGGTCTTTATCCACACTATCCACAGCAGATATTTAAAACGCCATGGATCACTTCATTATGCTTGCCACAGGCAGTGCGCGGGGTATCGTGTGCAAAATCTTAGTTCAGAGGAGTTCCCGCCATGGCCGGAAGCGTTAACAAAGTCATTCTCATCGGTAACCTAGGTCGGGACCCGGAAGTTCGTTCGATGCAAAACGGTGGCAAGGTCGCTAACCTAAACATTGCGACGTCGGACAGTTGGAAAGATAAAAACACCGGAGAACGGAAAGAAAAGACTGAATGGCATCGCGTCGTCATTTTTGGCAATTTGGCGGATATTGCTGAGCGCTACTTAAAAAAGGGCTCAAAAGTGTATGTTTGCGGCCAGTTGCAGACCCGAAAATGGCAAGACCAATCTGGCCAGGACAAATACACCACGGAAGTGGTTTTACAGGGCTATGGCGGTGAGTTGACGATGCTTGATGGCCGCGGTGACTCTGGTGGCGGTGGAGGTGGTTACGGTGCCTCTGAGCCTTCTGGCGGTGGCGGTGATGGTGGCGGTTGGGACGCAGGCCCTTCAGGCGACATGGACGATGAAATCCCGTTCTAAATAGCACGCTATCTACCCAGAACTGAGATAGGCCTTTTGGTCGAGTCTATCGCTACATTCACAGATTTGGCTAAGTCGTAAATGGCTGGTCATTGGACGCCGTTTCAGGGCGTTTTCAGGTGCTTTTTTGGGCCTGTATAAGGGCTTGTCTTTGCTACTGTTTTCGGGTTTTTGCGGTGCCGAAATAACGCCCTTAAAATAGTCCTTTCTGAAGCGTCGACTCAGTTGGATTTCGGACCTGATCTCTGATACATTTTTGCGGTGAAATCAAACCATAACACCGTTTTTTGCCCATACTTTAAATCCTCATTTTTGGACTTAGAAATCGTATGCGTGCAGTGCAACAAATTGCACTCTTGCACGTGGCCAATAATGGGTTGTTACTAGTCGCAGAGCAGCATTTTGAGCGAACCCACCGAAGTCCCCCCTACATACGATATTTCGACCGTCACAATCGAAGACGAGATGAAGAAGTCCTACCTGGATTACGCGATGAGCGTGATCGTCAGCCGGGCCCTTCCTGACGTCCGCGACGGCCTTAAACCGGTCCATCGCCGCATCCTCTTCGCCATGAAGGAAAGCGGGTACGAGTACAACAAACCCTTCAGGAAATCTGCTCGTATCGTCGGTGATGTGATGGGTAAATATCACCCACACGGTGACCAGGCGATTTACGACGCCATGGTTCGGATGGCTCAAGGCTTCTCCATGCGGCTGCCGTTGATTAATGGGCAGGGCAATTTTGGCTCTATGGATGGCGATCCTCCAGCTGCCATGCGCTACACGGAAGCCCGCCTGCAAAAGGCCGCTCATAGCCTAATCGATGATATCGACAAGGAAACTGTCGATTTCCAGCCCAACTATGATGAATCCGTACATGAACCGGTGGTTCTGCCGGCTAGGTATCCTAATCTGCTGGTTAACGGCGCAGGCGGCATCGCGGTCGGCATGGCGACCAATATCCCCCCTCATAACCTGGGGGAGGTGATCAACGCCTGCTGTGCGCTGATAGACGACCCAGAAACCACCGACGAAGCTCTCATCGACATGGTGCCGGGGCCTGATTTCCCGACAGGGGGGATTATTCTTGGCCAAACAGGCGCCCGCGCGGCCTATGCGACGGGACGAGGGTCCGTTCTTCTTCGCGGCCGAGCCGAGATTGAAGAAATGGGTAAAGACCGAGAGGTCATTGTCATCACCGAGGTGCCATACCAGGTGAACAAGGCCTCAATGGTCGAGAAAATTGCTGAGTTGGTTCGCGAAAAGCGGATCGAGGGCATTTCTGACCTGCGGGACGAGTCAGATCGCACGGGTGTGCGTGTGGTGGTTGAAGTTAAGCGTGATGCTCAAGCCGACATTATCCTCAATCAGCTCTATCGATTTACGCCGCTTCAAACCAGCTTTGGCTGCAACATGTTGGCGATTAATTCCGGTCGGCCAGAACTACTTAACCTAAGACAGATTCTCACTGCATTTATTGCGTTTCGTGAAGAAGTCATTCGCCGCCGCACGGTCTACGAACTGGGGCAAGCAAGAGATCGCGCTCACACTTTGGTTGGTTTGGCGATCGCTGTCGCCAATCTGGATGAAGTGATTAAATTGATCCGCGCCGCGCCCGACGCGCAAACGGCGCGTGAAGGATTAATTGGGCGCTCTTGGCCAGCCAAGGACGTCGCGCCACTTATCGAAATTATTGATGAGCCGGACCGTAAGGTCGTGGACGGCTCTTACACGCTGTCAGAGGCGCAAGCCAAGGCTATCTTGGATCTTCGGTTGCATCGACTGACTGGGCTTGAGCGTGAAAAGATCCACAACGAGCTTAAAGAGCTGGGTGAACAGATCATCGATTATCTAGATATCTTGAGGTCACGCGAGCGTCTCTACGCCATCATGCGTGATGAGTTGGTTGAAATGAAAGATGAGTACGCCACACCGCGGCGTACAGAGATTACTGAGAACGAATTCGAAACCGACATTGAAGACCTCATACAACGCGAAGATATGGTCTGTACGGTCACTAACGCCGGTTACATTAAGCGTGTTCCTCTCTCGACTTATCGGGCCCAGCGCCGAGGCGGCAAGGGCAGGGCTGGCATGGCGACGAAGGACGAGGACTTTGTTACCTCGTTATACGTCGTCAATACGCATACGCCCCTACTGTTCTTCTCAACGACGGGCATGGTGTATACGCTTAAGGTCTACAAGCTACCCCTCGGAACGCCGCAAGCACGCGGCAAGGCAATGGTGAACCTGTTACCACTCAGTGAAGGTGAAACCATTTCGGCGGTAATGCCGTTACCCGAAGACGAGAGCGCTTGGGCAGACCTCAATGTAATGTTTGCGACCACTTCGGGGAATGTACGCCGCAACGCTTTATCAGACTTCACTAATGTTATGCGTAACGGCAAAATTGCGATGAAGCTGAACGAAGGCGACCGGTTGGTCGGCGTCGCCGTGTGCGATGACAGTAATGATGTGCTGCTGTCGACCCAGGCCGGTAAGGCCATTCGTTTCCCAGTTGGCGATGTCCGTGTGTTTGCAGGCCGCTCTTCTGTCGGCGTGCGAGGTGTTCGTCTTGGGAAAGACGATGCCGTGATCTCAATGACCATACTGCATCACATGGATTTCGATACCGAGACCCGCGATGCCTATCTCAAGTTATCTCGCAAATTGAGAGGCATGGATGAGGACGATGCAGAAGCAGCAGACGAGGCAGGGGAAGAGCCGCCGATTTCGGAGGAAGACTTTGCCCGTATGGCGCAAGGCGAAGAATTCATTCTCACGGTGACTCGTAAAGGCTATGGCAAACGAACCTCTGCTTACGAGTACCGCATCACAAAGCGCGGCGGGCAGGGTGTTACGTCTATCGCGACAAATAAGCGCAACGGCAATGTGGCTGCCGCGTTCCCTGTCGATGCTGACGATGAAGCAATGATGATTACCGATGCTGGAAAGGTCATACGTATTCCAGTTGGTGATATTCGTATTGCCGGCCGTGCGACCCAAGGTGTGACTCTGTTTTCGACATCAGACGATGAAACGGTGATGTCAGTTGCTCATCTTAAAAAGGAAGACGAAGCTGAGGTGGACGCCGATGCCAATGCAGAACAGGGTGTAGCCCCAGGTCCTGATGACGCGCCAGCACAGGACGTAACACCTACTGAAGAGGGCTCGTCTTCCGATGAGTGATGCCAAAGCGCAAATGCTAATCGGTGTTTACCCGGGGACCTTTGACCCCATCACCAATGGACACCTTGATATTATTAGTCGGGCGACGAAGGTGGTCGACAAGTTGGTGGTGGGGGTTGCTGCCAATGCGGGCAAGGGGCCTCTGTTTGATTTGAATGACCGTGTTTCCATGTGCGAGGAACAAATCGCATCACTTTCGAGTGACATCGTGAAAGTCCCGGTTGAGGTTGTATCCTTTGACAAGCTTTTGATGGATTTTGTTACGGACATTGGTGGCCGCGTAATTATTCGTGGGCTGCGGGCTGTGTCCGATTTCGAATATGAATTTCAAATGGCGGGCATGAACGCACGCTTGAATCCAGATGTTGAAACTTTGTTCCTGATGGCTTCTGAACGGAACCAGTTTATCTCATCGCGGTTCGTCAAAGAGATCGGCCAGTTCGGAGGTGACATCACGCACTTCGTGCCGAAAATGATCGCGGATCGGGTCACGAAGGCCTTAGCTGCCCGGTAATCGCCATTATCAGGCACATAATCCAGACTTGAGCGCGTCCGTTTGATTGGGTAAACCGACTGCGTAAGCCGATGGTCCTGGATAGAAAGTTGGAGAATTTGGCATGAAGACATTGATTAACTGGGTTGCGGGGGCCCTGATCGCTATGACAGCAAGCACGGCGGGGGCTCAAGATCCCGAAAACACAATATACTTAGACCTGGAATATGGCCGGGTTGTCATTGAATTACGTCCTGATCTGGCGCCACAGCATGTGGAGCGCTTTAAAGAATTGACCCGCCGTGGGTTCTACGACGGTCTCGTCTGGCACCGGGTGATCGAAGGATTTATGGCCCAAACCGGCGATCCGGAAGGCGATGGCACAGGAGGCTCAGAACTGCCCAATCTGCCCGCAGAATTTAATGACGAAGATCATGTGCGCGGAGCTCTGTCTATGGCACGGGCGGCAGATATCAACTCTGCGAACAGCCAATTTTACGTTGTGCTTGACCATGCGCCGCACCTGAACGGCCAATATACCTACTTTGGTAAGGTTGTTGATGGCATGGAATTTGTTGATCAAATCCGCAAGGGCAATCCAGCGCGGAACGGAACAGTGACCTATCCTGATCGCATCGTTCAGATTCAGGTTGCGGCTGACGCTAACGATTAATTCACAGCGCTCTTAAAAGGGTGCTTTGAGCGCTTGACCGGCCCTAGGTCGCTATCTATGGTGCGCCGCACTCGGGGACCGGACAAGCGGATTCTCGTGTAAGAGCCCATAGCTCAGGTGGTAGAGCAGCTGACTTTTAATCAGCGGGTCGCAGGTTCGAGTCCTGCTGGGCTCACCAAATTTTTTTATTCCTTACAGTCTTGAAATGATGCCAATTCTAGTGGCTTATGCCTCTTGAAAATTACGTTCACTGTTGCCACATTTTCCAATCAATCCCCAATGAAAGGGGAGAGGTGCTGGCAAAATAAGGGAGGCACGCACGATGGAGACCATGGTCGAACTCGACGGACTGTCGAAACATTTCGGACCATTTGTCGCCGTTGACGGCATCAATCTAAAAGTTAGCAAAGGTGAGGTTCTGGGTTTTCTCGGGCCGAACGGCGCTGGAAAATCCACAACCATGCGTATGGTCGCCGGATTTCTGACGCCGACCGCTGGAACTGCAAAAGTCTGCGGTCACGACGTTGCCTCTGATCCGGTTCAAGTCAAGTCTCTCCTTGGCTACATGGCAGAAGGATCACCTTCCTACGAAGATATGACCGTTCGTGCATTTTTGACCTTTATCGCCGAGGTGCGAGGTTTATCTGGGCAGGCCGCTCAGGCCCGCATCGAGGAAGTTGTCACAAAGATCAAACTTGAAGACGTGATCGACCGACCCATTGATGTGTTGTCTAAGGGATATAAGCGGCGTGTGGGTTTGGCGCAGGCCATCCTACATGACCCCCCAGTGCTAATTCTTGATGAGCCAACTGACGGGCTCGACCCCAATCAAAAGCACCATGTGCGCACATTGATTGAAGATATGGCGGCCGAAAAGGCGATCATCGTCTCGACGCATATACTGGAAGAGGTGGAAGCTGTGTGCACGCGCGCTGTCATCATCGGTAATGGAAAGTTGCTCGCCGACGGCACATCAGAAGAACTTCTTCGTAATCTTCCAGAACATAATGCTGTTCATGTTGTTGTGGCTCCAGAAGTTGCGTCAGATGCCGCGACAAAGTTGCAAGGTGCAACGAATGTATCTGACGCCACCCAGGTCACACGGGATGATGGGACTACAGAGATTCAATGTGCCCCCACCAATGGGGCTGACATTCTGGTTGCGGTGGGAGCAGTATTACGGGACAACTCAATTCCATACTCTCAGCTATATAAAAATCGTGGAGACTTAGACGCTGTCTTCCGGCAGATCACAGCGGGAGGGTCGACTGATGCGTAATCTCTGGATCATAGCTAAGCGCGAGCTATACGGTTACTTCACCACACCTATGGCTTTTGTGTTCATCGCGATTTTTGTCGCAATGACCGGAGCGTTCACGTTCTACATCGGTCGCTTCTTCGATCGCGGCCAAGCATCGTTGGAAACATTTTTTAGTTTTCATCCATGGCTTTATTTACTGCTTGTGCCTGCTGTAGCTATGCGGTTGTGGTCAGAGGAGCGGAAGAGCGGTACCATCGAACAGCTTCTGACTTTGCCAATAACGACGACAGATGCGGTGCTCGGTAAATTCATGGCAGCTTGGTTGTTTTGTGGGATCGCCTTGCTTTCGACGTTCCCCATCTGGGTAACAGTGTCTTATCTCGGAGATCCAGATCATGGAGTTATCGGGCTAAGTTATATCGGAAGCTTCCTTATGGCTGGTGCTTTTCTCTCTATCGGCGCATGTATGTCTGCGCTGACTCGCAATCAAATCATCGCGTTTATTGCCGCTGCTGCAGTGTGCTTCGTCTTTACCATGAGCGGTCTTGATCTCGTGCTAAATTTCTTCCGAGCCTGGGCACCCTTGTTCCTTGTGGACGTTATAGCCGCCTCCAGTTTCCTCGTGCGGTTTGAATCGGTCACACGAGGCGTCATAGAATTTCGAGATGTGGTCTTTTTCTTATCCATGATGGCCTTTTGGCTGTTTGCAACGACCGTCGCCGTCGATGCAAAAAAAGCGGCATAGGGAGGGTGGTTAAATGACGAATATTGATAAAAGCCGCCTGGCTATCATCGCTGTGGCTGTGGCCGGTGTTCTATTTTTAGCCGTGAACATTATTTCTCAGACGATGTTCAGTGCGGCACGTGTTGATGTGACGGAAGGTCGCGTATTTACGCTGACGAAGGAAACAATCCCAGTTTTTCAGGACATCCAAGAGCCGATAGTTGTCCGGGTTTATTTCTCACAAGCGCTATCTGAAGCAAGTCCGCGTCATGCTGTGTACTACCAACGGGTTCGGGACTTGCTGAGTCAGTACTCCGCGTTATCGGGCGGGATGCTGCAAGTACAGTATTTCGATCCCGAGCCGTTCTCTGATGTAGAAGATAGAGCTGTTGGGTTTGGCCTCCAGGCTGTGCCGTTGGGCGATATTGGTGAAGTTGGCTATTTCGGGCTCGCGGCGACCAACTCGACGGATGACCAGGAAGTAATTTCCTTTTTCAACCTCGAACGTGAAGCCTTCATCGAATATGACCTCACTAAGTTGGTCTATACGCTTTCTAATCCCGAGCAGCCGAAGGTCGGATTGATTACAACGCTACCCGTGGACGGCGGAATGACTCCGGGCATGGGTGGTATGGGGGGAACGCCAACTCCTCCATGGCAGATCATGAATCAAATGCGCGACTTCTTTGAAGTCGAGCGTCTCGATGCCGATCTAGACGTAATTGATGACGACGTTGATGTGTTGGTTCTCGCCCAGCCAGATGGCTTAAGTGAAACTGCGGCATACACAATCGATCAGTGGGTCTTGTCCGGAGGCAAAGCTATTGTCTTCGTCGACCCCAATCTCGAATCGGGAAGTCCCCCGCAAGGCGGCATGCCTGCGCCGAGCAATTTGACCCATACGAAAACGCTGCTAAAGGCCTGGGGTCTCACATTAGAAGAAGACGTGATCGCCGGTGACATTCAAGCGGCTGTTCGCGTGAATACAGCTGCGGCAGGTCGGCCGGTGATTTCTGACTATCCGGCGTGGATGAATCTGCAAGCGAACGCACTAAACCAAGACGATGCGATCACCGGTGATCTCAAGAATCTGACTCTGGCCACGGCAGGGGTTCTAACGCAGAACCCGGAAAGTGCATTGGAAATTCGCCCGCTCATTCAAACCAGCGGAGCGTCTATGAAAATTGCTGGGGATAAAGTCATTGGCTTGCCTGATGTTGTGGCCCTGTTCCGGGAATTTGAACCCTCTGGCCAGAGATTGCTGTTGGGTGCGCGAGTCTCTGGCAATGCTAAGACTGCCTTTCCTGATGGTGCTCCCGGAGGTGTAAGCGGTGGCGGGGAAAATGAAGAGAGTGAGGCCGGTGTCCACCTCGCTGATTCAACCGACTCCGTTCAGGTCATTGTAGTGTCTGATGCGGATATGCTCGCCGATCGATTCTGGGTGCAAGAGAGTAACTTTTTTGGGCAAAGAATGGTTGTTCCTACGGCCGATAACGCAGCCTTTTTAATCAATTCCCTTGAAAATCTAACGGGTACACCCGCGTTGTCCTCCTTGCGGGGTCGGGGCCAAGTCAGCCGACCATTCACAGTTGTTGAGGACTTGAGACGCGAAGCAGAACAACAGTTTCGTTCAAAA
The DNA here is from genome assembly GCA_030835385.1 of Alphaproteobacteria bacterium. GTDB lineage: Bacteria > Pseudomonadota > Alphaproteobacteria > Rhodospirillales > Rhodospirillaceae > WLXB01. Next base: position 85,026 of record JAURPI010000005.1, on the reverse strand, counting down.
GAAACAGAATTACTTGGGCGACTTGAATCCTTACAAGGCGAGATTAGCGCGATCCAAGTCAATCAAGCTGGGCAAGGTGAGAGTCTGATTAATGAAGATGATCAACGCGCTATCACGAACTACCGCGCTGAAATACTGTCGACCCGTAAGGAACTCAGAGAGGTCCAACGGGGTTTGCGAGAGGACATCGATAAGCTCGAAGGTCGCCTCAAATTTATCAACATTGCCGGTGTGCCGATTGTATTTGGAGCGTTGATGATTGTGTTTTCGGTAATGCGTCGCCGTCGCGCGACAGTTGCAAACTGAGGGGAGTGTAAGAAATGTATTCCAGAAACTTCTCGATGTTGATTGGTATGACCACAGTGGCTGTGGTGATAGCAGGTTGGGCAGTGCTTAGTAGGCCAGCGACCGAATCATCAGACTTTGATGGCACGTTAGTGTTCCCTGGTCTCCTCGAGTCAATTGATGACCTTAGGACAGTCGTGATTCGTCACAAAGATGGTGACTTAACTTTGAAACTAGCGGACTCCGGCTGGGTGTATACAGATCGGGATGATTACCCCGTTCAAAATGACAAAATTGGCGAGCTCCTCGTTAAATTAACGCGGATGGAAAAGGTCGAGCCAAAGACCAAATTAGCTGAAAAATACGATCGGCTAGACCTTGTTGATCCAGCCGAAAAAGAAGACACCCGAGCGAAAGAAGTCATCCTCAAGAATTCGTCTGGTGACCACATCGCGAGACTTATGGTCGGCAAACGGAAGTTCACCCTAGGCACATCGGAAGGTGGCACCTACGTCCTCGTCGAAGATGATCCACAAGCGTGGCTTGTGACAGGAGAATTGAACCCTGGTGCGCGTCCGCGCGATTGGCTTGTTCGAGAGATATCAGACATTAAGGACGATGATATTCGCCGGATCAGTGTCATTCATCCTGACGGAGAAGTGCTCTCCGTTAATAAGTCGACCCCTGATCAGGCGAACTACACTGTTGAAAATGTACCGACTGGTATGGAACTCAAGCGCGATAGCATCGCTGGCGATATGGGGCGTGTGCTCTCCAATCTTCTCCTCGACGATGTGAAGAAAAGGAAAGATGTGTCTTTCTCTCAAGAGGAAACCATTCGGGCAACATTCGAGGGGTTTGCGGGTTTCACCGTGCAGGTAGAGCTTATTGAAGATGGTGACGAGAACTGGCTTAGATTTCGGGGAACGCCGCCAGATTCTGGTTCCGAAAAAGCCGGTGAGGAAGCGACGAATTGGACCCAAGTCATCACAGACCTGAACACTGCAACCGAAGGTTGGGTGTATCAATTGCCCGGGTATGAAGTCGCGGCCCTGAAGAAGCGGGTCGCCGACATGGTCAGAGAGCCCGAGGAAGACGGCGCATAAGGACCACTTAGTCATGCCTCCGCCTCAACCTATGCTTTGCGTCGTGTCACTTCGGCTTTAATGGCCTCAATAATCTCGTCAAGGCGATCTTCCGTCACCTCATTGAATAAATCCCCTCGTTGAATCTTGAGGTTGGGGCCAATCCTGCAATTGTTCATACAGGGGCTGCGAATCAATTTTGCAGGGATCGACTGATCAAGCAGTATCTGCTCGATTTTGTGTGCCAATTCTTTACTGCCCCGACCTGCACATGACGGGAGTTCATCCTTATTGAACCGCTTGTTCGTACAGAGCCGAACGTTGAACAGTGGTTTTTCGGATGGAATGTGATCTGCTTCAAACATGAGGTCTATTTAGGGAGTTTACGGACTCAACTCAATCACTAGCAGTTATTTTCTCAACGGCCTCAAGAACAATACGCACGGTCTCAGACCATTCTACGTGATCGGCAATTGAAGCGGCGGGAACCCACTGTACGCGGTCAGCGTCTCCACCGGCTTTCGCGACACCACTTATATACCAGGCGGCATAATCAATCAGAGTATAGTGCCTGATTAGGTCTCCTTGATCGTTATGCCGGATCAAATCAACGACATCGACGAGAACCGGGTTCGAGATTTTAACTCCCGTTTCTTCTGCTATTTCCCGATGGGCTGTCTCAGCCAATGTTTCCCCTGGTTCTTGACGTCCGCCCGGGATCGTCCAAAGGCCTTTGTTGGGTTCATGACCCCGTCTGATCAACAGAACTTCAGCGTCTTTGTTCAAGACGACCACACCAACTCCAACCAGAGGGAGTTGGGCATCCTTTACTTCAGGGACAGTTGTCGTCATCTCGTCGCTCATTATCCTGACCTCAATGTCTGAATGGCTGCATCCTGCTCAAATAAGTAGAGCAGGGTTCGCAATGCTTCACCGCGTTCGGTCTTGAGATCTGGGTCACTCTCCAATATCAGCTTGGTGTCGTCACGTGCCATGATGAGCAAATCTCCATGCACCGCGAGGTCTGCCAAGCGAAACTCTGGGAGACCACTTTGTCGAGTTCCCAAGACTTCACCACTACCGCGGAGTTTGAGGTCTTCTTCTGCGATGACAAATCCGTCTTCCGTATCGCGCATAGTATTCAATCGAGCCTTAGCGGTTTCTGTGAGTGGAGCGTGATAAAGCAGTAGGCAGGTAGACGCTTGATCACCCCGGCCAATTCTTCCGCGTAATTGGTGAAGTTGTGCCAGACCAAATCGCTCTGCATGTTCAATGATCATTACGGTAGCTTCGGGTACATCAACACCCACTTCGATAACCGTGGTCGCGACCAAGACTTTCGGACCATTGGGAGAGGAATTGCTTGCGAAAGCTGTCATGGCTTCGTCTTTCTCCGGTCCCTTGAGCCGTCCATGCACCAAGGCCACCTGATCTTCTCCCAAAAATTGGCTAAGGTGCCGATGCCGCTCCTCTGCGGCCGCCAGGTCAGACGTTTCAGATTCCTCAACGAGCGGGCAGACCCAATATACTTTCGCACCAGTCTTGATAGCCCGCTGTACAGCCGAGATTGTTTCCGCCAATCGCTCTAGATTGACCAAGCGGGTGTCTACCGGCTTTCGACCAGGTGGTTTCTCATCAAGGCGGGACACATCCATGTCGCCATAGGCCGTAAGGGTAAGAGTTCGCGGGATTGGTGTTGCGGTCATGACCAGCATGTCGACGACCCGGCCTTTTTGGGCGAGTTCGAGCCGTTGGTGAACACCAAATCGATGCTGTTCGTCGACAATTGCAATCATGAGGTCTTTGAAATCGACATCCTTCTGAAATAACGCGTGGGTGCCAACCAAAATTGATGTTTCCCCATTTGTAACCTCTTCCAATACTGCGTCGCGGGCTTTGCCTTTGATACGACCGCTGAGGAACGCTATCGACACGCCACACGCGGCGCAAAGTGGTTCAAGAGTTGCCAAATGTTGCTGAGCGAGGAGTTCAGTAGGGACCATGAGAGCCGCTTGGCCACCGTTCTCCACGGCAGACAGCATGGTCAACAAGGCGACAACGGTCTTGCCGCTGCCGACGTCGCCCTGGAGAAGACGAAGCATGCGTGTGTCATCCGCAAGATCCTGGTCGATTTCGACCAAAGTGCGAGTTTGAGCGCCCGTCAGAGTAAACGGGAGCGCATCGATTACTCTGCGTCTTAGTTGCCCATCTCCTTTGATCGATCGGCCAGACAAACGCCTGGCCTTAACGCGGACCAAGGCCAGTGCGAGTTGATTGGAAAGCAATTCGTCGTAGGCGAGCCGGTAGCGGATCGGACTAGTCGCGTCCAATTCAAATCCAGTTTCAGGATGATGAGCTGAGGTGAGGGCTGCTCTCCAAGGAGGCCATTGGTCCCGCTTGATTTGCGCTGAATCGAGCCATTCTGGGACGTCTGGCAAATGCTCCATAGCGCCGTCAATCGCCTTAACCAAAGTCTTTGGCGACAAACCGGTCGTCAGGGGGTAGACCGGCTCAACCCTTTGAATGGCATCTTTTTGACTCTCGGTAACGATGTGATCGGGATGGGCCATTTGCCGCTGGCCATCGTAAACCTCAATCTTGCCGCTAATCACGCGCGTTTCGCCGACGGGCAAAGTCTGAGCGAGGTAGTCTCGCTGGGCGTGAAAAAAGGTGAGGGTGATCCGACCCGTATCATCTCCGCAGGTCACTTTGTAAGGAAGGCGAGAGTTCCGAGTAGGCGGCGGGCTATGGGCCAACACCTCGACAGTCAGGGTGCAAATACGCCCCGGAGGCGCGTCGCCAACTTTGGGCGAGAAGCGCCGGTCAATCAGACTATTGGGGAGGTGCCAGATGAGATCAATCAATCGATTTCCGGCCAGTTTTTCTAGCAACTTTGCGATGCGTGGCCCTATGCCCGTCAGCGTATCCACTGCGGCAAAGAGGGGGTTGAGTATGGTCGGGCGAAGGGCCATGGCGATCTTTTAAGTATCCCAGTACGGGTCAATTGCGAAGCGATGCAGACATGGTTATACCCTGCGTCAGACCGGCAGCCTTGGGAAAGAAGTTCCCTTTTTGGCGTGAGCCGGAGTTTTGGATTCTGGAACCCGCATTCTGCCATGGACAGAGACATTCAACGCAAGCGGCTCAAGTATCGGGCGACGCACCGCGGAACTAAAGAAGCGGATGCCATTATCGGTGGTTTTGTTGCCGCCAATATCCAGACCTTAAGTGACGATCAGCTTGATGCACTAGAGGCTTTTCTAGAGTGCCCAGACCCAGACATTTCTGACTGGGTTAGAGGCGCGGCGGCTAAGCCAGAAGGTGAATTGGGGGCTATGCTTGAACTTATTCTTATTTATCAGAAAATCCTGCTAACGGATTGATTTGATGAACGAAATAAATCAGGTAAAGCGGCGGGTAATCGCAGGTGCGCCCGAGGGTGTCGACGCCTTCGTGTTGGCAGATAAAGCGCGCCAGAATCCTAACGGCCATCTCCATATTGTATCTGACGATATGCGGCTTTCTGGCCTAAAGGATAGCCTGCAATTCTTTGCACCAGATGTCACCGTACTCGCCTTTCCCGCCTGGGATTGTGTGCCCTATGACAGAGTGTCACCCCATGCTGATGTTGTTGCACGGCGGATGGATGTTTTGTTGCGCTTGGCCGCTGTTGGTGAGAACGCTGAGAACGGTCCACGACTGCTGATTACAACGGCCAGTGCGATTCTCCAACGTGTGCCACCCATATCAGCCTTTCGTGGCATGACGCGGGATATCAAGCCGGGCTCAAGATTAAACACAGACGAACTCGCCGTGGAGTTGGGTCGGGTTGGGTATCAGCGCGCTGAACAGGTCATGGAACCGGGGGAATTTGCCATTCGGGGCGGATTGATCGACCTTTATCCGCCAGGCCATGAAGATCCCGTACGGATCGATCTGTTTGGTGATGAAGTCGAGACCTTGCGGTCTTTTGACCCGGTTGACCAACGCACCACGGGCAAAATCAAATCTTTGCGCCTCAAGCCCATGAGTGAGGTGATCCTATCTAAGGACGCCATAGAGCGCTTTCGGACCGGGTATCGGGAGTTATTCGGCGCTATTTCGAACAACGACCTGCTTTATGACTCGGTTTCCAATGGCCAAACCTACCCTGGTTTTGAGCACTGGTTACCCTTGTTTCATCCCGGTCTAGATACCCTATTCGCTTATCTCCCAGACAGCGGCCTGTCCTTGGATCATCAAGTTGAGGAAGCCATCAAAGCTCGCCTGGACCTCATACGGGATTATTACGAAAGCCGCAGAATTGCCGATCCATCCAGCGGCGGCGCCAAACTAGGCTTAGAGGAAGGCGGGGCGGCTTATCACCCGATTCCGCCAGCCCAATTGTTTTTGGATGAGAAGGAATGGGCACGAACGTTGTTGGCGGCCGGCCCGATAGATATTCGCCCTTTTGAGCCGGTTGATATCGATGATTCCGCTGAAGATGCCGGAGGGCGACGGGGTCGCGATTTTACGGATGTTCGCACACAGCCAGACGGCAACGTATATGTCGCCTTCAAGGTGCATGCGACCGAGCAGAGAAACGCAGGACGCAAAGTTGTTGTCGCGTCTCATACGGAAGGCTCACGCCGTCGATTGATCGGGTTGTTTCATGATCACAATCTAGCAACGGCAAAAGCTGTCGATAGCATTAGTGAATTGAAGGACGGTCCAGCCACTGATATTGCTGTGATTGTACTTCCGCTAGGACGTGGCTTCGTCACCGAGACGATGGCGCTAACGACGGAGCAAGACTTACTCGGCGAGCGCTTGGCCCGGCGCACCCGTCGTCGCAAGGCGGAAGCCTTTATTGCCGACGCCTCGCAACTGGGTGAAGGGGACATTGTCGTTCATTTGGAACATGGCATTGGCCGCTATGGCGGTTTGGTGACTTTGGATGTCGGAGGGGCACCTCACGATTGTCTAAAGGTAAGTTATCACGGTGATGACCGGCTGTTTGTGCCTGTTGAGAACATCGAAGTCTTGTCCCGCTTCGGCGCTGAGCAGGAAAACATGGCGCTGGATAAGCTGGGTGGTGTGGCTTGGCAGGCCCGCAAAGCCAAGCTCAAAGAACGCATCCGAGAAATGGCCGAGCAATTGATTCAGGTCGCGGCCGCGCGAGAATTAAGACCAGCTGAAACTTTTGTGCCGCCTGAAGGGGCATACGACGAATTTTGCGCCCGATTTCCCTTTTCAGAGACCGATGACCAGGTGCGTGCCATCGCCGATGTGATGGAGGACTTCGGCAAGGGGCGACCGATGGATCGGCTGATTTGCGGTGATGTCGGCTTCGGTAAAACAGAAGTCGCGTTGCGGGCGGCATTCGTATCCGCATTGACGGGAGTCCAGGTCGCCGTGGTCGTTCCAACGACACTATTGGCACGGCAACATTTTTCGACTTTTGAAAGCCGTTTTGAAGGCTTTCCAATCAAAGTAAGGCAGCTATCGCGTTTGGTGAAAACCAATGAGGCGAACGACGTTCGCGAAGGTTTAAAGTCCGGCGCCGTTGATATTGTGATCGGAACCCATGCTTTGCTGGCTAAGTCCGTAGATTTCGCGAATCTTGGGCTTTTGATCGTGGATGAAGAGCAGCACTTCGGTGTCGGTCATAAAGAACGATTGAAGCAGATCAAAGCTGACGTTCATGTTCTGACACTGACAGCAACACCGATTCCACGCACGCTGCAAATGGCGCTAACAGGGGTTCGTGACCTCAGCCTTATTGCCACGCCACCGGTTGATCGCTTGGCTGTAAGAACCTTCTTGTTGCCCTATGACCGTGTGGTCATTCGTGAGGCACTCATGCGAGAGCGTTTTCGTGGCGGGCAATCTTTCTATGTCTGCCCGCGCTTGGCTGACCTGGACGCGGTAGCGTCACAGCTTCGTAAGTTGGTCCCCGAGATTAAGGTGACCATTGCACATGGGCAGATGGCGCCGACAGCATTAGAAGATGTGATGACGGCGTTCGCTGACGGTGAGTACGATGTGCTGTTGGCGACAAACATTATTGAGTCAGGTTTGGATCTGCCGAGAGTCAATACAATCATTATTCACCGCTCAGATATGTTTGGGTTATCGCAGTTGTATCAATTGCGAGGACGGGTAGGGCGGTCCAAGACACGGGCCTACGCCTACTTGACGGTTCCCGCCAACAAAAAGCTTACGGAAACGGCTGAAAAACGTTTGGATGTGATGCAGACCCTCGACAGTCTGGGTGCCGGGTTTTCACTGGCCAGTCATGATCTCGATATTAGAGGGGCTGGCAATCTGCTTGGCGATGAGCAATCGGGCCACATCAAAGAAGTCGGTATTGAGTTGTATCAGCAGTTACTTGAAGAGGCAGTTGCTTCGGCCCGCGAAGGAGGCGGCCGGAATACTGTCGACGTCGAAGAGAGCTTCTCGCCTCAAATTACACTTGGCGCACCTGTTCTTATTCCTGAAAATTATGTCAGGGATCTTGGCGCGCGGTTGGCCTTGTATCGTCGTGCGGCAGATTTAGCCGATCAAAACGAAATAGATGACTTTGCAGCTGAACTTGAAGACCGTTTCGGCAAAGTCCCTTTAGAAGTTGAGAACCTTTTAAAAGTCGTCGCGATTAAAGCTTTGTGTCGTTCAGCTCATGTGGAGAAGATTGATGCTGGCCCGAAGGGTGCAGTGTTGAGCTTGTACAAGAACGAGTTTCCTAATCCTGCTGGATTAATCGAGTTTATCTCCCAACAAGCCGGAACGGTTAAAGTTCGACCAGATCATAAAATAGTGATCATGCGGCTCTGGGATGACGTTGACGAGCGGATGACAGGGATTAAGCAGGTGCTCGGCCGGCTGGCAGAATTAGCGATTATTGGTCCTGAAACCTAGGTTTTGGCTAAGGCTCTAATTGAGCGTAAACTTAACGTATGTCTGATCTTACGATCACATTCGCCCGGTTTCTGGTTGCGCCGCCAGCTCCCGACTTTGGTATCGCGCCCTTTAACCAGGCAAACATCTCAGGGGCTGATCTAACGGCTGCGCAAGGTCTCACGTTCGACCAGATTTCTGGCGCAACCTTTTCCAGCACAACAGCGTTTTATCAAGACATCGGTAATCAGATATTGGGCACGTTCACGGGCATTGGGTAACGGCTGTGTTTGTGATTACCCAGGGGTGAGCAGCGTCATACTTTTACTTGCGTTCCTGAAGTAAATGCGCACACTTTGCATGTGGGTAGGACCGCTAGTTATGTTAGCGATGAAAGGTTTCTGCACGTGCGTAAGAGTAGTGTGGTAAGCGGCCCCCAGCAGCGTTTTATTACCCACTTTTTGTTCCTGTTATTAGGACTATTTGTAATTCTCGGTATGACGGCGCCGGCCAAAGCCCAAGGCTGGAGCATGGATGTATTGGAATCCGCTTACGATGATTTCGCATCCTATCTTGAGCAAATGGGAGAATTTTCGCCGGACGACTGGCAATACAAGATCGGTGCAGCCGTTGGCACGGTGCCAGATTATTCTGGCTCAAACCAATACGAGACCAAAGGTCTCCCGATTTTTCAGATACGCTACAAAGATGATATCTGGATTGATCCCCTAGGTGTGCGGGTCAAGGTTTGGAGTTCGGATTGCTGTCGGCTTTTGGCCCAGGCTGGTATCGCAACAGGACGTAGCCCCGATAAAGACAGTCGGGCGTTCCTTCTTCCTGATATTTCTACGGGGGCGGATATAGGCTTCACCTTTGAAGGTCAGATCGCGAGATTCTTTGCCTTTCGTTTGAGGGCACGGCAAGAAGTCGCTAGTGGCCACGGTGGCTCCGGACTTTCCGCGTCTTTTGGTACGATCATCGATAGTGGGATGGTCCGCGTTATTCCTGAATTCAGTGCAGAATGGAAAAGCAACAAATACATGGATGCCTATTATGGCGTGCCAGCTTCAGCGACTGCATCAACAGGGTATGCAGCTTATGATCCTGGAAGTGGCTTCCAAGATGTCGCTTTTCGTTTGACCTCGTTCTACGATCTGGACGAGCAGTGGCAGTTGATCATGCGCGGCGAAGCAAAATTGTTGTTAGACGAGGCAAAGAACGCCCCCTTTGTTGTTCAGGATGGCGATAGCTTACAGGGTTTGTTCGGCATAGGCATGCTGTACACATTCTAGGTGTGTTAAAATCTAAATTCGATGAATTGAACATCTTCGTTTATCCTTGGGTGCCTTTTAGCGTGAGCGCCCAATGATTCAAAGTAAGCAGTAGTTTTAGCCACATTTTTGTGTGCAACGTCTAGAAAGACTTGGCTTTCAGGCTTGAGTGATCTAAATAGCGTGTCGTAAGTGACGACGTCATATAAGTAGCTGCAAGAGCGAATGGAGACCACGAGGCTTGGGGGAGTTTCATAACCTGCCCACTCTGTTGAGAAAGCCGTTTGCGTCAGATTGTGGACTTTTGTTTGCTCGTCGATAGATCGTTGGAAATTTGTGTAAATATCGATAAGTGTAGCTGAAACCGTACGGCCACGGTTGCCTAAATAGGCGCCATCAAAGAGACCGCATCCGCAACCAAGATTTACGTATCCTGATTGACTCTCTGGAAGATGTGCCTCTAGGTCTAATATGTCTGTAACAACCCACAGCGCTGCATACACATCGCCCGGAATAACTTCTAAATTTTCTCTACCATTTAGGTATTGATCATTGATGACCGTGTATCGATCGTGGACTATTGTTTTGTTTCTATCAAATACGGTTGAACCATCCTTCCAGTTCTCCAATGACTCGCTAGCCAGCGGTCCGTAGCTAATTGCTAGTGGGTGCTTACGGGTAAATGGCTCTAGATTAATTATAATATTTTCTGCGCTGCGAATGCGCTGAATTAATACTTTCTGCAACGCAAATTGTATTGCCATTTCGTTGTGAATAAGCCGCGCGCTATCGTGTTCCAACGTCAACGCTAGAATGCGATCTTTGTCAGTTTGTAGAAGGTCAAGATATACCTGAATAGCTTCTACGTAGGCTTTGGCGTCAAATGCTTTTGTCGCTTTCAAATATTTCTGGTTAAAATTCATATGGGACAGTCTATTGGAAGCGCTGGGTGTCGGCGCATGCAGGATAGTCGGACAATAAACTTTGAAACGCCTTGTTATCCAGTTCTTTATGGATCTGCCGACTTCCTCTTTCAGGATGTTACCTGAAAGCGCTTGGCGTTGATGAGCATATCACTAAAATGTACGTGTTGCGCGTGAGTACAACAGAGGAGACACGCCATGTATATAAATTTCTGGTACGCAGTCGGACGATCCGACGATATCACCAATGAGGCGCCGACAAAGGTGCGGATGCTGGGGATCGACTTCGTCGTATTTAGGAATACATCCGGCCAAGTCCATTGCCTCAGCGATACCTGCGTTCACCGTGGCGGCTCGCTCGGCAACGGAAAGATCCAGGGCGATTGTGTGCAGTGTCCCTATCATGGCTGGGAATTTGACGGAGAGGGGGCCTGTCAAAAAGTGCCATCTCTAGGTCCGGGCGGCAAACCGCCGGCGCGAGCACGGACGGACTCTTATCCGGTCGAAGAAAAATATGGATTGGTGCATGTATTTTTAGGTGACCTGCCTGAAGCCGACCGCCCACCCATTATGGAAATACCCGAATACGGTACTGAAGGGTGGCGTGCCACAATACAACAGTATGACTGGGTGATTGATTATCAACGCTCTGTCGAGAATGCGCTCGACCCAGCCCACAATGAATTTGTACATCCGACCCATGGATTCTCGGGCGCTGATCCGGATTATCACGTCCCACCGCTCAATATTGATGAAACGGATTGGGGAACGGGCTTTCTCGTTGAATATAAAGCGCCGCCGCTGGCCGACGATAAGATGCGTGAAGGCACCGGACGCTACAAGAATGCCATGATCACTGCTGGCAGTTGGACTCATGGACCAACGTGTAATGTCACGCGCATCAACCCAATGCCCGACAAGCACATACATCAGTACAGTTTCAAAACTCCGATTGATGATACGCACTCTCGTTCTTACCTCGTAAACCTCAGAAACTTTGTTATCGAGCCCGAAAACGATGCCCGAATGATGATCCGAAATGATGTTGTGGCCGGACAAGATGGAGAGATTCTTGAATATATGAATCCGCTGGTGACACCCCCGACCAACACAAAAGAGATTTTTGTTCCCGCCGACGGCGCCATTGCCCGGTACAGAGAAATTCTCAAAGGCTGGGAAGCGAAGGGCTGGAAGGTCGACATCGATAAAATCGAAGCTACGCGGAAGAAAATCGCCTACGCGATTCCAAGTCCAGCACGGCGGACTACAAAAGGTTGGGTCCTTGACCTTGCGCCGATGGTTGATTCTTCAGATGCGAGCGATGTGAAGCAAGCTGCGGAGTAGGGGGCGTCCCCGCACAAACCATCTTTGTTCTCGGGGCGCCAAAGTGTGGCACCTTAACTGTCGTTTCGATCATCAACGTCCATCCTGACGCGTTTGTATTGTATGAGGTAGACTTTGGCTTGGCCGCGGATGCCAGTTTGCGGAACCAAGAGTTTGTTGCGTGCCTTCCCGAGACAGAAGTTCTTTTTGGAGAACCCGAAGCGGTCTCATCTGGACTTGCTGAATGTGCAGCAATGTTGGAAGAGCGCAATTTTCCATTTAGAGCAATGGGTACAAAGTTACTGTGGCTTGATGAATCCCAGTTGTCTGGCCTGGGAGGCTCGCCTTGTTTGTATATCGTCTGCGATCCGCGCACCTGGGCGATGAAAGATAAAATCTGCAAGGAATTCTATCCTCTGCATTATCCTGATTGGGGCAACAACCTGTTGCCGCCGTTAAATGACTATATGAAGCGTTTGGTTATGGTGCATGCTTTGCCCAACCGGTTGATCATTACTCTGGAAGATTTGTTGGCTGACTCCCAGCGGATAGTCGCGAAAATCGCGACCTTCTTCAGCCTTGAAGATTGTGAGCCGCTCATGCGGGAATGATGGCGCTGGCCATGGGACGGATGGCCTGAAGCGCATCCAAAAGCGATCGGCCGATGGCAAAAAGACCACAACAGTGCGACGGCACAGCTGACAGACCCAGATACTGTGGTCGCGATAAAATCCCATCCGGCTTGGGATATTGTACTGCCCCTATATGATACCTTTTCCACCAATGCTCAGAAAACTGAGAAAGAGCGGAATGAAGCGCTCGAGACCTTGTCCGCTTTGGCGGCCGGACCTCCCGCCAGACCAGAAGATTTATACGAAAGTGTCGAGAGTTGCTCGGTTGGTGGGCGATAAAGAGGTATACTCACATTCAGTCACCCAAAGGAGAGATCGGTGAGTTACGTCGTTCGCCCTTTCGTATTAGACGATGCTGATTTTGTCGCCGCTTATTTTGCCGATGCAGATGAGGCGTTTCTGCGTAGTCTTGGCGTGGACCCTGCCAAAGTGCCAAGTCACGAAGAGATGTGGCATAGTCTGTCGTCTTACGTAGAAACGCCGAAGGAGCAGAGAACACAGTTCTTATTGATTTGGGAACTGGATGGCATTGGCGTCGGGTTTTCCACACTCGATGAAATCACCATCGGTAAGCAGGCCAACATGCATCTCCATGTGGCAGTCTCCATGCAACGAAAGAAAGGACATGGAGCGGAATTTGTTAAACGGTCCGTGCCAATTCACTTCGAAGAGTTTGATTTAGAGGTTTTGTATTGCCAGCCTTACGCCTTTAACACCGCACCAAACCGAACCTTACAAAAAGCTGGTTTTGAGTATCTCGAGACGGTAGAAAAAATACCTGGACCTCTCAATTTCCATCAGCCGGTAACACGGTGGAAGATCACGCGAGAGATGTTGGGGTGAATCACTAGCTTCTCACATTTCCTCCGGGTCTATCAGCAAGTCGTTTAATTCAACGACGTGGCCGTCGGGATCGATCAAAATACTTGAGAGAACCGGGATGCGGGATTTGCCGTCATAGGATGGATAGGTCCGATGGGTTGGCGGATGAACAACTTTCACTTTTGGCACTCTCTTCGCTCTCTCAAACATCTCGTCCAACCCTTCCGTGTTGAACAGCAAAACTAAGCTGCCTGGTCGAAAGGGCTCGGGCATGGCGTCGTAAGCGGGGCGGGTCGGCTTTTCTGATTCCATCAGACCCAGGATGCCAACAAAGTCATCATTGGCACGGAGGAAGACAAGGTGTGTGGCTGAGTCCGCTTCCTCGTTCGTCTTTGCGTCCTGTGGGGTACGCAGCATGTTGTCGTATGTAACGACCATGCCTAAGGCATCCCGGTAAAAGGCGAGCGAGGCATCCATATCATGCACAACCAATGTGGTACGACGCAGATCGAGATCCATACGCTGATCTTCGGGGACAGGGGCGGCTTGAGCCATGGTGCCAATGAATATGAGTGACAAGGCGAGAATTCGGATAACTGTGGACCTCATGGTTCGACCCTTTTTGATGAGCTTGAAAATCAAAAAACAGATTATCCTGATTGAAGTGATAAGGGTTAGTGGTCATAACCACAATTAATAGCCTATAAATTAGGCATTTAATATTTATGCCTATATATTATGCATATATTTATGGCATATCGTGATGTTTTGTTATTCCAAGGTTTGGCTCATCTAACCTAACTCATTGTTTATATTACTCTTATTTATCCCTCTGTTTATCTTTAGGTAGTCTCCAATGTTGGCACAAAGCTTGCAGTAAACTAGTCGGACCAGAGCGCAGAACCTGTTTTTACGTTCCAAGTTTTAAGGGATTGCGCCATGAAGACGAGACAATTGATGACTGCCGTTGCTCTATGTACCGGCTTAGGGGTGGTAGCCGCTCCGGTTTCTTCCCAAGATTTGCCCGGTGATTTTTCCGGCAACGTTACACTTACATCCGACTATGTCTTTCGGGGGGTTACCCAAGCCAATGAAGACCCGGCGATCCAAGGCGGCTTGGACTGGGACTCCGGCGCAGGGTTTTACCTTGGGACATGGGGCTCCAACGTCAACTTCGGTGATGGTGATGAAGCCAGTGTCGAACTTGATATCTACGGCGGCTATGCCGGTGAGATTAACGGCTTCTCCTACGATGTTGGCTTTCTCTACTACTGGTATCCGGGTGCGGCCAGTGCGTTGAGCTATGACTTTTGGGAAGTCTACGGCTCGCTCGGTTACGACTTTGGTCCTGCAGCAGTATCTTTCGGTCTCGCCTATACCCCAGATAACTTCGGCGGCACGGATGACGGTCTCTATTTCCAAAGTGGAATCAGTTTACCGCTTGGCGACATGTTTAGCGTTGACGCCAACCTGAATTATTCCGACGTCGATCCATCTTTTGGAGAAGACTATCTCGACTGGAATGTCGGTCTTACAGCTTCCCTCGAATGGTTCGACGCAGATCTTCGCTACATCGACACGGATATTTCAAATTGCCAGAACATCTGTGACAGCCGTGTGGTGTTCTCTGTCTCACGCAGTTTCTAAGGGTGGGCTAAGATGAAATTTATCGTAGCGATTATCAAACCTGGAAAGCTCGACGACGTGCGAGAAGCCCTTGTGGAACTTGGTATTCAAGGCCTGACTGTTACTGAAGTCCGGGGCTTTGGACGCCAGATGGGTCACAAAGAAATTTACAGAGGTGCGGAATACGAAGTTTCGTATTTGCCTAAAATAAAAATCGAGATCGCTGCCGATGACGAGCAGGTTCATTCGATTACAGAAGCTATCGCATCAACCGCTAGAACCGACAGTATCGGTGACGGCAAAGTTTTCGTTCTCAATGTAGAGGAAGCGCTTCGTATTCGTACCGGTGAAGCCGGCACGAGTGCGCTCTAACGCTTGGTTCTTCGACAAAGGAATTATTACGCATGAATACGTTTAAAAAGTTACCGACGGCGGTGGCGGGCGCGGGGGGCGCTCTGGTCCTCATGAACACCCCAGCGCTTGCTGCCGTCTCGGACGAAACCGCATACGTCCTGAACACTTTTTCGTTTCTTGTTCACGGGTTTCTGGTCATGTTGATGGCGGCTGGCTTCGCCATGCTGGAATCCGGCTTGGTGAGGACTAAAAATACAGCTGCCATTTGCCTTAAGAATATTGCTCTCTACTCTATAGCTGGCCTGATGTTTTACATCGTTGGGTACAACGTAATGTACACGGATGTTGGCAGTTATATGGGAACGCTCAGTTTTCTCTATAACCCGTCTGGCGCCGAGTTAGATTTAATCAACGCGGAAGAGATGACTGCAGAACAGGTTGCAGTTGTCGTGGACAATGGCTACTCGGTTTCATCTGATTGGTTTTTCCAGATGGTATTTGTAGCGACGACTGCGTCGATAGTGTCAGGCACGTTGGCCGAGCGAATCAAAATCTGGCCGTTTATGATTTTTGTTGTTGTGCTTAGTGGGCTTATCTATCCGATCCAGGCGTCCTGGACATGGGGTGAGGGGTGGCTCGATGAAATGGGCTTCTCTGATTTTGCTGGATCTACGCTCGTACATAGCTGTGGTGGATGGGCTGCATTAGTTGGCGCTCTTATTCTAGGTCCACGGAAAGGTCGGTTCACAGAAGCTGGTGTTCGCCCAATTCCTGGTGCCAACTTGCCGCTCGCAACTCTAGGAACATTTGTTCTGTGGTTCGGTTGGTTCGGTTTTAACGGCGGTTCACAATTGGCTTTAGGCAGCGCTCTCGACGCCACCACGATCTCCATTGTGTACGTTAATACCAATCTCGCTGCCGCTGCTGGAGTGGTTACGGCCATGCTCATGACTCAGGTGTTGTACGGCAAAATAGACCTCACCATGTGCTTAAACGGGGCATTGGCTGGTCTGGTTGCGATAACAGCGGGGCCAGACGTCCAGAATCATGTCATTGCCATAATCGTTGGTGGAATTGGCGCGGCGCTGGCGGTTTTTTCTGTGCCCTTGCTGGATAAGTTCAGAATTGACGATGTCGTGGGCGCTATACCCGTGCATTTGGTCGCCGGAATTTGGGGTACGCTAGCTGTAGGTATTTTCGGCTCAGGTAATCTTGGCACTCAAGCGATTGGAATTCTCGCCGTTGGCGTATTTGTCTGTGTTGCCAGCGGAATTTTCTGGATTGCGCTTAAAGTAACTGTTGGTCTTCGCGTGTCAGAAGAAGAAGAGGATTTAGGTCTTGATCGTGCCGAACTGGGGCTAGAAGCCTATCCCGAGTTCGGGCGCGGATCACAGAAGATCTAGCTTGCCTATAAAGAACAGCCAAACTTGGCCCGGCGGTGATTTTCACTGCCGGGTTTTTTTATATTGGTGTACCGCCAGTGTGGTCATTGGCTGCGGGAGGCCTCACAATATGAGCGTGCCGGTATTGCCGATTGCTCGAAGGGTTCTAGAAGCGCACCATTACCGGAGGGTGATGGTTCAAGCTAATCCACAGATAGGAGTCTGATGATGCTAGATCGCCGAACACTATTCAGCGCTGTTGCAACCACGGGGGCAGCGATAACGCCTATCTTTACTGGTAAGTCAGCCAAGGCAAAAACAGCATCGTCGTCTTTTAGAGGTGATGTTGAATTGCGAGGAACAGATGGTCGGCTAGAGCGGCTAGCGACACTCGATTTAGAAAGCACACAAGATTTTCTGACTGGCTTCCGTACAAAAGTGAATACAGAGTTTGAAGGACTTGCGCTAAAGCGATCGCGGAAAGTTCTAGAGGATGCTGGTTTGAATCCTTACGGCGATCATTCGATGGAAGTCGTGTTGTCACTTCTGGAGAATGATCCAGTGATCGGCACTAGGACACGGCTTTGGATCGGCAGCCAGCAAATTACTTGGAAGTCACTACAGAACCATTTCTATAAGCATGCAGATGTTTATTTGGAGGAAATGGAAGCGGCAGATAATACAGGTCCAGGAACATTAGAGCTGAATCCGGACATGGATATTCCTGACTACACCAAGCACGAGATTCATATTCAGCCAGGTGGCTATGTAGGGGATCCATTTGCGGGTCACATCTATCACTACGGCACAAACATGTTCTTTGCCGGACGTAACTTTCAAGATGAACTACATCTAGAGCATGCGAGCAACGTTTCAGTACCTGAAGATGGGAAAGTTATGCGGGTACTCGAGCTGGGTTCTGGGTCTGGTCAGCTCACAGTTGCTTTGAAAGAACGTTTTCCATATGCAGAAGTATGGGGAATTGATGTCGGTGGACCAATGGTGCGGTACGCGCACATGAGGGCAGCAGACCTAGGCGTAGACGTAAACTTTGCTCAACGCCTTGCTGAAGATTCAAAGTTCCCTGACGGACATTTTGATATCGTGGTATCGCATCTGTTCTTCCATGAATTAACAGAACAGGCGTCCAAAGACGTTGTTGCCGAGGTGCATCGGATCCTAAGGCCGGGTGGAACTTTCTTCCCGATTGATTTGTGGTCGCGAGGACAACGTCCAGGACCTCAGGCGTATCAGAAGTTTACCTACTGGTTTAATCATCGGTGGAACGGTGAAGTCTGGTTTATGGAGTACGCCAAATTGGATCTCGAAGGCACCATGCGAAAAGTTGGGTTTGATGTGAATGAGCGGGTGCGCGGGCGTCAGTTCTTTGAAAATCTGACAGGCACAAAGAAAGCCTAGATTGAAAAGAGTGGTGGGATCACGGCGGCGACCATCAATATGGCCGCCGTAATGCTGAAGACTCGGTATCGCTCAGGCGATGTGAGAATTCCCGCGATTAATCTGCCACCACTGGCCCAGAGAAAACTGCTTGGCAGTCCGATCAGCAAGAATATTCCGGAAAAACCGAGGATAGTGCTGACTGTATCTGCAAATAGAAAGCTGTATGTACCCACAGCCGCGACAGCGACCGCCCAGGCTTTGGGATTGACCCATTGGAACAGCGCGGCCTCAAGCATTCCGATCGGACGCCCGTCACCATGTTCAGTTTCGTTGAGTGTTGGGGCAGAGGCCGTGCCTATGCGCCAAGCCAAGTAGAGTAAATAGGCGAAGCACAAAACTCGTAGTACGTTTGCGGCATTCTCGATCTGGGTGAGAATCACTGTCGATCCGAGTGCGATGACGGTCATCATCACGGCAAAGCCGAATTGTATGCCAAGGATCATTGGAATCGTACGGGGTATACCATAGCGTGCACCCGAATGCAGAGTCATGATGTTGTTGGGCCCGGGCGTCGTGATCGAAATCACAACGAAGATTGCGTAAGCCAGGTAAGACGTGAGTCCCTGTTCCAATTACGCCTGCACAATCTCGAAAAGTTCACCGACCGCACCACGTATGGTGAAACCTTCAGGTTTTTCGCTTTCCGTATTGGGTAGAGCGCCTTCGCCGACGGGATTTATTCCAGCATCCGCGCACATTGAACGACACTTGTCTAAGTCATTCACGCGGATCGTCAGCATCGCTAGTCCGGTTTTATCGAGAGAGCAGGGATAAACCGTTCCTGATTCTGCTTTGACTTCCCACACTTCAATGGACACTCCGATTCCAACATTACCCCAAAGGAAGTAGCTACCTTCAGGAGCGCCAATGAGTTCATCCGTATTCTTTTGGTAACATTCCATTTGGGATGTACGCTTTAGGCCAAGGGCTTTCTCTAAAAATTCATTCACCGGCCGCTGGTCCAGGCTGGTAATGGCAGCATTGGAGAAACCGCTGTGGACAAAAGGCGAGCGGGGAGGCGGCCGGTCTCCGCGAATGTTAGCGGTGATAAACATTTGCTCACCACCAGGTCCGAATGGGGCGTAACTCATGACGTCGACATCGCGACCCCACATGGTGTTCCGGAAATAATAGTAACGCGGAGGAGAGATCATCGGCGTCCCAGCGCTGGCTAGTGCATGGTACGATTCAGCTGGGTCGCGGGTGCTTCCTTCCATAACCAAAAGACCTGGATCGTTGGGTCCAGATGTTGGGCGGGGTCGTATTTCAGACGCTCCAGGTGGCGCTTCAAGAATACGCACGGCGGCGCTTCGCTGCGATTCAGGCATCGTGAGCAGGACATGACGCCGATCGTTTCGCCCCATACCAGGCGCAGAACTCACAGCAGGTGACAGCAAAGAATCACTCTGCACAGTCATGCCAATGACATCTCGATAAAATGTGACACTAGCATCAACATCTGAAGATACCGTGGTGAACGTAATGATCTTTGCCTCAAGTGGGTTAGAGTCGGAATTCGGCGCGAAAGTTTCGCCTTTGAGTGTCATTTCCTGGTCTGGAGCGGGAATCGGGTTGGCCTCTTTTGCCAGCGCGAGCTGTGGGTCAGTAATCGTGGTTGCTGCGGCACCGGCAATACTTACTTTCAATGCGTTGCGACGTCGAATCTTGTCCATAACCCAACTCCGTTGATTGTTAAGTGACATCCAAGAACGAATGCACATAATTCGAAATAATTTCCGGGTTTTCTTGCCACGGCCAATTGCCGAGACCGGTTAGATTCAGTGGTGTGGCGTTGGGGATAATTTCAGCACCCCGGGTCCATTCACTAATCCGTCCGAATTCCCCGTCTTTGGCGTCGTCTTCAAACCATGTGATGAATAGCACCGGTTGGCTATTACTTGGCATGTTGAGATCAGCGCGATAAGAGAAAGCAGCTACTTCCCCGTATACCCAGTTATGTCCAGGAAGCACGCTATCTATAAAAGCGCCTATGTATCTCTCCGGCGGATCATCATCTGCCAAATTTCCGAGTCCACGTTCCAGTCGTTCAACCAAATATCGGGCGGTCTTATCTTCTTTACGCTCAGCGTGTCTTTTGAGCATTTCAGCGACACCGCTTGCTCTTGTTTCCTCAGTGAATACGGGTGAGCGCGATAGAACCACTTGGCGGACCAAATCTTTGCGGGTCGCAGCCATTTCGACAGCTATCAATGAACCCGTGAGTTGCCCAAAAAGATTGACGCGCTTCCCCGGAACCAACTCCTCAATAGCAACAGCCAATGCCCGCGCATAATCAGAAATTTGCGGCTGTTCATTGGGATGTGCGGAATTGCCATATCCTGGCGTATCAAACGCCATGACAAGCCTGTCTTTAGCGAGATAAGGCAACCATGGGTCAAAAAGGCGTCCAGACCCAGGTGAATGATGGAAGCAGGCGAGAGGCGTTTTTGAACCTGGTCCTGTCTCGGGGTGGGCAACCCGGACATGGATTTGTCCGAAAGGACCGTAAACATAGGTGCGGCGAATTAATACCTTGGCATTGGCAGATAGAGAGGGCAGAGCCACTGTTGATAATGTTGAAGCCAATAGCGCGCGGCGAGTAAGGGACACGACAGCCTCTTGTCAGTTCTATGTTTGCTGTCCCTATAATGGATTGCCGAGTACCGGGCGGCAATGACAGCATAGTGCGTGAGGGGAGAGAAAGTGCTCAAGAAAGTCCTATTTCAAGTACATCTCTGGTGTGGACTGATCGTCGGACTTTTCTTGGTCTTCCAAAGTGTTACCGGGTCCCTCGTCGCCTATCGCCATGCGGGAAACCATTGGCTTCATGCTGATGAAATGATTGTAGAACCTCAAGAGAAGGCGACAATTCCCATCTCCGAGGTGTTGGACTCCTTTAGCGAAAAGTTCTCTCATATTCCGCATAATGTTTTGAGTGTGGTTTATCCGCTCGCTCCAGATCAGGCGTACTTCATTCGTGTGTGGGACAATGCCCCAGCGCCAAACATGTATGTAAGCATGAACCCCTATACGGGGGAGATCACCGGATGGGGCAGTAAATATCAGTATCCGTTTGAACTGATGTTTCGTTTGCACGAGCAAATTTCTATGGGAACGCCCGGCATCAATGCAGTGCATCTGGGCAGTCTTCTTATGCTGTTGATGGCGTTGTCAGGTATTTACCTGTGGTGGCCCAGACGCGAGACGTTGAAGCAATCGCTAACCATTAAGCGACGCCCATTGCAGCGATTTCTGTTTGGCCTGCATCGTGTTTCAGGCGCGTATTCTTTTGTGCTGCTTTTTGTGGTCGCCTTGTCAGGAAAGATGATTTTTGGTCTGCTGACGGTCCCGGAATTCGGGTCAAACTCTTCTGGCGGTTTTGGCGCGTTTGCAGCAGCAGGAGCGAGCTCGGACACCTCTGGTAACCCGGTACCAATAGACACGATTATAGAAACAGCGCGGGCAAGTTTTCCCAATGATCCCATTCGCGATTTAAGTTACATCCGCCTCGCGCGATCTGTTTGCGTTGTCACTTTTCTGGACACAGATAGCCCAAATGTGCGGGCCCTCAATCGCGTTTTCTTTGAGCGACATTCCGGACGTGTTCTGTTTGTTCGGGATTGGGAAGACCTTGAGGGAATTCCACTTGCCGAAGACTGGGCTTTTGCCATTCATTCTGGCGAAATCATCGGCAACTTTGGGCGTTTTCTAGTTTTGCTTTCGGGGCTGATCATGCCGTTTTTGTTTGTCACGGGGGCGTGGCTTTGGTGGAAAAAACGGCAGGCCTAGCGGCGATCGAGCGTAATTCTATCGTACAAAATGAAGTTGTTGACCACTTCGACACCGTCCACACCGGCAATACTGCCGGCAAATCGTGGCGCTTGGTACATAAATAAGGAGGCCCAGTCATTGCGGTAGTACGCCATTACGTCTTGGCGCAATTTCAAATTTTTCTCCGGGTCGAGTTCTTGTTCTGCCTGGGCGATAAGGGGCATGACCTCTTCGCGGCAGTACCAGGGGTAGCGCCATAAACATGAATTGGTATCCAACGCACGAAGGGCTTCGACGGACGGCTCGAAGTTGTAATGCAAACCGAAAGCATCAACGTCCCAAGTGCCTTCGACGACATTGCGTATGATTTGGTTGACATTAACGGTGCGGATTTCCATCTCTACTCCGATTGCTGCCAGATATTGGGCAACAGTCAGGTTGACGGCGCTGTCATTTGCGCTCGATCCAGCTGTAGCTTCGATCACCATTTTGAATCCATCGGGATACCCGGCCTCTGCTATAAGTGCGCGAGCGCGATCTGGATCGTAGGGAATAGGCGGTAAATCTGGATTAAACCCATACACCAATTCTGGCGCAGGTTGAGTTGCAGCTGAGGTGGCTCCATCCAATAGGGCATCAATGATGGCCTGCCGGTCGACGGCAAGGTTCAAGGCTTCCCGCACACGAATATCGGCCAAGGCTGGGTGGACATCGTCGATGAAATGGTAGGCCCAATTAGCAGCGTCATGCCAAGAGAATTTATTGCCGCCATCGGCGACGATGGCATTGACTTCGTCGGGTCCGATTCCAACCGCTACATCGAGTGTGCCAGCGCCAATAGACATCGTGCGCGTCGACATGTCAGGTAAAGAGAGCAACTCCATACGCTCAACATTTGGAGGGCGCCAACCTGTCTTGAAGGCGCGAAGTGTCATGCGCTCTGGTCGAATGTCCTCAACAATAAAGGGACCTGTCGCGATTGGATCCTGTGCGAATGCTTCCAGCCCTAACGAAGAGAAATGATCAGGCTCGACTACATACAGCTGAGGTAGAAATCGCGGGAGTAGAGGGGTCGGTCGATTGGTCGTAATTTCAACAGTAAAGGTATCTATCGCTCTCGCACTATTGATGAAACGGAGCATGCGTGCCACCGTCTCAGCTTTGGCATCATCACTGGTCAGAAATTCAATAGCTGCGACGACTGATTGGGCAGTCATTGGCTTGCCGTTTGAAAACGTGACGTCTGTTCTGAGTTTAATCACCCAGGTAATTGGATCGATACGCTCCCAAGATGTTGCAAGCCATGGCTGCAGTGTTCCATTGGCGTCGATGGACGTAAGACCGTCGAATACGGCACTCCAGGTATAGACGTATGGGAGGCCGGTGTTGCGATAGGGATTGAATAGGGTCGGTGGGAGTGCTTGCAGGCCAACCCTGAGAGTCCGGGAATCTTGAGCAGCTCCGGGAAGGGCGCTCAGGATCATGATCCAGATTAAGAGTGAAAAGCGAACCAGTGACTTAATCATACTGCAGCATATCAAGTTCGAGCGGGCTGTGTAATATACCTAAATCCGAGTTTTCTGCTGACTAGGATGTGAGCAAATAACAAACCCGTCCGTCAAACTGGCTCTAACGGTTTGTGTGGCTCGGGAGGCAACTCAAGACGGATCGTATCTCCTTGATGGACCTCACCACTGGCGATCACAGTCGACATTACGCCTGATTTGCGAATGAGTGTTCCGTCAGCACGCTTTTCAAGCGTCTCCTGCATCAATCCGTCTTGGATGCCATTAAGTTGCTTGCACGGATTGCGGAGCCCGGTGACTTCAACGATGGCCTCGTTTCCAAGGTGAAGGCGTGTCCCCGTCGGGAGGCCTAGTAAATCGACACCTCGAGTAGTGATATTCTCCCCCATTTGTCCAGGCGCAACTTTAAACCCTTTAGATTCCAATTCATCATGGAGCTCAGCATGAATGAGGTGTACTTGACGTAAGTTTGGAGCATTAGGATTACGTGCGACGTGAGATCGGTGTTGATCTGTCACACCTGAATGGGCGTCACCGTCAACGCCCAAGCCTTCAACCAATCTCACGTATTGTTCGTTCGCCTTGGAGAAGGAGTGTTTGGGGCTACGAGAAACTGCGATCACTGTTTCAGACATGAGGGAAATCCAGATGAGGTTCAGTGATGAATGCTGTGATGCCCGAGTTTGGACCAAAGAACCAGTGACAAGACTGCAAGTCTCCTTGGCACACCTCTCTTAAGTGCTTACTCACCCAACAAGTGCTCATTCATTGAACGATATGGCGTGATTTAAGGGTAGGGCAAATGGCTTTTCGGTCTAGTCTCAGTATTCCACATCATTTGGACGCTCAGATATGCGAATTTTAGTGACCCTCCCACTGACTCTTTTCGGAATAGTCATTGCCGCTGTGGCCTTGGCCCAGCCAACCATGATCGACCCAGCCGACCGAAAACCTGGCATCGTAAAAATCTTGCAGGGCACTACGCAATGCCGAGAGCCTTCTAAGAACGATGCTAGTTGCGCGTCTGAGTATTGGTCCATGTATGTCCATGACGACGTGTCGCGGTACATGCACGTAGTTTCCGACAACATTCGGGCGGGAGAAGTGCGTCACGCCATGCTCTGGGTTGATCCAGATCGGGCAACGCGAGGAGCCTATATGAACAGTTGGTCGCGCTCTGGTGTCTTAGGCTCTGCCTTTGTTATGAAAAAGGGAGAAACCGCCACGGTAGTGTCTGCAGAAATTGCCGAAGAGCCGAGGGCCATAAAAGATTGTGAGTTATGTCCGAATTTAGTCGTTCTACCGCCGGGCACCTTTACCTTTGGAGCTGAGCAAAGTGAAGGTAAGCGGTGGGGAATGTTGGACCGCATGTCTGCGAATGAGGGGCCACAGGTTGAAATTACGATAGGCCGATCTTTCGCTATCGGTCAGACCGAGGTCACACAAAGCCAGTTTGCAGCTTTTGTTAAAGACACCGGCTATAAAGTGAAATTTGGGTGTTTTCATCTTACAAGCGCGGGGTGGTCGGTTCAGCCTAAACTCAATTGGGAAGACCCTGGTTTCGAAGTTACAGACAATCATCCCGTCGCCTGCGTGAGGAGGCCTGACGCGCTCGCCTATATTGACTGGCTAAGTGAAGTAACAGGACAGGCATACAGACTGCCGAGCGAAGCAGAGTTTGAGTATGCAGCTCGTGGCGGTGCCACTTCGGAAACCCAAGCGACGTACTGGGGTGAGAATTGGGATGACGCTTGTACTTACCAAAACGGTGCTGATCTCGCCTTTGTTCCGAACGTCCCTGACATTCCCTATGGACAATATGCCGAGTGTGATGACGGTTATGTTTTCACAGCTCCGGTTGGGAGTTTTGAGCCCAACGCGTGGGGTTTGTTTGATATGGCAGGAAATGTCTCAGAGTGGACGGAGGACTGCTATCAAGATTCTCACGATAATGTACCAACGGATGGAACGCCGTTTAACAAACGCCAATGCAGGGCTTGGGTCGCTAAAGGAGGTTCTTGGGCAGGGTTTCCTGGTTTACTTCGACCTGCAACCCGGCTGCGTATTCTCGCGACGACTGTTGGGACTGGCTTCGGTTTCCGGGTTGCAAGATCACTTTCCGAATAAAAATTCGGGTCTAGTCTTCGAAACTTTCGGGCGCTCGATTTAGAGCAGCCACAGGATTTGATGCAATTTCTGGATAGGTTTGTTGTATGAAATGCTGCAGGGCGGCGCGATATCCTCAAATTGAAACACTTTCTTGGCCACCAGACGCGTGACCTGACTTCCAGGTCGGTCACCCATATTAAGCCAGCCTTGCCAACTCGAAATGAGATGTAGTGTAGCGCTCGCCGGTGCGCTGAGTTGGGCTGGGTCGAGTATGTCGTTTAACTTTGCATTGAAAGTCTCAAGGTCATTGATCCGAAACTGAGACCTACCGTCGACATTTTTACGCGTCACAATGGCCAACGAATCAAAAGACAACCAAGCTTCATTGCCGACGATCGTTGCTGACCCGAGGGTGTGTTTACGCTTGATCTCTATCCCAGGCAGGGGGGGGTGCTGCCATACTGCTGCCGTCTTTGGTGAAGGTTTGTATTTCAGGTCACATTAACCGGCCCGGGACCGGAAGAGTTTCTCCGGTATAAAAGTTGTGCCAAGTCTCAAGCAACTCGCCCGTTTCTAAGTCTGTAAGATAGATCGCTTCCAAAGAGGCAACGTCAAAGCTCTCGGCACGATGAGCTGTTACCCGTTGCACGAAAAACACCCACATATTCCACATGGGCTTTGCTTCTCCCTCTATGACTCCGTATTTGGTGCCGCGCTTCCACCAAAAGATGGGCCTATCATCTAACGCATACAGGAGTTTGCTATGAAGAAAGTCCAAATGATCAGGGTCGTTTGGATCAATAGCTTTTGGCGTGGGGAGTAGGGTCAATTTGCTAGCCTGGTCATTGGATAAGATATTGAAATATCAGTAATATTTATGCTGTGAACGCGGTGACTTTGGCAACTCGCGAATGGCTTACAATGGCGTTATACTGCCGCATAAATCATTCAAGGAGATGACTCATGTTGGACCGTCGGACTTTATTTGGGGCTGCCGCAGGAATAGGAACAGCTGCCGCGTCGCTGCTGACTGGCCGTAAAGCAACGGCTAAATCCTCTACAAAAAACGCTCTGCCCGATGTTGAGAAACGGGGCGCTTTAGGTCGCTTAGAACGTTTGCCGACCCTTGACGCAGAAGGCCGTGATGACTTTCTCACCGGCTTCCGTAATTGGCGGGGTTCAACTGTTCAGCGTGCTGCAAAGGTGCGTTTTGATAAAGTTATCAGCGAAGCAGGCCATGATCCCAAACAAGAACTGCCTATGGAGCAAATCCATGAGTTGATTGCGGAAGATCACTTGGTCGGTACAGAAGGCTTAATGAGAGTCTATAGCCAGCGTTTTGCACATAGGAACTTTTATCTCGCTTTTGCGGACGATGCTGAGACTTATCTTGGTGAGATGGAGGCTTACGACAAAATCGGACCGGGTACGTTAAAGCTTGATCCGGATCTCGATATCCCGAGCTATGCCAAACATGAAATTCATATGCAGCCAGGTGGCTATGTCGGTAATCCGTTTGCAGGGCATCTCTATCACTACGGAACGAATGCATTTTACTCGGCGCGAGCAACTGACAATTACCAAGACCAACATCATGCTCGGCTAGCAGAACAAATACCAACCCCTGAAGATGGCAAAGTCCTCCGCATCCTCGATATGGGTTGCGGGTTAGGCCAGCTTACTGTCGCCCTAAAGGAACGCTTCCCTGACGCCGAAGTCTGGGGTGTTGAAGTGGGCGGACCGATGATTCGGTACGGTCATATGCGCGCCGTTGACGAAGGAGTTGAAGTCAATTTTGTTCAAGGTCTGGCTGAGGCCACAGATTTCCCCGACGGACATTTTGACATTGTAACAAGTTACATTCTTCATCATGAGATACCGGCCGACATCAGTCGCGCCGTATTTAAGGAAGCGCACCGCGTATTGCGCAAGGGCGGACTTTACTTCCCAATAGATTTTTATACTGGGGGACGCCGGGGTGTGCCGGGAGCCTATTCACAATATCAAGAATGGAAAGACCATCGCTGGAACAACGAAGTCTGGCGCATTGAGTACAAAGAGATGGATTTTGCAGGCGACATGGAGACAGCTGGTTTCGACGTGAATAAGGAAGGGTCGCCGGCCTGGTATAGCAATCGCAATATCTTTGGCACCAAAACTGCCTAAAGTTGGAGAGAGAAATGGCGTCCAAACTAAAGTTTGACCAAGAGCCTCGCGGCTCGAAAGGGCGCTTAGAACGCCTCGCGACCCTTGACGTGGAAAGCCGAGATGATTTTCTCACCGGCTATCGCACTTGGGGATCCGATCGCGCAATTCCCGCCGCCGTCAAGCGGTTCGATCAGCTTCTTGAGCAAGCAGGGATCGACCCGAAGTCAACAGATACACCGATGGAAGAGATATTTGCCGCAATTGACGGTGATCCGATCATTGGCGTGGCTGCTCGTTATCGAACGGGCGTTCATGACGTCATGCACCGAAACTTTGACGAAGAGTTTAAGTCGAATGCGGACTACTACCTGGCGGAAATGGAAGAATTTGACAATAGAGGGCCGGGAAGTCTCGAGTTAGACCCTGATTTAGATATTCCCGATTACGCCCGCTATGAGATCCATACGCAGCCGGGTGGCTATGTTGGCAATGCTTTTGCCGGACACATCTACCACTACAGCACAAACAATTTTTATAACGCCGGTAAGCTTTTCAACTACCAGGATGAGCTGCACACCCGACTTGGGAATCAGGTACCTGAACCTGAAGATCGCAAAGTTACACGAGTTCTCGACATCGGATGTGGCATTGGGCAATTAGCCGTTGCTCTGAAAGAGCGGTTTGCCGATGCCGAGGTATGGGGCATTGATGCCGGTGGGCCAATGATTCGCTATGGGCATATGCGAGCGGTTGAACTTGATGTGGCCGTTAATTTCGCCCAGCGCATGGCGGAAGATACCAAGTTCCCAGACAACCACTTTGATGTCGTGGCTTCTTATATTCTCCATCACGAAGTGCCGGAAGAGATCTCTAAAGAGATCACCAAAGAGGTCCACCGCATCCTGCGTCCGGGCGGTGTGTTTTTCCCGATCGATTTTCAGACCGGTTCGTCACCGGGTGCGCGTTCGGCCTATGCCAAGTATAGCCAGTGGAAAGATCATCGTTGGAATGAAGAAGTCTGGCGCCAGGAGTATGCGCGCTTTGATTTTCCCAAAGCGATGGCTGATGCGGGATTTGAGGTCACGCGAGAGGGGCCACCGGCGTGGCGTAGCCGCTATAACTTATTAGGTACTAAGAAGGCTTAACTAGGCTCCCTAGAACGTACCTGTCATGCTCGATCAAAACAAAAACCTTTCTGATATTTCTGAAGTGATGACTTTCAGTCCAACAGAATTGTCACGCCAGGGATTTGTGAGTGCGTTGCGTAAGCACATCATGGTCGATCTAGCATCTGAGATGCGTAGAGACTATGAGTCCAATGTTAAACCTGCCTACGCCGCTAAAACGGGATCCGAACCTTCAACGGCACGCGATGTAAAGAAAGCCATGGAGACCCGCACACTTTATAGGATGTGGAGCTCTCTTCGATACAATGCGCAAGAAATGGTGTGGGCATCGGTGCAAAATGGTGTTGAGCGAGCTTTAACAGAGATGATCGATCTGGCCAAAGACGCCGCCGTTATGAATCCTGCAGGCGGCTCGCTCCGTCTTGATCCCCAGCTAGAGATTCCTCGCTATGTGTCGGCGCTCGATGTACATCTCATGCCTGGATGTTTTCATACTGAACATACGCAGGATGATGTAGCGCAGGGCGCAGTACAGGTTGCTGGTGGTGACGTCTTTCGGGGTGGGTTTCGCCATAGAAAAGGCAATCCAGGCGGGGTTGGGGAGTCGATAGCGCATTATCTCAAGTTAAAACACCCAGAGTTCGACCCTAGGCGCATTCTGGATCTTGGTTGCAATACGGGAAAGAACCTCTTTCCTTACCTTGACGTTTTTCCAAATGCTGAAGCCTATGGTGTCGATGTCGGAGCGCCCCTGCTTCGTTATGGTCATGCCGTCGCGTCTTATGAGGGGCATCCGGTACACTTTTCTCAACAGAATGCAGAACATTTAGATTTTGAAGACAACACCTTTGACATCGTTACGTCGAGCTTTTTTCTACACGAGTTGCCGGTCAAATCAACGCAAGCCATTTTTGGAGAGGCGTACCGTGTTCTTAAGCCCGGTGGCCTCATGGTCCATATGGAATTACCGCCCAATTCTGAGGTCGATCCCTACTATGCGTTCTACTTAGATTGGGACGCAGGCTCCAACAATAATGAACCTTTCTACGCCGAATTCAGAAATCAAGATGTTCTGGGGCTTTGCAGCGACGCCGGGTTCCAGTCTGAGAAGTGTTTGAAATTCCTCATACCCAACTATTCCTCCTTTGGGCACGATAAATTTGAGGCATTTGTGAATGGAGATATGCCAGTGCCGCAGCATGGTAATGGCGCGAGTTGGTTTATCTTCGGCAGCTGGAAGTAATCGAGTTAACGAGGCTTCGGCAGTTCGGCCGTGAGCACTATCACTTCCATCCCGGCGTCTCTGAGAGGGATGGCGGCCTGATACATCGGATCAGACATAAACGCGTCAATCGCGGCCAGACTGGGCCATGAAGATATTTCGATCGTAAACTCCGGCGTCGATCCTTCCAAGACGGACATATCCTCGGGCCGTACCAAGGCAATAATGCGTCCGGGAGACGAAGAAATCGTATCCTGCGCCGCGGCCATGTATTCCATGGCCTTATCGCGATTGATCATCTTTATGTACGTGAACATGTATGCGGGCTGAACGTCATTCTGAGCAGAGTAAGGCTCTATACCCGTTCCGGATAAGCCCAAGACGTCGAATTGCCCTGCTCCATCTCTCAAGGGTACAACTGCTCGATATTCATCTGACCACCAAAATTTCTCGACATCTGCGAGGCTATCGAACTCAGCAAAAATTACGGACTCATGTTGTAGGCTACCAGCCAATGCCGTGATGCCGCGCCCAACACCGCCAAATATTAAATATCGACCGCCGTACTTAGCGTAAACGGGGGGTAGAGCAGCGCCGTAGGCACCTAATTTTTGTGTGTCTGTTACCGTAGCATTGACGAAAAGAAAGCCAGGTGAATCCTCGGCACGCACAACGTCCATCAAGGGACTGCACAGCACAAAAAACGTTAGCACCGCTGTTGAGAACTTAGTTTTCATAACACCCCTTACGCTTAGTATTTTTCCAGACCACGGAATGATAGCGTCTAGAACCCGAGCTAATAATCCCATTTTACGCATCTTAGCAGATGCTTTTGCTTTAATAGCGTCGCGCTTAGCCTGCAACTCTTGGTCATCATTATCTTCTCCTACTGACGCTTATGCGTCAGACGCTTGTTCGTGATCTGGAATTGTCTCGCTTGTGAGCTCAGAGATGGCCTTATTCACTGCCACCTCATACTCTTTCTAATTTCCCATTTTGGATTGATCGTGCTGCGATTTTTCCGCCATTTCAAGCTTGCCCCCCGGGACATATTGACCGACCCTATAACCAGGGCTCAAGACCGAGATTTATGCTAGAGAAGGTGCATATACGATGTCCGATGTATCGACACTTCCAGGATTTTCTGAGGGGCATATTCCTGTCGTCGGCGGAAGAATTCATTATGTTGTGGGTGGGCAGGGTGATCAGACTGTTCTTCTTCTTCATAAGCTTGGCGGCTGGACCTCAGAATGGCGCGGGGTCATGCCCATTCTCGCAACACGTATGCGGGTCATGGCTGTCGATCTAACCGGACACGGTAGCTCAAGTATGAACGGGGAGGCCCCCTTCATCGCGACCCAGGAAGAGCTGGCGTCTCACCTTATGGCGACGCTCAACGAGGTCGATGAACACACTGTGAGTATCGTTGGAAGTTCTATTGGTGGCTGTGTCGGCGCTGTGTGCGCAAGTCTTTGGCCAGAGAGGATCCGTGCATTGATTACTGTTGGTTCAGCTTTAGGAGGGGGCGTGCCTCACTCTTCTCTGAAGTCGGACGCAGCTGAAGCCATCGCAGATGGTCTTTTTGATAGTAATGAGGTTCCGTTGCCACGCCCTCACTCCTTTATGGAAAATATCTTTGGAATGCGCGACCCCGCGCATATGGAAGAGATGACACTCAGTCGCCAAGCAGCAGGGCGGTGGATTCAACCCTGTGCGAGAGGTGTGGCATTGTATGATTATCTCAGTATTCTACCGCGCATCGACGCACCTGTTCTCATGGCCTACGGCACAAACGGAAATTACGGTCGCTTCGCTGAACCAGCGATCGCACTAATGAAGAACGGACAGTCTGAGGCAATTCAAGATGCGAGTGCGTTCCCTCATCAAGACAAGCCGGAAGACACGGCAACTTCCATTATGTCTTTCTTGGGCGTTTAAAACCCTCAGCCTTTGAGAAAGTTTGCGACTGCATCGACCCATTCCTTGGGCATTTGATCGGTTATGTCGATACCTCCGCCTTTGAGCTCACAAAATTCAAAGTCTGGTCGTATCTCGTGAGCTTTTTTCGCGTGTTCGTAGATGATATCGCCGGTATTTATCAGAATCATCGTGCGATGATTGATCTTTGGGAGAGTAACATTGTGGTCGTATGAAAAGGCCGCATTGTGTCCGTACCAAAATGGTCCATAGCCCTGCAGTTGCTCGACAACATACCGAGTTACTAAGGCGGGATCGGTATCTTCATCCGCCCATTCCCACCGTCGAGCGAACAATTTGCTTAAGTGTGTGCCATCTTTTTTGTGCTCGAAGTTTTTCTCGAACTTTTCAACAAACCCATTCCATTCAACAATCTCTTCCGGCGTGAAGGGGGAGGGACCATTGATAATCAAGTTGCGTACGCGATCTGGGAATTGAAGGGCGACTTCAGTCGCAATCAACCCGCCAGTGTGATGCCCCAAAATATCTGTTTGCGTAATTGCAAGGTGATCGAGGACGGGCGGTATTGCAGTCGCGTATTCTTCCACCGTCGGAACATGATCGGGCTCGTCAGACAATCCAAATCCCGGTGTATCAATACCAATGGCCCGAATACCCTCAGCAGCGAGAAGCGGATAGACCGTGTCGTATTGACGAGAGGTAATGGGAGCTTGATGGCAAAGAATGAGGGGGAATCCGTCACCCCCCGTGTCCTGAAAATGGATTTGGCCAAAAGGACCATCGGTGTATCCGCGGCGGGGTCGTGTCATCAGGATATATCCTCGTATTTCAATGTATTTACTTAAAACCACTATACCGAGCCCAGGTCAATTCTGCGCCACGCGAACACGGCAATTTCCTCACCCTTGCGTACTGCCTGTCAAAGAGGTCAAATCCGTCTCCATTGATTATCTAGTCAGGTTCTTCGTGTCCTCATCTCCTACAGAAGCGTCGCCACCCGTCATGTCCGTCGACGGCAAACTGCCATTTCAAGTCAGCGCGTCTCTCTTTTACGCAGTTATGATCATGATTGTGGGGCAGGCATTTCTGTTCACGATTTTGCCTCCTATCGGCCGACAAGTAGGCATGGCGGACTACCAAATTGGTTTGGTTATGTCTGTCCACGGCCTTTTTATGTTGTTTACCGGGCCGATGTGGGGCGCCGTGAGCGAAACTTGGGGACGGCGGCGAGTGATCATCATCGGCTGTTTCGCTTTCGTGATATCCGTCGTGATGTTTGGTCTGATCGTTGATGCGGCGATTAGCGGGCTAGTTTCGGGAATGGCTATTTTGTGGATGCTCGTGGGCTCAAGAGCTTTGTTCGCTGTGGGGGCTGGGGCTGTTACTCCGTCGGCTATGGCACTGGCCGCCGATATGTCCTCTCCAGAGATGCGCCTGCGTGCAATATCTATGTTGACCGCAGCTACAAGTACGGGGGCTATATTAGGACCGTCAGTATCCGCATTCTTTACCGGCTTTGGGTTATCTGCACCGTTTTACATCATCGCAGTTACGGGACTCTTTTCGGCTATATTCGCAAGATTATTCTTACCGAAAACGCGATCGTCGACTAGCGCGACAAATGTTCGTTATCGTCATCTACTAAAAGGACCGATACTCAAAATCGCGGTTAGCGCAGCGTGTTTCTTGGTAGGCACCTACGGTACGTTCTCCATTGTAGGCTTTTTTGTGCAAGATCGTTTTTCTTTAGAACCAGTTCCAGCTGCCCAAGCAATGGGGTTAGGCCTTATGTGCGCTGCGGCTGCAAATGTGTTTATCCAGGCATTTGTTCTACGACGCATTAACCAGAGCCCAAAAACACTTATAGTCATCGGCGTAAGCGTGACTTTACTTTCCATAGGATTGCTATGGACAAGCTCGACCCAGGCAATGTTTATAGCCGCTATGGTGTGTAATGGACTTGGGCAGGGTTTCTCAATGCCGACAATAAACACCTCTCTTTCCCTCGCTTCTGGTCCTGACTCTCAGGGCCGTTTGGCCGGCATTTCAACATCGACTCAGTCAATCGCCTTCCTTGTTGCACCGGCTTCAGCAGCAGCGCTTTATCAAACCGCAAATTGGCTCCCGTTCGGGATTACCGGCGTGATTACCGTCGTTGCTCTTGGTCTCTTTCTAAGTACGCCAATAGTTGACGGTCGACGTCGAGACACCGCTGATATCAAAGACAGTGTAACGCCATGATAGAATCATCCACATCCGAAACAGCAAACAGCATTAAGGTAACAGGTCTCATCAGTCTTGCTCATCTATACAGTCATTTCTTTTTTTTCGTTCTACCGCCGCTATTTCCACTCTTAAGAGACGATCTCTCCGTCAGCTATACGGAATTAGGATTGCTCATTGTTGTGTTCAATGTTGTGAGCGCTTTGACCCAGCTGCCAATGGGCATGCTGGTCGACCGGCTAGATGCACCGAAGCTGCTTACTACCGCTGTTGCCCTTCAGGGACTGTCGTTGATTGTAATTGGACTTGCGTCCTCATATTGGATTTTATTGGTCATGATGGTGCCAGCAGGTCTAGCCAACGCCGTATACCATCCCGCAGATTATTCTATACTTAATCGCACTGTTGCCCCAGAGATGATGGGCCGCGCTTTTAGCGTCCACACGGTCTCTGGCTTTGCCGGTAGCGCAACTGCACCTTTGATAATGGTGATACTCGCCACCACAATTAATTGGGAAACAGCAGTAGTTCTCATAGGCGGTGGAGGCCTTGTAATTGCGGGGATTCTTCAAGTCTGTGGCCATATCTTGGTGGACCCAGAGACGCCAGACCCTGCGAATGAAGGGGAGCGGCGAAAAACAGGTGGTACGCTGAAACGGACCGCAGGTTTATTGCTATCATTGCCCATTCTGATGGGCTTCATTTTTTGGCTGTTCATCTCAGTCGCTCACACCGGTGTTTCTTACTTTTCTGTTTCCGTGTTCGATCAGATGTATGAAATGCCGCTTGCCACTGCAAATATTACACTCACGGTATTCCTGGCGGCGAGTAGTGTTGGGATACTTTTTGGAGGCGCGCTTAGTGACCGGACTCATCGTCACGATCTGATCGCTATCTACGGAACTGTATTTTCAGGAGTAGCGATTCTTACCATGGGCCTGACAGAAATGACCGTGGTAGCCATCATGGTTGCAATGTCCGTAGCTGGCTTTGCAACCGGAATGACAGCGCCGTCTCGTGACTTGCTCGTAAGAGCCGTAACTCCAAAAGATTCTATCGGAACGGTGTTTGGTTTTGTGTCCACAGGGCTAAACGTCGGAGGAATAGTGGCGCCTATCGTGTTCGGTGTTTTATTAGACGGTGGACGGGCAGAAAACGTTTTCTTAATTTCCGGTTTATTTCAAATTGCTATTATTCTAACAATCTTTGGTATGCAGAGAGCAACCCGCTTAAGGTCAGAGGTTTAAGACTTAGGAGCGCTACCTGCTTTTGGGAATGACCGGCGTGCATTGATTATTGTCGGCCCGCCCAAGGAATGGGTCCTTTGATATTCCCATCAACCTATGAGAATGGCTAACTAGTGGAGGCAGATATGTTGGGTAAGCCGGTCTGCTCAACACTGATCTATCGTAACTAAAATATTGTGGCTTATTCGCTGACAAGGAACCTATCATGATTAATCCGTGGCGCGCGACCTGTATGCAGATCTACACCCGCATTCTTAATCGGGTGTCGACCCGCGACGATGCAATGGCAATCGTACATAAAAGTCTCGACCGTTGGACGGAACTGGTCGGGGCCGCCAAACGCAGCGACGAAAAACAGCTGATGTTGTTTCCCGAATTTGCCCTACAAGGGTTTCCCATTCATGAGAGTGCAGAAGAGTGGATTGCCAAAGCATGCTTTGAGATTCCTGGACCAGAGACAGAGCGCCTGCAAAAATTGGCTCAGGACTACAAATGCTACATCGGTGCGAACAGTTACGAAACTGATCCGGAGTGGCCTGGCCGTTACTTCAATTGCTCATACCTAATAGATGACTCGGGTGAAATTATCTTGAAATACCGGCGCATCAACACGGCCCATTCTGCGTCACCACATGATTTTCTAGATAAGTATCTCGACAAGTACGGTATCGAGGGCATGTTCCCTGTCGCCAAGACTCCCCTGGGCAACATTGGCATGATGCCCTGCGGTGAAGTTATGTATCCCGAAGCAGCAAGAGCGTTGGCCTTTAGGGGAGCTGAAGTTATCCTCCATCCAACATCTGATTATGGCGCAGACGATAATTGGAGTTGGCAATCCGCAAAGAAGGTCCGTGCCTCAGAAAACATGGTTTACTTTATCTCGGCAAACGCTGGCGGTATGCCAGAAGCCTACCGCGGCATTAACGATATCGCTGGGCAATCTAGAATCTTCGACTGGGAAGGAAGAGTTCTGACGCAAGGTCCTACACCAGGGGAATCGTTACGATGCTCTTCGCTGATCGACGTTGAGGCGTTGCGTCGTGTGCGCTCTACACGGGGCGGTTTCAACCGATTGGCGCAATCCCGTCCAGAAGCGTATGCAGCCTTATACGCCTCCACTTCAATTTACCCTGTAAATAGGTTTGCAGAAAAACCAATGGAATCTCGTAAGGCGGTCAAAGAGGCGCTAAACGTTGCCTTAGATAACATGGTCAATAACGACATGCTGCCACCACGCAAGTAACGAATATACACTAGGAGAGAGTCATGGTTCAGCCTTGGACAGCGACCTGCATGCAGGTCTACACACACACCGTCAACAGCGCGACCAATCGCGAAGAAGCGATGGCGATTGTAAACAAAAGCCTCGATCGCTGGGTGACTCTCGCGAAGGGAACTGCAAGGGGGGTAGGGCCCTACGTACTATTGTACCCGGAGTTTGCTCTAACTGGCTTTCCACTTCTTGAGTCGGCGGAGGAGTGGATTGATAAAGCGTGTATTGAGATTCCTGGCCCTGAAACAGCCAAGCTTCAAAAAGCAGCACAGGACCTTAAGTGTTATATCGGCGCGAACAGTTATGAAAAAGATCCTGATTGGCCGGGACGCTATTTTAATTGCTGCTACCTAATTGACCCATCAGGCGACATCATTCTTAAGTATCGCCGTATTAATACGGTTCATACCGCATCACCCCACGACTTCATGGATGCGTATTTGGACAAGTATGGCCTAGAGGGCACGTTCCCGGTTGCTAAGACCCCATTAGGCAACATCGCAATGATGCCCTGTGGAGAGATCATGTATCCGGAAGCCGCCAGGATGTTCATGTTTAGAGGAGCTGAAGTGCTGCTTCACCCGACCTCTGATCATGGAGCTGCAGATAAATGGGGCTGGGAATCAGCTAAGAAAGTTCGGGCCTCAGAGAACATGATGTATCTCATCTCAACAAATGCTACGGGACAAATCGGAGCCTTTATTCCAGAGGGGCAAACGCTTGGTCACTCCAAAATCATCGACTTTCACGGACGTATTCTTGCTGATGTCGGTGGCCCTGGAGAGAGCACTGTGGCGTCAGCAACTATTGATGTCGAAGCGTTGCGTCGCGAACGACGTATACCGGGAGCAGGCAATAGGCTTTTGCGCCAACGTATTGAGATGTATCGACCATTGTACAATGAGTCTTCATTCTACCCGCCGAATGCATTTGCAGATGCTCCAATGGATTCAAAAGCGAGAATCATGGAACTGCAAGAGGAGGCCTTGGGCAAGATGGCCGAGGCAGGCGTGGTGAATCTACCTGAAGACAAATAGAAAACAGGTCAGCCTGTACTTTGCAGAGTTGGTTGCTCAGCTTCCTGCGCAGACGCCATATCAAGCATGCGGACAATGATTTCTGGCTCCTGGGCACCTGAAATCGCTTTGCTTTCGTCAAAGATGTAACATGGCACGCCTGTAACGCCGAGCCGATGCATCCGGGCATTCTCATTAAAGACTGAGTTGAGGTCGCTCTCACTTAGCATGTGTTTTGTCGCAACCTGTCGGTCGAGTCCAATTTCCTCTGCTAGTTGGATCAGAACCTCCGGATTACCAATATCCATGCCGCGTTCGAAGTAGGCGGCAAATAGCGCGTCTACTGCTTGCCCCTGGGCACCGATGGTTTGAGCCAGCCGAACCAACCGATGAGAGTTTGCTGAATTGGGGGTGCGATCTATTTTATCTAAAGCAAAATTTATGCCTTCACCTTTGCCCGTAAATATAAGCGTTTCAATGACCCGCTCGTAATGATGTGAAGACCCAAACTTACGTTCCAAAAATTCTTGGCGATCAACGCCATCAGCTGGAAGGTCGGGGTTCAATAAGAAGGTGCGATATTGAATCTCTGGCTTTAGATTTGGTCGCAATTTTAACGCGCTATCAAATCGGCGCTTTCCCACATAGCACCAAGGACAAACTGTATCGAAAACAATATCAATGCGCATAATGAACTACTTTTCTTCACTTAGAAGGCTCAGCAACTTGTAATGACTGGTTATCTTCAAGGTAAAGGGGCGGAGCGCACCAAAAGGGGCTTCCGTTTCTACATATTCACGCATAGTTGCGGGAAGATCTTCTAACTTATCATATCTCCAAGTCACCATGTCATTAGTAGCAGGCTTCCCATTGTTGAAAGGCGTAAGAGTTCTTCACCGCACCCAGGTCAAGTGATATCGAGCAGACCTAATCCTACTCGTCCTCAAACCATGAGCCAATAGCGTTCTATGAGACAACATCTCTGTCCACATAAAGAACAGACGAAGATGCTCCGTTGCGCCTATCGTTTAAATAATAGCGGATAGAGCGGAAGATGTGGCGAAATCTCTACACGTGTATGGGATATTAATGAGGAGACGGGAACCATGATCACGATTGGTTATTCGATCATCACAGTAATGTGCCTGGTCGCTTTGTATTACTCAGTCAAGCTATGGCTGGAACGAAAGGATGCGATGAGTCTTCTCATTCTCGCCGCCCTATCCATGTTGTGGCTGGATAACTTTGCCATTGCGGTCGGCGCGTATGTCGGCGAGGGCGCCTTACTTACGGCAATGAGCTACACTCGGTATTTCATGCACTGGCAGGTCCTTCCAGTCTTAATGATTGTTGCCGGCATTCTATTGCGTAAGAGTGGCTTTGCTTTTGTCCAGAAGAAGGTTGTTATGGGGTTGTTCTGCGTCGTGGCCATTGTTTTCATGGCGATGGACGTGCCCTACATCTTCCAGGTCGACTTTTACCCAGCCTGCTACGGAGAGACATTTCGGCTGGTGACCAATGTTCCAGCCGGTCAAATCTGTGATCCTGCCAATCCACCCCCGGAAGGTATTTCAGTCGCCCCCATCCCTGCGATCTCTATCAATGTCACTCTGATGCTCGTTGGATTTGCACTTTGGATAAGGCATGGCTTTAAATGGCTGGCCCTCTGCTGCCTATTTATGTTTGTCGCAGCAGGCTTATCGCAGATGCCTGGATTCTATTATGGCCAAATTCTGGGTAATTTTGGGGAGCCCATCTTTAACGCGGGCTTAATAGCTGCAGCGTATAGATTTGGAGGCAGGGATGAGAGAGACTTAGGGGAAGCTTAGAATCCAACGCAACGATCATAAACGTAGTTTGAGGGCGCCAGCATTCCATTTCTTTCTAGACGACACCTCGGTGCGACAGCGGCGCTTGGCGCAATCACACTCTTGTCCAGTGGTCTAAGGAGTCCAGTAGCGACCTCATTGAAATGGGGAGAACCTGCCGATCGATTAGACAAAATAATTCGTATGATGGGCCGAACGGATGGAAAAATTGCCATCCGGTGGACCTATGGCGTCTTGTCAGCAATCATTGAACAAGAGACCACCCAACTAATGGGCATATCGCAGCAGGTCTTTACACGTCATCGACGTCGCGAAGACGGCAGCTACGTGGCTGTATACTTTGAATTCGTATTCTTCACTGACCTTAAGACTGGCGCAGTGATGGAAATATGGAACAACCCGTACACCGACCGAACAGTCACAGTGCCTGCGCAAGTACTAGGCCCAACTCGCTTCGAAATTCCTCTCGACCTCAAAATCATAAATGAACCCTACACTATGGAAGGTGTGGTCAACACGCATTGGTTAGAACCACTGCCAAGTGTCGGTGGGGATATGATGTTAAATGAACGTATTGACTCATACGTTCCACCGATGACGGACGGAGGAGCGCCGCTCAAATTTCATGAGGTGTTCGCTTTCCGGGCGGACGCCAATGCTCTTGTTAATAGTTCAATATCTCACGTGCCAACAACCGTTGATAAAGTGAATATCATCAGTTGGCGGCCTTGGATGGATATGGCCGAAATCCATGGTGTTACAATGTCTCGTGGAGCGGGACGGGTCATCGCTGATTACGAAGAACTGCCAAGCGATCTTGCCCGAAATAACCAGATACATTTTCCGGACATAGTTAAAGAGTTAGACGATTACCTCGAATTGTAACCTAAATTAAGACCTCCCCAGTACGCGCTCCTATGCAATTTAGGCAGGCTAGACATTGGTTCGCAGGTATTGCCAAAGCTTGGCCAGCGCATTTAGGTTAGCATTCAAGAAAATACCGCGCAGACGGCCAAATACCGTGCGCGTACCAGGAGATGTTAATGAAGTTTTCTGTCATTCTATGGGGGTTGGTTCAGGCCCTCCGTATAGCAACCCGTATTTATCCTAAGTTCGCTGCTCGTGTGAAAGAGCGGGACGTCATTGCTCAGTTCAAACTGAAAGATAATTCAGCGGGACGTTGGATTCAGTTCATGAACGGTAAAATTAAGTCAGGGAGCGGAATTCATAAGAATCCAGATCTCTCCCTCTTCTTTCATAACAAGGCAATTGCGGCCGAATTTCTAACGCCTCCATTTGACCAATTGACCCGCATTGATGCAGCGAAAAACTTCAAAGTCGGCATGGAAGGGCCTGACGAACTCGTCGTCTGGTTCGCCTCCACTTTGACTTATATGACCACCGTGGGTTGGAAGAGCGGCACCGATATGGGCAATGGTGTCACCCGGTACACCAACGGTACAAATGGCGGCCCCATCTTTGTCTACGTCAAAGAAGGTAAAATTATTCGAATTACACCGATGGAATTCGATGACGACGACGCAGAGTCGTGGACTATTGAAGCGCGGGGCAAGAAATTTACGCCACCTCGTAAGACCTCATTGGCAGCGCATGGCTTGGCCCTGAAGTCGATGGTCTATTCCGAAGATCGGATCATGTCACCGATGAAGCGGGTGGATTTTGATGTCGATGGCGAACGCAATATTCAGAACCGCGGCAAATCTGAGTTTGTCCCGATCAGCTGGGATGAAGCTCTCGATATAGTAGTAAAAGAAATCAAGCGCTCCAAGGCGAAGGGCCGCGGCGCAATATTTGCGAACTCAGGATCACACCATCAATGGGGTAACTTTGGTCACTACCTGAGTGCGTTTGGAAGATTCACCAATCTTCTAGGCTGCACAAAAATGATGGGCAGCCCCGATAGTTGGGAAGGCTGGTTTTGGGGAGCGATGCACCACTGGGGCAATAGCATGCGCCTCGGTACGCCAGAATTTTATGGCACAGTAGAAGACTGCCTTAAAGAAGCAGAGATGATGGTTTTCTGGTCAAGCGATCCAGACAAAACCTATGGCTATGAAGGAACCATCCGACGGGCCTGGGCAAAGGAACTGGGCATCAAAATGGTGCACATTGATCCTTATCTCAATCATACGGCAGCCCTAATGGGCGGCAAGTGGTTCGCACCAAAACCAGGAACAGATGCCGCATTAGCACAAGCTTTATGTCATGTCTGGATCACCGAAGGAACTTACGACAAAGAGTTTGTAGAGAAGCGAACCGAGGGCTTTGAGGAATGGAAGGATTACATTCTCGGCCTCTCAGATAACACGCCTAAAGATCCAGATTGGCAAGAAAAGGAAACGGGCATCCCGGCGCGCGACGTGCGAGCCCTTGCACGAGAGTGGGGTCGTAAAAAAACCTATCTTGGCGCCGGAAGTTGGGGCTGTGGTCTCGGTGGAGCAGGGCGTGGTCCCATGGGGGCGCAATGGGCCCGGATGATGACTATTCTCGGCGCCATGCAGGGCTATGGACGACCAGGTGTTAACTTTGGCAATCTCCAGTTCGGCGCACCCGTAGATTTCTCATTCTATTTCCCGGGATATGCCGAAGGCGGTATGTCTGGCGAACTGACACAAAGCGCAAACGCGGCCAATAACTATCAACGCATGCCGCATATCGTCACCATGAGTACGGTGCGGCAGGCGATACCGCGGAAGTTTATCCCCGAGGCAATACTTGACGGCGTCGCCCTTGGTCACCTGACCGATGTGTCAACGGTTCAAGGTCAATTCATGAAGGTTGGCTATCCTGCGCCTGGCCACGCCAAGATTGAGATGATGTACAAATACGGCAGTTCATCCATGGGCACACAGATGGACTCCAACCGTTACATCAAGATGTATCAATCCGAGAAACTTCCCTTCGTGGTAAACCAATCAATCTGGTGGGAGGGCGAAACAAAGTACGCCGACATTGTTCTACCGGCATGCACGGTCTTTGAACACGATGACATTGGTGAGTGGTACAATGTGGGCGCGGGTTACGTTCATCACATGTACTCCATGAACAATCACCGCGTTATTTCAATGCAACACAAGTGCATTGAACCTCTCGGAGAATCGAAATCAGATCATGATATCTTCTTAGAGATTATGAAGCGCCTCGATATGGGGGCGATGTACTCTGAAGGCGGTAATACTGAGCTAGATTGGTGTAAGCGCGCTTTTGATTCATCTGACATGTCTAAGCACATTACGTGGAAGCACTTCCTCAAAAAGGGTTACTACGTCGTGCCGCCGGTCTCTGAAGGGACACGCGCTCCTACCGGAAATCGCTGGTTTTATGAAGGGCGTAAGAAAGACACCCCAGAACCATATCCATTGCCCGCTGATTACAAGGGTAATTTTGGCGAGGGACTACAAACAACATCAGGCAAATTTGAGTTTGTCGCGAGTTCACTCAAGAACATCGATGATTCTGGGCGTCCGCCCCTGAATAAATATATGCCGACCTACGAGGACCCAGAGAGAGATGAGCACCTGTCTGGCTTTCCTCTCCAGCTTCTAACCCCGCACACCCGTTATCCCTTCCACATTATGGGAGATGAGAAGGGCTGTACGATAAGAGACATCAAAGATCATCGGTTGAGAGTAGACGGCCACGAATATTTGGTTGCCACGATTAGCGGCAAAGATGCGCGAGATAGAGATATTGCGAGTGGTGATCTGATTCGATTGTGGAATCACCGTGGGTCTGTTGTTTGCGCCGCTTTTGTGACAGACCGCGTTCAGCCGGGTGTGGTGAGTGCCCCAACGGCATCAGCTGAATATAGACCTGCTGGAGAGCCAGGAAATTCAACAGACCTCGGTGGTTGCGTTAACATGCTCAACTCAAGCGAAAATATGACGGAGCATACCCACAGCATTAAGCCCAACACGACCTTAATCCAGATGGAGAAATGGACCGGCGTCGATACGTGGCAACGGGCGGAGGCGGTCTAATGAGTAAGAAGTGGAATCTGGTCGTTGATGTTGCCCGCTGCGACAATTGTCGCAATTGTTTTCTTGCCGCTAAGGACGAGCACATTAGCAATGACTTTCCAGGGTACGCGGCGGCTCAGCCTGAGAAAGAGCACAGTTGGGTTGATATCCGCCACAAGGAGCGGGGAAGCTACCCAATTGTAGAAGCTAATTTTATGCCCGTGATGTGCAATCACTGTGATAATGCGCCGTGCATGAAGGTTGCTAAAGACGGCGCTATCAAAAAACGCTCGGACGGCATTGTTATTATCGATCCAGAAAAATCCAAAGGGCAGAAAGAAATAGTCGATGCCTGCCCATATGGCGCCGTTTACTGGAATGAAGAGAAGCAAATACCTCAGGCGTGGATATTCGACGCCCATCTATTGGATTCAGGCTGGACCAAGCCCCGCGCACAGCAAAGTTGCCCAACAAATGTCTTTGAGACTCTGAAAGTCAGCGATGCTGAAATGCAGCGGATCAAAGGGGAAGAAGAGCTAGACGTGCTTCTTCCCGAGGAGGGAACAAAGCCGCGCGTTTATTACAAAAACCTGCATTTGATGAATAGCTGCTTTGTAGCCGGTTCTGTTGTCACCATGATCGATGGCGTCGACGAATGCGCGGAAAATGCCACTGCCGTTTTGTCCCAAAATGGAATTGAAATCGCTCGCGCGTCGACCGATGTTTTTGGAGAATTCAAACTGGACAAGTTAGCACCGGGAAGTGGCGCCTATGATCTTGAGATTAGCCAGGGCTCAGGTGGCAAATACTCTGCCAAAGTCGAGGTTCAAGAGGAGAGTCTCTATCTCGGCACATTGATGCTTGAGGGATAATGTAACGCTTGTTGCTGTAGGCAAGGAATCTGGTATTGATCCAGAACTTTGGTGTAGTCTGAAATTGTTATCTACT
Source organism: Alphaproteobacteria bacterium (assembly GCA_030835385.1). GTDB lineage: Bacteria > Pseudomonadota > Alphaproteobacteria > Rhodospirillales > Rhodospirillaceae > WLXB01. Next base: position 40,629 of record JAURPI010000005.1, on the reverse strand, counting down.
CTCTTCCATAAACAGCATTATTCAGCCAAATTTAAGCTCATTCTGGGGCCTTCGTCAGGGGATAGACTATGACCGAATTTGCGTACGATCTTTTTCTCATCTTACACCTCTTGGGCTTTGTGTACTGGCTCGGTGGCGATATCGGCGTCTTCTATTCCAGTGGCTTCGTGATCAATCCGAAGTATTCAGCTGAAACACGCCTGACCGCTTCAAAAATTATGATGGACTTGGATTTGATACCGAGAATCTGCATGACACTCATGCTAACGATCGGTGCGCAATTGGCTAGCTTTCAAGGTGTTGATCACTATCCAGGACAGATGATCGCCCTCTGGATTTTATCTCCGGTCTGGTTGTTCATGGTGATCTACATGCATTTCAACCACGGCAATCCGCTCGCCAAAACGATGGGGGTCGTAGACACCTGGCTACGTCGTATTTTAATCGCAGGAATAGCGTTGTCGGTGGCCTACACGCTTTACACTGGTCGTCTGGCTGATACGCCATGGCTAACAGCAAAAGTCGGACTGTTTGGCTTGTTAATCTTGTGTGGCGTAATGATCCGGCGGCACTTGCCAGACTATATTGCTGGCATACAGGCATTGGCCAAGGGCTCAATTACTGCTGAAGAAAACACCAAAATGGCCGCCGGGCTAAAGAATGCGAAACCTTGGGTTCTGTTTATTTGGTTTATCGTTTTTCTAGAGGCGGTCTTGGGTGTGGTTAAGCCAGGTAACGAAATGGTGCTGAAATTCGCGGCTATGTTCTAGGACAGGTCCAGCTCAATCTGCCGCAGCAGATTCAATACATCCTCGTCCGAATGCCGCTTCCGGGCCATCTCCAGCCCTCCAAAATCCAGACTAAATGCTAAGCAACACTTGGCCCAGTTTTAAGGCGGAAGGAAAATAGTGACGTGCGCGTCAAGCCAGTCTTGTAGGGTTCCTTTGAGCATGGGTGGATACTACCATTCATAAACCAATCGGAAATTCTTTTAGACCCACCAATGAAGCTTTTTGCGGCCCTACTACTCCTAACCTCACCAGCGCTCGCGGCTTCAGATGTCGCAAGCATTTCAGGCACACCACGCATCGTTGATGGCGACACCCTGGTAATAGACGGAACACGGATACGTCTGTATGGCATTGATGCTCCCGAGACCAAGCAAACCTGTCAGCGTGATGGGCTGGATTGGTTATGTGGGCAAGAAGCATCCAAGGCGTTACGCGATTATGTGGGCGGTGCCGGTCTTAGTTGTGAGCGGTTAGACACAGACCGCTATGGCCGCATGGTTGCTAAGTGTTTCATGCCGGACGGAACTGATATAGGTGAGTGGATGGTTAGCAACGGTTGGGCGCTGGCGTACCGAATTTACTCAAAAGACTATGTGGACGAGGAAGCGGTGGCGAAAACCGGTGGGCGCGGTCTGTGGAATGGCACCTTTATCACACCATGGAAGTGGCGCAGAGTACACTAGATGAGTCCGTTCTTCGGGTGTGCGCGAAGTTCTGGTAGATGGTTATCGATCCGTAGTTCGAACATGCGGGTAGTTTCGAGGAGGGCTTGGTGATTGGTTGGCAAAGTCCTTTAATTGAGCAAAAACAGCGTCACAATAGCAATGGAAAGTAATTTCAGCTAATTGACCCTAGGCCGAACACTGTGCGGTTTTCCTGGCATTTTTGCCCCAGGAAGGCCTACCTATTAATCACCTGAAATTAAAACGGAGCCTAAAAATGCAAGTAAGTGATAAGGCCAAAGTTCTCGACTTAATAAAGAACGGAGTTTTTTTTACGATGAAAACTCCTTAGAGGATCTATCTGAAGAACTTAGATCAGATAAGGAGATTATAATGGCTTGGGTTGAACAAATGAGTGATGAAGATGATTTTTCTTACAGACAGTTTGAATACGTATCCTCAGATTTGGCCGCCGACAACGAAATAGTATTACCACTAGTCAGCAAACATGGGAGGGCTCTAGAGTGGGCCTCGGAAAGCCTTAAAAAAAAGCAAAGACGTTGCTATGGCAGCGGTAAGAAATAATAGCGATGCGCTTGAAGATGTTTACTGGGAGATCCGAGGAGATAGAGAAATAGTTCTGACTGCCTGCAGATCTGAACGGGGCAGATATTCGCTTATTTTTATAAGTGATGACGCAGAGTTGATGGGAGACAGAGAGATAGTTTTAGCGGCTGTTCTCAAAAATGGTACGGCTCTGCAATATGCTTCCGAAGACCTCAAGGGCGATAGAGAGATAGTTTTGACAGCAGTTGAATCGAATGGGCATGCACTCTCTTCTGCCGCAGAGAACTTAAAATCTGACATAGAAATTGTGATGAAAGCATTGAACACAACTAAAAACCTAGGGCACGCGCCCAGAGATATATTAGAATACGTTTCTGAAGAAGTTAAAGCGGACCCGAAAATACAAGCGTTTCTAGAAAGCTTAGGCCCAGAAGAAGAGGGTTATTCGGCACTTTTTTAGGATCAGAAGAGATTTTTCAATTCACTAGGGCTGACCAGAGAACACCTGGCCAAAAAGAGGACTAGTCGCAAACTGACAAACCGCTACCGCTGCTATACGGAAAGGCACTGCCGAAGAATCGGATTAGCGCACGCCTACGGTGAAGGTGTTCCACCTAGACTGGCAGAATTCTATGCTCGTTATTTGTCAAATTCCGTTATGGAGATTTGACCTGAGCCACTCTTAAGTCAAGCAATTGATAAGAAAAGTTTTTCTGAAAGATCTGGCGGATGGGGTGGGATTCGAACCCACGAGACGCTTTCACGCCTGCTGGTTTTCAAGACCAGTGCCTTCAACCGCTCGGCCACCCATCCGCATGAAGTGAAGCGATCAATTACAAGATGAGCGGGATACCGGAGGGTCCGGGCGGGGTCAAGATGACTTTGTGGGTTTCGTGGCCTGTGTCACACTTCCGCCCACCCTAAAGGAGAAAAAAGAGTGGCTCAGGCAGAAACACCGCCCGTCATCGGTATTATCGGCGGGTCGGGCCTCTACGACATCGACGGACTCAAAAATACGAGTTGGGTCAACGTAGAAACACCCTATGGGCCACCATCTGATCAATTGCTAACTGGGACCTATGGGGACCAGAAAGTGGTCTTTCTGCCTCGGCATGGCCGCGGTCATAAGCTATCCCCATCTGACCTAAACTATCGCGCCAATATCTACGCCCTCAAAACCTTAGGTGTGACAGAGATACTGTCGCTCAGCGCCTGCGGGTCATTCAAAGAAGAGTTGCCGCCAGGCACCTTTGTATTAGTCGACCAATTCATTGATCGCACGTTTGCACGGGCAAAAAGTTTCTTTGGAGAAGGTTTTGTCGCTCATGTGTCTGTGGCTCATCCTACATGTGGGCGCCTTTGCACTAATCTCGAGTCCGCGGTTAGAGATCTTGAAATTCCATATCAGAGCGGTGGCACCTACCTCGCGATGGAGGGGCCTCAATTCTCCACTCTAGCAGAATCAAATTTGTATCGGTCTTGGGACTGTGACGTCATCGGCATGACCAATATGCCTGAGGCCAAACTAGCCCGAGAAGCAGAGATATGCTTTGCCACCGTTGCGATGGTGACAGATTACGATTGTTGGCACCCAGATCATGACGCCGTCTCGGTAGACCAAGTCATTCAAACCCTGTTGTCGAATGCCGATCAGGCGCGCGCCCTTGTGAAGGCGGTAATTCCAATGCTGGCTGAACGACGTGAAACGTGCAGCCAAGGCTGTCATACCGCGCTCGATAATTCGATTATTACGGCGCCAGAGTCCCAAGACCCAGATAAGGTTAAGGCTCTTGGCCCACTTGTTGCCCGTGTCCTTGGTGAATAAGGACGGACATCATGAAGATCGATGGCACGCCTTATCGCAGTATTTGGTTGGCGGATGATGGCCAAACAGTCCATATAATTGATCAAACGAAGCTGCCTCATATTTTTGAGATTGCTGACCTAAAGTCAGCTCTGGACGCTGCGACAGCTATCCGCGACATGCTGGTCCGAGGCGCACCTCTTATCGGAGCTACGGGGGCCTATGGTCTAGCCTTGGCGATGCGAGAGGACGCGAGTGACACCAACCTAGATTCAGCCTCAGATGCACTGCTCCAGACGCGTCCGACAGCAAGCAACCTGGCCTGGGCATTGAACAATTTAAAAGAGGTGCTGATACCGTTACCAGAGAGCCAGCGCGAAGCTGCTGCCTACCAACGAGCCTCAGAAATATGTGAAGACGATGTCGCAACCTGCCGCGCCATAGGCGAACACGGCGCAAGTATTATCGAAAAACTATGGATAAGTAAGGGAAGGCCAGACCGCATCAACATCCTTACGCATTGCAACGCGGGATGGTTGGCGACGGTAGACTGGGGCACAGCATTATCTGCGATATACGGCGCTCACGAAAAAGGCGTCCCCGTACATGTATGGGCTGATGAAACCCGTCCGCGAAATCAGGGTGCCAGTTTAACTGCGTGGGAACTAGGCAAACACGGAGTTAAACACACTGTGATCGTAGGCAACGCCAGCGGACACCTGATGCAGCATGGGCAGGTCGACATGTGTATCGTAGGGACAGACCGTACGACGGCCGCTGGTGACGTCTGCAACAAGGTTGGAACCTATCTCAAGGCTTTGGCTGCCCATGATAATGACGTTCCTTTCTATGTTGCGCTACCTCACTCGACCATAGATTGGTCTATCAATGATAGCATTCGCGATGTTCCGATAGAAATTCGTTCACCCGAGGAAGTCACCCATGTGTGGGGCAAGGATTCTGAGGGTGAGGTAGCCTCAGTTCAAATTACACCTGACGACACTGCTGCCCTAAACGTTGCATTTGATGTAACACCCGCGCGATATGTCACAGGATTAATTACAGAACGTGGCATATGCGAGGCTTCCGTTCAGGGCTTGTTAAATCTCTATCCAGAGCAAAAAACATGATGACCAAACGTGAAGAGACTTTGCGCGCGGAGCTCATACAAACCTGTCAGGCTATGTCTGAGACTGGGTTAACTTTTGGCACATCTGGAAATGCGAGCGTACGTCTGGACGGTGACTCACTACTAATCACCCCAACGGGGCTAAATTACGATGACCTTCAACCAAAGGACATCGTACGTCTCAATGAAGACGGGCAATTATTTGGAGGGCGAAAGCCATCTTCGGAATGGCGTTTTCATCGAGATATTATGAAAACTCGACGTGACATAAATGCCATTGTTCATGTCCACTCTGACGCGGCAACGGCGTTGGCTTGTCGCGCTGAAGGGATACCGCCATTTCACTACATGGTTGCGATCGCCGGCGGAGACAATATTCGCTGCGCGCCATATGCGACATTTGGAACAGAAGCTCTATCAATCAATGCGATGTCAGCGCTTGAAGACAGAAAAGCCTGCCTCTTGGCAAACCACGGTCAGATTGCAATGGGTGACGACTTGGCAGGAGCTCTCAAAATGGCGGGCGAGGTTGAGACACTAGCCAACATGTATTGGCAAAGTTCTCAGGGTGGAACGCCTAAGCTTTTGAGCAATGAAGAAATGCGGCGCGTTCTAAAGAAATTCGAAACCTATGGAGATCACACTGCGCCGTTTGACGACGGACTCATATAAGGCGATTAAAGTGTATCTAGGCCTTAGACGGATCGTCTAACGCACTCTCGTGCCAGTGCCGGAGGAGGCGATAAGAAATCCAATTGAGAAAAGCATAGATGCCATACCCCGTGATGCTTAGAAGAACGAAGCACGCCAGAGCGCGCGCCAACTCTAATCTATAGCTCGCCTCAAGCAGACGGGAAGCTATGCCAGAACTCTCTCCACTGGTTCCTGCCACCATTTCTGCAACAACCGTCCCAATAAGAGCGAGGCCTCCACTGATACGTAATCCACCTAAGAAGTAGGGCAACGCTGTTGGCACAAGGAGGCGTCGCAAAACTTGCCATCGATTAGCACCGTATAGCGTAAAAAGATCATGGAGGTTTCTGTCAGTACTTTTAAGACCAAGAAGCGTATTTGAGATTATGGGAAAGACAGCTGCCATCCACGCCAAAATCAAAAGGACAACGAAAATATTATCAACCCAAATGATGATGAAGGGCGCAATGGTGACAATGGGCGTAACTTGGAGAAACACTGCATAGGGAAACAACATGCGCTCTAGTGCTTTGGATTGAACAAGCAAAACAGCAATGCCCACACCGGTAAGACACGCCAGAACTAGCGCCGCAAGTGTGACTTGAAGAGTGACCGCTAGAGCGGTTAGAAGGCTTGCCCCGTCAACCCATAGAGACTTACCAATATCCGCGGGTGACGGCAGAATATAAGGTGGCACTTCGTAAACAGCGACGAGCACCTCCCACATTCCGAGTAATGCTAATCCAAAGAAGATCGGCAAAAGCAATCGTTTCGCGCTATTCATAACGCACTCTCGTGCATCGATGACGCCAATTGTTGAGATATCGAAGCGCAAAGATCGGAATAGGCGTGATCATTACGCAAAGCATCTTTTCGCGGATAGTCAAACGGAACCTCTATGTCGGAAATTATGCGTCCAGGGCGGGGCGACATAACCAAAACACGATTTGCCAGAAAAACCGCTTCGCGAATACTGTGAGTCACAAAAATAGCCGACCACTTTTGCTCCTCCCATAAGCGCAATAAGTCTTCATTGAGTTGCGCTCTGTTAAACTCATCCAATGCGGCGAAAGGCTCATCAAGTAAAAGGAGGGTCGGCTCACCAATCAACGCGCGGGCTATAGAAACCCTCATGCGCATTCCTCCAGAAAGTTCGCGAGGGTAGGCATTAGCAAAATCTGCGAGGCCAACTAATTCAAGCACAGTCTTTGCGTGATCAGCTGCCTGGCCTTCGGGTTTGGAGGTCAGATGAAATGGCAGTTGCACATTCTCAATCACAGTCGCCCACGGCATCAACGTTGGTTCCTGAAACACAAACCCTATTTTTGGATTATTCACCGCAAGGTCACCAGCGGTTTGAGGTACTAACCCCGCGATGATACGAAGTAGGGTCGACTTACCACAGCCGGATGGTCCAACGAGGGACACGAACTCACTTTCTTTAAGTGAGAAAGCAGTCGGGGCGAGCGCTTCAGTACCCGTGCCAAACGTTTTGGCGACGTCCCTAAGGGTAAGCAATTGGTGCTGAGGGCTTTGCGTCATTAGACTTTAATCAGCGCCACGCAGCACTGTATCCATTCCGACTCTTTTACCGATAAATCGAAGTGTGTAGGCTTTTTGAAAATCCATGTCACCGGGATACACATTGTCTTCGGCCATAACATCGAAGAAAGCGCGCCATCTCGCCTCCGTCATCATACCAATACCGTCCCGGGCGGCATCGCCGCTATCGACCAAACCATAACGCCGTAGCATTTCGTGGCCGTAACTAAGTAGGCCATCTGTCATATCCGCATTGTCCTTCTTAATCAGCGCATAGGCGGGCGAGGGGTCCGAATACAAAAAGCTGTACCAGCCACGTATACTGGCATCGACAAACCGTTGAACAAGGTCGGGATTGCTGTCGATCATTCTTTGAGAAGTTTGAATAACAGCCGCATAGCTCGCATATCCTGAGTCTGCTAACAGAAAAACCGAGGGATCAATTCCAGCTTCACCAATGACGTAAGGTTCGCTTGTGAGGTAGCCCTGCTGCACGGCCATGTCGTTGGACAGAAAGGGCGCGACATTGAATGTGTATGGCGCAATTTGTGAGTCCACGAAGCCATACCGAACCTTTAGAAATCTCCAAAAACCAATTCTGGTTTCCGGGGAAATCATGACCTTCTCAGACTGCAGGTCGGATAAAGTCTGATAGCCGCGTGATGCGTGTGCAATAAGAACCGCCGGGTCTTTTTGAAATATCGCTGCAACCGCCACGACTGGAATTTCCTGAAATGCAAAATTCAGCGGCAGGAAAGAATTGGGCGCCATACCGAAATCTAAACGGCCAGCAGCCAGAAGTTGTGAATGATTGACCTGAGGCCCGCCTTGCCGAATTGTAACGTCAATTCCCGCGTCTTCGTAAAAACCTAGGGCGAGGGCTTGATAGAATCCGCCGTGCTCAGCCTGCGCGCGCCAATCGGTCCCGAAGGTGATTTTGTCTGCGGCCCATGAAGCATTTGGCGACGCTAAGATGCTAATTGAAGCAAGAACAAAAGCTACGAACGCTAGCGTTATTCTTCTTAGGCCGCGCATGACTTGGGTTCAATACGCGCAGCAATGTTCACACCGTCACCAAACATATCGTTGCCCGTGACCATAACCTAACCCCTTAATCGGCGTTGACCCAGATAAGGTCCTTCACCCATCCGTTCTCTGAAAGTCTCTTCTGCCACCCTCTGCAGAGCTCCAACAGGCTGAAATAGAAGCGATTTTTGCCTGCGACGCAACATACAACATTTTAGCTCAGCGCTGCTCGCTTTGCCAAACGCCAGGCATCCGCTTTTCCTTTTCAATGGTGAGATGAAAGGGTATGACACCTAGATGTTCTATATGCTTAAAAAACCCCAGATTCCCCTATATTTCAAACAATTCGCCATGATTTTCCTGGCGCTTTCCTCCTATCTTGTCGTCCCCGGTTATGCCCAGGCTCCCACTGGTTCGGCTCCTAAGCCTACCTTTGAGATTTGGCTACAAGGTGTCGCCGAAGAAGCAAAGACAAGGGGTATCGAGGCCTCCGCAGTGGAAGAAGCGTTAAACGGCGTTGAGCCCATCGAGCGCGTCCTTGAACTAGATCGCCATCAGCCAGAGTTCACTCAAACCTTTTGGACATACTTAAACGGACGCGTTTCAGAGAACCGCATCAAAAAAGGCCGCCAACTTCTTGCTCAACACAAGCAACTCTTGTCTAGAATCGAAGAGAAGCACGGTGTCCAAGGGCGGTTTCTTGTTGCCTTCTGGGGGTTAGAAACGAACTTTGGACAGTTTCTTGGTGGTTTCTCCGTAATCGATGCCCTCGCCACATTGGCATACGACGATCGGCGCAGCGCATTTTTCCGTGCAGAACTTTTTGATGCGCTGACAGTCCTGGAACAGGGTCATATCGACCGCAAAAACATGGTGGGGTCTTGGGCCGGCGCGATGGGACAACCCCAATTCATGCCATCGACATTTGCACGCTATGCCATTGACGAAGATGGCAATGGCCAAAAGGACATCTGGGGATCACTACCTGACGTCTTCGGTTCAGCCGCAAACTATTTGAGCGGATTAGGCTGGGACAACCAATACACCTGGGGTAGGGAGGTTCAGTTACCGAAAGGTTTTGATCTCGACCTCGCTGAGCTGCGCACTAAGAAAACGCTTTCTGAATGGCAAAACCTGGGTTTACGCCGTATCGATGGTCTCGATCTCCCAAATGCTGACATCACGGGCGCCGTTATAATTCCTGCTGGCCATCGCGGCCCTGCGTTTTTGGTCTACAGAAATTTTAATGCAATTCTGAATTGGAACCGTTCTCTGTTGTATGCGATTTCGGTCGGTCACTTAGCAGACCGCTTGATTGGCCTAGGTCCATTGCAATCACCGCGGCTGCAAGAGAAACCTCTGTCCCGTGATCAGGTCACCAAATTGCAAGAGCTCTTGAACACGTTAAATCACGACGCTGGTGAACCGGATGGGCAAGCCGGACCGAGAACGCGTGCGGCTGTGAAAGCCTTTCAGAAAGCGACAGGATTGCCGGCTGATGGCTATCCTGATAGCACCGTTTATGAGGCCATTGTCAACGCAGCCAATCTCAATCGGCCTACCCCCTAGACCTTTCCTTGCTTCGTACCCAGCACACCCATAAAATGGAATATTCTGTGGCGGGTGGGATTAGGATCCACAATATGAGGGAATCTCAACCGGTGAAGGCGTTCGCAGCTCTCGGCCTTACATTGCTTGTTTTGGCTGGCTGCGCCAGCGATCGCACGTCCCCTGTCAACTCTAGTCTACCTCACTACCTACAACTCGGTCGTGACCCCAGCGGCAAGCTTGTGACCTCTTATAAAGTTGGGAACCCGTATCAGGTTGCAGGACTGTGGTATTACCCCGCCGAAGATTTTGGCTATCTGGAAGAGGGCATTGCCTCTTGGTATGGCCCAAACTTTCATGGCAAGCGCACGGCTAATGGCGAAGTTTATGACATGGATGCGCTAACCGCCGCCCACAAAACCTTGCCGATACCGTCGGTTGTCAAAGTCACAAACTTAGAAAACGGGCGGTCCATGAAGTTGCGCATCAATGATCGTGGTCCGTTCGTTGAAGGTCGTATCATCGACTTATCACGACGCGCGGCCCAAGAGCTCGATGTTATACGGAGTGGAATCGCAAAAGTGCGTGTAGAGCTGGTGCCAGAGGACTCACTCACACTCAAGAACATGGCGCTAGACGCGCGCGGCCAACCGCCCATTGCCGAAATGCCAACCGTGGTCGGGTCCCCACGCGGACCGGTGGTCGCAGAAACTTTAACTCCGCCTGTCGCAGTTGTGAGTCCACCGGTCACTGTTCCAGTGCCGTCTCCACCAGCCCCAAGCATCACAAGCACGCCGTTAGCTCCGCCACCCGGAGCGACGACGGAAACCGCGTCGGTTGTGGCTACTGTGTCCGCTAGCGCTACACAATCTGGAATTTTTGTTCAAGCAGGCGCCTTCTCAGACATCAAAAATGCCCGCAGGCTTGAAGCGCAACTGTCAGGCATCGGAAATATAATTGTAGCGATGGCAGACATTGGGGGACGTGTAGTTCATCGTGTCCGTATCGGACCAATGATTGATCAAGCGGCGGCACAGCAGTTGCTGTCCGACATGCTAAGTCGCGGATATGACAGCGCCCGTATAGTTGAAGACTGACAAACGGTGCCATTCGATAGCCATATTGGGGAGCGAAAAGCAGACCTATGAATCACCATAGAAGAGCGCTAACAGGTTTAATTCTCGGAATTTTCGCCAGCCTGACATTCCAATCGTCTACTTCCGTAGCAATCGAGATTGCGGCACGAGAATTCATCCTGGTCGATTTTCAAACCGGTTCCGTTCTTGATAGCCAGAACAGAACTGAATCCATGCCACCGTCTTCGATGTCAAAATTAATGACTGCGTACATGGTTTTTGAAGCAATTCATTCAGGCGCGCTTTCTCTCGATGATGAATTCATGGTGAGTGAAAACGCTTGGCGCCAAGGTGGTGCCGCTTCAGGTGGCTCAACAATGTTTTTGGAGCCGAATAGTCGCGTTCGCGTCGAAGATCTCTTGCGTGGAATCATTATTCAGTCAGGTAACGATGCTTGCATTGTGGTTGCAGAAAACATGGCAGGAAGTGAAGACGCGTTTGCCGATGAAATGACAGAACGGGCGCGCGATTTGGGTTTAACAGGCAGCAATTTTGCCAATGCGAGCGGATTGCCAGACCCAAACCATTACATGACGGTTGAAGACTTGGCCTTACTCGCACGACTCATCATTACCAATTTTCCTGAATACTACTCGCTCTACGAAGAGACCGAATTTACCTACAACGATATCAAGCAGTTTAATCGCAACCCCTTGCTTTATCGCCCAGGTGGCGCTGACGGTCTAAAAACGGGGTACACGGATTCTGCTGGGTATGGCCTAACCGCTTCGGCTGTTCGTGATGGTCGTCGTTTGATTTTGGTTGCCAATGGAATGGCGAGCACACAGGCGCGGTCGGAAGAAACTGCGAAACTCATGGACTGGGGATTCCGGAACTTTACAAATAAGGATTTATTCCGGGCTGGAGAGATGGTCTCTGATGCTGAGGTGTGGCTTGGACTTGAACCAACAATTCCCCTGATAATCAACGAAGATATCACCGTCACAATACCGCGGCAGGCCTGGCGCACCCTTGAAGTTAAAGCTGTGTACGAGGGGCCGATCGCAGCTCCTATCGAACAAGGAACAGCTGTAGCGAAACTTGTCATCAATGGAGACGGAATGGATCCATTGGAATATGATCTAACGGCTGGTGCCTCTGTCGCAAAACTGGGCTTCACGGGACGGATCCAAGCTGCGGCGTCGCAAATCTTATTCGGTTTCTCCAGCGGCAACTGACGCGAGCTTCAGCTCAAACAAACAGGATTACGAGTTACGTGGCGCGGGGCCTATTTATTACGTTAGAGGGTGGGGAAGGCAGCGGTAAGTCGACCCAAGCCAAGAGGCTTCTCGCGACTGTAGAGTCTCTTGGGCATGAGGTTACAGTGACCCGAGAGCCTGGCGGATCTCCCGGCGCAGAATCTATTCGCTCACTCCTCGTTACAGGAGACGCGGATCGATGGGACGGAATGACAGAGGCTCTTCTGCTTTTCGCAGCGCGCAAAGATCATGTCGAACGCACAATTAATCCTGCATTGGAAGCGGGACATGTCGTTATCTGCGACCGCTTTACGGATTCAACAATGGCGTATCAGGGATATGGCCATGACCTCGGTCGAGAAACCGTGGAAAAACTAAACGACTTGGCCCTGGGCGGTTTTGAACCAGACTTAACTTTGATTCTCGATATACCCGTTGAAGAAGGATTAAAGCGCGCCGTGTCCCGTGGAGGCACGGAGCAGCGGTATGAGGACATGGACGTGGCGTTTCACCACCGCCTGCGGGACGGTTTCCTAGATATAGCTAAGCGTGCGCCCTATCGTTGCCGCATCATTGACGCCAAAGGGTCTGAAGATGAGGTGGAGAGCCGCCTTCAAGAAGTCGTCATTCCGGTGATAGAATCCTGGCATGGCTAAAAAATCAAAGACTATCGCGCCGGAAAATGAAATTCCGCAATCTCGCGACAATCCGTTTTTCACCGGACACGACGAGGCTGAGCAAACGTTTCTGGATGCCTGGAAATCTGGACGTCTCGCCCATGCCTGGTTGATTTGTGGACCTCGCGGCATTGGCAAGGCGAACCTGGCCTATCGCATGGCCCGATTTGCGCTTTCACAGCCCAATGACGAGGACAGTGGGCCAGGGCTTTTTGGAGACACTGAGCCTGTAGCTGACACCTTACAAATGTCAGGCGAACACCTGGTTTTTCGACGGGTCGCAGCGTCCGGCCATGGTGATTTCCGCGCTATCGAGAGAGCCTGGGCCGACACCAAACAAAGCAAGAGGAAAGCATCTATTTCTGTCGGTGAGGTGAGAGGGATCGGCAGTTTTTTAAGGCTTACGCCGGCAGAAGGCGGATGGCGTGTTGTTCTGATCGATGCTGCGGATGAAATGAACCGTAATGCTGAAAACGCCGTCTTGAAGATTTTGGAAGAGCCGCCACAGCGGGCATTGATATTTTTAGTTTCACATAATCCTGCACGGCTACTACCCACTATTCGATCACGCTGTCGGCGCATGGATTTGTCCCCATTGCCGTCGCAAACCGTGGCGAACCTTATTATGCGCTATCGACCAGATCTCGACAGCAAGGATACTAGACCATTGTCGGTGCTGGCTGATGGGTCAATTGGCCGTGCTTTGGAACTGGCCAATGCCGGTGGTCTCGACCTGTTCCGCAGTTTGATCGGTGTCCTGGCAACCATGCCTAAAATGGATATCGGCATGGCGCACGCTCTGTCCGACGCCACTTTTAAGGGCGAGGGGTTCCGCACAGTCGCAGATCTTATGACCTGGTGGCTAGCGCGCATGGTCTCAGTCACCGCTCGGAACGAATGGGCTCACTCCCAAGAAATAGTGCCCGGCGAACATGCTATCGCCGACAGGCTGTGTGCCAGTGCTGGCCTTGATCAATGGGTGGAGGTGTGGGAAAACATCGCCCGCCTCTTCGAACGTGCCGATGCGGTACATCTCGACAAAAAGCGGACCGTTCTCAACGCGCTTCTCGCCATTGAACATAGGGCGGCCGGATAATCTGGCAGCTCAGGCCTTGGCGCCGCGCTGGAGTTGGTTATGGCAACCGGATCAGACAAAACCTTTTACGTCACGACGCCAATTTATTACGTCAATGACAAGCCCCATACAGGCCATGCATACACAACCATAGCCTGCGATGTATTGGCGCGCTTCAAGCGGTTGGACGGTTATCGAGTCAAGTTTCTGACCGGAACCGATGAACACGGACAAAAAGTAGCTAAAGCAGCAGCTGAAAAAGGGGTCAGCTCGCAAGCCTTTACCGACGAAGTATCCAAGACATTCCGTGATCTGACAGAAAATCTTGATGTCACCAATGACGATTTCATTCGAACCACGGAAGAGCGCCATACACGGGCCTGCCAAGCCTTATGGACCCGTATCGCTGACAACACTGCGCCCGATGGCAAGCCGTGGATTGTTCTCGACACCTATTCTGGCTGGTATTCAGTCCGGGACGAAGCCTACCACACAGAAGACGAACTAACCTCAGGACCAGACGGCACAAAGCTTGCGCCCAACGGTAATCCAGTAGAATGGGTCGAGGAAGAGAGCTACTTCTTCCGTCTCTCAGCGGCTGAGCCACTCCTCTTGGAGTACTACGATAGTTATTCAGAGTTCATTGCTCCCGCAAGCCGTCGAAACGAAGTCACCAGCTTTGTTAAGGGCGGTCTGCGAGATCTTTCAATCTCTCGCACCACCTTTGACTGGGGTGTACCCGTACCTGGCAATGATAAACACGTCATGTATGTGTGGATTGACGCCCTCACAAACTACCTGACAGCCGTCGGTTATCCCGATGAAAACGCTGAGGAATATACAGCTCTGTGGCCTGCTGATCTGCATATGATCGGCAAAGATATCATTCGTTTTCACTGTGTTTATTGGCCCGCGTTTTTGCTGGCCGCCGGTTTGCCTCTCCCAAAACGCATCTTTGCCCATGGTTGGTGGACTATCGAAGGCCAAAAGATGTCGAAGTCTTTGGGCAACGCTATAGATCCCAACGCTCTGATCGAAGACTACGGCCTCGATCAATTGCGGTACTTCCTGCTGCGAGAAGTGCCCTTTGGCAACGATGGCGATTTCTCAAAAACAGCCCTGATACAAAGAGCAAATGGCGAACTTGCGAACGAATTCGGCAACTTATCACAACGCGTCCTGTCGATGATTCACAAGAACTGCGATGCCAAGGTGCCAACACCAGGCAATTTCACGCCTGATGACGCAAACATCCTTAATGCTGCAGCTGAGATGCTAGATCCGGTACGCGAGGCCGTTGACCGTCAAGCGTTTCATGATGCTTTGGAATCCATTTGGACCGTGGTGCGCGCCGCCAACGGATATGTCGATAAACAAGCTCCGTGGGTCCTGCGTAAAGAAGATCCAGAGCGGATGGCCACCGTGTTGTACGTGCTAACCGATGTCATCCGCCTGCTTGCCCTGGTGATGCAACCTTTCACACCACATGCCACCGAGGATATTCTCGACCAGCTGGCTGTCCCTGAGGACCAACGAGATTTCATGGCATTCGCGCCTGGGCATGCGCCGGTACCGGGTGAGGAATTACCTACGCCAGAACCCGTGTTCCAAAGATTAGAGTTCACAGACGAAGGCGCGGAGTAGGGGGAGGCATCGAGATGTTAGTCGACAGCCATTGCCATCTTGATTTCCCTGATTTCCAGGATGATTTAGAAGGGGTCGTAGGGCGCGCACGGGAAGCAGGGGTCGGGCATTTCCTGACCATCTGCACCCATATCACCAAATTCGAACAGGTGCGGGCGATCGCAGCACGCTTTGACGACATGCACTGCACCGTCGGAATCCATCCGCATGAAGCCGAAAATGAACCCGAAATCGACAAGGAAAAACTGATCGATATTGCCACCAATGACGCCAAAGTTGTTGCCTTTGGCGAGACTGGACTAGATTTCTTTTACGATAACAGCCCTCGGGCCGTTCAAGAGCGCCAGTTTCGCACCCACATCCAAGCCTCACGCGAGGCCGGGCTGCCAATCGTCATACACACCAGAGATGCGGACGAAGAGATGTCTCGTATTCTTGAAGACGAAATGGCAGCGGGCCCATTTGCTGGCGTTATACATTGCTTTAGCTCCGGCCCAGAACTCGCTGAAAAAGCAGTAGATTTAGGGCTTTATATTTCGCTTTCAGGGATAGTCACCTTCAAAAAAGCGGAAGAATTGCGTGAGACGGCAAAACGCGTGCCCCTGGATCGGGTATTGGTTGAAACAGACTCACCTTACTTAGCCCCCGTGCCGAAACGCGGGAAACGCAATGAACCGGCCTTTGTCGCGCACACAGCTGCGTGTGTGGCTGAACTCCATGGGTTGTCTCCTGAAAGCCTTGCTGAACAAACCACAGAGAACTTTTTCCGCCTGTTTAGCAAAGCTGCGGCATAACAGGGGCTCATGGCCGTACCAGCCGAAAAGCTATCGCCTGCTGGTGAGGACGTTAAAATCACCATTCTTGGCTGCGGTGGAGCAGGGGGTGTGCCCTCGGTTTCAGCCGGATGGGGTGCCTGCAACCAAGGCAATCCGCGTAATAATCGCCGTCGTGCGTCCCTTCTCGTCGAAACTAGCCGCACCCGCATTCTCATCGATGCCTCGCCAGACTTACGGGTTCAATGTTTGGATGCAGGTATACAAACCCTCGACGCCGTTCTCTTTACCCATGGTCACGCCGATCACACCAACGGGTTAGACGAGTTACGTGAAGTAAACCGCGTGCTTGGTGGCCCACTCAACATTTGGGCCGACGTCGACACCATGAAAGATCTCGAAACGCGCTTTGGCTACGCCTTCGAAGGGCTTGCGCCCGGTCAGCCCATATTTCGGCCATGGCTGCTACCCAACATCATAGATGCTCCAATGCCGTTTACTGCTGGCAATATGACCATTACGCCTTTTCTCCAAGATCATGGCGTAATGAACACCCTCGGGTTCCGCATTGGTGATTTCGCGTACTCGACCGACCTTATGAACTTGCCAGACGCAGCTATGGACTCGCTTCAAGACCTCGACGTGTGGATCATTGGTGCGCTCACCAATAAGCGCGACCACGCAACACATGTGAGCCTGAGCCAAGCCCTTGAATGGATAGACGAACTCAAGCCCAAGCGCGCGATCGTCACGCATATGGGACCAAGCCTAGATTACGATGCCGTGTTGGAAAAATGCCCAGCTGGGGTGACACCCGCCTACGATGGAATGGTCGTCAAACTCTAATGCCCAGTGCCTGCCGTAACGCTGGATCAGTATCGCGAGAAATACCGCCGCCGGTAACCGGTGAGGCATAGAATGGCACGGGCTCATCGCCATTTTCTTCGAATCCGGCCAGCGCCGCGTTAAACCGGTATGTTTGCTCTTGGGCTGCTTTTGTCATTGCCTCAGGTAAAGCTGGGGCGAGAAATCCAATATTCGTCAATAGCTTGAGGCCGTTTAAAACGCTTTTCGTTTCCGTACTGCTGGCGTCGATGATCATACGCGCTGAAGCCGGCCCTTGAATCATCGCCGCTTTGATGGCCGCGTGCGCCTCTGCTGTCAGACTCACGCCGCCGCGTGGAAAGTTGAAATGCTGCGGCAGTTGATCAGCGGCTTTGGTGGTGCAAAACCGTTGGTCTAGAAGGAGTTCTGTCTGTTGTTTAGGTGATATCTGTTGCGGATTCTTAACAAAAATATCCTTGCGGAGCAGGGGGGTCATGAAGAAATCACGAACACCCTGCCGCAATAGCGGGTCATCAATACTGTTCAGCATTGCCTGAGCCTCAGGAGTCATGTGGAACACATCGAACGCATGGGTGACATCAGCGCTTCCGGCGTATTCCAAACCAGCGCCTGACAGCTCATTTGCCACCTGCGCCGGTGAAAACACGGTCCAATGCCCCGTGAGGTATTCGTGAACCAGATAGCGAGGGTCCGATTGGAGCGCCTTATCTAAGATTTTCCCAGCTTGTGGGTTTACGCCAAAAAATGACGCCCCAGCCGTGCGCATTTGGTCAACCAATACAACAGAGTCTATGGCTCCTTTCTTTAGCTCGGATCCATGTCTATCGACGTAATCACATAAAAACTGTTGCATTGGCGCGGCAGAGGCCCAACCCGTAGAACAGTTGTAGCTGACGTAAACCATACCGCCGGGCTTTAGCTTTTTCGCCAGGATATCTCTGATTTGCTGCCGGTTTTCCGGGCTTACCCAGGAAAAGATGCCGTGCAGGGTAATGAGGTCAAAATCTGGGGTTTCTTGATCCAGAAACGTTTCAAAGCTTGCCGTTAGAAACGTGGCATTTGAAATACCGGCAACCTCCGAGAGCGCTGTGGCACTGGAAATGTGCTCCGGATTGAAATCAAAGCCCCAAATATCAGCTGTTGGATCGACAGCCGCTGTAATGAGTGGCGTAAGACCAAAACCACAGCCAATATCGCAGCTGGCAAACATGTCATCGGATGAAAACGCCGTGGGTAAGCCGACACCAGCTTGGCCTCCGACGCCACACAACTGGGCGTAATGCAGATGCGCGGGTGTTTGCTCTTTATAGAAATTCGACGCATAGGAGTGTGATGCGACATGACTATCAGTGGAATTTGGCATGCTGGAGTTTGTGCTTAAGCCCGTATGTGTTTTTTTGATTAGAAGAATGGCTTCGATCATACCGCACTGCGCGGACGTTAAAAGCGCGGTTCGGTTAAAGGGGGATTTGCGATTAAAAACAACAGGTAAGCTGAGTGTAGTTAGACCCAAGCTTTAAGAACATCGCGAGCAATATGTCTGTCAGGCGTAAGAGAGCAGACAAAAAGAACGCAAAGCCTAAACCCCAGAAATGCTGGGATTCTTATATAACTAAAATATACATAATATACATTATGCGACAACTTGGTATGACGCTTTCTGGTTTCGCAGGTCTCCCCAACTCTTACTCACACCCCCAAACTCATCTGATTTTCGTCTACATACTTTGGTGATTGATGCAGTGTTTTGGAAACTGGCTGGGCAATCAGGTTGCTGCCTTCGTAAGGTCGGCACATCCGTTTTAACGCCTGAGGCGCTGTGTAGGGTGTCAGCCAGAGGTCCATCATTGAGTCTGTCAGAATTAAGGGCATGCGGTCGTGGATCTCGGCCGCCAGCTCGTTTGGCTCTGTCGTGATTATGGCGAAATGCCGATGTCCGGTTGCTCGGTTGACCATGAAGATGCCCGCTAAAACAAACAGGCTGCCACCCTCACCCTCAAACTTCCGATTTCGCGCCGTCATCCGTTCGCTGACAGCGCCACCATTGTTGGCCGGTCCATCGAGACAAAAGCGCCACGGCGTCTTAGACCCGTCGACTTCTTTCTTCCATTCATAGTATCCGGTGACCGGTATCACGCAGCGGTGCTTTTCAAAGGCTTTGGCAAAGGTCGGCAGCACATAAACTGTCTCACAACGGGCATTGATGATCGGGTTAGATCGTCCTTCCGGCGGTGGAAAACCCCAAATCCCAAGGTCGAGCCCCTTTTTCCCCCCGGCCACGCGAATAAAAGGTCTCTGGTCCGTCGGACGCACAACGGCTGTTGGCTGTGGGTCAGCTTTTTTAAGCGGCTCACTGGCAATGGAAAGCGCATAATGGTCATGGATGTCTTTCCATGGCTTATAGCCAGATAAACTGCCGCACATCGCTAATCCTCCCGATAGAACATAATAAGAACATTTATAGAGCTTGAAGGCACGGGCTGCCAACAATTAAAAATAGAATGCAACGCTGGATAAAGGCTCGGGTGGGCATCCGTCCTCTCACCCCAAAAGCAAAACGGGCATGGAAGGATATCATTCCCACCATGCCCGCATTGAACGCTAAGTGTCTGAAAACCTTAGCCGGCATCACCTTGCAGGTTGAGCCACCGGCTGCGCTGGTCCATCAGCCCTTTCATATCTTGTCGCGTTTGCGGCAATTCATCTTGCGGGATATCAAGAATATCGATCGGAACTTCCTGAACAAACTGATCGAAGACCGGCTTGACGACTTCCATCGGATAACGCGGGATACGCCGATCCTTGCGTAGTTCTGCGATATTAAGTTCCGCTTCGACGATGGCTTCGGCGTCACCTTTTTCCTGAGCTAAAATCTTGCCGCCCGGCGCGACGATCAGCGAGTTTCCGCCGAACCCTTTGGGGAAGTTCGGGTTAGATGGGAACGTGATATTCGACATACCAGAATAGACGTTGTTGTAATAGGCAATCCCCTGCACATCGACTTCAGAAAACCCGGTCGCCGTGCGCAACATGATCTCAACCCCCCGCATGGCAAAGGCGGCAAAGACAAATGGGTCAATCTGAACCGTACTCACGGCGATATTGCCAAACTCCGTTTGCAGAACCGGGAATTCTTCCGCAATGCCGTACTTCGCCCGAAACTTGGTTCGGACGTTTTCAATCGTCGTGGTGGGTATCTCTCCACCGTCATCGGTATACCGAGAGGCGTTGCGGGTTTTCCAATAGGTGTGTTTGATTTCACCGTCTCGGCCAATCACTGGATTAAGGCTCAGAATATGGCCTGGCCAATCCGGGTCCGTCGCGTAACTACCAAAGATGATGTAGGTGTCACACGCTTTGGCAAACTCACCGATAGCTTTTGTTTCGGGGCCAGGGACTTGAATGGTGAACTTTAGTTTTTCTTCACGCGTGCCAGAGGAATACCCGGTCAGCGGAAACTCATTGAACAGAATGAAATCAGGCTTTTTGCCTTCCGTGCAGGCCTTGTTGATCCAATAGCCCATCCGGCGGACGTTTTCTTTAAGGCCCGCTTCAACGCTCTCGGCCTCTTGAAGAAGCTGAGGCTCGTTTTGAACGACCTTGAGAACGACCACATCTTTTTCCAACGGAACGGTTGGATAGCTTCCATCAGGACGAACCAACTCAGGTACGGATTGGGCAAGTGCACCCGCAGTCCACACACCGGCGAGCAGTGTTCCGCAGAGCCCGATGGCTTTTGTCATTGATCGCGTTTTCACGGTCGCTCTCTCCTTATTTTAGAAGGTGTCTTTTTTGTGCGTCTAATTCCTAACGGTGCGCCCTCCCCAGGGGTGAGTCAATGGACTCAAATATACCTAATGCGCAACTTTTCTTACTTACTTCGTAACGCCACGATTGGATCAAGCCGCGCCGCCCGAAGCGCAGGAAATGCACCAAAAACTACTGCGATAGCGAGCGAAATTAAGAACGGATAGGCCGCGGATTCCCAAGTTAGAATCATGCTCCATCCGGTAAGCTGGCTGCCAATGAGAATACACGCGCCGCCGACAAGAATACCCGTAATTCCACCCATCACAGCCAGCAATACGGACTCTGTCAGAAACTGAGTCAGTATGTCGCGTGGCCTGGCCCCAACGGCGATGCGCAATCCAATTTCGCCATACCGCTCTCTTACAGATAACAATGACACGGCAAGCAATCCGACCCCACCTAGCCCCAATGTCAAAGCAGCAAGCCCCACTGTCAGTTCACTGAAAGAACCTTTCATTTGCTCTTGAGTAGCCAGCAATGAGTCTTGATCTTGGATTTCAAAATCATCGGTATAGTTAGGCTGGCCGTAACCATGCTCATCTCGAAGAAGGGCCGTAATATCTTTGTTCGCTTCATCAATTGCAGGCTGAGACACAGCTTGCACAAAGATTCGCGACAAGTAGTCAATATTGAACACACGACGTTGCGCAGTTGTCACGGGAACGATGATTTGTCCATCATCGCTTGTCCCATCCGGGTTCAATCCTTTCCGTTTAAGAATACCGATAATGGTGAACGGCACGCCACCAACGGACACCCGCTCTCCTAACGGCCATTCTCCAAAGTACAAATCGCTCACCACGTCCGCGCCGACGACGGCAACACGATGTCTATTATCAATGTCGTCCTGGTCTATGAATCGTCCTGCAACGAGATTAAATTTCTTCGCCTCTTGAAACTCTGGTGTCGTGCCGAGCACTGTAAAGGCCTGCGCAATGCGCCCGACTTTTAGCGTACGACCGCCATCGGCAACGGGAGCTGCACGCTTAACGCTTTCAAGAAACTTAATCGCTTCCCAATCATTGAGCTTGAGGGTGCGGTAGAGCTGGCTCGCGCCGCGCAGTGCATCCGTCTCTGTGCGAGCCGCGTTGACGGCCATAAGATTCTCACCGAGTTGCTCCAGAGATTTCTGAAACGCCCGCTCGGCCCCTGCCCCGGCGCCGATGAGAATTGCCACAGCCGTAATACCGATCGCGACACCACTGATAGACAGTAGTGCCCGCCCTCGGGACCGGTTGATCGCTCTAAAGGAGAAGCGGAGGTTTTTCTGCCACTTCATTTATGGAGATCTACCGCAATGCGTTTACTGGATCCATTGCCGAGGCTTGGCGTGCTGGCATAACACCCGCAAAGATGCCGACCAACACGGCAGCGCCGAGTCCAAGAGCCAAGGACCCTGGCGTCACAATCATCGGCACATCACTCAAATTTCCAAATGCGACAGCCGCGATCATCCCGATGCCGATACCGAACAAGCCAGAGGTCAACGCAATCACCACGGTTTCAGTCAGGAACTGAAAGTTAATCTGACCGCTTTCAGCGCCAACCGCTTTGCGAATACCAATTTCCGGTACCCGCTCCTTCACCGCAATCAGCATGATGTTTGCAATGACAATCGCAGCCACTAACAACGCCACACCTGCGGCGGCTGGAAGGTACCGTCCGAGTACCCGGTTCGCGTTGCTCACAATGTCCTGAACAAGATTCGGCGTAATCACAACAACGTCGTCAGGTTCTCCTTCATTTAGAGAATGCCGCTCCCGCATGAGTAATTTGATTTCTTCTCCAACATTTTCCACGTTGTCGGGGTCATCAATAATTACTCGACCTGCGAACACGTGGTCCACATTCATCAGACGACGCATCAACGTTGTCACGGGCACATGAATTTCGTCATCCTTATCGGCGCCGTGGGTATCAATCCCCTGCAACTCGAGCACACCTTTAATTCGAAGTGGCACAGAGCCTGCTTGGATCTGCTTGCCGATAGGGTCTTCATCTCCAAACAACGCTTCTGCGGCCCGTTGTCCGATTACCGCAACACGCGATGCAGACTCAATATCTTCGGACGTGAAGTACTCACCATATTCAACACCGCGGAGCCAAACAGCTTCGGTTTGATCCGTATATCCGTAGATACTCATTTGTCGTGTATTGCCTTGATAACGAATATCCTCACTAGGGAGCCACTGCATCGCACCAGTTATAACAACGCCATCAATTTGATTCTCGATGGCATCAAAGTCAGCAACTCTAAGCGAAGTCACCGGCCCGCCAGCCCGCGGCCCCATATGCCCACCACCAGCAACCAAGTTGATCGTTGCCGTAGAGAAGGTTTTGTTGACCGTATCCATCATCGCCTGCTCGGCGCCAACACCCATGGCCCGCATAAAGACCAGCGCGGTCACGCCAACCACAATACCAATTGCCATAAAGAAAGTCCGCATTTTGTAGCGCATCATCATGCGCGCGCTACCTGCGAATAGAAGTTTCGTGTTCATGCCACATCTCCCATTTGGGTTTCGCCAGAACTCCCACTTGAGTCCGGGGTAACATCACGCAATTCACTGAGACGGCCATCATCGATACGCACCGTCCGTTTCGCCCGCTTGGCCAGATTCTCATCATGGGTAATCACCACGATGGTCCGGCCGTCCTCATTTAAATTTTGAAGTAAATCCATCAGGCCTTCACCCGAAGCCTTATCTAAATTCCCGGTCGGTTCATCAGCGAGGATCAGCTGCGGGTCTGTAACCAACGCCCGCGCAATGGCGACTCTCTGCTGCTGTCCACCAGAAAGCTCTTCGGGCATATGCTTCAAACGCTCCTCAAGCCCAACATTCTTAAGAGCCTCTATGGCCCGCTCTTCCGGGTTGTCGGCGTTGGAGTAAATCAATGGAATTTCGACGTTTTCTATCGCGGTCGTCCGAGGCAGCAAATGAAATTGCTGAAACACAAACCCGATTTTTTCGTTCCGCAGCTTGGCGAGTTTCGCAGGCGATAAACCTGCGACATTCTCACCATCCATCACATACTCACCACTGTCCGCATGATCGAGCAGCCCGAGAATATTCATCAATGTTGACTTGCCCGAGCCTGATGGACCAACAATGGCAATGTAATCGCCTTCGTAGATATTCAGCTCAATGTTGCGCAAGACTTCAAGCGGACCTTCATCTGGCCGCGGATAGGATTTGCAAATCCCCTTTAACTGAATCACTGGTCGCTCCTTTTCCCCCGAGGGCGATTAACTTGGATTAAGTTGAATGACATCGCCTTCCGTCACGCCATCTACAATCTCAACTTTTTGATCTGTTCGCCATCCTATACGGACCGGCTGAGTGGTCCAATCTCCGTCGCGTTGAACCACAATCATTTGCCGCCCATTTTGTCGGCGCAAGGCACTGCGCGGAGCTGTAAGAACATTGTTACGTTCCTCTAGCTGTAGCCGCACATGGGCTGTCATTTCTGGACGCAAGATGCTGCCCTCTTGTCCTTCAAAGTCGAGCACGACGATATAATTGACCACGCTGTTCTGGAGTTCCGCCTTAGGGTTGATGGCCGTTACCTTGGCTTGGAAATCCCGATCCGAATAAGTGTCCACTTCAAAACGCGCATTCTGGCCGACAAACACGCGACCGATATCTGTCTCATCAACAAAGGCCTGAACTTCAAGACGATCAAGATCAACGATCGATACAAACTTGGGCGCAGAGAAGCTGGCCGCAACTGTCTCCCCTTCCCGCGTCGTCACATCGGCGATTACACCTTTGATCGGCGCGGTGATGCGCGTGTACCCTAAATCAATCTCAGCGGATCTTAGCTTGGCGTCGTTGAGCGCCAGTTTTGCCCGCGCCACATTGATATCCCGAATAGCCTGCTGCAAATCCGCTTCCGGACTGAAGCCCTCTGCTGCCAAATTCTGTTTGCGGGCCAAATTACTTTCGGCCAACGCCAATTCCGCTTTGGATAAATCCACATCTGCGGTGGCTTGCTGAACCAGGGCTTCAAACGGTGTTGGATCTAATTGGGCGAGAAGCTCACCGGCTTCTACACGATCCCCCACCTTGACCGGTAGGTTTTGAACAATGCCTGATACCCGCGAGCCGACGTTAATTTCAGCGCCAACGACCGGTCGAATGACTCCGGTTGCGATCACTTCCCGGGTCAGTGTTTCCCGGCTGACTTTAGTGGTTTGAATATCCGCACTGGCCGGCGCGGCGGCATCATCTTGCCACAGGTAGATCGCCGTGACGCCAATCACTCCGACAACGAGCAGAGATATCCATGTCTTGTTTAGTGGCATCTATAAAAGTCCAATCGGCAGTCCAAAACTCCTCTGACAAATACTCTTCAGAGGCCACTCCTGTATACCCGAGGAAACCCCAGAAATGCAGGCTTTCTGGGTAACAACGGGTAACTACTACGCGCGCAAATGAGGGCTATTAGGTCGGTTTCGTTCCTAAAATATTACGTCTTGCGCCGCGTCGGCTCGGCGGACCGTTTTCATTGACTATGAATCCAGCCTTGCGCATCGCCGCCGCCATATCGAACTTGGCATAGTCTAATCGCCAGGGCTCGCCATTCCAGCGGCTGTCCCACCATTGCCGGAAGGTACTAAACACACCTTTCGGTGCCGGATTCCCGGTATAGAAATCGATTGGGTAATACACCCCACCCGGACGTAACACCCGGAAGGACTCCGCGAGAATTTCATGCGCCGCTTCGGTTGTCACCTCGTGGAACATGATGTTGTTGGTGGCAATGTCAAAATGGTTGTCTGGGAACTTAGAGTCCTCAGCCAGGCGCTGTGCGAAGTTCACGTCAATGCCAATGTCGACTGCCCGCATGTGGGCATAGCGGACCATTGGCCCACCAACATCGATGCCCCACACCTCGGCGTCTGGGAATCGTTCCTTGAGCGCCACACTCAACTGGCCACAGCTGCACCCTTGATCAAGCACCCGTACCACCTTGCCGTCCTCTGGCTCGGGCATGGCTGTGGCAAGACCGATATGCAACTCGTCTTGATCATTACGGCCTTCAAAGAAGTTATTGGTGCCGTAGTGATAAATGTGACCAGCAAATTCATCCCCGACGTAGCCACCGGGTTGAATGTGAATTTCATGGGTTAAATATTCTGGAATATACATATCCGGATTGAGTTCTAACGTGCCCGGACCTGCATTGTCGGTTGCTTCCATTTCGGCAAGATACGCGTTGGCATTGCCATGAAATTCGTCGTACAGGGTTTTCCAATTAATTTGCTGGGCGCTAAGCCACATGCGCGCACTTGCCGCCACGAGTGGGTCACCACCAACATGACCTAGCACTTCTTTATAAGAGAGACGCTTGGTGGGGTCGATGCCCTTGGCCCGCATAATCTTGGCAATGCGTCGCCGCGCGGCGCTGGTCATGTCGCGATTGGCGAACACACGAAATCCGGTGATGAAATCATGTTGCGCTTCTAGGTGCTGGCGCGGCAGCCGTTCGAGGCGGCCCTTAGAGCCACGGGGTTCCACATCAGCAGATGAAAATTTGGAAGAGGTCGTTGTCGCTGTTGAGGCTTTCTTGCTGCCGAACAAAGCGCCGACAAAAGAAGCCGTGGCCGCTGAGGCTCCAAATAGAGTCCGTCTGTTCATCATGGTCAGCCTCCCATTCCCATACCGGCATCGCCGGTCATGTCGTCGTCAGTTTCGTTGGCCGAGGCTTTGCCAGGGTTTGTTTTGGCACTGCCATCGAGCGCGGTTTGGTCTTCGCCGGTCCGCGCGATATGCCCGTAGGTCAATTGAATAAAAGCATCGCGCTCATCGCGCATTTCTGCCTCTTCGTCCTCGGTCGGCACATAGGCCTCGATCATCTCACGGGTGACCGCGCCTTCCTTTTCCATCAGCAATTCAATGATTCGGGTGCGCCGACGGTTGGCCCACACCTCGGCCCCAAGAGCGATAATCGACGTCATCATGTCGTCCATCAGCGGATTGCCAAGAAACACCGCTTCGTCGGTATCTGATTTAATGAAGTCCGCCGTATAGGACTTTCGTTTCGAATTTGAGTCAGCCATGACGCTGCCCTCCCTAGTTACGCTTTGTGTTGCAATTCTGCGCTTCTCAAAGGTTAATCTCAAGGGCCGGCGCGCTCGCGCTCGAAAGGCGAAAGTGCCTGAAAATTTTGCGGCAGACAGGCGGAACTTCAGAAGATCACCCCGCGGCCGGGGTTGCCGGCTCCTGCCGAGGTCGCGCCGTTTCCGGCCGTGCCACGATCCGTGTCGCCGCTATCGCCCGGGAAGCTTCCCGCGCCAGTATTCCAAGGTCGATTCAGGCAAGCTTCACTGCGCGGTACGCTGCTACTGATCACGCCTGATTGCTACAAAATCGACCAGTCTTGGGGCCTCTGGTTGATTGCAAAGCCCAGGCGCGCTAAGCCGTTGGCCATGGCGAAACAGCACACATTGGCGGCTTTATTGGATATTATGGCGCAGTTGCGCGATCCTGACACCGGCTGCCCCTGGGACATCGAGCAGGACTTCAAATCCATAGCCCCCTATACAATTGAAGAAGCCTATGAAGTGGCCGATGCCATCTCCCGCAATGATATGGCCGCGCTGAAAGACGAGTTGGGGGATTTGCTCCTGCAGGTGGTCTACCACGCCCGCATGGCAGAAGAAGAAAACTGGTTTGATTTCGGCGACGTCACAGACGCTATCACAGCTAAGATGATCCGGCGACACCCTCATGTCTTTGGCGACGCGGTGATTAAGGGATCAGACGCCCAGACAGCGAATTGGGAGGCAATAAAAGCCAGCGAACGGGCTGAGAAGCAAAAACCCAATGCGCTGCCAAGTGTGCTTGATGACGTTCCAACCGCCCTGCCCGCCATGAAACGGGCTGAGAAGTTGCAGAAGCGCGCGGCGCGGGTCGGCTTTGATTGGCCGGAGACTGCGCCCGTGTTTGATAAAATTCGAGAGGAAATTGGGGAGTTGGAAGCCGAATTGACGGCTGGCTCAGACTCTGACCGTATTGAAGATGAATTAGGTGACTTGCTATTCGCAGTGGTCAACTTGGCAAGAAAGATCAAGGTTGAGCCCGGGTCTGCTTTGCGCCAAACCAATCTCAAGTTCGAGCAGCGCTTTCGTTATATTGAGCGCATGCTAGCAAAAGAGAGACGAGCACCGCAGGACGCCAGTTTAGACGAGTTGGAAGACCTTTGGCAGCAGGCAAAAACTGAGGCAGAAGTAGACGCCCCATGAAAAACACAAAGCGAATTTCTCGAGCTTTGATTGGCCTTCTGGTCGCGCTACCCCTCGCCTCATGTTGGGCGCCATACAAATTCGGTTCTGAAATACGCATTACCAAAACCGACGGCTTACTGCGCATCGTCACCGACGCCCCGGTGCTGAGTCACAACGCCATGTCTGTTCTCCCAGCCCCAATGCCCGGCTACGTGATGTATGATTGGAAGGTGAACTCGTTCCGGCAAAAGGCGCCGAAAATGTCACTGCAATTGGATAGACAGCTGGCGACGACGGGTCCAGGCGCCTAGCCTCTAGACTTAAGAGTCATCAGCCAAGGCACTTTCGGCTTCTTCATTGGCAATGGTGACAAGAGCACCAGGCCCACTTTTGGTGCGGATCTCGTTATTAGCGAGACTTT
This sequence comes from Alphaproteobacteria bacterium, assembly GCA_030835385.1. Classification (GTDB taxonomy): domain Bacteria; phylum Pseudomonadota; class Alphaproteobacteria; order Rhodospirillales; family Rhodospirillaceae; genus WLXB01. The sequence continues at coordinate 12,055 of JAURPI010000005.1, read as the reverse complement.
GGTACCTAAAAAAAATCGTGGTTTTGGAAACCGCCTGAATTAGCTCTTCAACGTCGCGGATTAGTGCGGGGGAATAGGTAGACGGAGTCACAACAGCCGGACTGACTCATTTGCAGACAGGCGATCCGCATCGGCAGGGTCGAGAAACACCGTGACCTTTGTTTCACTGTCTCCATCTTCCCGCGCAACAACCTCACCCTTGCGATAGAGCCAGGCCAAAGTTTTACCGTCTTCCACGGGGACCGCTACGCCAAGCTCGCGGCGTCCGATAGAAATGAGCCGCTCGACATGGGCAATGAGCTCCGCGGTGCCATCACCGGTTAATCCCGACACGGGTAACGCGGCTGCATCACTTGCCGTTGGGTCATGCATCAACCCTCGTGACGAGCCATCGAGTAGATCAACCTTATTCAAGGCTTCTAGAATGGGGTGCCTGTCGCTGGATTCAATATCCATCCGAGAAAGCACCTCCTCTACATCGCGCTTCTGATCTTCAGTTTCCGCATGAGAAATGTCGCGCACATGGATGATGACATCCGCTTCAATCACTTCTTCTAGCGTAGCTCGAAAGGCAGCAACCAACTCGTGCGGAAGGTCTGAGACAAATCCAACCGTGTCAGAGAGAATCACCCTACGACCAGACGGAAGCTCGAGAGCACGCATGGTGGGATCCAAGGTTGCAAACAACTGGTCCTGTGCATGCACAGCAGATTCCGTCAAATAATTGAACAGCGTGGACTTTCCAGCGTTGGTGTAACCGACTAGCGCGATAATGGGATACGGCACCCGTTTGCGAGCGGCACGATGCAGGTCGCGGGTGCGCACGACCTTATCCAATTCTTTTTTAAGACGTGTAATGCGGTCTGCAATCAAGCGGCGGTCAATTTCGATTTGGGATTCCCCTGGACCACCAAGAAAACCCGCGCCGCCTCTTTGCCGCTCCAAGTGAGTCCAGCTTCGGACAAGCCGGCTCTTTTGGTAGGTGAGATGCGCCAATTCAACTTGCAGCATCCCTTCTCGAGTTCGCGCTCGTTCACCGAAGATTTCCAGAATGAGACCAGTCCGGTCGATAACCTTTGATTTCCAGGCCCGCTCTAAATTGCGCTGCTGGCCCGGGGATAAACTGTGATCAACGACAACAAGGTCTGCCTCCAAGGCTTTAATCAACGCTTCGAAGCGTTCAACCACGCCTTTGCCAAACAATGTCGACGGGCGCGGACGCGAAACAGAAATATGTTCCGCATGAACGACGTCGAGATCAATCGCCGCCGCCAGTCCACAGGCTTCTTCGACGCGCGCGCGCGTTTCATCCGCGGCCGGTCGTTGCCGCAGATCAGGATAAAGAACAACTACGCGGGTCTTTGCTTTCGCAGTAGCCGCGGGATCGGAGTATTGGCCGGTAGCGGTCACACGGATGAAAGCCTATTCGGCACCCTCTTCCTTAGCCGAGTCATCTTGGACTTCAGGATCAAACAGCTGCAATGGGCCAGACGGCATCACCGTTGAAATGGCGTGCTTGTAAACCAGCTGGGTATGACCATCGCGGCGGAGCAGCATTGAAAAGTTGTCAAACCAAGTCACGATTCCTTGGAGTTTGACCCCGTTGACCAGAAATACGGTCACCGGGGTCTTATTCTTTCGAATTGTGTTGAGAAAGACGTCCTGTACGTTTTGTGATTTTTCGCCAGACATAGGTTAACACCTTGATTATTTTCTTTTTTATCCGGTGGCATTGATTGTGCGCGGACTTGCCCCCGTATCTAGAGGGTTTCTTTCGAGTGGGTCAACCACGTCTCTCACTGAGAGCTGATTTAATCCGATTTGAGCTTCTCGAGAATCAAGTTTCGAAGCGCGACTAGACCTCTCACTCTGTGGTCCGGGTCTGAGTCTGGGTACCCCTCACCAACCAAAATTGTTGTGCATTCCGCAGCGCGACCGCAGGCCACATCGACATCATTATCGCCGATAAACCAAGTCGTTTTTCCCGGCTGAAGGTCCATAGGGCGCATCGCGTCATAAACTGGATCAGTAGCCGGTTTGTCACGCTGACTATCACCTGATCCAACCAAAGCGGAGAACGTGTCCTGCCATCCAAAATGCGCCGCTTCAGCGCGGAGGTAGTGACCGGTTTTATTGCTAACGACGGCAAGCGGAACAGACTCATTCGCCAGCATGGTGATCAATTCGGTTGCACCCTCAAGCAACTGGATTTTTTCCAAATGTAGCTTTCCGTAGGCGTCGAGATAAATGGTTCGCGCTTGTTGCCAGTCTTCGCCAAACTCTTTTGGAAATGCGTCCCGAGCGGACAGACCTAACCATGCTTGCCACTGTTCATAGGTCCATGGTTCACGACCGTAAAATTCCAACGTGTGATTCATCGCGGCCGCTAGAACCGGGTGGCTGTCAACGAGTGTTCCATCCCAATCGAATAAGATGGCTTCAGGCTTTGCCAGCGCGGTCCCTTCTTTCTCAGCCGACATGCCAGCTTGTATCTGGTTCGTGAGCATTTAGAAACGCCTGGTAACGATCTCGAAGATCGCAAGCGATTTCACCCGGATGCCCGTTAGCAATCACTGTGTGGTCAATTTTGGTAACCGGCAAAACAAAGGTTGTGGTCCCCGTCAGGAAAACTTCACGTGCTGCTAACACCTGATCAAGAGTAAACGTTGCTTCACGCACCTTTCGACCGGCATCTGCCGCTAGCGCCATAACCCGCGCCCGCGTAATGCCACCTAAAATATCTAGGCCCAGCGGACGAGTCACAAGATCGCCGCCCGCGTCCACAAGCCAAACATTAGCGGCACTCGCTTCTGTCACTGTTCCATCAGGATTAACTAACAAAGCCTCAAATGCACCAACAGATTTTGCAGCTTGCTTGGTCAGAACATTGGGCAATAGACCAATTGTTTTTATGTCCCTTCTTCGCCACCGCTGATCCTCTTCAACTTTTAGAGCTACACCGTTCTCAATTTCTGTGTCTGACGGACCGAGGCCGTGCCGGACCGTCATGACAACTGAACAGTTGATATGATCGCCTGGGAAAGGATGGTTTCTAGGAGCAGCACCTCGATTGATCTGAATATAGAGAATACCTGTTCGGATCCTATTGAGGCGGACAAGCTCCCGAGCAATAACTTTTAATGCCATTCGTGAAGGCGGGTTGGGAAACTGCACCTCTGCCATTGACCGTTCTAGTCGATCCATATGGCCTAATAGGTCAATTGGGCAGCCGTTCCACAATGCAACGACCTCGTAAACTCCATCTGCGAATTGATACCCACGATCTTCAATCGAGACTGAAGCCGCGCTTTGTGTCTCATAGCGGCCGTTGACATACGCGAAACGAGTCATGGTATTTCTAGAAGTACTCTAGGAGGACCGAGAATAATTTCTCAACCTTACGCACGGCTTCTGTCGCTGCGAAAAGGATTATCCGGTCTCCCCCTTCAATGACCGTTTGTGGTCTGGGTACAATAATGTGACCATCTCGAATGATGGCTCCAACGCGAGTCTTATCTGGTAAGTCGACCTCTTTTAAAGGTTTACCAACCAAAATTGACGTTTCCATGGCATCAGCTTCGATCAGTTCGCCAAAATTCTCCTGAACAGAATAGGCTGAATGAACACGGCCACGTCGAACATGGGAGAGAATCTGCGACACGGTTATGGACCTCGGATTGACCACGACGTCAACACCAAGTGGCCCCATCAACGGGTTATAGGTCGACTTGTTAACTAGGGTAATCGCACGTTGCGCACCACATTTCTTGGCTAGTAGAGAGGCTAGAATATTGGTCTCATCGTCCTCCGTTACAGCAATAACCGTCTCAGACTTATCAACCCCGGATTCGTAAAGGATATCCGGCTCAAGAATGTTTCCGTTAATCACCACAGCATTCTTTAATTCGGCGGACACGACTTCCGCCCGCTGTCGGTTCAACTCAATAATCTTGACGTTGATTTCTGAATGAACTCTTTCAAGTTCTTGAGCCAGAAACAGGCCAATGTTACCGCCACCAAATATGACAGCGCGTCGCGTCTCAGGCTCTTCATGACCAAAGGCTGCCATCGCGCGTTCACATTGATCTGATGCAACAACAAAATAGACGTCGTCACCGGGAAACATTTCGTCTTCCGCATGAGGAACGATAGATGTGTCTCCACGTTTAATTCCGACGATGATGATCTGCATCTCAGGAAATAAACTGGTTAACTGTCGTAATGGCGTATTGATAAGCGGCGTCTCATCTGTGACACGCACACCAATCAGCCTCACTTTGTCATCAGACAGTGGAATAACTTCTGTCGCACCGGGCACCTCCAAACGTCGAGTCACCGCACGGGCAATCTCAATTTCGGGCGAAATCACAACATCGATGGGAAGGTGATCACGGGTAAACATGTTAGCCCACATGGGCTGCAAGTAACTTTGGCTGCGTATTCGTGCAATTTTAGTAGGTACACCAAACAAGGAATGAGCGACCTGACAGGCAATCATGTTCACTTCGTCAGTAAATGTAACTGCGATAATCATGTCCGCATCTTCAATACCGGCACGCTCGAGCACATCAGGCTGTGAGGCATGACCGACGAGCCCAGTTACGTCAAATGATTCAGAAAGCTGCCGAATGAGCTCAGGGCTCTGATCAACAACCGTCACATCATTGGTTTCAGTCGCGAGATAGCGTGCAATATTGGAGCCAACTTCACCGGCTCCACAAATAACGACTTTCATTGCTTTCCCTCGCCCTTGGAACTAATACTCTGCGGCTTTTTTTGAGTTGTCACTCGCGCCTTCCCGCAGCAACCGAACTTCGGTCGTTACACCAAGAGACTTGAGCTTACGGTGCAGCGCCGAGCGCTCCATACCAACAAACTCAGCCGTGCGCGATATATTACCACCGTATCTAATTACCTGAGCCATCATATATTCTCGCTCAAACATTTCCCGTGCATCGCGAAGTGGCAGCATCATGATCTCGTCAGAACGCTCCAGTCGCAGCATTTGCGGGGCATCACTGGATAAATCGGCGGGTAACATTTCTGCGCGAATTGGGTCTGACCCATCCCCTGGAGCCATTATCAAAAGCCAGTCAATAACGTTACGGAGTTGCCTGGCATTGCCTGGCCACGGATGGGTTTGTAAAGCCGCAATTGTATCTTCAGCGATTGTCCGTGGCTGGATGCCGGCAGTCTGAGCGCCCCGTTCCATAAAGTATCTTGCTAAATCAGGTATATCTTCCCGTCGATCTGAGAGCGACGGCACGTCAACCGGAACCACGGCCAATCGATAAAACAATTCTTCTCTAAAACGGCCGTCTCGTATTTCTTGCTTTAGATCACGGTTGGTTGTCGAAATAACCCTAACATCAACTTCGACTTGTCCTTGCCCGTGACCTCTTTCAAACCTTTGCTCTTGTAAAATTCGAATGATGCGGCTCTGGGTTTCCAACGGCATGTCGGCAACTTCGTCCAACAGTAATGTACCGCCATCTGCTTGATCAAAAACACCACCGTTGGCAGAGCTTTCATTTCCACCAAACAGATACTCTTGCAAGCGATCTGGTTGAAGAGACGCACAATTGACTACAACAAACGGTGCACCAGACCTCTTTGAATTTCGATGAATTAGGCGGGCGACAATCTCCTTGCCCGAACCCGCCGGTCCAGTAATGAGCACACGTGATCCTGTCGGTCCGACTCTTTCAATCGTTCTACTCAAACTTGTTATCGACGTGCAGGCACCAATTAAGTCTTCAGGGCCTCCCGCTCGGGACCGAAGTTCGAGATTTTCCCGCCGTAATTTAGCCGCTTCGATCGCCCGTTCGACAAGCAAAAGAAGGCGATCTGACTGGAACGGCTTTTCTATAAACTCGTAGGCGCCTAGCTTCATTGCCTTGACCGCAGTTTCAATCGTGCCGTGACCGCTGATCATGATGACCTGAGTCTGCGGGCGAAGTCGTTTGATCGCTTTAAGCAACTCCATGCCATCCATGGAGCTTCCCTCTAACCAAATGTCCAAAAGTATGACAGATGGCGCCCTGGCCCTTACCTCCTCTAACGCCTGCTCGGCATTTCCGGCCTGTCGTGTACTATATCCTTCGTCTCCCAAAACCCCAGCAATCAGAACACGGATATCTGTTTCGTCGTCAACTATCAGTATATCTGCAGACATATTCTCTACGCACTCTTTGCAGTGATTTTAATGCTCGGTTCTTTAGAGCTTAATTGATTGTCGCCGGTCATCACTTTAACAGCAGTAGAAGACTGGTCGACCATCGGAAAACGAAACAGGACTTTGGCACCGCCGCCAGGTGCATCTTCCATAATGAGCCTACCCCGATGGTCTTCGATAATCTTCCATACGATAGCAAGCCCAAGCCCTGTCCCTTTAGAACGGGTCGTAATGTATGGCTCGGTTAGTCTTTGCCTGACATCATCTTCGGGTAAACCAACACCATTATCCGTTACTTCGACGAAAGCTTCATTATTGCTGGCACCCACCTCGACAGTAATCTGTCCTGAATCCTTTTCGCGACTTCCGCCCGTCTTTGCTTCAATTGCCTCTACAGCGTTTTTTAGGATGTTAGCAATCGCTTGTCGTATTTGCGGCGCATCACTATTGATCAAAATTTCATCGGACGGTGCTGAGAGCTGTATCGAAATATGACGGTAGGCGGTTTGCGGTAAAACAACTGCACTTCGCACTAACTCTGCGAGGTCAGTGACCGCCATTGAGGGTTGCGGCATGCGCGCAAAGGATGAGAATTCATCGACCATCTGACCGATCTCACTAACGTGCCGGATAATTGTGTCCGTACACAACTCAAACGCCCCGGTATCGTCGCCGACACGTAACAGGTATCGCTTCTTAAGTCGCTCCGCTGAAAGTTGAATGGGTGTCAGTGGATTCTTAATTTCGTGCGCGATGCGCCTAGCCACATCTGCCCACGCGGCTTTCCGCTGCGCGGCTTGCAGCTCAGTTATATCGTCAAAGGTAAAGACAAATCCAACGACACGATTATCGGTTTGCTCAACGGTGAGCCGGACCAGAAACACTCTTGGTTTACCGCCGCGTTTTACACGCGTCTCTCGTTCAATCGTCCGGTCTCTATTCGCTTTAACTTCTTCTATCAGTGGCACAAATTCAGGCACAAAATCTGAAAGGGGTACTCCGACACTATCATTCAATGAGACCCCAAGAAGGTCCGACGCAGCTCTGTTGGGTAAAGTTATGTTGCCCGCCGGGTCAAGACCGATGACTCCTGCAGTTACACCCGACAGCACTGCTTCTGTGAAACGACGACGCTCATCTAGTTGGCTGTTCGCTTCAACCAAGGCTTCCCGTTGAGTGCCAAGGCGGCTTGTCATACGGTTAAACGCGCGGCCAAGTGAAGCGATCTCGTCGCTGGTCGCTTTTTCCTCCACACGTACAGATAGATCACCGCGGCGAACCCGCTCTGACGCCTCAATGAGATCTACGATCGGTTTTGCTAATCTTGTTGCTAAGGTAAGACCAAACCAAACCGACGCTATTAGCAACAATAGGGCGACAACAATAAACAGTAGCGTAAAGCTGATCTCGATATCTGAGCGCCGGCCTTCTAACAGCAAATACTCGTCGACAGCATCCTGTGTGCGCGCCACTCGGCCAAGCACTGTTGCATCGATGAAACGTCCGACATAAAGATAATTCCCGGGCAAAGCCTCTAGCCGTACCAGCGCCCTCACGCGGTCACCGCCCTCGCCCGTTAAGACTGCAACTTCACCCATATTTGCTTCAGCAATCACGCTTAGCGGAATTTGCTCGCCTGTTTGAAGCGCGAATGTGTATCCCGCCTTCGCAATAACCTGCATATCTTCGCGAAAAATTACGGCCTCTGTAAGTCCGCGCAGCCCAGCTTGCGTCGAGAGAAATCTATTCAACACATCATTTGAACGATTTAGTTGCGGCCATTGCCGATTGATATCGCTTGCCACTGAAAGTGCATCTGCTCTGATCACTTGAATGTGTTCTGCGAGGTAGGCCTCTGCAACTTCTGAAGACTCAACGAGTGCAGTCCTCACCCGCTCACTGAACCAACTTTCAACTCCAAGCGTGAATAGCAGAGCGGCAAAAACCATCATGACGATGGCGGGAGTAATCGCGACTACACCGAAGAGAAGCGCTAAGCGCACATGAAGACGACTGCCACTCGTTCCTGAGCGCCGATTGGTCCACAGCCGGGCCACATGATGAGACACCAAAACACCAAGCGCTAATAATAGGAACAAGTCGATGTTTAAGAGGATAAGGACCGTATTTGCACTCGGACCTTCTCCGCCCCAATTCGAAAGTGCCGCGTATGTCGCCACGCCTGATACAACCGCAGCCAATGATAAAATCATGGCCAACGCATTGACGAGCTTGGTCCGCCGCGCCCAAATAATGAACCGCAGACTTAGACGACGCAGTGACAATGGTCGTTGGGCTACCTCCATTCGGAACACCATTCCCTTGTCATTTTAATTGGGCAGTACATGTCGATACTTGTCCTAACCAATTCCACGAATGACGTTAATATCAAGGTCTTTGATCTTCTTCCGAAGAGTGTTGCGATTAAGCCCCAGCACTCTCGCCGCTTTTAATTGATTGCCTGCCGTCGCATTCAGCGTCAGCGAGACAAGGGGGCGCTCAATTTCACGAAGAACACGGTCATACAGACCGTCAGGTGGTAGATCGGTTCCATACCTGGAGAAATATTGATTGAGATGTTTTTCGACGGCATCCGTGAGGTTTTCTTGCGAAGTCTCATCGGATGATGGCGTTGAAGACACAGTGGCAAGTTCCATCTCAACCGCATCTATTCCTAACGACTCTTCGGCATAGAGAGCAGCTAATCGCTTCACCGTGTTTTCTAATTCGCGGACATTCCCAGGCCAACGATAAGACTTCATCCGCGCAACCGCAGCCGGCTCGATAGTTTTTTCTGGCAAGCCGTCGGCGACCGCTTCTGCAAGAAAATGCTGAACCAATTCCGGTATGTCTTCCGTTCTTTGGCGCAATGCTGGTAATCGCATAGGAACAACATTTAATCGGTGGTACAGATCCTCTCTGAACAAGCCCATCTTAATCAGTTCGGTAAGATCCCGGTGCGTCGCAGCGATAATTCTGACATCAGCCTTGATTGTCTTCCGTCCACCGACAATGGTGTATTCACCTTCTTGCAAAACACGCAGCAACCGGGTCTGCGCCTCTGAAGGCATGTCGCCAATTTCGTCGAGAAATAAAGTTCCACTAGCGGCTTGCTCAAACTTACCTGAAGTTCGTTGCGCCGCCCCAGTGAAAGCACCCTTCTCGTGCCCGAACAGTTCACTTTCAATCAGTTCACGTGGAATAGCCGCCATATTCACAGCTACAAATGGGCCAGACCGACGTTGCCCATAATCATGCAGCGCGCGCGCAACAAGCTCCTTACCTGTGCCAGATTCACCCGTGATCATAACCGTGAGATCTGTACTGATAAGACGTGCAACCGATCTATAAACCTCTTGCATCGCCGCCGAACGTCCAATTAAAGGCAAACGTTCCTCATCGTCCGTATGCGACTTGCTCGAGGGTTTATCTGACGGTGTATCAAGTGCGCGTTTTACCACCGTCACCAATTCACTGAGATCAAACGGTTTCGGAAGATATTCGAATGCTCCCCGCTCCGCTGCTTTTACAGCAGTAAGCAAAGTGTTTTGGGCGCTCATGACTATTATCCGAAGATCCGGTCGCAACTTGCGAATACGAGGAATGAGGTCAAGTCCGTTTTCGTCAGGCATCACCACATCGGTGATCACTAAATCGCCGTCCCCGGATTCGATCCAGTTCCACAACGTTGCCGCGTTTCCGGTCGAGCGCACGGCATAGCCTGCCCTACCCAACGCTTGGTTCAAAACGGTACGAATGCCCGTATCATCATCAGCAACAAGAATAGATGCCTCAGTCATGTGGCACCTCAGGGTCTGTAAGAATGGGCAGCATTATCTTGAATGTTGTGCCCTGCGAAGCAGTTTCAAACTCTATGACACCACCGTGGTCGGAAACAATTTTTGCTACCAGCGCAAGCCCAAGACCGCTTCCGTTCAACTTTGTTGTAACGAACGGATCAAACAAATGAGAACTTAAGTCTTCTGGAATACCTACGCCGTTGTCTGTGATGCTGACAACGAGTGGAAGTTGAAGCCGATTAGATTGCCCGGGAATTTTAACACGCACGCCGGGTTGATAGGCCGTAGATATAGTGATCTCACCATCACTCTTCGGTATAGCCTCAACTGAGTTCTTAATGAGATTGAGAAAAACTTGAATTAACTGATCTCGATTGCCGTATACGTGTGGCAAAGATGGGTCATACTTCTCAATAAACCTAACTCGACTGCCAAAGCCATGCTCGGCAATACGTCGAACATGCTCGAGCACCCTGTGAATATTCACCCCTTTGCGTTCGAGTGGTCGATCATCGGAGAAAACCTCCATCCGATCGACCAGAGCGACAATACGATCAGCCTCATCACGAATTAGTTGTGTCAGTGGAATATCGTCACCGGCCGCGTTTTGCTCCAACAGCTGCGCAGCACCGCGTATCCCGGATAGCGGGTTCTTTACCTCATGAGCGAGCAGCGCTGCCATCGCGGTCACGGAACGTACACTATGGCGATTCTCTAATTGCTGACCAATTTTAAGCGCACGGGTTTGTTCTTGAAGAGACACAACAACAGCGTCACTGCGTTCAATCAGGGGTGCCGCATGAACAGCCATCACCCTGGTTCCAGTTTTTGGCGTATTTAGCGAGACCCCGTATTCAGATACCGGCGCTTGTTCGCGAAAAACTTGCTCAATCAACGCCTGTACAGGGCCATCCGTTGGCAAAAAGTCTGCCAAACTTTGGCCTATGAGCGTGGCAGAACTGGACTGAAACAACTGCTCTGCAGCTCCATTCGCATATCGAAATCGAAATGCCTGATCGACGACGAACGTAGATGCACCTAACGCGGATAAAATTTCGTCTGCACGAATAGGGTGCTCAAGAGCTACAATTGGCGAAGTTTCGGCCATTAGGCAGCCTCTGCAAGCGACGCAAATTGTAAAGCGTACAGGGCTTTGATGTGTGTTTTTACGGTCTCTGAGTCCGTTTCAGTATTGATAGCTGCCCGGAATGAGTTTGCCCCAGGTAACCCATACGCAGACCACGCAAGATGCTTACGCGCTACTCTTATTCCCTTACCTGTGCCGTAGTGGGACAGAATTGCGTCATAATGTTCCAACATCGTATCGCGACGAATATCGAGGATTGGGTCAGGCAACTTTTCACCAGTTTTTAGATAGTGAGACACCTGCGACGGAAACCAGGGTTTGCCATAACACCCGCGGCCAACCATAACGCCATCCGCTCCCGACAAATTTAATGCCTGAACTGCGTCTTCTTCCGTTTTGATATCACCGTTAACGACCACCGGCACATCGACCGCACTCTTTACAGATCCTACCGCCCTCCAGTCGGCTGACCCTGTGTACATTTGCATTCGAGTGCGCCCATGGATCGTAATCATCTGAATACCTGCTGCCTCCGCCTTTCGCGCTAACGAAGGAGCGTTCAAACTGTCGTGATCCCATCCAAGACGCATCTTCAACGTTACTGGTAGATCGACAGCTTCAACGACGGCTTCAATAATACTAAGGGCATGACTTTCATTTCGCATGAGCGCAGAGCCGGCCCACCCCTTCACCACTTTCTTCACGGGACAGCCCATATTGATATCTATCAAAGCAGCTCCCCGGTCTTGGTTTAAACGGGCTGCCTCAGCCACAACTGCAGGATCACATCCAGCAAGTTGAACCGCCAGGGGCTTTTCGCTTTCGCAAGCAGTACTCATGCGCAGCGTATCTTTGTGGGCTCTGATCATTTGCTGACTGGCGATCATTTCAGAGAACACCAAACCAGCTCCAAAACCGCGAACCAAAGCCCGGAATGGCTGATCTGTCACACCGGACATCGGTGCCAACAATACGGGCGTATCCAGAGCTATT
>JAURPI010000047.1 GCA_030835385.1 Alphaproteobacteria bacterium | reverse complement strand
TACGCAGATCGGGCTCGCCGAACCAAAGGCAACTTCGCAGGTGTAGGGGGCCACGCCGATGGAGCCCAGGGTCTGGGGGCAGTCCGCCACCGAATCGCAGGTGGCGGTGCAGCCCGTGGCATTTCAGGTCCGTCCTGTTGGGGGTATATGGCTGGGAACGGTCTGCTAACGGCAACCGCTTTTGGGTGGTTGTCAGGTATCGCCGCTGCTAAGGCTGTTCGCTGAGCGCCAGGCTGGTACACTCTATTTCATCATCCCGATTCTGAAGCGCATTTCGGCTGGGGGGCCGCATTCATGTCATCACCAACATCGCAGTCTTTTGCCGAATTCCGAACCGGCTGGCAGCCACTTCTTGGCGCTATTTTGGGGGTCGGTGCTGGGCTGACGGGGGTCGTGTTTTACACCCATGGTGTGTTCGTCTTACCGATCACTGAAGAGTTTGGCTGGAGCCGGGGAGCGACCCAGTTCGCATTCTCATTTGTAATGATGAGCGCGGCTTTGACCGGACCCATGATCGGAGGATTAAGCGACAAGTTTGGTGCGCGACGTGTGGCGTTGATTTCGATGTTCGCGCTCAGTCTGTCTTTTGCGTCCCTCTCTCTGACGACAGATAATATCCTTGTTTACTACGCTCTGTGGATCGTCATGTCGGTGATTGCCGCTGGTACTTTTCCAGTGACATGGACACGGGGGGTCAATAGTTGGTTTGACCAGAACCGAGGTCTGGCACTAGGCCTGACGATGATGGGGACAGGTTTGGTTGCCGCAGTCGGCCCGTCATATGCGGCGTGGTTGATTGAAAACTTTGGCTGGCGAGATGCTTACAGGGCCATCGGTGCAACCCTGTTGGTGGTTGCATTCCCTGTTGCGTACTTTTTCTTTAGAGAACGGAATGCTGCGGAAGTGGCTGTCCATTCCACAACCGCCAATACGGGCGTGACCCTGCGTGAAGCGTTGGCGGACTATCGCTTTTGGGCCATGGGCATCGCGCTCCTGTTTATTTGTTATGGCGTCGGCGGATTGATCACCAACCTTGTTCCGATGCTGACAGACAAAGGCTTACCGTTGGAATACGCCGTAGAGAAGGCTGGGCTGGTCGGCATTATGGTTATCGTTGGGCGCTTAGTCGTTGGCTACCTCATAGACCGTATCTGGGCTCCAGCGGTTGCGTGCGTCTTTCTCATCTTGCCTGCGGCGTCCTGCCTCCTATTGGCTCAGGATTTGCCAAGCGGACTGATGATTAGCATTTCCGCGCTGGCAATCGGCTTGGCTGCCGGCGCTGAGTTAGATCTCATTGCGTATATGTCGAGCCGCTATTTCGGCTTGAAAAACTACGGCAAAATATATGGTGCTCAATTTGTGTTCTTTGCCGTGGGTTCTGGGGCGGCCCCCGCTGTGTTCGGGTGGTCACAGGACGTGACGGGAAGTTACGAACTGATCCTCTATTCGACCGCTGTGTTGTTTGTTGTTGGCTCACTGCTTATGCTGGTGATGGGTCCTTACCCGTTGTTCAAGGAGCAAGAGTGAGCGGCGCTTTCACGGGTAAGCTAGCTGTCGTAACCGGTGGGGCATCAGGGATCGGTGCTGCATGTGTTCTGCAACTGCGGGACCAAGGCGCGTCTGTTTTCATAGGAGATGTTCAAGCGGAACCAGATACTCCTGAATATCTTGATGTTACAAACCGCGACTCAGTCGACGCCTTTTTTTCGGCATTAGACCGCGCTCCCGACGTCCTTATCACCTGCGCTGGCGGCGCATCACGAAGTCCGGCTTTGGATGTCGATGAAGCCGCGATGGAAACGACGTTATCATTGAACTTCGGTGGCTTTTGGCGTTGTGCGCAGGAAGCCTCTCGCCGGGCCGTTGCTGAGAACAAGCCTCTCGCGATCGTTCATGTAGGCTCTAGTCTGCACCGCGGTCCAGCGCCGGACCTGTCTCATTTTGCAGCGGCGAAAGCCGCGAGTATGACAATGGTCAGGTGTCTCGCCCAAGAACTCGCGGCGCATGACATTCGGGTCAACGCCGTCGTTCCTGGTCCCGTTGAGACCCCAGCTACTAAGTCCCTTTGGGATGCCAGTCCTGATATTCGAGAGGCATTGGATCGTGCGACACCTCTCGGGCGTATCGGCCAGCCTGATGATGTTGTCCCCGCTATTCTATTTCTTGCTTCTCCCGAGGCGGCGTGGAGCACCGGCACAGTATTGACCATCGACGGCGGGATGGACGTCGCATCGTGATTCGATGGCTGGTTGCTGGCGCTGGTCAAGCGGGGCGTTGTCACGTGGCGGCGATACAAAGAACGACAAATGCTGAGCTCGCGGGCATTATTGATCCCATGCGACCGCCTGATAAGGATAAGCCTGTCTATACTGATTTATCGGATGCGTTGAGAGCTACTGAAGCAGACGCTATCGTCATTGCTAGCCCGAATGATACGCAGGCAGATCTTGCACACCGGGCGCTTGACGCGAAATTACCAGTGCTTTGTGAGAAACCCGTCGGCAAAACAAGGGCTGAAGCTGAGGAACTGCACATCCATGCGAAGGATGCGCAGGTTCCTCTTGGTGTTGTTCTCAATCAGCGGGCGCAGACACACAGCCGCTGGATTTCGGAACTCATTGAGAACGGAGCTCTAATACCGCAAGCGGTGACGTTTTCCGGCAACCTTGCACGACTGGGTGGCTGGCATGCTGATCCTACTCGGTCCGGTGGGGGCGTGCTCCGTACCATCGGGCTCCACTATATCGATCTCCTCTTGTGGTGGCTTGGCCAGCCAATAGATGTGAAAGCGACTCTGTACGGAACCCCGCAGGAAGATTGCATCAATGTCACCATGACGTTCTCTTCTGGATGCACGGCTCAGGTAAAAATTTATGCCGTGAATGAACAAGCAGATGGGCCGGTGATATGTGTCATTGAAGATGAGGGTGTTCGTATCGATATGGCAGGCCATTCCATTACTGCCGTAAAGGGACTGCCGGACCCGCCAGTTGCCGAGCCAAGCGACGCGGATCTGTTTTTTGGACCCGGGCACCAGACTGTTATTACCGAGGCGTCCAGGGCGCTTCAGGACGGGCAGCCTTTTCCGGTGCCGTTGTCTGACGTGTTCCCCGCGCTTGATGTTGTTGGCGACATTTATGCGAAAGTGGACCGCTAGGACAGATCGGTCTTACTTGGCTTCAAAGGCGAACATTGTTTCAGTTTTGCCAGCCTTTGCCAGTCCATCCAGATGGGCGTTTGCGTCTGCGGAGCCGTGTACAACCGTGTCAATGAAGGCAAGGGTGGCCGCGTTTAGGATGGCCATTTGGTCGACCATTGGTTCTGCTCCTACGTCACCACAGATCAATCCGCCAAAGCGATGGTCGGCACCTTCAATGACTGCGAGATATTTCTCGCCAGGCTCAGCGTCAACATAGGTGTCCGTATGGACTTCCCAGGTTGGCATCATGGGCGGGATAAAATCTTCCGTGCCAGTCGTCACAATCATTGGCAGGGTGATGGATTTTGCAGAGTTCTCATCGACAAAGCCCGGCATGCGGCCAGGGGGAGACACAGCAACAACTGCTTTGAAGCGGCTATCTGGTTGATGCACGAGTTCATTTGGCTCACCTCGTGAAAAGGTTTTTGCGCCACCAGCAGATTGTGCGGTTAGTCCACCGTATGAATGTCCGGCCGCGATAACCGTCGATAGATCCAACGTGCCTTCTAACTCGGGAACAGCAGTCGTGATTTGATCGAGCAGGTCCAGGCTGCGCTCCATATCCCGCCGCCGTTCTGTCCAATTTACGTGCTGCGGGTAGATGTCGGCTTTTGAATTGGGCTCAGCGTCTAAGTGTTGTGGCTGGATAACGGTATAGCCGTGGCTCGCCCAATGTCCCACAAGGGCGTCGTTGCCCGCCAATTCGCACCGAAAGCCATGTGAAAACACAATGACAGGGGAGCCGGTGGTACCAATGGGTCGTGTGACTTGAACAACAAATGGTTCGGGTCTTTCGGTGGCCTCAAGAACTAGGTCGCGGGTGAATGCCACACCGTGGGGTCCCTGTGCACCCGAATATCGATCGGCATCTGCACTTAGGCATGAACTCGCGCTAAGTACCGTGACGGAAAGGGCTAAGGTTAAGGTGCCGAGGCGATGCACGACGCTGTTTACTATGCCGGTGCGTGTCGCGGGCCAAAGACCCCTTTGTAGACCCATGCCAAGCCCAGCCAAACAGGGATCGCCAGCACGATGGCCAGGGTCAAGCTGGTCGAGGCAAAGATCGTGGAGGAGACAATGACGGCGATTATCAAAAACAGGAGATCCGCCAAGAAACGGCCTACGCCCTTCACAAACTTCAGAATCCACATGGCTTTAACCCTGCCTTATTGGTCAATGAGCAACTGACTCTTATCTGGCTGGTTTTCGCCCCAGATGCAAGACGGATAAGCTATATCTTATACGCATGTTCAATGGAGTACTGAGATGAAATCCCTAGTGACCCTATTAATTGTCGGTATTCCGTTGGCTTGGGCGGGTGTCGCCGCGGCGGAGCCAGAATTCCAAGTGGTCGAAGGGTACGGTGGCGTCCCTCTAAATGTGATGACAGCGGGAGACCCAAATAATCCGGGTATCCTGCTAATTCATGGTATGGCCCAAGCGTCGCAGGCGTTTCGCCTGCAATTCGAATCAGATCTGGCGGACGAATTTTACCTTGTCGCCTTTGATATGCGTGGCCACGGGTTATCGGGTAAGCCCTGGCAGCCGGAGTTGTTAACGCCGTCTCAAGCCTGGGCTGGAGACGTTGCGGCTGTCATGGCAGTGACCGGGCTTACCAAGCCGGTGGTCGTAGGTTGGTCTTATGGAGGTTTCGTAGTCTCAGACTATGTTCGTCACTACGGGGTTGATAATCTCGCCGGTGTTAATTTAGTAGGATCACTCGGTGGGTTGGTGCCGCGTTCTCCGTTTCCTCCATCTGACGACATCAAAGAGATGCTAGAAAATTCTGCGAGAACTCGGTCCATGAACATGCAAGACAACATTGTTGCAGCTAACAATACGGCTGCGACGTTCTTTACGGACACAATGACCGAAACGGACAAAGACGCTCAGGTAGCGATGGGGTTGATGATGCCGGCTTACGTGCGTCGCGCTATGGCCGGGCGTAAACTCGACAATACGGATATCGTGGACCAAATGAATATTCCGATGCTGTTGTCTCGTGGTTCGGGAGACATAATGATGCCGGCTAACGATTCTGAAGTTGCAATGAATACCCTGTCTGACGCCGAGTTCTCGTTCTACGAAGATACGGGGCACCTCCCGTTTTTCCAGCATCCAGAGCGATATAATAAAGAACTGGCGGCTTTCGTGAGGCGGGTTGGAACCTCCGATGACTAGGTTGCCCGCTAAACTTTAATGTGCTGCCATTTACCGAATTGCCAGAACCCCGCAAAAATTAAAGTTGTGATCAGCCTGTAGGTGATGAACCACCACCACCCGCCCATTAGGCCGTAGCCCAACACGGGACCGACGACGTAGGCTAAGGGCAGAAACAAAATCCATTGCAGGCCAACTGAAATCTTGGCGACAATCTTTGCTGCTCCTGCACCCTGTAGGCCGCCCAGAAGAATCATTGATATAGCTTCGAACCAGATCGTTGCGCCAACTAAAATGACGGGTGGGCGGGCCAGGGCAATAACCGCGGGGTCAGTCAGAAAGATTGATAAGATTGGTGTTGGAAAGAAGATCATTGGGATACCGAGTGCTCCCATAACCGCGATTCCAATTTTCACCACATCCCATCCCCAAGCTTTGGCGTCGTCAGGATCACCGCGTCCGAGCGCTTGGCCGACCATAGAGGCGCAAGCGATGCCTAAACCCAAGCCAGGTAAAAATGCGGTCTGAGAAACATTCATGAGAACGTTTGCGGCCGCTAGCTCAGCCGTTCCGATTTTCCCGATAATGAGAAATAGAGCAGTAAAACCAGCGGCAAAGAAAAATTGCTGGATGGAAGCGGGGATGGAGATTTTTAGAATGTTAGTGAGAGTTTCGCGTCGGGGCAGTCGGTCTAAGAAGCCTCGGTCTCGCGCCAGGTGCCAGGCTTGAATGGCATAGAGTGCTGTGCCGACAAAGATCGAAATGGTCGTCGCGATACCAGCGCCTTCAGCTCCAAGCGCTGGCGCGCCAAGGTTGCCGAAAATCAATACCCAGTTGAGAAATATGTTGATGGCGTGCATGACCACGAGGGTTCGCATGTAGACCGTCGACATGTTGGTTCCATTCCAGAACCCTCGAAAGGCATAGTTCATGGCAATGGCAATGGTGCCGAGTATTCGCGCCTTTAAGTAAGGCACGCCGTCCTGAACAACGGCCGGATCGCTAACCAAAAGTGGAAAGCCAAATGGTGCAACCAGATACAAGATTACGGTAAGCGGGACACCCATGACGAGAGCGAGGAACAGTCCGCCATTCAATGGAATTGCTGTCTCATTGTCTTTGCCTTCACCCTTGCGGCGTGATGCGATGGCCTGAACCCCGGTGCCCAGGCCAAGAATGATGGCGATGGCCATGAAGTTGGTGAAGCTGGCGATTCCCACAGCGGCCAGGGCTGACGGGCCAACGCGACCGACCATCGCGGTGTCCACAAGGTTGAGTATGTTCTGGGAAACCATGCCGCCGACGATCGGAAGAGACAAAGTCAGAATTATTTTAAACCTCCCCGCAGGAACGGGCGGTTGCGAGACGTCGGTCATATAGAATCCTGAGGGTTAATAAGCTTGTTAAAGGCACTTTACGAGAGAATCACAGGGCTGGATGTGACAAACGCGTGAGCCAGACAGCCAATTTCTTGGCTGCAGCCATTGACGTGAGGGTAGAAAGCAGCGCTACCATGGGGATCAAATCTGGGGAGGGGATGCGGGTATGCTCAATCGTTTGGTGTTAGCCACTGCGGTGTTTGTTGTTATGGCAGCGAGTGGAGGGCGCGATATTGAGGCGGCTTCGGAAATGCAATGCCAAGCGCTTCAGTCGCAGGATTTTTCGACGATCATTGATGCGTCAACTCACGTCATGGCCACTCGCGCTGTAGCGGCCGCAAATGAGTTTCCGGCGTACTGCCAAGTCAAAGGTTATGTCAGCTCTGCCATTGAGTTTGAGCTGCGGCTACCCCTGGAGAATTGGAACGGTAAATTTATTCAGCGTGGCTGTGGCGGGTTCTGCGGGAGCATCTTTATAGATGCCTGCAACAATCACGTTAAAGATGGTTACGCCTGCATTGCGAGCGACATGGGGCATACCTCTACGGCGATTGATGCGAAGTGGGCGTACAACGATCTACAGGCAGAAATTGATTTTGGTTATCGTGCGACCCATGTTGTGACGGTTACAGGTAAGGTAATAACAGAATCATTTTATGAAAATGCACCTCAGCGCTCCTACTTCATGGGCTGTTCGACCGGTGGGCGACAGGGGTTAGTAGAGGCGCAACGTTTTCCCCACGACTTTGATGGCATTGTCGCCGGTGCACCGGTGATCGACGAAACCGGCGCTGGCATGGAGCTGTTGTGGACAGTCGTCGCGAACCGAGATGACGACGGGAAGCAAATTCTTCCCGCCAGAAAGGTGCCAATGCTTCATGAGGCCGTCATCGCAAAATGCGATATGAACGATGGCATCGAAGATGGTCTGATCGGAGACGCCCGTGAATGCGATTTTGATCCGTCTGAGTTGCAGTGTTTGGGTCAGGATAGAGACAATTGTTTAACGACAGCTCAAGTCGAGACGGTAAATAAAATATACCAAGGACCTGTCACGTCTGATGGCAAAGCGCTCTATACCGGTGGGGCGCAACGGGGGTCCGAGCTTAATTGGCTTGGCAACTACATCAGTGAAGACGGTGGTCTGTCGGTCTATGAAAACTTCATGGGCGACATGTTCCGTTACCTTAACTTCATGCCGGACCCCGGACCGTCTTGGAAGCAGACGGATTTTGATTTTGACGAAGACTATAAGCGTTTAGGGCTTATGGAGGCGATTTATACGGGATCAAATCCGGATCTGCGTAAATTTAAAGCGCGGGGCGGTAAGCTATTAACCTACCAAGGTTGGCGCGATCAGTCTGTGGTGCCCTTAAACATCATTGACTACTACGAGATGGTAACCAGAACGATGGGTGGTCAAGAGTCGACCCTAGACTTTTATCGCTTGTTTATGATTCCTGGAATGAACCATTGCAGTGGCGGAGAAGGAGCCTATGCCATCGACTACCTGGCCTATATGGAAGACTGGGTTGAGAATGGTAACGCGCCTGATGTTCTTATCGGAGTGCATCCCAACGTGCGTGTTGATAGCGCGGGTACAGATTTGCCTTTAGAGGCCGATCAAGTTGATTTTAGCCGACCAGCTTTTCCATATCCCGCAAGGGCTCAATACGATGGCAAAGGTGACCCGTCATCAGCCTCTAGTTTTATTCGGGTAGACCCGTAACTGACGCCGACTTATGGATTGTCCTTATTTTGCAGACTTAAGTATCGATTGTTCGACGTAGGCGATCATTTTTTTTAAGGAATCATCCAGCGAAAGTTCGCCAGTGTTGACTTCCAGGTCTGGATTCTCGGGCGGTTCCCAAGGCGATGATATTCCAGTGAAGTCGGTGATCTCACCCCGTCTTGCTTTGGCGTAGAGTCCTTTGACGTCGCGGGACTCACACACGCTCATGTCCGCGCTGACGAAGACTTCGTGGAATTGATCACCGACAATCTCTCGCGCTTGCGCGCGTACAAAATTTGTGGGGGCGATGAAAGCAGAAATGACGATTGTTCCGTAATCCGCAAAGAGTTTGGCCACTTCAGCGACGCGCCGAATATTTTCGTCTCTCTCTTCTTCGCTGAATCCGAGGTCGCGATTCAATCCATTGCGGACATTATCGCCATCAAGGGTGTAAACATTGATCTTGCGATTGAACAGTTCTCGTTGAAGTGCCATCGCCAGTGTTGATTTGCCTGCGCCTGACAGGCCGGACATCCACAATACGGCCCCGGGGTATCCATTGGCCGCTTCCCGTTCATAAGCATTCACGGATTGTGGTACGGCAGTTAAATTTCGAGATGCCGTCTCAATATCACCTCCGCCTTCGATAATGCAGCCCCCCACCACGTGATAACCATCGAGGAGAACGGCACGACCAAGAGTCGGTATGTCGTGAAACAGGTCGTAGGTGATATCGCTTCGTGAGCGGAGGGTAATTTCCGCGATACCGTTCTGTTCGACTTCGTGGCCACGATGACGGCTGAGATCTTCGACGTCTATAACTGTATCAATAGAGTCGATGACAACGTCATATTCGGCGGTCGCGAGTTTTAGAGTTAGATATTCACCTTGTCGTAAAGGGTCGCGGCTCAGCCAAAATAGCTTAACCGACAAAGCGTTGGAGGATCTCGGTCCTGCCGTCGGCAATGTGAGTATATGGCCGCGTTCGATAAAAAGCTCATCGTCAAGAGTGAGTGCGACAGATTGGCCGGCCCGTATGACGGTTTCGGTGCCAGGGGAAGCCCAGCGTTCAATAGACACAACCTTCGCCGAGCGACGTGTCGGCCAAACGCTGACTTCAGAACCAATTTGTAGCTGTCCGCTTTCGACCCGACCGACAATCAATCGCCGACCGTCTTGCCTGTACACGTCTTGGACTGGAAGGCGGAAGGGGCGCTCAACTGGCGCGGTTGCGCGCGGAAATGTATCGAGTGCGTCAGAAACGGTTGGACCCACATACCAGGACATATGTTCTGATCGTGTCGCTAAGTTATCACCGTGCATGGCGATAACCGGAATCATAGCCTGGGCAGTCAGACCTATTTCCTCAAGGTAGGTCTGCATTTCCCCTTCAACCGTCTTAAATCGATCTTCCGAATAGTCGACAAGATCCATTTTATTGATCGCGACCACAACTTGCGGAACTCCGATCAAGTGGAGGAGATAGGCATGACGTCGGGTTTGCTCAGACACACCTTGCTTGGCATCGATAACGATTACCCCAGCGTCAGCGCTAGCTGCGCCGGTAACCATATTGCGCAAGAATTCGCGATGGCCTGGTGCATCGATAATGACGTAGCGGCGATTTTCTGTATGAAACCAAATCTGTGTTGAGTCGACGGTAATCGCCTGGTCACGCTCCAGCTGAAGCGCGTCCAACACGAAGGACCATTCAAAAGGTGCACCGCGTCGTTCGCAGCTTGATTGAAGTTCCTCCACTTTACCTGTCGGCAGGGAGTTCGTGTCATGCAACATGCGTCCGATCAGGGTCGATTTGCCGTGGTCAATATGACCGACGATAACAATCGGGAATGCGCGTTCTCTGGCTATATTGTTGGCGTTCATGACCTAGAGATAACCCATCGTGCGGAGCCGTTCGAAGCTGTCTTCCGTTTCATGGTCCATTGTTCGACCTGCCCGCTCTGGGTCTCGTGTCGCTTCCAATTCGGTGATGATTTCAGCAATGGTTGTCGCCGTTGACTCTATGGGCTCGGTAATTCCAATTTCGCCGAGGGATCGAAACCGTTGACCATTCTTGGCGTAGTATAACGGCACCATGGGAATATTTTCCCGTTCGATGTAACGCCAGATATCAACCTCCGTCCAATGCAGGAGCGGGTGAACTCTGACATGGGTGCCGGGCGGAAAGTCAGTATTGTATTGGTCCCAAAATTCAGGCGGCTGTTTTCTAAAGTCCCAAGAATTATCAACGCCGCGTGGGCTAAATACTCTCTCCTTCGCTCTTGTCGCCTGTTCATCGCGTCGAATGCCAGTAATCAGTGCCTTGAAACCATATTGATCTATGGCCTGTTGCAAACCTAAAGACTTGCGGGCAGCGAAACGTGAGGCTGGCGGTAAACCTGCATCTACGTCCTCGATTGGCGGGCAATCATCTGCGATCAGATCAAGATCCCATTCCTTACTGTAGGTATCCCGAAAGGCATAAGCTTCGGGAAACTCTTTACCAGTGTCGAGGTGGATGGCGGGAAAGGGCATGCGGCCAAGGAAGGCTTTTTTTGCCAGCCAGATCATGACGCAAGAATCTTTCCCCAATGACCAAAGTAGGCCAATTGGGTCAATTTTGTTGAACGCCTCGCGTAGAATAAACACGCTTTGCGCTTCCAGGGCGTCTAAATCGTCCATTTTACGCAGAATCCCAGTCGAAAGTGGCGCTTCATTGCCATGCTCCACTACAATTGTCTATGGCTTCTGCGTTAAGGCGGAGATGTCTTTTGAAGATCGACTGAATTCTTTTTCGGTAGGTGTAATCCGGAGATCAGAACGCTGACTTTCTAATGCAAATGAGGGTAGAGTTTTCTTTCTTGACGACGGGTGTGGCTCTCAGGCCCAATGATATTTATACAGAGCTTGGACTAAAATAGGCTGGAGAAGGCGATGACGCGATTCTTGGTGTCCGATGCCAATGCAGATGGATTTCGCCTCGAAGACATACGTCATGCGATCAGCAATGTAGTCCTGCACCGCAGTCTTAAGATCGCCGAGGATACCCGGCCTGAATCCCTTAGTGTCTAGGACATTAGTTGGCGCCGGGAACCGGTGCACGGAACACCATGGCGATCACCAATATTGAATATGCTCTGCTAAGGCAGCTCAAAGACTCCGGTTTTGTCAAAGACAATTCTGCCTTACTCGAGCTCGGGCAATCAAACTGGTATGGGGATGTGCCCCTGTCCACTTTGGTGGACGACATTCGCAAAAATGTCGCATCAGAGTCAGAAGCCAACGAAATGATTGGTCAAATAGAACGCTTATCTAATGATCAGCCGCGCAATTGGCTGTTTGGAATTGCGGACGTGTTTTGGGAGACGTTTCTAGGTCCGCATAGCTATGCGGCGATCGATTTGCACGGCATCGACGACCGGGCTCACAAACTTGATCTAAATGAGCCGATCAATTTAGACCAACAATTTGATATCGTGTGCAACTTCGGCACAGCAGAGCATGTGTTTAACGTATATCAAGTCTTTAAGACGGTGCACGATTTGACCAAAGAGAATGGGTGGATGCTTCATGGTTTGCCTTTTCAAGGCTGGATCGATCATGGATTCTACAATTTTCAACCAACCTTCTTTTTTGACCTTTGCGAAGCAAATGGCTACGCACCCGGCATTTTCTTATACGCGGAAACCATACCCCCAAAAATTGTTTCCATAGATTCTCGGGCCACCATTTTAAATATGGCTGAGCGTGGAGCGATTGGACACAATGCTATGCTCTACGTGGGGCTACACAAGCGCAGCAGAGGCAAGCCCTTTAAGCCGCCAGTTCAAGGTTACTATAGTGCTCGCCTCGACAAAGACGCGGCGGATAAGTGGAAAACTCTCCGCTAGGCATGTATCAATAAATAATCGCCCGGCGTTTTGCGGTTTAGGTGCGCAGCGTCTCTATGTGTAATTCTTGTTTTTATGTAGTGGAGGTTACGTATGACTAACCGTGATGTGTCCCGTCGTGATTTTGCGACTAAGGCCGTTGGAATGGGGGCGGCGGGTGTTGGCGCGGCTGCAGTCGGTTTGGCTGGTGCGAGCACCGGTCGCGCGGCAATTACGTCTCTCCCAACTGATCCGGTTGAGCAGTTGCACGCTATGGTCAAGATGATGGGCACGCAGGCTGAAGAGCGTGTTGTCTGGAAAACCAAAGGCAAGATATTCGCCATCATGCCCGACGATGTCATTCTACTTTATGGCATGCGGGGGAGTGAAAGTACTTGGTGGCGCCAAATCGATGACACCACCTACGTGCGTTACAACTCGACGATGTCCTTTTTTACTAACCCAGAAACCGACGAATTCATCGACGAGTTCACCAGTCCGATCAACGGTGCAACTGTAAAACTGCCCGTCAGTTACATACGCCACAAAGAAGGTGAATGGTTTACGCCCATGGGCACGTATTACGGGTCTATGAAGAAAGCGTTCCCTGAAAAATACAAAGACGAGCCATTGCATATGGACTGGACCCTGGATAGAGATGTCATTCGCCGTCAGGAAGGCGATAATTTTCCACCAATTATTCCTCAGCCATCCATTGAGTATGCGTCGATGTTTTCTTGGGCATCTGAAGTATTTGACCCGGACATTGATCGAGCCAGTGGCGTGTCTTGCGGCTGGAATATTATGGCCGGCTCGCGCCAGCCATATGTAGATCTTGGTGTCCCGCCCGGTAACGTCAATTGGCACTTCGACGCTGTGAAACTGGACGATACAGAACAACTTGATGACGATTACTTGGCATTGGCCCGCGCTCACAGCGACCGATTCGATGTATCTCCAGAACTAGACGAGGGTCCGTCTTTCTTCGAGCGTATTTTGGAGATGCGCGGTATGAACCGTTAGGCGGTGCAGGCTGAGCCATTGATGTGATTTGAGGGTCCCCTCTAAACCCGAAGTATGTGACACCTATGATCGCGTGAGAAAATGGTAGCGACATTAGATCAAGCGGTAACTTTGCATCGTGCGGGCCGAACGGCCGAAGCGGCCCAATGTTACGAAGAGGTTGTTGCGGCCGAGCCCGAGGCGCTTCCTGCGCGGCACGGCTTTGCAGTCCTGCTTCTCCAGTTGGGGAAGACGGATAAAGCCCGCGAACACCTTGAGTTTATCATTGAACGAGGTGGAGCTGATGCAAACGTACTCAACGCGCTCGGCGTAGCGCATCAGCAAAATGGCGATACGGTAATGGCCGCCTCCAGTTTTGAGCAGGCGTTAACTTACGATCCCAGTCACGGCAAAGCTTTGGCGAATTTGGGTGTCGCCCGCTATCAGCTCGATGACTTTGATGGTTCTTTTGAGTCGTTATCTCGCGCCATTCAAATCGAGCCAGAGAACGCAGACTCTTTTTATAGCCTCGGTCAAACACTGAGGGCGTCGGAAAAGCTCGAAGAGGCCGAACAGGCGACCCGCCGTGCGATTCAGTTTGCCCCCAATCACGTGGCGGCCCACGTCGACCTTGGTGCCACACTATTGGCTTTGGGGCATACGAAGGAGGCTGAGGCTCAATATGAAAGAGCTTTGGTCATCGATCCAGATTCTATGGAGGCCCATCACTACCTCGCACATATAAAGCTCCAACAGGGCCGGCTTACAGACGGCTGGGTGGATTTTGAATGGCGCTGGCGCACACCTGATTTTATGGCTGCTGACTCGTTCTTTAATTTTCCGGCGTGGAACGAAAACCCATTAAGCGAGGGCGCATTACTTGTATGGGCAGAGCAAGGCGTTGGTGATCAAATAATGTATGCCAGCATGCTGCCGGATCTTAAGAACGTACAGTCGGAAGTGGTGTTGGCGTGCGCTCCAACTCTCGTCCCGCTCTTCTCCCGGTCATTTCAAACCGCAACAGTTGTTTCTATGGCCGCAGCAATGGAAGACTCGCGGCTGTCCGATACAGTGAGTGCGCAAATCCCGATCGGAAGTGTGGGGCGCATATTTCGATCCGAAATGACTTCATTTACAAAGCGTCCTTCGTTTCTGGTGGCTGACCAAAATCGAACGGCAGAGCTCCAGGCCAAGTACAAGCGGCTTGGCGAGGATAAACCTCTGGTGGGGGTGTCATGGCGAAGTGGCAACGCCAAAACTGGCAAAGCGCAGTCACTCAAGCTTGCCGACTTAGCTGCAGGGCTACGAGAAAAAGACGCCGCTTTTATCGATTTGCAATACGGAGACACGTCTGCTGACCGAGCAGAAGCAAGCCGTGTCGGACTTAATGTAATTGAAGACACGGACATTGATCCTTTGACTGATCTTGATGGATTTGCGGCGCAGGTCGCAGCTCTGGATCTTGTGATCACCATCTCGAACACGACTGCTCACGTGGCTGGTGCTCTCGGAGTCCCATGCTGGGTGTTGCTACCTAGTGGTCTGGGTGAGAATTGGTATTGGTTTCTCGACCGTGACGACAGCCCATGGTATCCGTCAGTGCGTCTCTTTCGCCAGAGTGAGCCAGGTGTTTGGACAGACGTTATTAACAACGTTGGTGCAGCGTTTGTATCGCGTTAGTTGTTTCAACTGATCGTCGAGCTATGAGAGCGACACTTGATCAAGCTTTAACTTTACATCGTGCCGGTCAGACCGCCGATGCTGAGCGGTGCTATGAAGAGGTCATCGCTGCCGATTCTGACTCTGTTGCAGCGAGGCACGGTCTGGGTGTCCTGTTATTGCAGACAGGGCGCCCCACCCAAGCGCTAACGCATCTCAATTTCGCGGCGGAACGGCAAAGTGGTGATGCGGGCGTGCTCAATGCGTTGGGTGCGGCGCAAATGCAGACCGGCGACGACGCTGGAGCTCTTCAGAGCTTTCAAGCGGCGATCGTGCTCGATCCAAATCACGGTCTTGCAGCTGCCAACTTGGGCGTGATTCTCCTGCGGATCAATGACCCATTAGCTGCTGCCGAGATGTTAGAGCGCGCGCTCAAAACTGATCCAGGCAACGTGGAAGCCCAATATAATTATAGCCGAGCGTTAAGCGCTGCGGGCAGCAAAGCTGAGGCCTTAGATGTCGCACGGCAGGTTACAACCGTGTCTCCTGAGCACGCTGCAGCGCATCATCATCTAGGCCAGATACTCCTTCAATCAGGGCATTTGGCGGAGGGCTGGCCCGCTTTTGAATGGCGCTGGAAAACAGAGGAATTCCGGCATGCTACGGCAATCATGGACGTGCCCCTATGGGACGGACACCCGCTCTCCGATGGCGCGCTGCTGCTGTGGGCCGAGCAGGGGGTCGGGGACCAGATTTTGTACTCTAGTATGATAAGCGAAACCGAGGAAATGACCTCGCGCATACTGATTGCGTGCATGGAACGGCTGGTACCGGTGTTTGCCCGGTCATTTCCGTTTGCTGACGTGCAAGCCATTGAAGACCTGACCAATGATCAGACCACCATGCAAAGTCTAGCGGCGCAGCTCCCGGTGGGGAATTTGGGTCGACTGCTGCGCCCGGCCATGACGTCCTTTCCAGATCGCCAATCTTATCTCATTGCAGATCTACCCAGCACTGAAGTGCTGAAAAAACGCTACCGTCACGATAAACAAGATAGGCCGGTTATTGGTTTGTCCTGGCGCAGCAACAATCCGCGCTTCAGTTTGGCTAAATCGATGGAGCTTGCCGAACTTGCTGGCGCCTTCGTCGATACAGAAGCCACCTTTGTTGACCTGCAATATGGCGACACCACGGTTGATCGAGAGGTTGCAAGGCAAAATGGATTTGACGTCTATAACGATCCCGATGTCGACTCATTAACTGACCTTGATGGCTTTGTCTCACAGGTTGCGGCGATGGATATGGTTGTCACCACATCCAACACGACGGCGCACATTGCCGGTGCTCTCGGAGTCCAATGTTGGGTGTTAGTGCCTGCAGGCGCGGGTGGTTTTTGGTATTGGTTTCTCGACCGCGACGACAGCCCGTGGTATCCGTCCCTTCGCCTGTTTCGGCAGGTGACGCCAGGGGTGTGGGCAGATACGATCAACGACGTCAGGGCGGCGTTGGCTCAATAATCCCATCCACCTCGGCGTATTCAATTTTTTGCTGTAACGGACAAGACTCTCAATGGCCAGTTATCAATACGTCTACACCATGCACAAGCTCGGTAAGAGCTACCCAGGGGGCAAGGAAGTCGTCAAAGACATCTCACTTTCTTTCTTGCCCGGCGCCAAAATTGGTGTCCTTGGGTACAACGGTGCAGGTAAGTCGACGCTGCTTAAAATTATGGCTGGTCTCGACACCGAATATACCGGTGAGGCGAAAGCTGCCGATGGTCTTCGCGTGGGCTACCTTGAACAAGAACCAGAGCTGGATAACTCCAAAGACGTCCTCGGGAACGTCATGGAAGGGGTTGGGGAAATCAACACGTTGCTCCAACGCTTTGAAGAAGTCAGCGCCAAGTTTTCCGAGGAAATGACCGATGATGAGATGAACGATCTCATTGCCGAGCAAGCCGAGCTTCAAGAAAAGATTGACGCTGCTGATGGTTGGGATGTTCAACGCGGCGTCGAGATCGCAATGGACGCGCTGCGGTGCCCGCCCGGGGATGAAAGTGTGGAAAAACTTTCCGGTGGGGAGAAGCGGCGGATCGCGTTGTGCCGCCTGCTGCTGTCCAAACCCGATATGTTGCTGCTCGATGAACCGACCAACCACCTTGATGCGGAGTCCGTGGCTTGGCTTGAGCGGTTCCTTGAAGAGTACCCTGGCACTGTCGTTGGCGTGACCCACGACCGTTACTTCTTAGATAACGTCACCGGCTGGATTCTTGAACTCGATCGTGGGCGCGGTATCCCATACGAGGGTAATTACTCATCTTGGCTAGAGCAAAAACAGAAGCGGCTAGAGCAAGAACAAAGGGAAGAAAAGGGTAGGCAGCGCACCCTGGCCACGGAACTTGAATGGGTCCGGCAAAGCCCGTCGGCCCGTCGCTCTAAAAGTAAGGCCCGTATTGCCGCCTACAACGATCTGGTGGCGCAAGCGGCGGATCGCGCGCCGGACCACGCTCAGATCGTTATCCCCGCCGGGGAACGCCTGGGCGGTTTGGTTATTGAAGCGAAAAACGTCACCAAGGCCTTCGGCGACCGACTTCTCATCGATGACCTTTCTTTCAACCTGCCACCCGGAGGGATCGTTGGTGTGATCGGACCCAACGGCGCAGGCAAAAGTACGTTGTTCAAGATGATCACAGGCGAAGAAAAGCCCGATACGGGTGAGCTGCGTATCGGTGACACTGTGCAACTCGGCTATATCGACCAAAATCGTGAAGCGTTGTCCGCCGATAAAACGGTGTGGGAGGAAATCTCAGACGGCAACGACGAGATCATGCTTGGCAAGTTCCCCGTTGCGAGCCGTGCGTATGTGGGCCGGTTTAATTTCAAAGGGTCCGATCAGCAGAAGAAAGTTGGGCAGCTATCCGGTGGGGAACGCAACCGCGTGCACCTCGCAAAGATGCTGAAGTCAGGCTCTAACGTCATCCTGCTCGATGAACCGACCAACGATTTGGATGTTGATACACTACGGGCGCTAGAAGGCGCTCTATTGGAGTTCGCAGGCTGTGCCGTGGTCATCAGCCACGATCGCTGGTTCCTTGATCGCATCGCCACCCACATCCTCGCGTTCGAGGGGGATAGCCATGTGGAATGGTTCGAAGGCAACTTTGAAGACTACGAAGAAGATAAAAAGCGCCGCCTCGGTGATGACGCCGTTGAGCCCCACCGCATTCGCTACAAGAAAATCGAGCGCTAAGACCTCAGCGCTTCGGTCAGGGGTGCGATAGACCTGTCGGTACCCAGTTCCATCACGGTGTCATAGACTGTGACTGACCCCTCGCCCCCAAAGTGTCGGGCGAGGAGGGTCAGTGCTTTGTCTTTGCGCTCTTCGGCGGTGGCCAAAGTCTGCGCCGTGCCGCGCGGATAGATAACATTCTCCGAAACGGTTGTTCCATTCTCCAGAGTCATAGTGACAACGCCAGGCCGACCCGCCGGTGTGTGTTTGTCCAATGTTGGATCGTGGCGCGGCGTAATTTTGTCCATCAGCGGCTGTAAGGACTTGAGATCAAGCAGACCATCATCGTCTAATTGTCCATGACGGATAGCTGCAGCAACCGTTGCCTTCGCACTAAACCGGGCGGCGAGATCATTTGCTGGAGTGTCTGTATCGATCTCCATCGCTTCGCCGAATGTTGCGACGTCCACGGACGCAATATCGGTCTCCGTGATGCCGTGTGCGGCAATCAGTTTATCGACCGCATCATTGACCCCATGAAGATGTGCGCAACTGGGATGCAATTTAAAATAGCCATTCAGAATCTCGAAGCGCGACCACGCCTCGTTGTCTATGCCATCCGCCAACAAACTCGAATTGAATGTTGTTCCCAAATGCGGGCCGTAAAAGCGTTCAAGGCTTCCGGGGAGGGGGGTTAGGCCGCTAATCGCGCCTTCAGCAACCGCAACTGCCTGCGTCGTTGCCATGGCGGGATAAAGGTGGTGCATGGTTGCACCGCCGGCGGTGGTAAATCGATCAAACGATAAGGCTAATGACGCGGCACCAATAATCGCAGCCGCAATCACCTCCACCTTACCACTTGAAAGCAGATGCGCTGCCGCCGCGGCGTGACCAATCGTCGCCCAATTGCCGTTGTCATGCAGATGCGGTGGGACCCCGCCCAAAGCAACGCCGATCCGAGTGGCTACCTCATAGCCTGCGACCAATGCACTCAGCATGTCTGCGCTAGATTTCTCGTGTTGTTCGGTCAATGCCAACACCACCGGAACCAGTTGGCTGGCCGGATGCCCTTTGGCGTGGGCATAGCCGTCCTGGCGCTGGAGCACGGTGGTGGTTGCCGCATTGAGAAGTAACGCATCGCGCATCGCTGCGCCGCGTTTCTCACCAATCAATGTGGACGGTCCGTCCGGTGCTTTGATGGTCGAGGATAAAGACCGCATGGTCGGGTGAGCTGCACCGCCCGCGATCACACCCAGTGCATCAGCAAAGAGATCCAGAGTCATTGTCTGGACATTTTTTGGTACGTCGGCCCAACGGGTATTGGCAGCTGCGGCCGCGAGCGAAATTGCTGCCGAATCAGAAGTCATATTGTCTGTCCCCCTTTTCTGCAGAGCTCCACCTAAGCACCTAGAATGCTTCGACGCCAAATAAATATGACGTCGTGACATTTTTGCACCTCGGCCGACAAACTCTACTAAAAAGTGCGGACTACATCACTTGAATGAGGCATATTCTGGTCTCTCCGGGCGAGACCGCATAGTGGAATAAAGATCAAGAGTCACTTGAAGGGTATGACAGGTGTGCGACAACCCCGATGTAATCGCCGCATAGTGAACGTGTTGCCCATCAGGGTTGGGGTTTCGGGAGACCCCTCGCATATTCAAAAGTTGAGAGATCAGTATTTTTAGCGTTCGTGCGCGTGAATTTAGTTCACGGCACACATAGGGGAGAGACACTACATGAAACGCTCATCGGCCCTCGCGGCCACAACAGCCTTGGTCACATCGCTGATCCTGCCCGGCGCAGCAGCCAACGCCCAGACCTTGGCCCTCGAAGAAATCGTTGTTACCGCCCGTAAGGTTGAAGAAAACCTGATGGAAGTACCACTGGCTATCACCGCATTTTCAGCGGCAGATTTGGAAGCCAGAGACATGGCGCAGTTGGAAGATATCCAGCTCTATACGCCTAGCTTGAGCTTCACCAACATGCAGGGCGGCTCTGGTCGTAACGACCGGTCAGCTAACTCACTCGTTTTTCGTGGTTTGCAACTTGGCGTAAACACAGGCATCACCGCTGGTGGTCAGGTCTTTATCGATGGCGCACCGGTGATTGGTGGATATAACCCGAGCATCGTGGATGTTGAGCGTGTCGAAGTTCTGAAGGGCCCACAAAGCGCGTACTTTGGCCGGTCAACCTTCGTCGGCGCTATTAACTTCGTCACAAGAGACCCCAGTGATGAATTTTCAGGCCGGATCGCCGCCGAGTATGCGCGTTTTGGTTCACGAGAAGTGAACGCAAGTATCGAAGGCCCAATCGTTGACGGTAAACTGGCTGGCCGCATTAGTGCCCGCCACTGGAAGCAAGGTGGTTATTTTGACAACATCAATGATGATGCCGAGCTCGGTGAACGTCGGACCAATTCAATTTCTGCATCCTTCGTTGCCACGCCGTCTGACAATTTCAAAGCCAAGCTATTTGTAAACTATTTTCAGGACAAAGATGGTGCAGCGACACAGTTTGCTCTGAAAGAAGATCAGTATAACGGCCGCGGAAACATTAACGGTGGTTGTGATGCGATCGGTTCACCGCTTCCTGCAGGCTTTAGCACTTCGTCCCGCGCTCAGTGGGGTACGATTTGTGGAACACTGCCAAGCGTCAGTGAGTTGCCGCCCGAAGTCTTCACCGCTGATACGGTGATCGACCCGATCCTTCAGGAAACTTTGTTTAATCCAAATCCCAATTGGTTGGTCTTTGATCCACGCTTTAATCAGGCAGCTGGTCTAAAGCGTAACGCTTTCCAAGCAGACTTCCGCATGGATTATGAGTTTGACAGTGGCGTGACTCTCACGTCATTAACCGCGTATCACAGCGATAAGAACCAGAACATTATTGATCTGAACTATCGGGATTTCCGTGATCGGCCTAACCCGCTCGCAGGCTTTTTCATTGGCGTTCTGGGTCGTACTGATATCCGTACGGACTACAACACCACTTTGCTGATCCAAGGGCGGCAGACAGACTGGAGCCAGGAACTTCGCCTGACATCTGCGCAAGACCAAAATCTTCGATGGACTGTAGGTTTCAACTACTTTGATGCCCACTCCCCTGGCGGCACGGTTTACGGAAACTTGATTTTCGGACCATTCTTCACGGCCGCGATCATCGAGCGTGATGTTGAAACCCCAGCTGTGTTTGGTGCTGCTTACTACGATATCACTAATGAGCTAACCCTGAGTGTCGAAGCGCGGTATCAGTGGGATAAGATCACCGAGAACACGTTGATCGCGACGACCGGTAGGCCACCGGTGACACCAGCCTTGTTATCGGAAACATATAAAAGCTTCTCGCCACGTGTTTCCCTTGATTACAACTACGCTGAAAACTCGACGGTCTACGCTTTGTTCTCACGTGGGTATCGTCCTGGACGTTTCAATGGCGTGTTCTTGACGTCTCCTCAAGATGTGCTTGATGCCCTAGTGGCTGCTGAGCCAAACGCTGCGCTTGTGATTGAAGAAGAGCGTTTAGATAACTATGAACTCGGACTCAAATCCACTTGGCTTGATGGCCGGGTACGCACAACTGTTGCGGCCTACTACAACGAGTGGAAAAACGGTCAAGTCCTCAATAGTGTTCCTGTTGTAACGGCTACGACAGCCAACTTGGTCTCGGTTACGACCAATACTGGTCTGGCAACACTTTACGGTCTTGAGCTAGAAGGTCAGTTCCAGGCTACGGAGAACCTCACCATTTCAGGTTCTCTCGGTTACAACCATACGGAAGTCGATAGCTACTTCTGTGGTGATTGCAACAACCAATACGGCAGTCTTGATGGTGTTGAGGGTAATCGCTTGCCAGGCACGCCAGAGATTACCTGGAATTTGTCCGCTGCTTATGACGATGAACTAACGGCTGAATACGACTGGTATGGCCGGGTCGACTGGTCCCATCAGGGTAATCGCATGGTTGACTATTCCAACATTACCCAGACTTCAGCCTACGATGTCGTCGATGTTCGTCTCGGTATTCGCAATGACAACGTCATGTTAGAAGCATTTGTTAAGAATGCCCTCAACCACGATGAA
Organism: Alphaproteobacteria bacterium; assembly: GCA_030835385.1. Taxonomy (GTDB): domain Bacteria; phylum Pseudomonadota; class Alphaproteobacteria; order Rhodospirillales; family Rhodospirillaceae; genus WLXB01. The sequence goes on along the minus strand of JAURPI010000047.1, from coordinate 100,819 downwards.
TTCCTGCAAGGCACACTTGGTACGGATTTGTTCTTCTTCCGCGGACCTACGACGCCGCAGCAGAACGAAATCCGCGTTGCGGCACCTATTCCGCGGACCTTTGGTGTGCGGGCTAGCTACAACTTCTAAGCTAGAGCGACAGATACAAAATTGGCAGCGGCCGGGGTTTTCCCCGGCCGTTGTTTTTTGTCCGGACCCTTTTGAAGGCTCTTCTCTCTACGAGCGTAAAAAAGTGACGGCTCTAGGCGCCGCCTAGCTCCTGTTGTATGAGAAGCTGTCTTGCAACATAAAGTTCTCTTTATGCGACCTTCACGTTCCCCGGCTTTTAAAGTCGCGATGATATTTTTCCTTATTGGCTTTGCTTTTAGCGTTCAGGCTCAATCCACGTCAGAGCCTGCGGGCTTGAGCGGTCGTACGGTGTCGGCTGACGGCACTAAAACGACATACGAGGCCAGCTTCTTCTCTCAGTACAGCCCACTGTCACTGAACGACATGCTGCAGCGTATTCCCGGGGCATCCATCAGTGATTCCGCTGCAGAGGGCGAGCGTCGCGGGCTCAGGGGTAATGAAGATGCTATTTTGATCAATGGCCAGCAGATCACGGGTAAGGACAGTGGCGGGGCTTCCGCCCTGCAACGCATCTCAGCAAACCAGGTCCTGAGTATAGAAATTTTGCGTGGCTCATCCAGTGAAGTGCAGAGCACCACGCAGCGTATCATTAACGTTATTTTGCGGGAGGACGCGGGGGATACACTGACGATCACCGTTGCGCTGCCCAACTATACAAATGATGGGTCGGCTCGGCCGATTGCCAGCGTGACTTATGCGGTCAATGAGCCCAATCGCAATTACTCTATCGCGGTTAATACCAACCCTATTTATCGACCCTGGCGGCGCACAAAAGTCACGTCTGATCTTTCAGGGCAGGATATTCTGTCTGCAGTCGAGTCAGAGCAGCACGATCGCTACACCATCCAGACCAATGGGCGCTATGAGCAGACCTTTGACTCAGGCTCGCGGTTGCAGCTCAATGGGCTCGGGTCGTGGCAGATTAATGATCGCGAGCGCCGGGAGTTCTTTCGTGATCCGCGTTTACCCCTGGAGATCAATCAACTCTCAGACAATCTAGAAATCGACAACCAGGATGAGTTCACGGTCGAACTCAGCGCCGACTACAGTTTCCCCGTCGGCGAATCTGATACCCTGACGATTCTGGGCTTAGTTAATTGGCAAAAAGAGAACCGCGATCGGGAGGTGTTTGATCTGGAGCCTGCAGATGAGCCAGTCATCGTGCGCCAGTTCAGGCAAGACATATCAACCGAAGCTATTGCGCGCGGCACCTACGACCGCACCTTCAGCCCCACAGTCGGCGGGCAGATTGGTCTAGAAGGAACGCTTAATACACAAAAGACTGAGTTTGATCTATCGACTTTGGTCGATGGGGAGTTGGTGCCGCTTCCGATTTTTAACAGTGACGGTAGAGTGACCGAGTATCGCGGCGAGGCGTTCTCCACGTTGCGCTGGCGGCCATGGAGCAATGTGGAAATGGAATTAGGGCTCGCTGCGGAGGCGTCGGGCATCACTCAGAACAGTGTTGATGTGAACAGTGCGCGCTCACTGTTTTTCGTTAAGCCCACATTCAATGCGTATTGGGATGTGACACCAAGCAATAAGCTGTTCCTCTCTCTCGTCAGGGATGTCGGACAGCTGAATTTTGGGAACTTCGTCGCCACCATCACCCAAACGGATCAGGAGCTTGAAGCCGGTAATCCGGATATCAAACCGGTTAAATCCTGGGATTACGAACTAGGGTTGGAACACCGCCTGGCCGATGGAGCCGGAGTCATTACCGGCCGGCTGTTTTACCGGGATGTTCAGGACGCGCGCGGCCGAGTTACCTTTAATGGCTTAATCTCGCAAATCGGCAACATCGGTGACGGCACAGAGTATGGGGCTGAAGCCGAAGTCAGTCTTGATTTCTCACGGCTCGGGTGGTGGGACGGTGTCCTCACTGCCGACTATTTGCGTCGCAAGACGTCGGTGGTGGACCCATTTGACAACGTTTCCCGTCGTTTTGGTTTTACCCCGCTGTGGGAAACATCGGTCGAATACCGGCATGAAGTGAAAACGATTATTGATGGTCACGTCTCTTTCAATTTTAGCCAATTCGGCGCGCGGTTCATCAATGACCTTGATAAGGAAGACCGACTTAAAGAAGGGGGGTCACTTACCCTCAGCCTTGAGCACCGGTTGACTGACAATGTCCGCATCAACTTTTCGAGCAACAATTTCCTCAATCGGACAACCACGAGAGAGCGTCGAATTCTGGCATTTGCGCCCGAGGGCGGCCGTGTTCAAACCGGCAGCCGTCGCGACGTGTCGAAATGGGGTCGTATCTACAATGTGTTTATTCGAGCCACGTTTTAAGGTCGGTTAGGACGGGGCCGACTCAACAACCTGTTTGCCCAGAAGATCAAGCAGACCGCTCATGCCACCCTGCTGGCGGATCACAGAGGCATAATCTTGTCGGTAGGTAATCGCCATGCTGACACCTTCAATGATCACGTCAACGATGCGTAGGCCGTCATCCCGCATTCGTAACCGCCATTGAGCCGATATTGTTTGGCCAGCCTTGTCGACGATAACGCTGTCGACCAGAGTACCGGTATTTCCATCGGGCGTGGTGCCGCGTACTTCGATGGTCTGCCCTTTATACTCGCTGAACCGGCGCGACCATGTGTAAACAATCACGTCCTCGAAAAGGGCGATGAACGCTTCTTTATCCGCATCGCTGGTCCGTCGCCATGTCCGGCCAATGACGAACCGGCTGATGGCTGGAATATCGAAGCCATCATTAAACAGCGTGCGGAACTGGGCCGTTTTTTCTGTGTCATCGATTTCGGCCGTGAGAATGCCTTCAATGCCCGCCTCTGCGAAATGATTGATAAAGGCCCTTGGGTCCGTCCGCCAGGGTTCGTCCGCCGCGTTAGCTTGTGTCCCACTGATCACCAGTAGGAGTGTGAGAGCCAGTGCTCGCATCAGTCTGTCCGCGCTGCTGTTTGTGCTTCAGTGGGATTGATCTCGAGGCCAGAGAACGGATCACCGTCGCCGTCTTCGTACTCATAGTCCTCGAAGTCGGGCACAGGTGCTGGCGCGCCATTTCGGATTTCTTTGGCGCGATTCTGGCGGTAAACCGACCTCAGAGCTGCATAGTGGTCCACAGAGGATGCTTTGAGTTCGTCTAGGAGAGGCTTGGCGTTGCTCTTAGTGTCCGTGGCAAGGGCGCCGAAATAGGCGATTTGCCACCAGAACGGATTATCCGCACGGCCGATCCAGGCCATGGCGTCAATTCCCATATTGTCGATGGCGTATCCGGTCAGGTCTCTGCCCCCAGAGGGACCTAAGATGGGTACGTATAGATACGGTCCTTCGCCCATACCCCAGACCGCAAACGTCTGGCCAAAGTCTTCATAGTGATAGGGCAAGCCCATACGTGCTGCGACATCAAACAACCCGAGCAGACCGACCGTTGAGTTGATAACAAATCGCCCAAGTGTGGTGCTGGCGCGACTGCCTTCACCTTGCAATATGTCGTTGACGAATGTGATGGGCGCGCGGAAATTGCGAAACACGTTGGTGACGCCCTTACGGCCCGGCTCTGGGATAATCGCCTGATACACCGCGATGGTCGGGTTGAAGATGACCGTATTGAGACCCTGGTCAATCTGGTGCATGGAGCGATTCCACGGTTCTAGCGGATCATTTCGCTCCTCGTACGCGCGCAGAGCTTCGGGGTTGGATGCAGGCGGCTTGTCTGCGCAAGCACTTAAGGCAACCAGGGCGACCAAGGGCAAAACAGCGCGCAGCAGTCTATGAGGAGAAACCGTATATCTAGACATCAAAAAAAGCTGCCACAAAATCGCTCGTAAATCCTATAGATAGCGCAGAATACTACGCTTAACCTACTAAATCTGGTATCACAGCAGGATAACAATTGTAATACAAGTTTCCGCGAAGGTGTTGCGCATTTTACGCATACAGCAAGAGATTCTGCGGTGTTCATTTGATATCGACGTCAAGCCTGATAGAAAACCGCTATCCAATGTGACCTTAAAAACACAGTTTATCGAGGACTTCGTGCCGGACGCCGAAATTATAGAAAGCCTAGGGTCTCCCTTGATCGAGAAGCTGCCGCCGGACGTGCAGGTTTCGTTTGAATTTTTCCCGCCAAAAACGGAAAAAATGCAGACCAAGTTGTGGGCCGCGATTGAGCGACTGGCGCCTCTTCAGCCCCGGTTCGTGTCCGTGACCTATGGTGCTGGTGGCTCGACGAGAGAGCGGACCCATGAGACCGTCGTTCGCATCCAAAACGAAACTGACCTAGTGGCTGCTGCGCATCTCACCTGTGTTGGTGCGTCGCGGGGCGAGGTCGATGATGTTGCCCGTCGCTATTGGGATGCAGGGGTTAAACATATCGTTGCGTTGCGGGGTGATCCGCCGGGCGGGGAAGAAACCTATTCTCCTCATCCCGATGGGTACGGTTATGCCAGTGACCTTGTCGCCGGACTGACGAAACTTGCTGATTTCGAGATTAGTGTTGCGGCGTATCCAGAAACCCACGCAGAAGCAAAAAGCGCAGACGCTGATTTAGACAATCTCAAAAGTAAAATTGATGCCGGTGCGACACGGGCCATCACTCAGTTGTTTTTTGACCCTGATCTGTACTTTCGGTTCCAGGATCGTGCTGCCGCTGCGGGGATCACGGTCCCCATCGTGCCCGGCCTCATGCCGGTCACCAATTTCAAGCAGAACGCTAATTTTGCGAAGCGCAGTGGCACGTCGGTTCCATCGTGGATGTATGAGTTGTTCAGCGGTCTGGACGACGACCCCGGGACGAGAGAATTGGTGTCAGCCAGTCTTGCCGCGGAGCAGGTCAAACGATTGGTGAGCGGTGGTGTATCTGAATTTCACTTCTACACCCTCAACCGCGCCGACTTGAGTTATGCGATTTGCCATGTGCTCGGCATCCGACCCAAAGGCGACGACGCAAAGATGTAGGCAAAAACAGCGGAGACACAATAGTGCTCGGCGGAATCAAGAAGATGAGGGGCAGGACGTCAGCAGCCTTAAGGGCACAACGGTGTCAGATTTCCTCGCACCTAGTATCGCGACATGCAAGACCACTGCCACCTGCGACGACGTAAAAACCTTGTTGCTTAGTCGGAATGTCGGAGACGCCTACATCGTTGATGACGCCGGCCAATTTGTTGGCGTGGTCAATGGCTCCGACTTGGCCGCTGCAGCCGGGAAGGAAGATCGACCCGTATCTGATTTGGTTCGCAGCGCCGCCGCAGTTGTCTTGGCGACCGATACGGTCGAGACCGCGGTGCGCGCCATTCTTGCGGCCGGCAGAAACTATCTTCCGGTTGTGCGGAGCTCTGAGGACCAGTTCTTGGTCGGAAGCGTGTCGGCCCGGGAACTCTTGCGCGCGGTCAATATGGCGCTGATCAGTGCCGACGCAGAAGCCAAGATTCGATAACCGCACGTCAATCAAATCTCGTTCAGCGCATTATCAACTTCATGCTGTTTTCATGGGCCAGACAGCTTAGGATGCCGCCATGACGCCCTCCGACCCATTTGCCCTCGACGACACTCCACCACCGTCCTCCCAGTCAGTACCACGACCTATGGCCGATCCGGAGTGGTTGGCCGGGCTTAATCCTGAACAACGACAAGCGGTAGAAATTACTGATGGTCCAGTTCTCGTGCTGTCAGGGGCTGGAACTGGCAAAACCCGGGTTTTGATTACACGCCTGGCCTACATCCTCGGAAAACGTCTGGCTCAGCCTTGGCAGATTCTGGCCGTCACCTTTACCAACCGAGCTGCCCGGGAGATGCGTGAGAGGGTCGGGGGGTTGGTCGGGCCAATGGCAGAATCCCTGTGGCTTGGCACCTTCCATGCGTTGGGTGTGCGGATCTTGCGCAAGCACGGCGAGTTGGTGGGCTTGAAATCTAATTTCACGATTCTCGATTCCGACGATCAACTCCGTCTGCTCAAGCAGGTCATGGAGGCTGACGGCATCGACCATAAAAAATGGCCAGCGCAGGTGGTGCTGTCGGTGATCCAGCGTTGGAAGGACAAAAGCCTGACTCCAGACCGGGTGACGCCATCAATGGCGGGAGACCTTGCCGCCGGTCGAGCCGTTGAGTTGTATCGTGCATACCAGGACCGTTTGATCACTTTAAATGCCGCCGACTTTGGTGACTTATTGCTCCATTGCCTGACCCTGTTTCAATATCACGCAGAGGTCCTCCAAGAATATCAAGATCGTTTCCGCTACATCCTTGTTGATGAGTACCAGGACACCAACGTTGCGCAGTATTTGTGGCTTAGATTGCTGTGTCAGAAACATCGTAACCTGTGTTGCGTTGGTGATGATGACCAATCGATTTACTCATGGCGCGGCGCTGAAGTTGGCAACATTTTGCGTTTTGAAAAAGATTTTACGGACGCCAAGGTGGTCCGGTTGGAGCGCAATTATCGATCGACACCGACCATCCTCGCCGCAGCGTCTGCCCTCATTGATCACAACGAAGATCGTCTCGGCAAAACCCTGAAGACGGCTGAGGATGCCGATACAGAGCCGGGCGCGCCGGTGACTGTCAAAGGTGTGTGGGATGGACCCGAAGAGGCGCGATGGGTCATCGAGGAAATAGAAGCCCTGCAGACCAAGGGTGACAGTCTGTTGTCCATGGCAATCCTAGTTCGTGCCGGTTTCCAAATGCTGGAGTTTGAAGAGCGCTTTATTACGACCGGTGTGCCCTATCGCGTCGTTGGCGGGCCACGGTTTTATGAGCGGCTCGAAATCCGGGATGCCATTGCGTACTTGCGGTGCATCAATACCCCGACCGATGACCTTGCCTTTGAGCGCATCGTAAATAAGCCAAAGCGTGGCATAGGCGATACGACAGTGCAGAAGATTCACGTCTACGCGCGATCAGCGGGATTGAGTCTCATGGAAGCTGCATTGCGACTCACCGAGACCGATGAATTGCGTGCACAAACTCGCAACGCGCTAACGACGCTGATTGGGGATATGTCTCGGTGGCGGTCCCTCCGTGATGGCCTCTCGCCCGCAGATCTTGCGGCACAAGTCCTGGATGAATCCGGTTGCACCGAAATGTGGATGAAGGATACGTCTCCCGAAGCGCCTGGGCGGTTGGATAACCTCAAAGAGTTCGTCGGCGGACTAGAAGAGTGGGATACCATTGGAGCCTTTCTAGAGCACGTGAGCCTGGTTATGGAGAATGACTCAAAGTCGGGCGATGAAGCAGTCACAATCATGACTCTGCATGGTGCCAAAGGGCTTGAGTTTGATACGGTTTTTTTGCCTGGATGGGAGGAAGAAATATTCCCCCACCGCCGCGCACTTGATGATGGAGGCGGCGCTGCGGTCGAAGAAGAGCGGCGCCTTGCCTATGTCGGTCTGACGCGCGCGCGCAAAAAGGTGAGCATTTCTTTCGCCGCTAATCGGCGGGTTTACAATCAATGGCAAGCGAGCTTGCCGTCTCGTTTTATTGGTGAGCTACCTGACGAACACGTCGAACTTATTTCTGACAACGGACTTATGGGGTCGTTTGGTGAGGCGCAGGCAGACGGCTTTTCAGATGGCTGGGGCGGTGGATCAAGCTGGTCTAAATCACGTGGGCGTAAGGCTCCAATTATCGATGGCGATAGCTGGCAGGTCGAAGCCCGAGAGTCATCGGGCGGCTATACCGTCGGTATGCGTATCTTCCACCAAAAATTCGGCTACGGCATCATTCAAGCCGTTGATGATACTCGCCTCGAGATAGCGTTTGATAAGGCTGGCGATAAAAAGGTGATAGATAGTTTTGTTGAGCCCGCGTGATCTCTGTCTAGATCAACGAAAAGCCGGCGGCGAAGGCACTCTCGTCTTGCTGAAGAAAGAGGGGGGAGTGATCGTACCTCCGCCGCTAGGCCTCCGGTTTTCAGAAGGGGGGATCGTCTAACCGGATATTTTCGTCAGTACCATTGTGTGTGGCTAACTGACTAATCTTTCTACGCGGTCAGCGCACTTTTGGATCAATGCCGCGCGGGGAAGTGGCATAGGACGCGGTGTTTCGTCTTCTGATGCTGAGGAAAAGGCTCTCGGGTATAATGAAATCAATGGCTTAACCATATGTCTGGGTTCCGCGTGTTTAAACTTAGGTACAGTACAAACGCTTTTGACCCACTTCGGGTTGCGTGTCCGCGGTCAGGGCTTAGGTAATGTGGTCTGTCACGTTTCGAGTGCCGGCTTCGGCTGTTGACGCCTTTACGGCCCACCTGCAAGACGGCGCATCAGCTTATTCAGCGTTTGAGGTGCTGGACGGTGAAGGGCGTCAGGTCGGGGACAAATGGCAAATCGATATCCTGCGATCTGAACAGCCAAATAAAACAGACCTCGTCAGTCAACTGGCGTTGATTGCTACGACAGCGAACGTGCCAGCGCCTTCGGTGACCATCGCGTCTCTACCAGATACGGATTGGGTTGCTCAGAACCTCTCCACTTTTGCACCAATTTCTATTGGTCGCTTCTGGGTCCATGGCAGTCATGGGGGGGGGGCGCTTCCATCGGGTAAAATTTCCGTTTGTGTCGATGCCGCCACGGCATTTGGCACTGGCGAACATGCGACCACCCATGGCTGTTTGTTGGCCCTTGATGCACTGGCCAAGCATCGGTCGTCCCGTCGTCACATCGCCAAGTCGGCACCCACCTCTGTACTGGATGTTGGATGTGGAACCGGCATCCTAGCTTTGGCGGCTGCCTGTATCTGGCCGGGTCGGGTGTTGGCGTCAGACATTGACCCTGAGGCCGTGAGGGTGGCCCGTCGCACCGTGAAAGCGAATGGATTGGGGGCACGTGTCCGCGCAGTTGTTGCGACTGGCGTTAAGTCTCGAATAATTAAGCAGTCTGCCCCCTACGCCGTAATCACAGCCAATATTCTGGCTCGCCCTCTGGTACATATCGCGCGTGATATGACTTCTCTGTTGGCTCCTGGTGGCAGGGTCATACTGTCGGGTCTGTTGACGACCCAAATTCCGATGGTGCTCAATGCCTATCGTGCGCAGCGCCTCGTTTTAGAGAAGACTATTGTCATGGGTGAATGGGCGACCCTGGTTCTGCATCGACCCAGTTCGTGCATCATCACCTAGCCGGGCCGTTGCAACTTCCGAACTGTCCCCTTAGCTTCAATCTATGACGAACAACACACAAGATGAGTATGTTTCACCATCCCCGGCGGACCGCTTGGCGGCGCTACGGGCCCACCTCACGGCTGCAGGTGTTGATGGCTGTTTGGTGCCCCGTGGGGACGAATACCAAGGTGAGTTTGTTGCGCCTTATGCTGAACGTTTGGCCTGGTTAACGGATTTTACGGGTTCGGCTGGATTGGCCGTGATTTTGAGCGATCAGGCGGCTTTGTTTATTGATGGCCGGTATACATTGCAGGTCCGTGATCAAGCGGACGAAACCCTTTACGATTTTAAGCATATTACCGAAGAACCGCTCGCGACTTGGTTGCGCGTGACCTTAAGTGCGAACCAAAAGCTTGGCTACGACCCTCATCTCCACACCCCAGATCAAGTCAAACGGTATCGTGAGGCCTGTGAGAAAGTTGGTGCGGAGTTGGTTGCCTTGCCATCCAATCCAATTGACGCCGTTTGGTCTGATCAGCCCGGGCGGCCGCGCGCGCCTATCAAGGTTCATCCCATATCTCTGGCCGGCCAGAGCCACCAAAGCAAACGGGAGCAGATTGCTGAAGAACTGCGCAAAGAAGGTCAGGACGCGCTTCTTGTCACTGCGCTAGATTCATTGTGTTGGTTGTTCAATGTCCGCGGCGCCGACGTAGAGCACACACCCCTTGTTCTGGCCTCCGGTTTGTTGTTTGCAGACGGCAGGGCGTCACTATTTGTCGATCAAGATAAGGTGACTCCAGAAGTCTTGGAGCACCTCAGTAATGATGTGTGCGTGGAGCCGGCAGATGGTTTGGGTGCAGCAATCGACGCGTTGGATGAGACCGCAAAAACGGTTGCAGTTGATAAAGCAACGGTGTCGCAGTGGGCGGTCGACCGGCTAGAAGCTGCCGGCCTCACAGTGGACTCAATTGAAGACCCCTGCGCTTTACCGAAAGCCTGTAAAAACGAAACAGAGCTCAATGGTGTACGCGCTGCTCATGTTCGGGACGGTGCTGCTCTGACTCAGTTCTTGGCTTGGCTCGATCAACAAGCGCAAACGGGAACGCTCACCGAAATTTCTGCGTCTGATGAACTTGAGCGTTTTCGTCGGTGCGACAACATGCTCCAGGGATTGAGCTTCCCTACGATTTCTGGTGCGGGTGGTAATGGAGCGATTGTTCACTACCGCGCCACCCCAGACACAGACGCGTCCATTACGGGCAATATGCTTTACTTGGTAGACAGCGGTGGGCAATACCTCGACGGCACGACGGATGTGACCCGAACGATTGCCATAGGCACGTCTAGCAAAGAACAGCGCCGCCGTTTCACTCAGGTTCTTAAAGGTCATATCGCTCTTGCAACGGCCCGTTTTCCTGAGGGCACTTCTGGCGGGCAGCTCGATGGGTTTGCTCGCTCAGCATTGTGGGTCGATGGTGTCGACTATGATCACGGCACCGGCCATGGCGTGGGTGCGTATCTCGGTGTTCATGAGGGCCCGCAGCGCATTAGCAAGGCAAGTTTAGGGCCACCTTTAAAAGAGGGTATGGTGGTGTCCAACGAACCCGGTTACTACAAGACCGACGAATTTGGCATTCGTATTGAGAACTTGGTTGCTGTGCGGCAGGGCGAGGCACCCGCTGGCGCGGAAAAACCGTTGTTTGAATTTGAAACGCTAACTCTGGCGCCCATTGATCTCCGACTGGTTGATGTGGATCTGTTGACCGCCGCCGAAAAGACCTGGCTCAACGAATATCACACGCGAGTGCGTGACACGCTAACCCCGCTTGTCAGTGAAGAGGTTGGGTCCTGGCTCACAGAGGCGACGCGTGCGATCTGACAGGCAGTCAATTCATGACCGATCAGAGAAAGCCGAGCGACAACGACATCAGCCCTGACAGTTTTGATTGAGGCGGTTGCGATCGTTTTGTTGCTCGCTGTCGGCGCACTTATTCAGTCGGTGGGTATTGCGGGTGCCTATCAGATTGGCGGGGTTTACCTTGTGCTTTTTGGTGCATGGAGTTATGTGCAAAGTCGTCGAGGCTATCGTGTGGTCGGCGACTGAAAAGTTCGTCTGACTGAGGAAAGTGGGCAGCGCCCGTTGTAATGGGACAGCGTCACTGCGTTAGGAACGAGACGTATGGTCAAACAGGTTCGAGCTCTAGAGCGTGGATTAGATCTCCTCGAGGTACTCAATGCGCATGACGGGGCGGATATTGCGCTGCTTGCCGAGCGCACAGACCTTCCTCGAGGTACGGCCTACCGGATGATAAAGACCTTGATTACCAAAGGCTTTGTTGTGAAAGGCAGTGACGCGGCTACCTATTGGCTAACGCGCAAAGTGCGGGTCTTGAGTAACGGTTACGGCGCAGACGCGTCGATGGTGCAAACCGCTATTCCCTGTTTAGATGCGCTTTGTGAGAAAACCGAGTGGCCTGTTTCTTTAACTTTGCCTCTCGGCACAAAAATGGTGGTGCGCGCCCATACGGATGCGTTGACGCCTCTTGTTTTGGTCAAGATCCCCATTGGCTATGAGGTTCCGATGATCAACAGTGCCGCAGGTCTTGCCTACCTTGCGCAATGCACGGATCACGAGCGCAAGGTTTTGATCGATATGATCTTTGAAGCCCCAGCGCAGGACGCCTTCGAACAATCTCTCCGTGATCGCGCTGTTGTGGATAATCTGATCAGCGAAACCCGCGTGCAGGGTTTCAGCTATCTCTCCACCGATGACACTCATGCGGCGATGGGGGTGCCAATCATGCTCGGCAATCGTCCGGTCGGCGTGTTGTCGGTGCGCTATTTCAAGTCCGCGGTGTCGAAGACCGATGCCTCCAGATTGCACTTAGAATCGGTCGTGGCGACCGCATCTGACATTGCTGAGGCTTGGGCTGCGGTCCAGAGCGGTGCGTAGTCACACTTAAGTATTTGATATATATAATTAATTCACCTGGTGAAATAGTTGATTTCGGTGCTGTTCCTCATTCTCAGTCGCGGTTAATTTATGAATAGGAATAATGGGAACGCCTGACAATTTTATCTTCGGTGCGGACTATTCGCGCCGAAATTTCGTTTGGGGAAAGTGAAGGCCAGGGAGGGCCGAACCAGTGCTCAAAGAACACATGAAAAAAACAGCTGCGACAGCATCCGTATTCGCGGTTGCGGCGATTGCAGCAACAACGGGTGGCTATAGTGCTCCCGCCTTCGCGCAGCAAATGGCGTTAGAAGAAATCGTCGTTACTGCGCGTAAACGGGCTGAGTCGATCCAGGACATTCCCATTTCCATTACGGCCTTCACGGCTGCGGATATGGACAAGCGCGGTATCGTGTCGATGTCCGACGTTGCCTTGAATACGCCAGGCTTCAACTTCGAGAATTTTGGTAACTCTGGCGCGACCGCACCGGTTATTCGTGGTGCGACCCAGGTTGCCGGTAGTATCGAGCAGAACGTGTCGTTTTTTCTTGATGGTATTTACCTGCCTCGGAACTACGTAACGGACCTTGGCTTCGGCAACATTGAACGTGTTGAGGTTGTTAAAGGGCCACAGAGCGCGCGTTATGGCCGGAACGCCTTTATGGGTGCGGTTAACTACATTTCCAAGAAGCCGACAGAAGAGTGGGTGGCCGAAGGTCAACTGACCGCTGGTAGCTTTGGTCGCTTTGATGCGTCTGCTGGTGTGTCGGGTGCCATCGTGCCAAATACCCTTCGTATCCGTGCTTCGGTTGATTACTCCAAGTTCGATGGTAGTTGGAAAAACAGCCATCCTTTCGCGGATATCGATTTTGATCCAGGCACAGATGACCGCCTCGGCGGCTGGGACGACACGACTTATAGCGGGTCGATTCAGTTCCTGCCCAATGAAGACATTCAAATCGATGCTTCCTACATGCATCTCGATAAGAACCGGGAGCACAGTGCGCAAAACTGGTTCGGCGAACTCAATGCCGATGCCCAGCTCATGAACTGTGGTCAGTTCAACCCAGATGTCCGGCCGGCCGGTTCCGGTCTCGGCGGCGGTGGCCAATGGTTCCGTTTGTTCTGTGGAGAACTTGAGCCTCGTGCGATCCCCATTGATCCACGTGGTTATGCCCAGCAATTGGATACTGATTTCATCCGTGCAGCAGTTAACTGGGACATTTCTGACCAGTTCACGCTGCAGTATCAATTCGGCCAAATCAAAGCCGATACCAAAACCTTTGGCTACAAAGATACGCTGCCGGGTTGTAGCTTCTTCGTACCATTCTGTGTGTTTGAGAGTGGCCCAATCGGCAACTTCAAGACTGACTCTCACGAAGCACGTATCGTTTTCGATAACGACAGCAACGTCGATGGTGCGTTTGGCTTCTACTACGCTAAGAGCACGGATTTCAGAACGTCTAACTTCGGTGCCCTGCCGCTTCTTACAGCGACACCAACGGCGCCAATTGACGTGACTGACGCCAGTCAGTTCATCTTCCAGGTTGCTCTGTCAAACATCACGACGATCACCAAAACCCGATCTGTCTTTGGTGAATTAAACCTGTCCTTCATGGATGATCGCGCCCGTCTAGGTGTCGAAGCGCGCTATTCTCGTGACCGGAAAAACGAAGGTGAAGCGGCTTCTGGTGGTGGTACAGGTGGATTGGGTGCCTTTGCGGGTGCCTTTAATACGGACAACTTCAAGAGCTTTACACCTAAAGTGACGTTTGAGTATGACGTGAACGAAAACAGTCTTTTCTTCGCGTCAGCTGGTAAAGGTGTGAAGTCTGGTGGATTTAACGCCGCAGCCACGCTGCCTCAAAACATCCCTTACGACGATGACCAGAACTGGACTTATGAGCTCGGTTCCAAGAACACGTTTAACAACGGGCAAATCCAGTTGAACGCTAACTTGTTCTATGTTGATTGGACCAACGTTCAAATTCTGGCCGCTGACGAAGGCAACGTTAATCCGTTGTCTCGCAGTATCGTTCGTAACGTTGGTGACGTGAGCTCCAAAGGGTTTGAAATTGACGGCGCTATCGCTGCCAACGAAAACCTAAGCTTCTACGGCACTGTCTACTACGGCGACGCCAAGTACAAAGACGGCACCATTGATGGCCGTTGGGGTCGTGACCCAGCCGTTTGTGATGACGTTGTGTGTAATACCAACGGCGACATCGGCGGCAACCAGATGGAGCGTCAGTCCAAGTTCCAAACCACACTTGGTGGCGAATGGACAGGCGAGCTGTCAGGCGACATGGGTCTGGATTACTTCATCCGTGCCGACCTTGCTCACCAGTCTAAAATGTTTGGTGAAGCAGTTAACTTATCGATCGTGCCAAGCCGTACCATCGTCAATGCCAGCGCCGGAATCGAGGGGGATGGTTATAGCATCCAGCTTTGGGCCAAGAACCTGTTTGACGAGAAGTATGTGTCGAACGCTGTTGTTCAACAGCCTAACGTTGCGTACAATGCTTACCTTGGCGAGCGTATGACCTTTGGAATTACGCTAACCGCACGGTACTAAAATGAGGGTCCGTAATAGTCGGACCACTCTCAAGAATCTGGGCGGCGGTCTTTTGACTGCCGCCCTTTTTCTTGGCGCGGTCCCGGTAAAAGCGCAGGATGAATCCAGCGTTACGCCGTTAATTGAGCGGGTAGTGCCGACATCTAACCCAACCGTTTTCCAAGAGGGCATGAATGTTGCGCCCTTGGCTCGGGCAACCATTTTTGTCCGTGATATTGACGAATCCCTCAAACTGTATCGTGATATTCTCGGTTTGCGCCCAATGTTCGACAACTACTGGAAGGGCAGTGGGATCAACGCCATCATGGGAACAGAAGGGCTTGAGCTCCGTGCCACCGTTCTGATGGCCGGTGAGTCTGTGTCAGGCAATCTTGGTATATACCAACTGCACAACGATGAAACGATGCCGCCAACTTCGCAACAAACGCCGGACACCCGGACGGGAGATTTTGCGCTGGTGTTTCCAACCAATGATATCCATCGCCTGACAGCGGAGATAACGGCCGCGGGTTATCCCATAGTGTCGCCGCCGGTTCCGCTTATCATTCGGGAGGAATATGAGGTCCAACCGGTTGAGATGATGTTCCGCGATCCCGATGGGGTGCTGGTGAACCTTGTGCAGGCTGGCGTTCGGAAAACGAAGTAAGGTTCCCTTTCGAAGGGAGTGACGCCTATGAGACTGCTTGTTACAGCACTCTGTTTGACGCTTGGCGTTATGACGTCGAATACCGCGCGTACCCAAGAGGTGCCTGACGGTTACACTGTATCATCCATGACCCGCGCAACGATATTCGTCCGGGATCTTGATGAATCCCTCAAGCTTTATCGTGATCTTTTAGGACTTAAGACCCGTGTCGATACTGTTGTTGAGGGGCCCCGGATCAATGAGATCATGGGCACTGAAGAATACGGACTTAAGGCCGTAATCCTGCAAGCCAGCGATAGTCTGATCGGCAATATCGGCATATACGAAATTATTGGTGACGACCGTACGCCTCTTCCTAAGCCATCGGAGAGAGTAGATACCGTCACCGGCGATTTTGCGGTGGTGTTCATCACCAATGACATTGACGGCATAACCGAGAAAGTTGTTGCTGCCGGATATCCACTTATTTCACCACCCATGGTGCTGTTTCCAAATCCGGAGGCCGAAGTGCAAACACGGGAAATGATGTTCCGTGACCGTGACGGTGTTTTGGTTAATCTAATTGAACTGGGAATTCCCCGACCGTGGTAGGCCGCAAAAAGCCCCGGCCTTGGTAGGCCGCAACAAGGATGTACACAATGACTGATCCGTTTGACCCGACCATTGATCGCCGCGACTTCTTCGCCGGTATGGGCGCTGGGGCTGCCGGAATGCTCGGCGCCACTATGCTTGGCGGTAAAGAAGCACACGCCAATTGGGGCCTAGTCGCACCAGGACCTGTGCCTGGCGAAGATTTTGATGGCCGGTCTCTCGTCAATAAAGCTCGTGCTTACGAGATTATGGAGCGCGAGAACATTGACGGTATTGTCGCTCTTAATCCGGTGAACGTGTTTTACCTCGGCAATTACTTTTCCTACGAACTGCAGAAGCTGCGTGCCATTCCCAGCTTCGCCGTTATGCCACGCGACCCGGACAAACCTTCGTTTCTTGTCGTCTCGTCGTCGGATCTTTGGTTTATCGCCAACGCCGACAGAGAGCACCCAGAGATAATTCCGTACGGATCACCCGCCGGTTGGGAGTACTACAGCAACCCCGAGCTATGGAGCCAAGAGCCCGAGTCCCGAAGCTTCATGCGCATGCCTGAAAACACGGAAGCCCTCACCGATATCGAGAAGGGCTGGTATGAACTGGAGAAGCGTTGGGAAACCGGGAAGGCCGCTACCCCTGAGTGGGGGCTCGTCCATGCCTTGCGCGAGGCTGGTCTAATAAACGGCAAGGTGGCTGTCGATGATATGCGCATCGCAGATATCCTTAACGCTCTAGGTCAAGATACGGTCTCGTGCGTGCCGGGCGATAACACCTTTCGCAAAATCCGCATGGTTAAATCCGATGTGGAGCTTGGCCACATGCGGCGCATTGCGCAGGCTAATCAAGAAGCATGTATGGCGATGCTGTCCCAAATAGAAGTGGGTATGACCAAGAACGACTTCGACAATATTTTCATTGTGGAAGCAGCTAAACGCGGCGCCAAAGCAATGTGGATTGCGTCCGGTACCATCGGGGGGTTCCGTCACGGTGAAGTGGTAGAAGGTCAGGCGATGATGGTGGATGCCGTCAGTCAAATTAACTTCTATCACGGTGATTTCGGCCGCACCTGGTGCGTCGGTGAGCCCCCTAAGGAATTGCAAGAGCGTATCCGGCTGACCACTCTCGCACGGGAAGTGGCCCACGATTTAATTCGCCCCGGCGTAAAATACTCCGAATTGAGAAACAAGGTGACAGCTGCAGTTAAGAAAGCCAGCCCGTCTGGTTGGGAAATGGGTGTTAGTCCTCATACCGTCGGTCTACAGCATACGGATCAGTCCTATCGCGACGGATTACCTTTCGTCGTGGGCGAAGATCACACTTTCAAGGAAAATATGACGTTGACGGTAGATTTGCCCCAGGTCGAAATTGGTTGGGGCGCGACCCACCTGGAAGATTTAGTCACCGTCACCAAGGACGGATATGAGCCACTCGCGACGATGAGCGACGCGCTGGTTATACTTTAGGTCGTAACGATAGGTAGCTGGGCCTTTACATCGCTGGGGCTAAGACTATTCTCCCGCATAGCTCTCAGGGTCGCGGCATGATCGCGTTTGGCAAGCCGTTTGCCATCGTCACCTAGAATGAGGTCGTGATGCCGGTAAACCGGTGGTGTTAGCCCTAGAATTTTGTACAGCAGCACATGCAGTCCAGCGGCGTCCCGTAAGTCTTTACCACGGGTGACGTGAGTGACGCCTTGCTCTGCATCATCTATCACGGATGATAAATGATAACTTGTACCGCTGTCCTTGCGGCCGAGCACAACGTCGCCGAAGTGCCCCGCATCGGCCGGGCATTCAACCTGTCCTGTTTTTGTTTCTTCGACGAAGGTGAGAGTCGAGAAGGCATCGCCCAGCGTTGTTTCGGCTTCGCTCATAGACAAGCGCCAGGCATAGGGCTTGCCTTCAGCAAGGGCGTCTCGCTCTTCGATGGCTGCAAGAGGACCGCTGCGGAAAGCACCGACAGGGGAGTGATGTGGCGCGCTCATGGCGTCTTGGATGTCTTTGCGCGATTTAAAGCAGCGATACACCAAACCCCGACTCTCTAGCTCAGCCAGACGGGTTTCATACAACGCCATACGGTCTGATTGGCGGAGGACGGGCTCTTTCCAGGTAAGGCCGATCCAGGCCAAATCTTCGAAGATTGCTGCCTCATACTCTGGTCGGCAGCGGGTCTGGTCGATGTCTTCAATGCGCAGGAGAAAATGGCCGCCAGCCGCAATGGCCTGATCAAAGTTTATCAGTGCCGAATAGGCGTGGCCGATATGAAGGTATCCGGTTGGAGATGGTGCGAAGCGAGTAACGGTTTCCATGCATCATCAATACAGTGAGCGCCTGCTTAAGCGTTACGGTTTATTTTTACGCCGGGTGGCGCTTTTTTCTTGGGCGTCGGCGCCCTTTTCTGGGCTGTATTTCGACTGGCCTGCTATTTTGGTGGCGGGATGTTGGCCGCGAATACCTTAGCGAAGAACCCTACCAAATGCTAAGCAATACTTGGCCCAGTTTTAAGGGGGAAGGACAGGCACCAAACACAGTAATCAGGCGCGCCGTTGCAGGGCCGTTGTTGATGTCACCAGCGGCCACAGATAACCACTTTTGAGCGTCTGCACTTACCTTTGGATTGTCCGGGTACCAGCTTAGGTCTGCGCACTGTCGGGCCAGGTAAACAAGAATGGCGTTTGAATCAGAAATCACGGCGCCGCCATTCTCGACATCTATGATTACCGGCACTTTGCCAAAGGGATTAAGGGTCAAAAAATCTGGGGATTTTTGCTCACCTTTCAGCAGGTCAACGTCGACCAGTTCGTAGGGCTGGCCAATGAGGGACAGGAACAGTTCAACCCGGTGAGAGTGGCCCGATAGGGGATGGCGATAGAACTTGATCATGGAGGTCTTCCTTCTCTGTTGTGGCGGCCTAGATTCGAGCCGACTTAGGAGAAAGAGATATCTCATCCTTGATTTATTGATTATCCACCAAAAATAGACAATACTATCAACAAAATGTAGAATAATGGCCGATAATAAGAGTTTAAGCGCCCAAAATGGACACAATAGACGGCATGAAGGCCTTTGCCCGGGTGGTCGAAAGCGGCAGTTTTACGGAGGCCGCTCGCCGCCTGGGTATATCTACAGCCCTTGCCAGTAAGTATGTCCGCCAGCTTGAAACGCGCCTTGGGGCGCAATTGCTCAATCGCACTACACGCAGTGTGCGTCCGACGGAGTTAGGGCAAGCCTATTGGGAGCGCTGCAACCGCATTCTTTCTGAATTCGATGAGCTTGAAGATTCCGTCGCTGACCAACACGGCCGGCCACGTGGCCAGCTTCGAATAGCTGGGTCACGCGCCTTTGGCGAAGACCTGTTGGTACCAGCCATAGTTGCGTTCTTGGAAAGTCATCCTGAGATCACCGTCGACCTCACCCTTGATGAGCGCATGGTCGACATTATCGCCGAAGGATTTGATGTGGCAATCCGTGTCGGCGAGCTAGCGGATTCATCGTTGATCGGGCGGCGCATTGCGTTTTATCCCTACTACATATGTGCATCGACTGCGTACTTGGCGGAGTATGGCACACCGAATACGCCGCAAGACTTGCTTGATCATCGTTGCATCATCAATACCAGAATCAACCCGAGCAACCAGTGGCAGTTTTCCATTAATGGGCAAAAGTCGCAGGTTACGGTGCCATCGACCGTGCGGGTCAACACAGCCCGTTCAACAGCAACTTTGGTCAAGGCAGGGCAGGGCATTGGCCTGTGTTTGTATTCCACCGTAAAAGACGATTTAGAATCCGGTGCTCTGGTCCGGGTGCTGCGTAAGTTCGAGGCCTACGACCGCAGCGTCTACGCGGTTTATCCACAAAGCCGTCATCTATCTGGCAAGGTGAGAGCCTTTGTTGATCACATGCTCGCGGCATTTGCTGAATACCGAGCCTAAAGATGTGTGAATGAGCCGGCGTAGATTTGTGTACGCGTTCTAGTGAGTTGCCAGACGGCATTCATCCATACTCGTTTGTAAAATCCTTACCACCCTAATTCTAAAAAAAGACTAGTCCGATACGCCGTCATACATGGGCTCGTTCCTCGCAAATTCGCAACACTTTTTAGAGGGCTTAAGTCTTGCCGATGAGAGTCAGGTACTCTTGTTCGGTCTTGACCTCGACGCCAAGGTCTTCCGCTTTCTTGAGTTTAGAGCCCGCACCAGGCCCGGCAACAACCAGGTCTGTTTTTGCTGATACGGATCCCGCCACCTTTGCCCCAAGGGCCTGAGCGCCCGTTTTGGCTTCGTTGCGACTCATGGTCTCCAGTGTGCCTGTAAACACCACGGTCTTTCCGGCGATGGGAGAGCTGTCTGTGTCTGGCGCATCGAAATCTTCAATCGTCAGTTCTCGGGCGAGACCGTCAAGCACCTCTTGATTGTGGGCTTCTGCAAAGAAACCAAGGAGATCTTCTGCAACCGCAGCGCCAACACTCTCAATATTGAGAAGATCCGCGTAGGCGTCGCTCTCCCGGTCCTGAGCTGCGGTAAGGGCAGTTCGAAGAGAGGAGAGTGATCCGTAGGCCTGGGCCAGCAGCCGAGCTGTGGCCTGACCAATCTGTCGAATACCGAGGGCAAACAAAAAGCGGTCGAGCCCAATCGTTCGTTTCTCGTTGATCGCTGAGAAGAGGTTGTCAGCAGAAGTCTTGCCCCATCCTTCGCGGTTTTTCAGCGGTGTCAGGTTGTCTGGATCGGCGTCACGGTTCTCAAGGGTAAAGATGTCGACTGGATTCTTAATGGTGCCATCTTCGAAGAACGTCTCAATGTTTTTAGCGCCGAGGCCTTCAATGTCGAAGGTGTTGCGAGACACAAAGTGTTTCAGCCGTTCAACCGCTTGGGCTGGGCAGATTAATCCACCCGTACAGCGACGTACCGCTTCGCCGTCTTCGCGTACGGCAAGGCTTCCACAGATTGGGCACGTGCTTGGGTAGGCAAAGGCTTTACTGTTTTTTGGTCGCTTATCTTCCAGGACTTGAACAACCTGGGGAATAACATCACCTGCGCGTTGAATGATGATCGTGTCGCCTTCGCGTATATCCTTGCGCTCTATTTCATCTTCGTTGTGTAGTGTCGCGTTTGAGACCACTACGCCACCCACATTGACGGGTGTCAGACGCGCAACCGGTGTCAGTGATCCTGTGCGGCCGACCTGGATATCGATTTTTTCTAGGACTGTCTGCGCCTGTTCCGCTGGGAATTTATGTGCTGTAGCCCAACGTGGAGCCCGACTAACAAAACCCAGTCGTTGCTGCCAGTCGAGCCGGTTCACCTTGTAAACCACGCCATCGATGTCATAGGGCAGGGACGCGCGCTGCTCACTGATTTCGGCATAAGCCTCCAGAACATCCTCGACTGAGGTGCAAAGCCGGGTGAGAGGGTTGGTGGAGAAGCCCCATGCCTTGAGGCGATCGAAATAGGCTTGCTGACTGTCCCAATCCAGTGGCTCTGCTTCGCCCCAAGCGTAAGCGAACAAGGTGAGAGGGCGAGACTTCGTGATCTCGGGATCGAGTTGCCGAAGAGATCCGGCAGCTGCATTGCGCGGATTAGCAAAGACTTTGGCGCCCTTTTCCTCTTGGGCTGAGTTGAGGGCTTGGAAGTTGGGCTTGGTCATAAAAACCTCGCCTCGTACTTCTATCACTTTGGGCACATCGCTAGCCGGTCCCATCAGCATATCCGGCATATCTTGAATCGTTTTGAGATTAGCGGTGATGTCTTCCCCAACCTGTCCATCACCACGTGTCGCGCCTACAATAAATCGCCCATTTTCGTATCGGGCTGAAAACCCAAGGCCGTCGATCTTTGGTTCAGCGATGACCTCGACGGGATCGCTGTCATCGAGACCAAGGAACCGACGAATGCGCGCGAAAAAATCAGCTACATCACTTTCGTCAAACACATTCCCAAGGGAAAGCATCGAGACACTGTGCTGAACTTTGGTGAAACCTGAAGATGGGGCCGCCCCCACTTTGTGACTAGGGCTGTCGTCCCGGATAAGGGGCGGGAACTTTGCCTCAATTGCTGTGTTTCGGGCCTTCAGCGCATCATACTCGGCATCAGATACCACCGGGGCATCGTCTTTGTGATACCGCTTGTCGTGTTCGGCCATCTCGGCAGCGAGCCGGGCTAACTCTGATGCGGCCTGCGCCTCTGTGAGGTCATCAATAGGGAGGTTCGACGGGTCAGTTGCCATCCGTTCAACTGCCTGTCATCAGCATTTCCGCCGCGGCCCTTGCTTCGTCTGTGACGTCTGTCCCGGCCAGCATGCGAGCGACTTCTTCTCGGCGCTCATCCGTGGTCAGTTGGACTACGCGTGTCGCGGTGATCTTGCCATCGGTGACCTTCGAAACGCGCCAATGGTTTTGTCCAAGTGCGGCGACCTGTGGAGAGTGAGTGACCACGAGGACTTGCACACCTTCAGCCAGGCGTGCGAGACGATCCCCCACGGCGCTCGCGGTGGCGCCGCCGATGCCAGAGTCGACCTCGTCAAAGACCATTACGGCCGGCGGCTGAGTGTCCGCCACAACAACTTTAAGGGCCAAGAGAAATCGGGCGAGTTCGCCACCAGATGCGATTTTGTTCAGAGGTCCGGGCGGCAGACCTGGATTTGTACTGACTTCGAACACAACGCGATCACAGCCATTCGCTGACCACTCGCTGTCCGGCAGCTCGTCGATAGTGACACGAAAAGAAGCGTCGTTCAGCCGCATCGGTACAAGTTCTTTTGAGACTGCCTTGGCCAGTGCTGTGCCTGCCTTTGCGCGAGCTTTTGTCATCGCTTTTGCGGCTGTTTCAAACCTGTTGCGCGTCGTCTGCTCTGTTTTTGCAAGGCGGATCAAATTGTCTTCGCCGCCCTCAACAGCAGCGAGTTTTTCTCGCAATGCATCTAAGTGAGCGGCGAGGTCATCAACCGAGACACCGTGTTTGCGGGCTTCAGCTTTGAGTGCAAACAAGCGTTCTTCTGCAGCTTCAAGCTCTGCCGGGTCGAGGTCGAATGCGCGCGCTGCGGCATCAAGCGCTGTCTGGGTTTCTGCCAATTCAATTGAAGCTCGCTCTAGCGCTGCACAGACCGCATCCAGCCGACCCTCAGCTTTGGGTGCGGCGCGATCCAATTCGCTCTGAGCGGTTCTTACGGCGCCGTCCACATCAACATTTTCTGATAGAGCTTGGCGTGCGGTTTCGATCGCAGACAGAATTTGTTCGCCGTGACGCAACATCGCGCGTTTGGCGGCTAGATCAGCTTCTTCTCCGGGAACCGGCGCTAGCTTGCCCAGAATATCCACCGCGGCTCGCAGTGAGTCTTCTTCGGCTTTTGCCTCCCTCATCAGGCGTTCTGCGTCCCGCCAGGCGGCATAAGCCTCGCGCCAGTTCTCCCAGGACCGCTCACAAGCTCTATCGTGCTCAGCGCCGCTTGTGGCGCGTCTGTAACGGTCTAGAACAGTGATGTGTGTGCTAGGGTCCATCAAGCCATGGGCATCGAACTGGCCATGAACTTCTACCAGCGCGTTGCCAGCCTGCCGAAGCAAGCCGACGCTAACAGATTGGTCATTGACGTAGGCCCGGCTGCGACCATCCTGACCGAGGCTGCGGCGCAGGATAACCACATCATCTTCGACCGCGAGGTCATGCTCAGCGAGCACAGCACGGGCTGGGTGGTCAGCCGGAAGATCAAACGTGGCGCTGACCGTAAGCTTGTTGGCCCCTGGGCGTATAAGCCCTGTGTCACCGCGTTCCCCTAGAGCGAGGCCGAGAGAATCAAGAAGGATGGATTTACCAGCACCGGTTTCGCCGGTGAGAACGCCAAGTCGTTCAGAAAACTCGAGATCGAGTTTATCGATCAGAACAACGTCACGAATGGTGAGCGAGGCAAGCATTATCCTGCTGTCTTACTAGAAGCTCCACCACGGCTTATCGCCTTCTGCCGCTTGTGCCGCTTCGCGCTGTTGGTCCCTGACACTTCGGTCAACACCTGCAAGACGATAGGCGTCTTCATACCAATCACTGCCCGGATAATTGTAGCCGAGGACAGCTGCGGCGCGTTTCGCTTCAGCGACCAATCCGAGTGACGTGTAAGCCTCTGTCAATCTAAACAGGGCTTCAGGAGCATGGGTGGTGTTGCCGTATTCTTCGACCACGGATTTAAAGCGGTTGATAGCTGCAAGATAGTGTTGCCGCTGCAGATAGAAACGCCCGACGGCCATCTCTTTGCCGGCCAAGTGATCTCGGGTCAGGTCAATCTTGAGGCGAGCGTCGCGAGCATAGGCTGTGCCGGGAAAGCGAGTTATGACATCTTCAAGGGCGACCAAAGCCTGTTGCGTCATGTCTTGATCTCTTTGCACGTCGGAGATCTGTTCATAAAAACACAGGGCCTTCAGATAGTAGGCGTATACGACGTCCCGGTTACCCGGGTGCACTTGAATAAACCTGTCCAAAGACGCCTGCGCGTCGTCGTACTTGTTATTCATGTAATGTGAGTAGGCTGCCATCAATTTCGATTTGGTTGCCCATACCGAGTAAGGGTGCTGACGCTCGACTTCATCGAAATACAGTGAGGCGTCCCGATAGCGACCATCTTCGAGGTATTCGGTGGCTTGGTTGTATATCTCATAGACCGTCAATTCGCGGTACTCGAGCTCGTCGTCAGAGGAGCAGGCGCCCAGCGCAAGGACAGCGCTAGCGATGAGGGCGAAGTGACGAAGTATTAAAGTGCGGAATGCCATAGCCGATATACGCAATCATGAAGGGGGCGGCAGTATACCACCGCAAATTCGGCTGTCAGCAGGGCTTGATTACCCGGCGGTGGCCTGTTTTAGAGGTCGATCCCAGGTCTGATCTGCGCTGGCCAGACCGTCTTCCGGCGCTTCAATCAGATCCCAGTTGCTGTCGTCGGCAAAGACCAGGCGAAGAAGGCTGGCCGTATCTGCGTGACTGGAGCAAGTACCGTGAAATTCGCCAACGATGCGATGGCCGGTCAGATACAGGTCACCTATGGCATCCAAAAGCTTGTGGCGAACGAATTCGTCTGAGTGGCGCAGCCCGTCTTCGTTCAAGACCCGGTCGCCGTCAACGACGATGGCGTTTTCAAGGCTACCGCCACGGGCCAATCCTGCTTCACGCAGAGCTGTGACATCTGACAAAAAGCCAAAGGTACGGGCTTTACTGATTTCCGCCTTAAAGACATCGCGGTCGATATCAAAGCTGCACGATTGTTGGCCAATCGCAGGTGCGGAGAAATCAATACTAAAATTGAGTTTCAAGTTTGCTTCTGCCGGAGTTAGGGCCACTTCCTTATTGTCATGGCTGTAGACAATAGGCTTCAAAATTCTGAGATGTTTGCGTGTTTCAGTCTGTTCTAAGACGCCGGCGCATTCCATTAGGAAAATAAAGGGTGCGGCGCTGCCATCCATGGCTGGAACTTCCGGTCCATTCAGTTCGACAACGGCGTTATCAATGCTCATCCCATAGAATGCTGCCATAAGGTGTTCGACAGTTGCGACACTAACACCATTCTCTGCCGAGAGGACCGTGCACATACGGCTGTCGGCAATCCGATCCCAACGGGCGGGAATTTCTGAGCCACCGCCAACTAAATCAATGCGCTTAAATGTGATGCCGCTGTTGGCAGGTGCTGGGTGCAACTTAATCGCGACCCGAACACCGGAATGCAATCCGATGCCACTACAGCCTATTGACGACTTCAGGGTGCGTTGCAGGTTTGACGCTTTTGGGAGGCCCTGGGGAATCATTTCGAGGCTAGCACCGTTCAAGGTGCGAAGGTCGCGGACGTCATGGGCCATAGATCACCGGTTCTATCTGTAACAAACAATATTTAAGGCACACGTCTTCGCACGCACTACGCGGAAACAGTTGCTAACAACCCTGTAATTCCCATGCAACTCAATCATTGTTGCAGATTGTAACGCTTTGACAAGTAAAAACTTTCTGGCTTTTGGGCTTGGTTTCGAAGCGATTCTTTTGCCTTTTTTGGGGTGCCCAGAAATGAGAAAAGGCCCGCCAATCGGCGGACCTTTCCCCCTCCCGGTAGGTGGTCCATCCCCCTCAGCGGACCACCCCCACGGCTCTAGTTTTTTTTTGCCCTCTAGTTGGCTTGCCTCCGCAGAAAAGCGGGGATTTCCAGCTCTTCCTCATCGTGGGAGGTGACCGGACGGTCCGCCGGGTTTACCGAAATTGCCAAATTTGATTGTGGCGCGGGCGCTGGCTTGGCAAGCGGCTTAGCCTCAGGCTTTGGTTGTGGCTCAGTAGCCTGCAATGGGGCGGGCTGTGGCTGTGGCTGCGGCTGAGGAGCTGCGGCAGTGGCAGCTGCCGGAGCCGCTTCAGGTTTCCCCTTGGCCAGGCTGCGATAGCGGCTGAACAGGCTCAATTTGCCGGTTTCCGGTTCCCCAGCGTCGGCTGAGGTTTTTGGCTTTTCCTCTGCCGTCGGTGCCGCTGGTGCCGGAGCAGAAGGTGCCGCGACCACTGGTGCAGGCTTCTCTTGAGCAGCAGGCATCGCCTTTGGCATCACCGGAGCCTTCGGGATGAAGGTATCAGCTGGCAGGCGAGGGGCCGGTGCGGCGGCAGCCTTAGGTTTTGGTGTGACTGCCGGCGCATTGGCCATCGCCTGAGCAATTTCATCCGTCTGCGCTGCTGGAGCGCTTGGGACTACGTTTTCCCGAGCCGATTGGGCGACCCGATCTGCGAGATCAGCTTCGGGCTGTGTGGTAGCACTTGCCGGGGCGAGAGTTGCTCCGGGCGTCGGCGCGGGTGCTGCTGTTTGAGGCATCGGTGCCGCAGGAGCTGGTGAAGCCGGAGCTGCAGGAGAGGTAGCCGCCGGAGTGGCTTCCTCAGGACCTGCTCCGAAAACGTTCTTGGCCATTGCGGCCGGACGCATACTCGGCTGTTCCGGTTTGATCTCCATTGGCTTTTCGGCCACGGCTTTAGTCTCGTCACGCACCAACACGGGCTTGGGCATTTGACCAGCCATGGCTTCAATGCCTGTCGCTACGACGGAGACGCGAATGCGGCCCTCCAGACTTTCGTCGAAGCAAGAGCCAAAGATGATATGAGCTTCCGTTTCAACTTCGTCTCTGATGCGATTGGCAGCCTCATCCACTTCGAACAAGGTGACATCTGATCCACCGGTGATGTTGATGAGCACACCTTTGGCGCCGCGCATTGACGTGTCTTCGAGCAATGGATTGGCAATCGCTGCTTCTGCAGCTTCGATGGCGCGTTTTTCGCCTTCGGCCTCTCCCGTACCCATCATTGCCCGGCCCATTTCCATCATCACGGTTTGGACGTCGGCAAAGTCTAGGTTGATGAGACCCGGCATCATCATCAGGTCGGTGACGCTTCGGACCCCTGAGTAAAGTACATCATCCGCCATCTTGAATGCATCGGCGAAGGTCGTTTTCTCATTGGCGACCCGGAACAAGTTCTGGTTCGGGATGATGATGAGGGTGTCAACGGATTGGGCTAGCTCTTCGATGCCCGCTTCCGCGATGCGCATGCGGTGAACCCCTTCGAACTGGAAGGGCTTGGTCACAACACCAACAGTAAGAATGCCAAGTTCTCTTGCTACTCTTGCAACCACAGGGGCAGCTCCAGTGCCTGTGCCACCACCCATGCCGGCGGTCACAAAGGCCATGTTGGACCCTTCTAAGTATTGACCGATTTGTTCGATGCAATCTTCAGCAGCGTGTCGGCCAATATCGGGACGGGCTCCAGCACCTAGTCCAGACGTTGTGTCTGGACCTAGCTGAATGCGCCGGTCTGCGCGTGACAGGGAAAGAGACTGCGCATCTGTGTTAGCGACAACAAACTCGACGCCATCTAACGCACTCTCAATCATATTGTTCACAGCATTGCCGCCGCCGCCGCCGACGCCGACAACTGTTATTTTTGGTCTCAAGAGCGGTTCAGCTCCTGTTTGTGGGACACTAATGTTCAAAGTCATACCTTCCTCCAGGTTTGTATTCTCAAGCTCGAATGGACGTTCTTATTCGGTGTTTCTGATTTTTTTCCAGGTGTTGGCGGTGGGCCCGTCGCTAATTCGTTTCCCCCGGTTTTGCGTCCTCTCCTCATTAGAAATTCTCCTTTAGCCATTGCCCGATGCGGCCAAATCCATGGCCTCTGGCCACCGTGTCGATGGCTGCTATGTCGGGAAGCATTACGTGTTCATTGACGGCGTAGCGAAGTAGTCCCGCCGTCGTGGCGAATGCAGGTCCAGAAACGGACTCCGGCAAACCTTTGATCATTTTGGGGCGGCCGAGCCGGACCTGTTTATCAAGAACAAGTTCAGCTAGGTCCCGCACACCTTCTAGCTGGCTGGCACCCCCAGTGATGACCACGCGACGACCGGCAACGCGGCCATAACCGCTTGCATCAAGTAGGCCTCTCACCAATTCGAAAGTTTCTTCCAGCCTTGGCTGGATGATTTGGACCAACATCGACTTAGGGACTTCGTTGGCGCTGTTCTCATCGTCTTCACCGACGAGCGGTACCTTGAGAAGCTCGCGCGTGTCTGACGGGGTTTGCACCACACTGCCGTATACCGTCTTTAGGCGTTCAGCTTTGGCGACCGGCGTTGACAGACCTTTGGCAATATCGCTGGTGACGTGATTTCCCCCAATGGGAACAGATTCAACGAAATCGATATGTCCTTCTTGGAAGACGGCGACAGAGGTTGTACCACCGCCCATGTCGATAACTGTGACGCCAAGCTCTTTTTCGTCTTCGACCAAACAGGCGAGACCTGAGGCGTAGGCGGACACCACTTTGTCATCAATATCCAAATGGCAGTGTTCAATCACAGTGGAGAGATTGCGGCTTTGCCCGAGCGCCGCCGTTACAAGGTGGATGTTCACCCCAAGACGTTCGCCGTACATGCCGCGTGGGTCGATGATTCCGTTTGAACCGTCGATCGAATACCCGGTTGGAATGCAGTGAATGAGGTCACGGTCATCAGCGTCAAAGTGCCCGCCCGCATGCTCCATGATGCGGCGCACATCAATGTCGCGAATTTCATGCCCAGACACAGCCAACTCAACTTCCACCTGAGAAGACCGAGGGCTACCGCAGGTCACGTTGACGAACACACTGTCCACACGCAGGTTGGCCATTTGCTCCGCAGCATCGACAGCCGCGCGTACAGAGGCCTCAACGGCGTCCATATTCACAACTTGGCCATTGCGCATGCCGTTAGCGCGATGATGCCCAACGCCAGCAATATGCATTTGGCTTCGCTCATCTGTCGTTGCGATAAAGCAGCAGACCTTGGTCGTGCCGACATCAAGGGCCGCGATCACACTATTGCGGGCTGTACCTTTAGACACCTTTGGGTAACTCCTTATCGGGGACGACGCGAGTGTCCGTGCGGACCTCGCGTTCGGCCGGGCTGTAGCGACTTTGTTGCGGGATAGGGGCGTAGCCCTCTTTAATTTGAACGACCAAGCGGCCCTCTATTCTGAGATCGATCTCAGAAACCGCTCGGCTGAGCAGTTGATGTTTGTCGTCAAGCGTAGCCAATCCATTTAGGGCGGCAGTGACATTTTCTTCCGGTAGTTTGATGGTTGTCCCGTCGTCCATGTCATCCAGCAGTATGTTCCACCGACGACCACCGAAGCGAACTGCTGCCTTTACGCGACGTTGAATTTCTTTTTGCCCGTCCAGGGCAGTGAACAGCGCATCGGCGTGGATCGGAGCGTCTGGACCAACCACTACCGGCATGTCCACCGGAGCATTAGCGACCTCGACTATCACCGTGCCGTCGCGATCGATCAGCGTGTATTTGCCCGCATTCTGCCAAAGGGCAAATGCGGTATATTCGGTCAACGTGATGTGGAGGCTGTTGGGGAGATGCCGAACAATTTCAGCAGACCGCACCCAGGGGAGTGCCGTGATGCGTGTTCTGGCCGCCGGAACATTGATATCCAAGATAGGTGCGCCACGCACGGCTCCGAGCGCATCCAAAATATCTGCCGCGTTGGTCTGTTGCCGGCCAATGACCAGCACCTCTTCGACACTGAGGCCGACAGCGGACAAAGATTCTGCAGCTTGCTCAGGCACGCTCGGCCAGCCGCTGACATTAACCAGTTGCGGGGCAACCCAAACAAGGCCACCGGCGAAGACCAACGCCGACATGCTATTTATGATCCAAGGTTTTACGCGTCGCATTGGGCGTTCTCCACCATCCACGACACCAAATCGGCAAAACTCATGCCGACATGAGCGGCTTGTTCCGGAACCAATGAGGTTGGGGTCAAGCCGGGTTGCGTATTGATTTCAAGTAAGTACAGATCATCACCGTCAAGACGCAGGTCAGAGCGGGTGACGCCACGGCATCCTAGAGTCTGATGTGCAATGAGCGAAATTTCGAGCGCCCGGTCGTAGACGTCTTTGCTCAAATTAGCCGGGAGAACGTGAACAGAGCCGCCAGCAGCATATTTGGCGCCGTAGTCATAGAACTGACGATCAGTGGTGATTTCAGTGACTGCGAGGGCGCGGTCACCTAACACAGTGACAGTAATTTCCCGCCCGGGAATATATCGCTCGACCATAACCGGGCAATCAGCCTCTAGCCCCATGTCGTCGAGAGGGGCTTTGTTGTCACCCTCATTAACGATATGGATACCTATAGCAGAGCCTTCATTGATCGGCTTGATGACATAGGGCCGTGGCAGTGGATCGCTTTTCTCGGCGACGGCTCTTGTGACGATAATTTCTTCGGCGACCGGCAGCCCAGCTTCTGCAAAGAGCCGTTTGGCTACTGACTTATCCATCGCCAACGTAGACGCTGTACGTCCTGAGTTGGTGTAGGGTAGCGCCATCATGTCCAACAGACCCTGGATGCAGCCGTCTTCACCAAAACGGCCGTGCAAGGCATTGAAAACAACGTTCGGCTTGGCGTCAGCGAGAGCGGACGTCAGCGCCGGAATGTCGCGCATGACGTCAATGATCACGACGTCATAGCCCGCGCTTTCAAGCGCGGCTGCGGCATCTTTGCCTGATACCAATGATACCTCGCGTTCTGAAGAGAACCCGCCGTGTAACACCGCAACGCGTGTGGAGGACTGTGCAGTCGTCATGCAGCCCCCCCTGCGCGACCAAGTGGCGCTTTATCGTCCGTGGCTGCAACGCCAACCCGACGAATTTCCCACGTAAGCGGAATGCCAGTTACCTCAAGCACCCGCCGACGTACCTCGTCACCGAGGCCTTCAAGGTCTGAGGCCGTGGCCGTCCCAGTATTAATAAGGAAGTTGCAATGCTTCTCAGAAACGGCAGCACCGCCGCGGATCAACCCACGACAGCCTGCGCGGTCGATCAGTTCCCACGCTTTAGCTTCTGGTGGGTTCGCGAACGTCGAACCACCGGTCCGGCTTTGAACCGGTTGCGCGTCTTCTCGCTCAGCCCGGATTTCGCGAATACGGTTTGTGATCTCTTCAGAATCGCCTTCAATGCCTTTGAATTCAGCACCAATAAATACCCAGTCAGAAGGTGTCGCGCAGTGGCGGTAGCTAAAGCCCAAATCTTCTCGAGATAGCTTGTGGAGCTTTCCAGTATCGTCTATTGCGGTGGCACTGATCAGAATGTCTTGGATTTCGCGGCCGTATGCGCCCGCGTTCATCCGCACCACACCGCCAACAGTCCCCGGAATGCCAGTTAGAAACTCTAGCCCGGCAATCCCCTTGTCGCGCGCGGCTGTTGCAACACTGGCGTCGACGGCGCTGCCACCACAGCGGACCGTGGTGCCATCTGCTTCGATAGTGTTGAAGGCGCGACCGAGTTTAATCGTGACCCCTGGAATGCCGCCGTCGCGAATGAGGAGGTTCGATGCCAGACCTATGATGGTGACGGGGACGTTGTCAGGCTTTCCGCGTAGGAACGTAGCAAGGTCTTCTGTGTCTGCAGGCGTGTAGAGAACTTCTGCCGGTCCGCCGACGCGGAACCAGGTCGTTGGCGCGAGCACGGCATAGGGCTCGTAGCTGCCCCGAACACCGGGCAGCTGACCCATCAGATCAGGTGCTGTGTGCTCAGCTGCCATCATGAAGCCATGTCCTGTGTGGTTGTGGCACGAATTTTTGCCAAATCATCGGGTAAGGCTTGTGCCCAGGCCGTGATATTGCCGGCGCCAAGGCAGACCACCAGGTCGCCTGGGCCAGCAATGTCATCAATGACGGCGGCTAAATGTTTTGGCGCAAAGAGTCCGGTGACTTGCGTATGGCCGTGGGCATGCAGCCCTTCAATAAGGCCGTCACGATCCATGCCCTCGATCGGAGATTCACCGGCAGGATAGACGTCAGCAACGACGACGTGATCGGCATCATTAAAGCAGGTGCAGAATTCTTCGAACAATGATGCCAGGCGCGAATAGCGGTGCGGCTGAACCACAGCGATCACACGGCCGGCCTTAGCGCTGCGGGCCGCCTTGAGTACGGCGGCGATTTCGACTGGGTGATGACCATAGTCGTCAATAATGGTGATGCCATCAACTTCACCTGTTTTTGTGAAGCGGCGTTTAACGCCTGTGAATTGTGCGAGACCCTGGCGAATAACATCGTCTTCGACCCCCAGTTCCGCGCCGACGGCGATCGCGGCAAGGGCATTGAGGACGTTGTGATGCCCAAACATGGGCAAATGAATTCCTTCGATGCGGCGCTCACCGCCTGTAATGCGATCAGAGATCGCGACATCGAATTGCGCACCGCTCATATCCAGGCTTATATTTTCGCACCGCACATTGGCCAATGGTCCCATGCCGTAGGTGATGATCTTTCGGTCGGACAGGTGAGGAATGAGGGCCTGCACTTCAGGGTGATCGATGCACAGGGTTGCAAACCCATAGAACGGAATAGAATCGACGAAGGTTCGGAACGCGGCCTTTAAGGCATCGAAATCGCCATAGAAGTCGAGATGCTCAGGATCAATGTTGGTGACCACGGCGATCGTGGCTGGCAACCGTATGAACGTGCCATCTGACTCGTCGGCCTCGACAATCATCCACTCACCTTCGCCAAGGCGGGCATTCGTACCGTAGGCGTTGATGATGCCGCCGTTAATGACGGTGGGATCCAATGCTGCTGCATCAAGAACCGAGGCGATCAACGATGTTGTCGTGGTCTTGCCGTGGGTTCCACCAACCGCGATGGCCCATTTCAGGCGCATCAATTCGGCGAGCATTTCAGCGCGGCGAACAACCGGCATCATTGCTTTGCGGGCGGCGGCCACTTCCGGGTTGTCTGACTTAACAGCGGTGGAAATAACAACCACACGGGCGTCGCCCAGATTTTCTTCCCGGTGGCCGACCTCAACTTTAATTCCCAGAGTGCGAAGACGGTCGACATTTGCATTTTGGGCTATGTCACTGCCCTGCACCTGGTATCCCAAGTTGTGCATGACTTCTGCAATGCCGCTCATACCAATCCCGCCGATCCCGACGAAATGAATGATCCCGATGTCTAAGGGCATAGTGCGCATTAGGCGGCTCCCCGGGTTTGCTCGGAGTGGCCATTGCTGTCATGCAAAAGGCGTTCGACAGCATCTGCGAGACGGTCCGCCGCATCAGGAATGGCAAATTGTTTGGCATTTGCAGCGGCTTTCGTTAGCGCTGCTTGGTCAGTCAAGAGCTGCTCAAGATGGATCGCCAATGAGTCAGGTGTAAGAGCGTCTTGCTGCCCACACCAACCAGCACCTGCATTGACCAAGGCTTGTGCATTGTCAGTTTGATGATCGTCAGCGGCGTAGGGGTACGGCACATAAATCGCTGGGCGCCCCGTGTACGAAACTTCGCTCACTGTGGATGCCCCAGACCGCGCGATGAGCAAATGAGCTCCACCAACCAAATCTGGAACGTCGTCAAAGAAGGGTTGCAGCCGGGATTGCACGTCACAGTTCGAGTAGGCGAGGCGCGTTTGGTCGAAAATTTCGCTACGGCACTGTTGATCCACCGTGATCCGCGTGCGCAGGTGATCAGGTAAGCGCTTAATCGCGCACGGGACGAGATGGCTAAATACAGCAGCCCCTTGGCTGCCCCCCAACACGACAATCTTGATTGGGGCGTCATTTTCGGGCGCTACGTATGGTTTGGCCCGCGCCGCACCGAATGACGAACGGACAGGCATCCCCGTAAGGAGCGGCGATACGCCATCTGGGATCAGGCGTGTATTTTCGAAAGATGTGTAGACGTGGTCGACTCGCTTGGCGAACAGTCGGTTCGCTTTCCCGATAACAGCGTTTTGTTCATGAACTGCTGTAGGGAGCTTGAGGTGGGTGGCAGCCATCATGGTCGGAGCTGCGGCATACCCACCAAAGCCGACAACGGCCGCAGGGTTTAGGTCTTTCAGGATGCGCCGTGCTTGAAAGACGCCAACGCCAAGGCTCAAGGCTCCCGTAAGGCGACCGATGGCGCCAAAGCCAGCAAGGCCACGTGCACTGATGGTGTGTGTTTCCAGTTCTGATAAGGGGCCCGTACGGGACGCCCCGCGCTCATCGGTAATCCACACCAACGTATGGCCACGTTGCGTCAAGACACTGGCCAGAGCCTCAGCGGGGAACATGTGGCCGCCGGTCCCACCGGCAGCGAGAACGATCGGGTGAGATGATCCGGTCATGCGCGCAGGCCCTCCGTGTCGCGTCGACGGCGGGTCAGGCCCAAAATCATGCCCATGCCAATAGCGAGGGCGAGCATGGATGAACCACCGTATGAGATGAATGGAAGCGTCATGCCTTTGGTCGGCATCATGTGCAGACTAGAGGCCATGTTGATGATAGATTGCAGGCCGAATTGAACGGCGAGGCCGCCAACGGCCAGCAGTATGAATAGATTATCTTCGCGCAGCACCTTGATCATCGCGCGCAAGACAAGGAAGCCAAACAGGGCAACTACCACTAAGCAGAGCAGGACACCGAACTCTTCGCCAGCGACGGCGAAGATAAAGTCTGTGTGGGCGTCTGGCAGCGTTTCTTTGACGCGACCTTCTCCAGGTCCGCGACCAAACAGACCACCGTTCTGGAAAGCGCGTATAGCTTGGGTCACCTGGTAGGTGTCACCAGACGCGGGATCAAGAAACCGGTCCACGCGGCTCGCTACGTGCGGGAACAGGAAGTACGCGCTAACCAGTGCGCCTAGGCCGGCAAAGGCGATCAGCACGACCCAAAAGATCGGCAGTCCGGCCATAAAGAACTGTGCGCACCATACCGAAACAACGACCATGGTCATGCCTACATCCGGTTGGGATAACAAAACGGCGCACACCATCATCAGACAGCCAAGCGCGATCGTGTTTCCGGGTACACCTTCTGTCGTTCGGCTGAGAGAAAACAGCCAGGCGGAGACCACGACGAAAAACGGTTTGATGAATTCAGACGGTTGGATTGATAGCCCGCCAAGACGTAGCCAACGCTGTGCTCCGTTGATTTCGGCACCAAGGACCAATGTGCCAAACATCATCATGAAGGCGCCAAACAGACCCACGACAGCAACGCGGCGAATCCACAATGCTGGTAACAAAGAGATGCCCAGCATCACGGCGATCGCAACGGGCAGAAACACGGACTGCTTACGGACAAAATGATAGGTGTCTGCGCCTATTCTTTCAGCGGCCGGTGGCCCGGCTGCCAGAGTGAGAATCATGCCGATGACGATTAACGCTCCCGAGGAGACCAGCAGCCACCGGTCGACGGTCCACCACCAGCGGCCCACCACACTTGTATCCGAACGTGTAAACGCTGAACTCATGCTGCGACCTCCGGCCAAGTGTCGAGGACCGCGGACCGGAACGCGTCGCCCCGCTCTTCGAAGTTCTTAAACATGTCGAAAGATGAGCAAGCCGGGGACAGCAACACGGTGGCGTCTTTCGTTCTATCTTCTAATGCTTGATGGCCGGCATTGATCGTTGCGTCTTCTAGGGTGGGGTGAGTAGAGGCAGCGACACCGCCCTGGGACAATTCAGTAGCAAAATCCTGTGCCGACTCACCGATCAAGAACGCATGTCGGATGCGGCCAAACAGAGGCCCGAGGGCTGTGATGCCGCCCGCCTTAGCGACTCCACCCGCGATCCAATAGACAGATCCGTAACAGCTGAGTGCTTTCTCTGTCGCATCCACATTTGTGGCTTTGCTGTCATTGACAAAGGTTACGTCCTGCATCGTGCCGATAATCTCTTGGCGGTGACGTAATCCAGTGAAAGACGCGAAGGCTTTAGTGATTACCTCTGACGAAACCCCATTGGTCCGTGCAATCGCGTAGGCTGCGGCAGCATTTTGCCAATTGTGTTTGCCTGGGAGCGCTTTAAGGCTCCGTAAGTCGATGGTTCCGCCCTGATCGAAATGGTTGTCGTTCAGAACGCCATCTCTGACCGAAACACCATCGGCCGGGTCTGACTCTGCCGAAATGCGGATAACGAGATGGCGACCATCACCTGCGAGATATTGTGCGGTCGTTCGGCTTGGAACGTCGTCTTCGCCAACGATTGCTAGGGCGCCGTATTTCTGGTGCGCAAACAATTCGGACTTGGCTGCGACATAGCCGTCGATACCGCCGTGGCGCTCGAGGTGGTCGGGCGTAATGTTAAGGAGAACCGCTGTTGCGCAGTGCAAGTTTGGTGTGAGTTCGGTCTGATAGGATGAAAGCTCAAGAACGTAGATCCCATCGGCGCCCAGAGGGGCGAGATCAAGGGCGGTGAATCCGAGGTTGCCGCCAACCTCGACCTGCTTTCCAGCTTCTGTCAGAACGTGAGCGGTCAATGCGGTCGTGGTTGACTTGCCATTGGTGCCCGTGATGCCAACAAACGTTGCGGATGGTTGCGCAGTCGCTAGCAAATCAACATCACAGCGTAGTGTATGCTTAGCGGCACGGGCCTTTTCAGCCAGCGGATGCGGAGTTGGATGCGTATGAGGAACGCCAGGGCTCCATATAACGTGATCCAACTCGGTCATGTCGCCGGACTCAGCGTCAAAAATGGTAAATCCGTTTACCAAGGCGCTGTCTCTCTGTTCAGCTTTGTCATCCCATACAAAAACACGCGCACCGGCAGTGGATAGAGCGCGGGCAGCAGATAGCCCGGACTTACCAAGTCCGACCACCAAGACGGTATCATTGCGATGGGAGTAGAGAGGGATCATGCGGTGCTCACCTCAGCTTCAACGTGCTCAGGCCGGCGATGGCCAGAATGCAAGCGATGATCCAGAAGCGGATGACGATCGTCGGCTCCGCCCAGCCTTTTTGCTCGAAGTGATGATGTAGCGGCGCCATGCGGAACACGCGGCGGCCTGTCAGTTTAAATGAGACGACTTGGACAATGACCGACACAGTTTCAAGGACGAACAGGCCGCCCGTTATGCCGAGTACGATTTCGTGTTTTGTGACTACTGAGACCGCACCGAGTGCGCCACCCATAGCCAGTGAACCCGTATCGCCCATAAAGACCATGGCTGGCGGCGCGTTAAACCAGAGGAAGCCAAGGCCAGCGCCGATGATGGTGCCGCAGAAAACTGTGAGCTCGCCTGTTCCACGTACGAAGTGGACTTGAAGATACTCAGCAAAGAACGCGTTACCGATAAGGTATGAGATCATTAGAAACACGCCGGCGCAGATCATCACCGGTACAATGGCAAGGCCATCCAGCCCGTCGGTGAGATTTACCGAATTGGAAGCACCGACAATAATGAAGGCAGCGAATGGAATGTAGAACCAACCGAGGTCAATCAAGAGGTCTTTAAAGAACGGGAAGGCGAGACCCGTAGGCGTAATGTCTGTCGTTACGCTGACGATCCAAAGTGCTACAGCGATAGCGATGACCGCTTCCGCAACCAACTTAACCCGGCCGGGCAATCCGCCAGAATGACGTCTGGTGACCTTAAGGTAGTCGTCCGCAAAGCCGATGGCGCCAAAGCCCATAGTTACGGCCAGCACGGCCCATACATAAGCGTTGGAGAGATCGGCCCATAGTAGTGTCGATACAGAGATGGCTAGCAGCATCATCATGCCGCCCATAGTCGGTGTACCTTGTTTTGTTAGGACATGGCTTTGCGGCCCATCCTCGCGGATCGGCTGTCCATTGGTCTGGCGACTCTTGAGCCAGCGAATAATCGCTGGACCGCACACAAACGCGATTATCATCGCTGTAATCACAGCGCCACCGGTCCGGAACGTGAGGTAGCGGAACAAGTTAAGGGCGGCGAAGTTGCCGGAAAATTCAGAGAGCCAGTAGAGCATTGTCGTTCGATTCCTCCCTCAGTCGCCGTTGACTGCTGATTGCGCGTTGCGGCTCAACTCTTTGAGCGCGTCTACGACAACAGACATGCGGCTACCGAACGAACCCTTCACGGCAATAACGTCGCCGGGTTCAACAAATTCTGTGATTAGGGGCGCCAGCTCTTCAGCATCAGCTGCATGCGCCGTCGCTTGCTGTGATGGCAGTGCGTTATGGAGGTGGCGCATGGCCGGGCCTGCCGTAAAGACGCAATCAATGCCATCGGTTGCAATGGGAGTAGCTAGGTCCGCATGCAACGCATCAGACTTAGCGCCGAGCTCGAGCATATCACCAAGCGCTAAAATGACCCGGCCACGTTTGCGGGTGGCATTTAGCGCTTCTGCTAATGCGGCAATGGAAGCCGGACTTGCATTGTAACTTTCGTCAATCAGATCGAATGACCCTGCAGACAGGGCGACAACAGATCGAGCCCCCCGACCTGCTGGGGGCGTCATGTCGTTGAGGTCGCCTGCCGCTTGTTCGATATCGCCACCTAATGCGTCGACGGTGGCTAAGACGGCCAGACTATTGAGGGCCATATGCTTGCCCATCATGCCAATGTCGTACACAAGGCGTTTGCCGTTTACGTCGGCGGCAATACGAGTTCCAACTTCGCTCACGGACCATGCGATGAGCCGATATGCAGCGCTATTATCTGTTCCAAAAGAAACGATCTGTGCAGCACTAGCAGCAGACGCGGCTCTGGCCAGGCGATCATAGTGTGAGTTGTCGGCGGGAATGATGGCGACGCCACCAGATTCCAGCCCGGAGAATATTTCTGCCTTCGCGCCGGCGATATCTGCGACGGAAGAAAAGAACTCTAAATGTACAGCTTCGACAGTCGTCACCACAGCGACGTGAGGCCGCACCATTTTGGAGAGTGGCTCGATTTCACCCGCGTGATTCATGCCAAGTTCGAGAACGGCATAGTTTGTCTCTGAGGGCATGCGAGATAGGCTAAGTGGGACGCCCCAATGATTGTTGAGGTTGCCTGTAGTTGCATGGGTTGACCCCTGGCGAGACAATGCAAGCGTCAAAGCTTCTTTTGTTGTCGTCTTGCCAACGCTTCCCGTTACAGCAGCAACGCGTCCGTTGATCCGTGAGCGTGCCGCTCGAGCAAGCGCTTGCAGAGCAACTGTTGTGTCATCCACAACAACGAGGCGATCCTCGTTAACGGTTTGTTTGCCGTCTGTTGGTATCCGGGAGACAATAGCCGAAGAGGCACCACGCTCTAGCGCTTCGATAACAAAATCATGGCCGTCGAATTTAGGGCCCTCCACCGCAACAAAAAGGTCGCCAACTGATACAGCGCGGCTGTCTATGCTGACACCATCGGCATCCCATTCACCCGAGACGCGTCCATCTGTCGCGGTTGCAACTTCGGCGTTGGTCCAAAAAGGCGTCATGACGCGCCACCCTGTTTTTTAATGACTGCGCGAGCGACTTCACGGTCGTCAAAGGGAAGGACCGTATCGCCAACGATTTGACCTGTTTCATGACCCTTGCCGGCGATCAGTAAGGTGTCACCGGGTTCCAGCGCCAAAATCGCGGACTCAATCGCATCTGCGCGATCTCCAATTTCAGTTGCCTCTTGGCACTCAGCAAGAATTGCAGCGCGAATTAGCGTTGGATCTTCAGAGCGAGGATTGTCGTCAGTCACATAAGCGATATCTGCAGCTTCTTGTGCAGCGTGTCCCATAAGGGGCCGTTTCCCAGTGTCGCGGTCGCCACCAGCGCCGAATACAACGTTCAGTTTGTTTTGTGTGTGAGGGCGAAGGGCATTCAGCGCTGTGGTCAGGGCCGTTGGTGTGTGCGCGTAGTCCACAAATACGGAGGCACCGCTTTTGGTGCTACCGACGTGCTCTAGGCGCCCAGGAACACCGACCAGTTGGGACATGGCAGAAATGACTTTGTCCGTTGTGACTCCAGTGGCGAGGGCGAGGCCAGCGGCGCATAGCGCATTCATTGCTTGAAAGGAGCCAGCCAGAGGTAGGACCACGTTTTCGATCTTACCGTGAAGCAATAGATTAAGGTCTTGTCCATGTGCGGTCGCTGTTGCGCTGACCAAACAAATTGCATCGCCAGCATAACCATAAGTAATGGCGGAGTGACCGCGGGCCTCGCAGGTAGCTTTAATCTTCGCGCATTCAGGGGTGTCTGCATTTATGACAGCGACACCTCCGGGGATAAGGACGTCAGAGAACAGCCGGACTTTAGCGTCCAGG
This sequence comes from Alphaproteobacteria bacterium, assembly GCA_030835385.1. Taxonomy (GTDB): domain Bacteria; phylum Pseudomonadota; class Alphaproteobacteria; order Rhodospirillales; family Rhodospirillaceae; genus WLXB01. The sequence continues at coordinate 60,358 of JAURPI010000047.1, read as the reverse complement.
TACGCGTCCATAGAGCCGTGGTAATCAAGGTGATCACGGCTCAAGTTAGTGAACGCGGCGGCGCTGATCTTCACACCGTCTAGCCGGAATTGATCCAGACCATGACTTGAGGCTTCAAGGGCTAGGTGATCAACGCCACGCTCGGCGAGATCCGCCAACAGTTTATGCAAGGTGACGGGGTCCGGCGTTGTCAAACTGCCTGTTGTAGAAAGATCGTCAGATACAACACCTAAAGTCCCAAGAGCCGCCGCATGATGACCCGCATGTTGCCAAATCTGACGAACAAACTGTGCAACAGAGGTTTTGCCATTGGTACCCGTAACGGCAACGGCAATCTCTGGCTGTGCCACGAAGTATTTTGCCGCTAGTTGAGCAAACAAGCGGCGCGGATTGGAATCCGTGATCAATTGGACGTCGTCTCTGTCCAGATCCGTTCCGTCTGGCGCTATTACCGCGGATGCTCCACGTTTCACCGCTTCATCGATAAACGCGCGGCCGTCAACTTTGGTGCCCGGTAACGCAGCAAACAAGAAGCCAGGTTCCACGGACCGAGAGTCAGCGGTGATGCCGGTAATTTCGAGATCAGTCAGGCGTAACATGTCTGTGCCGCTATCCTCCAATAACTCACTCAGCCGCACGGTCACCGCCAAAGCCGGTACCGGCTGGGGCAAGGGCCATTTCGGAAATACGCGCGCTGGCTTCTATGAGGGTTCCCAATTCGGGCGCCATCGGTTGTTCTGTTGTTGGATACACGCCAAGCATGGGCGCAATTTCGGCAACAATGCGGCCGACTGTGGGCGCGGCATTCCAGCCTGCTGTTGTGTAATTGAATGTTTCTTTTAGGCCCTTTGGCTCATCGAGAAGGGCCAACACCACATACCGCGGTGCATGCATCGGGAAAGCGGCGACAAAGGATGTTCGTATTTGGGTCTCGCTATACTCTCCTGCGCTATCGAGTTTTTCGGCCGACCCAGTCTTGCCGCCGACAACATATCCCTGAACCTCAGCTTGTTTGCCCGACCCTTCGGTGACGACCAAGCGCATCAGGCTACGCACTTGTTTGGATGTCGCCTCCGAAATAACACGGGTGCGGTCCTCGTCATAAACGATGTCACGTCTGAGCAGCGTTGGCCGATTAAGGATGCCGCCATTGACCATTGCGCTGATAGCCGATGCGACGTGAACCGGTGTGACCGCTATGCCGTGGCCGTAGGATATTGTGACGGTGTTAATTTCACGCCAAACCGCCGGGAACATGGGGCTCGCGATTTCTGGTAGTTCTAGATCAAGCGGCGAAAGAAGCCCGAGCTGGTGTAAGAAGTTTTGCTGAGCTGGTGTGCCTGCATCGAGGGCGATTTTGGCAGCACCGATATTTGACGAGTGGATAAGAATTTCTGGAACAGTGAGCCAACGTTTCTCAGCGTGATAATCGTCGATTGTATAGCGAGCGATAGTCAGTGGCGTGCGGGCGTCATAGACGCTATCCATTGCGATAACGCCAAGCTCAAGCGCCATGGCAGCCGTAAACAGTTTGAACGTTGACCCCATTTCATAAAGCCCGAGGGTTGCGCGGTTAAACTGCCGGTCTGTATCAGCGCGACCGTTATCTTTTGGATCGAAGTCAGGAAGAGACACTAGCGATATGATTTCACCAGTACGGGCATCCATTACAACGCCAGCGGCACCAGTGGCTTTAAACCGGTCCATTGCGGCTTGTAAGGTTTCGCGTACGGCGTTTTGAACACCACTGTCCAAGGACAGCTCGAGCGCAGCAGGGCGTTGGGACAAAGTCTTGTCGAAAGTTAATTCAAGCCCAGCTATGCCTCGGTTGTCGGGATCCGTTGTGCCAACGACATGAGAATAGAGCGGGCCATAGGGGTAAATTCGACGCTCAGAATCTTCAAAGTACAAACCTGGAATACCCAATGTATTCACAGCGATCTGTTCGCTTGGCGTTAAGTGGCGGCGCAGATATACGAAGCGTTGATTAGACTCTAGACGCCGAGTGAGGTCTGCCCGGTCTAGGCCCGGCAGAACGCTGATCAAAGCTTCAGCAGCGACGGTCGCGTCGATGATCTCTGTCGCTTCGGCGTATAGGTTTGCGGTCGGAAGGGTTGTCGCGATTGTGCGGCCTTCGCGATCAACGATATCCGAACGAAATGTGGGCGCTGGCTGATTGTTCGCAGCGTTATAGGTTGGGCCTGTATCAAGCGCACCGTTCAGGACCATCAGGTCCACCAGTCGCACTGAGATAGAGAGAAAAGCGAAAGTGAACAGACCAGCGGTCACCATTAAACGAGCTCTGCCGATCTCGACAGCCCGCTGTGTTTCACCAACCAGTGTAACGCGAGCCTTAGGCGCTGACTGAATGTCTTCGCCGGGGTAAACGAAATCAATATTACGTTTCCCTTTAGACCAAACCTTCATTGATCACCTCCCGGCTGAAGAGCTGGGTCGGCGTCGAGGGTTTGAAACGGAATAGCATCAAAGGGGATAATTCGTGCCGGCTCAACAGGAGCCAGTTCAAGGTGTTCAAGACCAAGGCTTCGTAGGCGGGCAGGGTCGTTTAAGAATGTCCACTCAGCTTCCAACACTTGTATGGCGCGGGCATGGGCATCAACGTTAGTATTGCGGCTGGCAAGCGCGTCCTCGAGGTTTTGCACTTCGTACTTCAGCACAAACAGGGCAACAGCAACGACCAGGACCAGTCCGAGCCACATAACGTCCATCAACCTCATGCCGCCCCTCCCTGAACTGTGGTGAGCGGTGGAAGAGCAGTGCGCTCAGCAATTCGCAGGCGGGCAGAGCGGGCTCGTGGATTATCCCTGACTTCTCTTTTTGAAGGCGTAATAGCTCGGCCGTTGACCTGACTGAATGTTGCAGTTGGTTTCCCGGCTGTCGGTGCGGGAACATGACGCGATGGGTTGGGCGCACGGCCACTGCGATCGCGGATGAAAGATTTAACGATCCGGTCTTCGAGGGAATGAAAGCTCACCACAGCCATTCGGCCGTGTTCGGAAAGTAATTGTTCGGCACCGCTTAAGCCCCGCTCAAGCTCACCCAATTCATCATTTACATAGATGCGTAACGCCTGGAATGTCCGCGTCGCTGGATCGATACCATTCTGAGACCGTTTAACTTCCGCACGGATTGTATCGGCCAAATGAATGGTGCGAGAAAATGGACGTGATTTACGTGCCATAACGATGGCGTGCGCGACCCGGCGAGAGAAACGTTCCTCGCCATACTTATAAATAATGTCAGCCAATTCGGATTCAGGCAGGGTGTTGACGGCATCCGCCGCACTCATGCCTGACTTCTCCATGCGCATATCCAAAGGACCATCGCGCAGAAAAGAAAAGCCACGGCTACGGTCATCGACCTGCATAGAACTGATGCCAAGGTCGAGAGCGATGCCATCAACAGCGCGCACGTCGTTCTCAATAAGAAGGCTTGCAAGGTCGCCGAAACGACCATGAAGGAAATGAAGTCTGCCGGGATACGAGTCTGCGAGGGCTTTTCCTCGCTCTAAAGCTTCAGGATCGCGATCAATTGCCCAAACAATGCAGTCTGCCGCCTGCAAGAGGGCTACCGTATAGCCACCAGCACCAAAGGTTCCGTCAACATAGAGTCCCCCGTCTTTAGGGTTTAACCCTTCAATGACTTCGGAGAGGAGGACTGGAATATGATCTGGGTCTGTAATCGGGGCGGAGGGGGAGGGCGCCACGGGTGACATCAATCTGCCTCCTTCCTAGCCCGAAGCAAGGATTCTCGCTCTGCCATTGCGCGCTCGAACATTTCTGCCTGGGCAGTTTCGAGCGCTGAAGGATTCCAGATCTGAAAAGTGCGGCCTTTGCCGACAAAAGCGCCTTGGTCGGTTAGACCGGCTTTTTTCAGAAAGTCGGCTGGGAGGACGATGCGGCCGCCGCCGTCAAAGGGCAGGTCACGGGCCGAAGCAAATATTAGGTGGGCTATTGCGTCTTCTTCGACGCCAGGGATCGGCTCATCGGGAAGGGTTTCAACCATGGCCTCGATCCGGTCGAGACCACAGCCTTCAATACAGGGTCCAGTTAGGGCCGGATAGCAGGTCACGCCGCTCAGGGATTTGGCCTGCAAAACGGCACGAAAAGGCGCAGGGACAGAAATACGCCCCTTCGCATCTATCTTATTAATGAAGGTCCCGATGAACGACTTCATCGCTGGACCACCCCTCAAACCACCAAACCAATCGCCGGACTCTGGACGCACGTCTTGCGCCAGGAAGCCGAACCTTCTTGGTATGCCATGGGATTATATGGGCGTCAATGGTACTGGATAGTATCCAGGCCTATATGTTCTTTATATGTTCTTTTTTGTCAAGCCGTGATATCTCATTCACCTATAATGGAAGGGCTGAAATCGGCCGTTTTGAGGAAAAAAAGCGCCAGATGGCCTGTAAGCCGGGTTCTGTCCCTGGGAAACCCCAGGAGACGGCCATTCATCTAGGGCGTTCGTTGCCGAACGTCTCACGCGACCGACCCGGGCAGCAGGCTGGAAACTCGCCTGCACCACCAAAGTGGCGCAGCTGCCCCTATTTGGTCTTGCTCCGGGTGGGGTTTACCGTGCCGCCGTTGTTACCAACGACGCGGTGCGCTCTTACCGCACCCTTTCACCCTTACCTGCCATAGCCGAAGCCAAGGCGGGCGGTTTGCTTTCTGTGGCACTTTCCCTGGGGTTACCCCCGCCGGGCGTTACCCGGCACCCTGTTTCCATGGAGCCCGGACTTTCCTCCCCCAGCCGAAGCTGGCAGCGGCCGTCCGGCCATCTGACATAAGGTTTTTAGACGAAAAATATATTAACTTCAATGATTTACGAGAATATCCGCGCGACAGCGTTGATCGCTGTTTTGGTCTGGTCATCCAGAGTTCCAGAGTGATTGTCCGGGGTAAATCTGGCCTGAAAGGCTGAAATCACGTCTGATTCTGCTGTATCCGAGTGGAGCACACGACCGCCGCAATCAGGGTCTCCCGGACGGGCATACCCGACTTCCGTCAGCCAGTCCCATGGTGTCCCAGGGCGAGGCTCGATCTCACAAGCCATATCAGGCCAAAGCCCAATCCCGCAGGATGCGAGGTGTTCCCATGGAAAAAGTTCACCAGGATCAGATTTGCGGCCTGGAGCAATATCCGAGTGACCGACGATGCCTGTTGCTGGAATATCGTACTGGTCTATTAAATCTTGGCTCACGGTAATCAATGCGTCGAGTTGTGGTTGAGGAAAGGCACGGTATCCGTATTCGTGTCCGGGATTCACAAGTTCAATGCCTATGGACGCGCTGTTGATGTCGGATTCACCGCGCCAGAAGGACGTGCCTGCGTGCCACGCCCGCTTATCATCATCGACCAGCCGGTAGGCGGTACCGTCTTCATCAATAAGGAGATGAGCACTAACTTCTGCATCGGGGTCGCAAAGGCGCTGCAATGCTGCGTCGCTCGAGACCATTCCGGTGTAATGGAAGACGAGCATCGTAATCTGACCCCTGCCGCGACGCTCGCCATATTTGGCGGACGGTCTGTCGATGCACTTAAAGGGCATCGGCTTTAGATCTTGAGATAGTGGTTTTTGCTATGCGCCATTGGATGATGGCAACCCCGGCTAGGGTCAAGCCGCCACCGAGCGCCTTCTGCCAAGTTAATGGTTGGCCTGAAAGCAAGAGACCAGCTCCGACGCCGACAATAGGAATAAGCATATTGAACGGGACCACCGCGTTAACCGGATACTTCTGGACCAGACCATACCACGTTGCATGGGCGATGATGGAAGCGGCAATGGCGGTATAGGCCAAGGCGCCAATAAGCGGCCAGCCGGCATTTGCTATGGCGTCCCCTTGGCCGGTTTCCATGGCGAACGAGAGCGCCATCACTTGCGGAGCGGCAAAGAGAGAGCCAGCCGGTGATGGCAAGGCTTCGGCGCCAGCCGAAAGCTTCCCGAAAGACCAACCACGAAATTATGATCGAAAATGGCACACCAAGTTGCAGCGCGATTGCGGCAGACGCAGCGTCAACACCCGCAAGGCCTGCGAAAAGCAACCCGAAGTGCCTTGTTCCGAAACAGACAGAGAGAGTGAGTAAACTCCGCCAGTGCCTGCGATCAACGGGGCAGAATGGCACGACCAATGCCGCAACAATTAGAAATCGCAACGCTGTAAAAAATAGGGGCGGCGCTGCAGCGATCCCCACCTTGCTAGCGATGATATTAAACCCCCACAGCACGGCGGCCATAGTTGCTAGGGCGGTGTCACGGGGAGTCATATGAAGTGTGGGCCTACCATTAAGATGGCTCACCACTTAACAGCCTTGCGAACCGACGGCAAATATGCCGTCGGTCCAATCTTTTTTGTTAGATCGAGTCCAAAGCCATCACGGAGGCCTCAGGCGCAAGTGCAGATTTCAACTTTGATATTGCGCCTGATTCAATCTGCCGAATGCGCTCGGCGGTCACGCCGTATACCGTTGCTAAGGCCGACAGAGTTTTCGGCCTATCGGTCAAATAGCGTTTCGTTACAATATCGCGTTCGCGCGCATCTAAATTCGTTAATCCGCGGCTCAGAGCGTCTTGACGTAAACGCTCATGCTCACGCGAAGCATAAGATTCCTCTGGCGAGTCCGTATCGTCCGCAATGGTATCCAACATGGTCAACGTATTGCCGTCTTCATCGGAGACGGGTTGGTCCAATGACGGGTCGATTGCGGACAGGCGCTGATCCATAGCAATGACGTCGCGGGTGGATACCTGAAAGCGTTTCGCTATCAATTCTACATCTGCATCACTCAGGTAGCGGGAGCCTTCGAGGGTCATTTCCCGCTTCGCGCGCTTAAGGTTGAAGAACAGTTTCTTTTTGCCCGCGCTATTACCGACTTTAATCAATGACCAAGTCTGTAAGATGAAATTCAAGATTGCGGCCCTAATCCACCAGCGGGCGTAAGTTGAAAAGCGGAACCCCTTTTCCGGCTTAAACCGTTCCACAGATTGCATCAAGCCGATGTGTCCTTCGCTGATGAGGTCATCGACGTTTATTCCGTAGCCGCTAAATTTGCGGGCGATCCGGGGCACCAGTCGGAGATGACTTTCTATCAACTGGTCTAGGGCGTCACGGTCGCCCGTCTTCTTCCAACGGCGGATGAGCTTTTTCTCTTCAGTTTCACTGAGAACGGGAAAAGAGCGCGCATTCATGGCGTTTGGGATGGGCGTATGTGGCGTCGCAGTCATTATTGCAACCCTTTCTCTTCCGAGTATGAGCTTTATTAAACTTAAAATAGTACCATTTTAGTCCTGTATTTAAGATTAAACAGGACTAAATTAGTGCTGTATATACGCTCGGGCTTGGGAATTGGATTTCCCCGAGCTTTTCTGGGGCTTTTCGACACACTAAACTGACTTTAGGGCCGAAGTTGGACACCGTTGACCACAAGCCTTAAAGCCTTAAGTTACAGACGACTGACGCTCATAAATCCTCGGCAGAACAACACTTTGCTTCGGATTTCGCAGCCAACCAAAGGGACCAATACATATGCCGATCTATACAGCTCCAATCAGAGACATGCGTTTTGTACTCCATGAGCTGTTTGGTGCTGCTGATACCCTGACCGCATTGCCTGGTTATGAAGAGGCATCAGCAGATTTGATTGATGCAGTATTGGAAGAGTGCGGAAAACTTTGCGAAGGCGTTCTTGCGCCAATCAATCAGTCTGGCGACGAAGAGGGATGTCATTTTGACAACGGTGTCGTCAGGACACCGAATGGATTTAAAGAGGCTTACAAACAGTTCGCGGAAGGTGGCTGGTGCGGCTTAACCGCGAGCCCAGAGTATGGTGGGCAAGGCTTGCCGGAAACTTTGCAATACCTGATCGATGAAATGGTTGGGTCAGCCAATCTGTCTTTCGGCCTCTACCCAGGTCTAACTCAGGGCACAATCATTTGCCTTGCCGCCCATGGGACTGATGAACAGAAACAAACCTACATTCCTAAACTTGTGAGTGGTGAATGGCAGGGCACCATGTGTCTGACGGAGCCTCACGCAGGGTCAGATCTTGGTTTGCTGCGAGCCAAAGCCGAGCCCAACGACGACGGAACCTACGCCATAACCGGTACGAAGATTTTTATTTCCGCGGGCGAGCACGACATGACGGACAACTTTGTTCATTTGGTCCTGGCCCGTCTGCCCGACGCTCCAGAAGGTGGTCGTGGCATCTCGATGTTTTTGGTCCCGAAGTTCTTGGTCAATGATGATGGTTCCTTGGGAGATCGAAACGCGGCTGCAGCCGGATCGATTGAACATAAGATGGGGATGAAAGCCTCTGTGACCTGCGTCATGAACTTTGATGGTGCAAAAGGCTGGCTTGTTGGCAAGGAACACAGAGGGCTCGCCGGTATGTTTACGATGATGAACAAGGAACGTTTGTTTGTCGGCACCCAAGGTATTTCCCAGGCAGAGACGGCCTACCAAAATGCGACGGCATACGCCAAAGATCGCATCCAAGGTCGGGCGGCCGGTGGCGCCAAACAGCCTGACAAGGCGGCAGACTCAATTCTTGTCCATCCCGATATCCGCAACAAACTATTGTTTTCCCGTTCGATAATTGAGGCAGAGAGGGCGCTCGCTGTTTGGACTCAACTTAATGTCGACAAGGCTCATGCACATGCAGACGAAGCTGTGCGCGAACGGGCCGGCGATATGGAAGCGCTCATGACACCGATTATTAAGTCGGCATGTACGGACTTCGGTACAGAAATCACCAATGCCTGCCTTCAGGTGTTCGGCGGGCACGGATATATCAGCGAATGGGGAATGGAGCAACTCGTAAGAGATGTTCGTATCACCCAAATTTATGAAGGTACGAACACTATCCAAGCCCTTGATCTGGTCGGGCGAAAACTTGCTTTACATGACGGTCGTTTGTTTGACGGGTTGCTTGAAGAAATTAGTGACTCGTTATCTGTAACCGAGGGCCGCAATGATCTTGCGGAGTTTGTTGTTCCGTTTAAAGAAGCGGTGGAGCGTCTTAAGGCGACGACAAGTTGGTTAAAAGATCAGGCGCAGCAAGATCCCGACGCATTGGGTGCAGCTGCTAACGACTATTTGCGTATGTTCGCGCTGACGGTGTTTGCTTGGATGTGGGTCCGCATGGCGGAAACGGCGCTTGATGCTAGTAATGGAGGCGACGATTTCTATGACACGAAGTTGCAGATCGGTCGCTATTTCATGACGCGTGTTTTGCCCGGGACCGTCTCATTGGAAGCTGTCATTAAATCTGGCGCAGTGCCAATGATGGCATTGTCCCAAGACGCATTTTAGAATTGGACTTAGGCCAATCGTGAAACGCATTGGCATTATCGTCGGCTCACTTGCTTGCACAATTATAGCAATAATTCTTATTGCTCCATCATTTGTTGATTGGACCGAATACCGGGACACATTTGAGAGTCGCCTAGAGGCTGCAACCGGTCGAAGTGTTGCCATTGACGGTGACGTTAGACTTTCACTGTTGCCTCGTCCGGCTCTCCGTGTTGCGGGGGTTCGAATAGGGAACCTTCCAGAAGCTTCGACAGACAGCCTCGTTTCTGCTGACGCGGTAGACGTCAACTTAGCTTTTGGCCCTTTGTTGTCGGGGCGCGTTCAGTTCAATTCCATTGAAATTGTTAGGCCCGTTATTAATGCTGAGGTGCTCGCGAACGGCCGTGCAACCTGGTCTATGGGTTACTCTTTGGCCAATGAAAATGTCGTTTCAAAGGGAGAGGTCGAAGGCACATCATTTAATCTCGGAATAGATAGTCTTGTCATTATAGATGGGCGCGTGAACTACCGCGACGTTCGGTCGACTGCGGAGTACCGATTTAATGGTTTAAATGCGGACCTTCGAGTAGGTGCGATCGCAGGACCCTTTGACCTGTCTGGTGAGGTCACACTTCAAAAAACTAAATGGAAATTTCAGTCTGCTATCGGCGCGCTCTCTGCGGATCGACCAAGTACAATTTCGCTCACTATCCGCGCGCCAGATGCTGGCCTCGCAGCAAATTTATCAGGTCAGTTTTCTCTAGCAGACGGAGGGCAAACGGGATCTGGCCGTCTGGCAATCGAAGGTGACAATGCTGGTGCGACCGCATTGGCTTTTGGTTTGGTCGGAGGTGAGAATCTTCCTAAGCCTTTGACGAATGCTTATGCGGTGCAGGCCAGAGTGGCTCTCGTAGATCAGTCTATCTCGATTTCGGAAATTGACCTCAGTGTTGGCGGGGCCGCGGCCGAAGGTAATGGCAACGTATCTTGGGGCGACGGTACGCGTTTTGATCTGGCACTCGAGCTCGGTCGTCTCGACCTCAATGCTTGGTTAACGGGTGAGGCAAAACCATCAGTTCGGTTCGCGAGTGTTGGAGGATTGGTCGGTGGTCGTGCCGCTAATGCGCAAAGTGCGCCTGAACAAAATCAGTTTGCGTTCCCATCAAACACCTTTGGCGCAATAGATCTAAGAATTGATCTAGTGGAATGGCGTGGTCAGGTCATGCGCAACGGTGTTTTATCCGCGACGCTGGCGGACGGTGAAGTGACCGTCGCAGATGCAAGTATCGAGTTTACCGGTAATGCGTCTGCTCACTTATCAGGATTTATTCGTGCGGAGAAGGGGCGGCCCGTTGTTGATTTAAACGCCAATGCATCATCCCGGAATTTACGTGGCCTCCTGAAGTGGATCGATGCTGAGCCGTCTGTTGACTTGGTGCCACCAAGCCGATTGAACGCTCTATCTGTCACTTCGCGCATTAGCGGCACACCAGACCGGCTTGAGCTCAACGACCTTAGTGCGACGCTCGACACGACCCGACTGACGGGATCAATCGTTTACGAGACTAGCGATATCCCAGTCGTCGACCTTAATTTGACCTTCACCAACTTAGATTTAGACTCTTACCTTCCGGCGCTACGAGAAAGCCTGTATCGCTCCGGGAACCAAGAAGATAGCGCAACCGGTCGCAGCGAAGCACCGTCTTCCACGCTCACTGCATTCAACACGTTTCTAACTGAGTATGAAACGAAAGTGGTCGTTTCGATTGGGTCTTTAACCGCAGGTGGGCGCGTGGCGCGTGGCATTAACGTGGATGCCGAGACTGCTAACGGCAGTGTATTCCTTCGTAATGTTTCGGCTGAGGATCTGTCGGGATTGCGCGTTGCTTTGACTGGTAAGGCCAAAGACTTTTTGGGCGGCGTGCGTATGGAAGACGCAAAAATCAGGCTTGTGACGGCTGATCTTAAGAGAACAAGCCGCGCGTTCGACCTCGATGTGCCACGATTGCCAATACTCACTCAGCCAACAGCTATCGAAGGGACTGCGAGCGGATCTTTGAAACAGTTAACGGTTGAACTGACTGGTGAGGTTGGTGCCCTCAATGTATCGGCAAATGGATCTGTCTTGTCGTCGAACCTGATGCCGGAATTCAAAGGCGATATCACTCTTGAACACCCAGCGTACGTCACGCTAATGGCCGACCTTGGGTACGCTTTGCCGGCAAACACTGCTTCAGTCGGTGCTGTGACATTGACTTCAAAGGTTGACGGAGGAGGGCAATTTCTAAGGCTGTCTGACTTATTGATGACGGCAGGTAATAATTCGGTTGGTGGTCAAATAAGGGTCAGCCTTGAGGAAACGCGGCCAACTCTATCTGGCAATGTGAATATTGCAGTTGTCGATTTTGATTCTTTGTTTCCGGTAGACCCGACGGAAGAACTAACGCGAGTGAGCCGGGCCAGAAGCACCAGTGGATCTGGTGCGGTTTCGGGGCGGTGGTCATCAGAGGCCTTTAATTTAGTTTCGCTCAACTCCTTTGACGCGACCTTGGATGTGACGGCGTCCAAAATCACGGCCCGAACAGTCGTGGTGGAGCAGCTGGTCGCGCCGGTGCAATTGGTCGGTGGCGTCCTTACGATCGAACCCTGGCAAGGAAACGTATATGGAGGCCCTGCAACAGGTAGAATTTTTTTATCAGTTGACCAGCGACTTGACCTTAGAACGAGCCTCAAGGTTGAGAACGCGATGTTAGGGCCCATGTCGACTGGCGGCGTCGCTGCATCAGCTGCATCGGGACAAGTTTCCGTGCTGGGAGACTTTGCGGCCCATGGCGCAAGCCAAAGAGAGTTCGTTTCAAATCTGTCCGGCGCAGGAACGCTGTCAGCGACCGGTGTCGATGTGGGTGGTACTGACAAAAAATCTATCGTCTCTGTGTTGTTGTCTCCAATTCGTGCTCTGAGTCAGTTGGGTGGTCTGTTCAGTGGCGGCGTGACTAAAGGTTTAGCCGATATGACAGTCACGTTTATTGGTGAATCCGGCGTGTTCAAGTTGTCAAAAGCTTCGGTTAAGTCAAACGCATATTCTGGGACCTTCGAAGGTATAGTCGATCTGGCGCGATGGTGGGTCGACATCAAAGGCAAAGCCCGTCTCGAAGCGAATGTGTTGACACAGTTGCTCGGTAATCGATTGCAACTACCGTCGCTTATTCCTGTGACCGTTGCTGGCCCGCTAAATGCGCCAAATGTGAATATGGACACAAGAGGTGGAGCCGCTAACCAGCAACAGCCGGAGGCGCCCGCGAGTGTTCCTTTTGTGCCAACACAACCGAGTCAGCCAAATCCAATCGACCTATTTCAAGGTATATTGAACGAGCTTACGAAGCCTCAATAGGGTTGCTCAGGTTCTCCATGGAACTCTTACCATCTTGAGCAGCTTTAAGTACGTAAACTCTTATGGCGCTCGACAATCCGCCTGAGCGCGTTCGGTCAATTTCGGCGACGAGCTCTGGGACTGATCGATTATTGGCCTTTGCGATCGCTTTGAGCGCTTCCCAAAACTCTTTCTCCAAAGATACGCTCGTCAGGTGCCCGGCGATTTTCAAGGACCGCTTTAATATGCGAGTCATAGGTTTCAGTCCGTCGGTCCGAGCATGTGTTTTGGTTTGACCCATCGGTCAAACTCTTCCTCTGTGACGTAGCCAGTTTTACTGGCCGCTTCACGAAGGGTTAGGCTTTCCTTATGGGCCAGCTTTGCGATTTCGCTGGCTTTATCATATCCGATATGGGGGGCAAGTGCGGTGACCAGCATAAGGGAGCGCCCGACATGTTGGTCGATGATTTCTGTATTAGCTTGGAGTCCCTCAACGCATCTTTCCGAGAAACTGGAACTGGCGTCTCCGAGAAGTCGGATAGATTGTAGAAGTGCTGACGCAATAACCGGCTTGAACACGTTCAGTTCTAGATGACCGTGGGAACCGGCAATCGTGATAGCTGTGTGATTCCCCATGACTTGCGCACACACCATCGTGAGTGCTTCGGCCTGCGTGGGGTTCACCTTGCCGGGCATAATCGAAGATCCTGGTTCGTTTGCGGGTAGGATGACTTCATTTATTCCGGCGCGCGGACCCGACCCGAGCAGACGAATGTCGTTGGCAATTTTCATCAACGATACGGCAATCGTATTCAAGGCACCTGACATTTCGACAAAGGCATCATGGGCAGCGAGGCCCTCGAAGAGGTTGGGGCTTGGCGTAAACGGAAGCTGAGTGAGTTGCCCCAATTCCATGCAAAAAGCGTCTGCAAATCCCTTCTTACTGTTCAAACCTGTGCCGACTGCCGTGCCGCCTTGCGCGATCGGATAAAGTCTGACCAATGCAGACCGAATGCGTTCCAGCCCAAGGACGACTTGCGCTGCGTAACCGGAAAACTCTTGTCCCAGAGTCAGGGGTGTTGCGTCCTGAAGATGGGTCCGTCCTATTTTGACAATATCGGCAAAGGCTTCTGCTTTCGTATCAATAGCGTCGCGCAAACTTTTGAGACCCGGGAGGAGGCGGTCATGGGTCTCTCGCACAGCAGCGATATGCATGACGGTGGGAAAGGTATCGTTGGACGATTGCCCATAGTTGACATGGTCGTTGGGATGTATTGGTGATTTTGTGCCGCGCTGACCGCCAAGCATTTCGTTGGCCCGGTTCGCGATAACTTCATTGGCATTCATGTTTGATTGGGTGCCAGACCCTGTCTGCCATATCACCAAAGGAAATTCTTCATCGTGGGTGCCATCTGCAATCTCTGCCGCTGCTCTTACAATGGTGTCCGCGATTTTGGGCTCTAAAGCACCCAGTGATTTATTGGCCAGCGCGGCGGCCTGCTTTTGCAGCCCGAAGGCTCGGATAATTGGTAGGGGCATCCGCTCAGTACCGATTGGAAAATTCTCCAAACTGCGCTGGGTCTGTGCTCCCCACAGTCGTTCCGATGGAACGTCAATGGCTCCAAGACTATCCGTTTCGGTGCGTGTGCCAGTCATCACGTAAATTCCGGTTCAAGCCAAGTCAAAGATGAAGGTGGCAATGGCGTCAAGGGCGTCGGACCAGTTTTGATCTTGTGTGCGCCCCGATTTTTTGCGCGGTTTAAGCGAGTGATCGCCATCCTCTGACCAATGGTAGGAAATCGCCTTCGATAACGTAAGGGCAGTTATCGTTTCGTGTGATCCCATTGGGTCGCGAGTTCCCTGACAGACCAGCATTGGTGTCTGAATGTTGATAAGATGATCGATGCGTGGCTTATCAGCTCGTCCAGCCCCATAAAAAGGATACCCCAATGCCAGCACGCCTCGAACACTGGCCTCGTCAGCGATAATCGCAGCCATGCGCCCACCCATGGATTTTCCACCGATGATCAAGCGTTTCGGGCCAAAGTGATTAATTACTGAATTCCAGGTGTCCAGAAGCTTCGGTTGGCGATCAGGGGGGCGTTTCTTTCCGGTGGCACGCCGCTCAGCCATATACGGAAACTCAAATCTCACACACTTGTGGCCGCGGTCGGCAATCCCCTGGGCAAACACCTCCATAAATTCTGAGTCCATGGGGGCTCCAGCGCCGTGAGCAAGCACAACAGTAAACCCGGTGTTTTTCGGTCCGTCGATTAGAAAGTCGGGAAGAGACACGGTCTAAATATTGGCGAAGAAATCGTTGCCTTTATCGTCAACTATTATGAAGGCTGGGAAGTTCTCGACTTCGATGCGCCAAATGGCTTCCATGCCAAGTTCCGGATACTCAAGCACTTCGACTTTTTTAATGGAATCCTGAGCCAGTTTTGCGGCCGCGCCTCCAATAGAGCCCAAATAAAATCCGCCGTGGGTCTTGCAGGCATCGGTGACTTGTTTTGACCGGTTGCCCTTGGCCAACATAACCATCGAGCCACCGTTTTCCTGCAAGAGGTCAACATAGGAGTCCATGCGACCCGCCGTGGTTGGTCCGAATGATCCAGACGCCATGCCGTCCGGAGTCTTGGCCGGTCCTGCATAGTAAACTGGGTGATCTTTTATGTAGTCGGGTAGGTCATCGCCTGCATCCAACCGCTCTTTCAGTTTGGCATGGGCAATATCCCGCGCTACGATCATTGGACCGGTCAAATTGACGCGGGTTTTGATAGGGTACTTGCTTAGTTCTGCACGAATCTCAGCCATTGGCTTGTTCAGGTCTATGCTCACCACATCGTCAGACATTTTGTCTTCGCGAACCTCGGGCATGTATTGCGCCGGGTTGGTTTCGAGTTGTTCCAGGAAAACACCGTCGGCGGTGATTTTTCCTTTGATCTGCCGATCAGCGGAGCAGGAGACACCGATGCCGACGGGGCAGGACGCGCCGTGCCGTGGCAAACGAATGACGCGGACATCATGGCAATAATATTTTCCGCCGAACTGGGCGCCGATGCCTAAGTCTCGGGTGATGTCCAATACTTGTTGTTCAGCTTCAGTGTCGCGAAAAGCTTGACCGTGCTCGCCACCTTTGGTCGGCAGGTCATCAAGATATCGCGCGGAGGCCAGTTTAACCGTCTTTAAGTTTGCTTCTGCCGAGGTGCCGCCAATAACGATTGCCAAGTGATAGGGTGGGCAGGCGGCAGTCCCCAGGGTTTTAATTTCCTCTTCGAAGAAGGTCTTTAATCCGCCTGGGTTAAGCAGAGCCTTCGTCTTTTGATAAAGGAACGTTTTGTTGGCTGAGCCGCCACCTTTGGCCATGAACAAGAATTTGTAGGCGTCGCCCGACGTGGCGTAGAGGTCAATCTGTGCTGGCAAATTATTGCCTGTGTTTTTTTCTTCAAACAAAGACACGGGGGACAGCTGAGAATAGCGCAGGTTAAGATTGGTGTAGGCCTCAACGACACCCGCAGAAAGCGCCGCTTCGTCACCGCCGCCCGTCCAAATTCGCTGTCCTTTCTTTCCCATAATGATCGCGGTGCCGGTGTCCTGGCACATAGGTAGAACCATGCCGGCGGCTATGTTTGCGTTCTTCAGGAGCTCTAGGGCAACAAAACGATCATTCGGCGAAGCTTCAGGGTCATCCATGATCGCTCGGAGCTGCGCCAGATGACCCGGGCGCAGCAGGTGCGACACATCCTTAAAGGCTTCCGCTGTAAGTTGGGTCAGTGCAGCCGGGTCAACGGCGACTACTGCCTCACCACGAAAGGTGTCAGCTGTTACCCCGTCGCTGGAAATTTTGCGATATGGCGTTCCATCATCACTTAATGGAAACATGTCGGAGAAGGCGGCATCAAGCATGGCCCTGCGTCCCTATGTTGTATGGGAGTTGGCTTCTCTAAAGCTCAACTCGATTACTTCTTTCTAAAAGCGTCGAGAGTGACAACCTTGCCTGACTCATCTTCGTCGCTTGCGTCTGGTTCAGGCTCTTCAGACTGGGCAGAGTCGTTACGAGCCCGCCGATTGGTTTTGAGTTTTTGGGTAACGAAAGCGTTGTCGACCGGCGGCATTTCAAAGTCATCATCTTCATCGAATTCATCATCGTCCATATCGGACTCGTCTTCGTCTTCAAATTCAACATGGAACTGAAGACCGAATTTTGCATGCGGGTCCGCAAACGCAGTAACGGCTGCAAATGGGATGTGAAGTGGCTGGCTGGCTCCGTTAAAGCTCAAAGTAATATCAAAACTGTCTTCACCTACGCTCAAGTCCCAGAACTGGTGCTGAAGAACAATGGTCATTTCGCTGGGGTGCATTGCGTGCAGCGAGTCAGCGATACGAACGCCCGGGTACGTGGTGTCAAAGGTGATGTAAAAGTGGTGCGAACCGGGCAGGCCCTGAGCCCGAGTAATTTCTAGCGCTTGCCGCAAAACGCCGCGCAAGGCGTCCTCCACCATTCGTTCATAGATCAGCGTTGTTACTGGCGGTTCGGTCACAGTCACGGTCATGTCATTGGAGAAAAGAAACGAGGTCCCATTTTGGCGGTCGAATCCATTGGGTTCAATGCCAATACCAGCTTTTTTGAAGTGACGGGGTTAATTATGCGAGTCGCTGAAAGTGGGGGGCTTCTGTTGCCCGGTGCCCCCCGAACCGCGCTTACCGGCAATTAAGCGGCAGCGGCGTACTCAACATTGTCGTTGGCACTTTTCAAAATGGCCCGATTACGGCGGAACCATGCCGAGCACAGCTACTATCTTTACCACGCGCGTCGATCCTGTTTCGCCCCCATGGACGGCCCGAGTCTGGCCGGAAATGGTGGAGGCGCCGGGTACTGCCCCCGGGTCCGCAGCGCTTATTCCATAGCAGGTTTAGCACCGTAGTCGCCGAAGCGACGCCTGCAGTATAAGTTGTATGAGCAAAATTTGCCATGTTTAAACAGATTCTTTAGTCAGGGTTGTTCCAACAAACAGCCGGTCTATAAATAGCCAATGCAGCAATATCTTGATCTTATGAAGCACGTGCTCGAGACCGGAGCGCAAAAAGGGGACCGGACGGGAACTGGAACGTTATCGGTATTTGGTCACCAAATGCGCTTCGATCTGTCACAGGGTTTTCCTGTGACCACGACGAAGAAACTGCACCTGCGATCTATCATCATAGAGTTGTTATGGTTTCTCCGAGGCGACACCAATATCGGGTACCTAAAAGAAAATAAGGTTTCGATCTGGGACGAATGGGCCGATGAGAACGGCGACCTTGGTCCTGTCTACGGATATCAATGGCGGTCATGGCCGGACCCTAAGGGTGGCGCGATCGATCAAATTGAGAAGTTGCTGCACAGCCTAAAACATAACCCTGATTCACGGCGTCACATGGTGACGGCCTGGAATCCTGTTGACGTGGACTCCATGGCGCTGCCACCGTGCCATTGCTTGTTCCAGTTTTACGTCGCTGATGGAAAGTTATCTTGCCAGTTGTACCAACGCAGCGCTGATATCTTCTTGGGCGTGCCATTTAACATCGCCTCTTATGCTTTATTGACCCTTATGGTCGCGCAAGTCACTGGGTATGAGCCAGGTGAGTTTGTGCACACCTTTGGAGATGCACACCTTTATTCGAATCACATTGAGCAAGCCGAAACACAATTGGCTCGTGCACCCAAAATGCTACCGGTGATGAAAATCAATCCGGACGTGACTGATCTATTCTCATTTGAATTCTCTGACTTCACGTTGGAAGGCTATGATCCACATCCTCATATTTCGGCACCGGTTGCGGTGTAGGAGGCCGGGATGAGTGGGACCAAAATTAGATTGTGTCTTATCATGGCCAGAGCAGAGAACGGCATAATCGGTGCTGACAATGCGTTGCCCTGGCATATTTCAGCCGACCTGAAAAATTTTAAGCGCCTCACCATGGGTAAGCCTGTGGTCATGGGCCGCAAGACATTCGAATCAATCGGTAAGCCACTCAAAGGCCGGGCGAATATAGTCATAACCAGGCAAAGCGATTGGTCTGCAAGTGGGGCGATCGTCTGCCACGACATTAAAGAGGCCGTCAAAACTGCCAAAACACAGGCGGAAAAAAATGGCGTCGATGAGGTGATGGTCATTGGCGGTGCAGAAATATATGCTCGCGTGCTTAACGAAGCGGATCGCTTTTATCTCACGGAAGTGCACCGACCTTACGAGGGCGATGCATGGTTTACGGCTCCTGACAAAACGCAATGGACCGAAACGTCGCGTGAGCGGTTCGGTCCGGATGAAGAAGGCGGGCCGTCCTATAGTTTCGTCAGTCTTGACCGCAGAAAAATCTAGTCACGACCCCATCGAAATATTCGGTGCAGATTTTGTAGTGCCGTCATCCACTTTGGCTGCAATCTTGGCTGCGATATCCAGATAGGCTTTTGCATGGGGGCTATCCGGATCGGCGCTAACGATGGGTGTGCCGGCGTCTGACGTTTCTCGTATCTTAAGATCAAGCGGAAGGTCGCCAAGAAAATCAGTTTCTAATTCCTTCGCGGTTTTTTCCGCGCCTCCGGTGCTGAAAATGTCTTCGCGATGCCCACAAGACGGGCAAATGTAGTGGCTCATGTTTTCGATCATCCCGAGGATGGGCACTTCTACTTTGCGAAACATGTTGAGGCCTTTGCGGGCGTCAAGCAGGGCGATGTCCTGAGGGGTGGAGACGATCACGGCTCCTGCGAGAGGTACACGCTGTGACATCGTCAATTGGGTGTCGCCTGTGCCGGGTGGCATGTCAACGACCATGATATCAATGTCACCCCAGTCGACATCTTTGAGCATTTGTTCCAATGCGCCCATAACCATAGGGCTGCGCCAGACTACCGGATTGTCTTCTGCGACCATGAACCCGATCGACATAACCTTGACGCCATGATTTTCCAAAGGGTGAACCTTGGTGCCGTCTGAGTGAGGTTTTTGTCCAGCCAGACCAAGCATGCGTGGCATCGATGGACCAAAAATGTCGGCGTCGAATAGAGCGACGCGCTTTCCGAGCTTGGCAAGTGCGACAGCGACATTCACAGCTGTCGTAGACTTGCCAACGCCGCCCTTGCCAGAGGCTATGGCGACGATTGACTTAATGCCGGGAAGGGCGAGCTGTTCTCTCCCGCTGCCACTGTTCGGCTGAGGGCTTTGCGCAGCCTTTTTCTCTGCCGTCAGGACCACTGTGGCAGACAGCACTCCAGGCAAATCGTAGACCGCTTTTTCAGCCTGTGCCCGAACGGGTTCCAGCTTAGGGCCTAGATCAGGTGGAACTTCGAGGGCAAACGCGACGTGACCGTCCTTGATAACAATATCCTGGACCCAGCCACGGGCTGTCACGTCTAGGCCCCCAGTCCCAGAATCCACGGTCTTTAGCGCATCAATAATGTGATCCTTGGTGACTTGGGTCACTCTTGAAACCTCCGTTAAATCTTCCGATATCGAAAAAGTGACCGAAATGGCCTGAGACGTGGTCTGGGGTCGCGTTGCGCCACCCCGGTACATGTCATATAAGGCCGGGACACTTGATTTTTGGTCACCAACGCAGCGGTGACCGCTCGGAAGGAAGGGATACCCTAGTGTTCTGGAAACAACAAGGTAGCGGTCCATGGGGCGGCGGCGGTTCCGGTGGTTCTGGCCGGCGAAACGGCGGTGGTGGCGGCGGCGGAAGCTCATGGGGCGGTGGCGAGCCACCCCCAGATTTAGAGGAGCTTTTGAAGCGAAGCCAAGACCGGGTGAAGCAGTTCATCCCTGGAGGTATGGGCTCGTCACGCGGGATCATGATTGTTGTCGCGGTGTTTCTGTTTTTTTGGGGGGCGAGCGGTTTCTACCGGGTCCAGCCTGATGAACAGGGCGTTGAAATGCTCTTTGGTCGCTATGTAAAGACCACGCAACCTGGTCTCAACTACTGGTTTCCGGCACCAATTGGTGAAATTCAAACGCCTAAGGTGACCCTAACCAACCAAATTACAGTTGGTTTCAGAGGTGTGCCAAATACCACCAACCAGCGTGACGTGCCGCAGGAAAGCCTCATGCTAACCGGCGATGAAAACATCGTCGATGTAGATTTTGTGGTGCAATGGCGTATTCGCGAGGCTGGTGATTTTCTTTTCAATATTCGGGCGCCAGAGCAAACGGTTAAGTTGGCTGCAGAGAGCGCGATGAGAGAAGTTGTCGGCCAAAACACCCTCGACTTTGTCACCACTGGTGGTCGTGAAGTGGTTGGGCAAACCGCACAAACGGTGCTGCAAGAAATCCTCGATAGTTATGGCGCAGGTATAAGCATCCTCGAAATAAGAGTGCAGGGCGCGAACCCGCCTCCAGAAGTCATCGATGCCTTTAATGACGTGCAGCGCGCCAATCAAGACCAAGAGCGGTTACGTAATGAAGCAACCGCATATCGAAATGATATTGTTCCACGCGCAAAGGGTGAAGCCTCTCGAATGGTCGAAAATGCTTCGGCCGAAAGAGAGAAGTTAATTCGTGAAGCCCAGGGCCAGGCGCAACGCTTTGACGCGTTTTACCAGACTTACAAAAGCGACAAAGATGTGACGTCACGCCGCCTCTACCTAGAAGCGATGCAAGAGGTCTATAGCCGGTCTGAAAAAGTGATTATGGATGAGAACGGTGAGGGAAGCGGTGTCGTGCCTTATTTGCCGCTTAACGAGTTGCGTGGCACTCGGTCACAGGGAGACAACTGATGAAATCGGGTAAGCTACTCGCTCTTGGCGTCATCGTTCTTGTTGGCGCGATTACTCTTACAGGAACACTCTTCACGGTTCATCAAACACAGCAGGCCATTGTGCTTCAGCTTGGTGAAACCAAACGTGTCATCGTAGAGCCAGGTCTACACTACAAAATCCCACTGATTCAAAACGTGATCTATTACGATAACCGCGTTTTGGATTTGGATCCGCCAAGCCAGGAAATGCCGTTGGTCAATCAGCTCCGTATTATTGTCGACGCGTTTGCGCGGTACCGAATAGTTGACCCTCTCAAATTCTACCAAGCCGTTCGTACAGAAATTGGTTTTCGTGACCGGTTTGGGACTATTTTGAATGGTAGTGTACGAGATGCTTTAGGTCAGGCTGAATTGGGTGATCTTCTCACCAAGAAGCGCGTTGAAGTGATGCAAGAGATTACACGCGGTGTCAGTCGCCGCGCGCCTGAGTTCGGCGTTGAAGTGGTGGACGTTCGTATCGGCCGCACCGACTTGCCTCCAGAGACCAGCCAGTCCGTATACAATCGCATGCGGTCTGACCGGATTGCTCAAGCGGCACTGCTCCGCGGGCAAGGGCAAGAAACAAAGGCTCGCATCGAAGCTGAGGCGGATCGGGAAAGAACGATTATTCTCGCCGATGCTGAGCGTGAGGCTCAGATTCAACTCGGTGAGGGCGAAGCACAAAGCCGAAAGATCCTCAATGAAGTCCACGGCAAAGACCCTGAATTTTATGCGTTCATGCGTTCCATGGAGGCCTATAGAGGGTCCTTGAACGAAGGAACAACGATGATCCTAAGTCCGGACTCAGAGTTCTTCCGGTTTTTTGACGCTCTGCCAGCGTCGCGCGACTAGTTGGTTCGACGCCCGGCTCCTTCCTTTTGTCAATAGGGGCCGGGTTTAAATTACGAAACTGACAGAAAACTGCCGTGTACCGTTGACTGTATTGTTGAACGCCCTCATTTCCGACAAGAATGGTCGTTACGGCATCGAGGACAGCCACGTTAACCCAGAGGAGGCCCATAAATGGCCCGCACTGCTTCTCTCTCCAAACCTGATACTGCAAGGACTAACGTCGCCGTCCTGTGGGGTGCCGCCGTTGGCATCGCACTCGTGCTGGTAATGTTTCCAAGGCTTGCCGATGCTCAGCGTGTCCCCCAGACATTTGCCGACGTCGTAGAAGACGTTATTCCTGCTGTGGTGAACATCTCGACGACTCAGATTGTTGAGCAGCGGAACCGAAGCCGGCGTAGCTTACCGCAAATGCCCCGCGGCGGTCCGTGGGAAGATATGTTCAAGGATTTCCTTGAGCAGTTTGGTGACCAACTGCCCCAGGATCGAGATGGTGGAGAAGGCGAGCGGCCCCGTCGTCGAGCGTCCTCTCTGGGTTCGGGTTTTATCATTGAATCTGATGGTCTAGTGGTTACCAACAACCATGTCATCGAGAACGCCGACGAAATTAGTGTTGTCCTGGCAGACAATACGATTTTGCAAGCAACCGTCGTTGGTCGTGACCCAAAAGTCGATCTCGCGCTTCTCAAAGTCGAAGCCGAAGAACAGCTACCCACAGTGAAGTGGGGCGATTCAGATAAAATGCGAGTCGGTGATTGGTCTGTCGCGATTGGCAATCCGTTTGGTATTGGCGTTACGGTCACGGCCGGAATTGTCTCAGCTCGTTCGCGTCAGCTCAGTAATGGCAATGCCTATGATGATTACATTCAGACGGATGCAGCGATCAATCGCGGCAACTCTGGTGGTCCGCTCATCAATATGAGGGGGGAGGTTATCGGCATTAACACGGCGATCTTCTCCCCCACGGGTGCCAGTGTCGGGATTGGGTTTGCCTCACCATCCAATCTTGCGCGGTCTGTCATCGACGATCTTAATGAGTTTGGTCGGACGAGGCGCGGCTGGTTGGGTGTAAAAATTCAAACCGTAACCCCTGAGATTGCTGAGAGCCTTGGGTTGGACAGCGCTCGTGGGGCGTTGGTCGCGGAACTGGTCGAAGACAGTCCGGCAGAAAAAGCCGGGGTGGAACCCAGCGATATCATTCTGACCTTTGATGATAAGCCCGTCGTTGAAATGCGTCAGTTGCCATTAATTGTCGCGGAAACCGATATCGACAAACGCGTTAAGGTCAAGGTGTGGCGCAATGGCAAAGAAAAGAGCCTCAACGTCCGGATTGCCGAACTTGATGAAGAAGAAGTGCAAGTTGCAGCACGCTCAAACTCAGGCTCAAGAAGTGGCGAGCCTGACCGTAAGGAAATTGATGAGCTTGGCGTGACTGTTGCGGAACTCACATCTGATATTCGCACTCAATATGATCTTCCTGAAGAAATAACAGGGTTGGTTATTGTTGATGTCGACGGAAATAGTGACGCGGCCGAAAAAGGACTGCGCCGAGGCGATATCATTGCTGAGGTGCAGCAGACTCCCGTCGAAACTGCCGCAGACGCAGAGAAGGTTATCGCTGACGCCCGTAAGAAGGACCGAAGCGTTGTCTTGTTGCGTGTCCAATCCGGTGATGATTTTCGCCTTGTGCCAGTAAGGATCGGCGAAAGCTAACACTGAAGCGTTGCTTAGTAGGGGCGATCCATGCGCGTCGACTTCTATCATTTACAGAAGTGGCCCTTGGAGCGCGCCCTACCGCAGATCCTGACCAAGGTCCGCCAGGCTGGTCATCGCGCCGTGATATTGGCGGGTTCGGAAGAGCGTGTCGAAAGCTTGAGCAACGCGCTTTGGGCCCACGACCCTAACTCTTGGTTAGCCAACGGGACAGCGAAAGATGGTCATGCGGCAGACCAGCCTATTTGGCTAACGGACCGACCAGAGAACCCCAATGAAGCCTCTGTACTAGTCGTTACTGATAGCATGGCATCGGACGATTTGAGGGCTTATGAGCGGTGCCTGGATTTGTTCGACGGCAATGATTCAGAAGCCGTTAGCACGGCCCGTGACCGGTGGCAAAAAGCCCGGGACGAGGGGCATGAGCTGCATTACTGGCAGCAGACAGACAGGGGAGGATGGGAAGAAAAAGCCCAAGCTTAGGCCTTGGCGCAGTAACTGATATCCCAGCGCTCACGTGTTGCTTCAACGCGTCCCGTTGGCTATAACCCGCGCGACTTAGACCGACATACTTATTTCGGTTTTCCCACAGTTTTTGATGAAAATGGACGTATAAACCATGGCCTTAGAACGCACTTTCTCGATTATCAAACCAGACGCCACTCGCCGGAATTTGACTGGAAAAGTTATCTCCATGATTGAAGAGGGTGGTCTCCGCGTTGTCGCTCAAAAGCGCGTTCAGCTGGATCAAGCCAAGGCCGAAGGGTTTTATGCAGTTCATAAAGAGCGCCCCTTTTTCAACGACCTTTGTGCATTCATGACGTCTGGTCCAGTTGTTGTGCAGGTTCTTGAAGGAGAGAATGCGGTAGCTCGTAATCGTGAGATTATGGGCGCTACAAATCCTGTAGACGCTGACGAAGGAACTATCCGCAAAACGCTGGCAGAAAGTATTGAAGCCAACTCCGTGCATGGATCAGATTCGTTAGAGAATGCGGCAATTGAAATTGCGTATTTCTTTAATGACGACGAAATCGTCGGATAACAGCTCGTCAGTTGAAGGGGCAAGACGCTGATGACGCCTCTGCCGCAACGCCCACGCCTCGGTTTTTTTGTGTCTCATCGGGGCAGCAATATGCGGGCCATAGTCTCGGCGTGTCAGACAGGCGCTTTAGCTGCTGATCCAGCTTTACTCATCAGCAACAATCGGAGCAGTGCGGCACTGAGTTGGGCCGCAGAGAATGGTTTGCCCCATGTGCATCTCAGCCCGAAAAGTAGCGGATCAGAAGAATCTCTGGATCAAGCCCATCTAGATAAGCTGCAAGAAGCTGGCGCCGATCTGATTATTCTTGCGGGCTATATGCGTAAGATTGGACCGAAGGTGTTGAGCGCGTTCAGCAACCGTATTCTCAATATTCATCCCGCGTTGCTACCCAAGTACGGGGGGCAGGGAATGTATGGTCATCACGTGCATGAAGCCGTTGTTGCCAATAGGGAATCAGAATCCGGTGTGACTGTTCATCTGGTCGATGGCGAGTATGACACCGGTCCAATTGTCGCGCAGGCCACGGTGCCAGTCCTCCCCGCAGATACGCCCGACGACGTGGCGGCGCGGGTGTTGGTTCAGGAGCATCTCTTTTTCTCGGAAACCTTGATCCGTATCGTGTCCGGCGAGATTGATCTGGATGCTTTAGGCTAAACCCCAGCTTTCTGTTAGTTGACTGATCCGTACTGATTCACCGTCGCCTTGTTCTGAGATGGTGCCAAGGCGTCGAGGCTGTTCGCCGTTTTCCGATAGCACGTTCATCGCAGCTTGTTCATTTTCGGCCGAGACGATTACGGTCATACCGATTCCACAATTAAATGTCCGAGCCATTTCAACGGCGGACATGCCGCCAGCTTCGCCAAGCCACGTCATTATTGGGGGTAGGGGTAGAGCATCTGCATTCAGGTCAACCGCCAATCCTTTTGGCAAAACTCGGGGGATATTCTCCAACAATCCACCACCCGTGATGTGAGCAAAGCCGTGCGCCAGGTCGGCTTTGACCAGTGCAAGGCAGGGCTTAATGTAAATTCGGGTCGGAGTTAGCAAGGCTTCGCCTAAGGATTTCGACGAATCAAAAGGGGCTGGGTCGTCATATTTAAGACCAGTGCCTTCAACCACTTTTCTAACCAGAGAGTAGCCGTTGGAGTGGAATCCAGAAGAGGGTAGGCCAAGTACGATATCTCCGATAACAATGTTGCGCGGTAAAATTTCGTCCCGTTCAACTGCCCCTACAGAGAATCCCGCAAGATCGTACTCATTCTCGCCATAGAGTCCTGGCATTTCAGCAGTCTCACCGCCGATTAAGGCGCAACCGGCTTCGCGGCATCCGGCGGCAATACCGCTAATAACAGAGGTCGCGGCTTCGATAGAAAGTTTGCCAGTTGCAAAATAGTCGAGAAAAAAGAGAGGTTCTGCACCTTGGACGACTAAATCATTCACACACATGGCCACTAAATCGATGCCAACTGTGTCGTGGCGCTCAGCTTCAATCGCGACCAATAACTTGGTTCCAACGCCATCATTACCAGCGACCAATACCGGATCTTTATATCCGGTCGCTTTGAGGTCAAATAGGCCTCCGAATCCACCAAGGGCTGAATCGGCGCCACTTCGGCCCGTCGATTTAGCGAGTGGCTTTATGGCTTCCACCAAGGCGTTGCCGGCGTCAATATCGACCCCGGCGTCTTTGTAGGTTAAACCGTTGGAACGGCGGCCATCGGCCTGAGAGGACTTAGAAATGTCAGCCTCACTTAGCGCGGCGAAAAGAAGCCGTACCATAGCCAAAGACGGGCGCGTTGCAACGGCCCGTCATAACTTCTTTTTGGCTGCGACAATCGCGGCAGCATTCGGCCTGTCGATTTTACTCGCCCCTGCTTCCGTGTCGGCCCAATCACAGGTCTTCACGGTCACTGGGGTGCCTGTAGACGCGCGTGGAGGCACAACCACCGACGCTCGCACCAAAGGCCTGCAGGAGGGTCAGATTAAGGCGCTAGAAAGGTTGTTACGGCGATTGGTGCCAAACGCTTATCAGGCTGCTTTGCCAGATTTGTCCACCCGTGATGCGATTGACCTGGTTCGCGATTTCTCGGTGTCAAATGAGCGGACGGCGTCAGGCCGATATCTTGCCGATCTAATCGTTCGGTTCCGTCCCGAGTCTATACGGTCAACTTTGAGACTCGCCAGTGTACCATTTGCTGAAACGGTCAGTAAACCGGTCGCGGTCGTTCCGGTCTATCAAGAATCCGTGGTGTCAGAGCCTGTGATTTGGTCCGATTCGAATCCTTGGATGGATGCATGGATACGTCTGCCTCAGGCTATGGGGCTTGTGCCCCGCCAGCTTCCATTTGGCGACTTGGAAGACTTGTCAACACTCCGCATCGAAGACGCGCAAGCCCGCGATCAGGTACGGCTACAAACCTGGGCCGGTCGCTATGGGGCAGATGACGTTGTGGTTGCTACAGCTTCTCTGCTTGGCAGTCTGGGATCTGAGTCTGTAAGCGTGACGCTGTATTCCACCCGAACCGGTGCGGAACGACGGTTGGATGTTCCAGCTGCGGGTGGGCAGACTTGGTCTGAATTGTTTATTGCGGCGGCAGAACAGGCCTGGGCTGTGGTCGAAGACGAATGGAAAAAAGAGAACATGCTGCAATTTGACTCAAGCGGTCAGATTACGGCGTTGGTCCCACTCAATTCCCTGGAGGATTGGCTTACTGTTCGGTCTCGGCTCGAGCAGGTTCCGCTGATTGATCGCCATGAGTTGCAGGCGATTGCGCGAGATCGAGCCCAAGTCACCATTTATTATTTGGGTGACGAAGATCAGCTGAAACTAGCGATGGCGCAAAGTGATCTGGGATTTGTTTGGCAAGGCGAGGCGTGGGTAATTGAAGACCGTGCCGCAGAAACAAATGTAGTTCAAACCTTTGGGGGTAATAGCACCGCGCACTCTATGCCTGTACCGGGATCGCAATCGTCAATCTTCTCCCAGCCGTTAGAGCAAGTACCGCCGCCAGCCTATCCCTCTAGTCTATTTACTAATGGCACGTTCCAGCGGGGACCTTAAAGCTTTCCTCTGCTGATAAGTCATGACGATATCAAAACAACTCCCCCTGGAACTGGGTCACCGCACGGCTATCGGACGCGCTGATTTTTTGGTTACTGATGCCAACCGTGAAGCTGTTGGCTGGATTGATACCTGGCCAAACTGGCCGGCGCCTTGTCTTGGGCTTTATGGTCCTCCGGGGTGCGGCAAGTCTCACCTGGTTCAAGTCTTCGTGGCGAAAGCAGATGCTCATGTGCTTGAAGTAGACGAGATATCGCAGGTTGAACCGGTCTCTCTTGTAGAGGCGCACAAGGCGTTGGTTTGGGATAAAGCTGATGCCGTGCCCGACGAATCAGCACTGTTTCATCTCTTCAATGTGGTTCGTGAGGCTCGCAAGCATCTTCTCATCGTAGGTCAAATGGCGCCCGCCCGATGGGACGTGACTCTCCCCGACTTAAAATCCCGCCTGAGCGGTATGCCTTCGGTTGAAATACGATCACCAGATGATGCGACGATCGCGGCTGTATTGGTGAAGCTCTTTCGCGACCGTCAGTTAGAAGTCACGCCAGAGTTGGTCGACTACGTCCAAAAACGAATTCCGCGCACCTTCGCAGCAATACAAAAATTGACGGAGCGCGTCGATCACGACGCATTAGCGCAAAATCGAAAAATAACAGTTCCTTTAGTGCGCGATATCTTGGACAGCGGCAACTTTAGACCCGATTAATCTGCGGCCGACTCTTCGAGGGTACGGGGCTTGATGAAGCGCTTCAGTTGGCCACATGACACGTTAAGCTCGTCCCAACGTTTACAGTCGATAGATAACTCAGCCAGCGCCCCCGTCGGGTACTTAGAAAGAGCGTCGGATAGCGCTGCGTTTGAAGTATTTCGTTGGTCCGTCAGGACGCGAAGTAAATCTTCCATTGTTGGGTTGTGCCCAACCAACAAGATTCGATTGGCTGATCCTCCTTGCCGTAAGTGTGCTACAGCCATCTCTGTCGAGGCGAGGTAGATTTCGTTCTCATAAGACACGTTCAGATCGGGCCAAATCGTCAAAATTGAGTCGAGGGTGAGGCGGGCACGTTTGGCTGTCGAGCACATCACGAGATCAGGCTTAAGATCCGAAGCCTCCAAGTAGTGAGCTATTTTTACGGCATCGCGTTGTCCTCGCGGGGCCAGGGACCGCTCATGATCTTTGATTGATTCATTGGCTGCTTTGGCATGCCGCAGGAGCAAGAGGGAAAGTGTCACGAAGTGTCCTTTAATCGACAGAATGTCAGCGGTCATGATACAGTTCCGGATCCGTAAAGCATTGCGATTTTGTGAACTATCGGTTTCAGGGCCGATATTTTCTGCTTTCCAGAGGGGAGCTTGGCAGTCGGAGAATGTGCTGCCTGTGAGTGACTAAAGGAATTTTTGCGTGAGCCCACAAGACAGTACATCTGTCGTTGAAAGCGCTGATCGGCCGACTATAAGTCTGGAGAGCAGTGATCGGTTCATCAACCGCGAACTCTCCTGGCTTTCGTTCAATACGCGCGTGCTCGAGGAGGCGGAAAACGTCAACCACCCATTGTTGGAACGGGTGCGGTTTTTGTCGATATCGGCATCTAACCTAGATGAATTTTATATGGTCCGCGTCGCTGGTCTTAAAGGGCAAGTCAGGGCCGGTGTGACCCAGCGGAGCGCTGACGGTCTGACTCCGCAAGAACAACTCACTCAAATTAATTCCGCTGTTCGTGACGTTCTGCGCCATCAAGACGAATGTTGGGATTTGTTGCAGGCGGAGCTCGACAAAGAAGAAATTCACGTCGTTTCAAAAGATGAACTCAACGCCAAGGATAAGGCGTGGCTCCTTGACCGTTTTTTGGAGCATATCTTTCCTGTTCTTACGCCCTTGGCGATTGATCCGGCTCACCCATTTCCTTTCATACCCAACCTTGGCTTATCTCTCATTCTACAGTTGGTGCGCATTGAGAATGGCGAGGGTATGCGCGCGCTTGTGCCGATGCCATCACAGGTGGATCGATTGATTCGCCTTCGTGGCCGGAAGATCAGGTTTATTACTCTTGAAGAGGTCATAACGCTTTTCTTTGACCGCCTCTTTCCCGGTTTCAAGGTAATGCAGTCGGGCGTGTTTCGAGTCCTTCGTGATAGTGAAATGGAAATTGATGAGGAAGCCCAAGATCTGGTGCAGAGCTTCGAAACGGCCCTGAAGCGTAGGCGGCGTGGTAGCTGTATCCGGCTCAAAGTCAGTGCATCCATGCCTGAAGACCAAGTCAATTTGATTTGCGACGAATTGGAAGTGTCTTCGGATGATATGTTTCGCATGGGTGGAATGATTGGTCTCGCAGACGTCAGCCAGCTTATTACTGGTGAACGGCCTGACCTTGAATTCGTCCCGTACAACGCCAGGTTCCCAGAGCGAATTAGAGATTTTGGAGGCGACAGTTTCGCTGCTATTCGCAAGAAGGACATTATCGTCCATCACCCATACGAGTCTTTCGATGCTGTCGTGCAGTTTCTCCGTCAGGCGGCCCAGGATCCTAATGTGGTGTCGATCAAACAGACGCTCTACCGTACCAGTAAGAAATCGCCGATTGTTGAAGCCTTAATAGAGGCGGCTGAGGCAGGAAAAACCGTAACTGCTATGGTGGAGCTCAAAGCCCGTTTTGATGAAGAGGCCAACATCCGTTGGGCGAGGGACTTGGAGCGAGCCGGCGCTAACGTGGTCTATGGTTTTGTTGATCTCAAGACTCATGCCAAGATTTCCCTGGTAACGCGTCGTGAAGGCAATGCACTAAATTCCTATGTTCACTTCGGGACTGGGAACTATCACCCCGTTACAGCGAAAATCTACACCGACTTGTCTTTCTTCACGTGTGATCCGGCCCTTTGTCGCGATGCCAATCGCGCGTTCAACTTCATGACCGGATATGCCCAACCCGATTCTCTGGAGAAGCTAGCGATTGCGCCGATCGGACTTAAAGAAAAGATCGACGACCTAATTGATCAAGAAATTGAGTTTGCGAAAGCTGGTCTGCCTGGAACCATCTGGGCGAAAATGAACTCACTTGTTGATCCCACTGTTATTGACGCCCTTTACGAAGCCTCCCAGGCCGGTGTGCAAATAGAGCTCATCGTGCGTGGCATTTGCTGTCTGCGGCCGGGTGTGCCCGGTTTATCTGAGAACATTCGTGTAAAGAGTATTGTTGGTAGATTTCTCGAGCATTCGCGAATCTTCGTGTTCGGCAATGGGCATCCAGTGCCCTCTCGCGACGCAAAGGTCTATATGTCGTCTGCCGACTGGATGACGAGAAATATCGTCAACCGGGTAGAAACCTTCGTCCCAATTGAGAATCACACGGTGCATCAACAGGTGCTTGATCAGATCATGGTCGCAAACATCAACGATAATCTGCAGAGCTGGACTCTTGATTCTGGCGGCCTGTTTGCCCGCGATGAGGCCGGCGATGCACCATTTAGCGCCCATGATTACTTCATGAATAACCCGAGTTTGTCGGGCCAGGGGAGCGCGCTTGACCAGGCCAAACGTCAAGTGCCCAAATTGGTTCCAAGCCGGCGATAAACCTGCTATCAGCGCTGCTCTTAGAGTTTGATGTGAGAGACAAGCGTGCCTGACGACAGCACGACACTGGCCGACCGTCACCGGCCCATAGGCGTCATAGATATCGGGTCAAACTCGGTGCGATTGGTTGTCTATAGCGGCGTCATGAGAACGCCGATTCCCATTTACAATGAGAAATCCACTTGTGCCTTAGGGCGTGACCTCGAATCCACGGGTAAATTGAACCCGGGCGGTATTAAAAAAGCGCTCCAAATTCTTGGGCGTTTTACGGTGCTGATCGAGGCGATGGGCCTGGACAGACTAGATGTACTTGGAACTGCCGCCATTCGTGACGCATCGGATGGCAAAAAATTTACTGAACTCGTCGAAAAAGAAACCGGGTTGTCCGTAAAAGTGTTGTCCGGGAAGCAAGAGGCGCAACGAAGTGCTCTTGGTGTGCTCTGCGGGATCCCCGATGCAAATGGCATGGTGGCGGATCTTGGCGGTGGTAGTCTTGAACTTGTAGATGTCCAGGGCAGTGATTTTGCACACCACGCGACTCTGCCCCTTGGAACACTTCGCCTTGCAGATTCGTCCGGCCTCGACCTGGACAAAGCGCTCGAAACAATAAATCAGCACCTCGATCAAGAAGCATGGATTTCCGGAGTGAAGGGGAGGACAGTTTATGCCGTGGGTGGGGCGTGGCGGGCTCTAGCTCGAGTTTGCATCGCCCATATGAACTACCCATTACACGTCTTAGATAATTTTACGCTCACGCGACCCCAAGCCCAGTCTCTATTCGGCCTTATATCCAACCTTGGTCCGCAGACCCTCGAGAAAATCCGGGGTGTAGACAAGTCGCGTCTTCAAGCGCTGCCGTTGGCGGCGACTATGCTTGGGCGCCTATTGGAGGTGGGGCAGCCAGACAACCTTGTGTTTTCTATTTATGGCATGCGTGAGGGTCAATTCTACAAGGATCTTCCCAACGCCTTGAAATCCGAAGACCCACTTATCAGTGCGGCAGAGGAGTTATGTCGAGTTGCCGGTCGCGATCCGCGCCTCGGGCACGAAGCATTCGATTGGTTGGCGCCTCTCTTTCCAGACGAGACAAAAGTTCAAGCCAGACTCCGCCTTGCAGCGTGCGTTTTACGAGATGTCTATTGGTCTGAGCACCCAGACTTTCGTGCAGAGCAGGCTTTTCTGCGCGTACTCCGACTACCCTTTATGGGGTTGGAGCACGAAGACAGGGCCGGGTTAGCATTGGCATTGTTTTACCGATACCGCACGGATGATACGACACCGACCATTGATCAAGCGCATACGATGCTTGATGAAGCCCGCCTTCATCGCGTCAGAACAATCGGTTTAGGGCTCCGGCTCGCCTATTCATTGACAGGCGGCGCACCCGGCATTCTTAAGAAAGCAAAATTAGACATGGGGAAGGCCGCTGTGACCTTATCGCTTCCCGCCGATGACGCGGTATTCGATGGCGGATCTTATCCTAAGCGATTGTCTCGCCTGGCCAGTCACATTGATCGCAAAGATATAATCCAGCAGGTTTAGCTCGTTGGTCGCTAAGCCCGTTCAACG
Organism: Alphaproteobacteria bacterium; assembly: GCA_030835385.1. Classification (GTDB taxonomy): domain Bacteria; phylum Pseudomonadota; class Alphaproteobacteria; order Rhodospirillales; family Rhodospirillaceae; genus WLXB01. The sequence goes on along the minus strand of JAURPI010000047.1, from coordinate 27,101 downwards.
ACGTCCACGACCTTGCTGTCAGGGGATAAGCTCAGCGCCAGCTTCCCATATTCAAGCCTCAGCGCGTCTTCGCCAAAGAGGTCGCGTCGCCAACCCGACAGTGCGGGTACGTCAGCGGCGTCATCACACGCAATTCGCTCTAGATCGTCGACGGTAGCGACCAATTTAAGGGCAACATCACTGGCTTCGCACCGTGCTTTCAACAAGACCTTAAGCAGATCAATGACCGGGCCAAGGCCTGGAGGCTTCTCTAGAGGTCGAGGAAGTCGAGGGCATTGATCATCAGGTGTATCAAGTCCTCGTTTTACTGCAGCGATAACCTCGGACGCGTGTTTGCTACGGGCGAGGTGCTTGGACAGCCGTGTCTGCGATAGCGCCTTCTCATCTGTTGGTCGGAGAGCTGCCAGTTCAACCAGAGCATCATCTTTAATGACTCTTCTGCGTGGTGTGTTCTGCTTTTGAGCAGCCCGTTCTCGCCACGCCGAAACTTCTTTCAGGATGGCCAAAAAGCGAGGTCTTTTTTCACGTGACTTTAACCTGCGCCAAGAGTCTTCAGGGGATAAGGAATAGGTTTCTGGGCTAGTCAGGACCCCCATTTCCTCGGCAACCCAAGAGGTTCGATCTGAGCGCTCCAATTCAGCCTTGAGCTTGACGTAGATGTCACGCAGATGCGTGACGTCTGCCAAGGCATACTCAAGCTGTTTTTCTGATAGCGGTCGCCGGGTCCAGTCTGTGAAGCGCTGGCTTTTGTCGATCCGGGCCTTGGTGAGCTTGGTGACCAAGGTCTCGTAGCCCACGGATTCGCCAAACCCACAGACCATTGCTGCAACTTGGCTATCAAACAGGGGGGTGGGAATGAGACCAGCTTTGTGGAAAAAAATCTCTAGATCTTGTCGCGCTGCGTGGAAGACCTTGACCACGTTAGTGTTGCTGAAAAGGTCGTACAGCGGTGCTAGATCGAGGCCATCCGCCATCGCATCAATACAGTAGGCCTCGTCGGGGCCAGCGACTTGGACCAAGCAAAGTAACGGCCAGTAGGTCGTTTCTCGGTGGAATTCCGTATCAACGGTGATGAATTCTGCTGTAGACAGCCGCTGACAAAAGGCGGCCAAATCCGCAGTCTTGGTGATTAACTCCATGACCGATGTCTTATCGTCTCTGTCCGAACGCCGCAACCGGCAGGGCGGAAAAGAACAAACTTTTGCTGAGAGCGGCCAAAACCTTGACAAATGAGCCGGTTCGGTGTGGTTTCTCCGCCCGTTCCCTAGGTCATCGGCCTGGGGTCTAATTTTCCGTTACAGGGACCCGGTCATGCACCGTTACAGAACGCACAATTGCGGCGCGCTGCGCCTCGAAGACGCTGGAAAACAAGCCCGCCTCTCTGGATGGGTTCACCGCAAACGGGACCACGGCAACCTGGTCTTTGTCGACTTGCGGGATCAGTTTGGAGTCACCCAATGCGTGGTTGATACGTCCAGCCCTGTTTTCGCTACGATCGATAACGCCCGTTCCGAGACTGTCTTATGCATCACCGGGAGTGTGGTCGAGCGCACGGATGATACCGTTAATGAGAAGCTCCCTACTGGCAAAGTTGAAGTCCAGATTGAGGAAGTTGAAGCGCTGTCTCAAACCGACGTCTTACCTATTCAGGTATACGGTGAGAACGATTACCCAGAAGATTTAAGATTGAAGTATCGCTATCTCGATCTTCGCCGGGAAGAGATGCGCAATAATATCCTGCTGCGGTCGCAGGTTATCGCCAGCATTCGTCGTCGAATGATAGAGTCTGGGTTCACTGAATTTCAAACCCCTATTCTTACCGCGTCGTCGCCCGAGGGCGCGCGAGACTTCTTGGTACCATCGAGACTTCATCCAGGGCGGTTCTACGCGCTTCCGCAGGCGCCACAAATCTTCAAGCAACTGGTTATGGTCTCCGGCTTTGATCGTTACTTCCAGATTGCGCCATGCTTTCGCGACGAAGACGGACGCGCAGACCGTTCACCCGGAGAGTTCTATCAGCTAGACCTTGAAATGGCTTTCGTTACGCAAGATGACGTTTTCGCGGCCATTGAGCCCGTCATCGGCGGCGTGTTCTCAGAGTTCGCGAACGGGAGAGCTGTCACAGAGGGGCAGTGGCCTCGCATTCCCTATGCCGAAGCTATGTTTAAGTATGGCACCGATAAACCCGATCTACGGAATCCGTTACTCATTACGGATGTTACGGAGTCCTTCGCCGGTTCTAACTTTGGATTATTTGCTAAGAACATCGAAAAAGGGTCGATCGTGCGCGCGATACCAGCGCCCGGCTCGGCAAAACAGCCACGAAGTTATTTTGACAAACTTAATGACTGGGCCCGCGGCGAGGGCGCTGGTGGGCTTGGCTATATTGTTTATGAGGCCGACGGCGGTGCTAAGGGTCCAATCGCAAAGAACCTAGACGATGACCGTGTTGCCGCCATTCGCGAGGCGGCCGGTGTCGGGCCCGGCGATAGCGTGTTCTTCGTATGCGACAAGCCTTCCGTCGCTGAAAAGTTTGCCGGTGTTGTGCGCACCAAAGTGTGTGAGGAGTTGGGCCTTCTTGCCAAAGACAGGTTCGATATCTGCTGGATCGTGGACTATCCCATGTACGAGCAAGATGAGGCGACCGGTGAGATCGATTTCAGCCACAACCCATTTTCTATGCCGCAAGGTGGGCTCGAAGCGCTGGAGACAAAAGACCCTTTGGATGTGATGGCCTACCAGTATGACATCGTCTGCAACGGCGTGGAGCTGTGCTCAGGCGCCATCCGAAACCATCGCCCGGACATCATGATCAAAGCATTCTCAATCGCTGGCTATGAGGAAGGTGTGATTGAAGAGCGCTTTGGCGGCATGTTTAACGCTTTCAAATACGGCGCACCGCCTCACGGTGGCGCGGCGCCGGGGATTGATCGAATTGTTATGTTGCTGGCCGACACACCCAATATTCGTGAAGTTACGTTGTTCCCCATGAACAACCAAGCTGAAGACCTCATGATGCAGGCGCCAAACGAAGTCAGCGAAAAACAGCTCAAAGAACTCCACATAAAACTCGATCTTCCAAAGGAGATCGAGAAAGGCGAGCAGGGCGACGCAAACTCATAGAGAGTGAGATGTATGGTTATCGGGAGGCTTGCCGCTGAGAGAAACCTGGTGGCCGGCCATACCTGACCTGCATTTCGTGGAACTGATCAAAATACTGCATCATCAGTTCTAAGTCGCCAGGAGGGTATTATTCTAGATCTGGCGATTTATTGATTTGTTTGAGTAACTGATCAATTTGGTCGATAGGCCAAGACTTGAGTTCAACGCTCACGGCGCTGTTCTGCTGGTAGTGCTCCATAAAGTACCCAAGGGTTCGATGTTGATCCGAATACTTCAATATCGAATTCCGGAGCATGAAAAGGTAGCGAATTAGGAAGTCTGCCCGGCCATGTTCCCACCCAAGGCGCGAGAACATATTCGCCTGAACACCTCGACTTACGGCGGCTTCACCATTCCGGTTGCCACCAATTGCCCTGTATTCCTCCAGCGCTTCTTCGGCATCTGCGAGCGCGATGGGCGAATCATTAATGATTTTCTCTACCTCGGCGGTAGAGAAGCTCGATGGAGTTTGGGGTGTGTCATTGTCAGCAAAGAGTCCGTCCCAATCCACTCTCGTTGGTTTGCAAGGTGCCAAGCAGTGCGCTGATTAACGCTGTTTAATTTGTGTTTGGCCAAAGCCAGGCAGCTCCTCGAACCCCACTGGAATCCCCATGTTTTGGCGGAAGTAACTGTGTCTCAACCGTGTCAGAGAAAATGAATGCATCCCAAATTTTGGGTACTTCTTCATAGAGCAGCGGAATGTTTGACAGCCCGCCGCCAAGCACAATGACATTGGGGTCGATAACATTTATAACTGACGCTAAAGCTTTTGAGAGTCGATAGACGTAGCGATGGAGAGCCGCCTGAGCCATCGCGTTGCCGTCTGCAGCGGCATCGACAACAGATTCGGCATTTTCGAAAGTCTGTGTTTTTTCGAAGTCAGATGCATCGTGGCATAGACCTGGGCCAGACAAGAAAGTCTCGATACAACCTGATCGCCCGCAATAGCATTCTGGACCTGGGCTTTCGTCGTGGGCCAAGTCTGGCCAGGGCAGGGGGTTGTGGCCCCACTCGCCCGTAATCGCATTCGGTCCTCTGACAATCTTTTTGTCGACGACAAGTCCACCGCCGACGCCGGTGCCAAGGATGACGCCAAATACAATGGAGTGACGACCTCTGGATCCGTCAGCCGCTTCAGAAAGAGCGAAGCAATCTGCGTCGTTGGCGAGCCGAACCGGTCGTCCCAGCCGGGCTTCAATGTCACGATCAAGCGGTTGGCCGATGAGACAGGTTGAGTTCGCGTTCTTAACTAATCCGGTGGACGGAGAAATTGTGCCAGGGATGCCGATCCCCACAGTTGGCTGTCCGCCAGTTTTGTCACAATCCAAACCTGAGTCTGCGGAGAGAATTAGATCGGCTATGGCCGCAACCGTTCCTCTATAATCACCAACGGGAGTGGGAATGCGGTTTCTAAATAGCTCCGCGCCGTCACCATTGAGCGCGATCAGTTCAATTTTGGTGCCGCCTAGGTCGATTCCGTATCTTACAGACATGCGTCAACCATATTCTGTTTTCTCTTTTCATAAAGCGTCGTGTTTAATTATGGCGCCGTTGCCAGGGCTCAGGTAGCATCAAAATTCTCCGCCGCCGACAGGTAACATAATGGCTGAATTATCTCCTCCTCGCGTTACCGCATTCTTTGATGAGCAGACATTTACTGTCAGTTATCTTGTGCGTGAGTCGACAGGGCAAAAGGCGGTCATCATCGACTCGGTGTTGGATTTTGATGCTAGTTCTGGCCGGACCTCGACAGAGAGTGCGGACAAAATACTTGCGGCGGTTCGGAAAGAGTCCCTGCAAGTCGACTGGGTGCTTGAAACCCATGCTCATGCAGACCATCTCTCCGCGGCGCCATATCTCAAGGCGGAACTAGGGGCGTTGGTCGCGATTGGCTCACAAATCACAACCGTCCAGAAAGAATTTGGTCAGGTCTTTAATCTTGGAGCTGACCTTTCGCGAGATGGGTCTCAGTTTGATCGCCTTCTCAATGACGGAGATGGGTTGCGTGTCGGTGAACTTGAAATCAACGCCTGGCATACCCCCGGTCATACGCCTGCGTGCATAACCTATCTGATTGGCGATGCTGCCTTTGTGGGGGACACGTTGTTTATGCCCGACTACGGTACCGCGCGATGTGATTTTCCGGGTGGGGATGCAGCTGTTATGTACCAATCAATTCAGCGCATTCTAACTTTGCCAGAGGAGACCCGTGTTTTTGTCTGCCACGATTATGGACCTGACGGCCGGCCCTTTGCGTGGGAGAGTACTGTTGCTCAGCAACGGGCTGAGAATAAACACGTTAAAGAAGGGGTGTCCGAGGAGAAATTTGTTGGCATGCGAACGGCCCGCGACGCCACACTTGCAATGCCTGCACTTATTCTTCCTTCGGTGCAGGTTAATATTCGCGCCGGCGAATTTCCACCATCGGAAGAGAACGGTGTCTCATATCTCAAGCTGCCATTGAATGCGTTCTAACCGGGCGTATTGGTATCCTGATCCATGGCCTTGCTTAGGGCGGCTAAGATGATTTGTATTTTGCTGCCTTTTAGCGAGTAGTAAATGGTCTGAGCTTCGCGACGTGTCATAACCAGACCGTCGCGACGAAGCCGAGCGAGGTGTTGGGATAATGCCGACTGACCAATCGAACCGACAGATACTAGCTCCGTAACGCTGTGTTCCCGGTGGCTGAGTCGGCATAAAATACTCAGGCGGTGAGGATTCCCGATAGAACGCAACACACTACAGGTGTTTGCTGTATTCTTCTCCAAAGGGGATAGGTCGTCAGCCACAGGCATCACTCCGGTTGCATAAGGAAGTTTAGCGGGCGATTAAACTATAAGAAAAGACCTTGAACGGTATCTGTCTATTGTCTGCCGGTTTAAGATAGTGAACCGCAGTTTGAGTGAGTTGTCGCCATGTCCGTACTCTTTGTCACCGACGATATTTTTCTCAGTCACGATACCGGCCCTGGCCATCCGGAGAGTATCGATAGGTTACGCAGCGTCAACGACGCCCTCGCTGACGAAGATTTTAGTGGCCTCTTAAGAAGGGTGGCGGTTGACGCGACGGATGAACAAATGGCGGCACCCCATTCTGAACAGCTGGTGCAGGCTATACTCGAGGCAGCACCGGATGACGGGTATCGCCATGTCGACCCTGATACGGTGATGTCGCCAGATACGGGTGAAGCGATACGCAAAGGAGCGGGGGCACTCGTATCTGCCGTTGATGCAGTTGTGACGGGCGAGGCCGCATCAGCGTTTTGTGCGGTGCGTCCTCCTGGTCATCATGCTGAACGCGGCCGACCAATGGGATTTTGTTTAGTTAACAATGTCGCTGTCGCTGCTCTTCATGCCCGGGCTCAGCACGGTCTGACAAAAATTGCCGTCGTCGATTTCGATGTCCACCATGGCAATGGCACCCAGGATATTTTCTGGAATGACCCAGACCTCTTTTTTGCGTCTTCTCACCAGTATCCGCATTACCCGGGGACCGGAGCTTCGGATGAATCAGGAGCGCACGGTAATATAGTCAATGCTCCGCTTCCTGCTGGTACCGACGGCGGTGGCTTTCGTAAGGCCTTTGAGCGGGACATTTTGCCGGCCCTCGACTCGTTTGCGCCAGATTTTGTGCTTATTTCCGCCGGTTTTGATGGTCATAAAGATGATCCACTGTCGGACATGGGGTTGGAAGAGGATGATTTTTTCTGGGCCACCCGGCAGATTCTGGCCGTCGCCCACCGGCACGCAGACGGACGGGTGGTTTCAGCCCTGGAGGGCGGTTATAACCTACGCGCCCTAGGCGCTAGCGCGGCGGCCCATGTAAAGGCCCTGATGAAGGGGTAACGCGGCGTCACAGACGAAAGTAGATACGATGGCAGAGACGAAAATTCCCAAAGATATTGCAGGTTTAAATTTTGAGGATGCGCTCAGCCAACTCGAAGACATTGTCCGCGACCTAGAGGCCGGTCAGGTCAAGCTTGATGAAGCGGTCAAGCACTATGAGCGCGGCGCTCTGCTCAAGCGACATTGTGAAGCCAAGCTTGCTGATGCTCGTATGAAAATCGAGAAAATCACAGGCCTAGGCGATGCCATGAAATTGGAAGACGTGGAGTCAGAATGAGTCAGGCTGGTGCATCATCTGCGCCTGGACACTCGCTGACATTTTCTGACGATCTGCGTAGAATTGCAGACTCGGTCAACGCGTGCCTTGATGATTTGCTCCCGTTGCCTGACGGACCCGAACAACGGGTTGTCGAAGCCATGCGGTATAGCGCGCTTGATGGCGGCAAGCGATTGCGCCCTTATTTGAGCATTGCAAGTGCAGATCTATTCGACGTGCCACGGGTGCAGGCGTTACGCACTGGCGCGGCTGTGGAGATGGTGCATTGTTATTCGCTCATTCACGATGACCTGCCGGCGATGGATAACGGTGACCTGCGCCGTGGTCGTCCCACATGTCACAAAGCTTTTGATGAGGCTACGGCGATCCTCGCAGGTGATGCGCTACTCACCCAGGCGTTTGCCGTCTTGAGCGCCGATGCCACCCACCCAGATGGTGATACGCGCGTCAAAATCATTGCGGCACTCGCTGATGCAGCAGGCGCGGCGGGTATGGTCGGTGGTCAGATGCTCGATCTTATGGCCGAGCAATCCGACCTGGGCGAAGAAGACGTAGAGCGGCTTCAAGCTCTTAAGACCGGGCGACTGCTTGCCGCGCCGTGCCGGATTGGAGGACTTCTCGGTCAAGCGGATGCGGATGCGTTGGAGAGCCTAGATTCCTATGGGTACTGCTTGGGGGCGGCTTTCCAGATCACCGACGATCTCTTGGATCTTGAGGCAACAGAAAGCGATTTGGGTAAGGCGACGGGCAAGGATGCTGCTGCTGGTAAGGCGACATTTGTTTCGCTCCACGGTCCGGAACGTGCTAGAGATCGGGCGAAAACCCTGGTTGATCAAGCAGTTGCGGCATTGTCACGGTTTGGTGACGCTGCAGAACCTCTCCGCTCTGCTGCGGCATTTACTGTTAGTCGACGATCTTAAACAAAGGGACGGCACAGAGTGGGAACGGACGCAGAAACGGTCACGCCGGGACTTGAGACACCGTTGCTTGATCGCATTAAAAGCCCAAAGGATATGAAAGATTTGTCCGTCGACGAGCTTACCCAGCTCGCCGATGAGTTGCGGGCTGACCTCATTCATAAAGTTTCACGCACCGGCGGGCATCTTGGCGCTGGGTTGGGTGTGGTCGAACTTACTGTTGCCCTCCACCATGTTTTTGATACGCCGGAAGATCGCTTGATCTGGGATGTGGGGCATCAATGTTATCCTCACAAAATTCTCACGGGTCGCCGAGACCGGATGTCTACTATTCGACAAAAAGACGGTTTGTCCGGCTTTACGAACCGGCCAGAAAGTGAGTTCGATCCTTTTGGTGCGGGGCATAGCTCAACTTCCATTTCGGCCGGTCTTGGTATGGCCGTCGCTCGCGACTTATCTGGCGGATCAAACCAGGTGGTAGCGGTGATCGGTGATGGAGCCATGAGCGCAGGCATGGCTTACGAGGCGATGAACAACGCTGGTAGCATGGATAGTCGGCTCATTGTTATTCTCAACGACAACGACATGTCGATTGCGCCAGCAGTTGGAGCGATGAGCGCCTATCTATCGCGGCTGTTATCGTCCAAGTCTTATCTGAACCTTCGCGAGGCGATGAAACAAATCGCATCGCATTTCCCCAAGCCCTTGAAGACGGCGGCCCGCAAAGCTGAAGAGTACACCCGAGGCATGGTGACCGGCGGTACGCTTTTTGAGGAATTGGGCTTTTATTATGTTGGCCCGATCGACGGTCACAAGGTCGAACACCTGGTGCCTGTCCTGAAGAACGTCCGTAACTCCAAAGCAGGTGGGCCGTTTCTAATTCACGCCGTGACTCAAAAGGGGAAGGGCTACGCACCCGCTGAGGAATCTGCAGACAAGTATCATGGTGTCGCAAAGTTCGATGTGTTGTCAGGCAACCAAGCCAAATCAAAGCCAAACGCGCCCAGCTATACGTCTGTTTTTGCCAAAGCATTGATTGCAGAGGCGGGGGAAGACGAGAAGATTGTCGCTATAACAGCAGCCATGCCCGGCGGCACGGGTTTGGATAAATTTGGCGAACAATTCCCAGATCGCACCTTTGATGTTGGAATCGCTGAACAGCACGCGGTTACGTTTGCGGGCGGATTAGCAACTGAAGGCTACAAGCCTTTTGCCGCTATATATTCAACCTTTTTGCAGCGGGCGTATGATCAAGTGGTGCATGACGTTGCCGTTCAGAACTTGCCGGTTCGCTTTGCCATCGATCGTGCAGGCTATGTCGGGGCCGATGGCTGCACTCACCAAGGCGCATTCGACCTCGCGTATTTGAGTTGTCTACCCAATTTTGTCGTTATGGCGGCGGCCGACGAGGCTGAGCTAGTCCACATGGTTGCAACGGCGTCTGCCTATGACGTTGGCCCAATTGCGTTCCGCTATCCTCGAGGAGAAGGAGTCGGCATTGAACTCCCAGCCAAGGGAGAGGTTCTGCCAATCGGCAAAGGCCGTGTTTTACGACAAGGAACGTCTGTTGCACTCCTAAGTCTAGGGACGCGCCTTGGGGCATGCCTGAGCGCGGCTGATGATTTAGCAGCCCGAGGTTTGTCGACAACGGTCGCGGATGCCCGCTTCGCAAAGCCACTGGACGTAGCGTTGGTGGCTCAATTGGCGGAGAGCCATGACCTTCTTGTGACGGTTGAGGAGGGTTCACAAGGCGGCTTTGGTGCACAGGTGCTGCAGATGCTCGCGGCAAATGGACACCTTGATCAAGGCCTGGCTGTTAGAACGCTCACGATGCCAGACGCCTTCCTTGATCATGCGAAACCGGTGGATCAAGTCGATGCGGCCGGACTAGATGCATCTGGCATTGTCCAAACTGTCCTAAAGGGGCTTGGCCAGGACGTTTCTGAGCGTCCGGCGAGCGCCTAACCTACCTCAAATGGCAGGCAACAAAACCCGACTCGACCAGCTTATGGTTGAGCGTGGACTTGCCGAATCGCGTACGCGAGCCCAAGCCTTAATTATGGCCGGCGCAGTCTATTCTCAGGAAAAACGTCTCGACAAACCTGGCCATCAAGTTGCCGTTGACGTCGCGCTGACAGTCCGCAGCAAGGACCACCCATGGGTATCACGGGGTGGCCTGAAGCTCGCACATGGCATCTCTCACTTTGAAATTGATCCGTCGGGAATGACGGCAATTGATGTGGGGGCATCGACTGGCGGTTTTACAGATGTGCTTTTGAGTCACGGCGCGTCGAAGGTTTTCGCGGTTGATGTTGGTTATGGTCAACTGGATAGTAAATTGCGAGGCGACAAGCGGGTGGTTATTCTTGAGCGAACGAATGCGCGCCATCTTACCGTTGACCATATCTCTGAGCAGGTTGATCTGGTTGTCTGTGATGCCAGTTTTATTGGCCTTCGCACCGTATTGCCCGCTGCCATGTCGCTCACTAAGCCAAAGGCTACGTTGATTGCGTTGATAAAGCCGCAATTCGAAGTCGGTAAGGATCGCGTCGGCAAGAAAGGTGTAGTCCGCGACCCTGACCTGCATGAAGAAGTGTGTGCGACAATAACAAGTTGGCTAGACGATCAGCCCAACTGGCAGGCGATCGGGATAGCTGAGAGCCCAATTACTGGGCCTGAAGGTAACAAAGAGTTTCTTATTGGAGCTCAACGCACCTCTTAGTCGCCAAGTTTTTATCTAACGATCAAGGACGGCGCGTATAACACACCAGCTTCAGGTCCGCGCGTCAAAGGGGCGACCCAGGTGTTGATCGTCTGGGTTAAGGTGACAAGGCTTTCAATCGCACTTTTGAGGCCGAAGGGGAGCGTTCCCTCCTCGAGAGCGTCTAGGATACTTTCGAGTGGATCTTTCTGTTTCGGGTAGGGCACCAATCGGACGAGATCCTCAGGCGTGAGACCGATCAACACTTTTGTGTGGTCGATTGCATCGCTCAATCCTCCCAGCTCATCGACCAACCCGAGGCGTTTGGCATCTGCGCCACTCCACACACGCCCTTTGGCAATGGCATGTATATCTTCGACAGACATCTCTCGGCCGGCGGCGGCTTTGGTCGTGAAATCTTCGTAAATGGCATCAAGGCTTCTATTCACCCGCTCAAGTTCAGCCTCATCGAAGTCTCTTGACGGAGTGAAAATATCGCCGTTCTCGCCATAGGTCAGCGTGGACCAATTGATCCCAAGTTTTTCTAGTGCATCTTCAAAGATAAACTTGCTTGAGATCACACCAATGGAACCGGTAATAGTTCCGGGCTGCGCAAAAATTGTATCTGCGGGCATGGCTATGAAATAACCGCCCGAGGCTGCTGCGTTACCCATGGAGACGATAAAGGGCTTGCCTTTTTCCTTAGCGCGGACAACTTCACGCCAGATCGTGTCAGAAGCGACATAAGAACCACCTGGGCTGTCGACCCGCAACAAAATTGCATCGACGTTGGCATCCTCAGCAGCGTCGCGCACAGCTTTTGCAAGGGTGTCGCCACCGATGCCTGACTGACCTCCGAAAGGGCTATCTTCTGATTTTCCACGAGCGATGGCGCCCACGGCGTGAATCATAGCAATGCTACGCTCTGCATCCAGTGTTTCATCTGGTAAACCAAAACTAAAGTAACGCCGTAAAGAAACGTTTTTTCCGCCCCCAAAAGAATCTTCGACACGTTTATCGAATTCGTCCCGATAAGCGAGGTGATCGACTAGGCCGCCATCCATGGCTTCTTGCGCAAGCAATGGGCCGTCTGCCATCAAGCGCTTAACTTCATCACCGCTAAGTCGTCGGGCGTCAGATATACCTTCGACGATTTGTTCGAATATGGATCCGAATAGGGTGTCTAGAGCTTCCTTGTTTGGTTCTGACATTTCCGAATTGGTGAAAGCTTCCGCGGCCGATTTATATTCGTAGCGTTGCACCGTGTTTGTGCGGACTCCAATTTTATCGAGGAACCCCTTCAGAAAGGGCTGTTCAATAGCCAGTCCGGTCAAGCCAACACCGCCGGATGGCTGAAGCCAAATTTCATCGAACGCGGTTGCCAAGTAATAAATCGTTGTGGCGTTACCCAATTCGCCACCCAAAGTATCGCTGTACAGCAGCGCAGGTTTGCCGCTTGCTCTAAAATCAATAACCGCATCCCGAATTTCTTGTACCTGGGCGAGGCCGAGGCTTTGTCCACTAATTGTGGCGGTTACAGCTTGAACCTTGTCGTCTTTGCTGGCCCGCCGGAGAGCGATCACGGCGTCCTGGAGAGATATTTGTCCTGATACTCCAAAGGGTGCAAAGTTTGGACCGCTGCGACCTTCAGAGAAACCTGCATCCAGATTCATGGATAAGATCATGCTTTCTTGCTGCGTGCTGGCTTGGTTAGGCAGACTGTCTGTTTTTGTCAGGAAATAAATAAAGAAACCGCTTAAGACGAGCACCGAAAGCCCGAGGCTTGCCAATATGCCGACGAGAATTTTGCCGATTATGCGCATGAACTGTGTATCCGTTGTTGTAGACGAGGGGGCGTCTAACCGTTCTGAGCTGTGTGCCTTAGAAAATGGTCTGCGAGCACAATAGCCATCATGGCCTCAGCTACCGGGACACCGCGAATGCCCACACAGGGGTCGTGGCGCCCCTTGGTTTGTATTTCGGTATCGTTACCGTGAATATCAACGGTCTTGCGTGGACTTAATATGGAACTGGTAGGCTTGATCGCAAGTCGGGCCACGATGTCTTGGCCCGAGGATATGCCACCGAGAATTCCCCCCGCTTTGTTGCTGAGGAATTCGACTCCGCCTTCCTTGGCCATGCGCATCTCGTCGGCGTTTTCTTCACCGGACAGCCCTGCGGCCTCGAATCCAGCTCCGATTTCCACACCCTTGGCCGCATTGATACTCATCAGGGCGGCGGCCAAGTCCGCATCCAATTTTCCATAAATTGGTGCGCCGAGGCCAGCCGGAATGCCTTCAGCGACAACCTCAATTACGGCGCCAGCGGACGAGCCATCTTTGCGAATGTCGTCTAGATAGCTTTCCCAGGTGGAAGTCGCCGCTGCATCTGGACAAAAGAACGGATTGTTTTCTGTGCTGGACCAATCCCAATTGTCGCGATTAATTTTGTGAGGCCCTATCTGAGTCAGGGCGCCGCGTACGGTGACTTGATCTCCCAGCGCTGCAGCCAAAACTTTACGCGCTATGCCGCCAGCTGCCACCCGCATTGCAGTTTCGCGGGCTGAGGATCGACCGCCACCGCGATAGTCTCGAATTCCGTATTTCTTCCAATACGTATAATCCGCATGACCGGGTCGAAATTTCTCCGCAATATCGCCGTAGTCCTTAGAGCGCGCATCAACGTTCTCGATCATCAAGCCGATAGGCGTTCCAGTGGTCACACCCTCAAAAACGCCGGACAGTATTTTAACCTGATCGGGTTCTTTGCGTTGAGTTGTGAAGCGGGATTGCCCCGGTTTGCGTTTCTCAAGCCAGACCTGGATATCATCTTCGCTTAATGGAATGCGCGGAGGCACGCCATCGACAACACAACCGATGGCCGGGCCGTGGCTCTCACCAAATGTTGTAAAACGAAACAGGGTGCCAAATGTGTTTGCAGACATCTGAGCGGCTAGTCTTTGAGGTTCGCGCCGTCAAGAAGATCAGCAATATCCTGGGCGGACTCAGGCGCCATCATCCCGACCACGTGGTATCCACAATCCACATGATGAACTTCACCCGTGACACCACTCGATAGATCGCTAATAAGATACAAGCCAGAACGACCGACATCATCCAATGTAACATTGCGATGCATCGGCGCATTGAGTTCGTTCCACTTAAGAATATAGCGGAAGTCGCCAATGCCTGATGCGGCGAGGGTTTTCATTGGTCCTGCCGACATCGCATTTACGCGGATATTATCGCGACCTAAATCCGTAGCGAGGTAGCGAACGCTGGCTTCCAATGCTGCCTTGGCAACACCCATCACATTGTAATGGGGTACGACGCGCTCCGCGCCGTAATAACTCAGAGTGAGCAAAGAGCCGCCATCTGGCATGAGTGCCGACGCACGACGGCAGACGTCTGTGAACGAGAAGCAGGATATATCCATCGTTCGTAAGAAATTTTCTCGGCTGGTATCCGCGTAACGTCCGTTCAGCTCAGCTTTGTCTGAGAACGCCACCGCATGAATGACAAAATCAATCTTGTCCCAAGTTGTGCCGACCTGTTCGAACAAGCTGTCCATGGAGTCTGGGTCAGTCACGTCGCAAGGCGCGATAACTTTTGCGTTGACGCTCTCTGCGAGCGGCCTTACCCGCTTCTCAAGCGCATCGCCTTGATATGTAAATGCCAGTTCTGCGCCTTGTTCTGAAGCTTGGCGTGCGATTCCCCATGCGATGGATCGATCGTTCGCCACCCCCATTACCAGGCCGCGCCGGCCAGAGAGAAATCCGGGCTGCCCGCTCATATGACGTCCTGTGTCCCGAAGCTAAGAACTTGTTAGTTTTCAGTCTGCTCACGCAAACTGTAAGCATCCTACACCACTGAAATTTAAGGGCAAGACTGACGCATGACCGGTTCACAAGATAACTCAAAAGAAATGCCCTTTATCCAGAAACTCCAGCCATTTGTATTCCAATGCGGTCGTTTCATAAGGTTTGTCGCCGGACGTTTGAAAGACGATCAAGTCAATCGCGTTGCTGCCTCTTTGAGCTATACCTCCACTTTAGCTCTTGTTCCGGCACTTGCTCTGACGCTGGCCATATTGGCGGCTTTTCCCGCCTTCGCTGGCTTGAGAGATTCGGTTCTGGATCTGGTTTTAAGCAACTTTATTCCCGATACGGGAATGCGCATGAACGAGGCCCTGGAGAGCTTCATTTCTGCCGCAGGTCGTCTTACAATCATCGGTATTGTAGGGTTAATAGTGACCTCGGTCCTTCTTCTGCTGACGATCGAGGGGGCGTTTAATCGAATTTTCCGGGTCGCCAGGCCCAGACCAATCATGGCCCGGTTGGTCGTGTTTTAGACCGTCATTACGGTCAGCCCGCTTTTGGTGGGGTTGAGCTTTTCACTATCAGGATACTTCTTGACGTTCCGCTCTCTTCTCGGGGGAGAAGAGCCGGGGCCATTTTCTGTTTTACTTGGTGCAGCCATGCCGACGGTCCTATCTGCGGCCGCCTTTGCGTTGATTTACACGGCGGTTCCAAATCTTAGGGTCAGAATCGGTGACGCTTTTCTGGGTGGCCTAATTGCGGCTTTCCTCTTTGCTCTGTTGCGATATGGATTCACATCCTTTGTTGCTGGCATGCCGACCTACCAAGCGATCTATGGTGCAGTGGCGGCTCTGCCCGTATTTCTGGTTTGGCTGTTCTTATCATGGAACGTCATTCTGGCTGGCGCAGTGATGACTGCAGCGTTGCCTGATTGGCGACGTTCGGAGCACGAAAGAACCAGTGGTCCGGGTGGCCGTCTCGCACTGGCCATGGATGCCTTGGCGGCGCTTCATGCCGTTGCCGGATCGGGCGCTGGGCTGTCCCAACTGGTGCTGCGATAAGAAGTTGGTGTCAAAAAAGCGGCGCTTATTCCAGTGCTGGAGGAGTTACACAGCGGAGGATTTCCAACTTTCGGGGACGATGGTGTGTGGCGCCTAGGTCGGGATCTTACACGGACTTCCGTATCAGAGATCGTGCACTTGCTGGGCTATGGCGTGCCTTTGACCCCAAACTTACTAGGCAAATCACCAGCTGTAAGTCTATTGAGCCAGGTGATTGCAGATGCTCAAGCCAATGAAAAGCAAGTATTGAGCCAACCTATTGCAGGTCTGCTAGGTGATTAGAATATAGGCGCGCTTAAAGTGGTCCGCTAAACGAGAAGCGGCGGACCCGTAGGGCCGCCGCAATCTTTTGTAATATCCCGTTCTGCTTATTGGCTGACAATTTTCCAACTGCCGTTTTCCTGGCGACAGGCAGTGCCATAACCATTTTCTTGCCGACCATCTACGGTGACTTCCGTTTGAAACTCGCGGCAGTAGCGCCCTGAGTTGGTGTAGCCGTCACGTACCGGTTTGACATTGCCGTAGTTACCGCTGCCTGGGTTATTCCAAACAATGGCTTCTCCGATAGGCGCGCTGTAGGCGTACTGCTGTGCATCATAGGCTTTCATGCGGTCAAGCTCATCCATGCCGCGACCCACTTTGTTACCGATGACTGCGCCAAGCATTGTTCCAGCCGCGGTGGCGACGATCTGGCCATCTCCTGAGCCAATGGAGGATCCGGCCCATGCGCCTGCCGCAGCACCTAAAAGGGTACCGAGGGTTTCGCTTTGGTTGCTGCCATCTGCCGCACAACCGCTCAGCACCATGGCTGAGGCCAGCACCCCAGCTGATAATGTCGTTCTCAATGGTGATCTCGTCATAACTTCCTCGCAAATCCATTTGCAGACTAAAGTTGTTCTCCCAAGGCATACCACCGCGAAAAGGTGGCAAAATCAGGGCGAAATAGGGGTGTGGCGGTTGACATCTGCGTGATCGCGGACCAAACCGGTACACAATACATAGCCCTATAAATGAGCGTTAAACGCATGGCGACCGCAGACCTTATTCCCACCGTAGACGACCCGATGGCGCTGTTTGAGGCGTGGTTCCAAGAGGCCCAGACGTCTGAGTTGAATGACCCAGATGCGATGAGCCTGGCCACAGCAACCCCTGACGGGATGCCATCGGTACGTATGGTTTTGCTTAAAGGTCACGGCCCCGATGGATTTGCGTTCTATACCAATAAAGAAAGCAACAAAGGCCAACAGATCGCGGCCAACGCCAAGGCTGCGCTCTGTTTCCATTGGAAGTCGTTACGTAGACAGGTCCGTGTCGAGGGCGTTCTAACGGAAGTATGTGCTGATCAGGCTGACACGTATTTCGCGTCCCGCTCTTGGGAGAGTCAGGTCGCAGCGTGGGCGTCTGACCAGTCGAGGCCAATGAAAGACCGTGATGAATTCATTGAAAAATTCACCAGTGCGACCACCAAGTTTGAGGGTAAAGACGTGCCGCGCCCAGCACACTGGTCTGGATTTCAGCTGACACCTGTTATGATCGAATTCTGGCTCGACCAGCCACATCGTATGCACGATCGTTTGGTCTATAAGAAAGAGGGAGTGCGATGGAGTGCTGAACGAGTATATCCGTAACTCATAGCCGCAAAGTCTACTGATGCCACATGATTCGCTTACAACTGCTGCTCTGACCGCACCGCCAACGCGCCTTATGCGGTTTGCCACGTATGCTGCTGTGTGCACTGCGATCATGCTGATCGTTGTGAAGACTGTCGCCTTTCTCATCACAAACTCTGTTGCTCTGTTGTCGAGTCTGGTGGACTCGGTCCTCGACCTGTTTGCCTCGCTCGTCACGTTATGGGCGGTCGGGCACGCTCTAACACCCGCAGACAACGAGCATCGTTTTGGCCATGGTAAGGCTGAGCCTCTTTCTGGGTTGGCGCAGTCCGCATTTGTTGCAGGGTCAGCCGTTTTACTTTTGGTGGAGGCAGCGTCAAGGATCAACAAAGACAATCAAGTTGAGTCTGGAGATGTAGGGATTGGTGTGATGATCTTTTCCATCATCGTTACTCTTATCTTGGTAGTCTTCCAAAAATTTGTGGTGAAGCGTACAGGATCGGTGGCGATTGGTGCGGACTCGCTCCACTACACCGGTGACCTACTTCTCAACCTAAGCGTCATTGGGGCTCTCGTGCTTTCCACATATGGAAACGTCGGTTGGGCGGACCCTGTGTTTGCAATCGGCATCGCGTTTTTCCTCCTGTGGAACGCCTCCAAAATAGCCCGTAAGTCGGTGGCGGTTCTCATGGATCACGAGTTGCCAGAGAAGCAACGGCAGGCCATTAAGGCGGTCGTGCTCATGCATCCCAAGGTCTTAGACGTGCACGAATTGCGCACCCGTTCTTCTGGGTTGCAGGTGTTTATGCAGATGCACATGGTGCTTGATCCCAAGTTGTCATTGTTGGAGGCCCATCGCATTGCCGATGAGGTCGAAATGGCGTTGATGGCGGACTACCCGGGCGCTGACATCATTATTCACCAAGACCCTGACGGCGTTGAAGAATTTCACCAACCAGTGGGCTCAGCATTAGCCTAAAATTGCGGCGCCAGGAGTGGTATTCAATAGGTTGAGGCTGTTACCATCGACCTTCACGTAGGGTGAGTCCAAGTGGGGAGCGCCATGTCCGCTGTCAAAAGTATCCTTGCTGTAGTTGGGGACCCGCAATCGGGGCGAGCATGCCTAAGCACCGCGTTACGGTTGGGCAAGCAGTTGGATTGCCATGTCGATGCGTTACACGTTCTGGCCGATCCGACCGCGGCTTTGCCATTGGTTGGCGAAGCCATGTCCGGTGCTATGGTCGATGAAATGATGGGTGTCGCTGAACGTGAAGCTGGTCAGCGAGCAAATTCAACACGGACAATGTTCGACGAGGTGACATTAGGGCTTCTCCAGCCAACGAGTGCCACGTCCATTGACGGTTTTGGTGTCAGCTGGCTCGAAGAATCCGGCGTAGAAGAGCAGGTTGTGGCGCTGCGCGGATGTCGTGCGGATTTAATTGTTGTGGATCGCCCGACAACGGAAAATGAAACAGCAGCCTTGATGACGCTTAATGCAGCTTTGATGCAGAGCGGGCGTGCCGTTGTTGCCGCGCCGCCGCTCTCATCTGACGATGATAATGTGCCTGGTCCTGTTGAGCGCATTGCCGTGTTTTGGAACGGGAGTACTGAAGCAACCCGAGCCGTTCAAGCGGCCTTGCCACTGCTCGCAGCTGCGAAAGAAGTCACGGTTCTTCGGGTAGAAGAGGAAGAGTGGTACGCCGGAACTGAAGACTTGGATGTTCACTTAACCCGTCATGGCGTCAAAACGGTTATCTCCAAAGTCTTGCCACGTGAAATACGGACAGGGCGGTCTTTGCTGTATGCGGCGCAGGATTGCAACGCCGATATGATGGTGATGGGTGCGTACACTCGCTCTAAACTTCGGCAACTCATGTTAGGTAGTGTTACAGGCTACGTTATGGAGCATGCAATTCTCCCCGTATTGATGTGTCACTGAGTAGCGCTTAATTCTTAAATCATCCAAATAGATCTGATTGTCTTGGCGGCGCTCGCGGCGTTTCTACCGTTTCGAGATCCCCCGCGTAAGGCTGAAGAAGGGCGCTAAGATCTCCAAAAGAGAGGACTGGGTTTAGCCACGCCTGTTCGCCGTCCTGGTTTAGGATCACTGGCATGCGACTGTGAATATGAGCAATTGGTGAGGCTGGCGCACTAGTGAGAATGACAAATCGGTTGTTGGATCGAAGACCCGCCATGGCAAATAGATTAGAACTCTAAGGTGCGATCAATGTTTTTATTTTATCTCGACCTTCACGTCGCCATTCAAAGTAAGCGCTGGCGGGAATAAGAACACGCTTGTCTAGAATTGCTTTGAACGTTGGTTTGTCTGCTGCGGTTTCTGCCCGGGCATTAATTACAGGTGATTTCTGCCAAGAGACGTCAAGGCCCTAAGGCAAAACGTCTGCTGTTTTATCAGTTCCGATAATGGACGCGGGATCGATCGGACGGATCTCAGATTCGGTTGGCTGATCAAAAAAGGCGTGAGAGGGCGGGGCCAGTCCAAAGCGTTCAATTATGTCTTCCGGCGGTGCGCCAAGCTCATACCGAGAACACATCAGACCGAATGAATGTGTGAGTTAAGGGTGTTGCTTTCAGTTAGCTTTGTCGCTCTACATTGCCTTCCTGTCCCACACGTTCCGCAGCCTTCTTGCGGGTCCGAAGGGTGAGGCTAATATTTGTGATTAAAACATCATCACCAGGGCTGAAGGTCAGCGCTTTGTAATAATCGGACAGAGCCCGATCATATTTCTCTTGGTAGAAATGGATGTTCGCCCTGTTGTTGTAGAAACTCCACTCCCTAGGCTTTTTGTTTATCGCTTTGTTGCAGGTTTCAAGAGCTTCGGCGTATAGCCTTTGACCAGTAAGGCCGATGCACAGGTTGTTGAGGGCAGCCGGGATATTCGTCGGCGTTAGGCCACCAGAGCGCAAAGCCTGTCGCGCGAGGCCGACACCCTTGTCCCATTTTTCACGATCTAATGCGTGTGCGGATTCATTCACCAAGCCATTGCCCACACTAAACATTTGGGCCTGTGTCGGAGTCACTGCGCTGATTGCGATTAACACAGCGGCTATGATACCGGGCAAATACGTGTTCATCGGGAGCCTCCTTACTAAGCGTAAAGCAGTTCCATCATATCATAATTGGCGGATTGGTCTCAAAAACAACCGGCTCCTCAAGGATCTGTGATCATGCCAGTGGTTACAGGGACAGCGCATCCAGCGACCCGAACGCCAAGAATTCGGCCATTTTTCACGTCAGCCTCCAGTTCCAGGAGACTGCTGCGACCCATCTCAACCCTTTGGGCGATGGTCCAATGATGGGTGCCGTCGTCGGGTTGCTCAGCGTCGACCAACCAACCGGCGAGAGCAGCCACGGCGGACTCTGTTGCCGGATCTTCTGCTATGCCGTGATCCGGCGCAAACATCCGGGCTCTGATATCTATAACCCGAGTGTTGGTATCGCGCGTAAACACAAACACGCCTGTGGTTTCTTCAAGACTTAGGTGTTGTTTCCAAGACGCCAAATTGACAGACGCCGTGGCGAGTGCATCGACGTTCGTGACTGGAACAAAGGTAAAAGATGTTCCGCACGACCACACTCCATTCTGCGAATCGCCAGGGCATACGGAAGCCTCATCCAGATTCAAAATGTCGGCCCACATTGCTGGCGATAGCCTCTCTAGCAATTGGAGTGATCGCTGGGTAACGCTCAGTTCTGCGCGCAAAGCTCCATCGCTCATTTTGTAAACTGATACAGGTATCATCCCAACGCCTTCTTCAAACCGACATTCAGCACGGTCTGCGTGAGGCGATTGAGCATGGGCCAAGGCGACGGCCGTCCCTAAGGTGGGGTGACCAGCGAACGGCAATTCTGACGTTGGAGTTAATATTATAACCCGGTGCGTGTTGTCTGCGTGCTCGGACGGTAGGACAAAAGTTGTTTCAGGATAATTGAACTCGCGGGCAATGTTTTGCACGGGCAATGTTTTGCATGTCATCATCGCTCAAGCCCGCTGCATCAAACACCACAGCAAGCGGATTTCCACCAAAAATCTGTTTGGTGAATACGTCCAAAGTAACGAAGGCGTATGGCATGGGGTGCTAGAACTCCGGTGTCGCGTCGCGGTTGGAGATGACGTAACAATTCACCAGAATAAATCCGAGATTAATGCCAAGTCGCTCAGCGTTGGGTTGCGTAAACGTGTAGCCAAAGAATTCACCCGGTGTTCCATCATCATTGCGGGACGAGATATACATCACCAAGCTGTCGCGAGTGTAGGCGCCAGTCTCATTATTCATCTGCCAATCTACATTGCGCAGGTTGATCTGAATTGTTCGTGGTGTGTCCTCTTTTGAAACAAACCGCGCGATACCACCTTGGTCTGTAATCTTTAGGTCACTAAAGCGGGTGTAAGGGATGTCACGTCCGCCGGAGACGCCAGGCATATCCGCATAACATGTAAAGTCTCGGGCACGAGTCAGTTTGTGATAAACCCAATCTGGATTGCCGGTTAGGCGATTGCCGTCAGAGTCGTGGGTTCCGTCACGCACCCAAAGAGAGTTTTCTGACAGCATCATGCGATAATCTGTGACAACTTCACCCTTGCCCTGCCACTCCCAGCGACAGGTGCCATCTTTCATCGCGCCGTGGAATTGGCCAGCTTCCCGTCTCCAGAACACGTCACAGCCATCAAGCGGTTTGCTGTTTTCAGGAGTTACGTCTTCCAGCACTGACGGATCGAGATGCGCGTCCTGATATTTAGGAAGCATGTCCTTGCCATGAATGTAGTGTATTTTCATGCGTATAGCTTTTTCCTCGTTGTCGGCGGAAAGAGCATAGAGGCGAATACGATGCGGCTTCTCAGGTTCGTTGTCGCGATGATCCCGCGCAAAAAAGACATAGTCACCGAATTCGGGAAGGTCTATACGTGTAATACTTGATGTCACACGTTCGTGCTGGGCCTCCTTGCGTACACCGAGGCGGCCATCAAAATACACCTGCTCTGTATTGTCATACGTGCCCGGAAACATTTCTGCGATGACCGTAATATCGCGTTCAGCGGGAGTTCCATCCTGACCTTGTGCAATGACGTTGTTGGGAATGAACGTGGAGAGCGCAAAAAGGGCAGGAACAATAAAGTGGCTAGTCATGGTTTGGTTCCCTGCTTTGTTGGAGCTAAATATTTTAAGTCGCAAATACTTCCTGCGTTAATCGCTCAGGATGATCGTCTGGAAGCCCGGCTAGGGAGATGATGTTGACGGAGCCACACTCCACCTTCTGCTGTTCAAGATCGGGAGCGATAGCAGCCCAGGCATCCTTTGACGCTTGCTCAGAGGCAAACATGGCCACGATGACGTGGCTGCCTGGCATTAGGCTTTCAAGACGTTCAATGCCGTCGGGGCCCGTGTCCGCTAAAACAATACCACACTGCTCTCGTGCGTTTGCGAGAAAAGGTTCGGCAAACCGACGCCAGCATCCAGGGGTTTCTGGGGTTGCCATGGCAACCAAATAGCCACGTTCTCCAACAATTGGGTCTGACTCTTGGTCCAAGCCCGGCAACGCGACAGCGGCAAACCGCCCTGCATTTTTGCGATGTCTATAAGCCTCGCGGTACTCTTCAGACCACCAAAACTCGGACACGCTTTCTGGGCTTGGGAAGCGAGCCAGCATCATGCCTAGGTTTTTGAGACTGCCGTCTAGGAAGGTCGTGCCGCTCGTATGGTCGCCCATGCCTAGCCGATAGCCTTTGTGGGCTGCATAAACGGGTGGCAATTCGCTTTGATAGCGGTCCATCCCTGCTTGATCGTGGGCGGTCCCTAGTACAAGTAAGTATCCGTGTCGTCGGTTCATCGCCCCACCATGACGGCGTGAAGCGCAGTTTTCAATGCTGTTATAGGCCTCATTGGATAGAAAGGTCTGTCTAGATTTGCATCCCATCAGCGACTAAGGTCCAGCCGCACGACGGGGGCAGGGTGTGACAGAGTCGCAAACAAAATTCGACAGCAGTGGTTATGCGATGGGTCGGCCGGGCTGGCTGGTCTCCCGTCTTGGGGCGCTTCTCGAGCGGACAGGAATTCTTGCGACGACCATTGCCTTCACCATTCAGGTTATTCTTGGCGTCATGCTGACTGTTGAAGTCTTGTACTACGTGTACGAGGTCAATCGCGAACGGATACCATGGTTTGATTTTGCATACCTGCCTGTGAGCATTTTGTTCACTCCCGCCTACGCTTATTTGATGTTGAAGTTGGTTGATCGCGAAGCAAAGTTACGCCGTCAGCTTGAGAATTGGACACCGGATTTTGAAAAAGCTAATCGGGCTTAGTCAGAAATTTTAGCATCGATGAGCCATGAGCTTCGAACACCCCTCAACGCGATCCTTGGATACTCCGAGGCCATCCGTGACTAAGCCATCGGAGCAGGTAAACAAGAGACTTACCGAAAATACGCCGATGACATTCATCGCAGTGGGCAGCACCTATTGTCTTTGATTAACGATATTCTCGATGTTTCTATGATTGAGGCTGGATAAATCGTATTGTCCATTGAGCCGATCAAGGTTGGCGAATTAGTGGAGTCGCGCCTGACATTGGTGGGTTCCGGTTTGGCGGAACAATGTATTGAGCTCAACAATCGTCTGGAAGAATCTCAATAAAAAGTTCAAGTAGACCGCCGGGCCTCGACACAGGTTATTGTCAATATTCTGTCCAATGCCGCGAAGCAAAATGACAGCTGTACGATCACCCTGATGGGGCAGCGCAAGGACTTTTGGTTTGAGTTGGAGATCGCGGATGATGGCAGCAGTATCCCAGCCGAAAAACTAGAGAGAGCGTTTGAGCCTTTTGCAGACGGTGCATCTACCCGAGCTGAGGGAGATTGGGTTGGCTTGGGGTTGCCGATCTCCAAACGCCTTATGGCGGCTCTTGGCGGAGATCTAGTGTTGATGTCGTCTAGCGAAGGGACACCAGCCCGTCCTATTTTCTCATTGGCCTAGATCATCACCTGTCACAAAGAAAAGCGGCGGCCCATGGGACCGCCGCTTTTTATTTCATCTATTTAAGCTCTCAGTTAGAAGCGATACCGAACCTCGACACCGTAGCGGGCTTCTGCACCTGGATGAATGAAGGACCCACCAAACTGCGGTGAAGGAATAACTTCTTCCAGATAGTCTTCGTTGAACAGGTTCTTGGCAAAACCAGTGATTGCCCAGTTCTCAGCTTCAACGCCGATGCGGAGGTCGACAACATTGTAGGAATTACGTTGTGTCTTGCCGTAATTGGCTGTTGCAAACAGGGATGACTGGTCTTGATCCTGTACCGTGTGGAACCAGGTTGGGCCAACAAGGCTATAGTCTACGCGACCAACCAGCTCGATTTGATCAGTGACAGGGAATTGAGCTTGTGCACCGGCATTCAACGTGTAATCGGCAGTGTAAGGCGCTTTGTTGCCAACCGTATCAGGCCGGACAGCGTTTGATTTGATTTCACTGTCGAGAATGTTGAACCCACCGTAGATGCTGAAATTCTCGGAAAGAGCAGCATTTGCAGCAAACTCAGCTCCGTAGACTTCAACTTCGTCGATGTTGTTGACGATACGTAGAAGACCAAATGCTCCAACAAAGAACTCGAAGAATTGCATGTCATCAATGGTGTTGTAGTAACCGGCACCTTCGAGGGTCAATCGACCGTCAAGGTAGCTGCCCTTAAAGCCAGCTTCGAAAGCGCTTGAGGTTTCTTTGCGGAAGAAATCCTCAACACCAACGTTTGTGCCCAAAGCGTTATTGATAAACAGATCAATGGTTGCTTCAGATCCAGAGCTGTTAAAACCGCCAGACTTAAAGCCAATGCCCCAGTTAGCGAACAGCGTTGTGTTATCACCGACGTCATAGGTAAGGCTGATTTTCGGCTGGAGTTGATCAAATGACCGGTCTCCATCGGGGATCACGCCGGCGGGGTTAATGGCTGGGTTGAGGCCCGGGTTGATCGGGTCACCACCTTGGAAGCCGTCAGACGGATCGAAGTCAATGTAAGTTGAGCGGGCATCCGTTGGCACCAAGCTCCGGCTCTTCCGCTTTTCCTTGTCGTAACGAAGGGCCACGGAGACTTCCATGTCGTCGTTCACGTCATAAGCGATATTACCGAAGGCTGCGTAGACTTGGCTGTCGAACTTGTCGTGCAGCAGTTGGTCTGTCGCATTGGGCTGTCCGGCAGGTATGAAGAGTTGTGGAACGATTTCCGTAACATCTTCAATACCGGTGTTCACACCAACCCGCCGGTTAAGGTCGAGATAGTATGCACCGACAAGCCAGCGGAGATCTTGGTCCGCAGGAGAGGTCAGGCGAATCTCAAAGCTGATGTCGTCCTGGAAACGTTCTTGGTACTGCGTGCCGTCACAACTGGTTGGTGTGTAAGGGCCGAGAATAGAAGACGCTGCGTTAGGCCCGAGGAACTGCGGTCCTGGGAGTGTTACACCAGCCGCATTCAATGCATCAATACTAGCAACACAGCTTGGTTCGTTAAAGAAGAAGCCAAAGGCACCGGAGGTGCCATCCGCTGCAAACGCGTTTTCAATGTCTGAATACAGAGCCCACGCCGTCAGAGAGCCCCATTCGTATTCACCATCATACTTGGCTGAAATCTCGATGGTCTTCTGTGTGTTGTACGGATCAAGTTGGTTGACGAACTGGAAGTTATGCTCATTTACATCTTCAAACAGCAGCGGGTTGCCAAATAGGTTGGCCAAGAAGCTTGCGGCAAAGGCTGGGTTAAAAGAAATGGATGCTGCATCAACTTCGCCATAACGGGCTTTAACGTCGAGGGAGGAATCTTCACTTGTTTCTAAAACGAATCGTGTCGAGACATTCCAGTTTTCAAAGTCATCAACGTTTTTTTCGTTCCGCGTTTCATTGAAGAAGAACCCATCGGTATCACGCCAGTCAGTTTGGAAGCCCATGCTAAGCGTGTCACTGACCGGACCGGCCATGTAGGCAGAGGCGTAATAACTATCGTCATTGGCGCCGGAAATTTTAATTTCACCTTCAAACTCATCGCCAGGCTTCTTATTGGTGACGATAATGGCACCGGCCGCCGCGTTACGACCGTAGATGGCGCCTTGAGGCCCCTTTAGAATTTCGATCTGTTGCAGGTTGGCGTACTCGCGGTTCAGCGCTGCTGGGTTGGTATGCAGAATACCGTCGATGATGAGGGCGAAACTGTTTTCTGCATCACGGGCACCATTGATGCCGCGAATGTTGACCTGTGTATCACCTACTTCAGCTGCGTCGACGATCGTCACGCCGGGCGTTAGGTTGATGAAGTCAGCGGCCCGTTGCACACCGGCGCGTTCTAGCTGCTCGGAAGTGAAGGCGGTGATGCTGGCAGGAACGTCTTGCAGCGATTCTGAACGCTGGCGAGCCGTCACGATAATTTCTTCGATGGCGAACTGCTGTGCCTCAGATGGGGTGGACAATACCGAGCCCATCAACAATGCGCTTGTCGATAGCAATACAGTCTTCTTCAGTGGTGAGCGATTCACTGTCTCTCTCTCCTAAAATGACGGTTCCGTTAATCGGAACCCACGGAATAGGTACGTCCAAATCAGTTATTTGGATGTAGGGGCGGGGTCATTGCCTCTCAGACGGCCCTTGAGTAATCCCCGAAAACTACAACAAAACCGCGGATGTGTAACGCGCAACCCGTGCGCAATCTAAG
>JAURPI010000046.1 GCA_030835385.1 Alphaproteobacteria bacterium | reverse complement strand
TCGTGGCTTCGGGGAGAAAACATCGACGAAAATCTGAAGGTTCCAACGCAAAAATAGCCTGCTTCAATATGACTTATATAGGATTCAAGTATAATGAAATATGAAAAATATCGTGCGCCGTTTGCCGTTATTTTGGCCGCTGGTATTGGCTCGCGCCTCAGCCCACTGACCGACACTTATCCAAAAAGCCTTCTATCCGTCGGCGGATCTGTCATCCTTGAACGCATGATCCGCAATTGCCTGAGCTGTGGAATGTCGCAATTTGTTCTGGTTCTGGGGCACCGAGCTGATGAAATTAAGAAATTTGTTAAAAAGACATTTCGCGGCATTCGCGTCACCTATGTGATCAATGATCGATACCGCGAAACGAACACAGGCTATTCTCTGATGCTGGCGGCCAAAGCGATTGGTACAGCAGAGTTTGTGAAATTTGATGCGGACGTCGTGTTTGATGTCAGAATTCTCCGCCGCCTTTTGGACACCAGCCACGCAAACATCTTGTGTATCGACCGCAACATTCCGCTTGAGGACGAAGAAGTTAAGGTCATCGTAAACGATCAGATGCAGGTCATTGAGGTTGGTAAGTCCGTCGATCCCAAGCGCGCCTTGGGTGAATCTATCGGCATTGAAAAGATTAGCGCCGAAACGGGTGCACTGCTGTTCGCAGAGCTTTCAAAAATGATGGAGAGACGTGGAAACCTTCAGAATTATTACGAGGCAGCTTACGCGCAATTGGTCGACAAAGGTACGCAGTTCCATGCTCTTGATATCAGCGGTCTGGACTGGACTGAAATCGATACAGCCATAGACTTTGCCGCTGCAAATGCTAAGTTCAGCAGCCCTGTCACCACCATATCCTGTGGCCAGCAAAAGGTGCTGGACGAGGCTGTGGAAGAAGCGGCCATCCAGGCTCGCGTCTGATGTATCTATTACTGCACGTCATGAATTTGGCGCGCGGTTCACGGCTCAGTACTACCTTTGCCATCCCGGCACAGGATTGCTGCAATTGAAAGGACCTCTCATGGCCAAAGGCAACAACCGCAAGCGTGGCAACAAAGAAGCCAAAAAACCCAAGCAAGAGAAGCCGAAAGTGTCTGCAACAGCCTATTCCCTTGCCGGAAAACCTCCTCTGGCGATTGGTGGCAAGAAAGTGAAGTAACCAAAACTTATCGGATTTCGTTCGCCCGAGGTCTTCAACTTAGCTTAGTTGCGCGCCTTGGCACGGGCGGCGTCCGAGACTTTTCTCAAGACGCCTATGATTTAGATTTGGAAGGCCCAATGAGCGAAACAGAAGAATCCGGGACAAAGGCTCACTATGTCTGCCAGACATACATTGCCAAGACGACTGCGCGCGGGCAGCAAGGCAACCTTCAAATCGACAAGCAGCTGCAGTATTCTACACCTCATGAAGCTCAAGAGCGGGCAGAACGGGAATTTCGCGCGGAAAATTGCGTCGGTGCCGACGCCTATATGGTGATAGAAGATAGAGATTCCGGCGAAGTCGGAGACCCTACATTTTTAGTAAGACTTGGGTCTGTCCCTGAGCAGGATTGACTTCAAAATCGTCAGTGCGTTGAAGACATAGGTTGGCCCGCAAGCGTTTACCTGCGGGCCAGTAGGTCGTGATTTACATCATGCCGCCCATACCACCCATACCGCCCATATCAGGCATGCCACTGCTGTTTGCTGCCGTAGGTTTGTCTGCAACCATCGCTTCGGTCGTGATCAGCAAGCCTGCAACAGATGCAGCATACTCAAGTGCTATCCGAACGACTTTGGTCGGATCGATAACACCGGCCTTTAACATGTCGCCGTATTGCTCTGACTGTGCGTCGTAGCCAAACGTCTTGCTGGTATTCTCAACGATCTTGCCAGCTACGACCGATCCATCGACACCAGCATTTTCGGCAATCTGGCGTAGAGGCGCTTGGAGCGCCTTGCGAATGATCGCGATACCAGCCGCCTGATCTGCGTTGTCTCCTTTGAGACCTTCGAGGACTTTACCAGCATGCACCAGCGCGACGCCGCCGCCCGGTACAACACCTTCTTCGACAGCGGCCCGTGTTGCGTTCAGCGCGTCATCCACACGGTCTTTCCGCTCTTTCACTTCGATCTCAGTTGCGCCACCAACCTTGATCACAGCAACGCCACCCGCAAGTTTTGCGAGGCGTTCTTGCAGTTTTTCTTTGTCATAGTCAGATGTGGTTTCTTCGATTTGCGCACGTATCTGAGTAACACGCGCAGCAATTGCGTCCTTGTCACCCGCCCCGTCGATCACAGTTGTTGTGTCTTTGGTAATTGTGATCTTCTTCGCGTCGCCAAGCATGTCCATCGTGACACTCTCCAGCTTGATCCCCAATTCCTCAGAAATCACTTGGCCGCCTGTCAAGATTGCAAGATCTTCCAACATTGCTTTGCGACGATCCCCAAACCCAGGCGCTTTGACACCGGCTACTTTGAGGCCACCCCGAAGTTTGTTCACCACAAGCGTCGCGAGTGCTTCGCCATCAATGTCTTCAGCGATAACCAAGAGCTGCTTATCTGCCTGCATAACAGCCTCAAGCAAAGGAACCATAGGAGCCAATGATGTCAGCTTTTTCTCATGAAGCAGAATGACGCAATCTTCCAGGTTTGCGGTCATCTTGGTTGGGTCCGTAACGAAGTACGGGCTGAGGTAACCACGATCAAACTGCATACCCTCGACCACTTCAGTTTCAGTCTCCAGGCCCTTGTTCTCTTCGACAGTGATAACGCCTTCGTTGCCGACTTTTGCCATCGCGTCCGCGATCTGTTGACCGATGGCCGCTTCGCCGTTGGCAGAAATGGAGCCGACTTTGGCGATCTCAGCTGTGTCGCCTACAGGACGGGACATGGATTTGACTTCGGCGACAACCGCGGTAACCGCTTTGTCGATACCGCGTTTAAGATCCATTGGGTTCATGCCAGCGGCGACTGACTTCATGCCTTCTTTGACAATAGCCTGTGCAAGTACGGTAGCAGTCGTTGTGCCGTCACCTGCCTCATCGTTGGTGCGCGACGCGACGTCTTTGACTAGTTGCGCGCCCATGTTCTCAAATGGGTCAGACAGTTGAATTTCCTTGGCGACTGTAACGCCGTCCTTGGTGATACGCGGCGCACCATAGGATTTGTCGATCACCACATTGCGCCCTTTGGGGCCAAGGGTGACTTTTACAGCGTTGGCGAGCGTGTTGACGCCCCGGAGCATGCGGTCACGGGAGTCCGTGCCAAATTTTAAGTCTTTTGCAGACATATCGGTATTCCTAATTGAAAATTATGTGAAAGTTGCAGCGTCGTTCAGACCATAATGCCAAGAATATCGCTCTCCTTCATGATCATCAGTTCTTCGCCGTCGATCTTGATTTCTGATCCGGACCATTTGCCGAACAAAATCTTGTCACCGGCTTTGACGTCCATGGCGATACGTGCGCCAGCTTCGTCCTTTATACCTGCACCAACAGATACCACTTCGCCTTCTTGAGGCTTTTCCTTGGCGGTATCAGGGATAATCAGACCGCCTGATGTCTTTTCGTCACTTTCAATGCGACGAACCAGAACGCGGTCGTGGAGCGGAGTAAATAACATAGGTATGCTGCCTTTCAAGATTTACGGGGGTGGATGGCGTGCTTAGAAACCCATTGGCACTCGCCACACCAGAGTGCCAATACGACTGAGATGGATATCGTTGAGGTTGGTTACAATAGACTAGTCGTAAGTATTTTAGAGCCTAGCAGAGAATTGGGCGCGCCCGAACATTGATCTCTGCAGCCGCTCCAGACCGGCGTCACCTCTTCAGCCGCCAGCAATCTCTACCCACTCAAAGAGCAGGGTACTGCTTTGGATTTAGGTCGTATTCCCGCGCTTTGGTCGAAAATGGATAAGCATGGCGTGCAAAATGACCTGCATTGTCGAGTACAATTCAGGACAAGGGACTTAGCAGGTGAACGTACATTCTATTGACGATGGATTTACGCCTGCCGAATGCAGCGCAATCGTCAACGCCGTGGCATCAGCTCCAGCGAGAGAAGCTTTGCTTGTCGGCCAGAACCGGGATCATAATCTGCGCCGCGCTCAGCTCGTTTGGCTGGATGAGATAGACGGCATGGCATGGGTCATGGAGCGACTTATCGACGTTGTGAGAACCTCAAACCGAAACTGGTTCGACTTTGATCTCAGAGAATTTGCCGAGAGCCCACAGGTTGCCAGCTACGATGCCACGGATGGCGGTCATTTTACATGGCATTCCGACATCGGTGATGGCCCAATGGCACAAAAACGAAAACTGACGTTGGTCGCGCAGCTTTCCAAGCCCGGAAGCTATGATGGCGGTGATCTGGAAGTTATGCCGGGCGCGTATATCATCGCCGCAAACCGGACGCAGGGCTCAATCACTATTTTCCCAAGTTTTCATCTGCATCAAGTGACGCCTGTGTCACGAGGGATCCGACATTCTTTAACCGTCTGGGCGCACGGCCCTAAGTTTCGGTAGATAGAAGAACGTAGAGTTACGTTTCGCGTTCCAGTTTTTTCCGCGCCAGTTTGCGGGCACGGCGGATTGCTTCAGCTTTCTCTCGTGCCTTTTTTTCAGAAGGTTTTTCGAAGTGTTGCTTCAGCTTCATTTGCTGAAAAACACCTTCGCTCTGGAGCTTCTTTTTCAAAACTCTGAGTGCTTGATCGACGTTGTTGTCGCGAACACTGACCTGCATTTGGTTTTCTCTACTTTTGAGGACTTACCAGAATGACAGTTGCTAGAACCCGCATCTTGTCAAGATTATTTCGGCGACATCGCACGTTTCAGCATCGGCGTTCCGCGAGCCTCGCTGTTTTCGAGCGCGACAAGGGAAGTCGAAGGGAGCGATTCCGCTAGCATCAGGAAAAGGGCATAATTGGCGACTGGCCTCAGGTCTCATGAAAAAGGATCCGCTGCTCAATTTGCAATGGTTTCACTGGCTTCATACGGTTTTCGCCCAAGCGCGGATGCAGCCGCCCGGCAATCCCCCAAGCCAGCAGGCTTGCCACTCCTGCAGCGGCAAAAATGCCCGATATCGGGGCGGCCAACAGGATCAGCCATGCCGCGCCTGGTGTCAGGATACCGGAGACATCCCGGTAGGACGAGTAGACGGCCGACATTTCGGTGCGTTCCGACGGTTTAACAGCCATAAGGAATGGCAGTCCGGCACAAATATCCAAGAGGATAAGAAAGAAACTGCCGGCAAAGAGCATGCCGACAGTTGCAGACGGGGCTACAGAAACCAGACTGGCGGCACAGAACAGCAGGGCGACGGCCATGAAGCCGGTTTGAACTGTGCAGCGCACGGAGTGTTTCTGCATCCATCTCAGCATCACCGGCGACAAGAACAATCCAGCATTTGTGATCGACAAGAGTGTGCCGCCCAGCGTTTCTCCTAGACCATTCTCGACGGCGAATATAGGCAGATAGACAACATAGGCCCACCAACCGCAGGAGCGGATCACCGCAAAGAGCCAACCAGCGATCAGGCGGGGTTGGCGCACGAAACGCCCTAAAAATGCCAGCGGATTGACAGGTGCACTCTGCGCCCGGGTGATCTGTTTGCCGTTCCCCAGCCGCAGAAAGATAAACGCTCCCAGCATGGCTGCCGCCGCCACGCCCGAAATCACGAACGGGGCGGGCCTCCACCATTCCCACAACAGCACGCCCAGCATAGGGCCAACGGTCCATCCAAGGGCCGAATAGAACATGCGCAGCGTTTCGCATTTCCCCAACTCGACCCGCGCGATGTAATCCAGCACATAGGCGTTGAAACACACAAAGGTTACGACCGTGGCAAGCGAATTCAGGACAAGCCCCAGAACGATCATCTCTGGAGAGCCCAAGGTTGCAAGGCCCGATCCAATGACGAACGCCATCGCCCCGATGCCATACATCCATCGCCTCGCTATCCAGCGATTGAGAAAGGGAACTAGAAGCCCAGTCAGCAATGAGATGATACCGATCACGAAGTAAATCGAACTGATCAGAACCGCGTCCTGGAGCGCGTCATACATCGCAACCGGAAAGACGGAAATCAGGAGGCCACGTGCAACTGCCTCAAATGCGGCAAGGGTCGCAAAACCCCGCACTGATGGTGCGGGTGCATGACGTAGCCATTCAGGGATTCGACGCTCAAACATCTCTAACGGGCCTAAAAGTATGGCTGGAAAAGTACGCAGTGCTCTTTGCCTGTCTGTTCGAAAGGCGACACCGATGATGGTTCACGACCCATTTTGAGTTTGACGGTCATCTCTTTGTGGTCTCAGCTATCGGACAT
The DNA here is from genome assembly GCA_030835385.1 of Alphaproteobacteria bacterium. Taxonomy (GTDB): domain Bacteria; phylum Pseudomonadota; class Alphaproteobacteria; order Rhodospirillales; family Rhodospirillaceae; genus WLXB01. The sequence continues at coordinate 669 of JAURPI010000046.1, read as the reverse complement.
GAGCCAATGACTGAGCTGGGAAGAAGCAAACGAAGGCTACGAATGGCTTTCAGTGTTTGCTGGATCCCTCGATTTTCGAAACATGGTCCTAGACCGGAGCGCTAAGGCCATTGTTGCCCACTTCCCCAAGTCGACCGGGAAATCGCCAAACCTTGATCACTGCGCCTCGGGAGAAATTCCCATGCCCTGCTATCAGCCTCGCGCAGCCCTTCCATCACGATGGATCCGGTGCTCTTCAAATCTCACCAATTCGCACAACCATCAAACAGCCGACTGAACGCGACGAAAGGCCATTCCACGTTGCACATACAGTGCACACGGCACCAATTAAGCTATTGAATTTAAAACTGAATCAATCCAGCTATCTCAAAATTGACGCAAAGCGCAGCTTCGAATGGCGGTTTTGTAGCGATGTTCAGACCTTGGCGAATGTTGCAGCAATTGAGCGGTCTGGGCTCCTAGCAGTCATTCGTCGGAATGCGATTAAATGTCTGCTTTGCGTAAAGCGTGCCAATTGCCTTGTAAATGTTGATGCATAATCCAAAATAGCCTCCCCCCTTTCTTCGGTGGAGGTTTTTTTTTAGCTTTGCGTCAGTTGAAAAAGGTGGACTTGATGAAGGCGATGTCCTGATGCATCATTCAAAGTGATACTTTAGAGCTTATAGGACT
>JAURPI010000045.1 GCA_030835385.1 Alphaproteobacteria bacterium | reverse complement strand
TCCGCTTAGGAGCTTTCCTCTTAGCTGCTTTCTTCTTCGCGGCTTTCCGCTTAGGAGCTGCTTTCTTCTTCGCAGCTTTACGCTTAGGAGCTGCTTTTTTCTTCGCTTTAGTCTTCTTCTTCTTAACTGCCATAGTGATTAAATCCCCTGCAGTGGTTAACAACAATAAATCGCCGAAAGGACAAGAATAGTAGCACATTGCCGCGCATTTCGCACGCGCCAATATAAAAAGTGTACTCCCAACCACATAACTATGCTCAAGAGTGGATTAACAAAACGTCTCCCTTTTTTCATAACGGTGGCTTTTGAGTCACACTTACTCAAACGTACGAATCGACAATTTGGTTCTCGTAAATGCAAAAAAATGCGCCGATCAATGTCGGCGCATGCCTTTCTCGGTGCGATTTTGACGCTGTTTTTGAATCTAGTTATTTCACTTTCGAGCAACGCACGCTGGGAACTTAATACCGTTTGTTCCGTAGTTCATAACCTTGCCTGGCATGTAGACATCAATCATCTCCATGCTCGTATTTTCCGCAGAAAACCCAGCCTTTACGGCCTCTGCAGCAACATCCATTTCGCGATAGGTGCCACCAAAACGTTCGTTGTTATTGTACACTTCCCACTCTGCTAAGAAGCTTTCTAACGGCGGTAATTCTTTCAAACGAGGGTTGTCCATGTGGATCATGATGCCCCCGTCCTTAAGTAGCCTTCTGCTTTCCTCAAAAATCTTTACGACGGCCTTTGTGCTCGTTTCGTGCATGATGATATGTGAGAGCACAACGTCGAAACTACCGTCTTCAAAGTTGGTTTTTTCGGCATTTTGCTGGCTGAAGTGAATCTTGTATCCGAGGTCCTCTGCACGGGCGTGAGCGTACCGAAGTAGCGACTCGCCCACGTCGATGGCGTGGATTTCGGCATCCGGGAATGCTTCTGACCACGCGATTGTGCTCTGACCAACGGAGCAACCCATGTCCAGAATCCGTTTTGGTTGGACATCTGGGTGCTGCTTTTTGAAGTAGTCGAGCAGCGTACGACCGAGATAATCCATGCGCGAACCGATATTACCCAGCGTGTATAAAAAGGTTCCGCGGTCGTACAAAGCACCTGCGGATACATCTTCATCATCATGCGTCATGTGATACGCACCTGGTTGAAGGTGAATGTCGTAAAAAGAAAGGTAGTAAGGGACCTCAAAATTTGGATCTAATTTGAGTGTGCCGCCGGTCTTGCCGCTTACTTTCTTGGCGTTTTCTTTGAGTCTGGGAAGATCGCGTTCAACAGAATCAATGACAGCGTCCCAAGTCATTTCCTGCGTATGGCGCTGCATCGCAGAATACATTTGGTAGTACCCATTTTGGGTCATGACGCCGCGGACCTCATGGCGATCTTTTGGTTCGCGGCCATTTTCCTTCACAAAGCTGGGGCCGACCTGCTTTTGATAGACCGTTTTGTTGCCCGGAGCTACCTGGCTGGCGAGGTGACGCCTCACGTCCATGTAATAGTCCTGACGTGACTGTTCGTCGTGAATTGGGTCAACCAATACGGCGTGGGCATGCTGAGATGGCATTTTATTCTCCTAAGCTAAAGCTAATTGCCTGATTCTATAGTGCCATGGCGTTCGGCAGCTTTGGAATGGCTGTGTTTTATTGATCGCTATATGGACAGTTGCTTTTTCTCGAAACTACTTAATTTCCCCGCTCTGGGACATCAAAACGGCAAGCGCTTTGGTTCGCGGAAATTGTGCCAATACGATCATTGCCATGACCATAATCGGAACACTCAATAGCATTCCTGTTACGCCCCAAATTGAACCCCAAACCGACAGAGCTAGGATAATGATCACAGGGCTCAAATTGAGTGAGGTTCCGGTTATACGCGGTTCTACTACATTGCCGACGATAACCTGTGCGCCCATCAAGCCGGCAAGAACCAGGCCCGTTAGACCTGGCGAACCAAATTGCAGAGCGCTCAAAACCACCGGAAAGGTAACGGCAACTACAGAACCAATGTAAGGGATGTAATTTAGAATAAAGATCAATAGTGCCCAGAATGCCGCGAAATCGACACCGGCCACCAACAAGATGACGTAGCTCAATCCGCCCACAAGAAGGCTCATGGCAGTCTTAATCCAAATGTACATCTCGATGTTGCGGCCGATGGTAAAAAGCGTCGACTTGATGGCTTGTTCGCGCTCAGGAGTGGATGCGAAAGCTTTGATTTTAAGGCCAATTGTGCGGCTTTCGAGCAACAAGAACGCAACATAGAGGAAAATCTGGAATGTGTTGCTGGCTATACTTTGTAGGGCGCCAACAAGCCGTAAGACGGCGGATTGGAAATCTACGCGCTCATTCAATTCCGCTATGGTCAATTTCATTCCAAACCATTGCTCCATCCTTAATTTAATGTCTGAGAAAAGAGCCTGAAGCTTCTCTTGGTAAGCAGGTGCGGCGTCCACTATGGAGTTTACGTTACCCGCGACGAGCTGAACGAGGAGGGCGATAAATATGATCAAGATGAAGATAGAACCGGCGAGTGCTAATCCGCTAGGTAGCGTTTTTCCGCCTATCTTTAGTCGTTCCAAGCCGTGAGCCAGGGCTTTTAACAGGTAGGTGATGAAAATTGCCAGAACCAAAGGCACAAGTATGCTTTGGCCGACAACCAGCAAATAAAGCGTGAGAGCTGCCAGGCCAATGGCAGCGGCAAACGTGACGGTGTCTGGGAGGCGAGTGGTCGGCAAGCCTGGTGCTTTACTGTCTGACATAGTTACTCGCCCGTGTTGTTAAAGGAAGAAACGATAGCTCGCCTGAATCGTCGTTTCTTTCGCCCGGACGGGCAGATTCAGGAATTCTCGTTCAGGGCGCTTGGAATCCGCATGAAGGACCTCAAGCGTTAGACGCTGTTTCCGAAAAGAACGCAAAACATAGGCTGCAGTCCAGGCGTCACCATTTTCCTGGTTTAGGTCGTCAGGGGTCAGGTCATCGTCTGCGACTTCAAAGTGGTCATATCGAAAAGAGAATCGATGTTTGCTAAACCTCTTGCTCAGCGGTGCAAAGACTGACCAATAATCGTTGTCTACTTTTGATCCCAAAAGAGGCCGCGTTCCCATAGACGTATTGTCAATCATAAATTGGCTGATGAGCTCGATTCCGCCCGGTAATTCGTTTTCGTAGCCGGCGCTCGTGAAGTAAGTGTCCCAGGCGTATTGAAAACCGTCAAAAGCGCAGTCGAATGACTGATTGTCATAGTACAAGAGGCTTAGGCGACCGAGTGCATTGACCGTCGCTTGAATACGGCTAGCAAAAACTCGATTTGCAGCGACCAATTGATCCCGACTTTGATCGAAAATATTTTGGACGATGGATTCGCGCACCGTAAAGAACGCGGCACCTTGAAGCAGTAAGAACAGTGCGGTGAAGAAAACCGTGAGTTTTGTTTGAAAACTATTGAACACTTTAATAAACGCCTTCTTCGAAATCAGAACCCGATTGTTCCCGGCGGTCCCGCTTCAATCCGATTTCAATGGTCAGGTTCTGGGCAGCCACCACGGACTGGGCTGTGCGACGCGCTGGACCCCGAAGGCGCGTATGCCAAACCTGCGCTTCATATCCCGTATCGTCTTCAAGGCCTGTGATAACCACGGTGCCAGTATTATCGGTGGTGCCAAATAGGTTGGTATCGACGACGTATATATACCCGAGCATATCGTCATGGATATTGCAGCCGAGGGCGACTTCACCTGCTTGATCAAAGGTAACTTCTTGTACTTCGTCGCCAACGTACAAATTCAATTCGAGTCTCTTGGCTGGTGAGAAAGAATAAACATGGTGTCGAAATGGATCTTCATTTGGGAACTCGACTTTTTTTCCAACAGATAGGGCGAGCACGTCAGGATTGAAGGACTGGTCACGCTGAACCATTTTTTACAGCGGGTCCTGGTTCGGTTGGTGACCCTATCATCAAAAAAATAACAGCATCTGTAACTGGGTTCCCATGTTTGTCGACGACGGTGACGGTTAGGTCTGCGCCCGCAACGAGGTTCGTTTGACTGGACAGAGCAAATGCCAGGGCTATCGCTATAGCTCTAAAACAAATCCGTTTTGACTTAATACTTGCAGTGTGGCGCAACAATCTTAACCACCTCCAGGTAGGGTAGTAACTATGTTTGGTCGGTATTATCACCCTTGTACCAATTGACTTCCAGGACAATTCCTCGTGATCACTGGGGCTGATACGCGCGCTTTTCAGCGGTATCCACCATTGTAATAGGCCGCAAGATTGTCTACCCACGCTCGCTATGGCGTTTAAAAAATTTCTCCTACCTATTATTTACCTCAGTTTGACTGCCGCAGAGGGCCAATCTCAGTCTGTTGACGAGATCAGGGTAACGTCAAAGCGTTTACCAAATTCCTCGTCACTCGACGTGTATAGCACTACGGGGCTGACTGGTTCAGACATACAAGGACCGGCTCTAGGTCTTGACGCGGTATTACGTCGGGTTCCGGGTTTTGGTCTGTTCCGGCGACAGGAATCTAGAGCGGCGCACCCGACGACGCAGGGTATTAGTTTGCGAGGGCTTGGTCCAAACGGGGCTGGACGCACTCTCGTCCTTCTAGATGGCGTGCCACTCAATGACCCGTTTGGCGGTTGGGTCGAATGGGTTCACCTGCTACCCACGACAATACAGCAGGCGACTGTCGTTCGTGGCGGCGGCGCTGGGACTTGGGGTAACGCGGCTCTGGCGGGTGTGGTTCGTTTAGATAGTCGGTCGTTGTCCGACAGTAATATTCGAGCTGAGTTTCGCTACGGTTCAAAGGACAGTTTGGCAGGTAGTGCGCAGTTCAAAACAGACCTCGGCGCCAGCTCGATTTCGGGCACAGCTCACATCTCAGATTCTGATGGATACTTTTTGATCGGCGCAGATCAGCGCGGCGCTGCAGACATACCTGCGGCGCGCCGTAGCGAGGGCCTTCGTCTCACTTGGGAGACTAAAACAGAATCTGGGACGACATGGGTGCTAACTGCGAGTGCGGCTTCAGACACGTTTGTAAATGGGTCCGCCGTGGCCGGTGCCGAAACCGACACATATGGACTTTCATTGACGGCGATAAACGCTGGCGGAGGATCTGGGCCAGCATGGGAAACTCATCTTTATGCAACCCGCAAAGAGTTCCAGAATGTGTTTGCCGCTTTTGACGGGTCACGGTCGACTGTCCGCCCTGTACTGGATCAATTTGACGTTCCGGTTACCGGTCTCGGCGCGAACATTCTGCTGCGATGGTCAGATATCAACCGTTGGACAATCGAAAGCGGTGCAGACATCCGCTTTTCTGACGGCGAGACCAATGAGTCTTTTCGCAATTTTGGGGCTGGATTCACCCGTCAACGGACGGCTGGAGGTGAACAGTTCATTGCTGGGATTTTTGTAGAAGGTCATCGTCAACTCTCGACGCGCACACACGTTACCATGGGAACGCGGATCGACTATTGGAGTCAGACAGACGGCGTACGTCGGGAAATCGACCTTAACGGGGGCGAGATTCTTGTGGATCGCTCGTTTACTGATCGTGACGGCGTGTCAGTCAATGGGCGGGCTGGAATTCGCACACAGCTCTCCGACACCTTACAAGCTCGATCGACAGTCTATTCTGGTTTCCGAGTGCCAACGCTAAATGAGTTGTATCGTCCATTCCGGGTCGGCAATGACATTACAGAAGCGAACAACACCTTGATTAACGAGAGGATGGTTGGTGCTGAAGCAGCATTAATCTGGTCCTTGGATGATGCCCGCGTTCAAGCGACAGTATTTCGTAATGATTTGTTTGATCCAGTATTGAACACGACAATTACGACCCAGCCAGGGTTTAATTCTGAGTTTGGGGTATTCATTCCAGGCGGAGGTAGTCTTCGCCAGAGGCGCAATGTCGACCGTGTCGAGACGTGGGGTCTTGAGTTCGACTTCTCCCTGAACATGGGGGAGAGTCTGCAGCTGCGTGGTGGGTACCTTTATACCAATCCGAAAGTTGCCAAGAGCACAGTAGCGCCTGAGCTCGAAGGCAATCGCCTGGCTCAAGTCGCCAAGCATCAAGCAACGATCGGGTTGTCTGTTATGTCCACCGACCGTTTAAGGCTGAGCGCAGATCTGTTGGTTTCCGGTAGACAATTTGAGGATGACCTGAGTAGTCGGGTCTTAAAGGGCGCTGTGACCGTCGACGTTTATGCCGGGTACAATTTTACTGATTCTATCGAACTCTATGTGGCAGCAGAAAATCTATTCGACAAGCGCGTCGAAGCAGGGCGCACGGCTGCGGGTCTTGTCACACTCGGTCCACCAGTGTTCCTATGGACGGGCTTGCGATTTAAGTATTAGCAACGTGATAGCCGAGGGGAGAGTGCTATGGCGAACTCAACACCAAAGAAAGCGGCCAAGAAAACGAAACGCAAAAAACCCTTGGCCGTTAAAGTGCCGGCGAGAGCGAAGGTAAGGGGAACAAAGAAAGACCCCATTTACACGGCAACGGCGATGCAGTTGGCCACTTATAGCCTTGCCAGATATCCGGATCGCGATAGCGCCCGTGCTCGCATGGCAGCCACGTTGGAATATCTTGAAGAGAAGGTTAGAGGTGCCAAGACCTGGATGGGTCCAGCGCTAAAGCTGGTCGTTTTGCCAGAATATCTATTGACGTCGTTTCCCGAGGGAGAGCAGGTGCCGCAGTGGGCTGACAAGGCTGCGCTCGACATGAACGGTCCCGAGTACGACAATTTTGGAGAAATCGCTCAAAGCAACGGTATTTACCTAGCCGGCAACGCGTATGAGACGGATCCCCATTTCCCTGGATACTATTTCCAAACGTCTTTTATCGTTGCTCCCTCAGGTAATGTTATTCTTCGATATAGACGGCTCAATTCAATGTTCTCTCCGTCGCCGCATGATGTCTGGGACAAGTACATCGATATATACGGATTGGATGCTGTTTTTCCGGTGGTTGATACTGAGATTGGCAGGCTCGCGCCTATCGCATCAGAGGAAATATTGTATCCCGAGGTCGCTCGCTGTTTTGCGATGCGTGGAGCTGAGGTCTTCACCCACTCGTCCAGCGAGTTTGCGAGCCCAAGCCAGACCCGAAAAGATGCTGCAAAGATTTGCCGGGCAGTGGAGAATATCGCCTACGTTGTTTCTGCCAACACTGGTGGCATACGAGACACGGATATGCCACCAGACTCTTCAAACGGTGGCTCCAGAGTTATTGACTTCCGAGGCAAGCTTCTCAAATTGTCAGGGCCAGGCGACAGTAGCGGAGCCAGCGCTGAAATCGATTTGTCTGCGCTACGCAGAGAGCGCCGTAAGACAGGGCTAAACAACACACTTATCCGCCAAAGGTTTGAGGCATATGCGGCCAGCTACGACACCCATTCCTTCCAGCCCGCTAATAGCCTGCTTAAAAGAGATGGATCTCTAAGATCTCCTCAGCGCAAACATTTCGTAGATGTGCAGAAAGCTGTCATTTCGAAGTTGTCCAAAAAAGGCATTATTTGAGTTCGTTCGCCAAGGTAACCTTCTAACTTTTGTTAGATTACTGCGGTTTTATACAACTTTTTGTTGCTAAACACCGGCCCATGCTAAAAAAGGCCAAGGACGCACCCGGTCAAGAAATGACCGGCGATGATCCGGGAAGGAACTCGGACGACGTATCGTGGGCGCGGCCGCGCAGATATGCGTAGTGATCTGTATGGCTTCCGTATCGCAAAGTCGATCGATTGATTCGTAGCCTAGGGCATTTTTGCCAAGTAAACGGTCTGCACAAATTCTTTATTCTGTAGTGGATTATTGAACACGACCTCTTCGTCATACGCGTTATCGAATACAGAACCTAGTAAGGCTGTGAAGTCGTTGTCGGGGCGGTCATTCGACCATAAGCCAAAAACGCCACCTGCTTTTAAATGTTGTGTGAGTTTAATCAATCCGGCGGATTGGTAAAAAGCGGCATTCTGTGAATCGAGCAAATGCGCTGGTGAATGGTCAATATCGACCAGGATTGCATCGAACTTTCTTGACGTTTTTTCAGGATCAAACCCTTCTGCTGAAGCAGCGAGGGCGAAGAAATCTGCATGGACGAATTGGCATCGCGTGTCTTTGGATAGTTCTGGTCCTAATGGAAGCAAGCCAGACGTATGCCAATCGATAACAGCATCCAAAGCTTCGACTACTGTTAATGATGCGACAGAGTTGTGCGCGAGAACTGCTTGTGCCGTGTAACCAAGTCCTAGCCCTCCTACGACGACATCTGCTTTTGGTGTTGCTAGGGCAGATAATCCGAGGTCAGCCAGCGCGATTTCGGACGCGGTGAAAAGGCTAGACATCAAATATTCGTCGCCAAGTTTAATCTCTATGACATCGACGTTTAGAGAAGGCTCGTGTCTACGACGCAGACTCAACTCACCTATCGGTGTTTTCCGATAGTCAAGTTCTTCGAAGCGTACGCTCATATTCGTGCGTCGTTCAGTGTGTGTGGGTGCTTGCCGAAGCTATTGCCCGTTTGAAAAGATCTATTCGGGTGGAGTGTCATGAGAATTGGGTGAGGTGCCATCAGCAACGGTTGCCTCATCAGACACCTGTTCCCCGCGCTTTTCGGCAGCTCGCGCTTGTTTAGCCGCCAAGCGTTCCGCTTTTTTGGCGGCTTTCTGACGATCGCGTTCATGCCTCTCGAATTGATAGTTTGGTTTCCTTGGCATCTGTCGATCTCCAGGCGCGATTGATGCAATGCGTTTGAGAGTTGCAGCGCCCTATCATCTAAGTGTCGTGCGATTGGCGCAAGCGCATCACCGCAACGATTTCCACCCCCAAATATGAAATGGGGGCGGAGTTCGTCGATTTTAGTCGGCGAGAGATAGATTCTCAGCTGATGATTTACCGTTTTGGCCAGCCTGGAGTTCATAGGAAACCTTTTGACCTTCGTTTAGGCCAGAAAGTCCTGCCCGTTCGACAGCAGAAATATGAACAAAAGCATCTTTAGAGCCGTCTTCTGGCTCAATAAAACCGAAGCCTTTAGCGGAGTTGAAAAATTTTACAGTACCGATCGTCATTATTATTTACCTCTAAAAGGAGTGTGTTTTCGGGCCGTCACACCATATGACGGCTCGGAAGTTCTAACGCTCACACTGTCAAGGGATAAAAAAAGAACGCGGCGGACCGGCTAATCAGCTAACACAAAACAAATGTAATACGTAACTGGTGATATGTAGGGTAATTACTGGGGAAGTCAATGATCGGCCCATTTTTGACGGTCGATTAGCTTTCAGTCGCCCAAGATTCTGCTTCTTTCGCCATGGCGGCGTAATGCTTCAGGTTGAAGATCAGGAACCCTGTCGCACAGAGGCCTGCAAGGACCGAGACGCTTGCGATCGAGTATCTTAGAAGCGCGTCATCTTGGAAGACATAGTCCGTAAACAGTGCAATTCCGGTTGGGCCAACGGTCAAACCGAGAATATTGATTGTAAAAAAATACATGGCTGAAGATTGCGCTCTAATTTGATTTGGCGTTACGATCATCAAAGCTGAAAGGCCTGCGGCGGTAGCTGCGCTGGTGCCCACCGAAACTGGTAATAACATCAGCACCGAAAGGGCCGGGGTTGGCATTAGGGGGGCGGCAATCGCACTTACGATGCCTACCAGACTGCAATACAGAACGGTGCGCATATGGGCGTCCATGTAGCCCTTAGCAGTGAATTTTTCAGCCATCCAACTCGCCAAGACGACCGCCATAAGACCAGAAACAATTGTAACCGTCCCATAAGCCAGCCCTATGTCCTCAATCGTCCAATTCCATGTGCGGATAAACATGGTCGGAATCCATGCGTAGTAGCCATACGAGAGTATGCCGACCACGGACAAACCTAAGAAATGACTGAGGTACATGGGCTTTCGGTTCCACAGATACAGTATGCCTTGTGCAAACGGCACATAACCGGACCGAGTTCCGTCTGCCTGGGTGTATTGCATCTGTTCGCGGCGAACGGGTTCACGTACCGTCGCCATAAGGACAGCAACCAATAGTCCTGGCAAACCCACCACTAGAAAGACAGTCTGCCAGGCAAAAAGTGTCCCGACGACAGGCAAAGACACTGGTGGTGCGCTAAAGACGTATGCGACAACCTGTCCGCCAATTATCATTGCCAATCCAACACCAATAGAGATGCCAAGCGTGTAAACAGCGACCGCCCGCGCCCGTGTATCTTTTGGAAAGTAGTCACTGATCATTGACAGTGCACTTGGGCTAAGCGCTGCTTCTCCGATGCCAACGCCGATGCGGGCGGCGAAAAGTTGGACATAGTTGCGGGCCAAGCCGCAGGCCGCCGTCATGAGGCACCATACCGTCACGCCGATAATGATGATTTTTTTGCGATTGTTGACATCTGCGAGCCGCCCCAATGGAATGCCAAGCAGAGTGTAGAAAATTGCGAACGCGAGACCGAGTAGCAAACTAATTTGGGTGTCGGAGATTTCCAGGTCTCGACGGATGGGTTCCACCATCAGCGCCATGATCTGCCGATCAATGAAAGAAACAACATACGCTAGCGTCAAAATGAGAACGACATACCAAGCGTAGGCGGTTGGTGGGTAGGGGGTCCCTTTTTGGTCATTTTGCGTGGTTACTGGGTCGTGCATATTTCAGCGCCTAAAATTTTGAATTGATCAGAGATGTTATATGGTTGAGGTACCATTGTGATAGGCAGCGTACCGAAAATGAGAGCTCTTTTATGAATAAAAGAACTAAGTCCCCTCGAGCGGAACAGCAGTTTTTCAACGACCCAGCCCTTGATCGATTTATGGGGGCCTTCATGGCCCTCGCGACCGAGCATTATGTTCTGTTGGATCGTGTGCGTGCCATGGAAAAACAATTGACTGAAGCCGGGCGACTTGACCAGGAGGCATTGGATCGTGAGCCTGACGAGATAGAGCGGGCGGAGACCTCAGCTGATCGTGCGGCCTTCATAGAAGCGCTTATGCGTCCACTGCTCGGCGAGCAGGATGCTCTTGGTGCCAGTGGCAAGTTTAGCCTCAAGTAAGAGCGGAATGGATTGTGACTATGAATGACCGCGCCTTCACCGCTGCCCAAGACTTTTTGCTATCGGCGAAGACTTACTGGTCGACGACCATGTATAGAGCGCTGAGAGATAGTCACGGTGAAGAAGGTAGCCAAACTGTAGCAGACGTTGCCCAGGCGATTGAGGACTCCACCTTGTACCAAGTGTATGCTTGGTATGAGCGTCATCTCCAAAGAATGAAATACGCCGGACGATATGGTCTTGTGCCGTATCACAATGAGCGACGGATTGATCTGCTTTCCGAGTTAGATTCAGAAGATTCGGAATGCACACAGGAGTCTCTCACTCTGCCCGCCTATTACACTGTGGTCGACATACACCAACATCCAGGTGGCGTATGGTCAGACGGCATTGCTGGCTTTGTGTATGAGCGTGGCGCAAGAACAACCACGCCATTGGCTGGCGCGGCTGAGAAGGATGTGCATGAGCGTTTCACTGATCTTATTTTAGAGGAATGGAAGCCAGCGAATATTCTTGATATGGGGTGTGGGTTTGGCAAAAGCACCCAACCTTTTGTTCGTAGGTTGCCGGATAGCACAGTCGAGGCGATAGATCTTTCAGTGCCCTGCCTGAGGCTGGCCTCTTATGCTGCGCGAGAAGCCCAAGCGAGCAACGTTCGCTTTCGGCAAATGGATGCCTGCCGTACGGATTATGAAGCAGGCTCATTTGACCTTGTAACGTCAACTATGGTTCTTCATGAGATGCCTCCTAAGACAATTGAGGATTTGCTCGACGAGGCATTTCGGGTGCTCACGCCTGGCGGGCGCATGATTCATCTAGACTTTTACTGTCTACCGGACGTGTTTCGTCGATTTATCCACTACGGCCATGCACGGCGAAACAATGAGCCTTATATGCAGCCTTTCGCTGAGCTGCAATTGTCTTCGTTGGTATCTTCAAAAGGTTTTGTTGATGCTCAAGTCGCGCCATTTCAAGAATCTGACAGGGTTGATCTAGACGGGAATGAAGCGTGGCGATTTCCTTGGACGGTTATTTCGGCCACTAAGCCGAAGACCTAGAAAATTTAAAGATAAAACGAGTGATGCCCGTCAATCTGCGGAAATTGAAGTACGGCGAATATTCTGAGCGGTACAAAAGGCTCGCTAATGTCGAGTGGATCAATCTTGGTGCGGGTACACCAAAAGCGCCCCCGATGATTACTGGCGAATGATTCAATGGGGGCGTTTACGTAGGTGATATGAAAACGGCCCCTCCAGGGGTGGAGGGGCCGTTCTGTATCTAGTTGAGAAGGCGCTTCGTCGCCTTAAAACGGAAACTCACGCTTCAGTGGCTCCGGACCGCCACGCGATTCCATAAGTTTCTTGAAGAACGTCCAACTGGTTTCGTTCTCGCGATCATCGTCAAGCGGCGGGGGATCGGTGTACTTCGGATAATTCGCGTAGATTTCCTCTTTAAATGCTTCCGGCATATCGTCCCAGCTCTTCAGCTTTAAACCGGCTGTATGCATGTAGATGATTCCATCGCGGCCAGCCATTTCCATCCACGGAAGCCAGTCCGAATGGCGAACCCAACCGATTTGGACATTTGGCTTGTCCACGTCTTCATCGAGCAAGCTTTCCGTATCCCCCATGAAATTGAACATCTCCGTGGCGCGGTATTGTCCACCGATATACTTCTGGTAATCGCCAGAGAGGACGTTTGTGTAATAGAGAGGTACGGCAGATGTCATCCACCAGCGCCCGTTAACCATTTCAGCAGGGAATTTCATGGGCTTGCCATCGCGCCCCATGCCAAAAGAGGGGCCCGAGTTGACCGGGTCGTTATCTACATGGATGACCTCAACTTCTTCACCGGTGTAGGGGTTTTCCCAGGTCTTCAAAACTTCGCCCGTGCGTTTGTCTTTATAGAGTAAAATTTCGCGGGTTCTCAGGACGTATCCGTAGTTCCCGTCTTCATCACGAACGGTGCCGCAGTGGCGGACGTTCATGCCTTCGACGTCAAACAGGTATTTGTCTGACATGCCCATGCGGCGACCGAAGGCACGGCCCTTCCACCAGTAGGTGACAGCCTCACCATCTTTGAGAGAACATTGAATTTTGCGCATGACCTTTGCCACGCCTTCAGCGGTCTCTAAGTCGTGTTGCCCGGCAGTCGCAAGGCTTGGCAGCGCCAGCGCGAAGGCGACGGCCATGAGTGATTTTTTGAACATGCGTTTCTCCCTGATTCTTAGGCGATTATCTTATTCGGTCAAATTAGAACAGTAGTTTAATAGATGCTACTTGGGTGGGTCAGGATTCTAATTTCACCACTACTTTCCCAATATTCTTTCCGCTGACCAAGTGTTGGACGGCAGCAGGTACGTCTTCCAGGCCGACAAAGGTTACGGGGTCCACAAAAACCTCGATTTCTCCCTTTTCGTGCCAGTCGAGCAGCCGTTCGGCCGCCTCTGGGTGGTATTCCTCGAAATGGGGGTTAATGAACGCCCTGACCGATGCTGAGCGGAAATATAGCTTCTCGTAGATGCGAGGGGACGTGACTTGCTCCCAGGGTTTGCCTACTTCTGATGTGTAGCCTGAGATCACAAGCCGACCTTTGACAGCCAAGCTATTCACAAAGGCGTCAAATATTGACCCGCCAACAGAATCATAGGCGATATCTATTCCATTTGGATATTCAGCTTTGAGGACATCCTCCACATTTTCAGTGCGGTAGTTAATGACACGATCGCAACCGATGCCTTTCAAACGCCGTGTCTTTTCTTCCGAACCGCAGAGACCAATCACATGATTGCCGGCTTTCTTCGCAACTTGGACGATGATGTGGCCTAGCCCTCCTGCAGCTGCGGATATGGCGACGGTTTCTTTGGTTTTCAATTCTCCAACTTGTTCAATCCCGACCATGCCTGAAATTCCAGTCGGCATAAGACAGAGGATCTCCGGCGATGCTGCGGGAACTTTGTACAAGCGGTTGGTCTCTGCAATCTGATAATCACGATAGCCAGTGCCGACTTTCCATGTTGCAACGTTATCTCCGACCGCGAAGTCATGCACTCCAGAGCCAAGTTTTTCTACCCGTCCGACAATCTCAATACCCAAATCCGTCGGTGGGGTGTAACTAATGTAGCTTACGGCATCTCGGACCATATTGAGGTCGTACACGCCGTTCACACCGGCATAGACATTGCGGATTAAAACCTCACCCTCGCCTGGCTCACCAATCTCGGCGTCGACAATGTCGGTGCAGTCCGCGAAGTCTTCACCGTATTTGGTCATAATCATTTTGCGGGATCTGGGCGCTGACATTATGCGTCTTCCGTCTCATTGCTGGAGATAAGAAAGCGCACTGTTGCAACGGTACCAAAGACCATTGCTGCAGCAGCGACATCAAAGGCGATTTCCATACTCGTAAATTTCGCCAGTGTACCCCACAAAATACCACCACCAACCATTCCAGCGGTAAAGCTCATCATAGACATGGATAATCCTCTTCCTCTGACCCAAGACGGCAGGACCATCTGAGCGGCAACTTGAAACGACAGCATGCAGATCATCCAGGCGCCGCCATAGAAAAACAATACGCCCGCAAAGAGAAGGGGGTCGCGAACCACTCCAACGCCATAAAGGGAGGCTGCAATGATTAAGCTCGCCCAGAACACGATGGCATCTCGGGAGTAACGCGCGTTGAGGGCAGGGGCGATGAATAGCGCTGTCACAATGGCACCCATGCCGATGGCTCCCATTAAGGTGCCGAATCCTTCGGGGCCAACCCCCAGTTCTTCGCGGGCGAGCAAGGGAAGGAGTGCCATCAACGCGCTTGCACAAAAGAAGTACACTGAGCCACAAATGAGGACGGCCTGAAAACGTTGCGCTCTACGAACGTACAAAATACCAGCAGCCATATTCGACCAAAGGCTTTGCTTCTGTTTTGGTCGCAGCGGAGGTCCGTCCCATCGGTATACGACCAACATGAAGACGAAGTAGCTCAAAGCGTTCACAACAAAAGCCGGTGCGACACCAGCCCAACCGATCAACAGGCCTGCGAGGGCAGGCCCAATCAATCGTGAAATATTCATAGAGAGGGAGTTTAGGGTTACGGCGTTGACCACTTCACTACGCGGCACGATGTCTTGCAGGGTTGCGGACATGGCAGGCATTAGGCAGGCGCCACCAATCCCGAGGAGCAAAGTTAGAACGATCAATAATGTGGGGGTTACCATTCCGAGCTGGGTAAGTCCTGCCATACTCAGTGTCACAGCAATCATCCACCATGTGACAATGATCATGTACCTGCGGCGATCGATCATGTCTGTCAGAGAGCCGGCGATGAAAGCCAAGAATAGGCTCGGAATCATTTGCGCTGATTGAACCAAGGCGACAAGCAACGGTGAATCCGACAGGTCGGTCATCAGCCAAGCAGATCCGATGCCTTGCATCCAAGTGCCGATTAGAGAGAAAAGGCCTGCAATCCAAAAGGCGCGGAATGTCTGGAGCCGTAAGGTGCCCCAAACCGCAAATATTGATTGCCGTTCAACTTGCTGCTTGTCGGGGTTGCTATCCGGTTTCGTCGGATTTTCCGTCCTTTTTGTAGAGGGGGAGTGAGGTTGAGGGGCTTGCGGCATCCCCGCTCATAGTCGGCGTTGGCTTGTTCTGTCAATGAGCCGACTCCGATTGATGTCGGATGACATTCTGATATCCATACGGTTAAGGTGCATTACAAATGCTAAGTCGTTCAGGAGCTACTTCAATGAAACTCGTTTTTACACCCAATCCCGAATATATCCACAAAGTGCTGGTCGTTGCTTATGAGGGGGGCATTGTCGATCAACTGGAATTTCAGCGTACCCGCCCGTTCGACGGAGACATGATCTGGGATTATCACCCAATGGGAAAGGTGCCAGCTCTCGTCCTAGAAAACGGCGACCCGCTCTATGGGGGGCTGGTTATTTGTGAGTATTTAGATTCCCTTTCGACCACAGGCAAGCATGTGTTTCCGACCGGAGATGCGCGTTGGCCGGCCTTAAGGCAAATGGTGTTAGGCGACGGCATGTTTGATGCAACGACACTGTTACGTGTCGAAGGGTGGCGGGACAAGCAAGATTGGAACATGGACTACATGCTCCGGGAACGTCGAAAGATGATCGGTTGTCTTGACCGTATGGAACTTGAAACGCCGCAGTTCAAGGATGCGGATTTTCATATAGGACATATCTGTATGGCAGGCGGTCTCAGTTACCTGGATCTTCGAAATCCAATCCAGGAATACGTCATCGTAGATGGAGATGATTCGTTTGATTGGCGAGAAGGCCGACCAAATCTTTCGGCATGGTACGACGAAATCGTTAAGCGGCCGTCCTTAGAGTGGCGCTTTACCATGGACGAGTAGGGCGTTCGTTAGGCGTTGTTCACTTGCGCTTCTGGAAGTCGTTCCATCACCATTTCCCAGTTATTTAGTGACGCGATGTGAAAGTACATAGCGGCGAGCCAGCCTTTCTTGCGCCATTCCAGGAATGTGTCATCAGACATGTCCCTCAGTTTTTGCTCATTGATACAAGCGAAGGCTCCAATGTCTAATTTCTCGCCATCGGCGAGGTCTATCTCAAGGGAACGTTCTTCAACGAGGTCAGAGTCTTTAAGCATTTGAGAGAATTCTGACGTAGCTCCATAAGCCCCGTGAAACTGTTGGCATAAGTCCAGGGCATCGTTCACGACTTGAGTTTCCTTTTCACCTTCGAAAAGGGCACGAGCAACAGCGCCATTTGAATTTGCTTCGTGATCTATTCCAAGTTGAAGGCGTTCATCTTCTTGTTTGCCAAGTAAGATAAATGGATAGCGCCTTACGTAAGCTGGCACGTAACAAAAGCGTTCCCATTGTCCCTTGTCATCAACGAATACATTTTGGTCTTCCCGCAGCCCTAGTGCCACAGTGGGTACGAGCTCGGCGCCAACAAATACGATAGGGTAGTGCCGTGCAGCGAGAACAAACTCAGGAAGTGTGATTGGCACCGCATTGGTCGAGTTGGCAAAGGTGAAATCGGTTTCTGCTCGGATCTTAAAGTCACCGTGACGTTCTGCAGTAACAGCGCGGGGGTCATGATAAAAAAGTGGGGGCGGCATGCGCTCCTCACCATTCTCATCCACAGTTGGGGCTGCTGAGTCGTCTGTCTTGTCGGTCAATGTCTTTTCCTTTCTCACCTATGCCTTTGGGCATGGGTCATTTCTATGATCTGGGCGCAAAATAAAGCCTTCTGTGGCTGGGTCAACGGTCGAGCCGCTGTGTATCCATTGCAAATCACTGTGTATGGTTAGTCGAAGTGAGCCAGTGGAGCGGGGATGAAGTCGAATGATGCTATCTGGAAAGGTCACCGTCGTTACAAACGTATGCCATTTCGTTGGCGTCGCAGCAGCCCATGTGCTTCAGGCCCATGGCGCAACTGTGAGGTGTCATGACGCAAGCTTTGACGATGCCGCTATCCGAGATGCGTTTAAGTCTGAGAACCCAGATTTAAGTGTATTAGTCGGCTGCTCATCCGCTGAGGCCATTGATCAGGCGCGTTCTGAACTCGACGGGCTAGACGTTGTGGTCATCAATGATTTCTACCCTGCTAGCAGAGTGCCGATGGGTGAGGCATCGGCTGACGATTTTCGCAAAAACCTTGAAACGCTCATGGTTACTCCATTTGAAACAGCATCAGCTGCTGCGAGGCATATGAAGCCTCAGCGCAAAGGTAAAATGATATTTGTTACTTCCGCGGCACCGTTTCATGGTTTGCCGAACTACTGCATGTACGCGGCTGCTCGCGGCGGGGCAAATGCACTCGCGTTGTCAGTGGCAAAGGAATTGGCGCGCGACAACATCCAAGTCAATGCGGTCGCTCCAAACTATGTTGAAAGTGAAAGCTACTTTCCCAAAGACTTGCTTGCTGATGAAAAAGCATTAGCGAAGATGACAGGTAAGGTGCCACTAGGGCGATTGGGAAAACCTGAAGAAGTCGCTGAAATGATCGCTTTCTTAGCGTCAGATAGATCAGACTTTGTGACCGGCCAGATCATACCCATCGCTGGTGGCTGGGCTTAACACCCTAAAAATCGACCGAACTATTTGGTCCCAAGTTCCTGATAGTCAACTTTGCCTGTTTCGGGCAAGGGATCCCACATGACGGTATAGAGCACTTTTTCCTCTTTGAGCCCTTTAAGTGCAAATTCACCGCAATACTTGCAGTCATCTGCGAACCTTGGTACAGCCCGCCAAATTTCATCGCTGATCCAAATTTCAGAGCTACCGGCTTCAGGACAAATTCGAGCAGCCGTTTGAACCGCAGTGCCAAAGTAGAAATTCCCCCTGAGCGCCGTCGTGATCGAGGCAACCCAAAATTTTGAACAGCTTTTCTTAGTATCGAATCCTTTCTACCGAGTAGTTGGATCGCATGTTCCAACTCATTCTGGTGAATTGTTGACATAGGGAATCCTAGGGCCACTCACATCCAGGGTTTTCGTATTTCGAGTGCGGCGGTAAGGTTGCGCCGCTTTACACCACCCCGAAAGGTCAACCAAGATCATGCCAGCTTTTAGTATGTTGAGTCAGGTGCTCCGTAGCATCGCATTGCCGCTTGGTATTGCATTTGCAATGCCGGCGTCTGCTGAAACGGTTTTTCATAGGGGGAATATTGGCGAGCCAGATTCATTAGACCCCCATTTAACGACCAGCGGTTACGCCACAAATATTATTTTCGAAATGTTCAATGGTCTGACCACGGTCGACGCCTATGCCAATATTTCTCCGGGTGCTGCTGAATCATGGACGATATCTGAAGATGGCAAGACATACGTTTTTACCCTTCGTGATGGGATGGTCTGGTCAGACGGAACACCCGTAACCGCAGGTGATTTTGAATATTCATTCAAGCGTATGCTTGACCCGGTGACCGCATCACGCGGTGCACCGATGCTTTACATGATTGAGAATGGGCGCCCGGTAAATACTGGCCAAATGTCGCCAGAAGAACTGGCTGTAACCGCTATCGATGATCGCACTCTTGAAATAAAGCTCGAAGCACCCACGCCCTTCTTTCTTGAGCTTATAGTTCATCGTTGTTTTCCTGTTCCCCGCTGGGTTGTAGAAGAGCACGGTCGTGAGTGGACCCGGGCTGAGAACATTGTTGTTAATGGTGCGTTTATACTCGACGAATGGGTACCGCAAACGTCTGTAAAGGTTGTGCGCAATCCGACTTTTTTTGCGGCTGACAGCGTAACTCTCGATGCCCTAGTTTATTACACCACAGAAGATCTCTCTGCGGCATTCAATCGGTATCGAGCGGGTGAGCTCGACATGGTGATTTCGTTTCCACCATCACAATTTGACTGGATTAAAGAGAATCTATCGGACGATCTGCGTGTGACGCAGAATCTGGGGCTTGAGTACATTACTTTTAACACCACCAAGCCGCCCTTCGATGACCCGAGGGTGCGTATGGCGTTAAGCATGGCGTTGGATCGCGAAACGTTAACCGCACGCGTTATGCGTGGCGGTGAGAAGGCGGCTTATAGTCTGATTCCCGAGGGGTCACGTTTTGGATATGAGCCCGCCTTTGCCGACTATCGAGATCAAACACAGTCCGAGAGAAATGAACGGGCAAAAGCGCTGTTGGCGGAAGCCGGATATGGACCAGAAAACCCTTTGTCCTTTAGTTTTCGGTATAACTCGCAAGAGGTGCTTCGCCGGGTGGCGGCTGCTGCCGCCGCGATGTGGCAGCGCGGGCTAGGCGTGAATGTCAGTCTTTTGAATAGCGACCTCAATGTGCTTAACGCTGATCTACGAAACGGTGACTATGAAGTGGCCAGATATCAGTGGTTTGGTGAACACCGTGACCCATCAACATTCCTATATCTCTTGGAATCAGATGCGGTCGGTGACAATCACTCCAAATATAGCAATCCGGAGTTCGACAAATTGATGCAACAAGCCTACGCGTCTTTTGATATTCCCGAGCGAATGAAGCTTATGGCTCAGGCGGAACGCATTGTCATGGACGACGCGCCGATCACGCCGCTGAATTACTACGTCAGTAAGCGACTAGTGAAACCGTTTGTCTCGGGGCTTAAGAATAATGTTCGTGGAATCAATTTGGGGCGCTACGTATCTGTTGAGCGCCCCTGATCTCTAACGTTGTTCTGACACAGGGATAAACTTGCGAACAAAGACCCATTGCGTGTCTGTTGATGCATTTTTATCGAACTTGTATCGATCTACGGAGAATGCCTTTAGGTCGTCAGGCTCATTGAGTCGGTTCTCAATGATATGCCGGGCCATTAACCCGCGCGCTTTTTTTGCAAGAAAGCTAATGACTTTAGCTTTGCCGTCTTTGATTTCTTTAAATGCCGGTTGAATAACTGGCACGTCCAAGGCCTTGGCTTGGACCGCAGAGAAATATTCGTTAGATGCCAAGTTGATTAACGTCTTGGTTTTGGACTTGGTGACCATCTTTGCCACCATCTCGTTCAGTTTGCCGTCCCAAAAATCATATAGGTTTGCGCCGCGTTTGGTGTCCACACGCGACCCCATTTCTAGGCGGTAGGGTTGGATCGCGTCGAGAGGGCGCAACAGGCCGTAAAGCCCGGACAAAATTCCCACATGGTTTTGAGCGAATTTTAGGTCGTCTTTATCTAATGAGTTTGCGTCTAGACCGAGATAGACATCGCCGGCAAAAGCTAAAGCGGCTTGCTTGGTCTCAGTTTTTCCTGCCGCGTCGAAACTCTTAAACCGCTCCGCATTCAAATTTGCCAGATCCTCGCTTATGCCCATCAAGCGTTTGAGGTCCTGGGGCGTAAATTTACGGACCCGTTTAATAAGTTCGACCGTGTCGTCTGGAAACAGCGGTTTGGTTTTGGACAAACCCTTTGCTGGGGTCGAGAAGTCCAATTTCTTTGCGGGCGAGAGGACGGTATACATGTAGTAGTCTCTGGGGCTATTCGGCAAAATCAGTTTCAATAAAGGTATATCATGATCACCGTTGTTGGCATCAAGTCTTGCGACACCTGCCGGAAGGCTTTGGCGTGGCTGGCTTCAGAGAATCTGGACCACAGCTATCACGATCTGCGCGTCGATGGCTTAGATTCTGGGCAATTAGCGCATTGGGTCAATGCGTGTGGTTGGGCGGCCGTGTTGAACCGCCGCAGCACCACGTGGCGCACACTTTCGGACGCCGACAAAAAGGATATGACGGCAAAAAAGGCAGAAGCATTGATGCTGGCTCACCCAACTCTCATCAAGAGGCCGGTTTTTGAGGTTGGAGACGCTGTTCATATTGGTTTTTCAGATGCTGTCAAAGCGGCTCTGGCCGCTTGAACGTGTTGTCTGCGTTGACATATTGCGGTGTTTGCCGCACACCATAACGACGATTTTTCTACCCCCGGTGCAAAGGATCGCATCATGGCCGTGCCCGGTTATCTACTCGTTCTAGGCCATTCTCTGGTGCCAGAGAAAATGGCCACTTACTCTGCCGCATTACCGCCAATTTATGAGAAATATGGCGGGTTCTATCTGGGAATTGGCGGTCCAGGGCGGGGTGTTGAACATATGGAAGGCCTGTGGTTTGAGCGCTCCATCGTCTTAGGGCGCTTTGATCAGCCAGCAGATGTCAGTAAGTTTTGGTGCTCGCCGGAGTACGAAGAGGCGAAAAAACTCCGCAAGGACGGTGGTGAATTCAACGTTTTTAAGATTGCTGGAAATGAGCATGAAGCGCCTCTTGGTGAACCCGCGTTCCTGGTTTCTGTTTATCGCGTCTTAGATTCCGATGCCTATGCGCCGTTGGCAAAGGCGGAGGAGGAGAAACTCTCAAACAGGGATGTGCCATATATTCTCAAGGCTACTGACAAAGAAACAGAGCGCCTTGAAGGTGACCTGATCGACCATGACTTCTCAGTTGCAGCTTTTCCAACTCAAGCGTCTGCTACTAGTTATTGGAATGATCCCGGCCATAAAGAACTGCGGGACGCACGTTCTAAGGTCGCCGTATTCAATAGTTTTTTGATTCGTGGTGTGCGTCGGTAAAGCCCGACGTGCCTCCCGTGCCGATCTAGCCGCACAGACACTCAAATGACCATCGATCAAATCTCAGCCTTTGCAATTCTCGCAGGCGTACTCGTCTTTTTTATCGGCGGCTGGTTGCGATACGACTTTGTCGCCTTTGGCGCTTTGCTTGCCGCGGTGGTCGCGGGGATTGTACCCTCTGACGGTGCTTTCGCTGGTTTTGGTAATTCTGCGGTCGTAACTGTGGCCCTAGTGCTGATGATCAGCGAGGGGCTTCGACAGTCGGGTGTGTTGGATCTCATAGCTGAGTACGCTGTGCCTGACACTCAGAGTCCAACGCTGCTTATCGCTGTCCTGGCAGGGCTGGCCGCCGCATTGTCTGGTCTAATGAACAATGTCGGGGCTTTGGCTTTGCTTATGCCCGTTGCGTTGCAAGCGGCGCGACGATCAGAGATGTCGCCAGCGCTTCTCCTCATGCCGTTATCGTTTGGGTCAATCTTGGGCGGGATGACGACTTTAATAGGAACGCCGCCAAATATTCTCGTGTCAAATTTTCGGGCCGAAGGCATGGGAGAGTCGTTTGGAATGCTTGACTATTCCTGGATTGGAGTTCCTGTTGCCGCGGTCGGTGTTGCATTCATTGCTCTCATTGGGTGGCGACTCATTCCAACAGACCGATCAGCGTCTTCAGGTGATGCCGAATTCGATATCCAGCCGTACATGACAGAGGTACGCGTTACGGAATCTTCCTCATTGGCCGGAGAATTTATGCTCGAAGCTATGAACCAATTGGCTGAAAAAGACGTCACAGTTGCTGGTATCATTCGTGGTGATCAACTAATTCCCTATCCAGGCATGACGGAGAGGGTCTGCGACCAAGACATTCTCGTCGCTACGGGCGACGCCGAAGCGCTTGAGAAAGTCATCGCTGACTTTAAGCTTGAACTCGTTGGTGACGTAGAAATAGAGCAAGGGGCTATTAAGTCAGATAGAATCAGTCTTATCGAGGCCGTGGTTACGCCCGGCGCCCGGATTGCCGGTATGACCCTTAAGGAAATAGGACTTCGATCGCGGTATCATCTTAATCTGCTGGCCGTGTCGCGTCAGGGTAAACGGACCAAGACACGGATGAATCAGCATCGCTTTCGTGCAGGTGATGTGCTCCTACTGCAAGGCGAGAAAGATCAACTAAATGACATGTTGGGTCGGTTGGGGTGTTTGCCTTTGGCTCAGCGATCACTTGGCGTTGGTCGCCATCGCCGCGCTCTTTTTGCGACGACAGTCTTCGGCGTAGCCATTGCGGCTGCTGCATTTAAAATTGTGCCGATTACTATTGCTTTCGGTGTTGCTATCGCGGTCATGATTCTCGGACGGGTCGTTTCACCCCGCCGTGCCTACGGCAGTATTGAATGGCCGGTTTTGATCTTATTGGGGTGCATGATCCCAGTTGGTGAGGCGTTGGATAGAACTGGGGCAGCTGGATTGATCGCCCAAAGCATTGTCGCGGTCACGGATCAGTTTCCCGTCGTTGTCGCCCTCATCATCGTGATGGTCGTGACGATGACGTTGTCAGATATAATGAATAACGCAGCGACAGCAGTGGTTATGGCGCCGATCTCAGTGCAAATTGCAGAGCGGCTCAACTCAAATCCAGATACGTTTCTAATGGCTGTCGCGATAGGGGCTTCATGTGCATTCCTCACGCCCATTGGACATCAAAATAATACGCTTATCATGGGGCCGGGTGGTTATCGCTTCGGTGATTACTGGCGCATGGGGTTGCCATTGGAGATTCTAGTGGTCGCCGTATCTGTTCCGGCTTTGCTTTACGCTTGGCCGTTGTGATGATCGAATTGGATCACGTGTCTGTCCGGTTTCAGGATCGGATTGTTCTCGATGATATTTCGGTTTCACTCTCAGAGCACCGTATAGGTGTCATAGGCGATAACGGATCGGGCAAAAGCACGTTCGCGCGGCTGCTGAATGGCCTGCTTGTGCCAGACAATGGTTTTGTAAAAGTCCAGGACTTAGATACCCGCACCGACGGTAAAGAAATTCGTTCTCGGGTCGGCTTTCTCTTTCAAAATCCGAACAATCAAATAGTTATGCCAACGGTCTCTGAGGAAGTAGAGCTTGGCCTGAAGCCACTCAAACTCGCTGCGGTGGACCGGGCACGCCGAGTGGAAGAAACCTTAAAGCGCTTCTCACTTACACATTTGGCGGACCGCTCAGCGCATTTGCTGTCCGGCGGTGAAAAACAACTCCTCGCACTTGCTGGGGTCATGGTGACTGAGCCAGATATCCTCGTCTGCGACGAACCCACGACGCTACTCGATCGCCGCAATGCAACGCATGTTATGCGGTTGATTGCTGATCTGCCCTGCCAAGTTATTTTCATTACCCATCATGTTGAACATTTGGACGACTTCGACCGCGTCTTGGTAATCGCGAATGGGAAAATTACTAATGATGGGTCGCCGACAAATACAATTCCCCAGTATCTGGAAACACTGACATGATTGTCGGGTTGTATGTACCAGGTGAAAGTATCATTCACCGCCTAAGCGCGGGGCTGAAGCTAATCGCCTTGTTCTGCATCGGAATTATTCTGATTGTCTTGGACGGCAGCATGCCTCTTGCCACGTTGGCTATGGGTGTGGCTTTCGTTTTTATTTTTGTTGCTGGTTTGGGGCTGCAGCATCTATGGATGGCGACCCGGCCTTTGTTAATTTGGTTTGCGCTCATCGCTTTAGCGCAGATCTGGTTTGCGGATATGCAAACGGCAGCCAACGTTATTCTGAGGCTTCTGGCGTTGGTATGGACCGCTGCGATTGTGACTTACACTACACGACTCACAGATATGAGTACTGTCATAGCACGCCTGTGTGAGCCGCTTCGGCCATTGGGGGTGTCACCCGACCGCGTTGCGTTTCTAATTACTCTGACAATTCGTCTTATACCTGCCGTATTTGAAACGGTGCGGGACGTGCGCGAGGCCCAGCGGGCACGCGGTCTGGAACGCGTGTACTTAGCCGGCTTTGTTCCAGTCTTGACGCGAGTTTTACGTCAGTCAGACGATTTGTCGGATGCGCTTGTCGCCCGCGGTTTTGAGCGGTGGGATGGCTCATGACAGCGCGTGATACTGTGTTGATCGCGTTGTTCGCTGCGCTCACAGCCGCGCTCGGTTTGCTTCCACCAATACTTGTGCCGCTTGTGCCCGTGCCGGTGACTGCGCAAACACTAGGTGTGATGTTGGCCGGCTGTTTGATTGGTCCGCGGCGCGCCATTCTCGCGATCCTTCTGCTTCTCGTTTTGGTGGCGATTGGATTACCGCTTCTGTCTGGAGGGAGAGGTGGACTCTCAGTCTTTGTTGGTCCCAGCGTTGGTTACTTAATCGGTTGGGCGCTTGGCGCGTATGTGATTGGCCTCATAGTCGTTCGAATGGGGTCAACTTTGGTGGCACTGTTTGTCGCAAATTGTGTTGGTGGAATAGGTGTCGTCTATGTGTTTGGTATTCCGGCAATGGCCGCGGTGCTCGACCTTCCGCTCACGACAGCAGCGCTTGCGTCGGCGGCATTTTTGCCGGGTGACCTGACTAAAGCGGGTGTGGCGGCGACGGTCGCTGTCGCGGTAAGGCGGGCGTACCCGGTAGCCGGGCGCTAACCCATGGTGCTCGCCACCGATTTAGACCTGGTCCATAGCGGTTTCTTGAAGGTAACTGCTGATACGCCAGACAAAGTCGCGCTTATCGCCGACGACGAACCGTATACCTATGCAGAACTAAATGCCCGCGCGCATCGTTTCGCTTTGTACATTGAGGATTTAGGCGCTCAGCGTGTGGCGCTTTGTCTGCCTAATAGCCCTCTAGTCGTTGATACGTTTATTGGAACACTTATGGCAGCAGGCTGTGTTTGCCTGTTCGACCCTGGGTGGCCGACGCCTTTGGTCAACACACTCATGTCTGATCACAGACCTGACGTGATTATTACTCCTGCCGATGCCATTGGTGATTTTTCGAAGAGACCTAGCCAGACCTCGCTCCTGTCATCAGAAAACGTGGAAGCTATTGTTCATCAAGAGGTCCTGTCTGAAACGTTGACGTCAATGGCTACCCCAGAAACACCGTTTTTGTTGGGATTCACTTCAGGATCGAGTGGGCCACCAAAAGGTTTCATTCGGCCACACCTGACTTGGACAAAGAGCTTTCGTCACAGTGCATTAGAGTTTGAAATGACGGCACAGGATTGCGTCCTAGCACCAGGGCCTTTGAGCCACGGTTTGTCTTTATACGCTGTCCTTGAAACTTTGTGCGGCGGTGCAACAGCGCTCATTCAGTCGCGTTTTGATGCTGCGTTGGCATTCTCTTCAATTGAGCAACATGACGTAACTACAGTCGTGCTCGTGCCGGCGATGCTTGATGTGTTGCTTGAGCATGCGAACGGAAAAACGTTTGGCGGAGTTAGGCAAATTATTACAGCGGGTGCGAAGCTTTCGCCGTCTCTTCGGCAACGAACGACGCATATTTTTCCAAATGCGGAAACCACTGAATATTACGGTGCATCGGAGCTTAGTTTTGTCACCGTTGCAAAGGGGGCTGACAATTGCCCGCCAGACTCAGTTGGGCGAGCATTTTCCGGCGTAGAGATAGAAATCCGAGATGAGACAGGCCAAGCCGTGCGTGCGGGCAGCGTAGGGACCGTGTGGGTCAAGAGTGGCATGTTATGTTCGGGTTACGTTGGGCCTACCGACGGCAGTGGCATGCGAGTTGAAGGTTTATGGGCAACTGTTGGCGACTTTGGGCATCTCGATAAAGAGGGTTATCTCTTTCTCGATGGACGAGAGGGGTCAGCGATCACGTCTGCAGGCTATACGGTTTATCCGTCTGCCATTGAAGCTGCACTTATCAGTCATCCTGATATTAACGATGCCGCCGTCATAGGATTGCGTCACGCGAGATGGGGGGAGGTTATTGCTGCAGTTGTTGTGCAGAAGGACTGTGCTTCGTTATCAGAGGCTGCGCTTGTGGAGTATTGCCGCGAGACTCTCGAGCCCTATGCCTGCCCGAGGCAATGGGTAATCGCTGATGAACTGGTTCGAACGCAAAGTGGAAAAATTGACCGGGCAGCGCTTACCGCGTTATTCGACGAAACTGACGCCTAATAGTTCGCGCGGGCCCATTGCCCATTGCCACGTGCGCAGGCACTGCCCGTCGCGGTCTTACTGACCCCATTTAAGGTGATCACCTGCTCAAATTTACGACAGCGGAGCGTACCTAGCGTATGTTCGGAGAGGGCACGTACAGCTCCATATTTATATCCGCCTTCATAGGCCCATTCAATAATCTCGCCGATTTGAGCATCCGTCGCGGCGGACTGGGCGGCTTTCTTGGTAAGCCTGCAATGCTTTTATTTGCTCTTTGCTTAGGCGGGTGGGTTGTGATTGTGGCAACTGTCGTCGTTGCAACGATTGTGGCGACGTATAGGGCGACCGTGTGCTTGTCGAGTGGTTTGCAATGCTTCTCCGAGGATAAGCGTTGGTGGTTGGGTAGCGGACCACGCGACGTGGTCCGTAGGAGTATCGATTGACCGTATTGAGGCTGCGATTCACAGAGCGATTGACCTGATTTAATCCGCGCGTCGCCGAGTTATTGAAATTCGTTAGGCCTCTCGAAACTTGATTATTCAGAATATTTAAACTGCGATTGACCGGCGCAGTTATTGGCGCCACCAAAGGCGCTGGATTAACCCGCAAGCCGAGTTGCGCCTCTGCTGGTGGTGCGGTTATGCCGATAAAAGAAACGGCGACCATCGACAAACATAGACCCGTAATTGTCCTTGGTACGTGTCGCGTCAATTTGAATGTTCTTGAAGTCATAACCACAGTATCGGCGAATTAAAGGTTGAGATCGAAGACCAAGATGCCATTCAGATACTTCAAATAAATCAGCGCCTTAGACTAATCGTCCATGAAGCCTGGGTCGACATTTGCGACGTAAGTGGCCTTTAGGTAGGGGAACGCGCCGAGAGGTGCTTCAACATAGTGGCAAAAACGCCATCCTTCGGAGGTGCGTTTGACGACGGCGGAAACACGCACGTCAAGGCCAAGGGGGGCGTCCTCCATTCCTTTGATCAGTCCATTCCAATGCATAATAAAATTCATAACGGCATGGGTGTCGCTTATTTGTTTGCACTTAAGATCTTGAGTGCGGATAGAGAATTTCAGCAGAAGTTTCTCAGCGGCTTGCCAATAGGGCTCGATCACGTCCCAGCCATACATTGGGTCAGGGACTTCTTCGGCGATGTAGAAGGGGTTGGCTTCATCGGGGTCCCACAGGTCCCGCAATTTAGTCGGTTTAAGGCGACACCATCGGTCCCGAAAGTCACCCAGCAACGCCTCAAGTTCAGTTTGTAAGTCGCTCATTTGAGCTCCAAAGCTGGTGTCCACGGGTCGCTATCATGCCAACTAAACCATTAACATGAAAACTATATAATGTGCGCTTTTGAGGTAGTGTGTTCTTATAGGGATCGTCGAGATCCAAAATCTGTCTCGGCTGTAAAAAGCTAAGGAAGTCATCATGCGTGTTCTGGTCGTGGAAGACGATCTTGAAACGGCGAGTTTTGTCACGAAAGGTCTGCGCGAGGCAGGATACGTGGTGGATCACGCCGAGGACGGCCGGCAGGCGCTCGAACGTGCGATGTCTGATACTTACGACATCATGGTCATTGATCGCATGTTGCCTGGACCCAACGGTGTGAAAGTTGTCGAGACAATTCGCGAAGAAGGAATTGATTCTCCGGTACTGTTTTTGAGCGCGTTGGGTGATGTCGAGGACCGTGTCGAGGGATTGAAGGCGGGCGGCGATGATTATTTGATAAAGCCATTTGCTTTTGCCGAACTTTTGGCTCGTTTGGAAGCTCTGACGCGACGCGGTCGCGGGCAAGGTGAGTTGACCCAACTCAGTGTCGGAGACCTTGAAATGGACATTCTTGCACGCAAAGTCACCAGGGAAGGCAAGCGCGTGTACCTGCATCCGCGCGAGTTCAAGTTGCTAGAATATTTGATGCGGCATGCCGGGCAAGTGGTGACACGGACAATGTTGCTGGAGAATGTCTGGGAGTATCACTTTGATCCCCAGACTAATGTTATCGATGTCCATATCAGCCGTTTGCGGCAAAAAATTGATAAGCCGTTCGAGACAGCGATTTTGCAGACCATCCGTGGTGCGGGATACAAACTAGAGCCCGCTGTCTAGGCTGTGGCTCGCCTCGGACGCCTGGTCAAAACCACGACCTTTCGATTAGCGGTGCTTTATACGGCGGTGTTTGCTGGTTCGGTCGGTGCGCTTTTCGTTTTCGTCTTTATCAACACAAGTGTATTTGCCGAGCAACAGACCGAGGCGGCCATTGAGGCTGAAGTCAAAGGGTTTCAGGACACTTTCAGACGCGAAGGTGTGGGAGGTCTTGTTAGTGCCATCAATCGACGTATCGATCCCAACACGCGAACCGACGGCATTTATCTTCTTATCAACCCAAATCAGCAGCGATTGGCAGGAAACTTGACTGCCTGGCCTGACGACGTTGAGGCCGACGACCTTTGGATAAATTTTTCGATCGTCGATTTGCAGGCGGCTGAACCCGGATTGGCCGACGTACGGGGCTTGCAGTTCCTTATTCCAGGTGGCTATCGGCTCATGGTTGGGCGCGATATACGTGAAGCCCGCGCTTTTCGTGCTCAACTTCTTCGCTCTTTGAACATTGGTCTGGGTATCACCATCGCTTTGGGTGTGGTCGGCGGTCTTTTGTTTAGTCGGTCCATCATGGGGCGGGTGGAAGACATCACTCAAACTTGCCGACGCATTATGCGCGGGGATCTTAGTCAGCGGATCGACAGCACTGGACAAAGTGATGAATTGTCCCGGTTGTCTGACTCGGTCAACGAGATGCTCGACCAGATCGAGCATTTGATGAGTGGGTTGCGCGAAGTTTCAGACAACGTTGCACATGATCTGCGTACGCCATTGAACCGGCTCCGCGTGCGTTTGGAAATTGCCGCCAACAATGCGACAGATGAAAAAGAAAAAGAAGAGATTGAAGAGGCCATAGCAGATGCTGATGGTCTTCTGGCAACGTTTGCATCGTTATTGCGAATTGCGCGCGCCGAAGCATCTTTGCGGCGCTCTTTTGGGCCTCTCCAACTTGGGTCGATTATTGAAGACGTTGTCGACCTGTATCAGCCGCTGGCCGAAGAGAAGGGTGTTGAGTTTGGTTCCAACATTGATTTCTCCGTCACAGGGTGGGGGGACTCAAATTTGGTCGCCCAGGCGCTGGCAAATCTGACGGACAACGCCGTTAAATATACGCCAGAAGGGGGCAATGTTTCGATCTCACTCAAGGCTGAAAACGGTTCCGCCGTCTTGGAAATCACCGATTCCGGCCCTGGAATTCCAGCCTCTCACCGCGACAAGGTGTTTGAGAGGCTCTATCGCTTAGATGATAGCCGCAGCACGCCGGGCTCTGGATTAGGCCTGAGTTTGGTCAGGGCGGTGGCCAGGTCTCACGGGCTTTCAGTGACGCTGTCTGACAATGCCCCAGGTTTAGCCGTTTCAGTCGTGTTCCCACCGCCTCCCGGACCCGCGGGTGGTGCCGTAACAAAGTCTCCTTAGGCCCAGAAAATTCTATTGCAACCATACCCCAGAGCCATGCGTCAGGTGACGGGCCCGTGTGTTTCGACCAGGGATAATGGCTAGAGGCTTATGTTTTCGCATAAAAACAATAAAGCATCCTTTTTTTTAGCTGATAATGCAGCTTGTGGTAGTTTGCCCCCATGACTAAGAACGAAAACCCCACGGAATTGATCCGTAGCTTGAATGCGTCTTCTGAGGCGACCACAAAACTCGTGCTAATTGAGAATGGTAGCGCCGTCATTCCGGACGCCTCGGCGCTCTTAACCGGCAACTTCGACAAGCTTGGCGACGACCTGCTAGTTGTCAGTCCCAGCGGTGAGCGTTCCCTGGTTAAAGATTTCTTTGCTAGTGACTCTCCCCCGACACTAACAGATGGCCAGGGGCTCATTGTATCTGGTCGAGTAATAGGGCGTATCGCGGAAGGCCCTAAAGCTAGGGAGATGGCCCAAGAAGGCGCAGCCGCGGGTACTGACCCTATTGGCATTGTGCAAGCGACGGAAGGTGAGGTCACTGTTGAGCGTGCCGATGGCAGTATTGTGGTGCTCAGTGAGGGCGATGCCGTTTACATGGGCGACCTCATCATTACGGGTGAAGCTGCATCAATTGGCCTTGTATTTCTGGACGAGACAACTTTCGCGTTAGGCGAAGATGGCGAGCTCGTACTCGACGAATTGATTTACGATCCAGTGTCAGATGCGGGCTCGGCAACCTTTACCCTGCTCGCTGGCACGGCTTCGGTAATTAGTGGTTCTATAGCCAAAACCGGTGCTGACGCGATGAAGTTGGATACGCCAGTGGCCACCATCGGGATTCGTGGAACTAAGGTGCTCGCAACCTATGACCCGGATACCGGTGACATTTCAATTGTTAATCGACCTGAAATCTTGGCTGATGGGCAGCAGCGAACCGGCGAAATAACACTGACCCTTCCAAATGGAGTCGTCGTCGGTACGGTTAACAGCACCAATGGCGGGTGGCAGTTCGCTGCTGGCGAAACACCAAGGCCAACTACGTTTAGTGAAGCTGATGTTCAGTCAATCGGTAGCGTCGTTGACACCCTCGTCCAACAGATCTCAACGCCAGGCAACCCAGGCGGCGAAGAAGGCGAGGAAAGCGAAGAAGGCGAGGAAAGCGAAGAAGGCGAAGAAGGCGAGGAAGGCGAGGAAGGCGAAGAAGGCGAAGAAGGCGAGGAAGGCGAGGAAGGCGAG
>JAURPI010000004.1 GCA_030835385.1 Alphaproteobacteria bacterium | reverse complement strand
GGTTGCCCCCATTGTCCAATATTCCCCACTGCTGCCTCCCGTAGGAGTCTGGGCCGTGTCTCAGTCCCAGTGTGGCTGGTCATCCTCTCAGACCAGCTACTGATCGTAGCCTTGGTAGGCCGTTACCCTACCAACAAGCTAATCAGACGCGGGCTAATCCTGGAGCGATAAATCTTTCCCCCGTAGGGCGTATACGGTATTAGCCAACGTTTCCATTGGT
The DNA here is from genome assembly GCA_030835385.1 of Alphaproteobacteria bacterium. Taxonomy (GTDB): domain Bacteria; phylum Pseudomonadota; class Alphaproteobacteria; order Rhodospirillales; family Rhodospirillaceae; genus WLXB01. The sequence continues at coordinate 50,654 of JAURPI010000004.1, read as the reverse complement.
TATTCCGTACTCCAGGGCATATTCCCACGCGTTACTCACCCGTGCGCCACTATCCATTGTGGTCCGAAGACCACGGATCGTTCGACTTGCATGTGTTAGGCCTGCCGCCAGCGTTCGTTCTGAGCCAGGATCAAACTCTCAAGTTGAATTGGAGCTGTCCTGCACAAACACTTCACACAATTACTTGGTGTTGCGTAGATGCGTTGACAACGTCCGAACTAGCGAACCGCCGCCTACGCATCCCTTTCGAGATCTCTTCACAATGTCAAAGAGCACTTAACTAAGGGGTCCTCGGTAAAACCGCGAACCCCTCAAAAAAGGCCCCGCAAGTCCGAGCCCCAAAAAGGGGCCCCTCTCAACGGGAGAGCGGGTTCTACAGGGTGACCTACCCTGCGTCAAGCCTTGAATTAATGTTTATAAAACCCAGCAATTTCAATGGACTGGGTACGCTGAAACCCAAATAACCAATCCGTTCAGCGCTAATGATCAAAGATAAGTGCCGTTTTTGTGGCTGTCAAACGAATCTCCGCGGAATTCTGGGGGTTTGGCGGCCTCTGCGAGGCGCAAAAGAGGCTGTATTTCGACCCTCTCAAAATTGGCCTCTTGTTAAGCCTTGTCCGTCACCACTGGCTTACGGCGATAATATTGACACGACGCGCTGATTTCATCATATTTCCATTAAGAATCAAAGGGTTGGGATAAACTGGCTAAAATGCCAGTGACCTCGCCTTAACAAAAAACAACAAACTAAGATCAAAAATGAGAGATAACCGCGCTTTGTGAGGGGCAATATGGGGATCGGATTGCATCCGAACGCGGTTTGGTACACGAGCTCAGGAGCGCTTCTAGGCGCTGTTCTGGCCATCAACACCCAAATCAGTTTGCCGCCTGGATCAGGCACCAGTTTTAACGCTGACATGACAACCAGCGACGTGGTTGAAACAGTCGAAGCATCGGCTGCCCTGGGGCTTTCGCCGGTTATTGTTTCAACCGCCCCAACACAGGTGCTGGCAAAAACCGAATTGACTGTTGGCCGAGGAGATACTCTTCTTGGTCTATTGCAGAAAAACAAAATCGCAGCTGCCGATGCGCATGCAGCCGTGACCGCGCTCAATGAAATTTTCGACCCCCGCGACATCCGCATCGGTCAGAAGATTGTTGTATCCGCGACGACAAACTCCGCCGCACCTGACCTTGACGCCATTCGGATTGCAGTCGGACCCGGTCACGACATTATAGCTCTGCGGTCAACCACTGACACATTCAGTGCCACCACATTAAAAGCGCAGACAAATTTAGAAACTCAAGCTTTTACAGGGGTCATTAACTCGAGCCTCTATGAAGCAGCCGTCGACAAAGGTGTTCCTGCTCCAGTTCTAGTCGATATGATTCGGCTGTTCTCATATGACATTGATTTCCAACGAGACATTCGCGCGAACGACAGCTTCGAATTGATGTTTGAGCGGCGCATAACCGAAGACGGATTGGTTGTGTCTAATGGTGAGATCGAATACGCGTCCATGACACTGCGCGGTAAAACATTCAAAATTTACGCATACGAGCACACCGAAAATCACATCGACTATTACAACGAAGATGGTAAAGGCATTCGAAAAGCTTTGATGAGAACGCCCATAAACGGGGCGCGTCTCTCGTCTTCTTTTGGACGACGCAAACATCCCGTACTCGGCTACACCAAAATGCACCGCGGCGTAGATTTCGCAGCGCCGCGCGGCACACCAATTTATGCGGCTGGTGATGGGGTCATTGAGAAACGCCAACGGTGGAGCAGCTTCGGCAATTACATACGAATTCGTCACGGCGATGGCTTTGCAACCGCTTACGCGCATATGAAAGGTTTTGCCAAAGGCTACAAAGTTGGTAGCCGGGTCAAACAAGGTGCAGTCATCGGGTATGTCGGGACCACCGGCAGATCAACTGGTCCGCACCTTCACTACGAGGTTCTCAAGAATGGTGGCCAAGTAAATCCCATGAAAGTGCGATTCCCAGCCTCCAAATCTCTCACCGGTGAAGAACTGATGGCATTCCAAGCTGTCAGAAAGTCAACGGATGTAGCTTGGTCGAATGCCTTCGCTGAGCGCGACGTTGCGTCTCTATGCGACGGTAATGAAAGTCGTTCAGTCGAATAAGGAAAAACTGACAATCATTCTAGGCCGCTTTGGCAGAAACAGCTTTGCCGTTAATCGACAGCCCATCCCCATCGATAGACACCTTTGCATTCGAGCCATCGAGCACGTCACCGTTAAGAACCATAGTGGCCAAGACGTTTTCTAATTGGCGCTGGATAACCCGCTTCAACGGACGGGCCCCGTAGACCGGATCATAGCCTTGCCGGCCTAGCCACTCAGCCGCAGCATCATCCACATCAAGAACAATGTCCCGTTCTTCGAGCCGGTGCATCAAACGCGCAACTTGGATATCAACAATCGCGCCCATTTGTTCTTGGCTAAGGCGATGGAACAGAAGGATCTCATCAAGACGGTTCAAAAACTCTGGTCTGAACGCCGCCCGGACAATCTCCATAACATCGTCCCGCACCTCTTCAGGAGCGGCGCCGTCACTTTGCGCGGCCAAGACATCAGACCCAAGGTTGGATGTCATGACGATAAGAGTGTTGCGGAAATCTACGGTATGGCCCTGCCCATCCGTTAAACGTCCATCGTCCAAAACCTGCAACATGACGTTGAAGACTTCGTGGTTCGCCTTTTCAACTTCATCAAAAAGGATCACCTGATAGGGCCGGCGTCGCACAGCTTCTGTCAAAGCTCCGCCCTGCTCGTACCCAACGTACCCGGGCGGCGCACCGATTAGGCGTGCTACCGCATGCTTCTCTATGTACTCAGACATGTCGATGCGAATCATTGCCGCTTCGTCGTCAAACAGGAATTCAGCCAGAGCTTTTGTGAGCTCCGTTTTCCCGACACCTGTCGGCCCTAGGAACAGGAATGAACCGATGGGCCGATTTGGATCTTGCAGACCAGCTCGCGACCGCCGCACGGCATTTGAGACAGCTGCAATCGCCTCGCTTTGGCCAATCACGCGTCGCCCAATCTGCTCTTCCATCTGCAGCAGCTTTTCGCGCTCTCCTTCGAGCATTTTGTCGACGGGGATCCCGGTCCAACGTGAAACCACGCTCGCGATGTGCTCTGTAGTCACCTCTTCCGTAACCACGGCAGACCCATCTTGTCGTTCTGCATCAATTAGCTTTTGTTCAAGATCAGGAATAACCTGGTGCTGCAATTGTCCAGCGCGTTCGTATTCGCTCGCCCGCAAAGCATGGTCCAATTCCAGACGCGCCTGTTCCAATTCCTCTTTGACCCGCGTCGCGTCAGCGAGCTTGTTTTTCTCACACTGCCAACGCTCGGTGAGTGAGGCTGAGTTGCCCTCTAGGTCAACGAGCTCTGTGCTGAGTTTCTCCAACCGATCCTGGGACGCACTGTCTTTCTCTTTCTTAAGGGCTTCACGCTCTATTTTCAGTTGAATGATCTTCCGATCAAGCTCATCCAGTTCTTCTGGTTTTGAATCAACCTCCATGCGTAGCCGGCTCGCCGACTCATCCATGAGGTCGATCGCCTTATCCGGCAAGAATCGGTCGGTGATGTAACGATTGGACAAGGTGGCAGCTGCCACTAACGCGCTATCAGAAATTCTTACCCCATGATGCATCTCATACTTTTCTTTAATTCCGCGCAGGATTGAGATGCTGTCCTCAACGGTGGGCTCGTTCACAAAAACTGGCTGGAACCGACGCGCCAGCGCGGCGTCTTTTTCCACGTGCTTGCGGTACTCTTCCAGCGTTGTGGCACCAATACAGTGCAATTCTCCTCGCGCAAGCGCTGGCTTTAGGAGATTCGACGCATCCATTGCACCTTCAGCGGCGCCGGCACCAACAAGGGTATGCATTTCGTCGATAAACAACACGATCTGACCGGTAGCGCCCGTCACTTCATTCAATACAGCTTTGAGGCGCTCCTCAAACTCCCCGCGAAATTTCGCCCCAGCGATTAACGATCCCAGGTCCAGCGTAAGAAGAGATTTCTGCTTCAAGCTCTCCGGGACATCACCATTGATAATGCGCAGGGCCAACCCTTCAGCGATGGCCGTCTTCCCAACTCCCGGCTCACCAATGAGAACAGGGTTGTTTTTCGTCCTGCGAGATAGCACTTGAATAGTGCGACGAATTTCTTCGTCGCGACCAATTACTGGATCAAGTTTTCCCGTAGACGCCGCCTCAGTAAGATCGCGGGTATATTTCTTAAGCGCTTCGTATTGGTCTTCCGCACTCGCGGAATCAGCCGTTCTACCTTTTCTCAGGTCGTTGATGGCCGCATTCAAGCTTTGCGGCGTCACACCCGAATCTGCAAGCGCCTTTCCAGACTCGCCATCCGTCTCTAACGTCAAAGCCAACAGGAGATATTCAACAGTAACAAAAGAATCGCCAGCCTTCTTAGAAAGCTGTTCAGCCTGGTCTACAACTTTCGCCAGATCCTGCGAAATATACATCTGGCTATTAGAACCTTCGACACTAGGCAGTTTGCTCAGCGCTTTATCTGCGATCGCGAGTACGCGTTTAGCCTCGCCGCCACCGGATTCAATGAGGCGTCCCGCCTGCCCTTCACTATCTTCCAGCAACGCTTTCAGGAGGTGGCACGACGTAACCTGCTGATGATTGTCTCTGAGAGCAATCGTCTGGGCAGCCTGAAGAAATCCTTTTGACCGTTCGGTCATAGACTCGAGGTTCATATGCCTAAGTCCCTTTTATGCGACAGGCCAAAAATCTCCCGTTGGAGGCGAGAATTTTAACCCTCAATAGTGGGCTCAGATATCAATATTGGGGACGCACGGGCTTACCGCAATGCGAAGCATGGAATTAATTGAAAGAAGTCGTTGAAATGGCGCGTATTGCCCTTACTCAGCAGCCTCTGAAGCCGGTGTATCTTTAGCACCCGAAGCGGTTTTCTTCGGCGCACGAGCACGCCTTTGTTTTTTTGGTGCCGCTTCTTTTTTGTCATCTGAGGTGAACTTTTTTCCTGCCGCATCATCTTCGTCAGTTTGAATCGGCACATCTTTGACCGCCGCATCAACACCGGCGGCATTGGCACTAGCGCCCTGATCAGTAGACGTAGATTGGTCCGAATTGGAATCGGAGTTAGCGGCCTGCCCGCCATTGTTCTGGGGCCGACGATTCTCGTTGCGACCACCTTGCTGCTCGTTGCGAGCTGCTTGTTGCTCGTTCCGCGCATTGATGATTCGGTAATAGTGGTCCGCATGCTGATAGTAGTTCTCAGCAGTAATACGGTCACCTTGCTGAGTCGCATCACGGGCCAGGGACATATACTTGTCCATGAGCTGTTGAGCGTTGCCGCGGTTACGGCCACCATTTGGGTCGAAGTTTCCACCTCTTCCCTGAGAACGCTTCCCACTGTTATTGCGGTTGCGTCCCCGTCCCTTAGAACCGGTCATTTTTGACATAGAGTCTTGTGCCGAGTTGTTGGATCAAATTCCTCTTAGTCCAGTCATAACCGCGACAGAAAACTTTTCCGCCTTGCGGCTCCCGAAGATCGTCTTATGGGAGTTGACTGTGAACAGCCCCTGCTGTTCTCAAACGAAGACCTAAGTACGTTGGCCAAACTGCCAATCAATCAAGGTTTTCGTTGGTGAAATTATCGTAGCCAGCTTGTTTCGATTTTCCAACCTTTTTTTGTGCAACAGTAGCAGAAAGACATCGCACGATACCGTTCAGGTCTCGATGGCTTTCGATTCGGCCTAAGCCTTCCGCCTCAATTATGTGGCTAACATCAGCCTCCTGCCCGCGACCCAACTCAAGCACCAACACCCCTCCAGGGCACAAAAGCTGCCGACATTCAGGTATTAATTTTCGATAGGCAGCCAGTCCATCGGCACCTCCCAATAAGGCTAATTGAGGATCATAAAGCCGAACATCCGGCGATAAGGCCGGGATTTCTTCTTCTCGGATATACGGCGGATTACTAACGATAACGTCAAACTGCCCCCCTACTGATCCGAGCCAGTCACCAACGACAAAGTGAGCCCTCTGAGCCATTCCCAGGTCGACTGCATTTGCATGCGCTGTCTTGATCGCCCCTACGGATATATCAACACCAACCCCGGAGGCAGACGTCCATTCGCTCAGCAGGGCGAGCAGCAAACAACCGGTCCCTGTTCCCGCATCAAGTACCGAGAGCGATTTGACCGCTGAATCAGAGTGAATCTTTAACGCGGCTTCAATGATCGTTTCTGAATCTGGTCGAGGGTCAAGTGTGTCTGCGGATAACGAAAATGGCAGACTCCAGAATTCTCTTACGCCAATAATTCGACTGACGGGTTCGCCCTTGCATCGGCGACTAACGAGCTCTTGAAAGCGATCATAGTCCTGATCGCGCATCGTAGCCGTTGACTGCATAAGAACATCTTTTGGTGAGCATTCCAGAACCGCAGATGCCAACATTCGCACGTCCAGGCGTGGAGACTCTGCTCCAGAGGCTTTTAAACTATCAGCACTTTCTTGAAGAACGTCTTCCAACACATGCGACATGATACCGTCGCCTTTGTTAGTTGGTCATTGCAGCAAGTTTGCTTGCCTGGTCTTCAGCGGTCAGGGCGTCGACAACTTCATCTAGCGCAGCCCCCTGCAACATGTCTTCGAGCTTATGCATGGTCAGGTTAATGCGGTGATCAGTGACCCGGCCTTGCGGGAAATTATAGGTGCGAATGCGTTCCGATCGATCGCCGCTACCCACTTGACCTTTCCGATCTGCTGCCCGCGCCGTTTCTTTCTCAAGCTTGGCTTGGTCATAGAGTCTGGCCCTGAGCACCTTCATCGCTTTCGCCCGGTTTTTATGCTGAGAGCTCTGATCCTGGCATTGCACGACCGTATTAGTTGGAAGGTGTGTGATACGCACGGCGCTATCCGTCTTGTTAACATGCTGGCCTCCAGCACCTTGAGCTCGGTACGTATCTACACGCAAATCTTTAGTATCAATTTCAATATCAACGTCTTCCACTTCAGGCATGATCGCCACCGTAGCAGCAGACGTGTGAACGCGACCGCCTGATTCTGTGGTCGGCACCCGTTGAACGCGATGCACGCCTGACTCAAATTTCAAACGGCCGAAAACCTCTTTTCCTGAAATCGTAGCGATGGCTTCCTTAAACCCGCCAATTCCCGTCTCGCTCAGGTCCATGATCTCAAATTTCCAACCCTTAGACGATGCATACCTTTCGTACATCCGGAACAAATCGGCGGCAAATAACGCCGCCTCTTCGCCCCCAGTGCCCGCCCGAACTTCCAAAAGTGCATTGCGAGCGTCATCTGCATCTTTCGGGATAAGCATGACCTGAAGTTCGGCTTCTTCATTGGGAACGCGGGCGAGTAGGTTGGTCAATTCCTCCTCAGCCATTGCCTTCATATCTTTATCGCCAGACGATTCCTGAATAATGGATTGTGCTTCTATGATCTGATCCCTGAGTTGTTCAACAGTTTGGATTTTTTCGACAATTGGATTGAGATCCGAAAGCTCTTTCCCGAGTTCAGACAGCAGTTTGGAGTCCAAATCACGGTCGTTAGCCAACCGGGACTGTATTTCGTCGTGGCGCGCGACAATGCGAGTGAGGTTTTCTTCAAGGCTCATAACGACAACGTCTCAATTAAGAGTATATTCTTTGCAGTGTTTCTACGACCGTATTTAATGGGATCGCCTCCTGCTCACCACTATCAAGATCACGCAACATAATCTTGTCGTCTTTCAACTCATCCTCACCAAGAATCAAAGCGGCCCGCGCATTGTTTTTGTCAGCCCGTTTCAATCGGCGCTTCATGTTGCCGGTAAACGAGAATTCCACCGAGACTCCAGCATTCCTGAGGCTTTGAGCAAGTTCCTGTGCCTTGCCAGAGAGATCAGCAGAAACAGGGACTACGGATATCGGCCGATCTAGTGCTGGCGGGTCGCCAGCCAGCATAGAGAGGCGCTCAATACCAGCTGCCCAACCAACCCCGGGTGTCGAAGGACCACCCATCTGTTCGATCAACCCGTCATAACGACCACCGGCAAGCACCGCGCTTTGCGCGCCGAGTTCAGTTGTCGTGAATTCAAACGCGGTGTGGCAGTAGTAATCCAATCCCCGCACCAATTTTGGATTCCGTTGGTAGGAGATACCGAGATCTGTCAGACCCTGTTGGACAGTATCGATAAAACCCTTAGATACGTCGTTAAGGTGCTCGGCAAAATCTGGCGCACCCGCGACAATCTTCCGATCTCCATCATCTTTCGAATCTAGAATCCTGAGGGGGTTTTTTGCGAGCCGGTTCCGACTGTCTGCAGACAAGCTCGAGCTATGGGATTCAAAATACTCGGTAAGAACAGCGCGGAATGCGGCACGACTCTGGGTGTCGCCAAGAGAGTTGATTTCAAGTGTGGTGCTTTCCAGTACGCCCAGGTCTTTGAGAATGTGATACCCAAGCGCAATCACCTCAATATCGGCTTGAGGTCCTTCGACCCCAATCAACTCAACACCAATTTGATGAAACTGCCTCTGCCGTCCTTTTTGAGGGCGTTCATGACGGAACATTGGGCCCGTATAGAACGCTTTTACGGGCACATGCTGCGCCAGACCATTGGAGATAAACGCGCGCGCCACCCCCGCCGTCCCTTCCGGCCGCAGTGTCACGCTTTCACCGCCCTTGGTCTCAAAGGTGTACATTTCTTTGGTTACAATGTCCGACGTGTCACCGAGCGTGCGAGCAAACACCTCTGTAAATTCAAAGATAGGTGTCGCCACTTCATCAAAGCCATAGAGCTCAGACGTTTTCCGCGCCAATTTTTTCACATGATGGTGACGCTTGTGGTCTTCCGGAAGGAGATCATGAGTACCGCGTACCGGCTGGAGATTGGTCACAAAGAAACGTCCTCAAATCATAAATTGAGTCAGAGAATAAGGTCTAAGTCGCTATTCGGCAGCGTGAGCTGGTTCGTTCTTATCATCACCAGCAGCGTTTTCAATTTGAGCTGCCTTTTGTTCAATCAAATACACAAGGTGATCAATCTTGTCATCGTCGCCTACATTGTGGTCAGGAAGACCAGAAATGTAGACCTTATGCGCTCCGCTGCCGCCGCCCGTAATGCCTATGTCAGTCAGGCGGGCCTCTCCTGGTCCATTTACCACACAACCAATGATCGAAACGGAAAGAGGGGTCGAAATGTGTGACAAACGGTTCTCAAGCGTTTCAACGGTTTTGATGACGTCAAATCCCTGTCGGGCGCAGGATGGACAAGAAACAATCCGAACGCCGCGATGTCGTAGGTCCAATGATTTAAGAAGATCAAAACCGACTTTGATTTCTTCAACTGGGTCCGCCGACAATGATACCCGAATTGTATCGCCTATCCCCGCCCACAATAGACTGCCAATCCCGATAGCCGACTTAACAGTGCCTGACCTCAGCCCGCCCGCCTCTGTAATGCCGAGGTGAAGAGGATAGTCGCATTGGTCGGCTAAGCCTTGATAAGCCGCGACCGCAAGAAAAACGTCCGACGCCTTAACGCTAATCTTAAATTCCGTAAAATCATGGTCTTCTAAAATCTTGGCGTGATAGAGCGCGCTCTCGACAAGAGCCTCGGGGTTGGGCTCCCCATACTTTTCCAGAAGATGCTTTTCTAGACTGCCGGCATTGACGCCAATGCGCATACTGCAGCCGTTATCTTTGGCGGCCTGCACAACGTCACGCACACGTTCTTTCGACCCGATATTGCCTGGATTGATCCTCAAGCAGGCCGCTCCGGCCTCTGCCGCTTCGATGGCTCTCTGATAGTGAAAGTGGATATCTGCAACAATAGGGACATCAACAGCTTTAACGATCTCGGATAGAGTCGCCGTCGATTCTTCATCCGGACATGACACGCGTACAATGTCAGCCCCTGCCTCTTCCAAAGCTTTGACCTGGCGGGTTGTAGCATTAGCGTCAGAGGTCAGGGTGTTGGTCATGGACTGCACGGATATTGGTGCATCGCCTCCAACCAATACCGGTCCCACCCGAATTTGGCGGGACTGACGCCGGTGAATATCTCTGTACGGCCTGATACTCATCGTTTTGCCAAACGGTTGATTGGATACATGACTTGGTTGGCTTATAGCCTAAAAACCTGGCTCACAATAGCCGGTCCAATGGAGCAGCCCTAACTGGGAGCCACTCCAGAGCGCAATCGCTCCGCACTCAGCGGGACACCTCTACGCACCACACCGACATCTCCAAGCGGCGGCATGAGTTCACCGTCTACAAAGACTTCAAGACCACCAGCATTGCCGGTCATCAGGGTTAGCCCTTGGCGATCTGGAACTTGGTAGACTTCGCCCTCGCGCAATAGACGAGTTAGCAGCAGTTCATTGCCGTCACGCACCTGGATCCAACTGTCAGACTTAGCACGCAATTCAATAACCAACGGCTCTTCCGGCTTGCTTACAGGAACAACGACCGACGCACCTTCTATTTGCTCATTCTCTACATCGGCTTCGACCGAATTTTCTGCCACCCGTGCTACTGGCTCTTCAGTATTAACTGGCTGCTCAACTTCCACTGCCGCAACTTCGGCGACCACCGCAACTTCCATCGCGACGCTCTCTGGAGATGCCACCTCATAGATGTCCACCTCTTCCTCTGATGTTGCATCAGTCTGGACGATATCTGGCTCTTCTTGTCGCTCAACACCTCGCGCCGGAGGCTCAACCGGCTCTGTTTCCGGCACTACCGTCGCGACTTCTATTGCGGGCTCAGGCACCGCCGGCTCATCTTCAGATGCTGGGAGCACGGGCGTTTGGGATACGTCGTCCGTCGGTACCTGTTCCATCGCTTCACCGACCGCTGCGACAGCCTGCTGTTCTGCTGCAGAGACGCTTTCAGAGACCGGTGCATTTTCTACAATGCTATCTGCGGCAATCGTAGCTTCGGAACTGGAGGCATCGGAAGCGCCCGCGCCTTGGGGCTCGTTCGATTCCAAATCTGTTGGACCTGTATTTTCATCTTGGATCAGAACAGCTAGCCGACCCGGAACTTCTTGTATCAAATCGACAGCGTCACGGTCCGCATTGGTCATCGTGTACCAAGACCCATAGACCACCATGCCTAAGACCATCGCGATGGCAAGCAACCCACCGTTGGGCAAACCACTTTCACCACTCGGCATTGGAAATTCGAAGCGAGCCGTTTTTACGGTGCCGTCTGTTTCTTCACGGAGACGTCGAACAACCTCGTTGCCGTCAAGACCGAGATAATCTGCATAGGCTCGAACAAATCCAACCGAATAGGCGCTACCAGGTAAGTCTTCGTGGCGCCCATCTTCAATCGCGACAAGGTAGCCGTAGCGAATACAAAGAATTTTTGCGATTTCTTGCAGGTCGCCGCCAGCACGCATGCGTGTCGCGCACAAGAAGGCCCCAATACTATCTGCTTGAACTGGCTCCTCAGCCCGAGCCTTGGGCTCTGCAGACGCAGGATGATCGCCAGAAACCAGGCCAGATGCAGGCGTCATGTCGCCATATGGATCAGCCTTGTTCAAATTTGCGATCTTCTCACTTTGAGCCAAACCCGGGACGGTGAGCACCCATCCAGTTGCACCCGAAACATCATTGTTCCTAATGGGTTATCGTATCATATTGATACCATTAGAACAATTAATGGCTCAGTACGGCGTGCTGGGAACTGAACTGTTAGTAGTTTCTTTTTCTCAAAGCAGCATTCGCCTGCTCGACCAACTCGGCAATGATCTCTTCTGTCGATTGCTCTTTAGTCACCATCCCGACGCTTTGGCCGGCCATCAACGAGCCGCGCTCCACATCCCCGTCGATAACGGCTTTACGCAACGCGCCAGCCCAAAAATGCTCGATTTCTAGCTGGGCCGCAATCTGTTCGATCTCTCCTGCCACGAATTTCTCGATCATCGCGCGCTGAGTCTCCATAAACTCGTCAGTTCCAGCGTTTGTCAGGGCGCGCACCGGAATCACAGGAAACCGTTTATCGATCTGTACCGTGGGCATTGCGTCACGGGCGTTGCCCCGTACGAAGGCCTTCTTGAAATTCGGATGAGCGATGCTTTCATGAGCACAGACGAACCTGGTTCCCATCTGCACACCTGCGGCGCCCATTTCCAGATAGTTGACGATGGCTTCGCCACGCCCAATTCCTCCGGCAACAAAGATCGGTACGTCTTTGATCGCCGGCAGAATTTCCTGAGCCAGGACGCTTGTGGAGACCGGCCCGATATGTCCACCGGCCTCCGAACCCTCGACCACCAATGCATCGGCGCCGAGCCTAATGAGTCTCTTGGCAATCACGAGAGCCGGCGCAAAACAAATGACCTTAGCCCCGCCTTCTTTGAGCGTCATGATAGACGCCGAGGATGGAAGACCGCCCGCAAGGACGACATGAGACACCGAGTTTGATAGGCAGACCTGAACCAACGTATCCAAATCAGGGTGCATGGTGATTAAGTTCACACCATAAGGCTGAGACGTTAAATCCGCAGTCGCTTTGATCTCTGCGTCCAGCAAATCTGGCGTCATTGATCCGCATGCAATGACACCAAATCCACCAGCATTGGATATCGCGGCAACCAGGTTCCGTTCGGACACCCAAGTCATTGCGCCACACATGATCGCGTGCTCACACCCCAGGAATTCTTTGCCTTTCGCCCACAAGTCCGTGAGATGGCCGGGCACCACAGAGTCATTCATTACCAATTACCCGCGTCATTCTGCGTCCAACCCAAATGCTGTGTGTAACGAGCGCAAGGCGAGCTCAGTATATTCCTCTGAAATGAGCACACTCACCTTTATCTCCGACGTAGAAATCACCTGAATATTGATGCCTTTGTCGGCAAGCGCCTCAAACATGGTCTTCGCCACACCGACATGAGACCGCATCCCGACACCAACAACAGAAACCTTAACCACCTGCCCGTCAGATCGAACTTCGCGACAAACTATGGTGTCGTCGGACTCAACCACCTGCTTAGCGCGATCGACGTCGGCCCGACCTGCGGTAAAGGTCACGTCGGTAGATCCGTCTTCCGACACGTTTTGAACGATCATATCGACGTTGATGCTGGCGTCGGCCAACGGACCAAAGATGGACGCCGCTATTCCCGGCCGATCCTCAACACCAACAAGAGTGATTTTTGCCTCGTCGCGGCTGTAGGCGATACCACTGACAATTTCTTTTTCCACAATTTCTTCCTCGTCACAAACAAGGGTTCCAGACGCCGTTGAGAACGATGAACGCACCTGCAAACGCACGTGATGGTTCATAGCCAATTCAACGGATCGTGTTTGCAAAACCTTTGCGCCCAGAGATGCCATTTCAAGCATCTCTTCATAGGTCACTTTGTCGAGCTTACGGGCCGCAGGCACAATACGGGGGTCGGTCGTGTAAACGCCCTTAACATCCGTGTAGATATCACACCGGTCAGCATCTAACGCGGCAGCTAACGCGACTGCCGTCGTGTCTGACCCACCTCGACCGAGAGTCGTAATTCGATTATCTTCACCTAGGCCCTGAAAACCGGGCACGATAGCAACTTGGCCATCTTCGAGACGGTTCACCAACTCAGCAGTATCAATCGACAAAATTCTCGCTTTGCTATGGACACTGTCGGTATGGATTGGAATCTGCCAACCCAACCAAGATCGCGCCTGAATACCCAAGCTTTGCAGAACCATCGCGAGGAGACCACTTGTCACCTGCTCACCGGTTGAGACCACGACATCGTATTCACGCGCATCATGCATCGGTGACGCAGCGCTGCAGTATTCGACCAACTGATTGGTCACGCCAGCCATGGCCGAAACGACCACTGCTACCTGATTGCCGGCATCAACCTCCGCCTTCACTCGCTGCGCAACCGCCTGGATGCGCTCGATATCAGCTACCGAGGTACCGCCAAATTTTTGAACGATCCGCATTGCTCAACCCTATTCATTTTGCAGCTCAGCTGCTGACCACAGAGCCTATAAGCCTGAAAAGTGTTAATAGGCTCGTAGTAGCCGTGACCGAAGGTACTTCAATTTGTTAATGAATATCGGTCGGTACCCAGTCTCTCGTGCGGCTTATACATACTGAAAGGCCTGGAAACAGGCAAGAAAGGCCTCAGATAGGGATATTTTGGCAGATGGTAACTACAATTCTATCCGATCAGGCGCTTGAACCTGCCAGTTCGCGGGATCAGCAGGAAATAGACAATTTTTCCGCCCAGGCAGCCTCGTGGTGGGATTCAAGCGGTCCTTTTGCCCCTCTGCATCGTCTCAATCCAACCAGAATACGCATTCTTGCGAATCTTTTTGCGGCGCATTTTTCCCGGTCACTAGACAAAACAGACCCCTTTTCGGGCCTCTCTTTGACCGATGTGGGCTGTGGCGGTGGCCTCGTGACCGAACCATTCGCCCGCCTAGGGTTTGACATCGTTGGCCTGGATGCCTCTGCGGAAAATATTGCGACCGCTCGAAACCACGCAGAAACATCAGGATTGAAAATAGATTACCGCGTTGGAGCCCCTGAGGATAAGGATGCTCCAAATGGCCCATTTGACGCCGTTGTAGCATTGGAAGTGATTGAACACGTCAGCGATATCAAAACGTTCATAGATAGCCTCACGGAAAAAGTAGGACCGAACGGCATACTGGTTTTGTCGACAATCAATCGAACACTTAAGAGTCTGGCTCTAGCTAAAGTGGCGGCAGAATACATTCTGCGCTGGGTCCCAGCTGGAACACATACTTGGTCGAAATTTGTAAAACCGAGCGAATTGACACACCACTTGCGCCACTCTGGATTCACAGTAACAGCAATCCAAGGTATGGACTACGATCTTGCAACGGGCGAATGGCACCCCTGTGATGATGTATCCGTGAATTATGTCCTCGCAGCAGTGCGATAGCACCCAATTCGCTGACGCGCTCGGAGAGGCACTGCAGCAAATGTGGAACGACAAAATTGCAGAGTTAGAAGTAGAGGTGGCTTAGGACGGTTTGGTCTTCTGCCACGGCACAGCGGCAATATCGACTCCCTCGTCGATCAGCTCTTGCGCCTCCTCAGCCGTTGCTTCACCGTAAATGCCACGCTGTTCTGCTTCACCATAGTGAATCTTGCGTGCCTCTTCGGGAAACTTCACACCTACATTGTCGAAGTTCTTTTCGATCGTCGTCTGAAGCTCTTTGATTGCTTCAACCGCCTTCGTCATGGCCGCGGCCATATCATCGGTTTCAGTAACGTCTGGAACCTTCACCTTGGCTTCATCAGGCACAGGCGCTGGCGCCATTTCTTTGATACCTGACTTCGAAATATTAGGCGCCATAGGAGCTTTGTGAATTTTTGGGCTCCCACAAACGGGGCACGCAATTTTCCGGCCCTTGCGCAGCGAATCGTAGGCCGCACTATTTTTAAACCACGACTCAAATTCGTGGTCGTTGTCACAGGAAAGATCGTAAACAATCATAGCGTTGCAATCCGTTGAGAGCTCGGTGTTGTAAGGATGCAGCACCCGAGTTTCAAGTTCATTAACAAGTTTCACCTTTACATAAAGATCGCATTCAGAGACTTGATGTCAGCCAGAAACCGGCTCAAACGGGCGGCCATGACCTAAAGACGGCATCTTTCTGCGTGTTTTACCAACGACCGCGACGTCAATATTAGCACTAATTATTCCTGGATCCGCCCCAGCATCAGCCAGGACCTTTCCCCACGGATCAATAATCAAAGCATGCCCATACGTCTTCCGATCGGCAGGGTGCGTGCCGGTCTGTGCCGGTGCAAAAATAAAAGCCCCCGTCTCTATCGCTCTTGATCGTAACAACACATGCCAATGCGCTTCACCCGTGACCTGCGTGAACGCAGATGGCACCGTAATCATGTCTGCCTCGGCTAGCGCCAGGTCACGAAACAGCGCCGGGAAGCGCAGGTCGTAACATATTGTTAGACCGAGCCTGCCCCATGGAAGGTCAACGACAACCGCTTTATCTCCGGGTGCGAACGTAGAACTTTCCGCATAGCGCTCGCCATTTCCCAGGTCGACATCAAACATATGTATTTTGTCGTAACGGGCCATGATCTCGCCATCTGAATCCAACACATAGGTGCGGTTAGCGACACGACCGTCGTCAAGACTCACGGCGAGACTGCCGCAGTGAAGCCAAACGCTGTGCTGCTTGGCCGCCGTTTTGAATACCGCAAGTCCTTGATGGTCGCATTCCGCCTGCGCCTTAGACGTGATCGCTTTACGACCCCACTCCATCATTGTGACGTTTTCTGGCATGAGAATAAGCTCGGCACCGTCATCGACAGCCTTACCAATCATCTCAACAGCGGTATCGATATTTTTCTGGAGATCATTGCCAGCGTTGACCTGCAAGCAAGCAACAGAAAATTTGGGTTTATCCGAGGGCATGTCTTTTCGGCTAACTCAACACGTCTTCTGACAACAGCTTGTCGAGCTCTCCAGTGCGATCAAGAGCGTACAGCTCGTCACACCCACCCACATGCATATCATTTATAAATATCTGCGGCACGGTATGACGACCGCCGGCACGTTTCATCATTTCTTTCTTACGCTCACCATTCATCAAGACATCAATCTCTTGAAAAGATGCGCCTTTCTGATCGAGCAAACTCTTCGCCCGATAGCAAAAGCCGCAAATTGGTGACGAATATATTTCAATGTCAGCCATAGCTGGTTCACCAGCCTTCCTGTAATGCTGCTACCTCGTAAGGCATATTAGGCTTTGCCGGGGCCTCTTCAAGCGCCCGCAGACATAAAAGACGGAGACGCATCGTACCGACGATCCTGAAAAGAATAATTATGCTGATGGGCGATGTGGAAGCGGATGCTCTGGGCCGCTTTTTAACATCTGAAAATTCTGGCCTTGAGATCATAGCCGCGCCAACCCGGGAACAACTGGACACCGCCTGCGCCAACCCCGAGTCCGGAACGCGTCTGATCGCTCTCTGCTCCTCAGTTATCGTGCCGGGCACCCATCTCGAAGCCATCGATTGTGGAATCTACAATTTTCATCCAGGCCCTCCTTCTTACCCAGGGCGGTATCCAAGCGTCTTCGCGTTGTATGAGGCCGCCAAAAATTTCGGCGTGACGGTGCATCACATGGTGGCGCGTGTCGAAGAAGGACCAATTGTTGCAGCGGAATGGTTTCCAGTTCCGGAGTATTGCGACCTAGAAACTCTCGATACGTTGTCATTCAAAGCGTTAGTGAGTTTGTTTGGCCGTCTAGCCAAGCCACTGGCCACAGACCCCTCACCTCTTAGAACTAAGGGCATTGGCTGGTCCGGAACAAAATGCTCTAAGACCGATTGTGATGTCCTTTGCACGGTCGACGCCTCGACTTCGCCCGCAGAATCTGAAAAACGCATTCGAGCCTGCGGACCACACTTAAACTGGATCACCCAGCCGCTAGGTGCTGGCACGCGCCCCACAACCAAAGCGTCAACGCGCGCTGCTCCTGCACGCGTCAGAGAATTGGCGCAGTCATCAAGCGCCAGCGGTGGAGCGGGAGCGGTATGATGAGATCGGCCTCGTCAAGGAGTGACGCGCCAGCACGCACCATCCACCGGGCCAAGGAGGGCGTAAAATCAGTTCGGTCAGCGCACTTAAACCGGGTAACCAGGGGGCGGCTCTTATCATCATAGACGCAGACCGCCCCCGGATCAGCGACCACGACCCCACACTTTAAGCACCGCGGCGGCATCACCGCATCTAGGGCGCGGCGGCCCAGCGCCTTTAAGTGATGACCCGACGTGAGTTTCAGCATCCTTTTCCACCATCCAGTAGGTGTGCGATAAGCCTAGCATGAACGCGCCGCCCAAAATTTTTGATCGCCCAAGAATCGCAAGAAACCGTCAACGTGCGGCCAGCCTTTCTAATTCGTCGACGCCACTCTTAGTCAATAACCGGCAGCAACTCCTAGATCGACTTCTAGATGTAAAAAGGTCCTTCAAAACTGCATTAAATCTTGGATGTCGATCCGGAGAAACTTCAGCGGTCTTGTCACGCGACCATGGCATCGAAACGGTTGTTGCTAGTGATTTCGCTGAAGACTATGTCCGAGGTGCACAACAGAAAGGTTTTTGTGCGGTAGCCTGTGACGAAGAATGGATCCCCTTTGGATCAGAAGTCTTTGACCTGATCATCGCGGAGCACTCACTACACTGGACAAACGATCTTCCTGGATCCCTCATTCAGCTGCGGCGGTGCTTAGAGCCGGACGGCCTTTTTCTCGCCAGCCTTTTTGGTGGGGCAACACTGCATGAATTAAGAGATTGCCTGGTCGAGGCGGAAAGCACGGTCTTGGGAGGCATCACACCTCGAGTATCCCCTTTCATTGACGTTCGCGACGCGGGAAATTTGCTGCTACGCGCAGGCTTTGCGTTACCGGTCGCAGACACGGATCTCATTGTCTGTGAATTTGATAGCCTGGAAAGCCTGTTTAATGATCTACGCCGCATGGGCGAGACCAACGCAATACAAGAACGAACTAGAGGACTTACAACCAATCGTCTATTCAGTGCAGCGGAGGAGATATATCGCGACCGGCATTGTTCTAAATCTGGACAACTGCTGGCGACCTTTGAAATCGTAACACTTACGGCTTGGTCGCCCTCTGACTCGCAGCAAAAACCCCTAGCGCCGGGATCCGCACAAAACCGTTTATCCGATGCCCTTGGCTCGGATGAAAAACCGCTATAGCTAGAGAAAGCAGTCAGGAAATTACGTTATGAAGTTTGAGACCAAACTCCTAAAAGGCAAACTGGTAAAACGCTACAAGCGGTTCTTTGCAGACGTCGTGTTAGAAAATGGTGATACCGTCGTCGCACACTGTGCAAATTCTGGTTCCATGTTGTCGGTCAAGCCAGAAGGCGCACCGGTTTGGATTTCCCCAGCCAACAACCCAAAACGCAAACTCAAATACACCTGGGAAGTCGTTCAAATCGAAGGGCACAATGTTGGCATCAATACAGGGCACCCCAACCGCATTGTCGCCGAAGCCATCGAAGCGGGAGAGATTTCTGAACTCGCCGGCTATGACTCGCTTCGACGCGAGGTCAAGTACGGTAAGAATTCGCGCATCGACATGCTCCTAGAAGCAGAGGGCAAACCTCCCTGCTACGTGGAGGTGAAAAACGTCACCATGAAACGAGACCTCACCCCTAAAGGGAACGCCGAGTTTCCGGATTCCGTGACCACCCGAGGTGCCAAGCACCTTGGCGAATTGGCAGACATGGTCTCTGAGGGTCACCGGGCGGCGATGTTCTATTTGGTGCAGCGCGGCGACTGCCCAAGATTCAGTGTTGCTGGCGATATTGACCCTGATTATAAGGCTGGATTGGCCGTCGCCATCAAAGCTGGGGTAGAGGTTTTGTGCTATCAATGCGACGTAACACCTGAGGAAATCAGCATTTCCGGCCCCCTGCCCATGGATTTACCAAGCTGAAACCCCTATATGTCAGGCTCTATTTTAGCCCGAAATTAGAAAATTGGTTATGGGATGAACCTCGCTTTGGAAACTCAAGAACGCCCTCGCCCAAATGAGATCATTCTGCATGGTCCCGAAGCTTTTGAAGCGATGCGAAAGTCCGGGCGTCTTGCCGCCGAGATTCTTGATTTCATCACGCCACACGTCAAACCAGGGGTAACAACCGGCGAACTAGACAAGCTGTGTTACGACTTTCATGTCGAACACGATGCGATCCCAGGACCACTCGGCTATCGCGGCTACCCGAAATCAATATGCACCTCCATCAATCACGTTGTTTGCCATGGCATACCCGGCGACCGCGTCTTGAAAGATGGAGATATCGTCAACATTGATGTCTCGCCAATCCTCAATGATTGGTTCGGCGACACCAGCAGAATGTTTTACGTTGGCGACGTGAAGATCAAAGCCCGACGGCTGGTTGAGGCGACCTACGCCTCCATGATGAGAGGGATCGAAGCGGTACGACCCGGCGCAACGCTAGGTGATGTTGGGCATGCGATTCAGACCTATGCAGAAGGCAAGCGGTTTTCGGTCGTCCGTGATTTCTGTGGACATGGTATTGGTCAAGTCTTTCACACTGCGCCAAACGTTATGCATGTTGGGCGCCCAGGTGCGGGCATGGTGCTAGAGCAAGGCATGATTTTCACAATTGAGCCGATGATCAATGCTGGTCGTTATGAAACAAAAATTCTTGAAGATGGTTGGACAGCAGTCACACGCGATAAGTCACTGTCAGCTCAATTTGAACACACCATCGGTGTCACCGCAGATGGTTTTGAGATTTTTACACTGTCTCCCAAAGGCTATACCTGCCCGCCCTTCGAGGGATAACACAGCTGATGGCTGCAAAGCGTTCATCGCCTAAAATAGAACGCGGTCTGAGCGACACCAGCTCACAGTTATTTCCGAGCGACGAAAGGAAACAAACTAAAGCCGGTTATCATGGCCACCGCGCCCGTTTGCGAACCCGGTTCCTTGAATCTGGACCTGATGCCCTTGCCGCCTACGAGTTGCTCGAATTGCTGTTGTTCTCTGCACTGCCGCGCAAAAACACAAAGCCAATCGCCAAAAAATTGATCGAAGAATTTGGCTCATTTGCAGAAGTTGTCGCAGCAGACAAAGACAAACTCCTCGCAGTTGATGGCTTAGGTGAAAGCGCCGTCGCCAGCCTCAAAGCCGGCCAGGCCGGGGCGACCCGCCTGTTACGTTCTAGTGTGACGGAGAAGCCGGTTATTTCCTCTTGGCAAGCCCTGATAGATTATTGCACAGCATTGATGGCGTTTGAGGAAACAGAACAGTTCCGACTTCTCTATTTCGACAAGAAGAACAAACTAATTTCCGACGAAGCCCAGCAAAAGGGAGCCATAGACCATACTCGAGTTTACCCGCGGGGGTCGTCAAACGGGCCCTCGCCCTAAACGCAACGGCGATTATCATGGTGCACAACCTCCCGTCTGGAGATCCCTCACCGTCGCGTGCCGACATAGAGGTGACCAAAAAAATGAAAGAGACCATGGAGGCAGTTGGCCTGATCTTACATGATCATGTCGTGATCGGGCGTGGTCACCATGTCTCGTTTCGTCGAGACGGCCTCCTGTGACACTGCGGCGCAGCGGCCAAAATTTGATGGCTGCCTTGCGATTGTGCGGGTGGAAGTAAGGCCAAGAACTCTCTATACCTTCGGGACACGTTCACCTTTTCAGGAAGCCGCCGATGATTCCGCGCTATGCGCGCCCCGAGATGGTCAAAATCTGGGAGCCCGAAAACAAATTCCGTATCTGGTTCGAGATAGAAGCCCACGCCTGTGACGCTCAGGCTGAACTCGGGGTGATTCCCAAGAGCGCCGCTGAAACTGTATGGAAACTTGGCCAATTCGAAGTCGATCGCATTGATGAGATTGAGCGCGAAGTCAAACATGACGTCATCGCCTTCCTAACTAACCTTGCTGAGCATGTTGGTCCGGATGCTCGCTTTGTTCACCAAGGCATGACATCTTCAGACGTCTTAGACACTTGCCTTTCAGTTCAACTGGTCCAGGCGACAGACATTTTGCTAGCTGACATCGACACATTGCTCGACGTCATAAAACGGCGCGCCCACGAGCATAAAATGACCGTATGCATGGGGCGCAGTCATGGTATTCATGCAGAACCAACAACAATGGGTCTTAAGTTTGCCGGTATGTACGCAGAGTTCGACCGCAACCGAACCCGCCTCAAAGAAGCCCGCAAAGAAATTGCGACCTGCGCTATCTCAGGCGCTGTCGGCACTTTTGCGAATATCGACCCTAGTGTCGAAGTGTATGTTGCGAAGGCGCTTGGCTTGGAAGCTGAACCAATCTCGACTCAGGTTATCCCGCGAGATCGACATGCAGCTTACTTCGCGACTCTTGGTGTCATTGCCAGTTCAATTGAACGCATCGCCACCGAAGTTCGACACCTGCAGCGAACCGAGGTGCGGGAGGCGGAAGAATACTTTTCGCCGGGCCAAAAAGGGTCCTCGGCCATGCCTCACAAACGCAACCCGGTGCTGACAGAGAATCTCACGGGGCTTGCCCGCCTCGTCCGTGGATTCACAATTCCAGCGATGGAAAACGTGGCTCTTTGGCACGAGCGGGATATCTCTCACTCGTCAGTTGAACGAATGATTGGTCCCGACGCGACAGTAACGCTGGACTTCGCCCTCGCCCGCCTCACTGGCGTCATCGACAAATTGGTCCTCTACCCTGACGCAATAGAGCGCAACCTCAAGGGCATGGGCGGGCTCGTCTTTTCCCAACGGGTTCTACTTGCCCTTACGCAGGCCGGCGTAAGCCGTGAAGACTCCTACCGCTTGGTCCAGCGCAACGCGATGGAAGTCTGGGATGGCAAAGGGGACCTCCTGTCTCGGCTCAAAGCGGACAACGAAGTCACGGATAAAATTTCCGAAGATGCGTTAAGCGAATTATTCGCGATGGAGTACCACACCAAGCACGTCGATACGATTTTCAAACGGGTGTTTGGTTAGGCGTCCTCAATAACCTGTTTGTGCGCTTCGGCCATACATTCATACAGCTTGGCATTTAGTTCAGCATCATCAATTGAAGCGCCTTTGGCGGCGATATCCGCCTTCACTTTGTCGAGCATGTCGTCATCGCCCGGTTTTTCAAAGTTAGAATCAACCACGTCGATGACATAGGCTTCTTCTTCGTCACCACTCATGCCAAATCGTTGCGCTAGCCAATGGCCAAACAATTTATCCCGGCGAGCCTGGACCCTGAACTCCTGATCTTTGTCCAGCTGGTACTTACGCTCGAAACCCTTTTCCCGGTCCTGAAACGCGTCGGTCATGATTATGCTTACCTTTGTCGGCTAAGTTGGTCGGGCAAGGCCCGCTATGAGTTGATACAAGTCATATAATGGCCTTAATCGACCGGCGCAATTGCCAAACGGAGAAGGTTCTGCGACACCGGTCATTATGTGCACAGTTGTTATTCTACGCCGCCCCGAGCACCGCTGGCCTCTTCTGCTAGGCGCGAACCGGGACGAACAACTGACCCGCCCTTGGAAGGCGCCAGGACGTCATTGGCCTGATCGCCCAGAAGTCACAGCCGGACTGGATGAGCTGGGTGGGGGCTCGTGGATGGGTGTGAACGATTTTGGAGTTATCGCTTGCATCCTAAACCGGCGGGGCACCCTTGGACCGCAAGAGGGCAAGCTCAGTCGCGGTGAAATCGTGTTAGATGCCCTTGGCCACCCAGACGCCATCTTGGCCGCAGAAGCCCTAGAGCATTTGGATGGTCGTGCCTTCCGCGATTTTAACTTGGTCATAGCTGACAATCGAGATGCTTACTGGCTGAAACTAGACACCTCGGCGTCAGACGCCGTTTCTGTTACTGAAATCCCAGAGGGCCTGTCTATGGTCACAGCTGGCGATATGAACGAAGAAAAGAGCCCTCGCATTGCAGCGTTTTGGCCTCTATTTAAGGAGGCCAATGTGCCCGACCCTGATCAAGACGATTGGGCTGCATGGAAAACGCTCTTGGCAGCCGGCCCAATGCCCGACTCTTTAAACGTCGCGATGTGCTTTCACACGGACTCTGGTTTCGGAACATCATCCAGCACCCTTCTTGCTCTGCCTGCCATAGAGGCAGCCATGGCTTATCCACCGCAACGCCTGAATTGGCTTTTCGCAGAAGGGCCGCCCGATTCGGCTCCCTTTGAGCCGGTCGCCCCGTAAAACACCTTAAAATTTGGCTGTTTTCGGGGCTTGATATCAACAATTGAGGGCGGAGGTAGGGCCTGCTATATCCCGCTCTTGTCAACGTCCTTCACCGGTCTCCGGTTTGTGAAGGCAGTAAGTGGTGCACCCCCTCTCCATGCCTAGGCGCAAGCAGTTATTCGAAGGTAAGGCCAAGATCCTCTTTCAAGGGCCGGAACCTGGCACGCTCGTTCAATATTTCAAAGATGACGCGACGGCCTTCAACAATAAGAAACAAGGCACCATTACTGGCAAAGGTGTGCTCAATAACCGCATCTCAGAATACCTGATGCAGCGTCTCGAAGAGATTGGCGTCGCCACTCATTTTGTGCGCCGCCTCAATATGCGCGAACAACTGGTCCGTGAAGTTGAGATTATTCCGGTTGAAGTCGTGGTTCGGAATATTGCTGCTGGGTCTATCTCAAAAAAATTCGCGATCCCCGAAGGTACACGTCTGCCCCGCTCCATCGTTGAGTACTATTACAAAAATGACGAACTGGACGATCCACCGATCTCAGAGGAACACATCACTGGATTTGGCTGGGCAACGATCCAAGAAATAGATGAAATGCTCAACATATCTCTGCGCGTGAACGACTTTCTTATGGGTCTGTTCCTCGGCATCGGCATTAAGCTGGTCGACTTCAAGCTTGAATACGGACGGCTGTATCATGACAACGGCGACGTCCAACTGGTTCTGGCCGATGAGCTGTCCCCGGACAACTGCCGTCTATGGGATGTACATACAGACGAAAAAATGGATAAAGACCGCTTCCGGCGTGACCTCGGCAAAATTGAGGAAGCCTATCAAGAAGTGGCGCGACGCCTTGGAATTCTGCCAGAGAGCGGGCCAGGTGATATTCAAGGGACGACAACGCTGCAATAAACTGCGATCCATCTAAATTATAAGTGCGAACCAACGAAGAGAGATATTGTTAGTCCCATGACCAAAGCGACGGTTCACGTAACCCTAAAAACCGGTGTCCTCGACCCCCAAGGCAAAGCCATCCAAAACGCACTCGAAACCTTAGGGTTTTCTGGGATAGAAAGCGTGCGCCAAGGCAAATTCATCGAACTGGACTTGGCAGAAACGGATCAGGCCAAAGCCCAGTCAGCTGTCGAAGGCATGTGCGAGAAGCTTCTCGCCAACACTGTCATTGAAACCTACAAGATTGAGGTCAGCGACTAAGCAATGAAATCCGCTGTCATCGTTTTCCCGGGTTCAAATTGTGAGCGCGACATAGCGTTCACCCTTACAAAAATCACAGGCAATGCGCCGACCATGGTTTGGCATCGTGACGCCACGCTACCCGATGGCCTCGATTTGGTGGCAGCACCTGGTGGGTTCTCTTATGGAGACTATCTGCGATCTGGCGCCATGGCGGCAAATTCGCCAATCATCTCAGATCTAAAGAAGCGGGCCGAAGAAGGGGTCTTTGTTCTTGGCATCTGCAACGGATTTCAAATTCTAACGGAATGCGGATTGTTACCCGGAGCACTGTTACGCAATCGCGACCTCAAATACATCTGCCGCGACGTCACGCTCAGTGTCGAGCAAACGGACAGTGTCTTCACCAGTAAATACAAGCAAGGTGATGTCATTAATATCCCAGTGGGTCACCACGACGGCAACTACATCGCCGATGAAGACACTCTGCAAAAACTAGAGGACGATGGCCGTGTCGCGTTTCGATATTGTAACGACAAGGGCGAAGCATCGGATGACGCCAATCCAAACGGATCCGCCCGCAACATTGCCGGTATTTTCAACGATAAACGAACCGTGCTTGGCATGATGCCCCACCCCGAACGTCTTGCCGACACACGCTTGGGGGGCTGCGATGGCATTCCTATGTTTGAAAGTTTAGTGGAGCACCTGCCATGACGCTGCCCAACGAATCAATTACCCAAGCAGACATCACGGCACACGGGCTAACTGAAGAAGAATACCAGCGAGTTGTAGAAATTCTTGACGGTCGCGAACCGAACCTGATCGAACTTGGCATATTTTCCGTGATGTGGTCTGAGCATTGTTCCTACAAGTCATCGAAAAAGTGGCTCAAAACCCTGCCGACAGAAGCGCCATGGGTAATCTGCGGACCCGGTGAAAATGCCGGTGTGGTCGATATTGGCGAAGGTCTGGCTGCCATCTTCAAGATGGAAAGCCATAATCATCCGTCGTTCATCGAGCCCTTCCAGGGCGCCGCAACTGGTGTAGGCGGTATCTTGCGCGATGTATTCACCATGGGCGCGCGGCCAGTGGCTAACATGAACGCCTTGCGTTTTGGGGCGATTGACCACCCGAAAACGAAGCACCTGGTAGCTGGCGTTGTGAGTGGCATCGGCAGCTACGGCAACTGCGTGGGTGTGCCAACGGTCGGTGGAGAGGTCAATTTTGACCCCGCGTACAACGGCAATATTCTGGTTAACGCCATGACCGTTGGCCTTGCTCAGCAAGACCGTATTTTCTACTCCGCCGCGTCTGGTCCTGGAAACCCGGTGATTTACGTAGGATCGAAAACTGGCAAAGACGGCATTCATGGCGCAACGATGGCGTCTGCCGAATTCGATGAAGACAGTGAAGAGAAACGACCAACTGTTCAGGTCGGTGACCCGTTCACAGAAAAACTATTGATCGAAGCGTGTCTAGAGTTAATGGCGACCGACACAATCGTCGCGATTCAAGACATGGGTGCCGCTGGTCTGACCTGCTCAACGTTTGAGATGTGCTCCAAGGGCGGCACCGGAATTGAGATGAATTTGGATGCGGTGCCCATCCGGGAAGCCGATATGACTCCCTATGAAATCATGCTCTCAGAAAGCCAAGAGCGCATGCTGATGGTGCTCGAACCGGGTAAAGAACACTTTGCCCAGGCCATTTTCGAGAAGTGGGAGCTGGATTTTGCGGTGGTTGGTCACCTCACCGACACTGGTCGCATGATCCTGACCAAAGACGGACAGGAAGTCGCTGATCTCCCGATTGATCCGTTGGCCGAAGCCTCGCCGGAATACGACCGCCCATGGGTTGAAACGCCCTCACCAGAGAGAGTTGCATCTGACTCGGTAAGTCATGGCGATTGGACCGAAGCTCTTAAGACTTTGATTGGCGCGCCGGATCTCGCCAGCCGTCGCTGGGTGTGGGAGCAGTACGATCACATGGTGATGGGGGACACAGTGCAACGGCCTGGGGGTGACGCGGCAGTTGTACGCATTCATGACTCAGATCGCGGTCTCGCTGTTTCAACGGATTGCACACCACGTTATGTAAAGGCTAACCCTTTCGAGGGCGGCAAACAAGCGGTCGCCGAAGCCTGGCGCAACCTTACAGCCACCGGTGCCCGGCCCCTCGCAGTTACAGACAACTTGAATTTCGGAAACCCCGAGAAGCCACCGATCATGGGGCAGCTTGTCGGTGCGATTAAGGGTATCGGTGAAGCCTGCAAGGCATTGGATACGCCGGTCGTGTCTGGCAATGTGTCGCTCTATAACGAAACCGATGGCGAGCCCATTCTACCGACGCCTACGATCGGCGCGATTGGAATCATTGATAACCTGGACCAGACCGCAACAGTCGGCTTCAAGACGGATGGTGAAGCCGTGTTGCTCATTGGGGGATCGGACACGGTCACCGACGGCTGGCTCGGCCAATCTCTCTATCTTCGAGACATTCATGGAGTTGTGGATGGAGCGCCGCCGCCGGTGGACTTGACCCAAGAACGAGTTACTGGCGATACCGTACGCGGTCTGATTATGGCCGGTGCGGTAACAGCCTGCCACGATGTCTCTGACGGCGGCATTGCAATTGCCCTCGCTGAAATGGCCTTGTCCGGAGACATCGGCGTCAAAATTGACATCGGCACAGCCCCCTCAGCCACTTGGCTATTTGGCGAAGATCAGGGGCGGTACATCGTCACTTGCCCCGCCGATACCGCGGGAGATATCCTAGGAGCGATGCAAGACGCTGGCCTGACGGCGCGCCAGATCGGTACAACGGGTGGAGATCAGGTCACTGTCGAAGGCGGTGAGTCTGTCCCGGTAAAAACACTTCGTGATTTGCATGAAGGCTGGTTCCCTAATTATATGGCAGCCTAGAGTCAGAGACTCTTTTGAAGGAGCGACACGATGGCCATGAGCGCCTCAGAAATCCAAGAGATGATCAAAGCCGCCCTCCCGGATGCGGAGGTCAGGATTGATGACTTGCGTGGTGACGGCGATCACTACGCTGCCTATGTCACGTCTGCCGCGTTCGCCGGAAAAAACCGGGTTCAACAGCATCAGATGGTGTACGCGGCCCTTAAAGGCAAAATGGGCGAGCAGTTGCACGCACTCGCCCTGCAAACCGCCGTTCCCGACGCCTAAACACCTGACACAGACTTGATCCGGTTTTCCTTGCCAAAGCGACGGAAAGCCTTATATCCCTTGGCATATGAAGGCTGCTCAAAGCGGCCAGGCCATTAGAGTAACGGAGTCCATCCGCATGTCCGACAATCCCGCCATCGCGCAAATCCAAGAAGACGTCACATCCAACGATGTTGTTTTGTTCATGAAGGGCACACCAATGTTCCCACAGTGCGGTTTCTCCGCTGCCGTAGTGCAAATCCTGAGCCAGCTGGGTGTGAAATTTAAGGGCGTTAACGTGCTCGAAGACGACAACCTGCGTCAGGGCATCAAAGACTTCACCCAGTGGCCAACAGTTCCTCAGCTTTATGTCAAAGGTGAGTTTGTTGGCGGCAGCGACATCGTTCGCGAAATGGCTGAGTCCGGGGAGCTGGAAACGATGTTCAAAGAAAAAGACGTCGCCGTCGCCTAACCTTATCTGGCGGTCTCTGTAAACCAGCCTTCGTCTGCGAGCTGAGCCCAAACTTTTTCGACGACCTTTCCACCCTCTGCGAGCACATGGTCTTCATCGTCCGCCACGAACCTACTGTCTTGGACCTGCAGGCGCCCGTCAGTCATCGCGGTGCGCACCATGCGACCGTTGGCGTAAAGCAAGTTGTTCAGAGGCTCAGGTGGTAGCGCCCCAGCGCCAACCAGCAGTCCCGAAACATCAACAGAAATCATATCTGCCCGCGCACCCTGCTTGATGATACCCAGGTCATCTCGCCGCAATCCCTGCGCCGGTATTCGCGTGGCTGCATCAACCGCGTTCCAAACCGTCGGTCGCTGCGTGGGGACACCCTCTGGGTCGAACCGGCGCTTCAAGGAGTGGCGCGCTTGGCCGTAGAGCACTGCCAACTTGAGATTTTCGAGATAATCATTGGAATGTGTATCGATGCCGATGTTGACCTTCAGTCCAGCCGCCAAGGCTTCGGGATAGGGTTGCGTGCCGTTGCCCGGCCCACCGGCCGACGGACAGTGGGAGTAGATTGCGCCATGCTTAGCAAGGATCGGGGCATCGGTCACCCAGTCGAGACCGGTCATATGCGCTCCGAACACCGGGCCATCAGCAAAGAAGCCAAAACTCTCCAGCCACTCGGTGGGTGTCTTTCCCCAAAGCTGACGCACAGCGTCAGTTTCATTGCCACCCTGCGACAGATGAATGTGCAAACCGGTGCCGAGTTCCTTCGCAGCAGCGGCCATCGCCGCCATGGTGGCTGGTGTATGCGTGTCGCAGGCATGGGGCGACATCATCGGTTGTATGCGCCCATCCCCCTTGCCCATGTGTTCTTTGCCGAAGGCCAGATTTGCGGCGATTTCAGCCAGCGTGTCTTCTTCGGCGTCAAATAACACCTGGTTATTAGGCCGAAACCAAATCGCGAACAATCGCTCTGTATTGGGAATCATCGATCCTGGGAAACCGCGCACGCCCCAGCGCTCGGCCAGGCGAACGTAACTCTCCGCCTGACGCAGTGTCAGACTCATCTCCACCTGAGTGGTACAGCCTGAGCGCAACAACTCGGCAAGGTTCAAAGCCGTCAGCGCATCAAGTTCGTCATCAGACAACTTCTCAACGATCTCGAGGGGGCGCTGGTATGACCGCGGACCTTCGATGATGCCCCTAGTAGGCGTGGCGCTACAGCAATGTGTGTGTCCGGATATAAACCCCGGCAACAGAATATCGTGCGGCAAACTCAAATGCGGCACAGAGTCTGTAAACGCCTTGGCGCGGACATCCTCAATAACACCGTCGCGCACAAGCACATGACCGTCCCGCAAGAGATCAAGCTCGCCATCGGTTTCAATCAACACCCAGCCGGCATCTATGACAAAGCTATCGTCCGGGCCAAAAGGCAGGTCTGGCGTCTGTGCGCGGGCCGACGTGCTGAGGGTGCCGGACGCAACGGCAGACACAGCAGCAGCCTGCATAAAGCTGCGACGGGAGGCTTGGGGAAGATGTTCATGGCTACCAGACTCGCCACAAATGAAACACGCATCTTCGTAGCCGGATAAATCATGGTGGTGATCGGTCATCGCTGCTCCCCTGCACACAGGATCTTTTCTGCAGCTTAGCAATTCTCGAGCGCATTTAGCGAGGAACGAGCCCATGCACAACAATGTTTCGTAAACTGCGTTTTGAGATCGCCATACCGCTTAGGCATGGAGCCCACACCAACTTCTATTTGCCAGGCGCGCGAAAACCTCACATTTTGAAGCCTGTCCTAGTTCCCCAACCGAAAGCGCCCCCATGACCTTCACCTCTCGCGCCAATACCATCGACGGCACTCACTTGCATAAATTCTATATTGGCGGGCAGTGGGTCGCCCCCTCCACCGACAAACGTCTCGATGTGGTCTCGCCCGTGTCTGAAGAGGTCGTGTTTCGAGTGGCGGAAGCCGTCGAAGCCGATGTCGATGCCGCGGTGACTGCCGCGCGCACCGCCTTTGATGACGGACCCTGGCCGTGCATGACTCCGCAAGACCGCGCTCAACACCTCGAAGAGTTCGCCCGTGTGTTACGCACACGCGCGGCCGACTTTGCCGTGGCCTGGACAGAATCCACTGGGGTCATCACCTCCATGGCCAATATGTCGCCGGAATATTCCATTGGTGCGGTGGACCGATCCGTCGACCAAGCATCTAGTTTTGATTTCGTGGAGTGGCACCCGTCGTCATCGGGTACCCATTTGCTTGTGCGAGAGCCTGTGGGTGTGGTCGCAACAATTGCTCCCTGGAATGCGCCTCTTGCCACCATGCTCACAAAAATTGCACCGGCGTTGCTGGCCGGCTGCACCGTGATTATGAAACCAGCGCCACAAACCCCAATTGAAGCCTATATCATTGCCGAATGCGCAGACGCAGCAGGTCTGCCCTCCGGAGTATTAAACTTGATCACCGCAGAGCGTGACGCCTCCGATCATCTCGTCCGCCATCCCGAAATTGATAAGGTCAGCTTCACCGGAAGTGTGGC
The DNA here is from genome assembly GCA_030835385.1 of Alphaproteobacteria bacterium. Taxonomy (GTDB): domain Bacteria; phylum Pseudomonadota; class Alphaproteobacteria; order Rhodospirillales; family Rhodospirillaceae; genus WLXB01. The sequence continues at coordinate 19,499 of JAURPI010000004.1, read as the reverse complement.
GACCGGCCAACGCATTGCCTCGCTCTGTGGCGAGCGCATCGCCCGTGTGACGTTAGAACTGGGTGGTAAGTCGGCAGCCATCATTCTTGATGACTACGATCTTGAGGCTGCAGCGAAAAGCCTGGTCGGCGGTATCTGCGTCCTCAGTGGACAGAATTGCGCTGGCCTCACACGCATCATCGTCTCCCGCGACCGTCATGATGCCTTGGTTGAGCACTTGGTCAAAGAAATGGAAGCCGTGACCATCGGTGATCCCTATGATCCGGAGGTCAAGCTGGGCCCCCTCACCATGAAACAACAGTTGGAAAAAGTGGAAGGCTACATCGCCCAAGGTGTTGCCGAGGGCGCGACATTGGCCACCGGCGGTAAACGACCTGCATCGATCGAAAAAGGGTACTACTTTGAGCCCACAGTGTTCGCCAATGTCGACAACAACATGACCATTGCCCAAGAAGAAATCTTCGGACCTGTACTCTGCGTCATTCCTTGCGACGGAGAAGACGACGCGATCCGGATCGCTAACGATTCTGCTTATGGGCTAGCGGGCGCGGTTTACACCAACGATGCAGATAAAACGTATCGGATCGCCCGCCAACTGCGAACGGGTACGGTCGGCCAAAGCGCGCCATCCGCGACCTTTGCCATTGCCTTTGGTGGATTTAAACAATCTGGTCTGGGCCGTGAGGGCGGCGTCGAAGGCTTGCTCCCCTATCTGGAAGCCAAGACAGTGATGCTCAAAGGTGAGCCGGGTCAACTATAGCCCCGCACCTCTTCCAGCGTTTGAATCTGCGTCCCGTCAGCGTCAAAGTTTTGCGGTGCGAGCCAGGCGTCTAACGTAGCGCGAATAGACGGCCACTCCGCATCAGTGATCGAGAACCAGGCGGTGTCACGGTTACAGCACTTTTGGACTGAATCGTTGCGGAAGGTGCCTTCATAGGTGAAGCCAAAGCGTTTCGCAGCCCGCATAGAGGCTGCATTCTTGTCATCGCACTTCCACTCGTAACGGCGATAACCGAGATCATCGAACACGTGACGGGCCATCAGCAATAGACCTTCGGTCGCTTTGGATGTGCGTTGCAGGGCATACCCGAACACGACACAGCCAATCTCAACACTGCCGTGGGGCTCGCGGATGCGCATAAAGCTGAACATGCCGAGAATAGCCCTGGACCTCACATCACGAATGACCATGGTTTCCCAACCATTTGCCGTGCGGGTCTTTTCGAATTCCTCACGGAACATCTTTGGGTCCACATACGGGCCGACAGAAACATGTGCCCACAGGCGCGCATTCTCTTGACTACCAACGACGGCGAAGAGACCTTGCTCGTGAGCGTCCCAATTGAGGGGCTCCAGCCGCACAGTCGTGCCAGTGAGCGCAACGCCGCCCGGCCGTGGCCGTGGTGTCCAAGTGGAGAGATCAGTCATAAAGACGGATGTAGCGCAAAAACTACGGGCCGTCTGCTGACTTACGTCAAATAACGCAATTTCTGATAGGCAGCGCGCCATTTGGAAGAATGGCCAGAACTATAGTTTTTGCTTTTCTCTGATGTGTGGCCTTACAGTTCAGAGCCGTCGATTTGGATTAAGGAGCATCAAAAATGGAACGCATACTTGATGTCGTAAGTCGCCGCAGGGCTATAGCGGGGCTGGCAGTTGCCAGCGCGACCGTGGCCAGCTCAGCCCAGGTGATGGCGGACGCTCATTCGACTGAGAGCCCTATGACTCAGACGGGCAGCAATAAAGACACGTCCAAAGCCGTGCAGCGTGGATACGCGTCTGGGCCATTCGGCCAGATCCATTACCAGGACACTGTGGAAGGCGATATTCCCCTCATTCTCTGCCACCAGTCGCCGATGACCAGCCGCCAATATGACCGTGTTTATGGTCTGTTGCGGGAGCGTGGTATCCGCGCCATTGGTATTGATACACCGGGCTTCGGCATGTCCGACCCACCCCCAGGTCCACCAACTATTTCTGACTATGCGGCCTCCATACCGGCCGTTCTTGATCATTTGGGTATTGAGTCCGCACATCTCTGTGGGCATCACACCGGCACCAAGGTTGTTACAGAAGCGGCAATTACCTACGCGGAACGGGTTCAATCCCTTGTTCTTTGCAGCCCGGCTCCCATGACCCTCGAAGAGCAACAGGTCTATATTGATTCATCCCTGGCCCGCGAAAAAGCATTCACAGGAAAAAAAGATGGATCACATTTGGCAGACTTGTATACGCAACGGGTGCGCTGGGTTGAGAACCAACCTGACGGTCTAAATTTGTGTACGGGATACGTAATTCAAGCCCTGATGGGTCTTGGCCCGTTCTGGTACGGGCACCACGCGGCCTTTCATTACGACGCTGGCGCAGCTATGGCCAAAGTGACACAGCCTGTCCTGGTGTTCACCAATACGGGCGACACGTTATACGACATGGCTGGGCGGACTATGGAAATGTTCCCGCACTTCACCTATGCCGAATTAACCGGCGGCAGTGCTTACATCACCGATGAAATGCCTGAGGAGTGGTCCGACAAGGTCGAAAACTATCTTAAATCTCTGACCTGACGACTAAACGCTGACCATTCCAGAAAGCGAGAGCGGCAGCGAGCGAATACGCTGACCTGTGGCGTTGTAGATCGCACTGGTCAACGCCGGCGCAACGCAAGGTACGCCAACCTCACCCATGCCGCCGGGGTGTCCGCCCTGGGCAAAGATGTGAGTTTCAATCTCGGGCACTTCGGCCATAGTCATCATGCGATAGCCATCAAAGTTAGACTGCACCACCGCGCCGTCTTCAACGTCGATTTGGCCGTAGAGCGCCGCGGATAAGGCATCAATAACCGACCCTTCAATTTGGGCTTCGATGATGTTGGGATTCACAACAGTGTGCGGATCAACCAGCGTGACAACGCGATCAACCGTCAAAGCACCATTAGCCGCCACGGTCACTTCGACAATCTGCCCTACGGTGGACCCAAAGGCCTCAACAAAGGCTATGCCCTTGCCTCGGCGAGAGCCTTCCGCTCCCTCAGCTAGGGGTTTGTCCCAATCGCCTCTCTTGGCGAGTTCATCAAGGGCGGCGACAAAGTCTGGTTTATGGGAGAGAAGCTCACGACGGAATACGACAGGGTCCTTGCCCGCCGCTTCAGCCACTTCGTCCATAAAGGCTTCCTGATAAAACGCATTGTGTGAGTTGGTCACACTACGCCAGTTGCCGTTTGGCACCGGGTTATCTTGGGCGTTCAGTGCCAAGCGGATGGATGGAAAGGCATAAGGCGAATCACTCATTGGCATGACCATGCTGATGTCGTCTTTGGCCTCAAACATCACAAAGGTGCCATTACGGGTATTGAAATCTGCACTCACAGGCTTGCCAACGATGACAAAATCCAGCGCCGTCATGTTGCCGTCGTCATCAAGACCCGCACGGAATCGAGAGGCGGTCGCGGGGCGATAGGTATCTTGTTGCACGTCCTCTTCGCGGCTCCAGGTGAGCTTCACAGGCGTGCCGGGCAAAGCCTTAGCGATGGCAGTGGCTTGGCGGACAAAATCCATATCGGCGCGGCGGCCAAAGCCTCCCCCCATCAGGGTGGCATGGACGGTGACATTTTCTTTTTTGACTTCGGCGATCCGCGCAGCTTGGCTCGCGCTCTGGCCGATGGATTGACTGGGCGACCACACTGTAATTTTCGCGTCTTCGGGATCGTCGGTCTCTGACTCTTCGTAGAGCGCGGTACAACCCATGGGCTCCATGCAGACGTGGGCCAGATATGGCGTTTCGTAAACCGCTTCGACAGTTTGAGTGGCGCGGTCCCAGTCGGCTGCAAAGGTCTCATCCTCGTTCAAGACATTGACCTCAGCCGCGTCAAACAAGGAGGTGTAGTTTGGCAGTGCCGCGCTGGTGCTGAAGGGCGTGCCTTCAGGAATGTTCCAAGTGACGTCCATCTCATTGAGGGCATGTTGAGCAGCCCAAGTCGTTTCAGCCACAACGGCGACAGCGTTCTCAAGGACGGGCACGACAGCGATCACCCCTTCACGGCCCATCGCTGAAGCTGCATGGTATGTATCCAATGTACCGCCAAAAACAGGACTGTGGCGAATGGCCGCGTTGAGCATCCCTGGCATCGTGACGTCAATGCCATAGACAGCAGAACCGTCGCTCTTTTTTGGCGTATCCAAGCGGTTGACCCAATGCTCGAGAATCTTGAACTCATCAGCATCTTTGACGGGGTTGTCTTCGGGGGGTGCAAAGGCAGCGGCAGCTTCCGCCAGTTCGCCATAGGTCATCAACCGGCCGGAGGCGGCATGAATGACTTTGCTTTTTTCTGTGGTGAGTTCGCTTTCAGGAACATCTAGTTCGGCAGCAGCAGCTTGAATTAGCATGGCACGCGTCGCCGCCCCGACAGTGCGCAAATAATTGTAGTTGCCGAGAATTGAACTCGACCCTCCGGTGATGATTAGGCCGATCAACGGCGTAACCTTGTACAAGGCACTGCGCGTGAAATCAGCCAGCGCACCGGGGTCCATAAACAACAGAGGGATGGCTTCCGCGACAACATAGGAGCCGTAGTCCTTGTCGAGCGGAGACAATTCGTAGCGCACGTCGTTCCAATCGGCGTCAAGCTCTTCGGCCACCAACATGGGCAGAGCGGTTGTCACGCCCTGGCCCAATTCCGCCTGCGGTACAGCAACGGTGATGGTGCCGCTTGGGCTGATTTTTACATAGGCATGAAGAACGGCATCGTCTGGCGTAGAAGCCCCAAATTTAGGCTTGGAATCTCCGTCTTTCAGGCTCTCCAAGCCATAGGCAACAGCGAGACCTCCACCAGCTGCGACTCCAGAGACGATAAGGCCGCGACGAGACAATTTCATGGGTCGATCCCCGTAAATACGATTGGTCCGTTATTTAGGCCATATCGGTAGTGGGGACGGCAAAAACAAGCAACACAAAACCAGGTGAGAGGTGCATTCCGTGGTTAGAAAAGTGCCACTTTCCGGCCAAAACCCTACATTTTTACAGGTTTTACTCTGCCGCGGCAGGCTGGGCGACGTGTTGTGACCCGGTTTTCATACGCACGACCAGCGCACCGAGCGCCACTAGTGCATTGAGGCCAGCCATATAGAGGAACGGTGTTTGGTAGGTAAAACCGTCGAATAACATGCCGCACACCTTGGAATGAATGAGCACGCCTAGGGCGCCACAAAAGCCCATCATGCCAAAGACGGCGCCGCGCCGTTTACCGGTGGCTTCCTGGCCGACCAGCGCCGGACCAGACACCAGAATGCAGGCCTCCCCGGCGCCAGCAAGAATAGCGACCGGAAAGATAAACGAAGACTCAAACGGGTTTCCAACGATGCCCAGAGCAAAGTATCCGACAGCGGCTATCCCCATGGACAAAGACAACACAGTGACTCGATCAAAACGGTCAACCAGAAAACCCATCACCGGCATGAACAGAAGCATGGCGGTTTGTGAGACGGCAAAGATTCTCAACGCCCTATTTGTGGCATCGACTGTTTCAACACCGGAGTCTGTACCTGCTGCTACAATCCACAACGACAAGAATGTAGTCATGACAATGAGATCACCGCGCGACACAAAATACGCAAACCCGGCAATACTCAGGCGCTGGTTACCTCTGGTTTCTTGAAATCCGTTGCGCAGATTAACGAGAAATGGGTCTTTCTCTTCGGCCTTATTTGGGCGGCCGTCTTTAAGACCAATAAAAGTCACCAAAGCGGCGACGGTGGCGATGGCGGCTAAGACCCAGAATGTATAAGTACCAGAGATGACCGCATCATACTCAAGTGACTTAAAATAGTTGAGCAAGTACGAAAAACCTATTGCAGACGCAAATACGACCCCAAACCCTGTAATCACACCATTGATACTAATGAGTTTGCCGCGGGACGCATTCTGCGGGTAATCAGCTATAACTGTCCCCAGCATTATTGTGCCGGTCGCAAATCCAACACCCATCAATATTCGTCCAGCCATAAATGCTTCAGGCATTTGGGCCAATGGAAGAAGAACACACGCCACAGCAATCACTAAAAAAGCGCAGAACCAAAGTAGCGTGCGCCCCAACTTATCGGACAAAGTCCCCAATGGTAGAACCAAAGCGATGGCAACAATCTCAATGTAGACGGTTAGAGTGCCGATGAAATTACCCTGCTCAGAGTTGGGCATGTTGAGATGTTCATTAAGTAGATATGGCTGCAACACCCCGATCCCGGTGACGAAGACGATGGTCATCATCCCGGCGAAAAACAGGGTCAGGACATTGATGGGTCCAATACCCGGTGTCAGCCAAATAGGCCCGAGCCGGCGCTGGCTGCGATCAATCTCGAAATTCGGACTTCCTGCGCTGGCGGAATCTGTCATTGCTAAGGCTCTCCACACAGTCTGCTGCCATCATAGGGGGCCGAGAACCAGGTGGCGAGAGGTCGCGCGGCTTTGAACGAGACTCTCATGACAGGAGCATGGTCCTCGGTTTAAGCTGGATTATTGAGAACGTGCCACCACAAAAACCAGGGAGCTAAAGATTATGGCAAATGACGCATTTGACTTGGATTGTGACGAGAAGTGCTTCACATCCGCCCCTCTTTCACGCCGCACTTTTGGTGCCGCGTCAGTCGCTGCTGCCAGCTTGGCCGGACTAAAGGCGGCGACCGCCCAAGGTATGGACGTTACCGAAACTGAGATCGACATCGAAACGCCGGACGGCACCAGTGATACCGTGTTTTTCCATCCCTCCGAAGGCAAACACCCTGGTGTTTTAATGTGGACCGACATCATGGGTCTACGGCCCGTGTTTTATGAAATGGGTCGGCGTTTGGCCTCGCAAGGCTATTCGGTCCTCGTTCCTAATCCTTTTTATCGCGACGGCCGCGCGCCTTTGCCTGGTCCTGATTTTAATTTCTTTACGGACCGCCCCATAGCCATGAAATTGATGGGCAACCTGGTTGCCCCCGGCGCAGCTGAAAGAGACGCTGAAACCTATGTGGCGTGGCTCGACGCGCAAGATCAGGTTGATTCAAGTTCTAAAATGGGCACCACCGGCTATTGCATGGGCGGTCCTCTGACCATGCGTACGGCCGGCTTGTTGCCAGATCGCATTGGAGCCGCAGGTTCTTTCCATGGCGGTGGTCTCGCGACCGACAGAGACGACAGCCCGCACCTGCTCATTCCAAAAATGAAAGTGCATTATCATATTGGCGTCGCCGACAACGATGACGAACGGGAGCCCGAGGTTAAGAACATTCTGCGCGCAGCATTCGATGGGGCCAATGTTACCGCAACCATCAAGGTCTACGAAGATGCAGACCATGGGTGGTGTGTGCCGACCAGCTCAGTCTACAACGAAGCTCAAGCAGAAGTGGCCTGGACCACACTGTTGGACACCTTTAAGGCTGGCTTGGCCTAAGGCCAACTCTATCCTGATAACGAAAACAAAAAGGCCTCGCAAACGCGAGGCCTTTTAAAATTCCCATAACGGTGACGGCCGCCACAAGAATTTAGATTTAAAAATCTTGTGGGTTAACGTGAATAGAACTCGACGACGAGGTTCGGTTCCATCTGTACCGGATAGGGTACGTCAGCCAACTGAGGTATGCGGGTCATGCTGCCACGGCCCATGTTGTGATCAACCTCAATGTAGTCGGGCACATCACGCTCTGGTGAATCCATCGCGTCTAGGATCAGACCCATGGTCTTCGCCTTGTCGCGCAATTCAACCTTGTCGCCGATCTTCACCATATAAGATGGTATTGTCACTTTGACGCCATTGACCTTGATATGGCCGTGGGACACGACCTGGCGGGCGGCAAACACAGTTGGGACAAATTTCATGCGATAGATCACGGCATCGAGACGACATTCGAGAATGCCGATCAGGTTTTCCGAGGTATCGCCTGTGCGGCGTACAGCTTCTTTGTAGTAGCGCAGGAACTGTTTCTCGGAGATGTTGCCGTAGTAGCCCTTAAGCTTTTGCTTGGCCATCAGCTGAATACCGTAATCGGACGGCTTCCGGCGGCGTTGGCCATGCTGACCAGGGCCATAATCTCGTTTATTGACGGGGCTTTTAGCGCGGCCCCAGAGATTGACCCCCAAACGGCGGTCGATCTTGTACTTTGAAGCAATTCGGTTAGTCATTATGTAACGCCTTGTTTTTTCAGTGTTTTTGTCCCGGTAGTCTTACCACCCGACCCGTCAGGTCGCCAGAAAGCGGGGCGATGCACCACCCACATTCCCGGGAATGAGGTGGCGGATTTAAGGGAAAAGGCCTGGGAAGTCAATCAGTTGACTCGGTAGAGCCCACTGAATGAGGACAAGCCAACACCCCTCCAAATCAGCCCTTTTGACGGCCGCCACACATTCCCTGGACCAGTTTGACCTAAGTCATGGCGAAGCCGGGTCCCCAGCGGGCACCTTGTCACATGCGCACGTTCATGAGGGCGCCTAACAAATTAGGGACGTTTCACAATGATCACGTTACTCGATCAGATTGGTGGCGAGGCTGCCGTAGATGCTGCGGTAGATGCTGCGGTAGATATTTTTTACAAGAAAATGATGGCAGATGATGTTGTTCAACCATTCTTCGCCAATACGAACATGAATAACCAAGCCAAAAAGCAAAAGCTCTTTCTGACCACGGTTCTTAGTGGCACCTCAAAAGGAGCCCTCGCCTATATGCGCCGCGCGCACAAAGACTTGGTGCATAACCAGGGTTTAACCGACGTTCACTTCGACGCCGTAGCGCATCATCTTCAAGACACACTTGAAGAGCTTGAAGTGCCAGCGAATCTTATTGCGCAGATTATGGAAAGTGTTGGCGGTATGCGGGATGCTGTCCTGGACCGCGGCGAAGCACAGGCGGCTTAATTGATCATCTCTGGAGGCTTTCCCTTTTTCTTCCAGTCACTGCGCTCGTCAAACTCGTCACGGCGGCCATAGCGCAGTTCGGTAATCACACCGTGTAGGGTGCGAACTTCCTGTTCAGTCAGCGCAGCCCGTTGCAGCATGGCGCGGATATTTAGTACCATGCTGGCGCGCTTTTCCTCCACATGCAGAAAGCCGCAGGTGTTGAGTTCGTATTCGAGGTGCTGAAATAGAAGATTGAGTTCATCTTTATTGGCCGGCCGTGTAATGCCGTAGGGGATCTTCTCCGGTTCGCTGACCTGACTGGCCTGGTACCATTCGTAGGCAACAACCAGGACGGCCTGCGCCAAGTTTAGCGAGGAATAGGCCGGGTTGAGCGGCGCTTCAATAATCACGTCGGCTAAACCGATGTCATGATTTTTGAGACCGGACTTCTCGCGCCCAAACAGAATCCCAATCTTCGTGCCCGCTTCCGCCCGTGAGGCCAATTCTCCACCGGCATGACGCGGGGTCCACACCGTCTTAATCATATCGCGCGGCCGCGCCGTTGTTGCGGTCAGGAACTCAATATCCGCAACGGCCTCCTCAGTACTCTCATATGCTTTAGCAGACTTGAGAACATCAGACGCGCCTGAGGATGCGGCAATGGCCTTTGGCGACAACCAATCCTGCTTCGGTTTAACCAAACGCATATCCGTAAGGCCGCAGTTGTACATGGCTCGAGCTGATGTCCCGATGTTTTCTGCCAATTGCGGTTCAACCAAAATAATCGCCGGACCGGTCCCACCTCCAAGAGGTTTCACAGACTCTTTGGTCGTGTCAGTGCCGGACATCGTGGCTTAGGCCGTTTCGCCCTGGATGCGTTTGAGCACGCGTTCCCGTCCAATCAACGGCAGAAGAAGTTTAAGTTCGGGTCCATGGCCCAATCCGGTCAAGGCCATGCGCAACGGCAGGAAGAGCCCCTTCCCTTTTCGTCCGGTTGCTGTTTTCAACGCTCCGGTCCACTGCCCCCAGGTCTCTTCGGACCACTCGCCCTCGGGGAGATGGTGTGCCGCCTCAGCCATGAAATCCGTGTCTTCTATGGACGGCGCCAGTGCCGAGAAGCAGACCGCCCACCATTCACTGGCGTCATCGAAATTATTTAGGTTGCCGCGGACGGCCTGCCAAAACGCTTCGCCGTGGGTTGTCAACGCGCCCTCGTCATTCACTAGGGCCGCCAAACGCGGACCGGCTTCGTCATAAGACATTTGATGCAGCACTTTGGCATTGAGGAATTCGAGGTCGTGGACATCAAACTTTGCGGTCGCACGGCTAAACCGGCTGATATCAAAGTCTGCAATCATCGCCGGAAGATCAGCGTAAACGTCAATCGCCGCTGAGCTGCCCAACCGGGATAACAAACTCGAAACGGACAACGGCTCGAGATATTGGTCTCTTAAATCTGCCAGCCCAAGAGAGCCGGCGCGTTTGGACAAGCCTTCTCCGGCTGAGCCAGCGATCAAAGGCACATGGCCGTAAATAACTCGAGCCCCCGGCGAGACAGCATCCATCATTTCAAGTTGAACAGCGCCGTTGGTCACGTGGTCTTCGCCGCGAAGAATGTGGGTGACACCATGGTCGATATCATCAACAATCGATGGCAGCAGATACAAAAAAGTGCCGTCTTCACGGATCACCACCGGGTCACTGACATTGCCCGTGTTATAATTACAATCCCCTCGCACGAGATCAGACCAGATGACGTCTGACTGACTGAGTTTAAAGCGCCAGTGGGGTTTACGACCTTCGGCTTCGTACATAGCGCGTTCGTCGTCAGTTAAGGATAGTGCAGCACGATCATAGACTGGCGGTTTGTGCTGGGCCCGGAGGCGCTTGCGTTTAAATTCAAGCTCGTCGGCTGTTTCGTAACAGGCGTATAAGCGCCCAGACCCTTTCAAGGTATCTGCCACCGCATTGTAACGGTCAAGTCGGGTGGACTGACGTTCTTCCCGGTCCCAAGTGACACCCAACCAACTCAAGTCAGCACGAATACCTTCGACGTACTCTTCTTTGCTCCGTTCGGCATCCGTATCATCAAATCGGAGAATGAATTCACCGTCATTGGACCGCGCAAAAAGCCAATTTATGAGTGCCGTGCGGGCGTTGCCGACGTGAAGGTGACCGGTAGGGCTGGGAGCGAAACGAACAACAGTGCTCATGGTGAATTTCTTTTCGGGGCATCGCCGTCAAAGGCGTTGGTGATGGGGTAACGGTGGTCTCGCCCAAAAGCAAGATGGCTGATCTTAACACCGGGCGAAGCCTGGCGCCGCTTATACTCGGCGATACGCAACAAACGGTGAATACGGCGAACGGTGTCAGGGTCGTGACCGTCTTCAACAACCTCCGATACACTGCGTGCGTTCTCAATCAAACCTTTGAGAATTGCGTCAAGTTCAGCATAGGGTGGCAAAGAGTCTTCGTCCTTCTGGTCCGGCCGAAGTTCTGCTGTTGGTGGCTTGGTGATGATCCTCTCAGGCATCACAGCACCTGGCGATCCTAACGCCCCCTCTGGAACATGACTATTCCGCCACTCGCTTAGTGCGGTCACTGTGGTCTTGTAAACGTCTTTAAGGACGTTGTAGCCCCCGCACATATCGCCGTAGAGCGTGGCATAACCGACGCTAACCTCTGACTTGTTGCCAGTGGACAACACCATATGGCCGAATTTGTTGGATAGCGCCATAAGCGTGAGGCCACGAATGCGGGACTGGATGTTCTCTTCCGTCGTATCGGGAGTGGTTTCAGCGAAATGAGGCTCTAACATGCCGTCAAAGGCGGCCATCGCCTCACCGATTCCGATGCCATCTAATTTTAAGTCTAGGCTTGCAGCCAAAGCGGCAGCATCATCCAGACTATCTTGAGACGTATACGGTGACGGCATCATCACGCAGTGGACTTTATCTGGGCCGAGGGCGTCCGCAGCGACGACGGCGCTGAGTGCACTATCAATACCGCCGGATAACCCTAAGACGACGCCGGGGAACCCGTTCTTACTCACGTAATCACGTAAGCCCAGAACCATCGCCTGATAGATATTCTCTAACCTGTCGAGTTCTGGCGCAACAGTGCCTGGCGCGCAAGACCACACGCCGTCTGACTTGGTCCACGTGGTGAGAACCAAATCTGTTCCCCACCACGGTGATTGTATTGCCAAGGATCGATCGGCGTTGAGAACAAACGAGCCCCCGTCAAACGCAAGGTCATCCTGACCGCCAACTTGATTTACGTAAATCAACGGCAATCCGGTTTCTGATACCCGCGCAACCCCGTGGCTGGTGCGGACATCATCTTTGTCGAGTTCAAAGGGGGAGCCATTGATGACGACGATCATCTCTGCGCCAGTTTCGGAGGCAGTCTCGGCGACATCGTCAAACCACATATCTTCACAGACCAGGAGACCCAGGCGCACACCGCGGACAACCACAGGACCCGATGGTGGACCCGACGCAAACACACGCTTTTCGTCGAAGACACCATAGTTAGGAAGATGATGCTTGAGCCGCACGCCCTGGATCTCACCAGCATCGATAACCAATGCGGCGTTGTAGCATGCTTCATCAACCCTCCAGGGTGCACCGATAATCAGTGCTGGCCCCCCATCAGCGGTTTCCGCCGCAAGGTCATTTGCCGCCGCTTCTATGGCATCAAGAAAAGAAGAGCGCAGCACCAAATCTTCGGGCGGATAACCACTGAGAATGAGCTCTGAGAAGACCACCACGTCGGCGCCCTGGGCTTTGGCTTCCGCGCGGGCTTGGCGTATCAGATCAGCGTTCGCCGCCACAGCACCGACCGTTGGATTGGTCTGCGCTAGGGCAATGGTAAGGCTGTCAGACATCGTTAACCGCACCTTCTCCGGTCGGGGTTCGGCAAAGACCTGCCGCTTAAGAGGCGATCGCGTTCACCGCTGACGCCTGGCGATCTTGCTTCAGCATTTCGGCCATCAAGAACGCCAGTTCCAACGCCTGGCTGGCGTTGAGACGCGGGTCACAGTGGGTGTGGTACCGGTCTCCTAGACTAGCCTCAGTAATCGCTTGCGCTCCACCCACGCACTCTGTGACGTCTTGGCCGGTCATTTCGAAGTGAACGCCGCCCGCATGGGTGCCTGCGCTACGATGGACATCGAAAAAGCTCCGCACTTCACCCAATACGTTATCGAAACGCCGGGTCTTATAACCGCTGGAGCTTTTCTCTGTATTGGCATGCATTGGGTCACACGACCACACCACAGTCTTGCCCTCACGTTCGACTGCTTGAATCAACTTCGGCAAATGGTCTTGCAGCTTTTCTGCACCCATCCGCGTGATAATGGTAATCCGCCCTGCTTCGTTTTGGGGATTCAGCGCATCAATCATTCGCAAAATGTCATCGGGATCGATAGTCGGCCCCGCTTTAAAGCCGATCGGATTATCAACGCCGCGCAAGAACTCGACATGAGCGTGATCTAGTTGGCGTGTGCGCTCTCCAATCCACAAGAAGTGGGCAGCGCAGGCGTACCAACGGCCGGTGGTCGAGTCCATGCGGGTCAACGCTTCTTCGTAGTTGAGAAGCAGTGACTCATGTGACGTGTAGAAGTCGGTCTCGCGCATACTTGGTACAGCTTGGCTATTGATGCCGCACGCTTCCATGAACGCCAGCGCTTCTTGGATGCGATCCGCGAGGTCCTGGTATCGCTCGCCCTGAGCGCTATCCGCAACAAACCCAAGGGTCCATTGGTGCACCTTGTGCAAATCGGCATAGCCGCCTTGGGAAAATGCTCGTAAAAGATTCAGCGTCGCCGCTGACTGATTATATGCCTGCACCAAACGCTCTGGATCTGGCTCGCGCTGCTCAGCAGTGAAATCCATGCCATTGACCATGTCACCGCGATACGACGGCAATTCGACACGGTCGATGGTTTCGGTATTCGATGATCGTGGCTTCGCAAATTGCCCGGCCATACGCCCGAGTTTGACGATGGGTACACCGGCACCAAATGTCAGGACAACGGCCATCTGCAATAACACCCGGAAGGTGTCACGGATGTTGTCAGGATGAAACTCAGCAAAACTCTCGGCGCAATCGCCTCCTTGGAGAAGAAAACCACGACCTTGAGCAACATCGCCAAGCGACCGCTTCAGGGAACGGGCCTCACCAGCGAACACCAATGGCGGATAGGTGCCGAGACGCTGCTCGACAGCTTTCAATGCAGCCTGATCAGTGTATTCGGGAACCTGCACGATTGGTTTGGCGCGCCAGCTGTCCCGAGTCCATGCGGTTGTCATGGGAACCTCAATGTCCTGTGGTCTCAAACGGATGCTGCGATATAGAGGCTTAGGCGCTGAATTTCCAGGGTTTTTAGGGAATTACAGGGATTGTGGCTGGGTCGATTAAGGCGAGCAAAACTGCCAGACGAGCCGCGGCATTGTGTCGGGAATATCACCTTAAGTTATTGTTTTTATTGAATTAAAATAACGACGCGTGGCCGAATTTAGACGTCTGCGGAGTCTGGCACCGCATCGCGCATGGTCACGAACTCTTCTGCCGCGGTTGGGTGAATACCGACCGTTGCATCAAATTGCGCCTTTGTGGCTCCGCACTTGAGGGCTACCGCCAGACCCTGAATAATCTCCGGCGAATCATCTCCGACCATATGGCAGCCAAGCACCTTGTCCGTGTCTTTATCGACAATGATTTTCATCATGATGCGCTCGTCTCGACCAGACAGTGTGTGCTTCATCGCCTTAAACCGAGACATATAAATTTTGACAGCGTGGTCTTTAAGCGCCTGCTCTTCTGTCATCCCCACCGTACCAACAGTGGGCTGCGTGAATACCGCCGAAGCGATGTTGGTGTAATCCAACGTCATTGGGCTATTGTTGAAAAACGATTCCGCGAACACACGCCCCTCGTTGATTGCGACAGGGGTAAGGTTAACTCGGTCCGTGACATCACCAACAGCGAATATATTCTCGACATTGGATCGATTCCACTTGTCGACAACGATTGCGCCTTTCTTGTTTAAAACAACTCCAGCCTCTTCCAACCCAATCCCTTTTGTATTTGGGTTCCGACCGGTTGCGTACATAACTTGATCGACGACCATCTCTTTGCCGTTATCAACCATGACTGAAAGCTGCCCGTCGTCGCATTTATCGATGGACCGAACCACGCAATCTGGATGAATGACGATACCCTTCTTATCCAGCTCTTGAGTAACGGTGCAACAAACATCGTGATCAAAACCACGGAGAATAGAGCCAGATCGAATCAGCACATCAACCTTAGATCCGAGCGCCCTAAAAATACCGGCGAACTCGAGTGCGATATAGCCACCGCCAACAATAATAATGTGATCAGGCCGTTCTTTGAGATCGAGCGCCTCGTTAGAAGTAATTACATATTCCCGGCCGGGAATATTAGGAATGAAGGGCCAGCCACCGACACCAATAAGAATTTTATCAGCCGTGTATGACTTCCCGCCCACCTCAACTGTGTGAGGATCAGAAAGAACACCACGTCCCTCCAGCAAAAAGACGCCCACATCCTTGAACATGCGATGATAAACCTGTTCGAGACGGTTCAGTTCTTTGTCCTTAGCGGCGACCAAGGCACCCCAATCGTGACTAACATCGCCCACAGTCCAACCGAACCCAACCGCGTCTTCAAAATGACTCGCATAATGGGCACCGTAGACCAGAAGCTTCTTAGGAACACAGCCCCGCATGACACAGGTTCCGCCGACACGGCTCTCCTCTACGGTAGCAACTTTGCCACCATAGCTGGCCGCAAGCCGACTGGCGCGAACACCGCCGGAGCCCGCCCCGATGGTGATCAGGTCGTAATCAAAATTTGTCATGCGGAGTATATATCTCTGTGATTTGTTTAATGTGTCGAAAAGATTAAGTGTCTCGCAGTAAATTTTGTACGTTATAAATTTGTGGCTTTAAAGTTAGCTGTGTTTGCCCACCCTCGAACGGGGAATTCTATTTCATTATTTCTCAGTTCAAGCTGAAGTTATTGCTCTTAAAAGTATACATAACTAACGTTGAGTGTTAACAGATCAGTCATTCATCCCAGTGTAATTTTTATTGGATTAGCCCCCCCCATAAAGGTCGGGTTTAGGAGAAGTAAGTGATCAAAGCATCTCTGACCTCGCTCAGACCAATCTCTCTAGTTTTCTTAATTTTTTTGCTCCCCAGCCCATCGATGGGGCAGACAAGAAACTTAGAAACCGAATACAATTTTAAACGCTACGAGCTAGTTCTTAGTAACGTGTCCTGGGAGCAAGCCAGAAGCGCCGCACAAGCAGCTGGTGGGGACTTACTTGTTATCAGTTCAGAAGGCGAGAACACCCACATAGCTGATTGGTTGCAAACACAATTATCATTTATCCGTGGCGCCACATCAGGTGTATCAGATGGTGGAGGCGCTATTTATGTGTGGCTCGGCGCGTCAGATGCCGGCCAAGAAGGGACCTGGACGTGGGTGAACGATGTCCAGTTCTATAGCGGCGATGGCCAAACTGGATCGCCTATTTCTGGTCGATACAACAATTGGGGAAGCGGCCCACTAGGCAGTGAGCCAGATAACTTCGGTTCTGGTGGTCAGGATTATGCTGCAATGGGCCTTGAAGCATGGCCGACTGGAAGAGCAGCAGGCCAAGGAATAGGTGAGTCCGGAGAGTGGAACGATATTTCGGGGAATTCAACAACCGTATACGTAATTGAATACCCAAGAGATACCGCTAACGATGTTGTTATGGCTCCAATTTTTGCAGCTTCTTCTGGAATACAATCTTATCTTCGTTTTATTAATCCAACCGATACACCTGGCGAGGTTGCAATACAGTTCTCAGACGCGAGCGGTAACATTCTTAGAGAAATATGTCGCGTTGGCGTTAAGCCAAATTACGCAGGACAACTCGGAATGGATTCACTTACTGAGGCTTGTCAATTGGCAGAAAGCGACGCTGCTACTTTATCAATAAGTTATACGTCAGATTTCATTGGATATATGCAGCATGTTGTTTGGAACCCAACAGGAGGATCCTTAACTAATTTTTCTGTCTGCAGTAAAGCTGCAGAGAGTAGAAATTATTTAACAAATGTTCATTCGTCAAAAATAACGACTTATCCCAGTCGAATTTCGATTACGAATACTTCTGACGTAGCCAAATCGTTCAAGCTAGATTTTACCGACTCTCAAGACCAGAGTTTATCTGTGGGAACATGGGAGTCACCAGTTTTGGCAGCAAAGGCACATGGTCTGTACAAAATTCCTGATATTGAGACAGACCTTGGATACTCGCCGCCTGAGTCAGGAGGTTTTCATTACACCGTGCAATTTGACGCGTCATCAACTGGGGGCATTCTCGGTCATTTTGTAGATAATTTAGATGCCGGGGTCATCACAGAGTTCACAGCGCGTTGCGCCTCCCAATAGCTCAAGACGATACAATCTGAGTTTGCATCATGCGCCGGTAAAGATCTTGTTTAGTAATGTAGTCTCGGCAAGACTAGCGCCTATTTTTCAAAGTTGTTAACGTTCGCTCCAATGGCGTCGCTACAAACTAATATTGCTCTAGATAAAACCTACAAAACGAAAGTAATTGGCACAAAAATTAAGCTAAAGCCGTCACCAAAATTAGGGGTTCAATATGAAATACTTAGGTTTTTTCCTCATCTTCTTAGGAGCGATAGATTACGGCTTAAGTCAATTGGATATAGATCTTTATGCTTTGTTCGGGATTAAACTAAGCGGTTTATTGTACTTTCTTTCTCCTCTCATCGCAGGGGGTTTTGGGCTTCTTCTGCTCAAATTTGCGGGAAAAAAAGATACGAAAGAACTGCTTGATTCACTTCTTAAAGACGGCGAGAAAGTTTCTTCTACAACTAAGGTCAACGTCAAAAAGGGTGGCTTATTTGGATCGATAGAGACTGGAAAGTTTATAGTAACAAACCAGCAGGTAATTTACATAGATGAGTATGGCAATCTGGAGTTTTCCTGTTACTTGAAAGATATAACATCCGTGAAAGGATCGTTTAATTCTATTCAAATTGAGTCTGCTGGAGAAAAATTCAAGTTTCGACCAGGCTTTTGGAAAGTGAAGAAAATGGTGTCAGAGATTAAAAGCTACGCGACAGTACCAAATTAGATTTGAATAGTGATTTGATTCTACCCTTTAATTTCTAAATTTTTTCATCGCTTAGTATAATATTTTTTAGAAAATACATAGATAACTATTAGCGCAGTTAAAATAACAAGCTGCATGTAATTTGTATCACAGATCCAAATCTCTGGGCCAAACGGACGAACACGGCATGCATGAAGGTTGAGAGCATTTATCAGTTCCCATAGACCTGAATTATTAGCGTCATAACCAGTATTGTTAAAACCTATCGCAATGATTAACGCATATAGAACGATTGCGAATAATAAGATCCTGTCAATTATTTTATATTTATCCATGAGGCTTAGACTTTCTCTAATCCATTAAATAACTGTTCGAATCTACGCTACTGCAACAGACTTTATTCCAACGACCGTCATAGATATTTTGCCTTTTCATATAGTTGCTTATCATATTCAAAGAACTCACTAATAATTTGTGTTTCTTTGAGAGATTAAGTTTCTTTCCCTCAAATCCCGCCAGGCCTTTTGTCTCGAGAGTGTCAACATCAATGTAAAATAAAGAAGCGTCAAATTGATCATGATGTTTAGGGCGGAGACAAATTATGTTTCTGATGTCATCAGGTCCATCAAGCGGTTTACCAAGCACCTTCTCTTTGACGCCCCAAAATTCCATGCATTAGACGACCATGAATGCCCGCGTCACTTAACGCTTTTCTATGCTTAAAAATTAAACCAGACCCATATTTGGATAAGAATCCAGTAAATCTAACGTAGGATTTTCATTACCCCCACAAATATGTAAGGGTTTTTGGGGATGCCGGGAATTCGTAGGTATTCCAATAACTAATACTTCAACTACAACTACAACCAAAAATGAGTGCAGAGGAATCGATCATGAATCTCGATAAAGGTCTAATCATTGTTATCGTCTTGCTTGCTGTTGTTGGTGCGTTTGTTGAAATCCCAATGGGCAGTCTTGCTATATTGGTAGTAGGGCTTGTATCAGGCGTTACCTCCCCATTGAATGAGATAGGTGAAAGAACTGCCTACCTGTTGGTGGCATTAGCAGCACCTGCTGTTGCAGACAGTCTCGAAGTGATTCCCGCTGTTGGCGGTTATCTGAATTCTATCGTAGATGCAGGGGCAATTGGTGCAGGTGGTATTTGGCTCGCAAGCATGACACGTGCTGTAGTCAATAGAATTAAGCCCTAATCAGTCGCATGGATAGTTTGTAACTCTAATTAAAGAGTTACAAACTACTCCACCGTCACCAAGTTGTCCGTCATCGAAGACAGTGCCGGGAATTAATGCACCACTCAAATCTACTCCACGGTCACCGACTATTTCTGACTGGTGAAATAACGTAACCCAGTCTCTCAGACTTTTTTTTTACGAGAGGACACGAAGCGCTGTGCGTCAGATTTGTCTACTCTCCTGCCTTCTGTGACCTTACCACTCCATCGTGGCGT
>JAURPI010000003.1 GCA_030835385.1 Alphaproteobacteria bacterium | reverse complement strand
TACTTATCGCTACCGGCATTCTTTGGTTCTGTATCACGGGGGTAACCCAGCATCATGCATTGTTCCTTGAGAAGGATGCCGGATACAGCCGTTCTGATGTCATCGATGTTGTTTTTATCTTCTTCCTTTGCGCTATCGTCGGCAAGTTTACGTTTGGTTGGCTCAGTGATCACGTCAACCGGTTGCTAGTTATGTTTCTAGCTGCAGCAAATTTAGGACTTGGATTGATTATCCTTCGTCTAGTTGATGGCGAGAGCGTCTTGATGACTTATGCTTATGCAGTGGTCTTCGGGATCGGTTTCTCCGGAACATTTACGATGATCCAACTCACGATCGCAGAGTTGTTTGCCGGGCCCACCTACGGTCGTATCCTCGGTGTTTACGTTGCAGTTGATACTATTTCAGCATCGGCCGGTATTTTCAGCCTTGGTATTATGAGGGATGAGCTAGGCAGTTATTATCGTTCATTTGAACTTATGCTGTTCTTGGTCGCCATCGCTCTTGCCTGCGTTTGGGCCATTAAGAAAGCCGCAGATGCACGAGCGGTGCCTCAAACAGTGGCCGCTGAATAGAGTCTGATCAGGGCTAGAAATTGCGAGGGGTCGAATCTGTGCAGGAGCCGGATGAGAAAAAGGCGGTGTTGAACATTTGTCAGGACCACGACAATCGCCCAGAAGATCTTGTCGAGATTTTACACTCCGTACAGGATCTCGCCGGTTTCCTCAGTGATGAAGCCTTAAGAGAAATCGCATCCTGCATCAACCTTACACGCGCTGAGGTGCATGGAGTTGTCAGTTTCTATCACGACTTTCGCCGTGCTCCGTCTGGCAAGACTGTGGTTAAGATTTGTCTTGCAGAGGCGTGTCAGGCCGTGGGGTGTGATGCGCTCAAAGAACATGCGACGCAGGCGCTCTCAATAGACATGGGTCAGACGTCGTCAGGTGATGAGGTGTCTTTGGAGCCTGTGTATTGCCTGGGCAATTGCGCCCTGGGACCGGCGGTCATGATTAATGGTAACCTCCACGGTAGAGTCACACCCGAGAAATTGGATGCCTTGGTTTCTGAGGCTGACTCATGAGCACAGTTACAGTCTTCGTACCGAAAGATGCTGCGGCCATTTCGGTGGGGGCGGACGACGTTGCAGCCGCGCTTAGTCAAGAAGCGCAAAACCGTGGCATTGATATCAACCTTATTCGCAATGGGTCGCGTGGCTTATTGTGGCTAGAGCCTCTGGTGGAAGTTGAAACACCTTCCGGGCGGGTTGCCTTTGGACCGGTTGCGAGGGGCGATATCGTCAGTTTGTTTGATGCAGACTTTCTAAGTGCCGGCGACCATGTTCTGGGTCACGGACTGACCGAAGATATTCCCTATTTGGCCAACCAGGAACGACTGACATTTGTCCGATGTGGCGTTGCCGACCCATTGGATCTGGGGGCTTATGAAACTCAAGGGGGGCTCGTTGGTCTCAAAAAAGCGCTAGAGCTTGAGTCAACCGCAATCACAGAAGAAGTCACACTGTCCGGATTACGAGGCCGGGGAGGAGCTGGGTTCCCGGCTGGAATCAAATGGGAGACCGTGCGTAAAGAGGTCGCGGAACAAAAGTATATCTGTTGCAACGCTGACGAAGGTGATAGCGGCACGTTTGCAGATCGTATGCTCATTGAGGGAGATCCCTTTGTGCTGCTTGAGGGCATGGTGATAGCTGGCCGGGCAGTCGGCGCTGATACCGGTTACATCTACATACGTTCTGAGTACCCCTACGCCATCCGCACACTCACAGACGCCGTTTCGAGGTTTGAACAGGCGGGCCTCCTTGGTGAAAATATACTCGGCAGTGGGCAGGCCTTTGCCATTCACATTCGCGTTGGTGCCGGGGCTTACATTTGTGGTGAAGAATCGTCCATGCTTGAAAGCCTCGAAGGCAAGCGTGGACAGGTGCGTGCCAAGCCGCCTATCCCCGCGATTAGCGGACTATTTGGCAAGCCAACGGTGGTCAACAACGTTCTAACACTTGCGACAGTGCCTTATGTCTTGGCCAACGGCGGTAAGACATACAGTGAGTACGGGCAGGGTAAGTCTCTTGGTACACAGCCATTTCAGCTAGCGGGAGACATCGCCCGTGGTGGTTTGGTTGAAAAAGTATTTGGTGTCACATTGCGTGAGTTGATTGAAGGTTTTGGCGGAGGAACGCGCAGCGGGCGACCGGTTCGAACAGCGCAAGTCGGTGGTCCATTGGGCGCCTACATTCCTGAATCCGCCTTTGACGTCCACATGGATTATGAAAGCCTTTCAGGTTCGGACGCCATGCTGGGGCATGGCGGTGTCGTTGTATTCAACGATTCGGTTGATATGGCGAGACAGGCTCGGTTTGCCATGGAATTTTGCGAAATCGAATCATGCGGCAAGTGCACGCCCTGCCGCATTGGGTCGGTGCGCGGTAAGGAAACTCTTGATAAGATCATTGCCGGAGCGGATGTGGAGAAAAACTTGGCCGTGCTCGACGACCTTTGCGTGTTAATGACCGATGGATCGCTGTGTGCCATGGGCGGGCTAACCCCCATGCCGGTGACGAGCGCCCTCAAGCATTTTCCCGAGGACTTTGGTTCGGCACGACAGGCGGTGGAGTAGGACGGTCAAATGGCGCTCCTCAAAGAACCAGACTTAGGGACACCAAATCCTAAATCCCACAACGCAGTCTCACTTGAGATTGATGGCATGACTGTTGAGGCGGAGCAGGGCGCTAGCATTATGCGTGCCGCAGCTCAGGCCGGAGTTTCAATTCCCAAGTTATGTGCAACGGACTCGGTGGACGCATTTGGGTCTTGTCGGCTGTGTTTGGTGGAAATCGACGGTCGCCGTGGCACACCATCGTCCTGCACCACACCGGTAGAAGAGGGGATGGTTGTCCATACCCAGACTCAGCGGCTCGCTGATCTTCGCCGTGGTGTGATGGAGCTCTATATCTCCGATCACCCTTTGGATTGCCTAACCTGCTCCGACAATGGCGACTGTGAACTCCAAGATATGGCTGGCGCGGTTGGCCTTAGGGAGGTCCGCTACGGCTATGACGGTGATAGTCACACCGCACTTGGCAAAGACGAAAGCAATCCGTATTTCGACTACGACCCGTCAAAATGCATCGTCTGCTCTCGCTGTGTTCGGGCTTGCGACGAAGTGCAAGGCACGCTGGCTTTAACGATCGAAGGCCGTGGGTTTGCCTCACGTGTAGCGGCGGGCATGAGCGAAAGCTTCTTTGATTCGGAATGCGTGTCCTGTGGCGCGTGTGTTCAGGCCTGTCCGACGGCGACGTTGCAAGAAAAATCTGTTGTCGAGCACGGCGTGCCTGATCGCACGGTACAAACAACATGTGCATATTGCGGTGTCGGTTGTTCCTTCAATGCTGAGCTCAAGGGTGATCAAGTTATTCGCATGGTGCCGTCAAAAGACGGTAAGGCCAATCAAGGGCACTCTTGCGTAAAAGGCCGCTTTGCTTGGGGGTACGCGACACACAAAGACCGTATCACCAGCCCCATGATTCGCGACAAAATCACTGACCCCTGGCGCGAAGTCAGTTGGGAAGAGGCGATTGAGTTTGCTGCAGCTCATCTTAAGAAGACCCAAGCAACCCACGGCCGGAAATCCATCGGCGCAATTTCATCCAGCCGATGCTCAATTGAGGAAGTCTGGGCGGTTGTACGAATGACACGCACAGCCTTTGCCAACAATAACATCGATACCTGCGCCCGGGTGTGTCACTCCCCCACTGGCTATGGCTTGAAGCAAACTTTTGGTACGTCGGCTGGCACGCAGCACTTTGAAAGCGTGCAGGACTCCGATGTCATATTGCTGATTGGGGCGAACCCAACGGATGCTCACCCGGTGTTTGCATCACAGATGAAGCGGCGCTTGCGCCAGGGGGCGAAGCTCATAGTCGCTGACCCCCGCGCAATTGACCTGGTGCGTACGCCCCATGTGCAAGCCGCCCATCATCTGCCGCTTTTGCCAGGCACCAACGTGGCGCTTGTCAACGCGCTGGCGCATGTGGCGGCTACTGAAGGGTTGCTCGATGATGAGTTTGTTCAGTCACGATGTGAGAGTGACTCATTTGGAGAGTGGCTTGAGTTTATCAAGCGGGACGAAAATTCGCCTGAAATCGTGGCAGCGATTACAGGTGTACCGGCAGAAGATATTCGCGCGGCGGCCCGCCTGTATGCGACCGCCGATAACGCTGCGATTTATTACGGGTTAGGGGTCACCGAGCACAGTCAGGGATCCACCATGGTCATGGGGATGGCGAACTTGGCCATGGCCACGGGCAATATTGGCCGCAGCGGTGTGGGTGTGAATCCTCTGCGCGGGCAAAACAACGTCCAGGGGTCGTGTGATATGGGGTCATTCCCCCACGAATATTCCGATTACCGACCGGTGTCAGACGAGACGGTCCGAGCAGAATTCGAGGCGGCCTGGGGTACACCGCAGGATGGGGAAAACG
Source organism: Alphaproteobacteria bacterium (assembly GCA_030835385.1). Classification (GTDB taxonomy): domain Bacteria; phylum Pseudomonadota; class Alphaproteobacteria; order Rhodospirillales; family Rhodospirillaceae; genus WLXB01. The sequence continues at coordinate 41,150 of JAURPI010000003.1, read as the reverse complement.
GTTTCCGCATCCCCAATATGCTAGATGAAGCCTGCGCTGGCGGATTTAAGGGACTCTATGTGCAGGGGGAAGACATCGCTCAGTCAGACCCGAACACGTTGCATGTTGAAGAAGCGCTCCGCGCCATGGACATCATCATTGTCCAGGATTTGTTTTTGAATGAAACCGCTCGGTTTGCGCATGTTTTCCTACCAGGCACGTCGTTCCTGGAAAAAGACGGATGCTTTATCAATGCCGAACGGCGAATCAACCGTGTCCGACCTGTCACAAAATCAGCCACCGGCAAGGATGAGTGGGAAGTCACCCAAGATCTCGCCAATGCGCTCGGTTATGACAAAATGAATTTCACGTCTGCTGCTGAAATTATGGACGAAATCGCAGCCTTAACCCCGTCTTTCGGTGGTGTATCTCACGCCATGCTTGACGAAAAAGGCAGCGTGCAATGGCCATGTAATACAGATGCACCGGAAGGCACGCCAATCATGCACGTCGACGAATTCGTGCGGGGCAAAGGACATTTTGTTCTCACGGAGTTTGTGCCGACGACGGAAAAAGCCAATCGTAAATTCCCCATGTTGCTGACCACTGGCCGTATTTTGTCTCAGTACAATGTTGGCGCTCAAACGCGACGAACGGAGAATACGCAATGGTGGGAAGAGGATGTTCTAGAAATGCACCCGTCCGACGCAGAGGTGCGGGGCATTCAAGACGGGCATTGGGTATCAATACGTAGCCGTAAAGGTGAGGTCACCTTGAAGGCTGTGTTATCGGAGCGCATGGCACCGGGCGTCGTCTACACCACATTCCATCATCCTGAAACGGGTGCTAATGTGGTGACCACGGAAAACTCCGACTGGGCAACGGAGTGCCCAGAATACAAGTTGACAGCTGTGGAGATGACGCCGGCTAATCACCGGTCTGCATGGCAGCAAGAATACGCAGCCAATACGCCCAAAATGCGACAGGTTGCTGCGTCACCTGAGTTGGAGCCAGCCGAGTAACGTGGTTGATATCACGTACCACGGAACACCACCGCCAACGGACCGTCTCATTAAAACGAACGGCCAGAGTGCTTCGCCGGACTGGGATGTTCCTGAAGAAACGCCGGTTGCCTTTGTTTACAACCAGCGCAACTACGCCGTCATGCTGGCGACACCAGCGGACTTGTCCGACTTCGCGGTTGGCTTTTCTCTGACGGAACGGGTTATCGATCATGTGGACGAAATTTCCACGATCGATGTTCATCAGGAAGAGAGGGGCGTAGATCTCCGGTGCAAGATCAGGCCTGACCGGCTCGACCGGCTCGATGTTCGTCAGCAACGCCGCAATATGGTTGGTCGTGCCGGATGTGGGGTCTGTGGCCTCGAGAATGCAGAGATATTTTTTGAGTCGTTGTCACCTGTTGCGGATCGCAGGTTTTCTTTGTCACAAGCAGCCCTGACCAAAGCCCATGCTGACTTTGACGCCCATCAGCCGCTGAGCGCGCGCACCCGCACCGTCCACGGTGCCGCTTGGGTGTCGACTGACGGTGAGATCAAATTGGTGCGGGAAGATGTGGGTCGTCATAACGCATTGGACAAATTGATCGGCGCCCTGGCGGCCAGTGGGACTGACTTTGGCGCCGGTTTTGTCATGATTTCCAGCCGCTGCTCCTACGAAATTATCGAGAAATCTGCCCGCGTCGGTATCAAGGCTGTGGCCGCACTCTCCGGACCAACGGCGTTTGCTCTCAAGAAAGCGACAGAAGCCAACATGGCGCTTTACTGCCGGTCGGATGATGAGTTCGTGGCAGCGGTTTCAGATTAGGTGAAATGCGAGTTATATAAAGCAGAACCGCCGCTGGTGTTCCAGCAGCGGTTCTGAAGAACGTGGTGGTTGTCGTGTGGCCTAAGAGCCAGCTACCGCCAGTTTTTGATCCAAGAAACGGATCCACTTGCCCGCATCAGACTTTGTGTTCTTAAAGCGAGCTGACCGCGTCATGGAGCGTTTGGCCGCCGTAAAGCGCTCACGTTCCAGCTGGGTGATGCCGATTAACATCCACACCATGCCTTCTTCGTCGTCGCTCAAACCTTTTTTGTCTAGGCTCTTCTGTAGCGCTGTTTCAGCTTTCGCCCACTGCTCATCCTGTAGGTAAGCTTGGCCTAAGCGATAGGACAGCTTGCCTTTGTCCGACATGTTAGCGGCGTCGCTGAGCGGCGAAATAGCTTTATCGAATTCACGGGAATTGAAGTACGCGTTGGCCAGAATCTCGAGATTGTCGGCTTTACGCTTAATGATCTCGGACTTGAATCCGCGCTCCATAATTTCAGCGGCTTTGATTGGTGTTTCATGGAACATGTACATACGGGCCAAGCGTACAAGTTCTGACTCTTTATCGAGGAAGCCTTGCTTGTCGGCCATGACCAAGACCTGGAAGGATTCTTTGTCCTTGCCAAGTTCGCCATACAGGGCCGCCAACTGAAGGAAGTATGTTTTCTTGGTCGGGAAGTAGTCGACCATGATCTCAAGTAGGTCAGCCCCACGAACGTAATCTTCAAGTTCCAGGTATGCGGCGAGCAGAAGCTGATACCATTGCTCACGCGGCTCTGGTTCCATGTCGATGGCTTCGACCACTAGGGGAATGGCCGCATTGTACTGCTCTATTTGGAAGTAGGCATTGGCGAGAAGGACCAATGCTCCAGCGTTGACCGTCTCTACCTCACCACGCCATTCTTCAAGAATACGGATGGCATCCTGGTAGCGTTCGACCACCATATAGAGCTGTCCAAGATTGTACTTTGTCGACAGGACTTGGCCAGGCGGAAGACCAATGCCTTCTAGTGGGTTGCTGAGAGCGATGGCGTTCTGAAAGGCGTCGATAGCCCCGTTGTAGTTTTCTTGCTCAGCAAACAAATAAGCGTAGGTCATCCAAATGGATGCTTTTTCGTACTCGTTGGTTTTTTCGTCCGCCAGACCTTCGCGAAGCTGAATATCTGCTGTCGCGTAATCCTTGAGCTCGATGGCTTCCTGCGCTGCCGTCAACCGATCAAAAGTCGGTTTTTTCATCGACTGGACTTTGATCGTCTTAGGCTTTTCAGGCTTGGCTTTTTCCTGAGCGACCGCAGCCTTGCCGGTGAACACGGGAGAGGTGAATTCGGCGCTGCCCCCAAACATGACGGCAAAGCTGACAACACCACCTAGTACGGTTCTCATGCTCATTGGATCTTGTCTCCTCTGGTGCGGGTGTAATTTCCGCAGTCGATAATAGTCAGGCTTATTGTTCGAGCTCGAAGGTAATAACCACTTGGTTATTATAGCGACGCGCCGGCCGGCCATCGACAATTTTAGGCTTATACTTCCAGCGTCCTAGAGCACGCTCAGCAGCACGCTCAAAGTACCCGGTGGGCTCAGCGGCAACGACCATAATGTCTTCGACACCGCCACTTTCTGTAATTGTGAATTCCAGTTGCACCCAGCCGTTGATGCCGCGGGAGGCTGCGCGTTGCGGATACTGAGGCGGAACCCGAACCAAGGGAATGGCATCCCCATCGGTTGGCGCATTAAGACCGGAGCGATCAAGATTTAGGCCGCGGCCCATCGCTGGCGCATTAATGCCAACCCCACCAGAATCTGGAGCGGTATTGTTGGCAAGGTTCATTGGCGGTGGTGGTGGCGGTGTATCAGGTTTGTCAGGACGATCCGGGATTGCACGGTCTTTGGTTTGAACCGCCTCATCACGATCAACCCGGGTAAAATCAATAGCTGCGCCTTTTACCTCTTCGGTAATAGCGTCCATGCCGTTGTTGATCAGGAAATTCATCAGCCAGAACAGGGCAATGGTGACGATCACAGCCAAAGGGATCGAGACCCCGATGCGCATTGTATTGGAATTCATTGCTTCGCTTCCTGTCAGTGGAGGGTCATACGCTTATGACTGTCTCCGGAGTTGGTTCCTTGCTTTGGTCAGGTGGGCAATCGTGCCTAGTCTTTGGCGGTCGATATCGCCGTCGCTGGCGCCCCAGCTTGGCGAACCTGATCCATGATTTGCATCAGAATACCAGATTTTGACTTCTGGTCAGCCTGAATAACCACAGAGCCAAGCGGATTTTCCGCCAAGAGCTTCTCCACCCCAGCCCGTACGGCCCGGACATCGACTTCTTTATTGTCCATCCAGACGGAGTCTCCAGGGCCAATGGCGATCAAAATGCTCACCCGCCGCTGGTCCTCAGCTGTTTCGGCCTCGGGCCGAATGACTTCCAGGCCGGACTGTTTGACGAATGTTGCGGTAACGATGAAGAAGATCAGCATGATGAACACGATGTCCAACATCGGGGTCATGTCGACCGCAGCTTCATCTTTTTCCTTTGCAGCGAGACGAGATGCCACAGTGTTCCTCCGTTACCTTATTGAAGCTCGGCGATGGACACACCGGCAGCGCCTGCCAGACGCGCCTGATCCATAACACCGACCATGAGGTTGCTTTCTGATTGTGGGTCAGCCTGAACGACCACAGAACTGTCAGGGTTTTCCGCAATCAACCGCTCAACGTTGGCGCGCACTGCTCGAATATCAATGTCGCGACCTTCCATGGAAATGGTGCCGGTCTCAGAAATTGAAATAAGAATGGTGACGTTTTGTGTTTCCGGCGGCGGTTCGTCAGAATCCGGACGGGTAACATCCAAGCCGCGTTCGTTGATGAATGTTGCGGTAACGATGAAGAAGATCAACATGATGAACACGATGTCCAGCATCGGTGTCATGTCGACTTCTGCTTCGTCTGCTCCTGCCTTATGACGTCTTGCCACAGGGGCCTCCTTAGTAGTCAAGCTCGAGGTGGTCAGCCACCTCAAGAACCTCAGTCTGCGCCTTGCGGGCGAGACGGAAGCTAAAATAAAGACCGGACAGAGCGGCGACCATGCCTGACATTGTCGGAATGGTCGCTTTTGAGACACCGCCAGCCATAGCCCGTGGATTGGATGAGCCGGTGATGGCCATAACGTCGAACACCTCGACCATACCGGTCACGGTGCCGAGCAACCCAAACATCGGGCACAAGGCGACCAAAGTTGCAATGAAGCCCAATCCCATGGTGGCGTTTTCCCGCACCGTCGAGATCAACTGATTGCGAACCTGGTGTGCATGCCAGGACTTGTGGTCCGTGCGTGCATTCCACTTGTCCGTCACCTCTTTAACGACCTGCTTATGGAATACGCTAAAGTAGATGAACCGTTCCACGATCAGGGCCCACATAAAGAATGTGATGACCATGATCGCGTTTAGAACCGGTCCGCCCTTTTCCAGAAACTGCTGTATTTGAGCAAAGATGTCGAAATCGCCCATTAGGACCTCTCGGCGTGGCTCGCGATGATGCCGGCGCTTTGCTCTTCAAGCACTTCAATCACAGCCTTAGAGCGGCCAGATGCAATGGAGTGCAGAAGTATCAGCGGGATGGCTGCAACCAGACCAAGAACGGTCGTAATAAGCGCTTGCGAAATACCACCAGCCATCATCTTGGGGTCACCGGTGCCGAACAGGGTGATCGCCTGGAAGGTTTCAATCATCCCGGTCACAGTTCCGAGCAAGCCCATCATCGGAGAGATGGCGGCCAGCACCTTAATGGTCGACAGACCACGCTCGAGAGCGGGCAGTTCCTTGAGGATGGCGTCGTCGAGCTTCAATTGAAGGTTTTCGACATCCATGCCGCGGTTCTGCTCGTAGGTCTGCATGATCCGGCCCAACGGGTTGTTGGCGTTGGCAGCGCTGTTCTTCTTCTGAGCGCTGACCTTGGACCCGGTGAGGGACAGGCTAACGATACGTACAAGAGCAAGCGCAATACCCAGGATCAACAGAGTGATGATCACGTAGCCGACGAGGCCACCTTGATCGATCCGTTCCTGCAGAGACGGTGTTTGCACCAGCAGGCCCAAAAGGGCGCCGCGTGATGGGTCAACCGCAGCTGCGACGACGCCGGAGGTGGCTTCGTAGGTGTCTTCACCGGCGCTGACGAACAGAGCACCTGGCTGGCGAGCCAGTTCTGTCAGACGCTGCGTTTCGCTGAGGTAATCAACAAATTTCCCGTCAGAAAGGGCCGTAAACGGACCAATCCGAACCACGGTGGCATTGGCTTCGTTGCCGTCGACTGAGACAACAGGCGCCTGGAAGCGCACGACTTGGCCTTGAGCTGCCGCTTCTTCAAGCAGAGTGTACCAAAGCTGTTCCAGCTGGGCGAGTTCAGGCAACTCTGTGCTCTGCGCCAGCTTGTCGATGGCATTTTCTCGACCCGGCATTTGTGAGCTGATCAAAGACTGACGCAGTTGACCACGGGTATCGCCAGCAACTTGGCGTACAACACCAAAAAGTTCACCAAAGGCTCCGAGGCGCTCATCAAGAACGGCTTCGAGTTCAGCGAGGCGAATTTCGTTTTCTTGGAAGGTCGCTTCGAGCTGTTCGCTCAAACGTTCTTCACGAACGACCGCCGCTTTGGCTTCGTCTAGCAGGCGTTGCTGGGCCGCCTTAGCGCTGGTGAATTCACGGACCCGCTCTTCGTTGGCCCGGTTATCAGTGGCGCGGCCTTGGCGGACGCGATCAAGCAATTCCTGCAAGGAAGCGGCGGGGGCTGAGTCTTGAGCCCAGGTTACAGGGGCTGATGTTGCCAGTCCGGCGGCCACAAGAACTGCGGCTGTCAAAGTTTTGTTGAAGCGGTTCATTGTGCAGTCTCCGGAGCATCGATCGGCAAGAGGAGGAGGTCGGGGGCAGCTTGCTCACGGGCGATAGACAGGGCCTGTTTGATTGGTGCCACAAAGTCTGAATCGATGGTTTCCCATGTCCGGCTGTCCTTGTTCCAGCGGGCAAGCTGGGCGTCGTCCAAGGTTTTATAGTAGAGGGCGACCCGACCAACGCGGAGGAAGTCCACAGTCAGTTGGCGGCCATCTGTCGTATCGACAGTGCCTCGGATGCCTTCAATGGTCCGGCCATATTCATTCTCAATCTGATAGGCCTCGAGGACGCGGCGGAATTTCTCAGCCGGGCTGGCGTCTGCCCGTTGCATCAAGTTGCGAAGATTGGCGACACGGTTGCGACGCTCTTCGATAAGGAAGGGCACGTCCAGCTGAACGAATTGGTCAATGCCATCGACCATGCGCAGCATCAGCGGCACAACTTCACGGTCAATTGTCGTGACCCGGTCTATATCACGCTGAGTGATCTCGATTTCGGCCACTTGAGCGGCGATCAAGTCGCGTAGCTGTTGGTTGTAAACCCGTAGGGTGTCCAATTGCTGAAGCACGGCCTTGTACTCAGATTCGAGTTGGGCGGTCTGATCGTCCAGCGTGTTGATCCGTTCTTGAGAGTTTACGCCTTCGGCCTGGGCCGTTTGCACTTCCCTCTTATTGGAATCTAACAGTTGAGCCTGAGCGGTTGGCGCAGCGGCCACCAGGGCTAAAACGAGGCCCGAGGCCACAGTGACCCCGAGCCGGGCCGACAAAAATATTTCGATAGCGTTCCGCATGTGTGCGGTCCCCTTTTTCCCTAACAGTGTTTACCGAATCTTGCCCATGTGCCGGGCCATTTTGATTCGCACAACGTCGGCCGCATTCCCCTGCCAGCCAACTCGACCGTATCCATGGACCACCGCCCGCACTGGAATCAACCATTTATTCACCTGACATAAGGTGAATCGGTCCAAATTCACGTACCGGAACGAAAATTCCTTCTTTCGAAGGGGGTGTGAGCCCGTCTTAGTCTCGGCCAATGGCCAAAAACTTGACGTTCTCATGGACGATTCGCTCGCAACGGTCCTTGGATGCGCGCTGTTATAGAGGAATGAACCCAGTGTCTGACACGCTCTACAACACCCCGCGCTCGGACGGTGAACGCCCCCTTTTCGGCGCTCTGTCGGCGATGATTATGGCGCGCGTGATCGCATTGTTTTTGTGCCTCTCTCCGGGGTCCGTCTGGGCCGATGTGGCCGGGTCCGTCTGCGTGGAAAATGGCGGGGTGATTTCCGTCAATGGTAAGAGATCTGAGGGCCGCTGCAAGATGGCACCGAAGTCAGGCTATACGGCGTCTTGGCGCCCTCCCTGGGCCGTGAGTGCACTATTGCTGGTGGTGAGGAGTGGCGTTGTGGATTGGCCTCTGCCGCGGCCCTGCTTCAGGCCGTGAGGGGTCGCCAGGTTGAGTGCCGGGGAAATTCAAAAGATCGTGATAGGCGGCTCATGGCGATTTGTTTTATCGAAGGTCGCAGTCTCAACCAATTTATGGTCGAGCTGGGCTGCGCCGGAGTAGACAGGTCTGTAACGGGCATGTTTAACGACCTCGAGGCGCAAGCCAAGTCGCAGAAGCGCGGTTTATGGGGTAGCGATTTTAGCACCGACGACGAGGACTAATTCGCGCCGGTTGGGCGGTCTCAGGTCTCTGACGGCCCAAGGTTATCAATCATCTGGCCAATCAGATGGAAAACCCGATCTTGATCAGCGGCGTCCATGCCGGCCATGGCCTGAGTAGGGACTTGCCTGGCCTTGTTGATGAGCTCGTTTTTGAATTCTTTGGCCCGATCGGTCAGATGAATGCGTGTCCGGCGCTTATCATCAGGATCGGGGACCCGCTGAATAAGGCCGTCTCGCTCCATGCGGTTGAGCGTGTTGGCCATGGTTGGCTGTTCAACGTTAATGCGCTGACACAGGTCCGCTTGGGTTAGTCCGTCTTTTTGATAAAGCATAACAAGAGCTGGAAATTGGCCGGGCAGAACACCAAAAACCGCGAGTTCGGACTCTAACGCTCGGTCGAATAACCGACTTAACAACCCGATCTGATATCCCAAAGCATCTTGGCGCCGGATGGCCATGGCCTCTTACCCCTCTCGCTGCCGCCAAAACAGGCGACGCAAATACATCGCATGCGATGAATCTTAGCGCAGCATGACAGTCATGAACATCCTCGTTTGAATGGGGGTTGCCCCTTGGAGGTAGAGGCAGCCAAGCCGGCGCTTAGGTGTCTCCAGGGCGGCGGTAGCCTTTTCGGGTCATGCAGCTGGCGACCAAGGAGTCATAGAGTGATGACGCGTCAGACCGCTCTGATATGGCCATCGGGTCGTCTCCCCGAGGATTAAAGGTGCCCGGGCGCTCAGTCCCCGCTGTGCCATATCCTTGCCGGTCGGCGCGGCGCATCATCAGCGTGGTGTCTTCTGCGCGCTCCTTGCACACGGCATAGTCCGCCCGGGTCATCGCTTCGTTCTTGGTCGGCTGGCGCCAGCCACCGACAGAGTAGGCGCAGGCTCCTAGGCAGCCCATCAGGACAACCGTGGCCACGACGCGGCCCGAAAGAGCCCGGAGGTGGCCGTTTTTCTTGACCGGACTATGTCGACCTGTTTGTGTGCCGCACAAATTCAATTCCATTGGCCCTTAGGCTCCCACAGCTCATTTGAAAGGCATCTTCGCATGGCCCAGGACGGTTCTTCCATCGGATATTACTTCGAAGATCTAGACGAAGGCATGTCCGCCGAATTCACCAAGACGGTTACAGAGGCGGACATCATCAAATATGCAGAAGTTTCAGGCGACACTAATCCAGTCCATTTGGACGCTGAGTTTGCTGCCACTACGATGTTCAAAGAACGCATTGCTCACGGCATGCTGACCGCTGGATTCATCTCGGCTGTGTTTGGCACCAAGCTTCCCGGTACAGGCTCGATTTACGTGAACCAAACTTTGAAGTTCAAAGCGCCGGTCAAAATTGGCGACGAAGTCACAGCGACGATTGAGGTGACGGGTAAGGTGCCTGAGAAAAAATTCGTCGCGTTCTCGACGGTCTGCACAGTCGGTGACAAACCGGTGTTGCAAGGTGACGCGACCTTGATGGTTCCAACCAAAGATTAAGCGTTGCTCACCGCTCTATTATGCAGTTGATCCGATACATTGATGATGTGCCCCCTGCCTTAAAAGGCGGTGTCGTTGCATTAGGTAACTTCGACGGCTTGCACCGTGGCCATCAAGCCGTCATCAAAACCGCACAGCGCATCGCCCAAGAGAAGGGGGTGGCGGCGGCGGTGATGACGTTTGAGCCTCACCCGCGCGCTTTCTTTCAACCTGGTCAAGCGGCGTTTCGTCTCAGCCCATTCCGGATCAAGTGTCGCCAGATGCGGTTTAGGGGCGTGGACTTTCTGTACGTTCAGCGTTTTAACGCAAGTTTCTCAGGCCAGACGGCAGATGAGTTCGTTGACCAGTTTTTGGTCAAAGGCCTTGAAGTGTCTCATGTCGTGATTGGCTACGACTATGTGTTTGGCAACAAACGCGGTGGTAACGCAGATTTTCTTATTCGACGTGGTCAGGACGCCGGGTTTGGTGTCACAGCCGTCGAAGAATTTAGAATTGATGCAACAGCACAAGTTTCGTCGACGGCTATCAGAGAATTCTTGTCAGAAGGGGCCTGCGCAGATGCAGCGCGTCTTCTCGGTCGCTATTGGGAAATCGCTGGCCGTGTGGAGCATGGAGATAAGCGAGGCCGTCAACTGGGGTTTTCCACCGCCAATGTCCCGCTTGGTGAGCATCACCACCCCCGTGAAGGCGTCTACGCGGTGAGGGCGGGCGTCGATAAAGGTGGTGAAACCGTTTGGTATGATGCGGTCGCCAATTTTGGACGGCGGCCGACCTTCAATAAGTCAGACGTGCTGTTGGAAGTTCATTTGTTTGACTTTGACGAGAGCCTCTACAACCGAAACCTTAGGGTCGGCTTTGTCGAATTCATCAGGCCGGAACAAAAGTTCGATGGGCTCGACGCTTTGAAAGCCCAATTGAGCCAAGACTGTGATACGGCACGGAACATCTTGGGCAAACAGACCTTCCCGGCCAACCCGCATCCCTTTGTGGCCATGGCGGAGTTGGACGGCAGCTGAGTCTTCCGCACACCTCAGTGACTTGCCTCAATCCCTATGCCCTGCTACATCCCGCAGCATGACTGCGTCGCACTCCATAGCGTTCATACAAGAGCGAATTATTACCCCGGTCCTGTAAGCCAGGATCGGCTATTCCTACGCGTCACTTTTCCTTGAAGAAATTCTCGCTTAGCTGGACTCTGCGACCATGACAGATTCAAAAACATCTACTGATACAGATCAGGACACTGTCGACTATAAGTCGACTGTCTTTTTGCCCAAGACCGATTTCCCCATGAAGGCAGGCTTGCCGAAATTGGAACCTAAGTTGCTCGATCGCTGGGCCAAGATGGACCTCTACAATCGTTTGCGTGAAACCGCCAAGGGGCGCGAACAATTCGTGCTTCACGACGGCCCGCCTTATGCCAACGGCAATCTTCACATTGGCCACGCGCTGAATAAGATTTTGAAAGACGTCATCGTGCGCGCCCAACAAATGATGGGCTTCGACGCCAACTACGTTCCTGGCTGGGATTGCCACGGGCTACCGATTGAATGGAAGATCGAAGAGGGCTACCGCAAGAAGGGCAAGAACAAGGACGACATTCCTGTTCTTGAATTCCGGCAAGAGTGCAGGGAGTTCGCTGCTCATTGGATTGAGATTCAGAAAGAAGAATTCAAACGTCTCGGCATCACGGGTGATTGGGATGATCCTTACACCACCATGAGCAATAAGGCCGAAGCCACGATTGTGCGCGAGCTCGGCAAATTTGTTCTCAATGGTGGTCTCTATAAGGGCTCGAAGCCGGTGCTGTGGTCAGTGGTCGAGAAGACCGCCTTGGCAGATGCCGAGGTGGAATACGCGGACCACACGTCGACGACCGTATGGGTAAAGTTTCCTGTCGTTCAATCGCCGGTCGTGGCGCTTGAAGGGCACGACGTTGTCATCTGGACGACAACGCCATGGACGTTGCCCGGCAACCGGGCTATCGCCTTCGGTGCGGACATCGACTACACGGTGATTGAAGTCACAGAAGTGGGCGAAGGTGCGCTCGCAGCTGTTGGCAATCGCTTTGCAGTCGCTGAAGCGTTGCTCAATGAGACTTTAGGTAAAGCCGGTATCACCGGCCACACGGTTATAGAGCAGCTCAAGGGGCGCGCGTTTACCGGGACTGTGTGTCGCCACTGTTTGCACGAAGACGGATTTGAGTTTGATGTGCCGTTGCATGCGGGGTCATTCGTCACCACCGAGCAGGGCACCGGCTTTGTGCATATTGCTCCGGGTCATGGTGAAGACGATTTCAATCTCGGCCGTGAGGTTGGCCTTGAGGTGCCCGATACTGTCAATGGCGACGGACTCTACTACGACATCGTGCCCCGGTTTGCGGGCAGGCATGTATTTAAAGTTAACCCTGAGGTTGTCGACGCTCTCAAGGAGCGCGGGCGGCTGTTGGCGGAAGGTAAACTGGAGCACAGTTATCCGCATTCCTGGCGCTCCAAGGCGCCTCTGATTTTCCGCAACACGCCCCAGTGGTTCATCTCGATGGACACTAACGACCTGCGCGCAAAGGCGTTACAGGCCATTGACGATACCCAATGGGTGCCTGCCCAAGGTCGCAATCGCATCCAGGCTATGGTGGAGAGTCGACCCGATTGGTGCGTGTCACGACAACGCCAATGGGGTGTCCCCATCACGGTTTTTGTCAGCAAAAAGACGGGCGAAGTGTTGCGCGATCCCGCCGTCATTGAACGCATCGCCGCTGCGGTTGAAGAAGAGAGTTCCGATGCTTGGCTGTCGTCCGACCCCGCTCGGTTTTTGGGCAATGAGTACGGTGCAGACGAATGGGAGCAAGTGCAGGACGTCGTCGAGGTGTGGTTTGATTCTGGATCTAGTCACGCTTTTGTCCTCGAAAATCGCGACGACTTGAAGTGGCCTGCCGACTTGTATCTCGAAGGATCCGATCAACATCGCGGTTGGTTCCACACCTCGTTGTTAGAAAGTTGTGGCACCCGCGGACGTGCACCGTATGACGCTGTGCTGACCCATGGCTTTGTTCTCGATGAGAAGGGCCGCAAGATGTCCAAGTCTATGGGCAATGTGGTCGAGCCACTTAAGGTCATCAATCAATCCGGCGCCGACATTCTACGGCTCTGGGTGGTGGCATCTGATTACAGCCAAGACCTTTCAATCGGGCCCAACATTTTGAAACAGATGTCGGATCTGTATCGCCGCTTGCGCAACACGTTCCGCTATCTTCTCGGCAACCTTAACGGCTTCACTGACGAAGAGCGCGTAGAGGTGGCCGATATGCCGGAGCTTGAGCGCTGGGTGCTGCATCGTCTGTGGCAGATGGATAAGCGCATTCGCGAGGCGTGTACGACCTATGACTTCCACGGCTTGTTTAACGAGTTGCATCATTTTTGCGCCATCGAGCTTTCGGCATTCTATTTTGATATGCGCAAAGATGTTGTGTATTGCGACGCGCCAGACAATCTGCGGCGTCGGGCGGCGCGTACCGTGCTCGACACCTTGTATGATTGCTTGGTGAAATGGCTCGCGCCGTTTGTTTGTTTTACGGCGGAGGAAGCTTGGCTCGCTCGTAACCCGTCTGAGGATGGCTCTATTCATTTGCAGCAATTCCCGACAGTTCCTGAGGCCTGGCGCGATGACGCGTTAGCAGAGAAGTGGACCAAGGTGCGTCGCTTGCGCCGAGCGGTGACTGCAGCCATCGAACAAGAGCGAGCGGCTAAACGCATTGGTTCAAGTTTGCAAGCGTTTCCAACTGTCACCGCGCCCGCAGAATTGATTGCAGCATGCGCCGGTCTCGATATGGCAGATGTCTGTATTACGTCTGACATCACGTTGGTCGAAGGAACACCCAGCGCTGAGGATTTCGTGCTTGAAGATGTGCCCGAGGTTGGAGTTGTGGTGAATTCAGCGGTGGGTGAAAAATGTGCCCGCTGTTGGAAAGTTTTGCCTGACGTCGGCAGTCACGCGCACCCGGGTGTGTGTGGTCGCTGTTCCGATGCTGTTGATTCACTACCGGCGGCGGCGTGATAAAAACAATGCGTCTTGGTCTGGTCATCGCCGCGCTTATTGCTCTTGCCGATCAGGCATCAAAAACTTGGATGGTTGAGCGTGTCTTTCGTCCAGACGGGGTTACCGACACGCCATTCTTTACTTCGCGATTGATAGAAGTGTTGCCGTTCTTCAATCTTCGCCTCGCCTGGAACCCTGGCATCAGTTTCAGCATGTTTAGTTCAGGCGAGCCGTTGACTATTGCGCTGCTTGTTACAATGCAATTGTGCATCGTCGGTCTGATGCTGTGGTGGCTGCGTCAGGCCACGACCCTATGGATGAAGATCGGCATCGGCTGCATCGTCGGCGGGGCATTTGGCAACATCATTGACCGACTGCATTACGGCATGGTTGTCGACTTCCTTGATTTTCACGCCGCGGGGTATCATTTCCCAACCTTCAATTTGGCCGATTCTGCCATTACAATCGGCGTTGGCTTTTGGTTGCTTGACGCCTTCGTCACACGGAACCAGGATGACGCTACACCAGACCCCAAATGAGGCACCTCAATTGAGTTCAAATATGACCGCTCCACTGAAACATATCGCTCTGGCTGCCGCCGCTCTGCTCGCTCTCAGTGGGTGTGACGATACCAAGCGTGCCCTTGGCATTGATAAGTCGATACCAGATGAATTTGCCGTGGTCCGTCGCGCCCCGTTGGTGATGCCACCCGACTACAACCTGCGCCCCCCGGCACCCGGTTCGGAGCGCCCCCAGGAAGGCACCACGTCACAGCAGGCCCGCAATGCCCTGATTGGTCGCAATCGTTTAGATGGGTATCGCGTCCGCGGATTTAGCCCCGGAGAGGTCGAGTTATTGGCCCTTGCTGGTGCGGACCAAATTGTTCCCGGTGTCCGCGATACAGTTGATCGCGAAACCTCAGCCTTCGCCGTAGAGAGCGATAGCTTCACAGATCGTTTGGTGTTTTGGAGCGACAACCGTCAGTTCGGAACACCGATAGACCCTATGGCTGAGCAAAAGCGGCTCAGCCAGAATCAGGCCCTCGGCAAGAAAGCAAACGAAGGGCCGATCCCCGTGATCACCAAAGGTGGGTCTTCCGTTCTCGGAATATTTTAGACTTTAAAGATCACCTGTAGCGCACCCGAACCAGGGTTGCGCACAGTAACGGCGTCGACAGTTCCTAATCCCGGCACGTCGTATTGGCCAGGGGGCGCATACGTCTCAGCACCTAGTTGCGCACTCTCTTCTATGGCGTAGTCGAGATCTTTCACCTCAAACATTTGCGCGATGTATCCCGTGTTGGGGGCAACGGCATCTGGTGTGAGATCACGGCATTCATAATTCAATGGCATCGAAAGAGCGATTTTGCCGAACATGTGGTTGCCTTGCATGAACTTGATGGCCGTGCGTCCATCATCGGGAATGTTGAGGAATCTATTGACCTCAGGGCGATCAAAAATCTCGTCAATGAGCACACCGTTTTTCAAAACCTTTTCATAAAAAGATACAGCTTTATCCATGTCGGCCACGCAATGTGATGTGGTGACCACAGGCGTGAAACCGGTGGGTGTGCGGCCATGGTCACTTACATAGGCACGCATTTGTCCAACACGTGTGTTGGGGTCGTCGCCGGTGAGTTCGACAAAATTGATGGCGACGGAATCTGGACCGTCAAACACTACTTCTGTTGGTGCCCCTTGAGAGTCAGACATTTCGTAGAATGTCGGCTCGGACCAGAATCGATAGCCCTCCGCTTGCAACCGCTTGGTGTCAGCGCGGATATCATCAGTGTAAAAATTGAGGTTTACCAAGCCAATCGCTCGCGGCGTATCTGCCGGGCGAATGTGGTGCTTAGCAACGTCTCCGAAATCGAGCAGCAAGACGCGGCCAACTGGGCAGTCAGGCAGTTCACAAAACACCGCTTGCGCCGAAGCGCCTTCGGGCATGTGCCACAGAGATTCAAAACCAGAGCCAGACCAGGTAACCGGGTCATGGGCGGTGAGGCCGATGATATCGCGATAAAAATGCAAGGACGCATCCATATCCTCGACACCAATCACAGCGACGTTCAACGGGCTGCCGTCTAGTGCAACAATTTCTCCCACTTGATCTCTCCTCTCGTTTTCTCAACGACCCAGAATATGTCGGCCGGTGTTAGCCCATGTGCCGCCGGACAAATGCCCCGATACCGGCAATGGCCCGGCGTCCGTCGGTTAGCCAATCGGCCATCATGTGCCAAACGTGAAACAGTCCCGGCCATTCTTCAAGTCTCACCGGAACGTCATCAGCGCGGGCCCGGACGGCCAGTTTGCGGCTGTCATCGAGCAAAACTTCACGGCTACCCACTTGGATAAACAAAGGTGGGAGACCGCGAAGGTCTCCAAACACCGGCGAAACCAGCGGGTCTTTGTTGTCATGGCCATTTAAATAGTCGTTTGCTGCGCGCTGCAGTGCGGCTTGCTGTGTCACCGGATCATCTTTGGCTTTGCTGTCCATGGTTTCGCCGTCGCAGGCCATGTTGACCCATGGTGATAACGCTATTAGAGCTGCCGGTTGATCGAGGTCGTCTTCTTTGAGGCGGAGGGCGGTTGAGACGGCCAAACCTCCGCCCGCCGAATCTCCGGCGATGGCGAGTTGGCCAGGCTTGATCTCTTGATCAAGCAGCCACCGATAGGCTGTTACACAATCATCTAGCCCAGCGGGGAAAGGATGTTCAGGTGCAAGGCGGTAATCGATCAGCAAGACCCGTGCGGAACATGCCGCGCTGAGGTCTGCCGCCAAACGTTGGTGAGACGTCAGACTGCCCGCGCTAAATCCACCACCGTGTAGGTACAAGATAACCCGATCCGGGTCCGAGCCTGCAGCAGTGACCCATCGGCTCGGGACGCCTCCGGCATCGACGTCCTCTGTTGTTACGTCTTCGGGCATCGCGAAACGCGAAAAAAATTCATCGATCATCACCCGCATGTCAGCGGCGGTCTCTTTGGGTTTATCGCTTAAGTAATCGGCGAGTTCTTTAAGGGTGGCGTCGACTTCGTCGTTGAGGTCATTTTGCTGCAAGCCAGTGGCTTTAACATCGTCGCTATAGCCCAACGTCTGACCTGTGCGGTCGCCCTGTTGATCACTTTGATCCGACGCCATGGACTGCGAGATGCGGTTGTAGACAAACGCAAATAACGTGGCCGGAAAGACTAGGATCATCAGACTACCGAGGGCTCCGACGACAGTACCCAAAATTACACCGGCACTGTCTGCCATGGATTCGGAGATAGTGCCGACTATTGAAGTGAAAATGACCACCACCATCTGCATCGGAATCAACAAGAGGAAGACGCACAAAACGCTCAGAACAAAAATGGCGGCCATATGCATGCCGAGACCTTTTGTGCGGCCCCACGCTTCACTGAGTACAGCAGGTCGGTCCGTCGCCGCCATCCCCAGCACCAGGGAGAGGCGGCATCCAACGGCGATAATGGCCATCGCTAAGATGACCACAAGCGCGGTCGACAATGCTTGTGCGGCGACAGCGCTGGCCGTTCCGATCAGGCCGACGATAGCCCCGACCACTAACATGCCGCCTCCAGCGGTCGCGAACATGATTACCGCAATAATGATCTGCCACCCCAGTAGGCGGCCTTCCAGACGGGTGAACTTGAACAACGGCCGGCCATTCAAATCCACTTGACCCAATATGATCATGCGATACCAGGTGACGGTGAACGGCAGGAACACGATCGCGCTGATGATGTTGAGAACAGCAAAAACGGGACTTCTAAAATCTGTTGCATCCAAGCCCATTTGCCAGGCGGTCAGATTCGCTACAACGATCAATGCCACTGGTACCACGGCATGGTGCAGCGCGACCCGCCGCATATTCCAGCAATAGTCCAGTATTTCTTTGGCCGTTTGAAAAATAGGAAGCTGCATCCGGTCCCCGTCCAACGCGTATTTTACCGGACCCTACTAGGAGCTTTCGCCAAAGTGAACGGTCGGTAACATTGTGATGGTTGACCCCTCTCGCCTAGCGGTCCAAATAGGCGGTCAAGAAGTGCAGTATTTGTGAAGGAAATGTCCATGCGTTCAGTTGGGGTCTTTCGTATCTGCGTCGCGGCAAGTTTCGCGTTTGCGGTCATGGCAACCGGGCGTGCGGCCCAGGCTGATGTCTTTGGTGCCGAATCGTTCATGCTTGATAACGGGATGCAGGTGGTGGTGATCCCTAATCACCGGGTGCCCATTGTCAGCCACATGGTTTGGTACAAAGTTGGCTCTGCCGACGAACAGCCAGGTAAGGCGGGTATCGCACACTTTCTTGAACACCTGATGTTTAAGGGTACGCCGACCTATCCGGCTGGTGAGATCACGGACTTGGTTGCGCGAAATGGCGGGCAGCAAAATGCGTTCACGTCATACGACTACACAGCGTATTACCAAAATGTTGCTGCCGACCGACTACCCAAAATGATGGAGCTGGAAGCGGACCGCATGCGCAATCTGATTCTCAGTGAGGACGATGTGCGGGTGGAACGGGATGTTGTGCTCGAAGAACGGCGCATGCGTGTCGATAGCCGACCGGCGTCTATTTTGTCAGAACGGCTCGACGCCGCATTATGGGTGACCAATCGGTACGGCACGCCGGTCATCGGTTGGGAAGAGGAAATTCAAGCGCTCAATCGTGACGACGCGTTTGACTTTTATCGCCGTTGGTACGCTCCGAAGAATGCCATTCTGGTTGTCGCGGGCGACATCACCGCAAAACAACTACGCCCATTGGCCGAGGCAACCTATGGCAAAATAGAACCGGTTGATTCGGTTACGTCGCGTGAGCGGTCTACGTTTTTGCCTCAATCTGCCGCCGTGCGAGTCACTATGACTGACCCTCGAGTGCAGCAACCGCGCTGGTCGCGAACGTACATCGCGCCGAGTGTCAATGTTGGCGACCTTCAAGACACATACGCTTTGCAGGTCCTCAGCGAGATTCTCGGTGGCGGGTCAACAAGTCGTCTCTATCAGGCTTTGGTGGTTGAGCAGGCTGTAGCGGCTTCCGCGGGTGCATTTTATCTCGATGATGCGGTGAGCTGGGGGCGGTTTTTGGTTGCGGTTTCGCCGAGCCCCGGTGTCGACGTCACGGCCTTGGAAAATGCCGTGGATGCGGAACTCGCCACCGTCGTCGCGGACGGATTGTCCGACGATGAAATCGAGCGGGCGAAGACCCGCCTTCAAGCGGCAGTGATTTACGCCAAAGATTCGCCAACAACCGCAGCCCGAACCGTGGGGTCTCTGCTTGCCGTTGGTATAACCTTAGAGGAGATCGAAGCCTGGCCTGACCGCGTATCAGAAGTGACGACGGACCAGGTCAATGCGGCGGCTCGTGCAATGCTCACCGAGGCCCCCACAGGAACCGGCGTGTTGTTGCCGGAGGGAGGGGTCTGATGTTTTATTCTCAAAAGGTTAGAGCGGCGAGTTTTCTGGTTGCCCTGTTCGCCTGGTCGGGTGTGGCGCTAGCGATTGACGTTCAAGAGGTTAAAACCCGCGACGGCATCACAGCCTATTTGGCGCAAGATGATAGCAACCCAATTATCGCCTTCAGTTTTGAGTTACGTGGCGGCTCTAGCATCGACCCAGACGACAAACTTGGATTATCGAACATGGTGTCCGGCTTGCTTGATGAGGGTGCTGGCGATCTCGATTCCTTCGCATTCCAATCGACGTTGCAAGACAAAGCCATTCGACTTGGCTTCGATGCCAATACGGATTCCTTTTCGGGTTCGCTGACTACCATCAAAGCAAACGCTGACGAGGCTTTTCGTCTGATGGCACTGGCTTTGTCTGCTCCCCGGTTTGATGAAGAGCCGGTGGAGCGTATTCGTCGTCAGATCCAGGTCAGCTTAGTGCGCAACGCTGAGAACCCTGGGCGTATCGCCCGCGACACTCTATTTGCTGAGATCTTTCCTAATCACCCCTATGGCCGTCCGTCGGATGGGACGCCGGAAACAGTCCAGTCTATTACTGTCGATGACTTGGCCGCTTACAGTGCTCAGCGCTTTGCCAAAGACCGACTTATTGTAGGTGTTGCGGGTGATATCTCGCCGCGGCAGTTGCGCAAGCGACTTGATCAGGTGTTCGGTCACCTACCTGACACGGTCGTGACGAACTGGCGGGTGCCCGATACAGCTGTCACCCATGTGGGGACTGTTGTGGTTGATAAAGCGGTACCGCAAAGTACTGTCTACATGGCCCAGCCTGGTCTCTCCCGTGATGACCCTGATTGGTACATAGCCCTTGTCACGGATTACATTCTGGGTGGCGGATCGTTTGCATCCCGCCTTATGGATGAGGTGCGGGAGAAGCGCGGTTTGGCTTATGGCGTTAACACCAGTTTGGTGCCGTACGAGTCAGCACCTTTCATGATCGCCTCCGTCGGCACGCGAAATGAGTCGGTAGCGGAAAGTATCTCGGTAATTCGCGATGAGTGGCGCAAGTTTCAAGCGGACGGTCCGACGGCCGAAGAATTGGAAGGTGCAAAAATGTATCTGACCGGGTCTTGGCCATTGCGTTTTACGTCATCAGGTCGGATTGCCAGCACTTTGGTTGCGGTTCAACGTGACGACCTTGGTCTCGACTACCTGGACCGTCGCAATGACTACATCGAATCGATCACTCTTGAGGATGTCCGGCGCGTTGCAGCCAATCTCTACAAGCCAGATGAGTTGTCCGTGATCGTTGTCGGACAGCCAGTTGGGGTTGAAAACAGCGGCGGTTAGGGTTTTCGCAATTTTCCGGGGCTGCTGGTACAGTGCCGCCCCAGACCTGCCTATCAGACCCGAATCGCGGACCAACGAATTGCTATGACCGTTCCTGATCCAACCCTAACCGACGCATGGGCGGCCCTTGCCCGGCACAGAAACGCGATGGCAAGTGTTTCTTTGCGTACTCGGTTCGAACAGGACGCCACCCGGTTTGATCGCCTGTCTTGGTCCGTTGCTGGACTAACAGTAGATCTCTCCAAGCAGCATTTGGATGACGACACCTTACCGTTGTTGCTCGACTTGGCCACCGCAATGGATGTGGAGGGTCGCCGGGCTGGGTTGTTCGCCGGAGATCGAGTCAATGTTACCGAAGACCGGGCGGCTCTTCATGTCGCCCTGCGTGATTCGACGGATCGCTCCTATGTGGTGGAAGGTGAGGACGTCTCAGTCCAGCTCAAGTATGCGCGTGGCCGTATGCTCGCATTCGCGGGTCACGTTATTGACGGGCAACGCACCGGTCATACAGGTCAGCGGTTTGACCGGGTCGTCAATATTGGAATTGGTGGATCTGACCTCGGCCCGCGATGTGCAGTTGCTGCACTGACTGATCACGCCGTATCCGAATTGGATGTCGCGTTTGTCGCCACTGTTGATGGCATCGCATTGCAGGACGCTTTGGCTGATGTAGAGCCTGAAAAGACTCTTTTCATCATTTGCTCAAAGAGTTTTTCCACGCGGGAAACTATGACGAACGCCAATGAGGCGAGATGCTGGTTGATTGATGCTTTGGGCGAGGCCGCTGTGGCGGATCACTTTGTTGCGGTGACGGCCGAACCATCCAAAGCGGTTGACTATGGCTTAACCGACGACGCCATCTTCCCAATGTGGGACTGGGTCGGCGGACGATATTCTTTATGTTCGGCGATTGGGTTGTCGCTGGCGCTGGCATGCGGTCCGCTCGTGTTTCAGCGCGTCCTTGCTGGCGCGAATGCCATGGATCGGCATTTCGAGACAGCCCCGTTGGCGGAAAATCTACCGGTAATGATGGCGCTGCTTAGCATTTGGAACCAAGATTTCTGGAACACCACAGCATTGGCCGTGCTGCCCTATGATCATCGCCTCCGCCTCTTGCCGGCCCACTTCCAGCAGTTGATGATGGAAAGTAATGGCAAGGGCGTGCGTATTGATGGCGGAGACGTGTCTTTCAGAACCGCTCCCATTGTTTTTGGTGGCTCTGGGGCGGAAAGCCAGCACTCATTCATGCAGCAGATTCACCAATCACCAAAAGTTGTACCTGTTGAATTTATTGTCGCGTTAGACGGGCAGGGTGAAGAGGATCGCGATATTTTAGTGGCTAACGCTTTTGCCCAATCTGAGGCCCTCATGAGAGGCCTTGCGGCCGACGAAATATCTCAGGACTCTGGGAAAAACCTCATTCCCCACAAAGCGTGTCCCGGCAACCGCCAAAGCACGACAATCCTTCTCGAATCTCTCACGCCCGAAACCTTCGGCGCCCTAATTGCGTTGTATGAGCATCGCACTTTCGTGGAAGGGACGTTATGGGGACTCAACTCCTTCGATCAGTGGGGGGTGGAATTCGGGAAGGCTCTGGCCTCGCGTCTACTGGAAGACGTCGCCAAGGGCCGTGCCGGAGATGGGCACGACTCCTCGACGGCGGGGTTGCTAAACGCTTATCTCGCACACCGGTCGACGATCCAGTCATGACCGTCCGCATTCTCCCACCAAATCTGGTCAATCAGATCGCTGCCGGTGAGGTTGTTGAACGCCCAGCCTCAGTGGTGAAGGAATTGGTCGAGAACGCACTCGACGCGGGCGCGCGCCATGTGGATGTCACCATGAACGACGGTGGTCGATCTCTCATTGTTGTGGCGGACGATGGACGCGGTATGGATGATCGCGAATTGGCCCTGGCTGTTGAGCGCCATGCCACTTCAAAACTTCCGGATAATGATTTGACAGAAATCGGCTTCTTCGGATTTCGCGGTGAAGCGCTGCCGTCTATCGGTGCTGTTGCCCGGTTGACCATCACCAGCCGTACGCAAGACGCCTCTAGCGCCTGGTACATCCGTGTTGAAGGTGGGCGCCGAGAAGGTCCAGTACCGACACCGCATCCGGCAGGTACACGGGTTGAAGTGCGCGACCTGTTCTATGCCACGCCTGCGCGATTGAAATTTCTCAAGACAGCACGGACGGAACTCAATCATGCGGTCGACACCATTGAACGGTTGGCGATGGCTAACCCGACTGTGGCGTTTGCCCTCACCGCCGATGGGCGCACCCGTTTGTCCCTTGAAGCAGAAGACGGAGAATTGTTTGATGCGCGTCTGCCTCGCCTCGGCGCCATTATGGGCAAAGACTTTGTTCCCAATGCGGTGAAGGTAGAGGCTGATCGCGGCGGCATGCGTCTCACAGGGTATGCCGGTGTGCCGACCTACAACCGCGGCAATGCTCTCGCCCAGTACATGTTTGTCAACGGTCGGCCCGTGCGAGATCGTCTCTTACACGGGGCGGTGCGCGGTGCCTACCAAGATTTTCTAGCCAGCAACCGGCATCCCTATCTCGCTTTGTTTCTCGATGTCCCGCCGCAAGAAGTGGACGTCAATGTCCATCCCGCCAAAGCGGAGGTGCGTTTTCGCGATGCCGGGCAAGTGCGCGGTTTAATCGTTGGTGCCTTGAAGCATGCCTTGGCTGAAGCCGGGCATCAGGCATCTACGACGGTTAGCGATGCGGCGTTGGGCGCGATGACGCCTGGCTCGTTGCCGCCTCGTCCGTCACAGTCTTTGTTTAACGTGGCGCGCACCGGTCAAGCACCGCTGCAAGATGCTGGGTTGGAAGAAGATCAAAGTGCCTATGACGATGCACCAACGGCTGTTGTTTTTGATCCAGAAACCGATACTGGCGCTGACGGCGACTACCCCCTCGGTGTGGCCCGTGCGCAGGTTCATGAAACCTATATTGTGGCGCAAACCGAAGATGGACTGGTCATCGTCGATCAGCACGCCGCTCATGAACGTCTTGTCTACGAACATATGAAGGTCATGCTGGCGGATACCGGTGTCGCCCGGCAGCTGCTGCTACTGCCCGAAGTTGTAGACCTGGATAAAGCGGCTACTCAGCGCCTGGCCGCTCGGGCCGAAGAATTGGCCGAATTGGGGTTGGTGCTCGAGGCCTTCGGCGATGGCGCGGTTATGGTTCGTGAAGTGCCAGCCTTGCTTGGCGATACGGATGTCCAGGGCTTGGTAAAGGACTTGGCCGATGAATTGGCTGATTTCGGAGAAGCCCTGACACTACAAGATAAAATGGCGGATGTCTGCGGCACCATGGCCTGTCACGGCTCTATCCGCGCCGGACGCCGCCTCGGTGGACCAGAGATGAATGCCCTCCTTAGGGAAATGGAGCACACCCCCCACGCCGGGCAGTGCAACCATGGACGTCCGACCTATGTCACGCTTAAACTCACCGATATAGAAAAGCTGTTCGGTCGCCGATAACATTAGGCTGAACGACGCACAAAAAGGGGTGGGCTATGCTGGCGGAACTATTCCGCTATTGGACGACATTCGCGCCCTGACGGGTGCGCAATCACGGCTATCGCAAATGCCTGATTGAACTTGAGTTCCGTCACAAGCGGAATGAGCACGCCTGGGCTGATCATATTCTCAGTTGTCGTACGTTTATTGTTGAGGCGGCCGATAAATGCCCCAAGCATGGCGCGGCTGTTGTGCTGGGGTCTGGTCTCTTGCTTGAGGTACCGTTGCGCTCATTATCAGAACGGTTCGACCGTGTTTACCTCGTTGATATGTTTCACATGTCTGCAGTGCGGGTTGAAGCTAAGAAACACTTCAATGTCAAACTTCTCTACGGCGATATCACCGGTATCTTTGCCATGATGGCTGAAGAGGATTACCCGGGCGGATCCATCCCCGCGCCGGAGCCACGCATTCCGCATTTGAAACATGCAGATCTTATTGTCTCGGCCAATTGTTTGACTCACCTGGCGCCGCCGTTCTGTGCTTACCTTGATCATGCGCGTCACCTGACGGAATTCGACCAAGATCGCCTCACATTGCAAATCATGGCGGCGCATGTGGATGAGATTGCCAATAACGCCACCGGGGTCGGGGCCATCATTACTGATTCAGAGCGCTTTGTGCTGGCCGGGGATCGAGTGGTCAGCCGTCGTGACTTGATTCCCGAATTGCATTTTCCTGAGACCGCATCGCGCGCTCATAACTTGGAATGGCAGTGGCTCATGTCTCCCGCTGGTGAAGATCATGAAACCCACGGCATAGAGCATACCGTCGTTGCTCGTTTGTACGAGCGCTTCGTCATTGATGAAGAGGAAGAATAGGTTGGCCTCGCCGATGACGACCCTAGTGACTTACCTCCACCTGACGACGATGACATCGACGGTCTTGAAGACGTGTAGATCAGGATGACCGTCAAGCGTTTTCCTGAAGGCCTCAAAGTTGGTGTCACGGGCAAACCCACCTGTTTCTGGGGCGCCGGTGATAGAGAATATCAGGCGTACCACGATGATGAATGGGGCCGCCCGGTCGACAACGATATTCGTCTTTTTGAAAAGCTGTGTCTGGAAGGGTTTCAGGCGGGCCTGTCGTGGCTGACCATCCTGCGCAAGCGAGAGAACTTCCGCAAAGCGTTTAAGGGGTTTGATTTTAAGAAGGTCGCACGCTTCGGCGAGAAGGATGTTGAACGTTTGTTGCGAGATGCCGGCATTATTCGTCATCGCGGCAAAATCGAAGCCACCATCAACAACGCCCAGCGGGCCGTGGAAATGGTGAAAGAAGAGGGCTCCATCGCCGCTTTTATTTGGCGCTATGAACCGGACCTAAAGTCCCGCCCGAAGAAGCTGACCAAAAAAGCGCTGATGAAACTGACCCAGGCTCCCGAAAGTGCGGCGCTCAGCAAAGAGCTCAAAAAACGCGGTTGGTGTTTTGTTGGCCCGACGACCATGTATGCCTTGATGCAGGATATGGGCATAGTCAACGATCACATCGACGGCTGCCACGTGCGTGACGTCGTTGAGAGAGAACGCAAGAAATTTAAGCGGCCTGTGTAATGGCTGACCCCTTTGAATTGTTCCACGCTTTCCTCACCACAGTTCGCGCACGTATATAGGACTCTGCCAAGCCTGCACTGCCGCGTCGGGAAAAATTAATTCTAGTACTAGCTCTTATGGGGGCGTTCTTATACGGAGATAGCTGGGGTGTCATTCTGGGGATTATCCTTGTCATCGTAGTGTACCTTTCCGAAAGGATGATCCATTGGATTGTGATTCCAGGTACGGCTTACATGGTTGCAGTGTTTAATTTCTGTTATTCGTTATTCTTGCTGCTCTGGATATTTCGTCAGTGGAGATCTGATTTTGGATTTTGGTTTCAATCACAAGCCATGAATTTTCTCGCTTTCAAAGTTACGAACACATCATGTGCCCTATTCTTATTTCCTATAAATGAGTTTCTACTCTGGGCTCTTGATCAATTTTGCTCGATCAATTCTGTTCAAATATCCGTTACTTGTAGAATTATCGTGCTTAATTTTGCTTTGATCGCCCTTGCTTGCGACTTGAAACAGATTTTCTCAGGCTTCAAGGACAAAGCTAATTAACTCTTTCTTGAAGGGGAGTCTCATCATGAAACGACGCGCATTTGTTTTTGGTGGCTTGTCGACCCTGGCGTCGTTCCAACATTCCCGAGACGTCAAAGCCGATGGCCACACAGGTCGCGTTCTGATTTTGGGTGCGACCGGGCGCATCGGGCGCTTCATCGCCGAGACCATTCGCTCCGATGGCTACACCGTGCGAGCCACCACCCGCAATGTGGACCGGGCGAAGCAGCGCATTCCCGGTGACTACGAATGGGTCCAAGCTGATGTGCGCGATCCGCGGACATTGGTCGAACCCCTGCGCGATGTGGACTACGTGGTGTCGTCGATCCGCTCGTCACAATGGGTGGGTGGTTATAATCCGGAATTTGTCGACTACCACGGCATGCAAAATCTGGTTGATGCCGCCAAGGCGGCAGGCGTCAAACATTTCGTTTTAATTTCTACCGCGACGTCCGGTCCGCAAGTGGACCAAAGCAAAAACCCGGCAAAGAATTATGTGCGTTACTTCAAGACCAAAGGCGAAGAGGTCGTGCGCACCAGCGGCCTCAGTCACACCATCATTGCACCGGGTCGCGTGCCGGAAGAACCGGGCGGTGAAATCCCGTTTATTCTGCTCGACCGCAAAGACTACTATGTGTCGATCATCAAAGCTGGCGATGTCGCTTTGGCCGCCCTCGATGCGCTGACCAATCCTGCGGCCCGTGGCAAAGCTTTTGGTTTGCGCAACGAACCAAGTGTGGCACTCGGCCATTGGCGTACTCAATACGCCGAAATGCCGGACCGGTAGGAGCCGACGATGAACACAAACCTCCGCAGACGTGTTGGCCAGATTCTCTGTGCTGCTGGGCTCGCTCATATCTTAAGTGGCTGTGCGCACCAGTCATCTGATCCACTTCAAGTGTTGCGCGACGCCGATAACGATTTGCCGCCCGGCAACTTGCGTGACTGCGCCATTTGTCCCGAACTCAGAATCATTCCAGCGGGACGTTTCACCATGGGCGCGGATGCGGACTTGGTGAATGAATTGCCGTGGACCCGGCACATCGAAGGCTTGCGTATTCTGTGGGAGTCTCCCGAGAAGAGAATTCGTTTTGCAAAGCCCTTCGCGCTGGGCACTTTTGAAGTGACCCGCGATCAATATGCCGAGTTCGTCAAAGCAACCGACCGCAAGACCAATCCCAACTGTGTCGTGTGGGCCGGAGACTGGGACAGATCGGCCAACGGTAAAACCTGGGCTGACCCTGGTATTCCGCAAACTGCCGATCACCCGGTGGTCTGCGTGTCGAAAAAGGATGCTGAGGCCTATGCCGCTTGGCTGACGGAAATCACCGGTCGTGCCTATGCTCTTCCAACGGAAGCGCAGTGGGAGTATGCCCTGCGCGCCGGTGGGACCTCGACCTATCCTTGGGGTGAAGACGGATTAGAGGTGTGCACCTATGGCAATGTGGCAGACGCAACACTGAGCGCGGCGCATCCGGCGCGGGCCAGTCAGTCTTGCGATGACAGTTACCTTTACACTGCCCCTGCCGGGATGCATCAGCCCAACCCTTGGGGTCTTTACGATATGACGGGCAATGTCTGGGAATGGGTGGCTGACTGCTGGACGCCGAACCACGATGCTTTGCCTGATGACGGCGGCCCGGTGACCACCGGATTCTGTGATGAAAGCCCACTTCGCGGCGGCGCTTATGGCACGGGACCACTATTTACCCGCTCATCGACACGAGGCGGTCCTGATCACCATGATGTGAGGCAGAGCTGGATCGGATTCCGCGTTGCGGCGGAAGTCGAGTAGAGCTGAGTTGATGGCCAAAACGTCCGTACCTCCGGTGTCCACCGCGGATGTCATCGCGGCTTTGCAGCAGGTTGTCGCGGAAGTCGATGTAACGACAGACGACGATACACGATACCTACTCAGTCACGACCTGTTCTTCTGGGACAACGTTGTGGCTGCTGCCGTGGTGGTTTCGCCGTCTTCATCTCAAGAGGTCGCTGCCGTACTGCAGGTGGCACAACGTCATGACCGTTCCGTTTACGTGCGGGGTGGTGGCATGTCTTACTCCAACGCCTATGGCCCTACGGAAGCGGAAAGCATTCTCCTCGATCTCAGCAAGCTTAATCGCGTGCGCGAAGTTGATGTCATCAATCGCTACATTGTTGTTGAGGCGGGTTGCACCTGGAGCGATGTGGTTGAAGCTCTGCGCCCTCACGATATGGCGGTTGACTTTCCTGCACCTCTATCCGGGTCTCATTCCACAGTCGGTGGCGCGATTGCGCAAAACGTACCGGGAGGCATGCAGGGTGTGCTGGGCATTGAAGTCGCCACGGCTGATGGGTCGCTGCTGAAAACCGGTTCGTGGAGTTCGTCCGTCAACGACAAGCCCTATTACCGCAACCACGGACCAGACCTCACGGGACTGTTTATTGGTGATAGTGGCGTGTTTGGGGTTAAGACGGCGGTGTCGCTACACCTTAAGGCCAAGCCGACGGGCGTGGCCTATGGGTCGTTTGCGTTCGACAGCTATGAAGATATGGCTGAAGCGATGATCGGTTTATCGCCGATGGATTTCATTTCCAGACGTACCGGTTTGGACCCTTTTGAGACCGCGAATATTTCTAAGGTAGGCATGGGCGACGCCATTAAAGCGTTGGCAGGTGCTATGGCCGAAGAGAAAACACTCTCTGCTGGAATTCGGTCTATCGCGAAGATGGCAGCTGGTGGCAAAAACTTTCTCGAAGGCGTGAAATGGTCACTGCATCTTAAGACGGAAGGGCCAAGCGCCAGGGGGGCAGAAGATGGACTCGACCTTGCGCGCCAAGTCTGCGTGCGGAAGGGGCGGGAGCTTCCGCCTATTTTGCCGCGTGCACGTGATGCGGTCGGTTTCTCCATTCGAAAATTTCTCGGTCGAGATGGTGAACGGTGGGTTGCCACCAGTTCCTTGTGGCCCATCAGTCGCGCCGTAGAAATTGCCACAAAAACACAGGCGTTTTTTGCCGAACGCCAGGGTGACATGGCGGCGCTGAACATCGAACACTCTTACATTACCAACTTCAGCCCGTATTATTTTTTGTGCGAGCCCTGTTTGTATTGGCCCGATGCCCTAAGCCGCCTGCACCTCGACAATATCTCGGCTTCTGAGCAAAAGAAGTTCAGTGGTTTTCAAGCCAATCCCGAGGCGCGGGCCTATGTACGGCAAATGCGCACGGATTTGCGCGATTATTATCAGGAGCTCGGTTCCATCCATGTTCAGGTCGGCGGCTACTATCACTTTTCGGACGTTCTTCAGCCCGAGGCCCTGAGTTTGCTATCGCGCATCAAGCAGGCGGTCGATCCAACTGGCATCGTTAATACGGGCAAGCTGGATGGCCTCTCTCCCGAAGATCAAAGCTAGAAGCCGGAATTCGCGCACGAGCCGAATTTGAGAGCAGGCGCGGTTAGTTGGCTTTTTTGCCGCGCCGCTTGTCTTCAAAAGCTTGTAAGCCTTCGAAGGCTTTCATCATATCTTCCATGTTCAACGGCGGGATCGCTGGGTCGTGGGCGTGGAACGTTTTGTTGGCGCAGTCTGGATTTCCAACGCAGGCAGCGGTCATCGCGGTGAAATCAAAAACATTCGCCGCGTGACGAACCGTGCGATCTTCGGTGAATTCAACTGTACCTGTGGGCTTATCGGTCAGAATGATGCCGGTTCTGACAATGGTATAGGTCATCCCACTGGCACGGAGGAAATCTTCCGCCGCCGTTTTGTCGGCGTAGATCTGCTTAAACGATGTGCGTTGTCGTTCCCCCAATGTGCCAGCGCTACAGCCGTCACGCGGTCGTTTCCTGTCCCTAGGGCTAACGTTCACCTGTGTAAGGCACTACCCGAAAATTCTTTACAGGCCAGTTGAAATTGATATCTAAGCCCCTAAATCGCTTTTCTCGGCCCGGCCAAAGAGCACGCTACCATGAAGAACATCGACAGCCTGTTTCAACAGACCCATGACGAGTACGTCCGCACCCGCTATATCGCCAAGCTGCATAATCATTGCTTGATGAATGTCCGGTTCAAGGTGCGTGATGCCTATGAAACATCGGTGAAGCCGAAATTCGAAAAGAAGAATGGCCGCAGCCCCGAAACTGGTCATGAAATATCTAAGGCCATCGAGAAGAACCTGTTTTATCGCACCTATAGCTCGGTTCGGTACAACGCTCAGGAAATGCTCTCTCAATCTAAACAGCCTGCTGTCGCGCGGCAGCTGCCTGAAATGATTAAGGTGGTACGTAAGGTGGCCAACGAAAATCCAGCCGGAGGCACGCTTAAGACTGATCCAAACTTAGAAATTCCCAAATACATCACCGCGCAAGATGTGCATTTGATTCCCGGTGGCTACCACTCAGAGTTTACGGAAGATGATGTGGCTCAAGGGTTTCTGCTTGGGGCACGCCATGGTGGTCCGCCCATTAATCCAGGGCGCGATTTTGGAAGCGTCGGAAACTCGGTCAGCGCATGGCTCAAGCATGCCTATCCAGATTTCACACCCGCCAATATACTCGACATGGGTACGCAAGGTGGCAGCAACCTGATGACCTACAAGGTCGCGTATCCAGATGTTGGACTGTACGGAATCGACATCGCCGCCCCGAGCCTTCGATACGGCCACGCCAAAGCGGAGATGGCTGGCGTCAAGATGCACCTGAGCCAACAGAATGCTGAGAAAGTCGATTTTGAGGACGAGACTTTCGATCTCGTGGTCACCAGTTTCTTCTTTCACGAAATTGCTGTGCCAGCGTCCAAGCGCATTTTGAAAGAAGCTTATCGCGTTCTAAAGCCGGGTGGTCTGATGGTGAATTTGGAACTGCCGCCCCATAAATCCTGCGAGCCGTTTCTCAATTTCATGTTTGATTGGGACACCCGCCACAATAACGAGCCAAACTATCGGAATTATCGCTCACAAGATCCGATAGCGTTGATGACTGAAGCGGGGTTCCCCGAGTCAGAGACGTTCGAGCGCATTGTCCCCGAGGTCGCGACCTATCCAAAAGACAAACTGGCCGATGTGTGGGACGACAAAGTTGAGCCGCCTCTGCACGGGCGCGGCGGTTGGTATATTTACGGCAGCCGAAAAGCCTAGTTCGCGTTACTCGACTGTGTATTCCGTTAGCAGGTGGTACTGTCCGCGAAATGTTTGCTTCGCCAAAATACGGTCACCTTTGATCGCCCAAATGTCCAGCTCGCCCGTGTTGTAGTGAACTGTGTCAAAGGTTCCGGCGGGCACTGTCGAACATGATTTTGCTGAGCGCCATGGTTCGGCTGCCGTCGGCATGGGCAATCATGCGAAAGTGTTCTTGTCCTCGTACGGTGGTGCCATCTTCCTCATAAAAGCTGTGGGTGCCCGTGACCATGCGGAGAATGTTGGCGTTTTTATCTGAACCAGCGGCAGGCCAGGATGTCACGCATAGGGCAAGCAGAGCGGCGGAGAGAAATTGGCGGGCGTTCATGGTGATCTCCTCAGATCTGACGGATGTTGTTCACCATAGTCGGAATACAGGTTCCTGGTATAGGCTCTGTCTATGGACCCGTTGACGCAAGGCGCGCTGGGCGCTGCGCTCGCGCAGGCGACGCCGACCAGAACCAAGAACATCGCTCTTGCCGGAGGGTTGGGTTTTATCTCCGGCATGGCGGCCGATCTCGACGCGCTGATACGATCGACATCGGACCCGCTCATTTTTCTTGAGTACCACAGGCACTTTACCCATTCGCTCGCGTTCATCCCCATTGGTGGGCTGCTTTGCGCATTGGCGCTTTACTATGCTGTTGGTCGGCGTTGGCAGCTCTCGCGCCTTCAAACATTCGCGTATTGTACTTTGGGCTACGCCACCCATGGGTTGCTCGATGCGTCGACGTCATATGGCACCATGTTGCTATGGCCGGTTAGTGAGATACGACTGGCTTGGAGTATCATCCCCATCATTGATCCGCTGTTTACCATCGTGTTGGTTACGCTCTGCGTGGCGGCGGCCCGGAAACAAAACAGAATGTTTTCCGCCGCGGCGTTGCTTTGGGTGGGTGCCTACATCTCAATGGGAGCTATGCAACACAGCGCCGCGCTGGCCATGGGGCAGCAGATTGCAGCCTCTCGCGGGCATAATCCGGCCCGGCTCGAAGCCAAGCCAGGTTTTGCAAACATCCTGGTATGGAAAATCATATATGAAACGGAAGAGAGCTTTTATGTTGATGCAGTGCGGGTCGGTATCGGGGCGCAGCATTTTACCGGCACGTCCATTCTTAAATTGAAACTGGCGCGGGATTTGCCGTGGCTTGACGCTGACACCCAACAGGCGACTGATGTGCAGCGCTTCATCGCGTTTAGTAACGGGTTTGTGTCTATGGATCCCAAACACCCCAACCGTGTCATCGATATTCGGTATTCTTTTGTTCCTAACGAAATTGATCCTCTATGGTCCCTTGAGTTGGCGCCTGATGTTGGTGGATCAGCGCATGCGATCTATCAAACCCACCGGGAAAACCCCCGTGAGAGCTTTGGCCGCCTCTGGGAGTTGCTCACACAGGATTAGAGTCTCGTGCTCGTCCCAATAAGGAAACCCAATGCCCGCTTTTTTAATCGCAGATATCGACGTCAACGACCCCGAAACCTACGCGAATTACATCAAGGCCAATCCGGATATCGTCAATAAATTCGGAGGTCGCTATATCGCGCGTGGAGGCGCGGTAAAGGTGTTGGAGGGCGATTGGCAGCCGCGACGTACCGTGGTTATTGAATTTCCCGACATGGCAACAATCGAGGTATTTTACGACTCCCCCGAATACACGGAGCTTCGCAAAATCCGTTGGCAGAGCGCCGACTCAAGGTTAGTTGCCATTGAGACATTGGATGAGCCGATCGAGCGGCCGTAAAAGTTTTCTTGCAAGGGTTTCCATGTAAAATCTCAGAGGGTTGCCGTAGGTCCTTCATCCATACTCGTTTGTAAACTTTCTAAATTGCTGAGCGCACTCGAGAATTTCTTCAAAACCCCATGGTGCATGAGCTCGTTCCTCGCAAATCCGAATTTTATTTTTTTAGGGGTCGCGAATGAGGTAGGTCAGTGCACCGCGGCCGTAACTACGGACATCCTCGACGATAAACCCAGCGGGCGCTGTCACCGTTTCGCCGGTCGCTGACTCGACCACGATGATTGCATTGTCTGTGAGCCAATCTTTACCGACCAATGCAGTCAAGGTCGGGTCTATGAGGCCCTGTTCATAAGGGGGGTCGAGCAGGGCTAGATCATAGGGTTGCGCGGCGACCGGCAAAGTCGTTGCATCCATTGTTAGAACAGTGACTTTATCGTTGACCCCGAGGGCTGTGATATTTCGCTTGAGCACAGAAAGAGATGGACCGTTTTGCTCAATAAAAGTCACATGTGCGGCGCCTCGACTAAGGGCATCAAGGCCGAGGGCGCCAGTGCCGGCGAATAGGTCAATCAGCCGCGCGCCCCGCAGTTTGAATCCGATATTTGAAAAACTGTGTTCAAGACGGTTGAACAACGCCTGGCGGGCGCGGTCGGAGGTGGGGCGTACGCTGTCGCCGTCGGGTACAGCGAGAGGTTTGTTTTTAAACGTGCCCGCCGTTATCCGAACTTTGCCGCTCATTTCTTTTGGTTGTTTTTGCCGGTGTTTTTCTTGATCTCCGGCACATCGGCGCCCAGTTGTTCTTTTAGCACCTTTCCGGGAATCTCAGTCAGTTCACCGGGCTTTAGAGAGCCCAACTGGAAGGGGCCATATGCCGTGCGCATCAAACGATTAACCTTGAGGCCAACGTGCTCCATTAATCGGCGCACTTCACGGTTTTTGCCTTCTTTCAATGTCACGGTCAGCCAGGAGTTCACGCCGGGCTTGCGGTCTAGCTTCACTCCAACGGGTCCGTAGTGAATGCCGTCGATGGTCACGCCTTTGGTCAACGGATCGAACATTTTGTCTTTGATATCGCCGTGAACCCGCACTCTATAGCGCCGGGTCCAGCCGCGCGAGGGGTGTTCCATGGATCGTGCGAGGCCACCGTCGTTTGTCAGTAACAGCAACCCTTCAGAGTTGATGTCCAGGCGACCGATGGAAATGACTCGGGGGAGAAAGGCGGGCAGGGAGTCGAATACGGTCTCGCGGCCTCGCTCGTCCTTGTGACTTGTGACCAGCCCAGTCGGCTTGTTGTATCGCCACAACCGAGGTGGATCGAGGGCGGGCAGTTTCTCACCATCGACCCGCACTAAATCGTTTGCTGTTACTTTGACGCCCGGTTTTTCGAGGGTCACGCCATTCACGGTCACGCGGCCCTGTTCTATCAAGGTTTCTGCTTCGCGACGCGAGCATATGCCGGCGCGCGCAATAACCTTAGCAACGCGGTCACCATCGGGTGAGTCAGCTAAAGATGCTTTTGGCGCGTTCATGTGCAGGCCTGAATGAAAGAGTCATAAAGCCGGCGGTCGCCGTCCGAGATGTGAAACTCCGGGTGCCACTGCACGCCAATGCACCACCGCTTTGATGGGTCCTCGATTCCTTCAATTACCCCGTCGGGGGCAATTGCGTCGACGACAACATGAGATGGCACGGCTTTCACAGCCTGATGATGGGCGCTGTTCACCGCCAAGGTTTCAACGCCAACGATGTCGTGCAGATGAGTGCCTGAGGTGATGGTTACTTCATGTCCGGCTTCATCACGCGGGTTGGGTTGTTCATGGGCCAAGGCGTTGTCGACTTCATCGGGAATGTGTTGGATCAGTGATCCACCAAGGGCGACTGCGAGCAACTGCTGGCCCCCACAGATGCCAAAGATCGGCTTATCATCGGCGAGAAATTTTTGAGTGAGTCCCAGCTCGAAGTCCGTGCGGTCCACTTTCAGAACGACGGTGTCGTGCACCGATTCTTCTCCAAACAGGGCGGGATCAACGTCGAAGGCGCCGCCGGATACGATCAAGCCGTCGATCATGGGCGCATATTGATCAACTAGGTTGGTGTCGGGCGGCAATATGATGGGGATGCCCCCAGCGGCTTGCACCGCAGAGCAATAGTTCACGCGCAACGCGTACCAGGGAAACTTCGAGTATCCACCTGGATCTTCACGGTCGGCGGTAATGCCTATGATGGGAACAGTCATGGCCCGGGCTTTACGCTGTCGTCCGCCCCCGGGTCAAGGCGTTGGCTAAACCGATGTGCGAAGGGTCTGACCTTGGGCCTGCGGGTTGGCCTGGCGGAAGGCTCGCTCAGCCTGCGCAGCCGTGATCGCACTGTCCCGATCAAATGCCTGAGTCAGGGCGCTGCCCCAGTCGTTGCCACCGAATACAGGTGTGCCAAGAGCGAAGGGGTCGTCAACCATCTGCATCGGCTGGGCCGACATCATCTGTGACAGCATCTGAAGCAAATACATCGAGATGCCCATCTGGTTTGTATCGCCAGACCGAGACGCCGCGCCAACATCAAAGGGCGAGGCAGGAGGATTGCTAAAGGCAGGTGCCGCTGGTTTCGCCTGCTGGGTCGGGTCAAACAGCGCTGCCACATCGGCGGTTTCACTTAAGCGATCGGTGAATTTGTTTCTGAGCCAATCAATTACTCCGGCGGCTGTGCGGGCGAGGCCATTGTTTTCAAAGAAGACAGTTTTGTTCGCATGCGCAGCTGCTGGCAGCACATCAACGGCTGGCTTGGTCGGGTCTTGCTCGGCTGTGGTAATTAGGGCTGTGGCGCCCCAAGCGCCGAGAAAATGGGCAAAGTAGAGCTCAGCCGGTGAAGCTTCACGGCCGAGAGATGTTTCGAGGGTCTGAGCATTGTCGCTGGCAAACAAGGCGGCGAAACGGGACGAGATGTCCGGATCGCTGCGCAGGGCCAGCATTTCGATTTCCGCGTCTTCATTCAGTACGGTCATGCGCCCGGTGGCGCTTTCCTTCACTTGAGCGGCGAGATCACCAAAGCCCAGTTCGTCACCATGGCGCCGCATCATGTCGAGCCAGGTGCCGCGCGTGAACTGAAATAGCCCAGTGGCCGATGAAGTTAATGCCTTGGCGTTGGAATCAAACCCACTCTCCTGCGCGGCTTTCGCCAGCAAGTAGTGGAAGCTGACGCCGCTTTCGGCGCTCGCCGTTTGAAAGCCCTTTAGGGTGCGATGCTCGACCTGGTGGCCGCCGATCCGCAGCACGTTTCCAGCGTAGTCCATCATGGCAGAAAAGTCCCAAATATTTTGTCCCACCAATACTTTAGGCGCGGAAAGTTACCAGAACCTTACCGAGCAAGGCTGGAATGCTTGACCTCTGGGCATAGCCCCCCGATTGTCCGGCCATGACCAAGACAGATTTCATGGCAATGGCCCTAGAACAGGCACAAAAGGCGGCTGACCGGGGCGAGGTGCCGGTTGGCGCGGTTATGGTCGATCCTGATAAAAATCAGGTTGTGGCCAGCGCTGGCAACGAAGTTGAAGCCACGCATGACCCGACGGCACATGCAGAAATGCTCGTGATTCGGGAGGCTGCCGCGAGCCATGGCAGTACTCGGCTGGCCGGATTTGATCTCTATGTCACCCTCGAGCCCTGCCCGATGTGCGCCACTGCGATATCCTTCGCGCGCCTTCGGCGGGTCGAATTCGGCGCTTATGACCCCAAAGGTGGCGGGGTTGAGCATGGGGCAAAGATTTTTTCACAGCCGACCTGCCATCATCGCCCGGAGATTTTTGGCGGCGTGCAGGAGCAGGAGGCCGCGGCCCTGCTCAAAGAGTTTTTCGCGTCACGTCGGTGATGCTTGCGCTAGGGAGAAGGCCCGCTAGGATGATGCCATAATGAAACCAATCGTTTCTGTGTTTGGTTTTCTTTTGATGTTCTCTGCTGTCGACCCCGTATCGGCGCAAGAAGAAGACCTTCGACCGCGGGCTTTTGTCGGCCGGTATATCCAACTCGATCCAATTATGGCCCCGTTTCAGACCGCTCGCTGCATTCGCTACGAAATTGTGACGGTCAGGCTGGTCATCGGCGAAAACTTAACCGCGCGCTATGCCTGTTGGATTGCACCCAAGATGCATGAAGAAATCATGTTTTGGTTATGGGACCGCACTCTGACAACGGCGGACTTTGAGGGCGACCGCAAAGCCGAAATGTCTCAGGCCATTCTCAAGTTTGTCAGTGACAACACTGACCCGCGCTACTATGAAGCGGTCGAATTTGCTGGCGGTTTTGAAGAGATGGATGAGGACTCCTCGAATCTCTCAACGCTCTGCAAGTAAACTCTAAATCAAAGCCCGGCGAGTCCTGCCATTCCGCGCGACCAGACGTCGATGCTGCGCGTATAGACTGTTTCGCGCCATTTCTCGGAGTCTGGAGAAAAGGCCTCTTTGAGCTCTGCCTTAATCGATCGAGCCGCCTCGGAATTCAGGTCCCCATGAAGATGAAGCCAGTTATCGGCACGGAGTGCGCGATAGACGACGTCTAAAGGGTGCGTGCCGAATTCCAGCGTGTTGCCATAAAAGGGTGTCGGCGCCAGTTCTCGTCCCATGCCCGTCAAATTGTAGCCGTCATGGGCGCTCCGCGACCCGGATGCTGCCAAGACGGTTACACCGTCGGTGCCCCAGATCTCATTTGCTTTTTCAACGCCGGGCTCACCTTCATCGCCGACAATGTAGCACTCACCATGGCCTGATGGCCCAAGCCCCGTATGAAAATCAATCAAGGCAACGTGGTCAGCGTCGGCTGTGTGAGCGTCTAGGGTTGCTAGGATGGTTGTGCGCGACCACGTCGGTGCTGTGCCGCCGTAAAACAGCCCGTCAGGTCGGCTGAACTGTCCGCCCATGACGACGCGGTTGAGGGCTTTCTGGCCGTGCTCCTCAGCGTAGGACTCTAATATGCTGTCGGCCTCAGTGAGCGCGCTGTCCGTCCAGTCATCGGGGCAAATAGCGCCATGTAATTTGTCGTACTCAGGGTTCTGAGGGGTGGGCTCGGCATAGTCTAGGAAGTTGCGATTAAGGTCGACGTTGCCCTCGGTTACGCGGCGTAGCCAGGCAAAGCCGTGCGGGTTCACCGCATGCATGAGGATGACAGACGTGTTGTCGGGTAGATCGCGGTACCGGTCTTCATCCATCCAACCAACTTGGGCGGCAGAGCCAATAAACCCTTCGCCACCGTGGGTCGCTGACATCGTGACAAACACTCTTTCGGCGTCGAGCGGACCAAATGCTGCGACGTCCAGCGCGAGTTCTTCGCCGGTTGGACCTTTCAGAGGGTGAATATTGTTGCTGACGACAGCCCCGGCGTCCTCAGCGGTGGCCAAGAATTTCTGCCGCGCTTCGCCATAGGTTGATGCGAAATAATTGTGCGGCGCAGTCGTCACTTTGCAGCCTTAGCTTCGCGCTCTACCGCTCGCCATCCAATATCGCGTCGACAGAATCCGCCTGGCCACTCAATAGCATCGACGGCGTTATAGGCTTTCGATTGGGCGTCTGTTACGGAGGTTCCCATTGCAGTTACACCCAATACGCGGCCGCCAGTGGCTGTAAGTGTTTCGCCATCTTTCTTTGTGCCGGCATGGAAAATCACTATGTCATCTTGCCCTTCAGCTGCATTGACTCCTTTGATTTCTGATCCTTTTTCGTAGGCACCGGGATAGCCATTTGCTGCCATCACCACGATCATTGCCGCATCGTCATGCCAGCGTAAATTAAATCGATCCAGTTGTCCGTCCGCTGCGGCGATCAAAGCAGGAAGGATGTCCGACTTTAGACGTCGCATCAGAACCTGGCATTCGGGATCACCGAAGCGCACGTTGTATTCCAATATCTTGGTGCCCGTTTTTGAGATCATCAGCCCGGCGAAAAGGACGCCCACGTAGGGTGTGCCCATATCGGCCATAGTTTTTACGGTCGGGTTGATGATTGTTTCCATCACCTCTTCTGTTAGGGCGCCAGTCATCACGGGAGCTGGAGAGTACGCGCCCATGCCACCCGTATTGGGGCCGGTGTCACCATCCCCAACAGCCTTGTGGTCTTGTGCAGAGATCAAGGGGAGCGCGCGTGTACCATCGACCAGAGCAAAGAAACTCGCTTCTTCTCCGTCCAGAAATTCTTCAATAACAATTTCGTTGCCGGCGTCCCCAAATGTTTTGTCGGTCATCATGGAATCGACGGCAGCGTGAGCCTCGTCCACGGTGTCGCACAAAATGACGCCCTTACCGGCCGCAAGACCATCGGTTTTAACCACGATCGGTGCGCCTTGCTCAGTGATATAGGCTTTGGCGGTGGCGCTATCCGTGAAGCGTCCATAGGCGGCGGTCGGCACACCGCTCTTGGTCAGGAGGTCTTTCATATAGGCTTTGGAGCCTTCAATTTGTGCCGCCGCTGCGCTGGGACCAAACGTCTTTATACCTGCTGCTCGCAGGTCATCGGCGAGTCCCATCACCAAGGGTGCTTCAGGGCCGACCACGACGAAATCAATGGCGTTCTCTTTAGCGAAGGAGACCAAGCCAGCGACATCTTCGGCGCCAATTGGAACGCACTCAGCTTCGCGTGTAATCCCGGCGTTTCCTGGGGCGCAATACAATTTGTCGCATAAGGGCGAGGCCGCAATTGACCAGCACAGGGCGTGCTCCCGCCCGCCACTACCGACTACCAAAACCTTCATCTAAATATCTCCGGCTTTTGCTGTTGCATTTGTTTGGCGCAGGAGGCCTCTTAATACAAGAATGTTTTCTCTTATGCCGAGTGTTGACGAGAATAAGATGATGTCAGCGAAATTGGCACGCGCTGATGGGTGATGCTGTGTCTCCGTTAACTGAAGAATTAGACAAAGAAAAATATAGAAAAACTGTGCACGAACTGTGTGATTCTCTATCAGTCCCTGGCGTAGACATTCCGGCGGACGCTGAAGTTGTCCTTTCTAATGCCCTGCTTAGCCGAGATTTTGATGTAGCGAAGCTGTGTGCTGCTGCCCTCCACATTCTTATCTCAGATGTCAAGGTGAAGGTCTATCTCAATGCCGCCTGGCGAGGTGACGTAGCGACTTTAGATCGCTTTCTTGCTGATGGTTCACTAATAGCTTTTCTAAACACATGGCTCATGCAGGCCCTGACGACGCTTCGAAACTATGCGATAACAGCATTCTATTTTGCTGGATCGACGGAAAGGACCAAGAATAGCT
This sequence comes from Alphaproteobacteria bacterium, assembly GCA_030835385.1. Classification (GTDB taxonomy): domain Bacteria; phylum Pseudomonadota; class Alphaproteobacteria; order Rhodospirillales; family Rhodospirillaceae; genus WLXB01. The sequence continues at coordinate 732 of JAURPI010000003.1, read as the reverse complement.
ATGAGCCTTCTCGTATGGATTATCGCGTTAATCGTCTTGTTTTTTATCGCCCGGGCTTGGCTGCGTGGCCATGAAGAAGACCACGGCGCAATGGCTGACCTTATGCCGCCACCCAAGGGGAGTGCCACCGAGGAGTTGATCTGGCCCGTGGTCGGTGAAACCCAATTAAATGATGACCATTCCTCGCGCCAAGAAGCGATCGCCAAGTGCGGAGAAGGCATGCCCGTTCAGATCGAGTTTGTTGATGGCGGACCGGGAGGTGCAGACGGCGCCCGAGTGCTCACTGAGTTCGGTGAAATTGGTAATTTGCGCAAAGACGCCGTTGAGAAACTGCATCAGTTGAAACGCCACCATCAAAAGGTTGATGCCTATATTCGTGATCTCGAAGGTGGAACAGAGGAGATTCGAATTCGTTCCGCGAATCTGCAAGTTTATGTCTACAAAGATTGATGATGCGCATTTCAAAGACTCATGGTTGATCGCACCGCTTCACTGAACGTTCCTGAATTCACTGTTTCTGAGGTTTCTAGTGCCCTCAAGAAGACGGTAGAGGATGCTTTCGGCTATGTCCGCATTCGTGGTGAGATATCTCAGCCCAAGGTAGCGGCGTCTGGTCACTGCTACATGCGGCTCAAAGATGAGTCAGCGGTTATAGACGCGATTATTTGGCGTGGCGGAATGTCTAAGTTGGCGCATCGGCCAGAAGAGGGAATGGAAGTCATCGCCTATGGC
>JAURPI010000044.1 GCA_030835385.1 Alphaproteobacteria bacterium | reverse complement strand
CTTAAATCAGGCGGAAATCAAGACATTTTGTTGTAAAGAAGCTATGACCCTTGCCGAATATTGCACTTTTCAGCCAATTTTAGGCTGAGAAAAATGGTGCAAATCAGCAACTCTGGTTGTCCCGAAAGTCACATGCTAAGGAAAACGCGCTTGTTTAGAACGGCTCATATGAAGGACTTGGCTAACAGATGACCACCTGCGCCGCTCTCGTTGTTGCAGCCGGTCGCGGTAACCGCTTTGGTACATCGACACCAAAACAGTACGCTGACTTGGCAGGAGTCTCGATCATTCGGCACTCGCTATCCACGCTTAGCGCACATCCACAGATCAGTTGCGTGCAATCCGTTATCCACACGGACGATCAAGAGCTTTTCAATCAAGCATCCGAGGGATTAGGCCTCGCCCCACCTGTCTTCGGAGGAGAAACCCGCCAGCAATCAGTTCGGTCAGGTTTAGAAGCGCTCGCTGATCTCAATCCAAATTACGTGCTTGTTCACGATGGTGCTCGCCCGAATGTACAGTCAGATACGATTGATCGTGTTATTGCCGCGCTTGCAGATGGAGCAACAGGCGCAATACCGGTCGTGCCCATAAGGGACTCACTTAAAAGAATTAATGCGAAATCCCAGATTATTGGGGCGATTCCTCGCGACAACTTAGTGCGAGCACAAACACCACAAGGTTTTAAATTCCAATCGTTGTTAAGCGCTCATCAAAACTGTGATGACCCAATGCTCACGGACGACGCTGCGGTCATGCAACAGGCTGGTTTCGAAACCACAACAGTGCGAGGAGATGAAGGCAACGTGAAGGTCACAGATACTGCGGATTTGCACAGACTAGCCGAAGCCATAAGTGAAACGCGTACAGGAAGCGGTTTTGATGTGCATCGCTTTGGTCCTGGTGACGGTGTCACCATAGGTGGGGTTTTTATTCCAATGGACAAAGCCTTAGTTGGGCACTCAGATGCTGATGTCCTGCTGCATGCCGCTACGGACGCTATTCTCGGTGCTTTAGGGAATGAGGATATCGGTGTCCACTTCCCACCTAGTGATCCCACATTCAAAGATAGTGATTCAAAGTTGTTTCTCACGTTTGCGATGGAGCGATTGCGGGAACAAATGGGCTCGTTGACCCATCTTGATGCGACTCTCATTTGTGAACGCCCGAAAATTTCTCAAGCGCGCGACCAAATAAGGACCTCAGTTGCAGCAATTGCCGACGTTCCGGTTAGTCGAATTAGTATCAAAGCGACAACAACTGAGGGGCTAGGGTTTACAGGGCGTGGTGAAGGAATCGCGTGCCAGGCAGTCGCGACTATTCGGACTCCATCCGTATCTTATTGAGGCGCCTCGGTTTCTTGAACAAGCCAATCCAGATACGGCGATGCACCTGCGGCCATATCATAGGCAACGATACAGGGCGTATCACAAGAATGTAGGTCAGTTAGGCGGGCCATAGCCGCCTCCCTTCTTGCGTGATTCGTCTTGGCTATGAGTAGGCTCTCTTGATCACATTGAATCTCGCCCTCCCAACGATAAATTGATGTCACACTCTCTACAATGTTGGCACAGGCTATAAGGCGCTCAGAAACCAGTACTTTTGCCATTTTCTTGGCCTCGGCTGGTCCGCTCGTAGCAACATAAATCATACAGGCGTTCATCTTGGTCTGGGCCTCCTTGCTGCGCGTGCTATAATTTTCTTAACTTTACAGATGCATTTCTAGTTCAAATACACCAGTCCAACGGCCAACGGGGACACGCCATGGACGCCAAGGTATCAAAGCAGACTCGCCTCTCAATGGCGCAAAAAAAATGGCTTTGCCGCGGGCTTACGCAGCCTGGCGGAAAATTGCCGTTGTTTGACGAGAACGGCAAGAAGGTCAACCCACAGGTCGTCCGGAAGTGCGTTGAAGAAGGCTGGGCTGAGCCATGGTTTGCAAATCAACTCAAACCTGACTGGCTCATCTGCAAACTCACAGAATCTGGTCGAACAGCCGTTGCTTCTGAGGATAATTAGCTAGCAAGCTGAAGCGACTTAAGCCTGCAGTTCCAGTGTCTCACCGCGACCAGCATACACATTGGCCGCTGCCACTGCTTGCCAAGCATATCGTGTGGTCGCCTCAACAAAGGCTTGTGGCAATGGCGCTGAGGACTGAGCCAGCTTACTTTGTGCTGCTTCCGCAATCCGGCGATTTGAAGACAGATATGAGAACAAACCATTGGTCTCGTCACTGCTGATCGACGCTGGACCCAACTCTGGGCGTTTTTCTGTTCTAACAAAATCCGGACGAGTTGAGACATCTTTGTACTCAATCGCACTCGACGGCTGGGACGACGCGGCCGTAAGGCCAGCCTGTGTGCCCTAGGTTAAACGTGTCCGAAATACAGGTTTACCGTCTTTTTGAGCATTTTGGTCGTTCTGCTGTTGGCGACGGTCTTCTTGCGCGCGGTCGCCCTCACGCGCCGGTGTTACCACGACACGCTTTGCCGCTAGCCCAACATATGGGCTACCGGTTTGATTAAGACCTGAAAAATCGGTTTGGACGTGCACTGCCCGCTCCGCCTCTTCCACCAAAACAGATGGTCACGTTTTTTTTAAACTTTTGCTCTAGCCGAAACTAGCGGTCGAACATGTAGTGTGGTCCGACATAAGAATTTTAGCGTAAGATATTGAATTATAAATATTAATGGTCGGAGCGGCGGGATTCGAACCCACGACCCCCACACCCCCAGTATGGTGCGCTACCTGACTGCGCTACGCTCCGACCGGCTCCACCCCAGGGGTTATATTTGGAGGTTCCTGGGCTGGAAAGCGCGGACTATAACCGCGGCCCTAGGACAAAACAATGCGCAATGGGTTGGCTCCGCCGCGCCTCTCTATCGCGTGGCCAATGCCGATCTCAGAGTATCGCGTAGACCTTTTAGGTCCTTTAGAAGAGACGTCATATCTAGTGAGGTGGCTGCTGGTTCGTCCAGCACTTTCGTATTCGGCGCATTAACAGGTCCGCCCTCGCCGTCGACAATTGTCTTAACTCCGTGATCTCGAAATAGCTTTTGCACGCCCTTGATGGTCAAACCATCATCATACAATAAGCTGCGAATGCGCTTAAGAAGAGTGATG
>JAURPI010000043.1 GCA_030835385.1 Alphaproteobacteria bacterium | reverse complement strand
CAAGGTCCTGATAGCGAACCTGATAAGTCACACCATCCCTGCCAGTTCGTTTTCGTACATCAGTCATTATTCTTCATAGCGCAGATAATGGAATCGTTACAAGAAAATCTAGTCTTTACTCCAGGCTTATCTGTGCATCCCTTATCGCTGCTTTTTGAAAATTAGAGTAAACAGACAGAAGCAAACTTTTCTCAATCTTCAAGCGATGTTCGATAGGATCAAGGAAAAAGGGCAGTCTACGCTGCCCGTTCCCATCCATTTCAGCGGCTCTTCGAATTTGCCTTTCAGACAGGTCGACTCCTACGCTTTGAAGCGCTTCTCTAGCACCAGCCACATCAAGATAGATTGGTTCGAAACTCACTACATTGCCCTCTAAAATCGCCCTTTCCCATAGCTACCTTTCCATTGTGCAATGGAATTCATTAACAATTGGTTAGCAGGCTTGATTGAGTCCACCCTATCGCCAAGAATACGCTGCTGTGCGCCATACAGGCCGCATGGGCCTGAACTAACAGGGACAACGCCTACGGCGCACCAAAAGACCTCAACCCGCTGGAGCGTGTGGCCTGCTGATCCAAGATGATCAAACTGGATCAGGCAACAATTGAAATCTGTTCTTCTGTGAACAATTCTGCCTGTATCAGCTCAGCTTTTGATGCATCTGGATTTGGGGTAAACAGAACAATTTTTAGGTGTTCAACGGCCCGCGAGAAACACACGTAGGCCAATTTACGACTTCTTTCCATTTGTCCTTCCGTTCCCTCGCCTGCCGTGGCTGGCGTAAGCATTTTGGTGAAGCTGTAGTTGTTCCAACCAGCCTCTGTATCATCAAATACAGTGCAGACATTTAGATACTCTTCGCCCTTAACACCGTGCTGTGTACTAAATGGCGTTTTGTCATTCAGAAAATCGATATAGGTAGCTAACTCATAGGTATCCATCTGGAAGAATTCGTCTGCAAGCCAGCGGCCTTTATCTTGAGAATGAAACTCCTCATTGTATTCTTCTTCCATAGGCTCGCGTTCAAGTTCCTCCATGAGACGTTCGGGAAAGGGATATAACTGCCTATCCCTGACGAATCTCAATATTTCGCCAAGATTACTGGCATCCCAAATTCCCGATAATTCTCTAACCAAAGCTTCGGCGAGTTGAAGCATCTCTCTGATAGACCGAGCAGAATTCTCTCCTTCGGGATCGAATGCAGGACTATATGCTCTCAGGATATCTATAACTTCTTTTTTATTTCCTTCGCGGAAATTCGATACAAGAGACCATATTGACCGAGTAAAAGGCTTCAGTAGCATGTATTCTCCGGATTCATAATCCTCTTGGGCACGGGTGGAGGCATACTTTCCAGTAAACAATCGGTGAAGACCAATGAAGCCAAGTCTGCGAGCAATCATCTGGCGGACCAGAAAAAGAAGCTTCAATCCTTCCTGTTCCCTCCAGCCCCATGAATCGAGAAGCTCTTCAAACCTTTGAGCAGTACGCTCCAGTTGTTCTTCTGTATAGGTTTTCCTTGGACCTTCCGGTGCCTCTGCGGCAACGAGGTATAACTCCACGCTTCCATCAGTCTCGGCATTCTTGCCTGCTGGTATTTGCTCCACGTCTGTACGAAAGGCGTTGAGTAATCTTATAACTGGCGGGGAGCAACGAAAGTTCTCTTCCTTAGGAATCACTAGAGAACCTTCTGGGCCATGAAAGTCACCTGCTCGCCGATCATAGATTTGTTGCATGGGATCACCGAAATATCCAACTATCGGCAATCCCTCATTGGCACAAATATCATTTATCGCGGTAAGAATTTCATTGAATGTATCTTGAGCCTCATCGACAAAAATATATGGGTACTTTTGTCCGATAATTCTTTGGAGTGTCTCATTGCCAGAGATCAACGCGCCAGCCAGAGCTATAACATCATCGTGACTGAGACGACCTTCGGGATAATTGCTGAATGTCGATGTGTCGTCGTATTTGAAGATGGTGACGTCTGCCACTAGCTCCAAATCCACCTCCAGGGCCGCGGCCTTTTCTCTAGCAGCAATCGCGGCCTTGCTATTACCGCCCTTATCCTTCTCCCTTTGCTTTTCTATGTGAGAAGGAATAATAACTTCTATCAGGCACTTACGGATATCGGGCACAAAGCGCTTTATTTCGGCCCAGAGAAAGCTGTGAAGCGTTGCGACCAGATATAGATCGTCCCAACCGAGCCGCTCGGAAATGACGTCACGAGCTCGATTCGTAAATGTAATACAGGCGACTTGCCTTGCATCTCTTCGCAACGACGGGCCGTCCTTGGCCCTGATATAGGACAGAGCGCTTACAAGTGAAGTGGTTTTTCCGGAACCCGCCCCCGCGATGACTGAAAAGTTCCGCTTCTCATCAATGCAGGAAATAATTTGGATGTCGGCACCTGTTTCAATGAGTTTTACAGTCGCTACGGGGGTCATCAGGCAGCTTCCTCTTCATTTTGAGGAACGGCGAGTTGATCCTTTAGCCATATCAGACCATCCGAGATATATTTGGGCGTAGTCCACTCTATGCCAGAGGAGGCCATGTCTAATGAGAAATCAGTTTTCTTGAAAGTGTCAGACCTAACAAGGTCGTAGATCGACTGACGTACATCTTCTGCAGTTTCTGGAATGTCGATGCCACAGGAAAGATCACCGTCTTTGAAACTAACAATATTCTGATAGACAAAGGTCTCTTCCAGTGTCCGGCCATACATCTGCTCCTCATCCCCGAATGACGGCGTTGGAGTGGAACGTTGAAAGGCTATGAATCCCCTGTCTGCTGCAACTGAAACATCATCAAGACTGAGACCCGCAAGATCATCGATAGTGTTCCTATTCAGGAAAAATACGATTGACGCATTGGAGGTTACGGCATCCGCACTGTCAGCGCGGCAGGCTTTACGCTTATTGGCAGGATCAACCGAGTCTACATCTGTGATGATGAGATAGGGTATGCCGAGGAATTCGAGCAATCCTGCAAATCGATTGGAATAGGCACCGCCCACCTCCAAAATCGTTATGTAGATGCTTTGTAGTTCAGGAGCGGATTTTTTGATCATCGCTGGAAGAAGTAATTTCTCGGCTGCACCTTCCACGAGGATAGCAGCATCCGAGAAAAACAAATCGCAATGGGTAAGGCGAAGATACTTTTTGAGGAAGGCTAGAACTTTGGCTTGTTCGAGCACCTCTCCGGAGGCGGACTGGCGCTCAGGGGTGAAGGTACGCAGACTGAGCACTTTAGACGCATTTAGAGTTTTGACTAGAACAGGATCATCGGTAGACAAACAGCACCGCTTGAAATACCGAACCTTCTCGAAATCTATTGTACTCGAACTCCTACTCGATCAAATGCTAAAGACAAATTCGGAAGGAGCGCAGCAATTCTGCCGTATTCAGAGTCGGGGTCAATGGAAAGCCAAAGGTCCATATCGATGCTTGGCAGCTCAATGCCAACCTCGCCGTTACCAACTGCATTTATTGTGGCGATTTTGGAGACAGAAAAGTCAAAGATTTTGAAGTCCAACGTTTTTAGGAACAGTTTGAAAGCAGCTGCCGCAGAAGTCTTCCCACTATTATTTGGCCCTACAAATACTGTTTCCTCTTCTTCGAAATCAATCTCGACATCCTCGAGTCTGCGGAAATTCCTGAGTGCAACACTATCTATTTTCATTGATACAGTTCCCTTGTATATTTTGATGCGCTTAAACTTAAGTGCTGCTCTGTACCCAAGACGACGATGAAGCTTGTCTATTCCTTTCGGACAGAATTAGATGCCGAAACACTGCACCTGTCTTCTAATAGACCTCTTCAGGCGCAAGGGGATATCACGAATTAACCACATTTTCCTATCCACCTCCAAGTATCTTTTCACCGGGTTACTCGTTCCGACAAATTTCCGACATCTATGTACGCTTATATCCCTTTTCCGACAAAATTGGCAATGAGCGCCGTTCAAAGGGTTAATGAAATCAGTGGGTTACAATTGGCTATTTAGCTTTTAACCAATTGGTCCCGCGTTCGAGTCGCGGACGGCCCACCAAGCACGAAAGGGTTAAGCAGTGTATCGCTGCTTAACCCTTTATTTTTTCCGAAACTGTTCCAGCCTGCCCCCCGACGCAGCCCAAAACCCTCGCCCGCAGATAAGCGCGCTGCTCACTGTTAGGCCCGCTTCCGACTCCTCGTCAGATGGTCTTCAACATGCCCCAAGGGGGTCTTCAGAATGGGATTTAACTATATCCTAAACCGCTCATTGAACAGCGCAGCCCCGTTCAACCCTATCGCCACCATTTTCGTTTAGGAAAAGCGGGTAAACGCCGCGCTGCCAAACCGCGGCCTTCATCCGGGTTCCTTAGATTAATGCGCGAACACCAAGTCAAAAAAGACGTCTTCCCCGAACCGCTCAAACAACAGCCATCAGACGCTCGCTTCGCCATGACTACGACTAACCAAACAAAGCATCTGCGCCGAGTACTAAGCCAGCCAAGCCCGCGCCCCAAATGCTGCACGCCAATAGATCCAACCACAGAAAGGTCCACGGGGAAAACCCGCTCACGCCCAACAGCATGGGCACTAAACTTCGGATCATGGTAAGAAGTCTTCCCAAAAGCACCGCATAGGCGCCAAAACGAATTAGGAAATTCTGAGCCCGCGCGACCGCCGAGGCCTTTGTTTGCGCCCAACGCGACTGTAGCACTCGGTCACCCAACGAGCGGCCCAGATGAAATCCGAATTGGTCCGCCAGAAATGCGCCCACCATGGCGGCTAAAACAATTTCCGGTAAGGTTAATAAGCCTTGAACATAGATCACACTTGCCAACGACAAGAGCACCGCGCCACTCACCAACAAGCCGATTCCTGGACAGGCTTCCGCAAACCCAAGCAGTGCTAACCCAACCAGCGCAAAATCAGGGTTTTTAGACGCCCAAGCTGCAAATTCTTGGGTATAACCCATCATCTCGTCGAAGTTGCCCGATACCGTGTCGGATCCGGCTGTCCAGCCTCAATAAAGCCGATCCGTCTCAAGCCACAACTATCACAGACACCGCAGGCCGCGCCCTGCTCATCAAGCTGATAACAGGAAACCGTTTGGCTATAGTCAACGCCTAGGGCGAGGCCTTTTAAAATAATGTCACCTTTCGACAACGCGATTAACGGCGCATGAATCCTTAGAAACGCCCCTTCAACCCCACGCCGGGTTGCAAGGTTTGCCATCGCCTCGAAGGCCGCAATATATTCCGGCCGACAATCGGGATAGCCCGAATAATCCACGGCGTTTACGCCGACAAACACGTCTAACGCACCCAGCACTTCTGCCCAAGCCAAAGCAAAGGATAGGAAAATCGTATTTCTAGCGGGGACATAGGTAATCGGAATCGCCAAATCGCTTTCATCGAACGCGGGCACAGAAAGACCCTCATCCGTCAGGGCAGAGCCGCCAAAAGCCGCCAAGTCGATGGTCGTCACACGATGCTCGACGGCCCCTAAACGAGTGGCGATCCGCTTGGCAAAAGTTAATTCCGTCTGGTGTCGCTGCCCATAATCAAAGCTCATGCAATAGCATTGGAAACCCTCCGAGATAGCGCCTGCAAGCACCGTCGCTGAATCAAGTCCGCCGGACAACAAAATGACGGCCTTTTTTTGATCAGACACCTGGCTTGTCTCCCCACAGCACTTTGTGCAATTGAATCTGCATCCGAACATTTAGGCCGTCGGCCAAGACCCAGTCTGCAAGGACCATAGGTTCAAGCGACTCGTAAACGGGTGAGAAGAGGACCTCACCAACCCGGTCGTTCAATTGCAGTGTATCGATTTTAAACCTCGACCATTCGTAGTCGGCCCGGTCTGAGATTACAAATTTGACCTGATCTTCGAACTTCAATTTGGGGATATTCTCCTCAAGGTTACGATGCACCTCACCGGAGCCTGGCGTTTTCAGATCGAGCACGATTGAAACCGATGGATCAACGTCATCTATGGATAAAGCGCCACTGGTCTCAAGCGACACAAGATACCCCTTTGCAACCAGCGCTTCTAACAACGCCAGGCATCGGGGCTGAGCTAACGGCTCGCCTCCGGTCACGGTGACGTACCGCGTTGGAAAGGCTTCAACCTGCGTCAAGATCTCCGGTAGCGTTAACAATTCACCACCCTGAAAGGCATACGCGGTATCACAGTAAACACAGCGCAAAGGACAACCGGTTAATCGAATGAATATGGTCGGTCTACCAGCGGTCCTAGCTTCGCCTTGTAGAGAATAAAAGATTTCCGTTACGCGCAATCGTTCGGCCATGGATCATCTCGCCTGATTACAACTAACAGTCAATTTGATCGAGCAAATACCGTTCTGCAAGCTTGCCAGCAGACTTCGTCGTATAGGTTTTTGCGACATCGGTGAGGGCCGATTTCGCACGCTGGCAATCTCCCATGAGGTGATAGACCTTACCAAGCTTGAAGGCAGCATCCGGCACTTTATTGCTCGACGGATAACTCTTAATGACCTGAACCAATGCTTGCCGGGCGGCTTCATAATCAGGCTCTGGCTTAGCGGCATGGACTTCTCCAATCCAGTAGTAGGCGTTTGCCGCATACACCCCAAGTGGATAATGCTCAATCACCGATCTCAACGAGGCAATGGCTTGCTCATAATTGCGCGCTCGGATCGAGGTTAATCCTTCATCATAATAGGACTGCTCTGCCTTGACCTCATCACCAGTGTTTGACGCAAGTGCCTCCTCGGAGGAGGCCGAATCAGCAGCGACTGTTTTTGTATCGGGGCCAGAGACTGCTTGACGCGATGTCGGCTGGTTCTGCAACCTACGATCGAGCTCCAGATAGCGGTCGTCCTGAATACTCTTGGATTTTTGAATGTCATACCTTAATTGTTCAACCAAACCCCGAAGGCTCATCACTTCTTGCTGAAGCACTTGCATTTGGTAGGTTAAATCAATCCGCGACACAGACGCCGCATCTTCCTCAATTGCCATTGGCGCCATTTCAATCGGCAACGCATTCACAGGCAACTCGGTCCCAGATTGGTCTTCTTTAATCGTATCTCGAAACCGGTCTTTTAACACTGTGGAGCGAGATTCAACAACAATCGGTGCCGACAAGCTCAGATTGGACGCACTGAGCAATCCTAGCATTGCAAACACAATGACGATCGCCCGGTAGAACCGCTTGGTTAAGTACAACCCCTCGTCACAAATAAGCGCCGCGCTGATCATTTTGTTTTCACCTGCCATCACCGAATGCTCAGAGGCTGCCTAAGAAGAACTGATTCCCAACGTCTTGACGGCTACCGACAAAATCACTATCGGTAAACGATCTCAACCCGACGATTCTTTTCCCAAGCCATTTGATCATGCCCACTCATCGCGGGCTTTTCTTCACCGTAGCTGACCACTTCGATTTGACTTCTGGAGGCGCCTTGTGACAGTAAATATGATTGCACAGCATTGGCTCGCCGCTCGCCGAGTGCCAAATTATACTCTCTTGTGCCCCGCTCATCGGCATGCCCTTCAAGCCGAACCATCAGACGTGGATTGCTGGCCAATACCCCAGCATGTTGATCGAGTTCTGCATGTCCGTCCCGACGCACGATCGCCTGGTCAAAGTCAAAGTAAAAAACACCTTGCAACGCATTAGAGCCAGCTGACGCATCCATGGGATCATTCGGCAGGACAATTTTTCCATCCTGAACCATGGGTGGGATGGGTTCAACTTCTACAACTTCCGCAACCGCTTGGGTTTCTACCGGCGCTTCAACAACAGCTTCAGGCGCCTGCTGACTCGTGCTCGCGCACCCTCCCAAGACAAGCAGTAAGGGCATCGCTACCAAACTCAAGCCTTTATTTATCATTGACATATTCCACTCCTGTTTTTGACGATCGACCCT
>JAURPI010000042.1 GCA_030835385.1 Alphaproteobacteria bacterium | reverse complement strand
GTCTGATATCTAAGGCGGCAATATCGTTTTTGGCGTTGGCCTCGGCGAAAGCCAGGTGCCCGGACCGGTATAAAAAGACTGACCGAACCCGGCCTCCATCATGGGTTTCATAGCCACCCATGTCATGGAAATTTATGGTGCCGGGAAATCGCAAATGCCGGTCGCCGATGGTCATGGCTTAGCGGTCCAACCGTTCCCAGTCGGTGCGGCTAGGGCCGTATATTTGGACTGTCATGTCTCTTACCTGAATGTCTTCGCGATAGGTTTCCCCTAATCTTTTCGCAACAGCTTGTGATCGCGCGTTCACAGGACTGATGATGGAAATAAGATCATCCCACGCCAAAACTTCAAACGCATAGTCACGCACGGCGCTCGCGCCCTCAGTCGCGAAACCTTTTCCCCAATGCGTTCGATCTAATGCGTACCCAAGTTCGCGTCCTGGTCAGGTTTCCGGATAGTACAAACCCATATGCCCTAAGAAGGTACCTGTTTCTTTCTCTTCTACGGCCCATTGTCCGAAGTTACGAAACTGCCATTGACCCACGATGGCTGTCATTGAACGCCAGGCATCCAATCGGTCCATGGGCTTGCCACCCAGACTGATCAATTTACTGACCTCGGTATCAGCTACCATGGCTGCGTAAGTGTCAATGTCATCGACATTGAATGGGCGCAAAATAAGGCGCTCCGTTTCAAGGGTAGGAATCTCCATGACCGCAAGACCCCAGTCTAAATGTTGTATTGATCTGCCTTGTATAGGGCTTGGTGGGCAGGGTCTGAGAACCAATTGATGGTTTTCTCCAGGCCGCTTTTGAGTCCTTCACGCCCGCTGTGTGTGGGGGTCCAGCCAAACAACGTCTTTGCTTTTCCATTGGATGCCCACAGGCGTTCAACCTCAGAAGCATCGGGCCGCACCCGTTGATCGTCTGTGACGATTTCAATGTTGGCGCCCATAATCTCCCGGATCAGGGCCACCGTATCCACCATTGAGATTTCAAAATCCGAACCCAGGTTTACGACTTGGCCAATGGCATCATCGCATGCTGCCATGGCGATGAACCCGGCAACCGTATCGTCGACATAACTGAGATCCCGGGTCGGGTGTAGTGTTCCAAGTTTGATTTGTTTCTGACCGGCTAGAATTTGCGTGATGACCGTGGGGATGATTGCCCGTGCCGATTGCCGTGGACCGTACGTGTTAAACGGTCGGATCACACTGACCGGCGTATCGAACGCGCGGTGATAAGACAATGCAATCTGATCCGCACCTATTTTGGAGGCTGAATAAGGTGATTGCCCTTGCAGCGGGTGATCTTCAGTAATCGGCACAAACTGCGCCGTGCCGTACACCTCCGACGTTGATGTTGAGATGATGCGTGAGGCGCCGAGGTCGTGCGCCGCTTGCACCACATTCAATGTTCCGGACACGTTGGTCTCAACATAAGCCGCCGGTGAATGATAGCTGTAGGGAATCGATATAAGGGCGGCAAGGTGCAGGACAGTGTCGCAGCCTTTCATCGCCGTTTGCACACCGTGAAGGTCGCGGACATCGCCAGCAAAGACGTCTATATTTTCACGCACCTCTGCAGGGCTGTGGTCGAGCCATCCCCAAGAATTGAAACTGTTGTACTGAACAAAGGCGCGAACATCATGTCCGGCGGTGACAAGGGCGTCAGTCAGATGTGATCCGATAAATCCGTCGGCACCTGTCACCAAGACTTTCCCCAGGTTGGGTTTCTGGTCAGCCATTGTCATGCTCCTTCACCGCGCGGACAAAAATATAGTCGCCCTTTGTGGAACGGTTTAGCAGAAACAGACCATAAAGGATGTGGCAGATGGTTTTCCGTATCAAACCAAAGCTCCCCATGGTGCCTTTGTTGTCCATCATATCGAGTAGGTCGCGATAAAGTGGTGAATAGAACGGCCAGCCCCAGGCCACGACGCGCTCAATTTTCAAACCTGCGGACTCTATCTTGCGTTCAAGTTCATGTGGCGCGTAATTCCGCACATGGCCAACTTGGCGCTCAAAGTTCCGCATGCGGCCTTGTAAGGTTGAAATAATCAAACGGCCGCCGGGTGCGGTCATCGCCGCCATGTTCTGGATGGCCGTCGTGTCATCGGCGATATGTTCAACCACATCCGCCGACACTACCAGATCAAAGGTTTCCAGGAGCGCGTTTGTCGCTACGTCACAGTTTTTAAAGGATGCAGACGGAACGACTTTCTCCGCTAGAGCAATGGCGTGGTCTGACACCTCAAGACCTGTGCCGATAGCGTCCGAATGTTCTTTCATCAGTGCGCTTAACAAGGAACCTTCGCCACACCCGACATCAAGGATAGATGTTGGTGAAAGGTCAGCGCTTAACGACGCAAATATCCGGCGACTATGACGGGCCATCGGCCCATAGAGACGCGTATCATCCCAACCGGCAGCCCAAAGATCATCGTAGGCCTCGGCACTGATTGGTGTTGCGGTCACGCGTCAGTGCTTTCTTCTGAGAGTTCGTCGGGCTCCTCAATGCCGCCAGCTTCGCACAACAACGAGAGGTAAGAGTCGGCGGCAAAGGTCCAGCTGTAACGCTGTTCTGCACGTTTACGGGACGCCTGACCTAATTCAAAAGTACGGTCGCGATCTTCGATGATGATACGTAGGGCGTGTGCTAAAGCATCGGCATCTTCCGGCGGCACCAAAAAGCCGGTTTCACCATCTATGACAACTTCATCAACACCGGCGACTTTACTCCCAACCACCGGCAGCCCGGCGGCCATCGCCTCCAACATGGCGTTAGGCATGCCTTCATCGCGCGATGGCAAAACAAACACATCGGCTTGCTCGTAAATAGCAGGGAGGTGATCGCGCTCCAGCCACCCCCTAAACACAATGCGCTCAGCCAACTGAAGGCGATGCGCTGCTAAAGCAAGTTCATCTTTGAGCGGTCCTTCACCGGCTATGGTCAGGGTCCAATCCGTATGGCCTTTCATCGTCGCCAGTGCACGAAACAGAACATCTATGCCTTTTTGGTTGACCAGGCGCCCCACAAATAGAAGGCGTAACGGACCCTCACGTGTCGGTACTGTGGGTGGTTCGACCGCGTCGAGGTCGGCGCCGGCCGGTATCATATCAATGTCGATGTCTGGCGCATGATGCCGCGCCAAGCTGGCCAGGCCATTGGAGTTGGCGACCACCGCGTTGGCTGCGCGCCAAACGCGCGTAATCAATCCACCGGTCAGGCGGTGATACAGCGCCATTTCCTCACCCATAAAGCCTGGGACATCGCCACCTTGAAGGGACACCACGTAGGGCAAACCCAGGCGCTGTTTGAGCCACCAGCCAATAGGACCGCTTGGCAAACCAAAAAACACCATTGCGGCGGCCGCCTTGATCTGGCGAGCAAGCCCAGGCGCCGTCAATAAAGCGTGGGCCATAAACATGAGCATTTCAGGGATTGAGCACCTGTCTTGGCGCCGGCGCGCGGCCCAAATCCGATAGACTTGGACTCCGCGATCATTCTCCCGCCGAGGCAGTCGGCCTTGGGCCGCGGTCAGCACTGTAACTTTCGCGCCTCGCTTAACCAGCGCCCGGCCGATCTGTTGAGTCGCGTTTCCGCCTCCCCCGCCAACGGGTGGATACTCATAGTTTATAAACAGGAAGTGTGGGGGTCGCGGCGCGGTCATAGCCTTCTTAGGGTTACTGGTTGTCGCGCGAGGCGTTGTCGCGGCGGAGGTAGCAGACTATACCCGACTTACTCAAGCGCGAAGGCTCAAAGGCGAAGGCAATCAAAGAGATGTGGTCAAACCGGGCGGTTATCTTTGCTTTAAAGTTTGGGATCAGCGCAGCCTTGCTTGCTTTTGTACTCCGGCGGCTGGATTTAGGCGCTGTTGGAGACGCCCTGTCCCGCCTGACGCCAGAGACAATCCTTGTTGCAGCGGGCATTTACCTGCTCGCCCATACCGTAAACGGCGTCAAGCTCCAGGTGCTGATGTCTGACCGGCCTTTGGTGGATATGGTGCGCTACACCTTCGTCGCCCTGTATTACGGCACAGTCCTTCCCGGTCAGCTGCTGGGCGACGCTATAAAAGCCTATCGCCTGGTGCGCCCGGGGGATGATGGCGCGGCGGTGGTCGCAGCAGTGGTGGTTGATAAGATCACGGGCTTAGCTGCGCTTGTGCTCATTACAGGGTCGGCTCTGTTGATTGATCCGCGCGGTTTTCCCGACGCGTTTCCAGCGTTGTCCTTTGCCCTGTTGGCGGGTTTGGTCCTCGCCCTTCTGCTGCCGTTGGCGGTGCCAAATTTCCCAAACATTCTGGACAATGCGCTCGGTCGATTTCTCCTTGCGTGGCATGTATCGGCTCAAGATTGGGGGCCGCTATTCGCGTCCCTCATTACCGGAATTGCATTTCAAATATTGGCTGTGATCGTTGTTGCCTACATTGGGACAGGCATGGGTATTAGTTTGTCCTTCCCCGCATGGATTGCAGTCGTTGGATTGGTTTCTCTAGTTCTTATGCTGCCGGTAACCATCGCCGGTGTTGGTTTGCGCGAAGGTGGCCTGGTTGTGCTGCTGGGATTTGTCGGTGTTGCGCCTACCGACGCCGTGGCGCTTTCGTTTGCGCTCCTAGGGTACACCTTGCTCGGCGCCATTGTTGGAGCTGTTGCGGATTTAAAAAGTAGAAAGCCGAAAACCTAAGTCGACAAAAACTCATTCATAGTCGGGGTCGGCGCATGCTTTTGATCTGACAGAAGGAGGTCAACGTTGGTCAACGCATCTGCTGTTTTCTGGGCGTCGAGTGCTAGCCTGTCACCGGCTGTGCCAAAGACCAACGTTGGCTGGGATACCGATTGTAGCAGCGACCCAAAATCAGCACTTAATGTGGCGCGCATGTAATCACCATAGGTGAAGCGCCCTTTGAGCCAGGCGACCAACTGTGTTTGCAACATACCGGGTTCGATGTCTGGTTCGGTATCTCTCACACTGTGAGCAGTTCGATCATACCAGGGCCAAAATAGCGCGGCGTCTCGCAATATGTGCCAGGCCGTTAGGAAATGGGTGCCATCCCATCGCGCCTCTATGGGTGGTGCGATATTGGCAACTAAGTCTTTTTTTATGTCCGTGTCAGGGAACTCGGGTCGATCAAGAATCAGTTTTTGTACACGCTCGCTCGCTTTGCAGGCAACTGAAGCGGCCAAGGTTGCGCCAGCGGTGTCGCCATACAGATCAAAGTCATCTACACCGCAAGCGGCCAGTACGTCACAGACGTCGGTGGCGAAGGTGTCCAGGGTGGTTTTTGACAATGGATCAGAGTCACCATTGCCGGCGATGTCCAGGGCTATAATGGGTCGGCTGAATGCAAAGGCGGCCGCGCGATCGGTGAGCAGAGCAGATGTCTGCCGGCCGCCATGCAGGAGCACCAAGGGCCGACCCTGATCTGGCCCGCCTCGCCGGACCAAACGCTGCCCCTCATCAATGGGAATCAGTGTCCGGTATATTTGATGCCAATGGGTTGGGTGAGGCGGAGGGTCGAAGGCTTCACCGGTCTCTACCGACGCAAGTGCAGTGCGAATGGCGTCGAGTTGGGTGTCGTGGGTGGTGTCGACAAATCGAATATTTGGGGGAAGGTCGGGCAAGCTCCGTTCAATCGCGGTGTGAGAGTCGGCATCTGCCGTAACAAAAAAGGTGTCGACCGTTAAGTGCTTCAGGGCATCACGGCTGTCGTGCCCAAAGGCTGCCCTGTAGCCCAGCCAATAATCAGCTGCTGCCATTTTGCCCAACACAACATCATGCAGATAATCAGCATCCTTCATGCTGGCGTGAAGGCGATTTGCTTTGTGAGGCTGATACCAAGGCCAGAAGAGAAGTTGATCACGCGTATGTTGCCAGGCCCACGCTAGGTGGCCACCATCTGCGGTTGGCTCGAAACGCGGCGCGTAATGTGTGATTCGATCGTGGGCGACTTCGGGTGTGCTTAGAGATAGGCCATCCAACACCAGTGCGGCGACACGGTGAGGGGCGCGGCGGGCAATCTCCACGGCAATATTCGCGCCCGTGTGGGAACCATAGAGCGGCGTGCGGCCGATGCCGAGCGCGTCCAAGGTCGCGATCACAGCGTCGGCATAGTCCGCCATTTGGGGTGCTGACTGTGGAAGTGGGTCCGATTCGCCATATCCCGGTGTATCGAGCGCAATCAAAGTGTACCGGTCCGCGAGAGACAGGAGTTCTGGCAGAACAAAAGCGGATGACTGGGGGCTGACATGAAACAGCACGAAGGGGGGGCCGGATCCAGCGCACCTGTAATGTACTTCTCGTTCGCCGACTCGGACAAAATGACGCGTGATTTTCATCAAAATTGCTCCCCAACACCGGTGTCGACCGGCTCGTTTTTTATGAGTTTACTGGTACGAACAGCTCCCGCGCGAGTCAACGTGGTGCAGCCGACTTGTGTTCAATCAAGGGACAGCATTCTGTCTCAGCCCATTTTGTCCGTATGTCTAACGATCACACAAAAATAAAATCCGAGCGTTCTGAGTCAAATTGCCTTACATACCTCCCTCACCACCTATATACGGATTCTAAGGAGAGATTTTCGTGAGCGCTCATAAATTTAAAGTCGGGCAGCGTGTTAAATTTGATGCCCCTTCACTCAGGCTCACGACGCGGGTGGCAGACCCGGACGCCCCTAAGGAGAACTACGAAATCATGCAGTTGCTCCCACCTACAGGGTCAGACCTGCAATACCGCATTCGGGGTGGAGCCATCGGTCAGCATCGGGTTGTGACCGAATCCGAAATCGATTTGGTATCTCAGTAAGGTAATTCCTGAACGCAGGTATTAGGGCGCAGACCCTTTGCGCACCGTAATAATCAGTGGCGTCCAGCCCTGAAGGGCGACCACTAATTTTGCAGCCAGCCGGTTCAGTTTTAGTGTCACGGCGAGTTTGACCAACCGACCGACTTTCCCCAAGGCCATCCACTGCCCGACGGCCCCAACGCGCATGCGTTCGCGAAAGACGTCCTGCCCGAGACCAATAATTTCGATTGGCATGGTGTGGGCAATGTCGACCAAATGACGGCGGGCCCAGATAGGGTTCACTTCGGTTCTGATGGTGGCGGCAAACGCGGGGTCTTTGCCGTAAATAGTTTTCATCCACCAGCAGAAAAACCGATTGGACAAGATGGGCGGGTGAAAAGCGGCGTAATGTCCATCAAAATATGACAAATAATTCGGGCATACGATCTGTAGTATGCCCCCGGGTTTAAGGACGCGCAGACCTTCGCGTAGAACCTGGACCGGGTCGGCAGTGTGTTCCAACACGTTCGACGAATAAACGATATCAAAGTGATCGGTGTCGAAGGGTAAGTCTTCTCCAGTGGCTCCGACGATCCGGCCGGGGTCTAATCCGTTGGCTGCAATCAAGTCTCTGGCAATGGCTGCTGACTCGCCAAACCCCTCACCCTCCGGTTCAACAGCAGTGCCATCTATTCCAAACCGTTTAGACCACACTATGTGAGTGACGCCACACCCGGCACCGATCTCTAAGACGCATTTGTTTTCGAGGGCCGTAACCCGCTGCAAAACCGTAGCGGCTTCAAGGGCCCGCTTCGGGTCTAACGTGTCGGCGGCAAACTGATTGGGGTCAAGTCCTTGGACCGGCTCGAAATAAGCGCCCTGGCTATCCCGGATACGAGTGAACGCGTCTTCGGTAATACGGCAATCTTCTGTCGAAAGAGACTCAGCTGATGTCATTGCGTTGATCTCAAGCCGTGGGCGAGCGATATCCAGCACCAAAGTGCCGCGCGCTCATCGCGCTGCCCCGATTTGTGACTTTGCCAACGACCCTGCAACCAAACTGGGTTGGTAAAAGGCACCGCCGCTTCGGGAGGCTCCATGCTGCGAAGCCATCGGGATAAAGGGATACCGAAGCCTTTCTTTTTGCGATTCAAAATATCCGACGGTAAACGATCGCGCAACGCGCGTTTGAGCAACCACTTCGTGGTCCGACCTTTCAGCTTCACGTGCCATGGCAAACGCTGAGCAAATTCTGCCACGCCATTAGAAAGAAACGGACTGCGCACTTCGAGACCAACGGCCATGCTTGCGCGGTCCGTTTTGGTCAGAATTCCATCGGGTAGATAGTACCGCGTGTAAAAGTCGAGGGTCTTGTCGACGAGATGAGGGCTTGGGCAGGCATCCCAAGCCTCAATAGCTTCGCTATAAAGCTCTTCTGTTGTGACGGGCGTGTTGAATAGATCGTTGATGTCATCGGGGCTCAGTGCGCCAAGCCAACGCGGGTTCCATTGGGTTGGTGGATGCTTCAATCCACGCAGCCCGCGGTTCAAAACAAAATCAAAACTCATGTTAGTATCAGAGCGCGGTAGCCACCCGGCCATATGTCGCACGGCGTTATGTACAGGCTTTGGCACGTATTGGTCATAAACCGCAGCTCGCTTCAGCACCCGGAACGGGTCATACCCGGCGAACAATTCATCCCCCCCGTCTCCAGACAGCACGACGGTCACATGCTTGCGCGCAAAGCGGCATAACAAATAGGTTGGGAGTATCGAGGGATCACCTTGCGGTTCGTCTAGCCGGGAGAGTAGATCACCCAGTTCACTTTGGGCGGCATCGAGGTCGCAGATCTCGACATGATGCGTGCTCCCCACACGTAACGCCATTTCTTCAGCCCACGGCGATTCATCGAAGCTGGTCTCGCGAAACCCGATTGAAAACGTATTCAAAGACGATGCGGGTTGCACATCTGCTGCGCAGGACAGCACTGCACTGGAATCGATACCGCCAGACAAAAACAAGCCAAGGGGGACATCCGCGTCTAATCGGGAGGAGACTGCGTTACCAAGCAACGCGTTTAGCTCTGATGCCCAATCATCTTCAGACCCTGATAGTGGATCTGTGTTGCCCAGGGAAAACCGCCAATAGGTACGCGTTTGCATGGCGAGTGTTTTGGCGTCGATGGATAGGGATTGTCCGGGCAAGAGCTTAGACACGCCTTCATAAGGCGTATGTGGTGCCGGGAAGAACCCATGAGCGAAAAATTTTTGTAGCGCAATTTGTGACGGCGCTGAATTCATTAATGCAGGGTGCTGAAGGAGTGCGGTGATCTCAGAGCCGAAGACAATCGCCTCGGGTCTCGCAGCGTAATAGATTGGTTTCTCGCCAAACCGGTCCCGGGCCAGCGTGATCGTGCTTTTGTTGCGATCGTATATTGCCAGGGCAAACATGCCGTCGAGGCGAATAAAGAGATCTTGTCCCCACGCCTTCCAGCCATGAACCAGAACTTCAGTGTCAGCATGATCTGACGTGAAGTGATGGCCGAGCTGTTCTAGCTCCGCACGCAATTCTCGGTGGTTATAGATTAATCCGTTGAACACCACCGCCATCGTGCCGTCGGCATCCCACATGGGTTGCGGCCCACCTGCCGGGTCGAGGACGATGAGGCGACGGTGGCCGAGAAAAACCGGTACGTGATGGTCGCGGTAATACCCTTCATCATCCTGACCACGATGTACCAGAGCGGCGGTCATGTCGCGTAGAACGTCTTCGTCGCCGGTGCCGACGAATCCCGCTAGACCGCACATACGCAATGGCAAGCAGGCGTCACGGCTGCTCGTCCATATTGATACTGCTGCGCACGGTGTACTGTCGCTTGCCCTGAGACTCGTAATAAACCCGCACCAAAACTTCGGCCAGCAGTCCCATAAGGATACACATCACACCGGTGATAAATCCGAGGGTGAACAGCAGTGGCAACGGCGTCTCAACAAAGGACGTCCCGTCGAACCATTTCAAGTACAGCGCCCAAAGACCCGCAACCAAAGAAATTCCAAAGAACCCAAAACCGACGGTGCCGAAAATATAGATGGGCTTGGCTTCGTATTGGGTGAGAAACTTCACCACTAAAAGATCGAGTAAAACTTTAAATACGCGGCTCATGCCATATTTGGACTGACCTCGTTCTCGTGCACGGTGGGTCACAGCTACCTCAGCCACCTTAGCCCCTTGCCAGTGGGCATAGATCGGCACGAAGCGATGCATCTCACCATACAGCCGAAAATCTTCCAGAACGTCACGCCGGTACGCTTTGAGGGTGCAGCCGTAGTCTTTTAGTCGAACGCCCGAGACCCAAGAGATGATTGCGTTGGCAATGCGTGATGGAAAAATCCGTGACCAAAACGCATCCTTGCGGTGTTTGCGCCAGCCAGATACGACGCCGAAGCCCTCGTCGAGTTTTCTAATCAGGGGGCCGATATCTGCTGGGTCATTTTGTAGGTCGCCGTCCATGGGAACGATCACGTCGCCTTTGGCATGATCAATGCCGGCCATCATCGCCGGAGTCTGCCCGACATTACGCTTAAAGCTCAGGATTTTGAAATTGGTGTTCTGTGACGTTGCCTTGGTTAGCTGCGCCAAGGTGTCGTCTATCGATCCATCGTCGACGAAGATCACTTCATAGGGACGATTCAGGCCCTCAAGGGCAGGCGCCAACGCAGCGCACAAAGGCACGACATTCTCCCCCTCGTTGAACAGGGGGATGATGACGGATACCAAATCTGAGTCATCGGGAGTATCAGTCTGCGCCACGGAATAGCCGCCTTGTTGCTTATGTTCTGCAGACAAGTATGGAAGGTTCTGTACCGCTTGTCCAAGGGCCGTGTTACAAACTAACCAATCACTCTGTCTGCGTCTAACAAAGGCCATTCCATGAAATCCTGCGCCCAGTGCCTCCTCCCTGAAACGGCTGAAGCCACGACCTTTGATGACACGGGCACCTGTTCGGTTTGCCGGCAAATCGAATTTAAGGAGGAAAAGATTGATTGGGCTGATCGTGCCCGGCAGCTCGACGAGCTTGTGATTCAATACCAAGACAAAGGGCTCTACGACTGTATTGTACCGTTTTCTGGCGGTAAGGATTCCACCTACCAGCTATGGTACATCGTCACCCAGTTGAAAATGAAACCGCTGGTGGTTCGCTTTGATCATGGCTTCTACCGGCCGACCCTGGAAGAAAACAACAAGCGTACTTTTAAGAAGCTCGGCGTTGACGTGGTGCAGTTCACACCAAGTTGGCATGTGGTTCGCGAGTTAATGTTGGAAAGTTTAAAACGACGCGGTGATTTTTGCTGGCACTGTCACACGGGCATCTACGCCCACACCATGCAAATGGCCATTCGCTATGAAACGCCATTGCTGTTTTGGGGCGAGAGCTTGGCCGAGTATCAAAGCTTTTACAGTTACGAAGAAATGGAAGAGGTCGACGAAAAGCGATTCAACCGCGCCATGAATCTCGGTATGACCGCAGACGATATGTTCGAGTTTCTCGGTGGCCGCGTGACCAAGCGTGATCTCTATCCGTTCTCCTATCCGCCACGCAAGGACCTACAAAAGCTCGGCTGCCGGTCTGTATGTCTAGGTAGCTACATCAAGTGGGACACCAAAAAGCAGGTCGAGACCATCAAGCAAGAACTGGATTGGCAGGGAGACTGCGTTGAGGGAATCCCACCCCAATTTGATCACGAGAAAATCGAATGCCACATGCAGGGTATTCGCGATTATCTCAAATACATCAAGCGCGGCATGGGGCGAACCAACCACCTCGCCAATATTGAGATTCGTAACGGTCGTATGACACGCGAAGAGGGCGAACGGCTTGAACGGGAGTACGACGGCAAGCGTCCGCCATCTCTAGACATCTTTCTAGAGTATCTTCATATGACGGAAGAGGAATTCCTTCAAGCCGCCATGTCCCATCAGGTCGACCCTCATCGCTTTCAACCTAATCAGGTTGAAGATGGCGAACGCATGCCCGATATGGAGTCCTGGGATCGCACCAACGTGCCTTGGCCCGATCGTCCCAGTATGAAAATTGGTGGCTAGGTAGAACCTATAAGTCGCACTTCGCGGTCATGTTGGTCAGCACGCCGCCGATTTCATTGTCGACGATATGTTGGGCAAATCCGCTAAAGCTGTTCTGCAATTCCAAATTGAGGTGGAACTGATCGCTTTCCGGCGTGCCACCGAAAAACTCGACCAGGTCGCTTACCAGAACGGTCGCCGTGGTATTCGGCGCGATATCGCTGCTAAAGGTGAAATTGCCGAGCGATGATCCGTCTCGTGCATCCCTAACCACGAATGTTGGTGCTGCAGCGGTAGACCCCGAATTATAGACCATCATGTAACTCGGATATCCGTTGATGATTGAGGTGTGCACATTGCCAATGTCGCGTACCGTGTTGGCAAGACCGTTGTCGCACCCAGAAATATTTGTGAGCGACCCGCCCGCTGGATTCCACAGAACGTGTTGCGTGTAGCCGCTGAAGGAGGCGGTGACGTGCAGGGTGTAGGTTTGGGTGTCGCCTCCGGCCGGCGTGATTGCCGGTGATGCCCCATTCTCAATATTTTCCATGCTGACTTGAATAGAAGCGCCACCGGGAATGTCGCGGCTGTACGTGCCAACGGTTTGACCCGTGAGATCGTCCACCACGTCAACGAACGCGGTTCCGGTAAATATGCCAGAATTATAAAACCGAATATTGCTTTGCACTGAGGTGCGGTTCGAAGCAAAGGCGCCGGCTATGACCCGGCCAGAAAGAGAGCTGCCAGTGCCCATAGATGATAGGGCTGCTTCCACATCGATTAACGGTGTGTTCCAGCTCCATGCTTCGAGTGTTGTCGAAACGCCGGTGCTTTCAAGTGCAGTTTCAATTTCGTCCGCCGTTGCATTTGGGTTGGCGGACTTCAGCAGAGCAACCGCGCCTGCTGCGTGCGGCGTCGCCATTGATGTGCCCGAGAACGACGCATAACTGTTGTTGGGTACGGCGGAGACGATGAAGACTCCGGGCGCAAGCACATCCACCATCGGCGCGTGATTAACGGTGCTGTCGGGTATGGAAATAATCACAGAGCTGACGGTCAAAGCTGTGGAGATGCAGCCTGGATTTTCTACCGAACCCACCGCTGCTGTATTGCCCGCGGAGATGGCGGTCAACACGCCGAGGCCGCGCAATGTGTCTATCGCTGTTTTGTGAACATTGTTGTCACACGCCGTGTCTGTCAGCTTCGAACCAAGGCTCATGTTTGCGGCGGCAATCGAAAAAGTATCAGTCAAGTTGATGACATGATTAAGAGCGGCGACGGTTGCAGAGTCATAAGACAACTCACAGGAGTCTTCCCCGTCGCAGGCATCGGGATCATTCACCCGGGTGAACACCTGAATAGGAATCAAGTCGGCGCCATAAGCGACGCCCCGGCGTTGGGTTGATCCTGTCTGATCATTCCCGGCCGCGATTCCAGCGACGTGAGAGCCATGCTCACAGACGGTGGTGCCACTTGGGCAAAGGCTGGCGGACCCAAATCCAATCTGGCTGTCGTTCCCGTTGGCGCAAAGAGATTCATCAACCGGATCAAAAGTGTCTGAAAAGCACGCTTCGGCAACAATTTTTCCGTCGAACATGTCGTGGTTGGCGTCAATGCCGTCATCGAGAATGGCGATCGCCTGTCCGCTTCCAATGAAACCCTGAGTCCAGACTTGGTCTGCATTGATATATCCGACGGAGGTATCCAGAGATGGTGTCGCTAATGCGCTCGGCGTGCTGGTCGACGTGACCTGGCTGCGCGCCATGCGTTCTGCCGCAACTTGTTCAGGTGTTGCGCCATTGGCAGCCGCGTTCTGAGCGGCGAGTTCACTGTCTGATAGGATCACCTTTCGAATCACATCACGGTTCACGCGGCGTGCCCGGTTCAGGGTGACAGACGTTACTCCCGGATCACGGAGTAAGATTTCTATACCGGCTTCATCGACGGTGGTCACAAAGAACGGCAAATTCTCATAGGTGCGCTGCATCTTAATGCCATGCGCGGCCATTGAGCTCTCTAGGCTAGACCGTCGGGAAGCAATGCCTTCCCGGACACGATTTAACCTGTCGCGTGGGGTTGTATCAGATTGAACGGCGGCGCCTTCTCTTGCGGGTTCCGCCAAGCTAGCAGATTCAGCCACATCCATTCTGACCAGCACGGTGGCTTGGCCTTTGTCAGCAATACGGGCCTTAATTTCAGAAATGGGGTCTTGGGCAATAGTGGGGACAGCAAAACCGAGCAAAAACAGCCCAATTACGGCGGCGAGGGGTCGTACAATCATGTTACGTCCTTTTCGGATGATCTTTACGCCATCCTACCCTGGGGCACTTATACCCTATCCAAAGTTTATGAATACCTCACAGATACCACAAAGTTGCCTCTCCATTGTGGCGCGATTGAGGCATTTTGCTCTGCGCGCTGGGTCTGCGCCTTGACAAAAACCTGGCGCCCGCAGAAAACCGCTGGATGACGTCCGTCGCTATCATTGACTACGGGCGCGGCAATGTCCGTTCGGTGTTCAATGCACTGGACTACATTGGCGTCGCAGCCACCATCACCGATGACCCGGCGGTGATTAATGACGCGTCGCATATTTTCTTGCCTGGGGTTGGCGCCTGTGGAGATGCGGTTGCAGCTTTAAACGCCCGCGGGCTACCCGAGATACTTCACCGTCAGGTCTTTGAAAAAGGCAAACCATTCCTTGGTGTCTGCGTCGGCATGCAAGTCCTTGCGGCTAAGAGTTTTGAGCACGGCACGCATGACGGTCTTGGGTGGCTCGATGCTGAGGTTCACCGTCTCGATCCCGGTCCTGACGGTTTGAAGATTCCGCATATGGGTTGGAACAGTCTTACGCCATCGCGCGCCCACCCGGTGTTTGACGGCATTAAAACTGAAGACCTCGTATTCTACTTCGTCCACAGTTTTGCGGTGACACCGTCAGATCCGGATAAAGTGCTGACCACCAGCGATTACGGTAAACCGTTTGTTTCAGCTTTGGCGTGGGACAACGTCATCACGACACAGTTTCATCCGGAGAAGAGTCATGACTCTGGCCTTGAGGTGCTGACCAACTTTGCCCGATGGGTTCCGTAAGCCCATGCTGAAAAAACGCATTATCCCAAAGTTTCTGTTATGCGATGGCCGTTTGGTCAAATACCGCCAGTTTTTTAGTGACGAACGTCAAGCCGGCAACCCTGTGTCGACCGCCAAGGTGTACAACGATTACGGCGTCGACGAGTTCATCGTACTCGACATCATTCCCAGCGAAGACTCAAAAGCCATAGTCAGAGACATCATAAAAACAATGAGCGAAGAAATTTTTATGCCGTTCACGGTAGGCGGTGGTGTGTCTTTGCTTGATGACGTCAATGCGTTGTTGCGGGCCGGTGCTGATAAGGTGTCAGTGAACAGTCAAGCTGTGCGTGATCCCTCCTTTGTCGCAGATGCTGCGCGATCCTTCGGTGATCAATGTATGTCCGTGTCGATCGACTACAAGGAGATTTCTCCGGGCGTGCCTCGGGTGCATATCAATGGTGGGCGAGAGAAAACGAACCATAACCCGGTGGATTGGGCGCTGCGTATGCAGGACGCCAACTGTGGTGAAATACTTCTTACCTCAATAGATCGCGATGGCATGATGTCTGGCTATGACTCAGATATGGTGGCCCGGCTTGATGAGCAACTGGATATCCCCTTGGTGGTGTCCGGAGGCTGTGGCGGATTGCAGCATTGTATCGATGCCTTTGCCGCCGGCGCGTCAGCCGTAGCCATCTCTTCCTTGTTCTTGTTTACAGATCACAGCCCCATAAAGATGCGCTCGCATCTTGTTTCTAACGGCATTAACGTGAGGGCCAGCAAGACCAGTCGCAACTAGGAATCTGTTTGCCCATGGGCCGTCCTCCTGCTTCATACAAACCGCTGGTGTTCCAGGCGTCGCTCTCTCGCGATGACCTGACTGAATATATCGCGAGTCAGATGGATGCGTTGTTTCCAGATGGGTTTCCTGTCCGCCCTCAGCTGAAACGCTATGTCACGACGGCGTTAGAGCGGATGGAACATTGTGTGTTGCGAGCCGGGCTCAAGGGGTTCCACACGAAAGACGGACCGCGATATCACCACCTGCACACTGATCAACATGCAATGTTCCTCTATTACCTGTCGAACACCGTGTTTAAACATGGTGGGCCTGTTCAAGTGGCGGAAAAAGTCTATGCCCTGAACAAGGCGCTCCACGGGCTCGATGCATTTTATGAGGTGAACCTGCCGGACGTGTTTGCGGTGGTTCATCCCGTGGGTACCGTATTAGGCCGGGCCACCTATGGTGATTATTTCTGCGCCTATCAGAATGTGTCTGTCGGCGCGGACCTGGACGATAATCATCCGATCTTCGGTGAGGGTGTGGTGATGTACGGCGGCAGTCGCGTGATTGGCAAAACGACTGTCGGCGATAATTGTTTACTAAGCGCGGGCACGACTCTTCTTGGTGATGATGTCCCCTCCAACCATGTTGCGTTTGGCCAGCAACCAAATATCGAAACCAAACCTACACGCCACAACATCATCACAGACATCTTTAAGTCGGCGGCATAGCTACCGCAAAGGAGATTTCATGCGCTTCTTACTGGTCTTCACGATCCTGTTCTTCACCTCGGCGGCCTATGCTACGTGTACGATTGACGATGTATCGTCAGATGGCATAACCGGATTCCAAGAAGCTGTGATCAGCGTCGCGGATCTCGATGCGGCCAATGAAACTTGGCAAACCGTCGGCGGATATGAGGTCATTTGTGATGGCCCAGTCGAGCCTGGCCTTGCGGCGTTCTGGGGTCTGCCGGCTGACACACCTATGCATAATGTTGTTCTGCGCAAGGGGTTGGGTGACCGCGGCTTTATTAGGCTGGTAAAAATTTATGGCCTACCTCAGAAGCAAATTCGGTCCTCGGGCATGCCCTGGGATACGGGCGGGTATTTCGATCTGTATGTCTATGTCAGTGACGTCGATACGGTTTTTGAACAACTGCGTGCCCGCGGTTGGCAGGGCTATACCGACCCGGTGAACTATACCCTGCAGGTGTTTGATATCACTGAGGCCATCGCGCGAGGTCCCAACGGAGAAGCCTTGGTGCTCATGCAGCGTAATGCGCCGCCCTATGACAAAGTTTCAATGGCCTCGGAAAGCGGTATGAGCTGGCCGTTTAATACGGCTCTTCTTGTCTCAGACTATGACGCCAATGAGTATTTCTTCTCCACTGTTCTCGGGTGGAAAGTTCATCTCAACGGAGAGTCCCTAACGCCGCCACCCGGCCTTAACCCCACAGCAATCCCACTCAATTTGGCCAGCACCTTGCCGCGTCGATTTGCCGCGTACGCCAACAGTGCGGGTGATCGCAATGGCTCGCTGCAAATTCTAAAGACCGAAGGAATGACCGGCGTCGATTTTAGTGGTCGGGCAGAGCCACCGAATCTCGGAATATTGACCATGCGGGTGCCGGTCGATGATTTAGACGCACTGGCAGCACGCGTTAAGGTCAAAAGATACCCCATCCATGTTCCGACGATGCAGCTCACT
Source organism: Alphaproteobacteria bacterium (assembly GCA_030835385.1). Taxonomy (GTDB): domain Bacteria; phylum Pseudomonadota; class Alphaproteobacteria; order Rhodospirillales; family Rhodospirillaceae; genus WLXB01. The sequence continues at coordinate 321,601 of JAURPI010000042.1, read as the reverse complement.
ATGCCGCCCTACGGCCCCGTAAAAATGATGGCATTGAAAGCTCCCAATGGCGCGCGCATCGAATTTTTTGAACAACAGTAAAACGTGCCGACAAGAATGAAGCGTGTGATCAGCGCCGTTATAGGAGTCGCAGTTGCGGTTGCGTCAGAATCCACTGCACAGATAGGCGAATAGCCGCCCGGTCCCAAAATAGAGGTGACAGTTTTTGCCAACGCCCCTCCGGGTGGTCCCGGAGACAAGCTGTGGAAGATGTTCGAAGACACCGTGATGGAGAAGTCGGGCGGACGTTTATTCTTAAGTTTGTTGGTGCACGGTCAAATTGGTGGTGATGACTTGGTGCAAGAGGGCAAAGAGGCCTTTGCCGATAGCACCCTGAGTGCTGGGGGCGCTGAATCTGACGACTAAATTGAGGCAGAACTTGACAGGTTGCGTCATCCTGACCGACACCAGGCCCTGTTCAGATTGATTTGACCGGACCCGACGTATGCGCTGTCTTTCACTTGGTTTTGCCTTAGTCCTCTTCGGTGCAGTGTCTGTGCACGCGGAGAACGTCGTGCGCTGGTCTGCGCAAGGAGATGCCATCACCCTTGATCCTCATGCTCAAAATGAGGGCATGACTCTGGCCATGGCACAGCAAATGTATGAGCCGTTGATAAACCGCGATCAAACCATGGCGCTCACACCCGGTCTTGCAGTGACCTGGGGTCTGACGGAAGACCATACCGTTTGGAAATTCGCCCTGCGCCAGGGCGTTACCTTTCACGATGGTCGTCCCTTCACTGCTGATGACGTTGTGTTTTCCTTTCAGCGCGCGCTTAAAAAAACCTCGGATATGAAAGATATCATTGGAACGGTATCAGACGTTGTCGCGGTTGACGATTTCACGGTGCGTATTGTCACTGACGGGCCCAACCCAATCCTGCCGCAGCAGATCACCGATATCTTCATCATGTCGCGCGGCTGGGCTGAGGAAAACGCTGTCACTGAACCTCAAGATGTTGCCGTGGGTCAGGAAACCTATGCGGTGCGTCATACCAACGGCACCGGCCCATTTGTTTTGGAGTTGCGTGAGCCAGACGTGCGCACGGTCATGATGAAGTCCGACAGTTGGTGGGGTCTGCAAGCTGATACCCCCCACAACATTGATCGAATCGTTTTCACGCCTGTGGCCAACGCCGCCACCCGGGTGGCGGCGTTGTTGTCCGGTGAGTTGGATTACGTCATGGACACCCCGGTGCAAGACCTCGCGCGGGTGCGACGAACATCAGGGCTTGGGGTGCAATCCGTAGCCGAGGTGCGTGCGATCTTCATGGGTATGGATACCGCACGGTCTGAACTGCGATCTTCGAATATCAAAGGCAAAAATCCGTTTGCCGATATTCGCGTGCGCCGCGCCATGAATATGGCCATCGACCGCAACGCAATCGTTAGCCGCATCATGCGCGGGATGGCCGAGCCGGCCGGCATGCTGTTGTCGCCCGGTATCGGTGGTTATACAGCCGAGATTGATGCGTTGCCCCCGCTTGATCCGTCAGCTGCCCGTGCCCTTATGGCCGAGGCTGGATATGCCGACGGATTCTCCGTCACGCTCGATTGCACCAACGACCGTTACATGAATGACGAAGCCATCTGCCAAGCGGTGGTTGGGATGCTTGCCCGCATCGGTATTTCAGTTCGCTTGGATGCGAAGTCAAAGACTCTGCACTTTCCCAAGATTCAGAATGACCAGACTGACTTTTATTTGCTCGGCTGGGGGTCGGGAACCATGGACAGTCATTACCACCTTGATTTCCTCGCCATGCCTGATCGGGTGTGGAATCGGACCGGTCTGAATGATCCCGAACTGTTTGCGATGATTGACGCCATAGCGATTGAGACAGATCTCCCGAAGCGGGACGCTATGATTGATGACGCCTGGCTGCGTGTGAAAGCCGCAGAGGTTTATATTCCCTTGCACCATCAAGGTTTGGCGTGGACCACGACTGATCGTCTCAGCCTGCCCATTCAACCCGATAACCAGCCGCAGTTTCGGTTGGCGCATGTGACGGAATAGGCATGCGTATTTCCCCTGAGTATCGCGAGCTGAATCTACAACTGCATCGTAGTAACCCTGACTAAGGTCGGGCGGCACACGCCATCGCGCCTATGGTTGTTGATTTGGCGAAGCAGACTGACGCCGAATCCGTCCTCGACTAAGGCTGCGGCAAGGGAACGCTGCGCCCCGCCGTATTGGCCTTGGCGCCGGACCTGGACGTAACCGAATACGACCCCGCCATGCCGGGCAAGGATAGCGAGCCCTCTCCTGCTCATCTCGTTGTGTGTATTGATGTTATGGAGCACATCGAACCCGACTGCCTGCATTACGTGTTGACTCACATACAGTCACTGGGTCTAGGCGGCACCTTCTTTATTGTCGACACGGTACTGGCGCAAAAGACATTGGCTGATGGGCGGAACGCGCATCTCATTGTTGAAGACCTCCCCTGGTGGCACGAGAAATTAGGCGGCTACTTCGACGTTCTGGTGGCGCAACCCATCATTTTGGGGCAACCCCAGCGGGTTCTCATTGTTGGGATACCTCTGTCGGCCAAGTGACGCACTCTGGCTTGACTTGAATCCCGGGCGTGCCACAAACGCCCTATGACGTCCTTTCTTATACGCCGCGTCGGTCAAGCTGCTCTGGTCATGCTATTGGTCAGCGCCGCGGCCTTTCTTCTGTTCAATTACGTCGGCGATCCCGTCAACAACCTGGTGGGTCAAGAAGCCTCCTTTGAAGATCGCCAAGCTTTGCGTGACCGCCTCGGCTTGAATGACTCGGCGCCCGTTCAGTTTGTCAGATTTATAGGCAACGCTCTGGCTGGCGATTTTGGCATCTCTTATCGCATGCAGCGCCCGGTGTCCGACCTTGTAGCGGAGCGATTGCCTGCCACCGTCGAACTTGTGTTGGCGTCGGCGGTGTTCTCGCTGCTGCTCGGAATCCCTATGGGTGTGTACACAGCCATTCACCGCGATGGTGTGATCAGTCGTTTGGTACTGTCGGTGTCTTTGATCGGTGTGTCGTTACCAACCTTCGTTATTGGAATCGGGTTGATTTATTTATTCTCTGTCACCTTGGGATGGCTGCCATCTTACGGGCGCGGTGAAACAACCCAGCTGGGGTTTTGGTCGACCGGTTTTTTGACCGCGGGTGGTTTGAAAGCGTTGGTGTTACCTGCCGTCACTCTCGGTTTGTTTCAGATGACGTTCATCCAACGCCTTGTCCGCGCCGAGATGATCGAAGTGCTAGGCACAGATTATATTCGCACAGCCCGCGCCATGGGGGTCCCGCGCCACCGTGTCCATTACGTCTACGCCCTTAAGAACACACTGTTGCCGGTGATCACAGTAATTGGTTTGAAGATCGGCGAATTGATCGCCTTTTCCATTGTTACTGAAACGGTATTTCAGTGGCCGGGGTTAGGCTTGCTCTTCATTCAGGCTGTGGCGTTTGCCGATATCCCAATCATGGCCGCCTACTTGGTGATGGTCGCGTTGGTGTTTGTTGTGATCAATCTCGCTGTGGATATTCTGTACGCCGTAGTCGATCCGCGCCTGCGGACCAGTCGGGAGGACGCCGCATGAGCGATGTCGTTGACTCACCTCGTGCGGTTTTGTGGGTCAATTTTCGCCGCAGTCCTGTCGCCATAACGGCCGCCATTGTGACTCTGACCTTTCTTCTTGGTGCCTTGTTCGCTCCGTTCCTGGCATCCCAAGATCCGTTTGATCCAATCAATTTAGATCTTATCAACTCCTTTCTTCCACCGGCTTGGACGGGTAACGGTGACCCGGCTTTCTTCCTCGGCACTGATGACCAGGGACGCGACATGTTGTCCGCCATTCTCTACGGCAGTCGCATTTCACTTACCGTAGGGCTTGCCGCTGTCGCTTTTTCCGCGACCTTAGGTGTCACCGTGGGGCTCATTGCAGGCTATGTCGGCGGATGGGTTGAGACAGTGCTCATGCGCCTGGCCGATGTTCAGCTGACCATTCCTGCCTTGTTGATCGCCCTCATGGTAGATGGTTTCTCACGGGCCGTTTTATCTCCGGATGTTCATGGCGAGATCGCCCTGTACATGTTGATCTTTGCCATCGGAATCGCCGACTGGCCGCAATACGCCCGCGTTGTGCGATCAGCGACGCTGGTTCAAAAACAGTCGGGCTATGTGGCCCAAGCTAAACTCATCGGGGCGTCTAATCCGGCGATCGTGTTCGGTCATGTTCTTCCCAATGTCATGACCTCCGTATTGGTATTGGCCACCCTAGGGCTGGCCTTGGCGGTCATTGCCGAAGCCACTTTGAGTTTTCTGGGTGTTGGCATGCCACCGACAACACCGTCCCTCGGCACGCTGATTCGCATTGGCAACGATTACCTGTTCTCAGGAGAGTGGTGGATCACGTTGTTTCCGGCTCTTGCCCTTGTGTTGCTTGCTCTGTCAGTGAACTTGCTTGGAGATTGGTTGGGTGATGCACTCAATCCGCGCTTAAGATAAAATATGCAAATAAACGCTCTTTCAGATGTTTGCGGCGCAGAAGTGATCGGCCTTGATTGCGGGGGACCGATTGACGATCAGGCGTTTGAAACCATCAAACAGGCCTTTGCCGATCACTCTGTTTTGATCTTCCGCGACCAAAACTTGTCACCAGAGCAGCACCTTGAGTTTTCAAGACACTGGGGTGATCTGAACAGTCACATCCTGACCCAGTATCTATTGCCCGGTTATCCAGAGTTGCTGGCCGTATCTAACAAGAAGGATGAGAAGGGCGAGCCTTTGGGCATTGAAGATGCAGGCCGGTATTGGCATACGGATGTGAGTTACGAAGACGTGCCGCCAATGGGGTCGCTGCTCTATGGCTTGGAAGTGCCTACGGAAGGTGGCGATACTTTGTTTGCCAGTCAGTATCGCGCCTATGAAAACGTACCGGAATATTTGAAGGGGGAAATCGCCTCCCTCAAGGCGCGCCACCGGTTTAACTACGTTCAAATTCAGTCGTCAGAAGACAGCAACCGCAAACCGCTTACCGAAGAGCAAAAGAAACAATTGGTTGGAGCCGTTCATCCGGTCGTTCGCACCCATCCAGAAACTGGCCGCAAGGCGCTCTACGTCAATCCCGGTTTCACTGAGTCTCTCATCGATGTAGATGAACATGAAAGTCGAGCATTGCTTGATAAACTTTTCGGCTATGCGACCGACCCTGCGGTGATTTATCGCCATAAGTGGCAACTGCGAGACCTGGTATTCTGGGATAACCGGTGCCTGATGCACCATGCCACGCCCTATCCTGCGGATAGCATTCGCCACATGCATCGTACTACGGTAGCCGGATCAGTTCCGGTATAGCGTTTAGCCAGCGGTTGACTGTTCTAAAATACCTGCGATTTTTTTCCGGCGCGGTAAAACGATCGCCGCCGCAAAGAAGGTCACCAACGCGCCGGTCAACAGCGGTGGTCCAAACCCGACCAGCTCAGCCATCGTTCCCATCACCATTGCACCCAAGGCAGGTCCGCCCCGCCCGATGACCAACCACACGCTCATCACTCGTCCGCGTAATCGGTCGGCGACGGATGATTGTATCAAGGTTTGGGTGCCCGTTCCTGTGCACGCTTGTGTGAAGCCGGACACGGCCAGAAGCAGTGCGCCTGTCCACAAACTTGTCGACATGGCGAACACAGCAACAGCCGCGCCGTTAACGAGCACGCCATAAAATACAATACTGGTGAGGCCTTTGATCCTGCCGCGCTGCGCCAGCCAGATTGAAGCGCAGATCGCGCCCACTCCCATGGCTAATGTCATGATCGCCAGCCCTTGTGGGCCAGCATCGAATACCTCTCCGGCAAATCCGGGGAGGAGATCGATCAGAGGGCGGGCGAAGATGGAGTTCACGGCGGTTAGGGCAATGATTGCGGCCACGCCTGTGTGGGTGAACGTGAACTTTCCCCCTTCTATGAGGTCACGGAAATAAGACCCTGTTGGCGGCACGCTGTCTGTGACCCGAGGGATGCGAATCATCGCCAGCGCCACAATCAATGCTGCATAGGACACGGCGTTGACCAAGAAAGCCCACGCAATATCCGTTGTGGCGATAAGAACACCAGCAATGGCGGGGCCGACGATGCGGGCGACATTGAAGATGATGGAGTTGATCGCGATCGCCGTGCCCATTACGTCGCGCGGGACCATATTGACGACCAATGTGACCCGGGCCGCTTGGTTCATGGCGTTGGTTACGCCACCAAAAAACATCAGAAAAACCAAAAGCGCGGGTGACATGGTTCCGGTAAGAGTGAAAAGCCAGAGGGCCATGGCTTGTCCGCAGGCAAAAGTCTGCGCGATCATCGAGATGCGCTGTCGGTCAAAGCGGTCAGCGAAGACGCCGCCCAGCGGTGTGAGAACAATTATCGGTAAGAACTCAGCAATCGCTATAGCGCCTAGCCAAGCGCCAGACTCCGTGAGTTCCCACATCAGCCAACCCACCGCTAGCCGCTGCACCCACATGCCGACCAACGACAGCGTGTTGCCGAAGGTATACAGGGCGAAATTACGGATGGCGAAGGCCTGCCGCAGGCCGGAAAAATCAAACAGGGTGTGACTCATGTCCGCTGGGTTCTATAGGGCCGAAGCCTGTGCGTCTATGCGATGTTGTCGCCGTGACTCAGGAGCGGACGACATGCGCCATCACAAGTGGGTGAATACCAGAGTCTGTATGAGTTTTGGTGGAGCCGAGCGGGATCGAACCGCTGACCTCGACGTTGCGAACGTCGCGCTCTCCCAACTGAGCTACGGCCCCCCAGGGAAGGGCGCGGATACTGTGCGGAGCCGCGGTTTAAGTCAAGCGCTCCGGGCAGTGGGCTTGGCCTCACTTTTTACGGAGGCGTATGAGCCCATTGTCTGCGTCGGTGACGACGAAGATGGTGCTGTCATGATCCACAGCGATTACCGTCCGTATCGCTTACCCGAAGCTCACCTTGGTTGAGGGCAGTCCAAGCCATAACCCCGTTTGGCCCGAAAGCCACGTCATCGGCTTCTCCCAAAGGCGCTGGAATTATTTCTTCGAGTGTGCCTGTTTCGATATCAAGGCGCACAATCGATTGCCCCATGACGCTGCTGCTATAGAGGCCGCCATCGGGTCCAAATGACAATCCGTGTAAGCCATGGACCGGGAGGCCGGTGATAACGGATTTTGTTTGCCACACTTCTGGCTGGTGATCGCATCCGCTCAACAACAGGACCGCGATAGCAACCACAGGCGACCATCTTCGATTTCTCATCAACACCTTCGGTCCCCCTTTCGTGGCCCTTGTCTGGTTGGTCCACGCTCAGTACGTTAGCGGTTCACGTCCTCTTTCACCACGGCAATCCGGAGGTCAATGGGTGGCTCTTCTTGTTCCCATCGTTCAACTCTTTCAAATCATTCTCGGCATGTATTGGTACTTGGTTATCGCAGCCGTGATCATGAGCTGGTTGGTCAACTTTGCTGTGATCAATACGCAAAACCGGATCGTCTACATGATCGGGTCTGCGTTGACCCAATTGACTGAGCCAGTGTTCCGCAAAATTCGGCGCTATGTTCCCATCATCGGTGGGCTTGACCTGTCTCCCGTCGTTCTCTTGCTTGCGCTGTGGTTGGCACAGAGTTACGTCAGCATCCTGATCGTGTGGATGGTCTCCTAATAGGAACGTCTCAGTGTCGTCGCACGACAGGCGGCACGTGCTGATTAACGGAGTGATTTATGAGTCAGGCAACCCTCATAGACGGAAAAGCCACGGCAGCTGGGTTAAGGACTTGGATCGGCGAGCAAATCGTGCAGCTGACATCTGAACACGGCATCAAGCCGGGCCTTGCCGTTGTGTTGGTGGGTGACGACCCGGCCAGTCAGGTTTATGTGCGCAGCAAACGCAAGACAGCCGTCAAACTTGGCATGGAGTCTTTCGAGCATACCCTGCCGGCGGACGTAGACCAAGCGACGGTGCTCGCGCTCGTGCAAAAGCTCAACGACGACCCAAAGGTCAACGGTATTCTTGTGCAGCTGCCGTTGCCGTCACATCTCGACGACAAGCCAGTGATTCTCGCTATTGATCCACTGAAGGATGTGGATGGCTTACACCCTGAGAATGCGGGTCGATTGATGGCGGGAGAAACGGGCATGGTGTCATGCACACCACTCGGTTGTCAGCTGCTATTGCGCCGCCAGATTGGCGACATGACCGGCAAGGACGCCGTCATAATCGGGCGTTCGCTGTTGTTCGGTAAGCCGATGGCGCAACTATTGCTTTCTGAAAACTGCACCGTAACGACGGCCCACTCCAGAACGGCTGATCTCGCCGCTCACTGTAGCCGTGCTGATATTTTGGTGGCGGCAGTTGGTCTACCAGAGATGGTCAAAGCTGATTGGGTGAAACCTGGAGCCGTGGTTATCGACGTCGGCATCAATCGGTTACCTGGCGAGGGAGATAAAGACCTCCTGGTCGGTGATGTGGCCTTCAAAGAAGTATCGATAGTTGCCTCAGCGATTACCCCAGTGCCCGGGGGTGTTGGGCCGATGACCATTGCGTGTCTGATGTTTAATGCCTTGCGTGCCGTTCGCTTGCAAAATGGTTTGGAAGATATCGAGATTCCGACCAGCTTTTAGCTTTGGGACGCAATCAAGGCTTTAACAAATCGTTCCTGCGGATCAGGTGAGCCACGGCCTGCCACGATCGCTAAGATATGAAGTACGAGATCAACAGACGTATAGATGTCGTGCAATATAGCCGCGAGTTTGAGGAGTCGTTCTGTGCTTTGGTCCGAAAGCGTGGTGGCGTCCGGAACATAAACGGCATCGGACCACAACACTTGCCGGGTCTTTGTGATTGAACCTTCGATTGCCCCTCCCGTTTTGTAGGGCCGCTGCCCAAACCCAAGAAAGGTATGAAATTGAAACCCGGCTTTTCTGAGGTGTTGGTCTATGTCAGCGAACAAGGGCTGATCGTGATAAATCTCTACAAACTCGACTTCTGCCTGCACAACCAAGGTGTTTGGCAGAAGGCGGCCACACCCTTCAAGCACAGACAATTCACCGCCTTGGATATCCATTTGTAGAAAGTCCAATTCGTCCCAATCAATCACATCATCGAGGGTGTACGTCTGCACAGGCTGACTGCTCTCCGGGGCAACAAGGTTTTCAAGACCCGCGAAATAAGAAATGAGATTCATGTTCGGTTTAAACAATGAACTGGTCATCACTTCTTTATTGCGGTGAAACACCGCGTTTGTGCCGTCACCAATAATGAAGGGTAAGAAGCGGTGCGGCGGCCCATGTTTTTCTGTTAAGGCCTTGCAGCCAGCGGCGCCCGCTTCAAAACCGATGAAAGTGGCATAGCCTCGCGTCAAAAGTTTTTCGTAGGGCTCGGGTACCCCTTGGATTGGCAACGCGCCAACATCAACAATCTTAAGTGGAGGTAGATCGGAGACGATGTCGTAGAAAATGAAGGTCTTGGTCGTGATGAGATGCGATTTAACAGAGGCCCGTCGCTCACTCAAACTTCGAAAAGTCAGGAGCGCGTTTTTCAAGAAATGCTGCGATCGCTTCTTTAACTTCGGCGCTACTCAATTGTTCGCTGAAGACTTTGGCTTCCCGGTCGATACGTGCACGCACATCGTCAACGTCCATATTTAGTAATGCTTTGGTTTTGCGGAGAGCAGCTGGCGGTTTTGCCGCGAGTTTTTTGGCCAATATTTGTGCCGTATTCATTAGTTCGTCGGCAGAGCTTATCCCATTGATGAGGCCAAACTCTTTTGCGGTTTCTGCACTAAAGGGATCGCCACACATAAGGAGTTCAGCGGCCCGAGCTCGCCCCGCCAATGCGGGTAACACGAGGCTTGAGCCAAGCTCCGGAACCAAACCCAGATTCACAAAAGGCATTTGGAATCGTGCGGTGTCGACGGCGTAAACCAAATCACAATGCAGTAGCATTGTCGTGCCAATGCCGATCGCCAAACCATTGACTGCAGCAACGACGGGTTTCTGTGCTCCCGCGATGGCATTCATAAATCGAAATACTGGGCTCGAGGGGTCAACGGGTGGGTTGTCCAGAAAGTCCTTAAAGTCGTTTCCAGCGGTGAAGCTGTCTTCACTACCGGTGATCAAAATGACCCGCACGCTCTCGTCGTCGTCAGCCTGGGAAATGGAATCGGCAAGGGCTGCATACATTGCGACGGTTAGGGCATTCTTTTTTTCCGGTCGCGAAATGGTGAGCGTTAGGATGCCATCCGCGGTGTCGCTTTTGATATACTCACTCATCAGTTATCTTCGGTGCCTTGCGTGCGACGCCCTAGTGTGCCGAGCCGCAACCGCAGTGCGTTCAGCTTGATGAATCCTTCGGCGTCATGTTGGTCAAACACATCGTCTTCCTCAAAGGTGACATGTTCCGTGCTGTACAAACTGGTCGGTGACGTGCGGCCCACAACAATGGCATTGCCCTTATAGAGTTTCAGCCTTGCTGTTCCGTTGACATTATCCTGGGTGGCGTCGATGGCTGCCTGCAACGCTTTGCGTTCAGGCGCGAACCAGTATCCCGTGTATATCAATTTGGCATAACGGGGCATTAATTCGTCTTTCAAATGAGACGCTTCCCGGTCAAGGGTGATGCTTTCGACCGCCCGCCGTGCCGTGAGCCAGATGGTGCCACCCGGTGTTTCATAAACACCCCGGGCTTTCATGCCGACATACCGGTTCTCAACCATGTCGACCCGGCCAATGCCGTGTTTGCCACCTAACTCATTCAACTTGGTCAGGAAGGCCGCAGGGGATAACCGTTCGCCATTGATGGCGACGGGATCGCCACCCTCAAATTCGATCTCAACGTATTCTGGTGTGTCGGGTGCTGCTTCCGGAGACACACTCAACCGAAACATGTCTTCATCGGGTTCGGTCCATGGGTCTTCTAGGGCTTTACCTTCGTAAGAGATGTGCAGCAGATTGGCGTCCATAGAATAAGGAGCCTCTCCTCGCTTATCTGTCGGAATGGGGATCTGATGTTTCTCGGCATACTCAATAAGTTTGGCGCGGGAATTCAAATCCCATTCCCGCCAAGGTGAAATCACTTTGATGCTCGGCTCTAAGGCATAGGCGGACAGCTCAAACCGGACTTGGTCATTACCCTTGCCGGTGGCGCCATGGGAAATCGCGACGGCTCCGGTGTCTCTGGCGATCTCAACCAGGCGTTTACCGATCAACGGCCGGGCGATTGAGGTGCCAAGCAGGTAGACGCCTTCGTAAATGGCATTGGCGCGAAACATCGGAAAGCAGTAATCCCGGACAAAGTCTTCACGCAGGTCTTCAATATAGATGTGCTCGATGCCCATCAGCTCGGCTTTCTTCCGGGCAGGCCCGAGCTCCTCGCCCTGACCGATGTCAGCGGTGAAGGTCACTACGTCGCAATTTTTCTCTTCCTGCAGCCAGCGCAGAATGATGGAGGTGTCTAATCCGCCGGAATAGGCAAGGACGACTTTGTCGCGGCTCATGGTCTGTATTCCTGTTTATTCGCTCACTCTACACAGTGTGCCCAATTGGCGGCGGAGTATAGGGAGGATGCAGGGCAGAGCAAGCACGTGTGCGATTCTAATCTCCTTTGAAGAACTTTAATTCTACCCCAGTTGCGCGTCTTTCTCGGCCCAGGCCTGCTCGGCTTGAGCGCGGCGTTCTTTCGCCGACAGTTTTTCTGAATCCGTTTTGAGTTGACCGCAGGCGGCGAGGATATCGCGCCCACGCGGTGTGCGGATGGGGCAGGTGAGGCCCGCGTCGGTCAGCACGGTTTGGAAACGTTCAATGGTTTTCTTACTTGAGCATTCATAGGGCGTGCCCGGCCAAGGGTTGAACGGGATCAGGTTAAATTTGCAGTGCACATCTTTCACCAAATCCACAAGCGCGCGGGCATCGGCTTCGGAATCATTGATGTCTTTGAGCATGACGTATTCGAACGTGATGCGTCGCGCATTGGATGCGCCCGGATAGGCGGCGCAGGCTGCCATCAATTCTTTCAGCGGGTATTTTTTGTTGATCGGCATGATTTTGGATCGGACGTCATCAGTGCCCGCATGTAATGAGATGGCCAGATTAATGCGAAGTTCTTCACCACAGCGCTCGATCTCAGGGACCACGCCTGAGGTTGATAAGGTCATGCGATGACGGCTGATGGAAATACCATCACCTTCCATCACAATTTTCATGGCCTTTTTAACTGCCTCAAAATTGTAGAGGGGTTCGCCCATGCCCATGAGTACGATGTTAGTGATTTTCCGGGAGTCGTCTTTCGGAGTCGGCCACTCGTCCAGCGCGTCTCGTGCCACCAAGATCTGCGCGATGATTTCGCCAGCGGTAAGGTTGCGCACCAGGCGTTGTGTCCCCGTATGGCAGAAGCGACAGGTCAATGTGCACCCCACTTGCGAGGATATGCACAATGTTCCCCGATCGTCTTCCGGAATTAAGACCGTTTCCGCCTTCTGGCCATCGGCAAATGTATGTAGCCACTTGCGAGTCCCATCTTCTGAAATTTGCTCCTGTGCAATTTCCGGGCGCTCTAACGTAAAGGTGTCCGTCAGTCGGGTACGGCAGACCTTAGAGATATCGGTCATGTCGTCGAAGGAGCGCGCCCCTCGGCTATAGATCCAGTGGAACAATTGTGTGCCTCGGTAGGGCTTTTCCTCCATCTCCACGGCCAAAGCCGCCATTTCTGCTTTATCGAGGCCGATCAAGGGCAGGCGCCCATCTGCGGCGGTCGGGCCAACAGAGGCAATGGCGGTCAATGAAGGGCGGTCACTAACAAGCATAGGCCCTCTTACGCTTAATTCTCTAAATCGCAAAGGGTTCTTGTCACCCCAAGGGTACAACGCTAAAAAACTGTCCAGTGCAGTTTCCGAGGGTTTTCCGGACCCTCAGCCAATACTGGTCGGATTGGGGTCTGGCAAAGGAAAACGGGGACCTCGCTTGAGGGAGAGGGATTCCATGATTTTACGCGCGGTGATGATGGCAACGGCTACTATGTCCTTGGCGGCCTGTGGTGGCAATTACGATGTAATGGGAGCGCGCTCATTACCCAATCGGGGCGACGAATTTCATCGCGCCCTGCAAACCGACTATGCGGATTTAGCGGCGTCTGAAAAATCAGAAGCGGACTGGGCCGATACCAAAGAGTTTTTGGCTAGAGCCCGCCGCGCTGCCACCGGCGAGACATTTGGTCCTGAAGCGATTAATCATCGAGATATTCCGGGTCATGCCTCCAAATCGATCAGTGATGCCCGTGAGCGTTTGGTTGCTGTGTTGAATGATGGTGTGCGCTCCAGCATGCCTGTGATGGCGGCGATGGCTCAGTCAGGTTTTGATTGCTGGATGCAAGAGCAGGAAGAAGACCGCCAACCCGAGGATATTGCAGCGTGTCGGTCGACCTTTAATACGGCGCTCCGCGCTCTAGAAGCGGCCAATCCAGCCCCGGCGGCGCAAACCACTCCGGCATCACCCATGCTGGATCAATTTCAGATCTACTTCGATTTTGATTCTGCTAGCTTGAATTCCGCCGCTCAGGCTGTTGTGACTCAAATCTCTGAAGTGCATGACAAATATAACCCGGCCACCATGCTGGTGATCGGCCATACCGATTCTGCTGGTTCAAGAAAATACAACATGATTTTGTCTCAGAGCCGAGCAGAGACGGTCTACAACGCGCTGGCCGAAGAAGGCATTGATCAAAGTGAAATGCAGGTGGAAGCCTATGGCGAAGAGCGGCCAAGGACTAGCCGCCCTGACGGAACCCGTGAGCAAGATAATCGTCGAGTCGACGTTATTTTTAAAAAGTAAGGCTGCTGTTTTAGGTCGGCGCAGCAGTGATCGTCGCCTGATCGGAACATAAGACGCAGCCTGGATCGGGCTTCACCTTGACCATCCGGGTCGAGAGGTCGAGGGCGTCGTAAATTAACAGACGCCCGGCCATGCTGTCCCCGATACCTAGAATCTCCTTCAGCACTTCTGTTGCCTGTAATGATCCCATGACGCCGGCCACGGCACCCAGGATGCCCGCTTGCGTGCATGTCCAAACGTCATCTGGTGGTGGTTCGGGATAGAGGCAGCGATAACACGGACCACCCGCATGAGGTTTGTAGGTAGATAGTTGGCCGTCAAATCGTAACACGGCGGCAGACACCAGCGTCTTTTTTTCAAAGAAGCACGCATCGTTGATTGTGAAACGAGTCTCGAAATTGTCGCTGCCGTCAGCCACAACATCATATCCACTGATTAGGCTACACGCGTTTGCGGCGGTCATGCGCTCTTTGTGGGGAACGATTTTGACTTCGGGATTGATAGCGCGCGCGCCGTCGATTGCACTTTCAACTTTGTTAGTGCCCACATGGCTCGTGGTGTGCAGCACCTGTCGCTGCAAGTTGGACAAATCAACCGTATCGTCATCGACGACACCAATGGTACCGACGCCGGCTGCAGTGAGATATTGAATCAGTGGCGACCCAAGGCCACCGGCGCCAATCACCAATACTTTTGCGGCCAACAATTTTTCCTGACCGTCCGCCCCCACCTCTTTCAAATGGATGTGGCGGGCGTAGCGCTCAATCTGATCTTCTGAGAGGGTCATAGCACCAATCGCTGTGCGTCAGCCTGTACCGGTCGAGCCAAACCCACCGGCACCACGCATTGTTTCTGGCAAGTCGTCGACCTCTTCCAAGATGCCACGGGTCACTGGCGCGATGAGCATTTGAGCAATGCGCTCTCCGCGTGTGATTTCAAAAGCGGATTGACCATGATTGATCAAAATTACTTTCACCTCACCGCGATAGTCAGCGTCGATGGTGCCCGGTGTGTTGAGCACAGTAACGCTATGCTTGGCCGCCAGCCCTGACCGAGGCCGCACTTGTGCTTCATGGCCCGGCGGCAGCGCCATGGACAGTCCAGTCGGCACAAGTATGTGTTTGCCCGGTGCCAGGGTGATGGGGTCGTCGACGGCGGCATAAAGGTCCATGCCTGCGGCATCATCAGTTTGATAAGCAGGCAACGGGAGATCAGCCCCGTGGGGCAAACGCTTAATCGCAATTGGAACGCTATTGGGCATGGTGTCTCTTACAACAAATAGGGACTAAGACTTTTTTATATGATCGGTAATGTGCGTGGCTAGCCGGTCTGCGACAGCCTTTTTACTGAGAGTGGGCCAGCTATCAGCCCCCTCTTCTGTAATGAGGTGGACTGTATTGTCGTCACCGCCAAATCCGGCTGACACATCATTAGCGACAATCCAATCGCAACCCTTGGAATCACGCTTCGCTATGCCATTGTCGATAATGTTTTCGGTCTCTGCTGCAAATCCAATCACCAAGCGTGGACGACTACTGCCCGCTTTACTGAGCGTCGTCAGAATGTCCGGATTTTCTGTCAGATTGAGTTGTAGGCTTGCGCCACCGGTCTTCTTAATTTTTGACGTTGTGGACTCTGCCATCCGCCAATCGGCGACGGCGGCAGCACATACGGCGATATCAACTGGCGCGGCGGCTGTGCATGCCGCGAGCATTTGGTCTGCCGTTTCAACGGCGACGACGGTCATGTTGTCTGGGTCAGGTTCTTGGGTCGGCCCGGTGACCAAAGTGACGTTGGCGCCGAGGTCTGCCAGCGCACGCGCAATTGCGTGCCCCTGTTTGCCCGAAGAGCGATTGGCGATATAGCGCACTGGGTCAATGGGCTCATGGGTCGGGCCACTAGTGACAAGGGCAGATTGACCTGACAGCGGTCCGAGAGCGGCGCGTGAGACAAAAAAGTCAGTCAGAGCCGCCACAATATCCATAACTTCAGCCATGCGGCCATCACCCACTTCACCGCACGCCATGTCTCCGGCACCAGGGCCTACAACATGAATGTCCCTGTCTTGAAGTGTCGCAAGGTTCGCTTTCGTTGCTGAGTGCTCCCACATCTTTACGTTCATTGAGGGGGCGATCATCACCGGTTTATCGGTGGCCAAAAGAGCTGTGGTTGCTAAATCATCAGCCTGACCATGGGCCATCTTCGCCATGATGTTGGCTGTTGCCGGCGCAACCAGAACAATGTCCGCCTCTCGACTGAGGTTGATGTGTCCCATCTCGCTTTCGTCGGTCAGGGAAAAGAGGTCTTGAAAGACTTTGCCTCCGGACAAGGCTGCCAAGCTCATTGGTGTCACAAATTGCGCGCCGGATTCGGTCAGAACACACCGCACGCTCGCGCCACGCTCGCGAAGACGGCGGATCAAGTCGGGGATCTTCACGGCGGCAATGCCGCCAGAAACGATCAAAAGTATGCGACGATTCTTAAGCACGGTTGGGCGCGTTCCTGGGTAGACCATTGTTGGGCCGGTCGTTGGCGCGGGACTCTATACGAAACAGGGTCCTGCCGTCACCTTGGCGCGCTTTAAGCGATTAACCATAAAAGCAGCGCCCCAGCGGCAATTGCCCAGGGCCACCAATTCAGCCGTCTTTGGCCGGGCGGCCCCCCTCTTATGGCTGCAGCTGTTTCTGGGTCCAGTTTCAATCCGTGTTGGCGAATCTGCTGGGTCGCGGCATCCACGCTATCGATAAGACGCGGTAACTTTTCGATGGTTGTTGCTGCATCGGAAACGGCATCTCGAATACGCCCTTCCGGTCCCAGTTCTTGAAGCATCCACTCTTCGATGAGGGGGCGAGCTAGTTCCCACATGTTGACGTTGGGTGATAGTGCGCGCCCGACGCCTTCCGCCAGCAACATACTTTTTTGCAGTAGCAAGAGTTGTGGCTGTGTCTGCATTTCAAAGGTTTCGGTGATTTGGAACAATTGTCCGAGTAGACGTGCCAGAGATATTTCGTTGAGAGGTTTGCCTAGAATTGGTTCAGCAATGGATCGGCAGGCCTGCGCGAAAGCGCCGACATCTTTTGATGCCGGTACAAACCCCGCTTCGATATGAATTTCAGCCACGCGGGTGTAGTCGCGGGTTAAGAACCCAAGAAGCATTTCACCAAGATGTCGTCGTGTCCGAGAGTCCACTCGTCCCATGATGCCAAAATCAATGGCGATCAGCGTGCCGTCATCGGCGACGAACAAGTTGCCTGGGTGCATGTCGGCATGAAAAAAGCCTTGATGAAAAACCATGCGGAAAAACACTTCGGCGGCCTTACGAACAATCTCAACCGGGTCTAGGCCGAGAGCGGTGATATCGTCTGGTTGATCGACCCGTGCACCGGAGACTCGCTCTAAGGTCAAGACGTGTTCCGAGGTTCGTTGCCAATCTACTTCTGGCATGCGGAACCGCGGGTCGCTGGAAAAATTCTCTCTTAACTCTTCCGCGGCGGCGGCTTCAAACCGCAAGTCCATTTCTATCCGAACGGATTCCTCAAATGTGCGCACCGTTTCGACGGGTTTAAGCCGCTGCAGTTTTGGTTGTGTTCTTTCAATGGAGTCTGCCAGCCAATAGAACAGATCGATATCACGAGCAAAGGCGTCGCGAATGCCTGGTCGAAGGATTTTTACAGCGACATCGTCACCCGCCGTTGTTGTCGCGAAATGAACCTGGGCAATTGACGCCGCCGCGACCGGGATCGGGTCGATGGACTTAAATAGGGCGTTCGCACCCCCATCAAAGTCAGCTGCAATGATTTTGGTTGCGTCTTCGAAGGCGAAGGGTGGGAGGCGATCCTGTAAATTGGTCAGGTCGTCTGTGATGTCTTGGCCGAGCAAATCGGGTCGTGTTGAGAGGGCTTGTCCGAGTTTGATGAATGTTGGGCCTAGAGACGTTAAGGCTTGGGCCAGTCGTTGTCCTGGTCGCAACTCACTCAAGGCCGGATCAGGTTTTGCGGTCAGACGCATAAGCCGAGCCAAAACGCGACCTTCGGCATACCCCTCAAACAGAAACAATGCATCGTGTTTCGCGAGGGCGCGACCAATGGCAAAGAGGCGGCTAAGGTTACGGATCGTGCGGATCATTGAACGGGAATCGATTTTCCAAAAGAAGAGGTGCTGCGGCCCTGTCCGCCTAAAGTCGCCAGCCGGAATGGATGGCGGCTATTCCACCGGCAAGATTACGATAGCTGACCCGGCCAAAACCGGCCTCGCCCATCATATCGACCAGAGTGTCTTGTTCGGGAAAACGACGAATGCTTTCCGCCAGATACTGGTAGGCATCGCTGTCACCGGCCACCATTTGTCCGAGACGGGGTAACACTGAAAAAGAATAGGTGTCGTAAAGCTTGTCTAAAACAGGCAGGACGACTGTGCTAAACTCTAGACACAGAAATCGCCCACCAGGCTTGAGAACCCGCCGCGCTTCCCCCAGCGCAGTCTCGATCTCCGTGACGTTTCTCAATCCAAAGGCAATGGTGTAGGCGTCAAAATGCATATCAGGAAAGGGCAGTGACTCGGCATTTCCCACGGCCCACTCCAGGCCCTGCAACCTCCCCTGGTCGAGCGCGCGGTCGCGACCGTGTTCCAGCATCGCTTGATTGATGTCGCAGACCGTAACTGACCCTGAACCTTGGTCTGATTTCATACGTTCGAGCAGGCGAAAGGCGATGTCTCCCGTGCCCCCGGCAACATCGATAATCGACCAGTCTGCGCGCGGCGCCAACCAATCGGCCATGGCATCTTTCCACAATCGGTGCACGCCGCCGCTCATGAGGTCGTTCATGAGGTCGTATTTTGGCGCCACTGCGTCAAAAACAGCACGGACGCGCCCAGCCTTCTCGGAGGTGGCAACGGTCTCGAACCCGAAATGGGTTGCCTTTTCAGATGTTTGTGCGTCGACGCTCATATTGGCGGGCAGCTTAAACGAAGCGCCTAATATGGACCATCCCTATAACCAGGCTCTTCACCAGGGCCTCGACAAACCGGGACGCCATAGCGCAGTGTCTGCCGCATGCCAGAATTACCCGAAGTCGAAACAACCTGCCGCGGTCTGGCCGCGGTCCTTGAAGGTCGACGTCTCTCTCATGTTGAAGTTCGGCGTCCCAATATGCGTATCCCCTTTCCTAAGGGGCTGGCGGGCCGAATGACCGGCAGAGCCATCACGCGGATTGCGCGCCAGGCCAAGTACATATGTATGCACCTTGACGATGGTCAGGTCGCACTGGCCCATCTCGGAATGTCGGGGCGCATGGCCATCACCCAGCCAACGACAGCGCCAGGCAAACATGATCATGTGGTCTTTGATACCGAAGATGGGACCCGGGTGTTGTTTAATGACCCTCGCCGGTTTGGCCTCCTCACGCTGACCACTGAAGAGGACCTTGAGAACCACAAACTGCTGGCACGCATGGGATCTGATCCACTTGGCAACGGGTTTAATGCCGAAGTGTTGTCCGCCGCTCTCAAAGGAAAGGGCACAACAATAAAGGCCGCCTTACTTGATCAACGTGTGGTCGCGGGTCTGGGTAATATTTATGTCTGCGAGGCTTTGTTTCGGGCTGGTATTTCCCCACGCCGTAAGGCGAGCTCCGTGAGTGGAAAACGGTCCGATCGATTGGTCCCAGTCATAAAGGATGTTCTGACTGAGGCCATCGCCGCCGGTGGATCAACCTTGCGAGACTATGCACAACCATCCGGTGAATTGGGATACTTTAAATTCAGCTGGAATGTTTATGGACGAGAAGGTGAACCTTGTTCCTGCGATCCGGATGGAAAAGACGGCATTGTGGTTAAACGAATCGTCCAGGCGGGACGGTCGACTTTTTTTTGCTCTAGGTGCCAAAGATGAAACACCGTTTTGGACTTATTTCTCTGATCCTTTTTGCGCTCAGTTTCGGGGCTATATCTAGCCGTGGGGCCGATGTTTTCGTCTATGGATTTGAAGATTTACCCCTCATGACGGGATTGTCTCAGGTGGTCGGCAACAGCATCCTGTTTGACACACCCCAGGGCCGCATTGTACAGGCCACCGCCGTTGGCACAGTTTCCCAGTCATCAGTGCTTCAATTTTACACTGAGACCCTACCACAGCTGGGTTGGACGATTGTTGACGGCACCGAATTTCAAAGAGAAGGCGAAACACTAAAAGTTGAGTTCACGGCCGAGGGCCAAAAGTTAGAAGTGCGGTTTCTTGTCGAACCCACGGCCAACTGATCGGCAATCGTTTTCTCCAATACCAACCCTATTCATTACGCAAGGACACCTGCTTCCAATGGCTTACGAAAATATACTCGTCGAAACCCGCGGCCACGTCGGCCTGATCACACTCAACCGGCCCAAGGCGCTCAATGCTTTGTCATCCGGTTTGGTGTCCGATCTTGGCCAGGCCCTAGATGGTTTTGAAGACGATGACGGTGTTCGCGCGATCGTTATCACCGGCAGTGAAAAAGCCTTCGCGGCTGGCGCGGATATTAAAGAGATGGCCGACAAAACATTTGTCGATTGCTATGTCGGTGAGTTCATCACCAAAGGCTGGGAGCGAATCACCACCTGTCGCAAACCAATTATCGCTGCGGTCGCCGGCTATGCGCTTGGCGGTGGTTGTGAGGTCGCAATGATGTGCGACATTATTCTGGCTGCGGACTCAGCAAAATTCGGTCAGCCCGAGATTACGCTGGGTATTATTCCCGGTGCCGGCGGTACCCAGAGATTGACCCGCGCGGTCGGAAAAGTGAAGGCAATGGATATGGTGCTGACGGGACGGCAGATGGATGCCGGCGAAGCCGAGCGCGTCGGACTGGTCAGCCGGGTTATCCCAGCCGATGATTTAATCGACGAAGCGATGAAGGCTGCCGAACGTATTGCTGACATGTCTTTGCCCTCGGTGATGATGGCCAAAGAGTCGGTCAACCGGGCTTTCGAGAGTTCGTTGGCTGAAGGCATTAGATTCGAGCGCCGCATGTTCCATGCGACATTCGCTCTAGAAGACCAAAAAGAAGGCATGGCTGCCTTCGTTGATAAGCGCCAGCCCACCTTCAAACACAGATAGGGATTCGGGCGTTTTCGCCTGAAAGGTTGACGTCCAGGCGTGCCTTAACTATAAGGCCCGCTTTGACTGCCAGTTTAGACAGGATTGCCAAATGGCCCACCACGCTTCGGCCAAGAAACGAATTCGCCGCAACGCCCGCCGGTTTGAAATTAATCATTCCCGCATGGGACGAATCCGTACCTCTGTCAAAAAAGTAGAGACGGCTATTGATTCTGGCGATCAAGCCGCGGCCAAGGATGCGTTCAAAGCAGCGATGCCTGAACTGATGCGCGGCCGGACCAAGGGCATTCTTCATTCCAACACAGTGTCCAGAAAAATCTCTCGTCTTAACGCTCGCATAAAGGCGATGTCCGCTTAACTCTGTGCGCGTAAAATTCGGTCTTATTTGACCGTCTTTTGAACACCAGCTGCAGAAGCTTTTTAGTTCCAGTTTTGTCCCATTGTGCCCCGAAGGTTTTGCGGGATACGCTTCGTGACATTCTATTTCTCAACGGCGATTGATCATTACGTTGCTTAAAATTTATGGGCGAGATGGTCGTCCTGTGGTTGCGTAAATCACGAATTAGAATCGTGACTCGGACAAGTGATTTTCGGAACAAACTGTCAAGCGATCTTTCGCCTTGTCTTTCGGTTCTTGAGAGCTAATGTTCAGTAAATCGCGACCACCCGAGTCTAATGCTCTCGCCTAAAGAAGAGCGCGGGGATAGCGACAAAGGACCGACGTGCAACCACCCAGAGTCGATCGCGTTAGCTGAAAAATTTTGCGGGGGAATTTTCAGCATCAGTGATGGTACGTGGGAAAGACGACAAGGACGCTAAGGTGAAACGAGGGGAAGTGGGATCGTCAGGTCACGCGGAGTGGCATCGCGTCAAACTCAGACTGAAACATGAATTCGGAGAATCAGCTTACAAAAGCTGGGTCAATCCAATTGAGTTCGGTGGGGTTAATGACGGGGCGGTTAACTTAAAAGTTTCAACGCGTTTTATGCGGGATTGGGTGATGACCCATTACGCAGATCGTATTCGTGCTTTGTGGGCTGGCGAAAACCCAGATGTCCGTCGTGTCTTAGTTGATGTCGACTCGCCGAGCGAGGCCAAGGCCGCGGGCCCTGATGCAGAGACCCAGCCCTCTCAGCCCCCTCCTAAGCCTCCTGTCTTAGAAGCGAATACGACAGCATCTGGGGGCGATGTCTTTGCCGATTCTCTGTCCGCCCCTCTCGATGCCCGCTATACCTTCGACAACTTTGTCGTCGGCAAGCCAAATGAGTTTGCCTATGCGGCCGCTCAGCGCGTCGCCGACTCCGACCACGTCAGTTTTAATCCACTCTTCCTTTACGGTGGCGTCGGGTTGGGCAAGACCCATCTCATGCATGCCATCGCCTGGCAGATCCGATTGCGCTCGCCAAAACGCCGCGTCGTGTACCTGTCGGCAGAGAAATTCATGTACAGTTTTGTGCGCGCGCTGCGCAATCACGACACGGTGTCTTTCAAAGAGCAGTTTCGCTCCGCTGACGTGTTGATGATCGACGACGTTCAATTCATTTCCGGAAAAAACTCAACACAAGAAGAGTTCTTCCACACGTTTAATGCCCTGGTTGACCAAGGGCGGCAGATTGTCTTGTCTGCTGATAAATCACCGTCCGATCTTGAAGAGATCGGAGATCGATTGCGTTCACGGTTGTCGTCGGGCCTAGTAGCAGATCTCCATCCCACTACCTTTGAGTTGCGTCTTGGTATTCTGGACGCCAAAGCCGAGCATCTTGGTGTTACTGTGCCGCAGAAGGTGAAAGAGTTTCTCGCCCATCGCATCACCTCGAATGTACGGGAGCTTGAGGGTGCGCTGACCCGTCTCAGCGCCAACGTGCAATTGGTTGGGGGTGATATCTCACTCGAGCTGGCTCATACCCTCCTCCATGACCTCCTCCGCGCCCATGATCGCCGGGTGACGATGGATGAAATCCAGAAGCGGGTCGCCGAGCACTTCCAAATCAGGTTGTCTGATATGAGCTCAGCCCGGCGGTCGCGGACTGTCGCCCGCCCCCGCCAGATTGCCATGTACCTGTCGAAACAGCTGACCTCCCGTTCTTTGCCTGAGATTGGCCGCGCCTTCGGGGGCCGGGATCACACCACCGTTATTCATGCGGTCCGGAAGGTCGAAGAGCTGATGGCCGGTGATGTCGCTTTCGCTGAGGATGTCGACCTTCTGACCCGGATGCTGGAAAGCTAAAACAGCTTCAATCGGCGCCAATAACGCGGCGTTAAAAACCACGCTAAAAGCCGCTGTGAGGGCCTCTGAGAGGCCCTTTTCGCTACCCTCAGGGTATACCTGTGATATACTGACTTCCCTGTCGTGCGGTGGTCGACTCCTCGCCCATCGCGCCTCTCCTCCAGTTGATTGACAGGGGCTCTGAAAGAGGCGCTTTTCCGCCATTTTCTATGGGGCGGATCGCCGCTCCAAGAGGGAGAGACTCGCCGAGACCCGCAGCGCGTTTCAGCGTCGCGGTCTTTTGTTAAACGCTTACGAATACGGCCGCTTATGAAACTCGTTATTGAAAGGTCCGCGCTCCTAAAATCTCTGGGTCACGTCCAGAGTGTTGTCGAGCGCCGCACCACCATTCCCATTCTCTCCAATGTCCGTCTCGACGCCGCCAAGGGTAGCCTCAGCTTGAACGCGACGGATATGGATCTGGAGATCGTCGAGTCCGCTGCGGCTGAAGTCGGGCAGAAAGGCGAAACCACAGCTCCTGCTCATACCTTGTATGACATTGTCCGCAAGTTGCCCGACGGGGCGCAGGTTGAACTGGCGTTCGGCGGCGAAGGTCAGCTGACCCTGACCTCGGGGCGTTCCCGTTTCCAATTGGCCTGCCTCCCGGTGGATGATTTTCCAGCCCTGGCCTCCGGTGATTTCTCACACACCTTTAGTTTGTCAGCGACGGACCTGCGGTCCTTGATTGACCGCACCCGGTTCGCCATCTCAACCGAGGAAACCCGATACTACCTGAACGGTATTTATCTCCACGGCACCGACAGTGATGGCGTCGATGTATTGAGGACCGTTGCGACAGACGGGCACCGCCTGGCCAGGGTCGAGTTGCCGCTGCCAGATGGTGCCGCAGGCATGCCGGGCATTATTGTGCCGCGTAAAGCGGTGTCTGAAGTACGCAAGCTTATTGAAGAGGCCGAAGGCGATGTCACGGTATCTGTGTCTGACGCCAAGATCCGCTTTTCTATCGGCGATACGGTGCTTACATCGAAACTTATCGACGGCACGTTCCCGGATTACGAACGGGTGATCCCCACCGGCAACGACAAGGTCATGGAGACGGATTGCAAAACTCTGTCCAGGGCTGTTGATCGTGTGTCCGCCATCAGTTCTGAGAAGTCGCGGTCGATTAAACTCAATATGGAAAAAGGGCTGGTGACGTTGTCTGCGTCCAGCCCTGAGAACGGCAGTGCCATCGAAGAGGTTGAAGCCTCCTATGATGCAGGCCAACTAGAGATCGGCTTTAACTCCCGTTACCTGCTCGACATTATGCAGCAAATCGAAGGCGACGCAGCCCGTTTCACCATGGCCGACGCGGCGTCCCCGACAGTGATACGCGATGTGTCAGACGGCTCTGCTGTCTATGTGCTCATGCCGATGCGTGTGTGAACGCTCTGACGGATATTTCCCGCCCGGAACGGACAACGACGTCACCCGCGCAGGGGGTGATGGGCATTGTGCGCCTTATGCTGACCGATTTTCGCAATTACGATCATCTAAATCTTGAGTTGGATACGCGCTCTGTCGTTTTGGCGGGCGCCAACGGCGCTGGCAAAACCAATATTCTTGAAGCTCTATCTTTTCTGACAGCGGGCCGGGGTTTGCGCGGCGCTAAGTTGGCAGATGTCGGCCGGTGTACACCAACCGAGGCGCTTGAGCGGCCATGGGCGGTCTCCGCAGATATAGAAACACCTTCGGGCTCGACCCAATTGGGCACGGGCATAGATGCGGCGACACCAGACCGTCGCTCTGTCCATATTGATGGCAAGCCGGCGAAGGGTGCCGCAGCTTTGGCGCAACACGTCGGCGCGGTTTGGTTAACGCCCGCAATGGATCGCCTGTTCAGCGATACTCCGGGCGAGCGTCGCCGGTTCATTGATCGCCTTGTGACAGTGCTCGACCCTGATCATTCATCTCGCTGTGCAGCCTATGACCAAGCGGCACGACGACGGGCCCGTCTATTCCGGGATGGTGTGACGGACGACGCGTGGTTTGAATCCCTAGAAGATATGTTGGCGCGGTACGGCGTTGCGATTGCCGCGGCGCGATTGGATGCGGTGACCCAACTCAACGATGTTTTGGCTGCCGTCGATGGACCCTTTCCAGCGGCTCATCTTAGTCTGACTGGCCAAATTGATGACTGGCTTGAGCGCCTCCCTGCCCTAGATGCTGAAGATGCTTTTAGGGCGGACCTTTTGTCGTCCCGTCAAAATTGGTCTCGAAGTGGAGAGCCGCCAGCACCCCAAGGACCTAATCGGTCTGATCTCATGGTGGTGATGGCTAAAACCGGTCGTCCGGCCGCGGATTGCTCTACCGGTGAGCAGAAAGCATTGCTCGTTTCCATCGTGCTCGCTCATGTGCACCTGCAATCAAAGCGGCGTGGTTGTCCGCCACTCCTGTTGCTGGACGAAGTCGCTGCCCATCTTGATAAAGACCGCCGCCGTCATTTGTTTGAACGTGTACTCGCGTCTGGCGCTCAAGCCTGGTTAACCGGCACGGATGTCTCCGTGTTTACTGATCTTGGCCAGTCAGCGCAGTTATTTTCCGTGTCCGATGGTGCGGTTAAGCCCGTGTCTTCTGCGACCATTGTGTCGCACCCGTCGTCTCTTTCTTTGCCCCCCACCCAACGCGTCTGAGTGTCCCTATGAGTGAACAAGCTGCTGATCCCACCGTTTATGACTCCGAATCAATCAAGGTCCTTAAGGGCCTGGAAGCGGTGCGCAAACGCCCGGGCATGTATATCGGCGACACTGATGATGGGTCGGGCCTGCACCACATGGTGTACGAGGTTGTCGACAATTCTATCGACGAAGCCCTGGCCGGACACTGTGACCGCAATGAAGTGATCTTGAATGGGGATGGGTCTGTCACCGTGCGCGATAACGGTCGCGGCATTCCCGTCGATATGCACAAAGAAGAAGGCGTATCGGCGGCGGAAGTCATCATGACCCAGTTGCACGCTGGCGGAAAATTTGACCAGAACTCTTACAAGGTTTCCGGCGGTCTTCATGGTGTTGGAGTCTCAGTCGTCAATGCGCTGTCTGACTGGTTAGATCTTCGTGTCTGGCGTGATGGCAAAGAGCATTACGTTCGTTTTAAGGATGGTGAAGCAGAAGCCCCATTGGCCATTGTTGGTGATGCGCCAGAAGTGGACGGCAAAATAAAGACCGGTACTGAAATCACATTCATGCCGTCATCTGAAACATTCACCATGACGGAATTTGATTTCGGAACTTTGGAGCATCGCTTACGCGAATTGGCGTTCCTCAATTCCGGTGTCTTTTTGCAACTGGTTGATGCACGCCATAGTGAAATCAATTCCGTTGATCTGCATTACGAGGGCGGTATCGAAGCTTTCGTTCGCTATTTAGATCGATCGAAGCAGGCGCTGCATGAACCACCTGTCACGGTGACAGGCGAGAAGGACGACATCACCGTCGAGCTTTCGCTGGAATGGAACGTCAGCTATCACGAGAACACCCTGTGTTTCACAAACAACATTCCCCAACGGGACGGTGGGACACATATGGCAGGATTCCGTGGTGCGTTGACCCGGACCATCAATACCTATGCCACTGAATTTGGGTTGTCGAAAAAGGAAAAGGTTCAGCTCTCCGGCGATGATATGCGCGAAGGCATGACGTGCGTGCTATCCGTAAAAGTGCCTGACCCGAAGTTCTCGTCACAAACCAAAGATAAGTTGGTGTCGTCGGAAGTCAGGCCCGTCGTTGAAAGCGTTGTCGGCGAAAAGCTGAGCGAGTGGTTCGAAGAGCATCCCGGCGAAGCTCGTAAAATCATCAGCAAAGTGGTTGAGGCCGCCGTTGCCCGCGAAGCCGCGAGAAAAGCGCGTGAGCTCACCCGCCGCAAAGGCGCCCTCGATGTTTCGTCGTTGCCAGGTAAACTTGCCGACTGTCAATCGAAAGACCCGGCGCTATCAGAACTGTTTCTGGTTGAGGGTGATTCTGCCGGCGGGTCGGCCAAGCAAGGCCGTGATCGGGCTTTCCAGGCTATCTTGCCGCTACGCGGTAAAATTCTGAATGTTGAGCGCGCCCGTTTTGACAAAATGTTGTCGTCCAATGAAATCGGGACACTGATTACCGCATTGGGCACGGGCATTGGGCGCGAAGAATTTAACCTCGAAAAGCTGCGCTATCATAAAATCATCATCATGACCGATGCTGATGTCGATGGCAGTCACATCCGTACCTTGCTGTTGACGTTTTTCTACCGGCAAATGCCTGAGTTAATCGAAGCCGGGTATCTCTACATAGCGCAGCCGCCACTTTATCGCGCCAAAAAAGGTAATTCAGAGGTCTACCTCAAAGATGATCATTCCATGGAAGATCATCTGATCGAAGGCGGACTGACCGACGCGGTCTTGGTGACGCAAGCGGGCGGACAGATCGCCGGAGAAGATCTTCGCGCACTGGTTATGAAAGCGCGGGATATCAGAAATACTTTGATGCAAATGAGCCGGGCATTCCCGATGCGGATTGTCGAGCAGGTCGCTGTTGCGGGCGCGTTTAACCCAGAGGCGTTATCCGATAGCGCTACTGCAGGACCGGCCGCAGAATACATCGCGCGTCGCCTTGATGTGTTGGAAAGTGAATACGAGAAGGGATGGTCCGGCGGCGCTGCAGAAAAAGGTGGTTTGGTGTTTGCGCGCACCGTGCGTGGGGTAACCGAAACGCATGTTCTAGATGCACCTACGCTGCATTCTAGCGAAGCCAGGTATCTGGATTCACAAGCCGCTGAGCTGCAAGAAATTTACACCCATCCGGCAACACTGGTGATCAAAGAGCGCGAAGTGAAAATTCACGGGCCTGTGTCATTGATTGAAGGTGTGCTGGCCGAAGGCAAGCGCGGCACCAGCCTACAACGCTACAAAGGTCTGGGTGAAATGAACCCGGATCAACTGTGGGAAACAACGTTGGATGCAGATGCGCGAACACTTCTTCAGGTTAAGGTCAGTCATGCCGACGAGGCCCATGAAGTGTTTTCAACCCTGATGGGGGATGTGGTGGAGCATCGCCGTGAGTTCATTCAAGACAATGCGCTGAACGTCCAAAACCTCGACACCTAAAGACAGGTCTGCGATTTGTGGCGGGGCGCTTTAGCCATAAATAGCGCGGCCCTGGCCATAACGTATATGAATGTCGGTGGGGTCTAAGCGCTTATAAATACTGAATTTTTGTCGATGAGTGTGGCGGTTGCGCAACAATTTGTCCGATATGTGGTGAATTTACACTACGGAGAAGAAACCGCCTTGAGTTAGGCGTATTACCGCTTGCCATTCGGCTTAGTTTGTTCTCTCTGTAACCTACCAACCAACTTTTTTGCGTTTGCGGCGACTGGGACTTTTCTGAGTCTCAAAAACCTCAAATTTCTTAGCCGCACAGACTTACTTTTTGGAAGGGGAGACCACTTCATGTCACATCGATTTACACCACTTAAGGCTGCTCTCTATGGCAGCGTCGCGATGTTCTCAGCGTCACTAGCAGCTGAAGCCGTCGCGCAAAGCCTGGCGATTGAGGAAATCACCGTTACATCTCGTAAGCGCGAGGAAAGCTTGCTTGAGATTCCGGTATCGGTTACCGCGTTCTCGCAGTCCGATTTGGATGCGTTGGGTGCCAGAGACCTTGAGGCGCTTTCAAAAGTGACTCCAGGCTTTGTCTTGGACAACGTTGGTCCTGGTGGCTCGGGTGGTCGTCAAAACCCATCCATTCGTTTCCGCGGTCTTGCCGTGCAACAGCCTAGCCCAGCCTCTCGCGCTGGTGCCGTGTTCTGGGACGGTGGTTACATTTCTGACGGTGCAGGCATTCTGCCCCTGTTTGACTTAGAACGCGTTGAGGTCATCAAAGGACCGCAAAACGCATTCTTCGGGCGGAACACATTTGCCGGTGCAGTTGACTACATTCCTGCTGAACCGGGTGATGAGTTTGAAGGAAAAGGCTCCGTTTCTTTCTCCCCCTCTCAGCAAAGCAGCTATAACGTGTCTGCTGCTGTCGGAGGACCGATCACAGATACCTTTGGTCTTCGCGTCGCGGCCACCCACGACCGCAAGGGCGCTGACTTCGAATATGACAACGGCGACCCCGCCGGTGAAGAAAACACGACAGCAATTTCCGCTGTTACCACTTTCCAGCCAAATGACGACTTTAAACTTAAAGCGTCAGGCTTTTATGTTCGGTCAGACGACACCCGGGCACAGCAGTCTCAAGATGCTCACATTCTCGCTGGCACTTGTAATCTGACCTATTCCGGTGAAATCCGGAATGTGGGTGATGGCTCCAGCGGTGGCACTTTCACCACGGATTTATCTCAGTCTCTCCGCAATACTTTCTGCGGCGAGATTCCTGATTGGGATGACGTACCGCCAAACCTGACTTCAGTGGGTGTTGTTACACCAAGTACGCCACTCTTCCTGTTCTCAAATCCATTGTCCTTCTTCCAGACGTTGCCTCCTGAACTTGAGGGCAAGGGCATTCCAAGTGCACCCGATGGTCTCGGCACAGAATACAAGCTGTGGCGCATTGATTTGCAGGGTGACTATGACCTGGACAATGGCGCGACAATTAGCACTCAGTTTGCTCGTGGTGAGTCCACGCACTTTGTTATGTGGGACAACAATTTCGGAACCCCGTCACCTATTTTTGGCGGTGGCCCATGGCTCGCAGCTATCGCGACGGCTGTCACCGATACCTATGCAGAGGCGCGCTACACCTCCAGCGGTGAAGATCGTCTGCGCTATATGTTGGGTGTCAGCTATTACAAGCAAACCAATGACCAATCTGCCTTCGCAGCGTTTGGGCCAACCTACAACATCCAACTCAATGAGGGCGATAACATCGGGATCTTTGGCTCCATCGACTATGACGTAACCGATGAGTTTACGATCTCCTTGGAGGGCCGTTGGAACGAAGATACACAGGTCACAGAATATGACGGTGTATCCATTTTGAACGGCGTTGACCCTGATCCAACTGTCAACGCAGAGCAAAAGTATGATGCGTTCATGCCGCGTGTCATTTTGTCCTATCAGCCGACGGATGAGATGAACTTCTACGCTAGCTGGTCAAAGAGTTACTTGCAGGGTATCGCCTCGAATGCCACTGACTACGAAGAAGCGACTCGTGTGCCTCTGACAGCAGCGCTAGGTGACTTTACGCCTCGTCAGTCACTGTCTGCTTTCGAAGTAGGCGTAAAGCAGCGCGCAGCTGATTGGCTCAACTACTCTCTGGCGCTCTATCACATGGACTGGGACAACCAGACCTTCTTCGAGCTCAGCCCAGCCCCGTTCTTCACTGCGGCAAACCTGTCGGGTGATGCTCGGATCAAGGGTGTCGATATTGAAGTGGATGTCACCCCGAACGACTGGTTTAGGTTGACTGGTGGTGTGTCCTACAACGACGTTGAGTTCTTAGACTTTGCTGGTGCTGGTTCCGTTGCTACGGCGGTACTGACAGATCCGGGTGTGTTGTCTCTCGGTCAGCAAATCTCAGCAGTTGGCAATCGTCCGCGGTACACACCGAAATGGACTGGTAGCATTTCCACAACCTTCCAACTCGGTGAGTTGGCTGGACTGGAAAATGATCTCTGGCTCCGTGTTGACAGTATCTACCAAGGCAACTTCTTCGTTGATAACTTTGAGTACAACAAAGTTGCCAGCTACTGGAAATTCAACGCTCGGATCCATGCAGATATCAGCGACAACTTCGCCGTTGAGCTCTATGGATCAAACCTGACCAACGACCTGAGCCACAACACGGCGGTGGGCACGACAAGTATCTTTGGTTCACTGAACCGTAAGAACTTTGCCACTCTGCCCCGTAAGAGAGAATTTGGCCTCAAGCTGCTGACCAACTTCTAGAAACTCTTACGACACGAACAAAAACGAACCGGCTGCATATTCGGGTGCAGCCGGTTTTTCTTTTGGGATCAGGGCGTTGCCCAAGCAATTAAAAGTATATTCGTTTGAAAGTTTGTTAGACCGCTGACCAGGCATGAGAAAGCCTCACAAACCCTCTCGTGCATGGGCTCGTTACTCGCAATTCGCGAAAGTCTTTTTGTGGGTGGCTGAGGGTCGAAGACTTGGGGTCGTTGACCGCCACTTGAACCCGGTCATCGCCGTCTTTCAGTGCGTCGACCGTATCTAAGTGGTCTTCCCAGGTGTCTGCGTATTCTGCCAGGGCTAGGGCAAGGAGCTCTTCAACAGGTTTCTCTATACGTTCGGCGAGGGCCTTGAGACGGCTCTCAAGCTCTGCTGATATGGTGACTGAGACGGACGTAGAATCTACTGGTTACTCCTCATGATGACGTTGGGTTTTCGTCGACGCCATCGCGTTAATGTCTAACTAACTCTAGATATGCCACACTTTTATACTACCTGGCCTAAAGTACATGGTCGGCGAGGAATATGGCACCGTCAAAACAACCGAAAAACGTTAAAAAAGATCAAAAGCCGTCACCGGATAAGCCGCGGCGTAGCTGGTGGTTCTGGCTATCCAACGGGGTGTCTGCCCTCATTTGGTTGATCCTGTTGACCGCTGGCGTGCTCGGGTACTTTGCCCTCGGTCTGCCAAACGTTGATGACGTCGTTGCATCGACGCGCCGCCAGCCCATTGTTGTTGTCCGCGATGCTGCGGGGGACGACATTGCACGCCTGGGGGCGCTCTACGGCGACGCCGTGTCCATTGACGATATGCCGCCCGCCCTGCCTGCTGCTGTGCTGGCTATCGAAGACCGGCGTTTCTATACCCACCTCGGTCTCGATCCGCGGGGCTTTGCCCGCGCCATGCTGGCCAATGTTCGTGCCGGGTCTGTCGTTCAGGGTGGCAGCACGATCACGCAGCAGGTTGCTAAGAATCTTTTTCTAACCCCCGAGCGGACCATTGCCCGTAAAATTCGCGAGGCCCTCCTCGCATTGTGGCTAGAACAAAAATTCACCAAGGATCAGATTCTGACCCTCTACCTCAACCGGGTGTATCTCGGTGCAGGAACATACGGGGTCGAAGCGGCCTCACGCACGTATTTCGATAAGCCGGCGCGCAACCTGACAGTCTATCAGTCTGCCATGATCGCTGGTCTGATGAGGGCGCCGTCCCGCTACAACCCGAAGACCGATATTGACGCTGCGAGATCTCGCACGTCGGTTGTTCTCGGCGCTATGGTCGACGCCGGGTATATCACCTCTGCTCAAGCGGACACCGCGAAACGCGGCGGTCAGGTCAACGTCAGCAAAGGACCATCGGGGCGAGGTCAATATTTTGCCGATTGGGTGCTGGCCAATCTCGATGAGCTGGTTGGCCCTATTGAAGACGATCTTATTGTTCACACGACCTTGGACCCTTCTTTACAATCAGTTGCTGAGCGCAGTCTTGTCTTTGCCCTCAAAAACTCGGCAAGAACACGCGAGGCCAGTCAGGGCGCGGTCATTGTTTTGTCTCCCGAAGGTGCCGTTCGCGCGATGATCGGCGGGCGTGATTATCAGTCCAGTCAGTTTAATCGAGCGGTACAGGCTCATCGTCAACCTGGATCAGCCTTTAAACCCTTTGTCTTTCTGTCTGGTCTCGAAGCAGGGTTGACACCAACGGATATTCTAGTGGATGCGCCGATCAATATTGACGGGTGGCGACCGCAAAACTTTTCCGGCACCTATGAGGGACCCATTGCCGTCGAAGATGCTCTTGCCCGGTCGATCAATACGGTCGCTGTGCGTGTAGCGCGCAAGGCGGGACCAACCGCGATAATCGACACCGCGCGGCGGGCGGGTATTTCCACAGCTTTGACCAACGACCTAGGCTTAGCGCTCGGAACCTCTGAGGTCAGTCTGATCGAATTGACCGCGGCCTATGCCCCGTTTGCCAATGGCGGCGTCGCTATCGTGCCCTACGGCATACTTGATGTAGTGACCACAGATGGTCGGGTTCTGTATCAGCGTCAAGGTGGCGGGCTTGGCCGTGCCGCAGAGCCTGAACACATCGATATGATGAACCGCATGCTCGCCAAGACGATTACAGACGGTACAGGTAAAACGGCTCAGTTAGACCGCCCTTCGGCTGGAAAAACAGGCACCAGCCAAGACTTTAGAGATGCCTGGTTTGTCGGGTACACCACAGATCTCGTCGCCGGGGTATGGATTGGCAATGACGATGGCGGCGGCATGAAGGGGGTGACCGGTGGGGGATTGCCAGCTCAGGTCTGGCGCGACGTCATGCTCACAGCCCACCGTGGAACGCCAGCCAAAGCCTTAGCGGGCTGGACGCCGCCAGAGCCGGTGGATCCCCTTACGCGTTTGTGGCGTCGTTTAACGGGCGGATAGTCCCGCGCCAGCGGGCATGACTATACACTACAGCCGCGCACATCCAACTCGCGAATATGACGGCGAACAGAGGCAATGTTGTGCCGTCGTGCAAATATCCCGCAAGGAAACCGATAATTGCGCCACCGCTCATCTGCAAAAAGCTGATCGCCGAAGATGCCGTCCCTGCGATCTCGGGGAAGGGCATCAGGGCACCGGCTGTCGCAGCCGGTAAAACAAACCCACAGGCAAAGAACACACCAACGACCGGCACAACAACAGCAGCGATGGTCTGAGTCTCGTTTATGCTCAATGCCAACCCGACGATGCCAATGCTCAGGCCAAGACCAACGCCGATGCCGATCATGTTGGTGACCCCAACACGTGCCACCAGCTTACCCGCGAGGAGGCCGCCACTGGCGTACCCAATTGCGACAAAGAAAAACAAATACCCAAACTTATCCGGAGCAACGCCCAGGACACCGATGACAACAAAGGCGCCGACAGAAATAAAACTGAACAACGCGCCATATGAAAACAGGAGCGTCAAAGAGTAGGCTAGAAATTGGGTATGATTCAGGATGAGACGAAAATTCTGAGCCATCTGGCGGACCTGTGTCGCCGTTCGGTCACAATGTTTGTTGGTTTCTTGGAGTAAAATAAAGATGGCCCAGATAAAAAGAACGCCGAGCAGGGTCAACGCGACAAAATGACTGCGCCAGCCAAATAAGACATGCAGCCACCCCCCAATCATCGGTGCCACCGCTGGGGCAAGCGCCATCGCTGATGCGATGTAAGCCAGGAAGCGGGCGGCTTCTTCTTTTTCATAAACGTCGCGGACCACAGCCCGAACCAGCACCGGTCCAGCACAACCGCCAATGGCTTGCACGAAACGCCAGACAATGAGTTCCTCTATGGTGGCCGAAACCATGCAACCGAGACTTCCGATGACGAACACGGTCAGTCCGCCGATGAGAATGGGACGGCGGCCATAACGGTCTGACAGAGGACCGTAAATGACAGTCGCGCAGGCAAAGCCGGCGATAAAAACACTCATCGTCGCTTGAACGCGTGAAACCGTTGTCGACAATGTTTCAGTGAGTGAGGGTAAGGACGGGAGGTAGAGGTCCGTTGAAAGAGGCCCTAAGGCAACCATAAGAGTCAAAAGTAGGCTGACTTTTATATCCTTAGGGTTGCGTTCTACCGTCATTCTTTGCTTTCACACGTCAGATATAAACCGGATACAAGTTAATACCTGTACGGGACCACTCTCGAGGAGAGACCCTATGCAAATCGCCTGGAACCCAAAAGAAAAAAGGGCCGGCCTAAAAGTCAATAGGCTCGAGATCGTTTCGCCCCAATTCAAACCTTATGCATAAGTGACTCAAAAACAGCTACTTACGTAATTTTCTGAACGGTATCTCCCAAAAAAAGCAACTTAATAAAAGTTGAGAAAACCGAGAACTACCCTACATATACGCCATTAACAGAGGCGCCGGGAACACAGGGAGCGCTTCTGTGAAACTGAGTTAGGACTTCGTTAACTCTGACCCCTGTAGAGTCAGCGACTAAATAAGAAAACAAACGACGTCCGACCCAGGCCAAAGATCACAAGGGCAACGCACACAAAGACAGGCGGCATGTCGGCCAGCATTTTGCGCGACCTGTGACAGTGAAGGAGTTACCCCGTGATCAGCAGGACAAAGTCTTTGAGCATGCGTGTAATACGAAGATTCATCGTCGCAGTTTTAGCTGTGACTTTTGCTCCGACGGCAACGGTTCAGGCCGGCGATATTCCAGCCGACTTCATGGTCGATCTGGACAGCCTAACGGTGTCCGAAAGTGAATTCGTGTGCTTGGCGTTGAATGATTACTTCGAAGCGCGTGGCGAAAGTCTCGCGGGTCGTTTGGCTGTGGCCAAGGTTGTCATAAACCGGGCAATGGATCGACGTTATCCGTCAAACATCTGCAGCGTTATTCAGCAAAATAAAGCGCGGGTTATGCACCGCTGTCAGTTTTCTTGGTATTGCGACGGACTGCCAGACACTCCGTACAACAGTGTTGCTTGGCTGCGCTCTCTCAAATTGGCGGCAGCCGTGCTGCAAAAAGATTCCGGTATCGCTGATCCAACCGGTGGAGCTCTTTGGTATCACGCTGCATGGGTGCACCCTCCATGGGCTGACAATCTAGAAGTATCCGGCGTTATCGGTGGCCATATTTTCTATCGTGACCTTAAGGGTAGCCGATACGCCAAAGCGGCTAAGAAACAGGATCCGATGGTTCCTGCGTTGCACCGCTTTGCGGAGTGGATTGAATCCCGCGAAGCGCGCCCGACTGCGATCGCAAGCCGCTAGGATTGTTTTTCCATTCATTGAGGCCGTAGCGGTGTAGGTCACCGCCATGCTCTTTGAGCCATTGTGTTTGTTCGCGTCGATCATCAATCAACTGGTCAACGGTACTCCAAAATCGCGCTGAGTGATTGAATTCACATAGGTGCGAGACTTCATGGGCGATGACATAGTGAGTGACTTCTGTTGGGGTCATGATGAGGCGCCAGCTGAAAGATAGCCGCCCGTCCGCCGAGCAACTGCCCCACCGCGACCGTGTGTCCCGGATAGATATGTTGGTCACTGTTCTGCCTAGTGTTTCAGCGTAGGAATGTGCGATCGGTATGATGACATGCCGCGCTTCGTCCCTAAACCAATCATGAATCCGCCGTGATAAATGATCGGCGGCACCCGAGATATTAAGGTGGTTGTTTTCTCGCCACACGCCGCGTCGCGCTTCGGGGCAATGTCGAATGGTATGCAGCTCTCCATGTATGGGAACCTCCGTGCCATCTGCAAAAGGTACCGGTAAAACCAATTCGGCTAGGCGATCGGCGATCCAGTCAGCCTTGTCTTCGGCAAATGCAATGGCTGCCTTCTTGCTGGCGCGCCTTGGCTTAACCAGCACCACACATCCGTTTATGGGGTCAACGCGAAGACTAAGGCGGCGCGCTCGAGCATGTTCGGTCAGGCGCACGGTTAGGTCTCGGTTGTCGACGCTTAAGGCCAGCATCTCTTCTTTTTTTGGGCTATCCGCCACGACTACATGTCCGGCCAATCGACAAGGTGTGAACCCAGTGGGCCGGCAACAGCTTCTGAAACAGCGCGACCCCGGACTGATATGCCTGCTACATGCACGGTTTTAGAATCTCCTGAAACCAGGGGATGCCAGTGCGGTAAATCCTGACTATTGGCAACCAACCGATATGCACAAGTGGCCGGTAGCCAATTCAGGGTACTGGCTGTTTTTGGTGACAGTTGGACGCAATCTGGCACTTTTACTTTGCGATTTGGATAGTCGGTGCATCGGCATGTCTCAATGTCGAGTAGTCGGCAGGCAACATTAGTCGGAAATATTTCGTCGGTATCGGCGTCTTGAACCTTGTGAAGGCAGCACTTCCCGCATCCGTCACACAAGCTTTCCCATTCCTGGCGCGACATGTGCCGAAGCTTCTTTGTGCGCCAAAAGGGCGCTGGGCGGTTTGATTCGTCTGGCGCCGTCAAAGCAAATCTCTTAGGCGGGCGCTGAGCTCTTCCATTTTTACATCTTTCCCGAAGTGATCAATGTACCGCCCACTTCGGTTCATCAGATAGAGAAATCCCGAATGATCGATTGTGTAGTCGCCGCTTTCACCAATCGGCGCTTCCCGAAAGAAAACCCGATAGGCATCGGCTACAGCTTGAATTTGTTCTTGAGTTCCGGTCAGCCCAATCATTTGGGAGTGAAAGTTTCTGACATACGCTGACATTGTCTCGACGGTATCGCGTTTCGGATCGAGAGTAATAAAAACGGCTTGAACAGATTCACCTTTTTGGCCCGGAAGAATGTCTATGGCGTCAGCCACAGTTTGTAATGTCATCGGGCAGATATCGGGACAGTAGGTAAAGCCGAAGTATATTAGGCTATAGCGACCAAGAAGAATTTGCTCTGTAACATCTACCCCTGTCTGGTCCGTCAAAGTAAAGGCACCACCAATTGCGGCAGACCCTTCGACAGTGTTGTCATTTGGGTCAGGGCGGAACGCTGGTAAGTAAAATGCGAGAATGAGCAGTGTGCCAATTGCTACCATGCCGCCAATAATAAGTCGCTTAGCTATTGCCGGAGTCATCGTCATACCCTTGGCTGAGTGATTGAGACTGGGCGAGTTGAAAAGTCTTATAACCCCTTCAGTCTGGAAGTTCTTCTAATCTCCGTAACACGGCAGTGCGGGCTGAATCTCCTGCGGGAAGGATATCAAGCAGCCGAGTCCAGTGGGTTCTGGCGCCGGTTATGTCTCCCACGCTGGCGGCTGATAGCCCCGCAATAAAAAGTCCATCCGGGTTGTTATCGTCCAATTTTAGAATCTCTTCGCTCAAGGCCGATACTTCATCGGGAATGGAGGCGCTTGGCGAAACAGTCTTCAACAACAAATCCGCCAACAGAATGCGTGGTTCAATTGCTTGCTGCCGAAGCTGCGTTGCTTGTCGGTAGGCATTGGCAGATTTTTCCGTGTCACCGAGGACTCCGTAAGACCGCCCAAGTTGCATCCAACCGTCGTAATCTTCTGGTCCGAATTCAAGGCGGGCTTCTAACCCCCCAACCATCTCTTGAATCATTACCAACTCATCACCTGAAAACCGCCCGGCCAAGGCGCTGACATCCGGGCGGAAGTCCTCTTCATCCGCCTCTGGAATAACGCCTTGTTGCAATGGTGCGGCGATTGCTGGAGACGGTACGGCCTCTCCGTCGAGCGGATGGCGCGGCGTTACCGTCATTGGCATGATGTTGGATGCCATGGCGACCTGGCCCATTTGATCCCGGACCATGGCGAGCCATGGCGCATCGGCTGGGGCATCGGCGGTTAAGTCGCGCCATATGGCGATGGCGTTGGCAACATTACCAGCTTGGGCTTCAGCCAGACCAAGATAGAATCTTGAGCGTGGTTCATCTCGATTCGTTCTAAGAACAGCCCTGAATATGTCTGCGGCTTCGGGCGTCACGGTGCCGTTGTTCAATGCCGTTAACGTGTCAGCAAATTCCGTGTAGGTCTCGACATTGGTAGCGCCAATGGCGAGGGCCCTGCGGTAAGCGCTAGCCGATTCTTCCAGACGATTGACCTGTCGATAACTCCGCGCCAGTAAAACCCATCCTTCAGAGCTGTCTGGGTCTTGTCGGAGCCGGTCGGCTAAATCTTCGATCAAAATATCAAAGTCGGCCATGTCTGGGTTGGCAAGCGCCTCTGCCCGGCGGTCTTCAGACCCTGCGGCCGGAAGCCCTGGTGTGCCGATGGACAGGTAAATCGCTAGGGCTCCGAAGGGAACGGTGACCGCAATTGCGGTGACCGCAAACATGCGAATGGCGGGGGCGTTTTTGTCGTCACTCGGTCCGGAGCGCCGGCTCGCGGCGAGCAAGCGCCGTTTTATTTCCACGCGGGCTGTCTCCGCCTCTGCATCTGTCAGGATTCCATGGCTGAGGTCACGCTCTACTTCGTCTAACTGAGCGCGGTAAACGGATTGGTCCGCTTCTGTTTCCTGTGCAGTTGTCTTGGCGTTTCGGATGACGGGCCAAATTAAAAGAGTCACCGCTGCGAGAGTTAAAACTGCATAGCTAAGCCAAATCATTTTTGGTCTGCCCCTTCAGTCTTTTGAATCAAGGCTTCTACTTCTGCCATTTCTTCAGGGGAGAGGTTGGATGTCTCGGCGGCCGTCGGTCGTTTAATATAACGCGCGGCGATTATCACACCGAAGACCAGCAAGATGAACGGGCCAAACCACAGCAAGAGAGTTTGTGACGTGACTCTCGGGCGCAGCAAGACAAAGTCTCCATATCGATCGACCATGTACGCCAGGACGTCCTCATTGCTGTCACCGGCTAGAATGCGTTGGCGCACCAGACGACGCATGTCCTGTGCCAAGGTTGCATTAGACTCATCGATGGTTTCGTTCTGACAGACCACGCACCGTAGATCTTGACTGATTACCCGCGCGCGTTCTTCCAGCGCTGGATCATCTAACATCTCGTCAGGTTCTACGGCGTAAGCCACGAGGGCGAAGACGGATCCAGCGAGTATGCAAGTGGCAAGTCCTAAGATCTTCATTGGCGCAACTGCTCCACCATGGGGGCAATCGTATTTGCCCATACGTCAGGTGTGATTGGTCCGATGTGCTTGTAGCGAATGATGCCGTCGCCATCGATCACAAAGGTTTCCGGTGCGCCTGTTACGCCAAAGGCGATGGCCGCTTCACTAACCGGGTCCTGGCCAATAAGGTCGTAGGGATCGCCGTTCCGGGCCAACCATCGCACGCTGGCTGATGGGTCGTCACGCCAAGCAATGCCGTGAATGGGGACTTGCTTTTGCTCAGCCAGGTCCATCAGGAGTGGGTGTTCTGATAAACAGGCGATACACCAGGAGCCCCATACATTGACAAGACTAACTTCTTTTTTGAGATCAGGTGTTTTTAATCCGGGTTCTCGGTCTGGTAGGGGCGGAAGATCGATGTCCGGCACCGGCGTGTTCAATAATACCGACTGAACCAGGGCAGGGTCTTGCCCGCTTTCAACATCAATGAGGCGTTTTGCAAAGGCGCCCACCAGCAGCGCCACAACCACAATTGGGATGATCGCGGTCCATCGTCCTCCGGTCCGAGTTGGTTGTGCGTTGTTCATGGACTAGGCCTCTGTGGGCTTGGCCATCGCTGGCGCGCGGCGCGGTGCACCGATGCGGTGACGCCTATCGCTGAGAGAGATAACGCCGCCGAAGCCCATCATAAGAATGCCGTACCAAAGGAATGGCACGAAGGGTTCAAAATATGCCCGCACCACGTATTGTCCGTCTGCCGTCGGACCGTCGCCCAGAACGACATACAGGTCCGCCCAAAACGTCGTGTGAATGGCGGCCTCTGTGGTTTGTTGTACGGGTTGGTCGTAGACCCGCCGCTCGGGTGTTAGCGACACCGAAGATCCACCGCGCTTAGCCAAGAACCGACCCTGTAGGGACTCATAGTTTGGTCCCTGAAACAACTCTGCGCCTTGGAAGGTTACTTCAAACCCGGCAACGGTGACATTGTCTCCCGCGGACATCGTTAGGATGTTTTCTTGCTTCCAGGCACTAGACCCTGAAACACCCACAATAAGAATGGCCATGCCCATATGTGCGACGGTCATGCCGTGAGAGGCACGGGGAACAGATCGAATTCGTCGCAACGTATCTGATAGTCCGCCTTTAAACAGGCGAACACGCCCCGCCCATTCGATGAAAGAAGACGACAGAAGCCATGCGGCCAAAGCGATGCCTGCGGCTCCAGCGATATCCACAAAAGCGACACCACTTAGCGCCAATGCAATGGCAAAAATGATTGCAACCGCACCCAACGCGCCTTTGAGCCGTCCTATTACGCCAGCAAGGTCACTTCGTTTCCATGCCATCATTGGGCCGATACCCATGAGTATGACCAGCGGCACCATCAGGGGAATGAAGACCATATTGAAGTAGGGTGCCCCAACGGAGAGTTTGCCCAAATCCAGCGCTTCAGCGATCAGCGGATAGAGCGTACCGAGCAAGACCGTAGCGGCAGCTGTGGTGAGAAACAAATTGTTGATCAGAAGACCGCTTTCTCTAGACACCGGGGCAAACAATCCACCTGGATCAAGTTTTGGTGCGCGGATGGCGTAAAGCGTCAGAGACCCGCCGACAGCCAGCGCTAGAAGCATCAACACGAACACACCACGCGTTGGATCAGCAGCAAAGGCATGGACGGACGTTAAGATTCCCGACCGCACAAGGAAGGTGCCGAGGAGGCTTAAAGAAAATGTGACGATGGCGAGCAGGATCGTCCAACTCTTCAGTGCCTCACGTTTTTCTACGACAATTGCCGAGTGCAACAATGCCGTTCCCGTCAGCCACGGAATGAAAGAGGCATTCTCGACTGGGTCCCAAAACCACCATCCGCCCCAGCCAAGTTCGTAGTAAGCCCACCAAGAGCCCAGCCCAATGCCGATGGTTAGAAAAGACCAGGCCGCCAAAGTCCAGGGCCGAACCCACCGCGCCCAGGCAGCGTCGACCCGCCCCTCAAGCAAAGCGGCAACGGCAAAAGAGAAGGCCATGGAGAACCCAACATATCCGAGGTAGAGCATCGGCGGATGAAAGGCGAGCCCCGGATCTTGTAACAATGGATTGAGTCCCAAGCCCTGAACCGGAGCCGGATCAATACGTAAAAACGGATTGGACGTAAACAGAATAAAGGCGAGGAATCCTGCACCGATTAATCCCTGAACGGCCAGTGCACGGGCTTTCAACCGATCCGGTAGGCCGGCACCGAAGGCCGCGACTGCAGCGCCAAACACGGCCAGGATAGAGACCCACAACAACAGGGAGCCTTCATGATTTCCCCAAACGCCGCTGATTTTATAGAGCAATGGTTTGGCGGTATGTGAGTTTTGGTAAACGTTCACCACCGAAAAATCTGACGTGATAAACGCTTGAGTAAGAGCGGCAAATGATGTGCCGATGAGCAACATTTGCGCAAAAGCGGCAGGACCGGCTACGGCCATCAATGCTGCATCACGTCGGTGGGCGCCAATCAAAGAAACGATGGATTGCACCAAAGCGACAGGTAGCGCCAGCGCCAGCGCAAAGTGGCCGAGTTCAGGTGTCATGGTGTGCCAGTGGTTGAGGTGGCAGCGGTCTCTTGCGTGTCCAGGCTATTGTCGCCACGCCATTCACCAGCGGCCTTTATCGCCTCTGCGACTTCTGGCGGCATGTACGTTTCATCGTGTTTGGCGAGCACGTCAGACGCCTGAAAAACACCCGACGCCAACAGATAGCCCTCTGCCACGATGCCTTGTCCTTCACGGAACAAGTCCGGAAGAATACCGCGGTAATTTACATCTAATGTCTCTGCTGTGTCCGTCACGGTAAATGAAACCGTATCACCTGCTGAAGAGACACTGCCTGCTTCAACAAGGCCGCCAATGCGCACTCGTTGTCCCGGAGACAAATCTTGCTGGCTGATCTCTGACGGACTGTAGAAAAAGACAATGCTGTCCTCGAATGCCGTGAGCACCAAGGCAATGCCGGTAGCAAAGGCAAGCCCGCCAAGCAGAACAAAATACAGTCTCTGTGTTTTACGCTTCGCCAATATTTGCTCCATCGTCTTTTGCGGTGGACGGTGTTTCGGACCCTGGCGGACGTAACCGATTAAGTTCAGCCTGTCGCGACGCGACGGACCGCCGAGAGAAGATCAATAGGGTAATCAGTCCGATGACCCCCAGCGCATACGCCGGCCAAACAAAGGCAGCGTA
Organism: Alphaproteobacteria bacterium; assembly: GCA_030835385.1. Lineage (GTDB taxonomy): Bacteria > Pseudomonadota > Alphaproteobacteria > Rhodospirillales > Rhodospirillaceae > WLXB01. The sequence goes on along the minus strand of JAURPI010000042.1, from coordinate 278,751 downwards.
TCCTCCCATATCTAGTATGTCTTGAAGTGAATTCAATGCGTTAGACCGATCTGACCTGAAATAACCACGCCGCCCTGTATAGCAGTAATTCGACTACGCAGCGCGCATTAGACGGGCGGCACGGACTTTGGCGGCCAGTACTTGAGCGCGAACCCGCATAAAAACGACCACTACATAGTAAAATTGGAACGCCCCGACCATTAAGAACAGGGGGGCCAACATCGCGGTATCGACTGAGACGCCCGCCATCGAGAAAATTGAGGGCTGGTGCAGACTGTTCCACCAATCAACAGAGAACTTAATGATGGGCAGGTTTACAGACCCGACCAAGGCCAAAATAGCTGCTGCCTTGTCCCCTTGCTCGGGACTGTCAAAAGCATCGCCCAGTGCCATGTAGCCCAAGTAGAGAAAAAACAGCACCAGCATAGATGTGAGGCGTGCGTCCCACACCCAAGGTGTGCCCCACATGGGCTCGCCCCATAGCATGCCAGTCAACAGACAGAGCGCGGTGAACATCGCACCAATGGGTGCTGAGGCCTTGGCGATCATGTTGGCCACTGGATGACGCCATATCAGGTAAGACGCGCTTCCGGCGGCCATAACCCCATAGGCAAACAATCCCATCCAAGCGGACGGAACGTGGACGTACATAATCCGGACGGTCTCACCTTGCTGGTAGTCTGGTGGGGAGAACACCAAGGCCATCGGAATGCCAACGGCAAAGCAGAGGATGCATAGTCCAATAGCCCAAGGCTGAATTGCAGTCGCGAGCTTCAAGAAACGGGTGGGGTTGGCAAATGCGTGCATGGTCAGAAGACTTACCCGGTCAGCCAGATTTTGCCAACCTGAATCGGGGGAAATCGGCTGCTGTTATAAGCTGATAAGCCGCAGTTATAGGTCTATTCCGATGCGAGGCGTAGAGCGACGGCAGCTGCCCATGGGCATAGCGCAGCTGCCATAAGAAGAAATCCGCCTAAAACGGCAAATAGACCACCGGCGTCAAACCCCATGCCGGACGTGTCGATGGCGCCTACACCAAAGATAAGGACGGGAATGTAGAGCGGCAAAATAACAAGTGGCAGCAGAACGCCACGCCGCCGGGCGCCAAGGGTGAGAGCCGCCCCAACCGCACCAATGAGACTCAAAGTCGGCGTGCCTATCAACAACGCTAGAATCATAGGTGCTGTTGATTCACTGGGCATTTGCAACGCGACCCCAAGGATGGGTGCGAGCAACGTCAAGGGTAGGCCAGTGGTCAGCCAGTGAGCTGTGATTTTTGCGGCAACGACGGTGGTTGGTGCGACCGGCGCGGTGAGCAAAAGATCAAGCGTGCCATCGTGTTCGTCATCAGAAAACAAGTGATCAAGAGAAAGCAGACAAGCGAGGAGTGCAGTAACCCAAAGGATACCGGCTCCGACGCGTTCAAGTACACCTGGTTCGGGACCGATGCCGAATGGAAACAAAATCACGGTGATGGCGAAGAAACCCGCCACCATGATTGTGTCCGCGCGGTGCTTTATCGATAAGCGCAGATCCCGGCCGATGAGTGTGAGAAAGGATTTCACCACTCTACCTCAGGGGTTTTAGCGGGATAGTCCGCCATATTGATTTTATGGTTTGGGGTGAATCCGGGTGCCTGATGGGTGGCAAGAACGACAACACCACCGGCGGTGACATGTTCATTGAGAAGGCTGTCGATCCGGTCAACATTCTCTGCATCCAGCGCCGTATAGGGTTCATCCAAAATCCATATGGAGGCCGAGCCCAACGCCAATCGGGCCAGGCCAGCGCGCCGCCGCCAGCCGGCAGACAACATATCGGCGGGCATTTCAAGCACTGTGTCCAGCGCCATGCGGTTGACCGCTTGGTTCACCGCGTCTTGCTCTGCGCCATACAATCTGGACCAGAATATAAGATTCTCGAGAACGGAGAGACCGCCTTTTAGGCCATCGCGATGTCCGGCATAGCAGATCTCTGTCGTATCCTCGGGGGTCAGTGTGATCGTTCCAGCCTCGCTGCGCAGGAGGCCGACAAGAATTCGGAGGAGAGTCGATTTGCCACTGCCATTCGGTCCGGTGACCATCAGGGCGGAGCCGTCTTTGAGAGAGAAAGACAGGTTCTCAAAAATAGTCCGGCCACCCCGCCGGGCAGACAGATTATGGACGTCAAATGTGATAGCGGCGGTAGATCTTGTGGACATGGTCGGAACCATACCGAAACCCGACACAAACTCACGGAGAAAACGCGCATTGAGGGTGGTTATTTCACTGACGACCGCTTCGGCGAGGACTGGACAACCCCCGAGGGATGTGGATGATGCCGCGAAAAAGCGGGGGGTCTTTATCTATAATCCCGCCAAATATCTATTCACATAATAAGGGGGAACGCAGAAATGGCGCTCACTGGTCATGACACCTTGAAAACCCGCCGCACGCTTGATGTTGCCGGTAAATCCTACGACTACTTCAGCATACCGGCTGCCGAAGAAGCGGGCATAGGCGACGTTGACCGACTTCCGTTCTCCTTGAAAGTTCTGCTGGAAAACCTCCTTCGCTACGAAGACGGCAAATCAGTCAGTACAGATCATGTCAAAGCGATTTCGGCGTGGTTGAAAGACCGCAAATCCAGCGAGGAAATTGCGTATCGTCCAGCTCGGGTATTGATGCAGGATTTCACAGGTGTTCCCGCCGTCGTTGATCTGGCCGCCATGCGTGAAGCGATGCAGGCGCTTGGCGGAGATGCCCAGAAAATTAATCCTCTGTCGCCGGTTGATCTGGTGATTGATCACTCGGTCATGGTTGATGCCTACGCGTCACCAGACGCGATGACCAAGAATATCGATCTCGAATTTACGCGGAACCGCGAACGTTACGAGTTTTTGCGTTGGGGCCAGATGGGCTTTGACAACTTTAACGTTGTGCCACCAGGTACAGGTATCTGCCACCAGGTTAACGTCGAGTATCTCGCCCAAGTGGTGTGGACTGGAGAAGACGATGGCAAGACCGTCGCTTATCCTGACACGCTCGTCGGAACCGACAGCCACACCACCATGGTCAACGGTTTGGCTGTTTTGGGCTGGGGCGTTGGCGGCATTGAAGCGGAAGCGGCGAAGCTTGGTCAGCCGGTATCCATGCTTATCCCAGAGGTTGTCGGCTTTAAACTCAACGGCCGTTTGAAAGAAGGTACGACCGCGACTGACTTGGTGTTGACGGTCACGCAGATGCTGCGGGCCAAGGGTGTGGTCGGAAAGTTCGTTGAGTTTTACGGCCCTGGCTTGTCCGGTTTGTCGCTCACGGACCGCGCGACCATTGCCAACATGGCGCCAGAGTATGGTGCGACGTGCGGTTTCTTTCCGATCGATAAAGAAGTCTGTCGTTATCTCGCCTTTACCGGTCGAGATCCTGATCGCGTCGCCCTTGTTGAAGCCTATGCCAAGGCGCAAGGAATGTGGCGCGAGGATGATACGCCCGACCCCGAATTTACAGATTCGATGGAGCTAGATCTTTCAACAGTCGAACCGTCGTTGGCTGGACCGAAACGTCCACAAGATCGCGTGGCCTTGTCGGCGGCAGCGTCTGAATTTGCCGGTCAACTGAGCAACACGTTTGACCATGCAACAGCGGCTTCTTCACCGATCGCGGGGTTAACAGGTGACGGCGCCAAAGACACTCTGACCGATGGCGATGTCGTGATCGCGGCCATCACGTCGTGCACAAACACTTCCAACCCGTCGGTTTTGTTTGCTGCTGGCCTGGTCGCACGTAAAGCCCGTGAGAAAGGCTTGAGTCGCAAACCTTGGGTCAAGACGTCGTTGGCACCTGGGTCGCAAGTTGTGACGGACTATCTCGACAAAGCGGGTCTGACAGAAGATTTGGAAGCCCTCGGCTTCCACACCGTGGGCTATGGTTGCACAACTTGTATTGGTAACTCCGGTCCGCTCGACGCGAATATTTCAAAGAGCATCAACGATGGTGATTTAGTCGCGGTGTCCGTGTTGTCGGGCAATCGCAACTTTGAGGGTCGCATCAGCCAAGACATCAAGGCTAACTATCTCGCCAGTCCGCCATTGGTGGTGGCTTACGCAATCGCCGGATCTATGAGTATCGATGTGACCAAGGATGCAATCGGCACGGACTCCGATGGCAATGATGTGTTTTTGAAAGACATTTGGCCGAGCCCGCAGGAAGTCTCAGACTGCATCGAGCAATTCCTAACTCAAGAAATGTTTTCGTCCCGGTATTCGGATGTGTTCAAGGGTCCGGAGGAGTGGCAAGCCGTCAAAGCAGAGCCCAGTGAGACATATGGCTGGCAGGGTGATTCCACTTATGTTCGCAATCCGCCGTACTTTAAGGGTATATCTCAAACACCGCCCGCCATTGAAGACATTGCAGGAGCACGGCCCCTGGCCATTCTTGGCGACTCTGTCACCACTGACCATATCTCACCAGCCGGGGCGATTAAGAAAGACAGTCCGGCAGGCGCGTATCTGGTCGAGCACGGTGTTGAGACCAAAGACTTTAATTCTTATGGCTCGCGACGCGGCAATCACGAAGTCATGATGCGAGGCACCTTTGCCAACATTCGCATTAAGAATGAAATGGTACCCGGCATCGAAGGCGGTATGACCAAGTATCATCCAGGTGCGATGGTCATGCCGATCTATGATGCAGCGATGAAATACAAAGCCGATGGTGTGCCATTGGTCGTGGTCGGGGGTAAAGAATACGGCACCGGCTCATCACGGGATTGGGCGGCCAAAGGCACAAACCTTCTCGGTGTTCGCGCCGTCATCACAGAGAGTTTTGAGCGCATTCATCGGTCCAATCTCATTGGTATGGGTGTTTTGCCTTTGCAATTCACCGACGGTGTAACACGCGAGACCTTGAAGTTGGACGGCACAGAACTCTTCGATATTGCCGGCCTGGCTGGACTTACGCCGCGCGGGACTGTCGATGTCAAAGTGACCCGCCCAGACGGATCAACAGAAACGTTCTCGGCTCTTTGTCGCATCGATACAGAAGGTGAGCTTGATTACTTTAAGAACGGTGGCGTGTTGCACTACGTTCTTCGTAATTTGGCAGCCTAAAGCAGACACGGAAAATATCAGGGATGGTGGCTATTTATGACTGAGCCTGCCATCCCTGGTCTTACGCGACACTACGTTACAGTTGGGCAACGACAGCTCCACTACCGTCGCGCCGGCAGCGGTCCGCCTTTGATTGCCCTGCACCGTTTGCCAAGGTCATCTCAAGATCTGGAACCCTTTATCCAGGCTGCGTCGAAGCAGTTTACCGTGATTGCTCCAGACATGGCCGGCTATGGCCAGTCGTTTGCTCTCGATGAGCCGGCAGATAATCTCGACCCATTATGTGATGATCTTGGCGCACTCATAGACGCTCTTGGTCTCAACGCGGTCTCGCTCTATGGCGAGCAGGCTGGTGCTGCTCTCGCGCTAAGTTTTGCTCATCATGCTCCAAAGCGTGTTATTGCACTGGCGGCCTGGGACCTCGATCTGCCTGGCGCCTTAGACCTGCCACCAAGTGCGACAGCGCCGTTGCCACCTTTTGAGCCTCAATGGGATGGCAGTCACTTGGCGTGGCTGTGGGCGATGTTGCGGGAACAAACGGCGTTTCATCCTTGGCACACGCCTGCACTGAATACCCGTCTAGATGCCGATATGCCGGACCCAAGTGAACTCCAACGCCGGATGAATCAATTCTTGAGTTCCGGTATTCATGGACGGGGATATGAAGCGGGGTACAACGCTGCTCGAACGTTCAACGCGCAAGACATCTTGCGTGATATTTCATGTCCGACACTGGTCGTCGCCCGCCAAAGATACGATGGGTTAGATCCGTGGCGTGGGGTTTTATCCACCGCGTCTGACCTTCGTAAGTCGATGGCCGATGAGCAGACCAAGGGTGAAGCGCAGGCACTGACTTTTTTGAGCGAGCGTCGGGTTGAGGCCAACGTGCCTCCACCGCCTCAGGTCGCTTCAATTCCCGGTGTTCTGTGGCACGACTATGTATCAGTCGACGGTGGGCAACTTCATTTCCAATGCAATGCAGATGCGGAAACAGTTCCCTTGCTAGTTCAGCATGACGCCGCGAGTTCTATTGGAACAGTTGAACCAATTACCCAATCGTTTGTTGGAAAGAGGTCCGTCTTTGCCTTTGATATGCCCGGCTCTGGGTGTTCGGACCGCATTATTCCGACCGACGGCGTCGAGATGGATGTTTACGCCGATGTTTTGGCAGCTGGGTTGGGTCAGCTCGGATTAGATCAAATTGATTTCTACGGCATGTGGGGCGGCGGTTTCGTTGGGCTCGAGCTCGCATTGCAAAACCCCAGCCAAGTGCGTCGGCTCATAATGAGTAATGTGTTCGAGCATACCAAAGCGGAACAGGCCGAATTGATTGCCAACTACACGCCAGACGTTTCGCCAGTTTGGCACGGCGGTCACCTCATGCAGTGCTGGCATCAAATGCGTGACCAAGGGATTTACTATCCATGGTTCAAGCGGGACCGAACGGGCGTGATTTGGCGAGAACCGTTTCTGGCAACAGACATGGTGCACGAGCGCGTGTGTTCGCTCTTAAAGGCGGGCAATATGTATCGTACCGCTTATCACGCCCACTTCACGTATCCCACCTACGACAAGCTTTCACAGACACCGGTGCCAACCTTATTGGCAACATCCGAGTGGGACCCCAATAACCCACACACGCGGGCGGCGGCGGACGCAGCCCCTGCCTGCAAATTCCAGATTTTGGATGAAGATTTTTATAAGTGGGGCGAGAGCTTCTTGCCCTTCCTGGAGGCAGATAGGGCGGTCTAATTCGCGGCCCTTAGCGACTCCAAGTGCCACTCTGTTCAATTAATAGTTCTTAATTCGCCAGCGTCGGTCCTAGGCAATCCTAAAACGCGAGAAATTTCCAAGTAAATGCAACCCTCTGCCAGGAAGCGCGTTATTTCAGTACCATAGCTTATAAGGTTTCGACTAAGATCAAACCTGTCGAGTGGGGAAGGGACTGCACAATGCACAAAAGAACCCCCCAGATTGGCACGCCTATTCGGTCTACAGCTGACGGACAGCGGTGGTGGCTGGGGTGTGTTTTGAGCCTTGTCATGATTGGCTGTGGGGCTGGCCCCGTGCTGTCTGACGAGGACTTTATTGCTGAGCCAAGTGAAACGCTCACATTGGTCGAGCTCTATACATCGCAAGGGTGTTCGTCTTGCCCACCCGCCGACGCTTTTCTTCGCAACCTGTCAGACCGTACCGATGTTCTCGCTCTCTCATTTCATGTTGATTACTGGAACACAGAAGAGTGGAAGGATCCGTTTTCTCACAAATCTTTTAGCTTGAGGCAGCAGGCGTACCGAGAAGCGCTTAACACGGATTACGTCTATACGCCGCAGATGGTTATTGCAGGGTCCTATGCGGTTCCTGGCGGGCAACGCTCGTCCATCAACGATACGATCAGGCGTGCTTCGTCAGAACAATCTGAATTCCCGGCTCTGGATGTACGCCGCATCGTAAATGACCGCATCAAAGTGACGGTCCCGCAATCAGATAGCGGTCAAACAGGCACTGTTTATGCGGCGGTATACAACTCACAAAAATTCACGCGTGTTCGCGGAGGCGAGAATCGGGGTAGGACGCTGAGTAACATCAATGTGGTGAAGCGCCTTATTGCGTTGGCCCCGTGCTCAGGGCGTGCGCAGTCTTTCACATTCTCATTGTCGGATTTAGACGCCACGTCATCGTATGGCGTTGCTGTCTTTGTTCAAGCAGACAAAGTCGGGCGCATCTTATTTGCAGCATCTGTTGTGCCACGCGCGATACCCTCCGCCCAAGTTACACTCTCGCAGACGGACCGCCGTACCGCTCGGTAAGTTCTAAACTTAAGAAACGTCTGTTAGAGAAGCCCGCGTTCCATGGCTTGAGAAAGACGGTGGGAAAAGGCAACCGGATCCGGAAGAGCCTCTCCCTCAACAATGCGTGCCTGGTCAAGCAGCAGGTGCGCTGTCTCCCCGACAATGTCATCGCTCTGGCCGGTCAATTTTGTGATCAAAGCGTGCTTCGGATTGATCTCAAGGATTCTCGGGCTCGCCAGTCCTTCGCCTTGCCCATGCTGTTTCAGCATGCGTTCAAGGTGCAGACTCATGCCGCCGTCCTCGCCGATAAGGCAGACGGGACTTTCCGTCAGTCGGTTTGACGTTCTCACGTCTTTTACCGACTCTCCAAGAGCGTCCTTGAGGCGCGTGATTAGACTTTCAATGTCAGTGTCGTTTGCTTTGTCTTCCTCATCCTTTTTCGTCTCGTCGTCTTCGCTCTTTGCAATTGAGTCTAGATCGGCGGCGGACTGAGCAGCCGAGCGGAACGGATGCTTATCAAAAACACCGACCGAGGTTACCCAGAACTCGTCAATAGAATCTGTCAAAAGCAAGACTTCGACGCCTTTAGCGACATAGCCCTCGAGTTGAGGTGATTTCTTGAGGGCAGCCGTGTCAGCGCCGGTGATGTAGTAGATGGCGTCCTGACCTTCCTTCATGTCGGTGACGTAATCTTTAAGGCTACGCCACTCATCACTTGCGCTTGATCGAAAACGGCAAAGATCTAAGAGGTCGTCCCGGCGCTCGAAATCCTCATATAAGCCTTCTTTCAATACGGGTCCGAACGCCGACCAAAACGTCTCGTATTCACTCGTGACCTTGGTTCTGTCTTTAAGTTCTTTGAGCAGTTTGCCAACGAGCCCTTTCTGGATTTTCTTCAGTTGCGGGTTGTCCTGCAACATTTCCCGGCTGACGTTGAGCGGAAGATCTGATGAATCAACAACGCCACGGACAAATCGCAGATAGGGAGGCATGAGCCCTTCCAGATCATCCGCAATGAAGACGCGGTTAACGTAGAGCTTCACCTTGCTCTTTCTCTCCGGTCCAAAAAGGTCAAAGGGTTGATTTGTGGGCACGTAGAGAAGGCTGGTGTATTCAATGGCACCTTCAGCCCTGAAATGCAGGGTGTGCCAAGGCTCGTCAAACCCCTGAGCCACGTGGTGATAGAATTCTGTGTACTGCTCTTCGGTAATCTCACTTTTGGGCCGGGTCCAAAGTGCTGATGCCGAATTGAGAGTTTCTTCCGTGCTTTCTTCCTCACCCGGGATGGGGTCGAGGATGACCGGGATGGCAATATGATCGGAGTAGGTTTTGACGACGGTCTTCAGGCGCAATGACTCCAGGTACTCGTCACTTTCTTTTCTGAGATGCAATACAATGCGTGCACCGCGACCGGCGTCGTCTGATTCGGTGATGCGGTAGCTGCCACGGCCATCTGATGTCCACTGCCAGCCTTGAGTCTCGCCAGCTTTGCGGGTGAAAACTTCAACCTTCTTCGCCACCATAAATGATGAATAAAAGCCAACGCCAAATTGTCCGATGAGAGATACGTCTTTGGTCTCATCGCCCGTCAAAGATTTCATAAACTCAGACGTGCCTGACTTGGCAATTGTACCCAAGTTCTCAACCAGCTCGTCTTTGTTCATCCCAATGCCGTTATCGCTGATGGTCAGCGTGCGCTTTTCTTTGTCGACCGCGATATGAATTGAGAATTCTGAGTTATCGCTTTCGATCAAACTTCCGTCTGTCAATGCGGCGTAGCGCAATCTGTCACACGAGTCTGAGGCGTTCGAAATGAGTTCGCGTAGGAAGATCTCTGTGTTGGAGTACAGAGAATGCACGACAATATCTAACAGCTTGGCAACTTCCGCCTGGAAGGTATGTTTTTCTTCACTCATCTCTAAAGGCTCTCTTTTTGTCAGCGCCGTGTGACACGGGGTGGATAAACCAATCGCATTCGCGCGTCATATTGGGTGTCTGCGTCGTCGTGGCAAGGGGTAAATTGGTCTCAACGGTACATTTTTCTCCTCAGCCGCAGGTGTGCCCACTTGGGTTTGATTTGGCGCATTGTTCCGGTCTCAGTATCGCGTCATGATGTGATGTGGATGCATGATCCGACCCGACGTCTTGCACCACCGAACACGGTATAAAATGGAGGCGAATATGCAGATTCCAACTCAAATCGCTTTTCACGGGATCGATAAGTCCGATGCTGTCGAAGAGAAGATCCGAGAGCGTGTAGATAAACTCGAGAACTATTCAGACCGCATCACCAGTTGTCGGGTTGTCGTCGAATCGCATCACAAGAGCCACTCCAATCTGAATTCCAATGCAGCGCCATTCCATGTCACCATTCATCTTGCAGTGCCCGGCGAAGACCTTGTCGTGCGGCGAGATCCGAAAGAAATGAAGGCCCATGAAGACATTCTAATTGCCTTGCGTGATTCTTTCGACACGATGGAACGTCGGTTGAAGGACTATAATCAAAAGAACAAACGTGCGAACCGACGACAAGAGGCGCAGTTGGTTGAGGACTAGCTTGTCTTAACCAAGAAGCGCTGCAGCCGATTAGTCCACCTTCTTTTCCTCAGTCAGGTTCTTTCGCTTTGGCCGCTCGGCACGATTATTCAGACTCAGACGTTACTGTCGTCTTAGGGCCGACCAACACCGGCAAAACCTATCTCGCTATGGATCGGATGCTTGGTCATGCATCGGGAATAATCGGCTTTCCATTGCGGCTGCTGGCCAGAGAAAACTATGACCGGGCTGTTGCCATAAAGGGCGAAGGTGCCGTCGCGCTGGTGACGGGGGAAGAAAAGATCATCCCGCCGCGGGCTACTTATTTTATCTGCACCGTCGAAAGTATGCCGATTGATCGTGATGTGGCATTTTTGGCAGTTGATGAAATACAGCTAGCGGCAGATCGCGAGCGTGGCCATGTTTTTACCGACCGGTTACTGAACAGCCGTGGCCGAGTAGAGACCATGTTTCTCGGGGCTGAAACTGTCCGGCCGTTGATTCGCAGATTAGTACCAGACGCCAATTTCATAACACGCCCGCGGTTCTCAAAGTTGACCTACAGCGGGTCCAAGAAGTTGACGCGGTTGCCCCGCCGGTCAGCGGTGGTCGCTTTTTCAGCCTCCGAAGTTTATGGCATTGCAGACCTACTGCGGAGGCAACGTGGGGGCGCGGCTGTGGTTATGGGGGCGCTCAGTCCGCGCGCGAGAAATGCGCAGGTAGCGCTCTATCAATCCGGAGAAGTCGATTATTTGGTGGCGACCGATGCTATTGGCATGGGTCTGAATATGGATGTGGATCATGTTGCCTTTGCGTCTTTATCAAAGTTCGACGGGCGGGCACCCCGAGCGCTGACCGCACCGGAACTGTCTCAAATCGCAGGGCGGGCTGGTCGTCATATGAATGACGGAACATTTGGTGTAACGGCAGAGGTATCGGCTTTTGATCCAGATGTTGTTGCACGTATTGAGACCCACGAATTTCAATCGGTCAAAATGTTGTATTGGCGAAATTCAGATCTTCAATACGCGACCGTTCAATCCTTGCTTAAGGGCCTACAAAAGCCGCCGCCAGGACCCGGCTTGATGCGACCACCAACGCCCGAAGATCAATTGGTCTTAGATATTCTCGCTAACGAACCAGATGTGCAGAATCGCGCTAAAGGATCTTCGCGCGTCAGGCTGTTGTGGGATGTGACGCAAGTTCCCGACTTCCGCAAACTGAGACCTGAAACCCATGCGCGTCTACTCAGCCAAATCTATTTACACCTAAGTGATACCAACGAAAACATCCCAGAGGATTGGGTGGCTGACCAGGTCGGCCGCATAGATCGAACGGATGGCGACATTCATGCTTTGATGGATCGCATTGCCGCTATTCGAACATGGACCTATCTCGCCAATCGGCCGAGATGGGTAGAGAATGCCGGTTATTGGCAGGATCAGACTCGCGTTGTAGAAGATCGCTTGTCCGATTCATTGCATGACAAACTAACAGAACAGTTTATTGATCGGCGCATTGCGCACTTGGTGAAGAAACTTAAGGGAACAGACCGCATGGTTGCCGCCGTTGATGAGGCAGGTCGTGTAGAAGTCGATGGTCATTTCATCGGCACGCTCAACGGCCTTGTGTTTGAGCCCGACAAGACAGGTTTAAAAACTGCAGATCGCGCCATCGAGAACGCGGCTGATTCTGCGGTGGTGCCGGAACTCGAGCGCCGCGCGCTAGCGCAGATTGACGCAAACGACGAGGCTTTTTCATTGGACGATCGTGCTCGAGTCCTTTGGCAAGGCGCTGTAGTCGCTACGCTGACAAAAGGTGCAAGACCATTGTCGCCAAAAGTCAGTGTCACAGCCGATGATCGGTTGGATCGAGCGCTGTGTGATCAAGTGGCTATGCGTCACCAGAAATGGATTGATGCCCATATTGACAAATTGCTGGGACCTCTCATCCAGGCAGAAGCGTCTCCACTTAAAGGAGCGGCTCGCGGTCTAGCGTTTCAGGTCGCTGAAGCGTTGGGGACGGTGGATCGCAAAGAGGCTGAGGCGCAGATACGCGTGCTCACCGACGAGGACCGCAAAGCGCTTGCTGGTCACCGCATTAGATTCGGCCTCAATTTTGTATACGTGCCAGATGTACTTAAGGCCGAACCAGTCCGGCTCCGCGCCCTTCTTTGGACGGTCGATAACGATTCAGAGGTGCCACCGGCCTTGCCTCCCGCAGGTCGCGTTTCTTTTCCCACTGAGAAAAATGTTCCGGCTGATTTTTACCGCGCGTCAGGGTTTCACCCCGTTAAAGGCACCGCATATCGGGTAGATATGATCGAACGGTTCTCCGCTGAGGTCAGACGCTTGTTGCGTGAGGGTGTTAAAATACTTCCGCCGGCAAGTTTGTCGCCTTTGGGTATTGGCGCAGAAAATGCCGTGGAGCTTCTGGTCGCGCTTAGCTACGTGTCGAGCCTTGGGCAGGAAGGGATCTCTATTGCCGTTAAACGCAAACCCAAACGGCGAACCGCGCCAAAAACGAATTCTAAAACATCACCCAAGACCGGTGACGTGCAAAAAAGAAAACCCAAGAGAAGCAAGCCGGCTGAGAAGCCGATCGACCCAGACTCACCGTTTGCCGTGCTGAAGGACTTGGTAAAAAGTTGAGTGACGGGCTGAGGGTCGACAAGTGGCTTTGGTTTGCCCGTTTCTGCAAGACCAGATCACTCGCACAAAATTTGTGTATCGATGGTCGGATAATGATCAATGGTGAAAAAGTAGAGAAACCCAACCGGCTGGTCCGCGTTGGAGATCAAATCGTCGTAACCATCGGTCCAGTCCGTCGTACCGTATCTGTCAACGCTTTAGGTGTTCGTCGCGGTCCGGCGCCGGAAGCTGCGCTCCTGTATGAAGAACTTGGTCCGCCAGAGCGTTTGGATGGGGCGAAAAAGAAAGCACCTCTTTACCGACCTCCCGGAAGTGGTCGTCCGACAAAACGTGAGCGCCGGGCTTTGGAGAAGTTTTTTCTCCGTAATGAGTATGGATGAGTAGCTTGTGTCGGCTTTAAGGTCCTTGATCCTGCGGCAACTAACCGGTACCTGAACCTATGCTTGATGCTTTAAAATCATTTATCAGTGAACCTCGCAAGATCAGTGAGGCATCGCCCCAGGAACCAACGGTCCAATCAGCGGCTGCCGCCCTCCTTGTGGAGGCGGCGATGGCAGACGGCACGTTTGATGAGCAGGAGCGTGCCCAGGTCAAAGATGTTTTGGTGCATCTGTTCTCTCTTCCCGAGGATAACCTTGATGGTATCATTACGGATGCGGAAGAGGCGGTCGCGAAGTCCAATCAGCTGTACGGTTTTGCTAGAACGGTCAGGGATAATTTGGATTACGACGGCCGCGTTGAGTTAATGCAAATGCTGTGGGAAGTTGTTTATTCTGACGGTCAGCTTGACGACTTTGAGGCAAATCTAGTACGTCGAGTCAGTGGCTTATTGTATGTTACTGATCAAGATAGCGGTCGAGCCCGGAAAGCGGCGTTAGAGCAACTGGGGCTCTAACTTAGATAACCAAACTCAAGGATGAAATCCAAATGGGTTATGTGGAGAAAGATACGTAATGACCTACGTCGTCACCGAAAACTGTATTAAGTGCAAATTTATGGATTGCGTCGAAGTCTGTCCCGTGGACTGCTTCTACGAAGGTGAAAACATGCTCGTTATCCACCCGGATGAATGCATCGATTGTGGTGTCTGTGAGCCAGAATGCCCGGCGGAGGCTATTCTTCCCGACTCGGAGGACTCCACACAAGATTGGATAGAGTTAAACGCGGAATACGCGGATAAATGGCCGAATATCACTGCCAAGGGCGAGGCCCCGGCTGATGGCGAAGAGTGGAATGGTAAACCCGGCAAGAAAGAACAATTCAGCACAAACCCTGGCAACTCCGGCTGATTTGAGACCAGCTTGAGGGGGGTGTAGGCGCCAAAATGGCGCCTACTTTAGGCTGTCTTTTGCACCGCAAATTTGGTATAAGTACTTAATCCGCCGAAAGAACTGGCGGATTATTTTTTCGGTATACCCGATCTTTTGTGCGCTGCAACAAATCACAGAATCTTAAGGCGCGCAAGACAAGTCCCCGACCAATTAGGGGGCCAGGTGCGCGGATCAGGGGCTGGCGAAGAAGTAAATGGAACCTCAAGGGCCGTCTGGCCCTTTATTCGTGAGGGCAACTGGGGGTTGCCGAGGTTTCATAGGATATGGGCGCTAACTGGAATAAGAGAGCCAAATAATGCCGAAAAAGACCAGTGCAGAAACAAAAGCAAAGAAACCCCGCGAAAAGGACACACGCAAAGGAATGGTGTTCTCAACTGGAGATTTTGTCGTTTACCCCGCTCATGGTGTCGGACAAGTAACTGATATTGAGAAGCAGGTGATCGGCGGCCAAGAGATTGAATTATTTGTCGTGAGTTTTGAACGGGACCGCATGACCCTGAGTGTACCTGTGGACAAGGTCGACAATTCCGGCCTGCGTAAGCTGTCCACCCGTAAAGTTATGGATCAAGCGCTAACGACCCTTAAGGGACGTGCGCGGGTCAAGCGAGCGATGTGGAGCCGACGCGCGCAGGAGTACGAAGCCAAGATCAATTCTGGTGATCCCGTCTCCATTGCCGAAGTTGTGCGTGATTTGCATCGCGGCGACAGCCAACCAGAGCAATCTTACTCTGAACGCCAAATTTATGAGCAAGCGTTAGAACGCCTCGCCCATGAAATGGCAGCGGTCGAGAAAATTAAGCCAGAGGCGGCGACTGCAAAATTAGAGAAGCTCTTGAGCGCGGCCTAACACCCGCAATCTTTACAAGATCAGAGCGCCCTGGACGTAAGTCCGGGGCGTTTGCTTTTTTGAGAGTGCTTTAGGACGATTCCGCGTCGTCGAAAATATTGAGAACGTCTCGAAAGTCGTAACGGTTGTTAATCCACCCAACCCATGAAATGAAAGAGTACGTGCCTAGCCACCCGCCCTCTTTCGATGCAACAAGAGGTAAGCCTTGGCGCAACGTGTCATAGTATGCGACTCTCAAAATAGTGTGCCCGCATCCTAGACCGTTCAAACAGCTCACTGTAAGAATTTGGTCTTATGATGTTGTCTTCATTATATACAGCCGACCTCGAGTCTGCGCTCGGCACTTTAGATAAAGCTTTGACGGTGCATTTTTTTGCCTACTCCGTCTTTCGCCGCATCGCCGCTACCAAGAATAAGGCACCAGGCTTTCAGGTTGATCTTTACGCTGGGCATGATGACGCTATTCAGCTGAGCGAAAGACTGGGCGTTCCCATTTACGATTCCAGTCCTTCAAAGAGTTTTAGCTGGGACGGTGCTGGCGTAGCCAGCCAGACGGAGACAGCTGTGTTGCTTCATGAGTTTGCGCACTGGCAAATTGCGCCACCGGAGCGGCGTGAGCTGGTTGATTTTGGCTTGGGCGCCGGACCCGAGACGGGGAAGAAAGAAGAGGCAAATTCTGCTTGCTGTGTTGATGCGGAGACTAAAGAACGTGAAGAAAATCTTGCGTCGTTGCTCGGCATCCTTTGGGAGGTTGAGCTGGGAGGTCCGGCCATTATTGCGTTCTGTGAGCAAAACTGGCTTGAACTCTATGATCGTCCCGGCACGGCGGAACATTTTATTTCGGTTCTGAAAGAGCTCGCAGAACGAAGGTTGGTCGACGAACTGGGCAGGCCTTGTTTGTATCCTGAGGGGACAAAGCGAGCGCGCTAGATATCGAAGACCACCGGGCACTTTTCATTAGCTAGCTCGGCAATTATGTCCCTGTTTGGGAATAAGTTATTGAATAAATATTAGGGGTTACTCAGCAAAACCTAGGGTCTCGAAGGATATGATGTTGTTGACCATGGTAAAGCCAGCAACATTTG
This sequence comes from Alphaproteobacteria bacterium, assembly GCA_030835385.1. GTDB lineage: Bacteria > Pseudomonadota > Alphaproteobacteria > Rhodospirillales > Rhodospirillaceae > WLXB01. The sequence continues at coordinate 262,424 of JAURPI010000042.1, read as the reverse complement.
GGCGTGTGCCCGCAAATTGCGATGTCTCAAACATATAGACGGCTGGATATTGATCCCGATACCAAGACATGATCTCACGTCGCATGTTGAGGGCCTTGTCGCTGTCCCATTCTGAAATGGCAGATCGAATCATCGGCATGATAGCTTCATCGCAATACCAAGGTTCCCGTCGCAAACAAGAGTGCAAGCGAAGTGCACGGAGACTATCTAACGAGGGCCAAACGGGCCAATTCATAGAAAAGGCATCGACGTCCTCCGGCCAGGTGCCCTGGCCCAGATACCTTAGAAACTGCTGAATAGGGAGGGAGCGCAACTCCATGTTCACGCCGATGCTGGCAAATTCGTTTGCCACGACCTGCAGCACGGACGCACCAACACCAATGCCGCTGACTGTATAAGCCGCAAAGGAAAAACCGTTTTCGTATCCTGCTTCTTTTAGAAGCGCCCGGGCGCGATCAAGATCATGGTTGATGGGTGGTAAGTCAGGATTATACCCAAAAGCCACGCGCGGCACCGGTTGATTGGCGGGTACCGTTGAGCTTTCCAGCAGTATTGCGCCCAACGCATCGCGGTTGATTGTCAAATTGAGCGCTTCCCGCACCCGCACATCTTGCAGCGGCGAGTCTGGCCGCTCATGCAAGATGAACGATAGGCCAGATGTTTCCGACGCAATCCAACTTTCGATGTTCAGACCGGCGGCTTCCAACGTTGCGCCATCTTCTGGGCCGAATTCAATGGCGACATCGATGCGATTTGATTGTAGCGCTTGGATGCGCGCAGATTTATCGGGAATGGCCAGGACTTCAAGTCTGCCGACTTTGGGTCGACGCCAAGAGGTGGGCACGGCAACCATTTTTGCTTCTGCTGGTCCCCAATTCTCAATGTGGAAAGGTCCTGTCCCCACAGGCTCGCGAGCGAAGCCTTCCCGTCCCAGCTTGTTCCATTGATCTGGTTCGACCATCGGGAGAATGGTGAGAGACTGCATAAGCAGCGGATCTGAATCTATTGTCGTAACGTCGAAGGTCAGGTCATCTATAGCCTCAGCGCCCACAAATCCAGGAAGTTCACGCCGCAAACTTTCAGGCAAAGAGTCTTCACTGGCCAAATAATTGAACGCAAATACAGCCGCTTCAGATGTGAGCGGCACGCCGTTGGAAAACGTCACGCTATCGCGAAGGGTCACACGCCAGGTGTTTTGATCTCTAGCTTCCCAAGATACAGCCAGCCATGGCTGCAATGCACCATTCTTATCTATGCGAGTCAGACCATCGAAAAGCGCGGGCGTGAAATAAATCGTAGGTGTGGCGCCAGACCGAAACGGATTACCCAGCGACAGAGGAAGACTGGAAATGCCAAGCCGCATGACCAAGTCCGATGCTGTAGAGAAAGAGGCGGTATGAGTGATAACAGCGATCACAGCGCTCGACAGAATTCGTGTCAAATGATGGCGCAAAGCGATATCCCTCTACTCAGATGTCGTTGAGTGTCACTCTAACGTTGAATATCAAGAGTATCGTAACTGACGAATCCGTGCGCGTCTCTATAGCCGGTCACGCCGGCGGCGAGCCCGGTAAATCGCAACTCGGGCCATAGAAATATTGCTGCCGCATTGTCTCGGTATCGCGCCATGAGATGTTGTTTCAGTGCGATGCGTTTTTCAGGATTTTGCTCAGTCAATGCATTTTCAATCATCGCCGTGGCGCCGGTATCGCAATACCAAGGTGCGGGGCGGTCGCAGGAGTTGTTCCGTAGCGTACGAATTACATCGATGATCGGTTCCATTGTGTAGACCATGCCGAATGCTTTGCCGTGCCACTTACCCCGTTCGAAGTGATCAAATAAATGAGCAATAGTGACAGGTGCAATGATGAGCTCGACGCCGACCTCGCGAAGGGAGCGCGCGACCAACTGATACATGGCGCTGTCAGATCCGTTGGCACCAATAACCGCTTCAGCTGTCAAGGCGAACCCGTTTTCGTATCCGGCGTCTTCAAGGAGGGTGCGCGCGCGGTCCGGGTCGTAGGGAATGGGCTCGAGTGTTGGATTGTATCCCTCTGCCGCCGGTGTGGCCCCCTGGCTGGCTGGGACGGTTAAGCCACCGAGTAAACCCTCGATAATGGTTTCTCTGTCTATGGCCAGGTTTAAAGCTCGGCGGACACGGATGTCATCAAGCGGGCTTGGTCCTTCGGTTAGAACAAATGAAATTGTGCGCACCATCTCGCTACGCCAGCCGAGAAGTGTTCCGCCAACTCGTTCGATAGCGTCTTGATCATCGGGGCCCAACGCCAATGCAACGTCCAAGGAGCCGGATGTGAGGCCTTGCACACGGGCTGTGGCATCAGGCACTGCCAGAATCTCCAAATGGTCGAGTTTTGGCGGGCGCCAGGACTCTGGGTTAGCCCTCAACAAGATCCGGGTGGCTTCAAAAGCATCGACTTTGAAGGGTCCTGTTCCAACCGGTCTTAAAGAAAATTCATCGCGGCCTAGCGCAGTCCAACTCTCCGGTTCAACTATATGCAGCACTGGCAAGAAGCGCGGCAGTATGGGCACTGGAATATAGGTTTTGATTTTAACCGTGAAATCGTCAAGGGCGGTCGCACCCTTTAGAAAGGACATTTCCGTAGCTACAGCTTCTCCGGTCCCGCCTTGGCCGGTTAAATAGGTGACGGCATGGACAACGGCGTCCGCCGTAAAGGGGCGACCATTATGAAAAACAACGTCGTCGCGTAGACTGAGGACCCAGGTTAGAGGATCCTTCAGAGTCCAAGTTTTGGCCAACCAGGGCCGCACAATACCGTCTTTATCAATGCGTGTGAGACCGTCGAAGATCGCCGACAGGGAGTACAAACTCGGCATGGTCATGACGCGGTAGGGGTAGCCACGACCAGGGGGCAACTCATGAACCGCGAGCCGCAGGGTGCGTGCCTCGCCCGTTGAAATTCCGCAGCACAGGAGGACCGCAATGCAAGCGAGTGTGCGTATCATGGATCGATCAAACGGATGTCTTCGTAACTGACGTACCCATGAACTTCGGAGAAGCCACGAACATTTCCGCGTGTGCCAGCAAACCGCACGATCTGATACAAAAAGAGAGCAACCCACTCTTCTCTATAAAACCTCATGACGTCGTGACGTAATTTCAGACCGCGCTCGATATCAAATGTAACCAACGCCTCCTCAATGGCTGGCATAATGCGTTCGTCGCAATACCAGGGGTGAACCCAAAGGCACGAGTGATTGCGGAGAGGGCGTAACACGTCGACCGTGGGTTCAGCGGCAAAGGTTACGCCAAAGGCGTCGCCATCCCATCCGCCTTCCATCACACTACGAATGAGTTGGCTGACGGGAAACGTTCTGATCTCCATGGTCACGCCAATCGCCAACAAATCCTGGGCGACTTTTTGATACATGGCCGCATCGTTGGCGCCGGACCCGATGACGCCTTGAACAATAAAAGTAAAGCCGCCGGGGTACCCGGCTTCCGCTAACAAAGCGCGGGCTCGATCCACATCAAATGGAATGGGAGGCAAGTCAGGGTCAAAACCATAGACCACTGAAGTGGCAGGCTGTGTGGGTAACTCTGGAATACCGGCGAGCAATCCGTCGACGAGGGCGCGACGATCGATAGCTATATTTAGAGCCTCACGAACTCGAACGTCGTCTAACGGATTGCCGCGCCCGTGATGAAAGTTGATCGCCCACATGGCCGCCGTGGGCCAACTCAACCCCTGGCCACCCGCGGCCGCAATCAGATCAGCTTCTTCGGGGCCAAGTCCCATCGCAATATCCATTTGACCGGCCAGAACAGCTTGAGTGCGGGCATAAGCCTCCGGTGCTGCGATTTTTTCCATGCGAGGGATGGTCGGTGTGCGCCAGGACGTCGGCACAGCATCGTACTCAATCTTGGTCGCGCTAAATTTAGTTGGGTGGTACGGCCCGGTACCGACTGGCTCTCTTGCGAACCCTTCAGGACCCAAGCGTTTCCATTGGCCTGGTTCGACCATGTGTAACAGCGGCAGTGTGCGAGGCAAATGCGGTGTCGGCAGGTGGGTGATGATTTCAACTGTATAGGGGTCAATGGCGTATGATGTGCGAACAAATGAAAACTCGCGTGCTACTGCTTCCCGAACTGCGTCGTTGCTGGTTAAGTAATTCAACACCCCAACAACCGCGTCTGCTGTAAACGGGACCCCGTTAGAGAAAGTCACGTCATCGCGAAGCGTAATGTGCCACGTAAGGTCGTCGATGGCGTTCCAATCAGTGGCCAACCAAGGTTGAAGGTTGCCGTTAATATCGATGCGCGTCAGCCCATCAAAAGTTGCTGACCAGGTATAAATGTGCGGTGTGCCTGTGTTGCGATAGGGGTTGCCCAGTGTTGGTGGTAACGCCGTCGTACCAATGCGCAAGATTTCCTGGGCATTCGATTGAACGGAAAAGCACAGACTTAACAGGAAGGTATAAAAGACACGCCAAACCATATCCTGAGGGTAGTGGGCGCATCCCGTCAGAGCAAAAGAAAACGCCCCGGCCGAAGCCGAGGCGTTCCCAAAACAGTTTATGTCGTCTCGTTCTAGAAGTTATACGACGCACGGACACCGAACTGACGCAGTTTTGGTGCGCTCAGAGCAATACCTTGTTGTACCGTAAACTCGAACGGGAACAGGCCACCCTGGTCAGCTGAGAAGTCGGTCCAGCGTTGTCCTGCCAGCCAGGTCTTGTCGTTGAACAGGTTGGTGACGAACCCTTCCAAGCGCACGGTATCGTTCGTGAAGCCGATGCGTAGGTTAGATAGGATTTGTGAACCCACATAGGCGAAGTTGGCTTCGTCAGCGAAGCGCTTGCCGGTGTAGGAGGCATCCCACCGAATGAAGTAGTCCCAATCGTCGGTCAGGCTATCTGTCCATGTTCCTGCAAGTGACCCACTCCATTTCGGGAACTGAACAGGTCGGTTGCCATCACAAACTAAGCGACCATCGGCAGCGGGCGGGAAGAAGTCATCTGTGAACCCACATTCGAAGTTTTTGAACTCAGCATCGGCGTAGTTCACACCCCAATCAAAGATGAGGTTGTCCGTGACTGCGGCAGATCCTTCGAACTCAATGCCCTTAAACTCGGTATTGAATCCACCGATGGTGGCGTTCAAAGCGATTTGGGACCCTGCAGCATCGTTCCGATTAATCGTCGCGCCAGTTCTGGTCTTCTGGTTCTTCCACTCCATGTAATACGCGACCAAGGAGAAGTTGACCCGGTTGTCCAGGAACTGTTGTTTCCAACCCAGCTCGTAGTTGTCGAGCGTTTCCTCACCGAGGAAGACATCTGTGTCGATCTGAGCAAAGATCAAATCGATGTCAGCTGCCGGACGGTTAACAACGTCAGCGTTGAAGTAACCAGGCGTGTTGCCGCGAGAGAACGTGGCCCACACATTGGTTTCATCGCTCGGTTGGTACTGTAACGTGACGCGAGGCAAGAACTTGTTAAAGGACTGACCTAGCTCGCCGCCGTTGCCGGTACCAAGTGCTTGAATTTGCGGAGCAAACCCAGAGACATCTGTTACACCAGGAAGAATGACGGTGATGCTATCCTTCTGATAGCGCCATTCAAAGTCGAACGAAAACTCATCGGTGAACTGGTACCCGATGGTGCCGAACACGCCTTTGGTTTCCCCACCGTTCTCAGGGCCAATGGTCAGAGGTGGGAAGAAGCAAGGGCAGACTCCGTCTGCAACACGGCCAAGAGCCGTATCCAGATCAAAGGCTCCTGGACCCGTCAGACCGCCGTCCGTACCGACGGCTACTTCACCGCCTTGGAACGTGGCTTGGAAGCCACCGTCAAAGTAGCTGACACCGAGCATCCAGGTCAGATCATTGTCTTCACTGGAGGTGATGCGTGCTTCGAACTGCTTGATCTTGTTCTGTGAAGGATCCCGTGACAGCCAGTTGGCAACCGGAGTTAAGTCGAAGTCACGAATGAACACAGAGTTTTCTTTACCGTAACCACCGAGGAACGACAGTGTTGAGCCTTCAAAAAAACCTGTAGCGTTGATGTCGTAGTCAACATTCAAAGAAAAACGAAGGTTTTTACGCCGCAAGCCCACTTGATCGATGTACGGAGCACCAGGGAATTCAGGCACAACGTTGTTCCAGAAGTTGATTAAATCCGCTGACAACGCCGTTGATGAATCAATGATGCTTGAAACTTCAGGAATCTTTCCACAGACCCAGTCTGTCAGAGGTGTCACACCGTCAGCCTTGGTCAAGCCGCCCGTGCGGTTTGCGAGACAGTTGGTCAGGTTGGTCGTGTTATTACCACGCAGACCAAGAGGGCCACTGATGAACGCTTGAGCCGGAGAGCTATCCTTATCCCTAGAATAAATGGCATGCAGCTTGATAGTTAAGTCTTCGGTGGGTGTCGCGAACAGCGTGCCCATCATCGTGTCTGTGCGTTCTGCACCCAAGTCACCGCCATCTGAGGCGGAGTATTGGCCGTCGGTGCCATAGCCGCGGACAAAGGCTCGATAGGCTAGCTTGTCTTCGACAAGGGGGCCTTCATGAGAGAAGGTCACGTCATACGTGCCGTCTTCCGCAAAACGGGTTGAGGCGCGTCCGGAGTATTCGGTCGTGCTCGGAGTCTTGGTGATGAAGTTCACCGCACCAGCAAAGGTCGAGCGACCCAACCATGCAGATGATGGGCCTTTCACAACTTCGATGCGCTCAAAGTTTTCGTTACCCATACTGGACACACCGCCAGGCATGTAGATGCCGTCCAAGAAGGCGGACCCTGTTTGCGCAAAAGGCTCTTTCAATTCAGAACCAAGGCCGCGGAAGCGAATGGCGGTGTAAACACGGCCTGGCTCCTGCACGCCTTGTTCGTTGAATTGAAGACCTGGTGTGAACTTGGCCAGATCGACCAGGTTCGGCGCACCGATGGCTTCCATTTGTTGCGATGAGAAGGCCGTGATCGCGACCGGAATCTCTTGCAGGCTTTCAGAACGCTTACGCGCCGTCACCACGATTTCTTCAAGGGCAATACTCTGTGCTTCAGCGGCTAATGGAAAAGCCATCACCACCGCTGTTGCAAGAGCGAGGCCATGAAGGCCAAATCTCCTAAATTTCATGCAATGTCCCCTTCCAAGGGTGTATCAATTTTAGTCGTACGACTTTCGGAACAAGCAAGGCGGGCATTGCAACGAGTTGGCGCTAGCCTGCATCCTCATGCGCTGTCGAAAAACAGTAAATCTTAACTAAATTGCCTTCAAGAAAAAGACCAAACAACCCTTTTCACCATCACGAGGTGTGTTGTGTATTATATTTGCAACATATTATATGAAAAATATAGGATATTTTGCTAAAATCTAGCCAATATACAGACAAAGCAGACCATCTTTCCCTATTCGGGCGACATGTTGCAAAGAGGTCATAGGGTTAACTTAATTTGTCCAGAACACTGTTTCCTGGTTGCTACAGCTATGGATACGAGGCAATCATAACCACGGAACCTTTTAAGAATTCCCTTTTGATGCTCGTAGTGTCAGAAGAAAATGTGAGGGGCGGAAGCGTCCCGCTAAATCATAATTGGGGGATCATAAGACTATGACCTTTTTAACTCGCTTAAGTGCTGGCGTTGCAGGCATTGCCATAGCGACTACCGGGGTGGTTGATAACACTGCCGTTGCACAAAGCTTGGCACTCGAAGAAATCGTCGTTACGGCGCGTAAACGTGAAGAATCTTTACTCGAAATTCCGGTCGCTATTTCTGCTTTTTCATTCGATGAGCTAGATCGCAGCGGTTTCACTAACCTTGAAGACCTCTCGTTTGTCACGGCTGGCATGCACTTTAATAAGCAAGGTGGTCAGATTCCTGGTCGTTTTAATACGGCGGTCCGCTTCCGCGGCATGGACTCCAACCAATCCGCTGCATCTCAGCAGCTCGGTACGGTGTTCCTTGACGGCGTCTACGTCTCTCAAGGTGTTGCCAGCTTGGACTTCTCAAACCTTGAGCGTGTTGAAATCATTAAAGGACCGCAATCTGCGACCTTCGGTCGTTCAACTTTCGCTGGTGCTGTGAACTACGTCACCAAGACCCCTGGTTTTGAGTACGCCGGTCGCGCCGCGGCTGAGTGGGGCGAAGATGGCAGCTATGATATCTCCGTGTCTCACGAAGGCCCGCTGGTTGATGACAAGCTGTCCTATCGTATTTCTGCCCGTGGCTATGGCACTGACGGTCAGTACCGTTCCAACGCCGATGGCGGTGAGCTAGGCCGTGAGCGGACGGAAACGCTGCAAGCTGTCTTGTTTGCTCAGCCGTCTGAAAACTTCTCCACGAAATTGCGTGTTCTCTATTCGCGCGATAACGATGGCCCAGCTGCTGGCCTATTGCTTGGTTCGGCTCTGTCGGATCGTGGAAGTGGCTCGGCAAATGCGGGCACAAACTGTCGGTCACAAGGTATCACATCGGCCGCCGATACTTTGGCTGATTACTTCTGTGGCCCGGTACCGAAAGTTGACGTTGACGCTTTTATTGCTCCGAATACGACACTAACTGCTTTCGACATTGCGGCGTTCCGGGCTACGGAAATTACCGACCCCCGCGGTACGGTTACCCGTCCGAAGGTTCCTGGTGTTCCGTTGGTCGACTTTGTTGGTCTTCGTCGTAAGCAATGGCGTGCGTCTTTGATTTCCGATTACGAATTCGATGACGGACATGCCATTAACGTCGTGCTTGGATATAGTGATATGCGGGCCAACTGGGTGCGAGACTTTGATTTGACCCGTGCGCAAAACTTTTTGTCACAAGATCCCCAGCGGCATGAAGATTATACAGCTGAAATCACCCTTGATTCGCCGCAAGACCAAGCTTTGAGATACTCTGTTGGTGCTAACTACTTCACGGTTGATTACATCCAGCAAGGTAATGGCGGTCTTAATATCTGGGGCTCTGATGGTGGCGTAACGCTGGGCGTTATTGGCGGTAATCTACCTGGTCCGCACACTTTAATGACCACAGCCTTCCCACTGGAAACTGGCGAAACGATCGGTGTGTTTGGCTCTTTGGGTTATGACATCACAGAAGATCTGACTCTCGACTTCGAATGGCGGTATCAAGAAGACACAATCCAGCAGGATGAGCGCACCACTCCGGGTGTGGACTTTGAGGACAAGTTCAAGAGCTTCCTGCCGCGTGTCACGTTGTCCTACAATCCGATGGATAATTCCACCATATGGGCCACCTACTCCGAGGGTAATCTACCAGGCTTCTTTAACACCGATTTGGCGCCACTTAACGCAACGGACTTTGCTGCAGTGTCTGCCGTCGTTGGTGGCAACTTGAGCCTGTTCAATGACGAAGAAAAACTCGTCAACTATGAACTGGGTTGGAAGCAGCAGTTGTTTGACAACAGGATGTTCTTCTCATTGGTTGCTTACCATATGGACTGGACCAACCTGAAGACTCGTCAGGGTATTCCCATCACAGACACCAATGGCATTGACCGAGTGCTGAACCTGCAGTTTAACGCTGGTGACGCGGACCTTGAGGGTATCGAACTTGAAGGTGGATTTGCCCTGAACGAAAACTTCTCGGGTGACTTCACAGTCAACTATGCCAAAGGTGAATATGGCACCTTGACTTGTGGCTTCTCGCCGTTTGCCCCTGCAGCTACGCGTTCTGATTGCTCAGGCAACACACCGGCGCGCTATCCGGACTGGAGTGGATCCTTCTCTACCACTTGGACCGATCAGCTGACCAATGATTGGGATTACTTCATTCGCTTCGACGGTCACTACTTCGGTCGTGCATTTAACGAAGAGAAGAACTTCTCATACATCGGTAAGTACTGGCGCTTCAATCTGCGTGCTGGCTTTGAGATGGATGGCACACGCATTGAGGGTTATGTCAAAAATATCTTTGATGATGACAACTATCTTGCAGGTACACGCTGGTCTGACTTCTCAGGCGCTAGCCTGTTTGACTTCCTCTTCAGCCAAGGTGTTGCTACGACACCAGCTGAAAAGCGTCAATTCGGCGTCAAGGTCGTTCACACCTTCTAAGGTGAGAGCCTAAACAACGAAGCCTAACGGCTAAGTATTGAGGCCCTCGGAGCAATCCGAGGGCCTCTTTCTTTTTGGGTCGCTGCAGTTGGCTTGAAGGACCGGCTGTGTCGGAGACTTATGTGCAAAGATTGGGTTTACATAGGCCTCAAAAATTGATCTTTGGCTCTATATAAGCTCACCACACAAGACTGACTTAGACTCACGGGGCGACGCCATGAAAGAAGATACAAAAATCATCCACGGTGGCGGCAAGAACGCCCATAAGCATGGTGTCGTCAACACGCCGGTCTATCGCGCGTCGACGGTACTTTTTGCTGATACGGACCAAATGCAGGCCGCGTCTGAAGGAGCGATCAATCAGCAAAAGAAGATGCACTTCTATGGCCGCAAGGGGTCGCCAACGTCTTGGACGTTGGAGGAGGCTCTCACAGACCTAGAGCAAGGGTTTGATACGGTTCTTGCTCCGTCGGGTCTTGGTGCCGTGACCACAGCCCTGCTTTGTTTTCTCAAAGCGGGTGACCACCTTCTCATGGTTGATTCCGTTTATGAGCCCACGCGCCATTTCTGCAACAGAACCCTCGCTCGTTTCGGCGTAGAGACCACCTACTACGATCCCTACATTGGCGCCGGCATTGAAGATTTGATCCAGCCCCACACGACGGTCGTGTTTACGGAAAGCCCAGGGTCCCACACCTTCGAAATGCAGGATATACCTGCCATCGCCACAGCCGCTCATAGTAAAGACGAGAACATTGTTGTCATGATCGACAATACCTGGGCCTCACCGCTGTTCCACAAACCGCTGACGCTCGGCGCTGATGTTTCCATTCAGGCCTGTACCAAATATATCGTCGGTCATTCTGATGTCATGTTGGGCAGTATCACAGCAGTGGAGAAGCATTTTCCTACCCTCTACTCCGGGCGACAGGAAATAGGCGTTGCGGCAAGCCCCGATGATGTCTACCTCGCGACACGCGGGTTGCGCACTCTGGGTGTGCGTCTTCGTCAACACGAGATCAGCACCATGAAAATCGCAAAATGGTTTCAAGCCCGCCCAGAAGTCGAGTGTGTGTTGTATCCCGCACTGCCAGAAGATCCGGGACACGAAATTTGGAAGCGTGACTTTACAGGTGCAAGCGGGTTGTTCGGCGTTATCTTTAAGAAGACGTCGCGAGAGGCCGCTTATGCCATGCTCAACGGCATGAAGTATTTTCCTATGGGGTTTTCGTGGGGTGGCTATGAAAGCCTGATGTGTGCATCGTTCCCAAAGAAGGGTCGGACGGCAACGGAGTGGGCTCACCCAGAGCCAGGTATTCGGCTTCACATTGGTCTTGAAGATCCAGACGATTTGATCGCCGATCTTGAGGAAGGTCTCGCGCGTTTCAACGCAACGCTCAATGTTTGATTGGCTGGTCACGTTAGCACGCGCGAACAGAGTAAAGCGGCCGCGATTATGTTGCAGGACGGCTTTAACCTGCATCAGTCTGGTGACTTAAAGGGTGCTGAGCGTTTCTACCGCAAAATACTCAAGAAAGATAAGAAGCACGTTGAAGCACTTTGTCTATTGGGCAGCCTTCTATCTCAAACCGGCGATCACGCCAGCGCCGAAGCGACGCTGGGTGCGGCTCTCTCTGAACAGCCAGGCCACGTTCCCGCTCCCTAAAACCTTGCGCGTCTCCTCATGGATACGATGCCGTCTCTCGATGCACTCAGACCCTTTCGGCTGCATTCCTGTCTGTGGTCCAGACCATGGCATTGTAACCCTGAGGATACGCCTCTCATTGAGGCGGCCATGACTGAGGGCGACCTAGGTCGACGGGAAGCGTTGGTGAGGTCCCTGCTTAGGCGTTGTCACGATGATCCACCCGCCATATAAATGTTTCAGATGGTCGGTTTTAGGGGTTTGTCGTCGCGGGTGAAGAATTCCGCCAGTGACTCCGGCGTCTATAATTTCCATGCCATGGATGTGAGGGTCGACTGACCGGGGGCGATTAATTCGCCAGTTGGTCGGCGCGTGTTTTCGGTATTTTTGTGGGCTTAAACCGCCTATAAATGTCTCAAATTAATGGCTTTTGGGGCCGTCGGATGCGGCGCCACCGTTTTCTAAAGGATATGGTTCATGAACCTGCAAACAGATCCGTCCAAAGGTGATGGTGCGGATGGTACCCAGATGTCCGAAGCGGACAGGGATTCGATCGTTGTTCGCTTTGCTGGTGATTCCGGTGATGGTGTACAGCTTCTTGGTGGTCAGTTCTCACAAGCTACGGCACTGGACCATAATTCATTAGCGACGTTTCCTGACTTTCCCGCTGAAATTCGTGCGCCGATTGGCACCACCTATGGTGTCTCAGCCTTCCAAATAAAATTTGGCTCCCGCATGATTAAAACATCGGGCGATTCGCCTGATGTGCTGGTTGCGCTTAATCCGGCTGCTCTCAAAGTCAATTACAAGGACGTTCGAACAGGCGGCCTGATCATTGTCGATTCCGGCAGTTTCACGGAGCGCAATCTAAAGAAGGCAGGGTTCGATGTTGATCCACGTGAAGATGGAACACTCGGTGAGCACCGCACCATTGAGATCGACATCTCGGCTCTCACCCTAGAAGCAACAAAACAGTTTGACGTCACGCAGAAAGAAGCGCTCCGCGGCAAGAACATGTGGACGCTTGGTTTGATCTACTGGATGTATGACCGGACCACCGATGCGACCGAAAAATTTGTCGCTGGAAAATTCGGTGCAGAATCGCCCGTCGCCCAGGCTAATATCGCTGCTCTTAAGGCTGGTCACGCCTATGGTGAGACAGCGGAAGTGTCAGGTGACATCCAGCAAACCCGTGTTGCCGAAGTAGAATTCGCTCCCGGTGAGTATCGGCTTGTCACAGGTGCAGAGGCGTTGTCTTGGGGGTTGGTCGCCGGCTGCGAGCTCGCTGGAATCGACATGACGTTTTGTTCGTATCCCATCACGCCCTCGTCGCCCATTCTCCACATTTTGTCGCGCCTCAAAAATTTCGGTGTCACCACCTTTCAGGCTGAAGATGAAATTGCTGCAGCGTGTTCTGCGATTGGAGCCTCCTATGCCGGGAACATGGGCATCACTGCCAGTTCCGGTCCCGGCATCGCACTTAAGACAGAGGCAATCGGCTTGGCTATCTCAACGGAATTGCCGTTGATCATTGTTGACACGCAACGCGCTGGTCCTTCGACCGGGTTGCCGACGAAAACGGAGCAGTCTGATCTGTTTCTCACGGTCTGGGGGCGGAACGGCGACGCGCCGATGGTTGTGTTGTCAGCGCGGTCACCTGGAGATTGTTTTGAAACGGCAATCGAAGCAGTGCGATTGGCGACTAAGTATATGACGCCTGTGTTTTTGCTGTCGGATGGGTACATCGCCAATGCTGCTGAGCCTTGGATGATTCCCTCCATGTCCGACTACAAGCCGTTCCCGGTTTCTTATCGGTCAGAGGCTGAAGGGTTCCAGCCGTTTAGTCGCGACGAGGAAACTCTTGCTCGCCCTTGGGTCAAACCTGGCACGCCTGGTCTGACCCACCGTATCGGCGGCATCGAAAAGGCCGATGGGTCCGGCAACATTTCTTACGACCCAGAAAACCATCAACGCATGACTGATTTAAGGAACGATAAAATTGCAAACATCGCAAAAGATATCCCAGCGCAATCTGTCGAGCTTGGAAACGACAGCGGCAAACTGGCCGTGGTTGGTTGGGGGTCGACCTATGGTCCCATCAACAGAGCCGTCGCCAACATGCGGGATGCGGGTCTTGATGTTGCCCATATCCACATTCGCAATCTTTGGCCGCTGCCGAAGAACTTAATCGACCTGCTTGGCAAGTATGACAAGGTGCTGGTCGCTGAAATGAATAATGGTCAAATGTTGACCTTCCTGCGCAGTCAAACCCGCCAGGACATCGACGGTCATCTCAAAGTGACCGGTCAACCGCTGACGATTAAAGAAGTAGAAGATGCTATTCGCGCCCGCGCGCAGGGTTAAATCGCGTGGCTATTGGAGAGATACAATGAACGTTCAGGTCGAACCCGCAAAACTAAAGGCCAAGGATTTTGCATCGGATCAGGAAGTCCGTTGGTGTCCTGGCTGTGGGGACTACGCCATTTTGAAGGCGGTTCAAATGGCTCTGGCCAACATGGGGGCTAAGCCTGACAACACTGTGTTTGTCTCTGGAATTGGGTGTGCATCGCGCTTTCCTTATTACATGGCGACATATGGATTTCACACAATTCATGGCCGAGCACCAGCTGTTGCCTCAGGTGTGAAGCTCGCCAACCCGGATCTTGATGTTTGGATCGTGTCTGGAGACGGAGATGCGCTATCCATTGGCGGCAACCATCTTCTGCATGTTCTCCGCCGCAATATGGATGTGCAATTCCTGCTCTTTAACAATGAAATTTACGGTCTGACTAAGGGTCAATATTCACCGACTTCTCAGATCGGGCAGAAATCACCTTCAACACCTCAAGGATCCGTGGATGCACCCATTGACGCGTGCACTTTCGCGCTCGGCTGCAACGCCAGATTTATCGCCCGCGGTATTGATATCCAGGCAAAAGACTTGGGCCACGTCTTCACGAGGTCTCGTGATCATAAGGGCGCTTCGTTCGTTGAAATCATCCAGAACTGCATCGTGTTCAATGATGACGCGTTTGCTCACTTCACCGAAAAGAAGGTCGCGAAAGAAACGCAAATTCATGTGGTGCACGGCGCGAAACTAATTTATGGCGCAGAGTCCAATAAAGGGCTGAGCATTAAGCCAGGGGCGTTCGAGCTTGAGGCGGTCACAATCGGGGAAAATGGAATCACCGAAGATGACATCTTAGTTCACGACGAAACCAACAAGGTTCTCGCTAGCCTTCTAGTCGCAATGAAGCCGCCTGCTATGCCAGTGGCTCTTGGCGTCATTTACTGTGATCCTGCGCCGTCTTATGAGCAGGCTGTAAAAGACCAAGTTGAGGCTGCCAAGGCCAAAGGTCTCGGTGACATGGATGCGTTGCTGCGTTCAGGCAACACCTGGACGGTGTCGTAAGTCACGAGATGAAACGACGTTCTTTCCTTAAGACAGCGGCCGTCGGCGGTTCCGCTGCCGCGGCGTCGAATCTATCAACACCGGCTATTTCACAAGGCCTCAAAGAATGGCGCATGGTGACCAGCTGGCCTAAAGGGCTGCCAGGTCTCGGCACCGGTGCCGAACGACTGGCAGAACGTATTACTGCCCTATCAGGTGGCCGTATAACCGTGAAGGTGTATTCCGCTGGGGAACTGGTGCCGCCTCTTGGCACGTTCGATGCCGTGGCTGACGGCACCGCGCAGCTCGGCCATGATGCTGCGTACTATCATCTTGGTAAGTCTGAAGGTTGCGCCTTCTATACGTCCTTTCCGTGGGGGTTCACCGCCAACGAAATAGAGGCCTGGGTTCAGTACGGCAAAGGCCAAGAACTCTGGGATGAAATGTACAAGCCATTCGGTATTCGCGGATTTCTCGCTGGAAACACCGGCACGCAAATGCTCGGTTGGTTCAGTAAGGAAATCAACTCGGTCGATGATTTGAAGGGTTTGAAGTTCCGCGCGCCTGGAAACCAGGGAAAAATTTTGCAGAAGCTTGGCGCAACACCCGTGGTTCTGTCCGGCGGAGAAATTTTCCCAGCCTTGCAGTCCGGTGCCATTGATGGCGCGGAATGGGTGGGGCCATACAACGATCTGTCACTCGGCTTCTATCAGGCCTGCAAATATTACTATTCTTACGGCTACCATGAGCCTGGTGCCGCGCTGCAATTGATGATCAATGAAGAGGCGTGGCAATCCTTAGATAGTGAACTGCAAGCGATCGTTAAAGCGTCGTGCGATGCGACCAATCAAGACATGCTTGCAGAATATAATGCGCGATCTGGTCCAGCGCTTCGCACTCTCGTGCAAGAGCATGGTGTCCAGGTCAAAGCTATGCCCGAAGAGGTGCTGTTGGCGAGCGGGCGCGCGGCTAATGAAGTGCTCAACGAAGTGTATGAAGCTGGCACGCCTGTCGTCCGCAAGATTTGTGAAGACTTTCTGGCCTTCCGAAAAGATGTCATGCCGTGGACACGCATCAGCGAGCAGGCGTTTATTAACGCCCGCCGTCTCCCATTTGAATTTGGGCTTAAGACCTAGCCTGACAAATTAAGTGTTGATGATTTTACCGTTCGCCAAAGCGGTGGCGTCGATCTCTATCATCAATTCCAGCAGGGCCAATGACGAGACTTCAACAATAGTGTCGGCCGGATAGGGCGGTGTGAGCCTCTTTTCACGCAAGTCCAGTATCTTTAGAAAGTTCGAGATGTCAGTCAAATAGATCACCACCTTAACGATGCGATCCATGTCCGTGCCGGCGGCTTGTAAGACACTTTTGATATTCTGAAACGTTTGTTCAGCTTGAGCATCGAAATCCCCAACACCCACCAAGTTGCCTGCTGAATCAATAGACGCCTGACCCGACATAAGGATGAGGTCTCCTACCTTGTAGCCTTGGGCAATATGAAAGGCTTTAAATGGATCTGGCTCTGTCTTAATTCGAATGGCGTCGGTCACGTCGTGCGCCTTCTTATTCGGGCAATAGGTTCTCAAAAGTATCGATGGGTGGTGCGGTACCAGAGGCCGGATCGCCCAGCAAATCCTGGAACTGATCAATGTCGCCCACCAAGCCGGGCCGTGTCGTCAATTCGCTGCCAGTGTTGATTGGTGCGGCAAAGGTGTCGTTGCCGAAGAGAATATCGGGAAGCCAGGTGGCGAGATCAGGCACCAGCCAAATCAGAGCGATTCCAACAATTTGCAGTCCGACAAAAGGGAGTGCCCCGCGATAGATCTCTAGTGTCTTGATCGCTGAATCTGCAACGCCCCGGAGATAGAACAAGGCAAACCCAAAAGGTGGCGTAAGAAAACTTGTCTGCAAATTCATACCAATCAGCACGCCAAGCCAGATCGGGTCGACACCAAGACGAAAGAGCACCGGCGCCGCAATAGGCACTGTGATGAAGATGATTTCAAAGGTATCGAGAAAAAACCCAAGAAAGAAGATCACAAGCATCACGATGAATACGGCACCTGCGGTTCCGCCCGGGATGGAGGCGAGTATGTCGAAGACAAGGTCTTCACCGCCGAGACCCCGGAAGACCAAGCTGAACACAGATGCTCCGAGTAAAATCACGAACACCATGGAGCTGATCATCATGGTTGAACGGGTCACTTCTCTAAGAATGGGTACCGTCATGCGGCTTTTGAACGCGGCCAAGATCATGGCGCCTACGGCCCCGACAGACGCTGACTCCGTTGGTGTGGCGACACCTGCGAGAATTGAGCCGAGCACCGCAAAAATAAGAACCAGTGGCGGAACCAAAGCACCAAGGACACGCCGTGGCAGTGTTGCTCGCTGCGCCGGATCCAACTCTAAGGCTGGGCAAGAGTCTGGGTCAGTGATCGCACGAAATCCAATCCACACCATGTAGAGGATGACAAGCATCAACCCAGGTAGAATTGCGCCTGCGAACAACTGTCCGACTGAAAGGGGGTCGGGCGAGAAATTGCCCATCTCCAACTGCGCTTGTTGGTTCGCCCCTTGCAGTATGTCGCCCATGAAAATGAGGACGGTTGATGGTGGTATGATCTGCCCTAGTGTGCCCGAGGCGCATATGGCCCCCGTTGATAACTTAGGGTCGTATCCGGCCTGCGTCATGACAGGAAGGCTAAGAAGACCCATCGTCACGACTGTCGCGCCGACAATGCCGGTTGATGCCGCTAACAACGCGCCGACCAGAATGACTGAGAAACCGAGACCACCGCGAACGGCGCCGAACAGCTCCCCCATGATCATGAGCAACTGCTCTGCGATCTTTGATCGCTCCAGCATGACCCCCATGAATACAAACAGGGGTACGGCTACGAGCACCTCATTGGTCATGGTGCCAAAGTAACGTGAGGCCAGTGCAGTCAGGAGGCTTGGTTCAAACAGCCCGAGACCGATGCCTAAGCCACCAAATGCCAACGCTGTTCCGGCCAAGGTAAAGGCCACTGGGTACCCAGCCAGGACCACCAGAATGGTCACAACAAACATCGCAGCTGAAAGCACTTCTCCCATCACGCACCAATTTCCGATTGATGAGGTGTAGCAGAGGCTGAGCCCGGAGAATGCTCTTCACGTCCGTTGAGATATAAAACACGCCTCATAATGAGTGCGATGCCTTGAATGGAGATAACGCCACAGAACACCCAGATCATTGTCTTGAGCAAATAGAGCCCTGGCATCCCGTTTGATTGGGAAGAGGGCTCAAGAATCGCCCAGGAGGCAAGTACGAATTGTGACGAGGTCCATGCCAGCACGGCCATCCAGGGCAACAAGAAGAGCAGTGTCCCTAAGATGTCGACCCAGGCTTTTGTTCTTGGTGTGAAACGTGAATAGGCGATATCGACGTTGACGTGTCCGCCGTGCAGTAGTGTGAACCCAGCGCCAACCATAAATACGATGGCGTGCTGCCAAACGTATAGTTCCTGCATCCAAGGAAAACCGATTGAAAACCCATAGCGCAGGATGACAACCAGGAAGCAGGTCAGCACGCATCCTAAGGTCAGCCAGGCGACGAAACGCCCAATCCATTCGTTGATCGCGTCAACGATGGCGACAAAAGCTGAGAGTCCATTCAGCAACGTTCTTTCCCCCTTCTGCGTTTTTAGCAGGACTATGTAAGGGGCGCCACAAAAGCGCGTTTCACGATAATGTCTAAGTCCCTGAATTTGAGGATAAATCTTTGTCGAGTCCCCGTCTCCAGTTTACAATGCCCCTGGGCTAAAGTTCCCAGGGGTCGGTCGAGGGCCGACAAATAGGGTTAGGTGTTATGGTTCAGTCGCTCGATGAGCACGCAATTGAGGTGGTTAATTACCCGAAGGGAACGACCCTGTTTCGTCAGGTTGAGCCCGGAAACGCCGCTTTTACTGTTAATGGCGGCTCGATCGGCATTTACCGTGAAATCGAGGACAAACGCGTACCTTTAGCCACGTTGCGTAAAGACGAGTTGTTCGGCGAGATGGCGGTGATCGACGGCAGTCCCAGAATGGCATCGGCCTTTACTCTTAAGGACTGCACTCTGACCATGATCTCAGTTGAGCTCATGTCCGAGAAAATGAAAAAGACGGACCCGTTCATCAAGGCGCTCATCACAATGCTTTTGGGGAACCTGCGCAGTGTGCATGATAGTTACACGCCTAAGGCGCGCAGTTTGGTCGACTCCGTAAGTGCCCTAAGTCGGCAATGTGATGCGCTGACCAAGTTCCTCACCGACAGCGAAGATATCGATTTGGATGTTGACGTTGCCGTCAAGGTTGGCGAACTCAACGAGATTGTGGCCGAACTTCAGGGTATCGCCGACAAAAATCGCGACAAAGACCGACGCGGTGACGCGATGCCGCCGGCCGAATCGCCCAGCTAAGGGTGCGTATGGCTCCCGTTTCGATAACGCCACAACAGTGTGAAACATTCGACCAGGACGGAGTTATTTGCCTCCGTGGGGCGATGGATCCTGCACTGATCGACGTATTGGCTCAGGGTATAGACTCATGTTTAGAGCGCCCAGGTCCAAAAGGTCGAAACTTCAATTCATCCGAAACACCTGGCCGGTTCGCCGGTGATGTTTTTATGTGGACCTTTGATGACGCCATGCGCCAATTTTTGTTGGATAGTCCACTGGCAGAAATTGCGGCTACGTTTATGCGGTCTAAGACCGCAGTCCATATGCTGGATCAAATGTTTGTCAAAGAGCCGCAAACTCCGTCGCGCAGCCCTTGGCACCAAGATCAGACCTATATGTATGCCGACGGTGAACAGCTCATTTCCATTTGGGTAGCTGTGGACCCAGTAACAATCGAATCAGGCGCAGTTGAATGGGTGAAGGGCTCTCATCGGTCCGGAACTCTGTATCAAGCGACCGGGTTCGACCCCAACATCACCTACGAAACAGATGAGTTTGAGGCCCTGCCGGATATCGAGTCTAACCGCAGCGCCCACGACATCGTGGCTTATGAAACTCAACCTGGTGACATTGTGGTCAACCATTTGAGAACGCTTCACGCCGCACCGGGTAACAGCACCGATCAGCGGCGCCGCGCGGTCGCTTACCGATTCACGGGAGATGACGCCCATTATGCGATCCGCAAGAAAGGTTCTCAGCCTATTGTCGACCCTGGTCTCGCCGATGGCGATCCCATGCCTTGTGATGTTTTTCCAACGCTCTGGCCCGCTCCAAGCACGACGCCGTCGTTGCGTGTCGATCGCCCCGTCTAAGGCCTGCTAATCGTAGGACGGGATGTCTGCCCAGCCGTAGGCCACCTCATCTAAAACCACGCTGCCATATCTGATGGTACGGCTGGACACCAATGATCCGCCAAGATATTTGTAGAACGTAGTCGCCGGATTATTTTTCAGAACCCAAACCGCCAAACCTTCAAACCCTGCGCCGGACAAGCGATTACTCACCGCCATAAAGAAGCGACGCCCATGACCAGATTTGTGAAAGCCAGGCAGAATATAGAGGTTAAATATTTCTGCCTCATGACCGGGGATAACAGATGGACCGACCATCGTGAATGGGTTGTCATCTGCACCTGGTAGCTCAGCCATGCTATAGCGAACAGCTTGAGCCGCAGTCGTGGCTGACAAAGCCGTAACGAGAATTAGTACAGTGGATAGTCTGCGCATACCCTACAGTGTAACTGTCCATCGCGCGGATGTCGCGGAACCAACACATAGCCGGTTCATCCTTAAGCGTGACAATAGGGGTATGGTTCCCATCCACAACAAAAGGACCAATCCATGATCGTCTCTTCTATTGATCGCTTTCTCGTCGGTCGGCGCCAGGCACTGGGCGCTGGCCTCGGATTAGCCGCTTCTGCGGCCGGTCTTGCGTCTTCAGCCACGCAAGCTAAATCCAACGGCTTTGATACGGCTCTCGATTTCGACGGCGCTTTTGATCCTGAGCGTGCCGAGCACAATACTCTGGCATTTTGTAAATTGATGTCCGACACCAAAGATGGCGTCGAGTCGTGTGGATATTTTAAAGGCGATGTTTTGGCCTATGTGGGTCCAGACAAGCGCCTTGAACCACTTTTTGGCTATGAGGGGTTCGGCATGACCCGCACCTACCAGGTCGGTGACTACTCCTGGAAAAAGCTTCACAAAGAAGTTGCGTATTACACCGACCTTAAAACCGGTGAAGTCATGGATGAGTGGCATAACCCATTCCTTGATGAAACCGTCAAGGTGGTACAGGTCCACAACGATGTTGTGAATTCAACGTGGGCACCAACTTATTCGTTTGGTGTCGGCCCAACAAAGGTCACCTATCCATTTAAGTTCCCCTGGGTGGTCATGGGTGACAACGCGATTGTGGATTTTGGTGTTAACACCACCCACCGTGCTGTGTTGCAACCAGAAGAGTGGCCCAGAGAGTCGCATGGTGAAACCACTCAAGTTCTAGAAGCCATTCAAGTCCATGCACGCCTCTCTGATTTGATGGACCCCAAGCAGACAACTGTTCAAGCGTCTGGGTCCTGGCAGCGTATTTCTCCATGGCTGCCGTGGATGCTGATGGGCATGCAAACCGGTCATCTGTTTTACAAGACCGTTACGCGCCGCATGCAGGAAGGTGTCGAAGGTCTGCCGCAGCATATTCGGGAGTATACGGAAGCCAACTTCCCAGACTATTTCTCGGCTCCCACTGAATGGCAGGAACCAAATGTTTCTAGCTATGAAGTGTATGAGCGTGAAATGGAGCCCCAGCCCTTTAAAGACGGGGTCTAAAGCGCACCTAAATTTTGACGCTGAGGGGCGACCGAAAGATTCGGGTCGCCCCTCTTGCTTTCATGCGCTGCGTTTGTTTACCCGGTGGGCCGGGGTTAGTCCTAAGCGATTTCTCTCTTATGTGACAGTTGGGCACGCTGTACAGCGTCTGGAGGAGTCGGCCAGTGTTCTCGATGCTTAGTATGATTCTGGTTTGTCGGGGTCTTAGCGCCTGCATGACTTAATGGTGTCAGCTGAGGTGATGACTCCCGGTGAGTACAAAGCTCAAGGGGCTGAGCTCGTCATTCGTTACGGGGTTACATCTACGCCCTATGGTGATGCTCTTTTCTTGGTGTCTGATCGTGGACTATGTGGCTTAGAGTTTATCGATTAGGACCTAGATGCCTTGCGGTCAGATGCGAAAGAGCGTTGGCCGTTAAGTCGCTTTGTCCAAGACCATTAAGCGGCAGCAAACTTTTCTCAACAAATATTCGCGTCCAAGGGCCCGGTTTCTGTGCTCTTGAAAGGGACAGCCTGGAAGTTACAAGTCTGGTCGGCGCTCTTGCGAATTCCGCCCGGTTCGATCGTCAGTTATGGCCAGATCGCGAAAACTGTTTGTACACAAAAAGCATCGCGAGCCGTCGGAATAGCCGTTGCCGCGAATCACATCGGATATGTTGTGCCATGCCATCGCGTTCTACGCGCGACGAGTCTTTTTAAGCGTTATCGTTGGGAGCGCCGCGCCGCTGGGCGATGTTGGCTCATTAGGCAGCGGGCGAACAGTTGGTTTAATCCATGACCAGGTCTTATGTAAATAATTGATATTATTACATAAAAAGACCTGAAAAAAATTTACTCAGCCCCCTTGCAGGATTCTCTCTGCACCCTATCTCAATGATGTCGGATGCCGCTTTAGGATCTGGCGATTGACTTAACCAGGCGTGACCATTGCGGTGCGTTTTGCGGCCGCAGTGCTACGCCGCTTGATATCGCTTTAGGAGGATATCTTATGCGTACTTTAGATCTTGCCCCCTTGTTTCGTGCGTCGGTTGGCTTTGACAACCTGACCCGCGTTTTGGATGCCGCCACTCGACAAGACAGTTTGCAGGCTTATCCCCCCTACAATATTGCTAAAGGTTCAGACGATGATTACCGTATCACCTTTGCTGTCGCTGGGTTTAGCCAAGACGACATTGATGTTGTTGTAGAAAACAACACCCTGACCGTGAGTGGAAAAATTGAGCAGGATAGCGAGGGTGTCGCTTATCTCCATCGTGGCATCGCCGGCCGCTCCTTTGAGCGCCGCTTCCAGCTCGCTGATCATATAAAGGTGACGAACGCGACTATGGAAAACGGCCTGCTGCATGTCGACCTCAAGCGTGAGGTTCCAGAATCATTGAAACCTCGGGTGATCTCAATTAGCAACACCCCCGTATCAAAACAAATTGAGGGCAGTGCAAAGCAAAAAGCTGCGTAACGGCAGCTCGTTCATCTCTTAAGACACTCCCAGATACAATTGTGTGCCCCCGTAGTTCGCTGCGGGGGCTTTTCTTTGGGCGATGATCTTGCGACGCTGTTGGTCTACACGCATTCTGGTGAGGGATCTTCTTCATGGCGCATGCTGACAACATTATATCAGTCAATTCTGAACTCGAGCAAAAATTTGGGATGAGTTATCTAATCCGGTCAAGCGGACCGACCCTTCACATGGCTGGAATATTATCTGCAGACGACAACTTTAAGGTTTTTGGTGAGGGCGACATGGCCGCACAAATCCGGCGTATCTATGAGCGCATGTCAGCGGTGCTCGCGAAAGCAGATTGCACGTTGGTGAATGTGGTCAGCGAGACCAGCTTCACAACGGACATGCAGGCCTTGGCAGCCGCGTCTGGCGTAAGAGACGAAATTTACAAGGCGGCCGGCGCGGCTCCGCCGGTGGCGACTGCGGTTCAGGTATCTGCTCTGTACTTGCCGGGGGCGATGTTAGAGATTCAGGCGACAGCGGAACTGTCAGGCTAAATCATCTGTCAATCATTGGTGGGCGCAACTCGCCCTACTAGTTATTCGGGGGAATACCTATGGCGCGACATGATAATGTGATCCCAGTATTTCCAAATTTGGAGGAACGCTTTGGACTAAGCTATGCGGTCAAAGCCGAGAAGACGATTTATTTGTCTGGCCTATTGGCGGCGGATGACGATTTCAACTTGGTCGGTGAAAACGACATGGAGGCGCAGATACGGTGCATCTATGAACGACTCCAATTTGTGTTGGCGAAATGCGATGCGGATCTTCGTCACGTGGTCAGCGAAATCAATTTCACCACGAACTCGCCCGCCCTCAGCGAGGCGTCATGGGTCCGCGAGAAAATTTACAAAGATGCGGGAGCCGCGATGCCAGCAGCAACCGGTGTAGGTGTTGCCAGCCTCTATCTTCCTGGCGCAATGTTAGAAACACACGCCACCGCCGTTCTGGATTGAGAGGCCTTTTTATATGTCTTTGTATGAAATCGTCACAGATTTTGAACGCCCCGACCCAGCCCTTATTGAGCGTGCGCTTGATTTATATTTTTGTATAGTCGGCTGTCGTGTGGGCCCGCGGTACGTTATGGACGTGGGAATTAAGCCTCTAGAGCGTGAGTGGCGCATCTGCGGTCCTGCTGTAACTGTCCGCCCAGAGCAGACGGACGATGTCTATATGGCCCAATTGGTCGGAAAGTACGTCAAGCCGGGAGATGTGGTTGTTATCGATGCTGGCGGACAGGCGAGCGCTGCATGCCTTGGAGCCAGCATGGCCAACGGTCTAAAGGAAATGGGGGCTGCAGGCATTGTTGCGGACGGGTATGTTTTAACCGGGGAAGTCATTCGCAAACGAGAAGCGATCCCTGTTTTCTGTCGTGGCACCGTATCTCTCTCTCGAGGTATGGAGTATCCCGGCTGGATCAATACGCCGGCCATATGCGGCGGCGTTATCGTCAATCCAGGCGACCTTGTTCTCGGCGATGAAGACGGCGTCGTGGTGGTGCCAAAGGCTCACGCTGAAGAGGTCATTTCTTTAGTCGAGGGTCGCGGCAATGAACGGGAAGGTGCGAGACGGCCACGCGATGGCAACCTTCCCGCCCGTGATCCCGTCGATGACCCTTACTACAAACGCTCTGGCGCTGAAGCTAAGCTGGAGCAAATGGACAATATTACCATTCGGTAATTCTAGAGATCGCGCAAAGGAGAGGTTAGATGACCAAGCGTATAAAGATGATCCTCCCTATGCCTATGCCGCCCGAGGCGATCGAACTTTTTAAACAGCAAATGCCACCCGACTTATCTCGGCCGGATATCGAATACGAGTGGGTCGGTACTCACAACGGCGCCAACATACCGGATAGTTATTAGGACGCTGTGTTGTCTGACGCATTCGTCATGGCAGCCGGGGCCAAGGCCGAAGAAGAAGGTTTCTCAGCCGTTTGTATTAATTCGATGTCCGACAGCGGCCTAAAAGGTCTGCGCTCCCGCTTATCGATTCCCGTTTTTGGTCCGTGCCACAACTCATTTCTGACGGCCTGTATGCTGGGAAAAACATTCAGTGTGCTCACTATGTGGGACGAGTGGGCGCATATGTATTAGAAGACCCTTAAAGAGGAAGGGCTAGAACACCGGTGAGAGTCTGTTCGAGCGATTGGTGTGCGCCCCGATACGTAAGAGTTTCTTGTCGGCAAAGAAGACATCGTTTTTGAAAAGCTAGAGGCCGCAGGTCATGCGGCCATCAAAGAAGATGGGGCTGATGTTTTGATACTTGGATCCACGACTATGCATCAAAGCCACGCCTATTTGTATGACCGGATGCCTGTGCCGGTGATCAATCCCGGTGTCGTTGCTTTCAAACTGTGCGAGATGTTTCTGGATTTAGGTCTTGCCCATTCAAAATCATCATACCCAAGCCCAGAGAAAACAAACGATTATGTTTTTGGCTCAGTTCCGGCAGTGTTTGAATAACAAACGTAGTGAGCGGTTGATCGACTACGTGAGTCCAATCTCTGCCAACCGTTGCGCAAGAAACGCTTGCGCCGTAATCGTATCTGGATAGCGATTCGGGTTTTTGTCTGTCACGCAGTTTGGCAGCGTCTCAATCTCCACGTCCGGCGCAAAGTGGAGAAAAAACGGCGCGGAATATCGAGACCGTCCGGGTTCGTCGCTCATTTCCCTGACGACGCGGTGCGTGGTGCTTAGCAAAACATGGTTGGTCAAGCGCTGCAACATATCGCCTACGTTGCACACAATTGTATCTGGTTCCGTGTGTACCGGAATCCATTTGCCATCGCGCCTTAGAACCTCAAGGCCGGCATGATCTGCGCCAACCAAAAGTGTAATCACGTTGATGTCTTCGTGGGGTGCGGCCCGCTCTCCACCAACGTTGGTGTCTGAGGGGGGGTAGTGCAGTAGTCGCAAAATGCTGTTGCCGTTTGCGACACGGGGCTCAAAGTAGTCGGGTGCCTGGTCGAGATAGACGGCTACAGCGGCCAAAAGGCGCCGGCCAAAGTTGTCCATAGCGTCGTAGAAGTTTTGGCATGCTGTCTTGAATGTAAGGCACTCCTTGGGCCAAATATTGTCTGGCAAGGTCTCGGGTAAAAGCGGGCTACCGGGTGCGTGGCGACCGACATGCCAAAATTCTTTTTGGTCTGGAGTCTGAGAGCCTTTCGCAGTCTCTATGCCGAAGGGGGTGTAGCCGCGTTGTCCACCTCCTCCGTCTATAAAGTATTTCATTTTGACGGCATCTGGCTGGCCGAAGAAATCTCGCGCGGCGTTAATGCAGCCATCTATCACAGTAGTTTCTATGCCGTGATTGGTTACCGCAACAAAGCCAGTATCCGTCCACGCTTGCCCAAGGGCAGCGCTGAAACCGGGCAAATCACTACCGAGTTTGAGCGCATCAACCGTTGGAATGCCATTGGGCAGGCTCATGGTGTCACACGCGATCTCGGTTGAGAGAGTGGTGCCCGCCGCCGGACTCGAACCGGCACGCCCTTTCGGACAACGGATTTTAAGTCCGTTGCGTCTACCAATTCCGCCAGGCGGGCTTTGCGTTAGTCTAGGTAGCGGTTGAGCGCTCAGATCGCAACGCCAATTCTTCGATTACTCTTCAGGTAATAGAGGCAAACTGTCATCGGTGGCGTGGAAAATCTTGTTTAAGCACCGGGTTGCGCGCAAACAGTCTACAGCCAGCCGAGCAGCGTCGGCGCGGGTTATAGGTCCAAGAATCGGCTCTTCAACCATTCGCCCCGTTCCGGTCTCAGGTTTGTCATGCACGGCTCCTAGCCGGATAAATGTATAGGGAGTGCCGCCATCCTTTACGATCTTTTCCATTAACCCACGATCGGTATAGGTTTTCTCGAATTCTTCATAGAATGGTGGTGGGATGGTTGACTTGCTATTGCCTGCGCCTGTTGCGCTAAACAGAATCATGCGGGTGAGGTCCATTTCCTCTATGGCTGCGGCAATATTCTGTTCTCCAATGACATATGGCGTGGTTTCTCCGGGGCGGCGAGCAACAGTGTTGATAACAGCGTCGAGAAGATCGCCCACAACATAGTCCACATCGAGATCTTCCAGTCGACCACGGTCTGACGTCGCCCTTACAAAGACAATCATGTCTTCTCCAGCGGCAATTAAGTCTTGAACCACTTCGGCGCTGAGGCGACCAGAACCGCCAAACACCACACGCTCGCGAAGGCGGGTGCGGACAAACTGAATGCGAGAACTAACAAACTTGCTCTGACGAAATGCTTAATTGACAGACACCTGTAGCTGATTTTTGCCGAAAATATCGTAGAGATGACCGTCGACTAGAACAACATCAGTGGGTTGAGCTCAATTGTCGAGTTGCACATCAACGCTGGGGTCATGGCCCAGGTCACGAATTGCAGCCGCGACCTTATCGATAACAGTATCGATGTCACTTTTGTCGGTGCCCTTCGCTACAACACTGAGCCCAATGCGCTTGCCCCGAAAGAAAGGATAGCTTCCCAAGTCCACATGCGGATGTTCATTCTGAATCGTCGTCAATGCATCAGCAATGTCACCTTCGCCGAGGTGGGCTTCAACAAATCGAGACAAAACAGGGGCGCCGCGGGTCAAAGATGGTGCGACGGAGTCAAACATGGCGCGCGCAATACTTGGAACGCCTGCCAGTACAAAAACATTTTCTATTTGAATGCCGGGTGCTGAGGTTGCCCGTGTTTCAATTGGCTCAGCGCCTTTAGGCAGGTCGGCCATTTTAAGGCGCGCTTCGTTGAGCCGGGCACTATAGAATTTCTTCATTTTTTCGACGGAAGGCTGGTGCCGTTCTAATGGCACACCAAAAGCCTTTGCGACAGCTGCAGCAGTAATATCGTCATGTGTTGGCCCAATTCCGCCTGTCGTGAAGACATAGGAGTGTATTGATCGCAGCGTATTAACAGCGTCCACGATTTCATCTTCGATATCCGGAATGACTCTGACCTCGCACAGCGGGATACCGAGTTTGCCTAAACTGGTCGCCAAAAATTGAATATTGGCGTCTTGTGTGCGCCCCGACAGAATTTCATTGCCAATGACGATGAGGGCAGCTTTTGGTTCCGAAGGCATGACCGCACTCTAAGGATGGCCTAGCTTGGAGGCAACGCCGTTAAACACCCTATTGAAAAAGGGGGATGAGAGGCAGGTCTGCCGGCGGCATGGGATAGTCGGTTAAGAGGTCTGGTTTGACCCAAGCTATTTCTTGATTCTCTTGTGGTGTAACGGGTCCTGTCCAAGTGCGGCAAACGTATAGCGGCATGAGGAGATGAAAAGAGTCATAACCATGTGACGCAAAGGTCAGCGGTTTTAGATCGCTCTGTTCAATCGACACACCCAACTCTTCTTGAAGCTCGCGCACAAGCGCTTGCTCAGGTGTCTCCCCCACTTCTAGTTTACCGCCTGGGAATTCCCAAAGCCCGGCCATGGATTTGCCGTCGGGGCGTTGGGTCAGAAGTATGGCGCCGTCCGGTCTAATCAGCGCGGCAGCCACGACCGTGACAACTTTAGTCGAACTGGTCACCATCAGGTGCGGTAATCTGCGTTGATGTCGATGTAGCCGTGCGTCAGGTCGCAGGTCCACACCGTTGCTTGACCGTTACCAATCCCAACGTCAATTTCTAATTCGATGTCACGGCCCTGCATGTGCTCGGTCACGGGAGATTCGTCGTAACCAGGAATTGGCTCGCCATCCTTGGTGATTTGAAACCCGCCGATCGCAATGGCCAATTTGTCACGGTCTGCTTTCTCACCCGCTTTACCAATCGCCATGACGATCCGCCCCCAGTTTGCGTCGGCGCCCGCAATGGCGGTTTTCACCAAGGGTGAATTGCCGATGGCTAAGCCCATCCGACGTGCAGCATCGTCGCTCTCAGCGCCGGTGACCTGAATCTCCACGAATTTTTGCGCCCCTTCACCGTCTTTGACGACTTGATGGGCAAGATCAATCAACAGGTCGTCTAGGGCTGCCTCAAACGCATGTATTCGTTGCTCACCGATCTCCGTGACCGGCGCGTGATCGGCTTGACCGGTCGCAAATAGCAGCAAAGTGTCAGACGTTGATGTATCGCTATCAATGGTGATGGCGTTAAAGCTTTTGTTTGCCCCCTTCGTGATGACATTTTGTGCGACTTCGGGAGACAGCGCGGCATCGGTCATGACGTAAGACAACATTGTCGCCATATCCGGGGCAATCATCCCTGAGCCTTTAGCAATACCAACCAGAGTGACGGTTGTGCCATCAATCTCCGCAGTCCTCACCGCACCTTTCGGGTAGGTGTCTGTGGTCATGATCGCTGTGGCAGCTTGCTCCCAGGCGGCATCCGCAAGCGTGGAGGTCAAGTCGCTGATCTTTGCAGTGATTCGATCTTCAAGCAGATATTCGCCGATGGTGCCTGTTGAGCATACGAAGACATCGCTCTGATCACAGTTGATCGCCTCGGATACGGCATTCGCCGTTTTCTCGACCGCGTCCCGACCCCGTTGTCCGGTGAACACATTCGCGTTGCCAGAATTCACAACGAGGGCTCGGGCGCTGCCGTTCTTTAGAGCGGTTCGGTTCCAGTCGACTGGTGCGCCGGCAGTGGTCGACTTTGTCATGACGCCGCCAACAACTGTGTTCGGCGCAAATTCGGCAAGCATCAGGTCAAGCCGGCCGCTATACCGCACGCCTGCTTCACAGGCTGACAGCCGCACACCAGGTACGGGCGGCAGAGTGGGGAAATGATCGGGTGCAAAGGGTGAAGGGGGGTAGGCCATAGCTTTTAATCCTGAATTGTGGCCGGTTATTCGCACAGCAGGCCGTCAGGGTCCAGTTTGTCATATTCGGAAGATAGGGTCGAAACCCTAGAAAACATGCAGATTCCGCCTTCCTGTCGTTGACAGCAGGCGGTCAGGTTCCTATGTCTTCGGCGCGCACCTTCTTAAGGTGCGCTTTATTTTAACCCCAAGCCGAGGTGTCCATGTTCGGCGCAATCGCCAAACGCCTGTTTGGGACCGCAGCGGACCGTTTCGTTAAGCAAATGAAACCGGTCGTTGACGCCGTCAACGCCCTAGAGCCTGAACTTGAGGCTCTTGACGATGAAGCCCTGCGTGCGCGCACGGGCTGGCTTAAGTCCCGTATCAAAGAAGGGGAGTCCCTCGACGATATCTTAGCCGATTCGTTTGCCACAGTCCGAGAGGCGTCAAAGCGAACCCTCGGGCAACGTCACTTCGATGTTCAGATCATGGGCGGGGTGGTTCTCCACAACGGTAAAATTTCCGAGATGGGTACCGGCGAAGGTAAAACCCTCGTTGCCACACTGCCCGTCTATTTGAATGCGCTCGAAGAGAAGGGCGTGCACGTCGTAACCGTCAACGATTATTTGGCCAATCGTGACGCCGAATGGATGGGGCAGATCTATAGATTCCTGGGTTTAACTGTCGGCTGCATCCAGGGTGGCATGGATGACCATGCACGTCGCGCGGCATACGCATGCGATGTGACCTATGGCACCAACAATGAGTACGGTTTCGATTATTTACGCGACAACATGAAGTACGCTCTCGCCGATATGGTGCAGCGCGAGTTTACCTACGCCATTGTCGACGAAGTTGATTCCATTCTGATTGATGAAGCGCGAACACCGCTCATTATATCGGGGCCGTCGGAAGACAAGACAGATCTGTACGACAAGGTCGATAAGATCATACCGATGTTGGTTGAAGAAGATTACGAGAAGGACGAGAAGGCGCGATCCATCGCGCTAACCGACGAAGGCGCAGAGCATGCCGAAAACCTTCTAAGAGAGAAGGGCATTCTCACCGAAGGTAATATGTATGACCTTCAGAACATTTCGTTGATCCACCATGTCAATCAGGGACTACGCGCTCATCATTTGTTCCAAAAAGATGTGCACTACCTTGTCCGAGATGATCGCGTTCATTTGATCGATGAGTTTACCGGTCGGGTTATGGAAGGGCGCAGATTGTCAGATGGTCTGCATCAAGCCATCGAAGCCAGAGAATGTGTCTCTGTGCAAAATGAGAATCAAACACTCGCCTCGATTACGTATCAAAACTACTTCCGTATGTATCCCAAACTCGCGGGCATGACGGGGACGGCGATGACCGAAGCTGAAGAGTTTGGGTCGATTTACGGATTAGAAGTGATTGCAATCCCACCAAACCTTCCGCAAGCGCGCATCGACGCTGATGATGAAGTCTATCGTACAGAAGAAGAAAAAAATGAGGCGATCATTGAACTCATCGAAGAGTGCCACGCACGTCAGCAACCCGTCCTGGTCGGCACCGTATCGATCGAAAAATCAGAACAGCTTGCAAAGCTGTTAAAGCAACAACAGAAAGTCAAAGCTGAGGTGCTCAACGCCAAGCAGCACGAACGCGAAGCGCACATTATTGCGCAGGCGGGTGTTCCTGGGTCGGTGACAATTGCGACAAACATGGCGGGTCGCGGCACAGACATTCAGCTTGGCGGCAATCCCGACTTCATAGTTGAAGAAAAAGAAAAGGCTCAAGGCAAGCCTCTCTCCGACTCTGAGAAGCAGACCATTCGTGACGAAGTTGAAGAAAAAAGAAATATAGCTCTTGAGGCGGGCGGCCTGTTTGTACTTGGTACCGAACGTCATGAGAGCCGCCGCATCGACAATCAGTTGCGTGGTCGTTCCGGTCGTCAGGGTGATCCAGGTTCCTCGAGATTCTTCTTGTCGCTCCAAGACGACCTCATGCGGATCTTTGGTTCAGAGCGCATGGATAGCATGCTGCAACGTCTAGGCCTGGAGCGTGGCGAAGCGATTATTCATCCCTGGATTAACAAAGCGATTGAGAAGGCGCAGCAGAAGGTAGAAGCGCGCAATTTTGATATCCGTAAGAACCTTCTGCAGTACGACGACGTGATGAACGATCAGCGTAAGGCGATCTTCGATCAACGCAAGGAAGTGATGTCCTCAGAAGACGTATCGGATTTCGTTACAGATATGCGCCACGAGGTCGTTGAAGACCTGGTTGCCCGCGCTCTACCCGAACGGGCTATGGCGGAACAATGGGATGTTGATCTTCTGCACGAGGAAAGTTTGCGCCTACTCGGACTTGATCTGCCTTACGCCGAATGGGCGGAGGAAGAAGGAATTGCCAACGAAGAGATACAAGACCGTTTGATCGAAGCGTCAGACCGAAAGATGGCGGAGAAAAGCGTAAATGCTGGAACCGACGTTATGCGTCGGGTCGAGAAGAGCTTGGTGTTACAAATGATCGACGCGGGTTGGCGCGACCATCTGCAACAATTGGATTTTCTTCGCGGGTCCATCAACCTTCGGTCATACGCCCAGAAGCAGCCTCTGTTGGAATACCAAAAAGAATCATTTTCGATGTTCCAGGAGATGCTGGAAGGTCTTCGTGAGCGCGTCACTGAGATTTTATCCCGGGTCGAAATCCAGGTTGAACCGACGGCAGATCAGCTTAAACCCGCCGGACCTCTGCAGGGTCGGCCGCTCACACCCGAGCAAAAAGAAACGCGTCGTAAGAGAATCGACGAAATCGGGCGACAGCGGGCGATGCCGCGCGTGAATCCCAAGGAGCGCGACCCTAAGAATCCGGCAAGTTGGGGCAAGGTGGCCAGAAACGAGCCATGTCCTTGCGGTTCGGGCAAGAAATACAAGCATTGCCATGGGGTTGTGGGGTCGCAGCCGACCACCGAAAATGTTTGAAACCTTTTCGGGCCGAGCGCGTTTTTGACTTGAATAAGCCTGTCCACTAACATCCGCAGATATAAGGCCCTGCCAGATAAGTTTGTAAGCCGTTGTTTTTAAGGTATAAATACATGGCTATCGAACCCACTGTCGATCCAGCCCTTTCGGCGCAGCGGTCGAATTTTCTGAATAAGATCGGCAATTCTGCCCAAGGTAGCCAATCAGCCAACAATCAGGCTACGGTCAATAATGTGGCCGACCAGGTTCGGGGCCACCGGGATGACGAAGATGAGAAGGAGCGCCGCTCCTAACCGCCTCCAGGCCGGGGTGGGAGTTTAGATATCTCTATCTAAGGGTAGGGTCCCAAAGTTCTGTCGGAAGGCGGTGTATTGGCGCCGCCTTTTTCTTTTCTGGAGACACCTCCAAACAATTCCGGTTGCCTCTTACCGCAGGCAAAAGGTATGGCGCCACCGCCCATATTCTGCGTTACTTGCCAGAGATGCGGTATCGGTTTCGAGAATTGGAGGTGCGGTCATGCGGCATATCGTTTCCATTTTTATTTTCCTGCCGTTTTTCATGGTGTCGGCTTCGGCGCAAGATCAACCGCCCCTCCAACGCGACCTGATGATCATCAGCGAATTGTTTCCTGGTACCTACGATAATATGGAACAGGTGTATTTTGATGGCCGGCTGGAGTTGCCCGAAGATATTCGGCATGAGCGTGTGTTATCTGAAGTGCGTCGCATCCCGAACGACCGCTTTGGTGAGGATGCATTTTTCATTTTAGATTATTGGTACGAGCAAGACCGTTGGCACCCACGTATTTACTCGTTCCATATAGATGAAGCCGAAGATGCAATCCGCATGAAGCTACATGCATTTGTAGGTTTTGATCGCGCGCCATACTTGAAAGCCCATGAAGACATCGCGGCGCTAGACAATCTTTCACTTGATGATCTCACAAACCTTCCTCAATGCGATTTGTTCTGGCGGCAATCGGTCGGTGGGTATCATGCAAAAATGAAAGACAAAGCTTGCGTCTATGAGGAGCAAGGCGAAACGGTTTATGCAGACTATCAAATGATGCTCAGTGACCGTGCTTTGTGGAAAAGCGATGTCATTCGGCGAGTTTCAGACGACGTCCAGGTAAATTCGGAGCCTGAGGTGCTGCACAAGCAACTCAAGGCGCGGCATTTCACCTGCAACATGTCGTTTAGCGGTGAGCGAGGCAAAAAAGAAAACTTCTATCCTCTTCCCATACATGACCAGGGGGGAACGCACTTCGTGTCGCGCCCAACTGAGGATAAGCCAGATCGTCAGATTGGCATCCGGCTCCGTAATGTGGATTGGGCGATGAACAACGTCGCATCTGGATTTACCAACGATGTCTTTGTGATGTACATCGTAGAGCGGGCCAGTGGACAAAAAGATCGCAATGTCACCTACACCTGGGGTGCGCCGGAAGAAGCAAGTGTCGGATTGAATCTGCAGTGGCTCCTGGCGTCATGCTACATCACGCCGCAAAACCAAACCCGGCCTTACCTTACGAGAGACCCAGCAGGCCCTTGGCAAAGTCCTCCGCCGTAAAAGGCCGAAGATCGTCGACTCCTTCGCCGACGCCTAAGTAATGAACGGGAAGGCCGAACCTCTCGGCCAGTGCAACAACCACGCCGCCTTTAGCTGTGCCATCAACTTTGGTGAGCACCAATCCGGTGACACCGGCGATGTCTTGAAACGCTTCAACCTGGGAATGGGCGTTTTGTCCAACCGTGGCGTCCAAGACCAGCAGCACGGCATGAGGCGCCGTGTCATCCTTCTTTTTGATAACGCGGACGATCTTGGCCAATTCGGCCATGAGGTTGTCTTTGTTTTGCAGGCGTCCAGCCGTATCTATCATGAGAATGTCATCCGCGCGTTTCTCGGCGTCATTGAGAGCATCAAACGCCAGGCCTGCGGCGTCGGCACCGGTTTCACGGGCGACAACGGGGGTATTGGTGCGTTGACCCCACACTTGCAATTGTTCAACGGCCGCTGCGCGAAACGTATCTCCCGCCACAAGGGTGACAGCACGTCCTTCGTCGCGAAACTGCTTGGTGAGTTTGCCAATGGTGGTTGTTTTGCCTGCACCGTTCACACCAACCACAAGAATGACAAAAGGCTTCTTAGACGAGTCGATGCTGAGTGGTGCGGCGACCGGCGCGAGGGTCTGGGCGATATCCTCAGCGAAAGCGGTGCGCACCTCGTCTTCCGTCACGTCTTTCCCGAACCGGGTCTTCGCCAGATTGCCTGTTAGTCGCGCCGCAGTGGCAGCGCCAAGATCGGCGGTGATGAGCAGGTCTTCCAGGTCCGCAAGGGCGTCGTCGTCCAGCTTACGTTTGGTGACCAGATCGCCGATACCGTCAACCAATTTCGCCGATGATTTGCGCAGACCAGCCGTAAGACGGCCAAGCCAACCGACTTTTTTATCAGGCTCCGAAGAAGAGGGGTCAGACACCGTCTAAGCGGCGATCAACTGGCCATCGGTTGTCGACGCGATGGTGACGTCAATCAACGTGCCAGGCTCATAGTCCGGGGACACTCGCACCGGAACAAAGTGTTCACTGTTGCCGATCCCGCCGTCTTCCATCAACACAGAGGCTGTGCTGCCCACGCGACCTTTTAAAAAGGCGCTCAAAACATTCTTGCCAGCAGCGCGGAGTTGAGCAGCCCTGTCTTTAATGATCGCCTTTTCGACCTGAGGCATACGAGCGGCTGGGGTGCCTTCGCGCACCGAGAAAGGAAAAACATGCAGATGGGTAAAGCCAACCTCATCAACAAGTGCCAACGTGTTCGCAAAATGTTCATCCGTTTCGGTCGGGAAGCCGGCGATGATGTCCGCGCCGAACACGGCATCTGGCCGGATCAGCCGGATGCGGTCGCAGAAAGCTATGATGTCTTTGCGCAGGTGGCGGCGCTTCATCCGTTTGAGAATGACATCATCACCAGCCTGAGCGGAAATATGAAAGTGCGGTAGCAGGCGAGACTCATTGGCAATGACGTGAAAGAGGTCTTCGTCAGCCTCTGCCGGATCAAGAGAAGACAAACGAAGCCGGGGCAGTTCAGGAATTGCAGCCAACAAGCGTTTGACCATTTGGCCGAGCGTGGGTGCCCCAGGTAAATCGCAACCGTAGCCGGTGATGTCGACACCAGTCAGGACGATCTCTTTGTGACCTGCTGCAACGAGGTCACGCACTTCGTCAAACAAGCGCCCCATCGGCACACTGCGATTGTTGCCTCGTGCGAATGGGATGATGCAGAAAGTGCAGCGATGGTCACAGCCTTGTTGAATCTGAACGAAAGCTCGCGTCCGACCGTCAAAACCTTCCACCAAATGCGACGCCGTCTCCTGCACGGTCATGATGTCGCTCACCAATAGGGGTGTGTGGTTGTCAGGCGCAAAACTCTGCGCCTTCATTTTGTGTTCGTTGCCAAGAACACGGTCGATCTCAGGCATCGCTGCATAAGACTCAGAATTCAATTGCACGGCGCACCCCGTTGCAATGATTTCCGCGCTGGGGTTATCACGCCGTAAGCGCCGTAAAGATTGTCGGCCTTGGCGTTCTGCTTCTTGTGTTACCGCACAGGTGTTCACGATGATCGCGTTGTTGCGACCGGCCTTCTCAGCGTGTCGGCGCATCACTTCAGATTCGTAGGTGTTCAAACGGCAACCGAAGCTGACTACCCTCGGAGCAGTTTTGGTTTGTAAACCGTCTTTGTTTGGCGCGGTCATGTCAGCAATCCTCGGTCAAGAACACCCGAGAATGTTTCTGCCACCGGTCCGGTCATCACCACATGACCGTCATCCCGCCACAGGATGTGCAGATCACCGCCATCGAGTGTCACTGTGACCGCGCGGTCCGTCAGGTCTCGCCGAGCGGCGGCAACAGCAACGGCACACGCTCCGGTTCCGCAGGCTTGGGTAACGCCCACACCGCGCTCCCATACGCGCATTCGGACATGGGCTCGGTCCAAGACGTGCACAACCTCAACATTGGTGTGCTGTGGAAACAACGCATGGGTTTCGATGGTGGGGCCAAGCTGAGACAGGTCAACATCGTCCGCGTCATCGACGAAAAACACCACGTGGGGGTTGCCCATGTTCACGGCGACCGGGTTAGAGAGCGTGCCGACCACGAGATCAAGATGGGCCGTGTTTTCCTCCATAGCGAGGGGGATGTCTTGCCAGTCGAGCTTTGCCGGTCCCATGTCAACGGCGACCAAATCATCTTCTGCTCTAGACGCAGTGGTTGGTCCGGCCAGTGTTTCTAGTGTGACCTCATCCTTGTCGAGATCGTCCATAACCACGGCTGCGACACAGCGGGCACCGTTTCCGCAGGACGGCACAATACCGCCATCGGCATTGCGCACGGTCATGAAGGCGTCGCCACCAGATTGAGGTGGCTCGATGATCAGCAGCTGGTCAAAGCCAACCCCTGTGTGGCGGTCGGCGATGGCCCGCACTTGGCTCTCGCTCAGTTCCAAAGGCCGCGCACGTGCGTCCAACACGACAAAATCGTTGCCGAGGCCGTGCATTTTGCGGAAGGACAAGCCCTCTATGGTGGAACCGGTTGTCATGGGCGGTTTATATGGGGCGGGAGGGGCCAAAGTCCAGCACCGGCGGACCGCTGGCACAGCCCTTTTTTCGCAGATTTCCTTGACTCATCGCCGCCAACCCCGTAAATCCCGCCCGTCTGGTCGATATAGGTCAGGCACAGGATTCACTTTTCTTCGGGCATCCTGCTCTCGAGGGGGTCCGCCAGTCCGCGAGGGTTCGCGCACTGGCGCGTTTCTCGTTGGGCTAACAGGATCTCGATAACGGGACACTGCGTAGCGCATGTTTGACGGTCTGTCACAACGTCTAGGTTCGGTCTTCGATGCCCTCACAAAACGAGGCGCACTGAAGGAAGACGATGTGCGCGCGGCCATGCGCGAGGTCCGGGTCGCCTTACTTGAGGCTGATGTCGCGCTGCCTGTTGTTAAGGATTTCGTCGAAAAGGCAACGGAAAAAGCCGTCGGAGAACAGGTCATCCGGTCTGTCACCCCGGGCCAGATGGTTATCAAGATCGTCCATGACTGCATGGTCGAGATGTTGGCTGGCGAGGAAGAGTCTGCGGCTGATCTAAATCTCCGCGCCGCGCCGCCGGTCCCGTTCCTGATGGTCGGCCTACAAGGCTCGGGTAAAACGACAACCACAGCCAAGATCGCGCGATATCTTCAAACCAAAGAAAAGAAACGTGTGTTGATGGCGTCACTGGACGTCTACCGCCCCGCCGCCATGGAGCAATTGGCGGCGCTCGGTCAGCAGGCCGACGTTATTTCTTTGCCGATCGTAGAGGGACAGAAGCCAGTCGATATCGCAAAGCGCGCAATGGACGAAGGCCGCAAGGGTGGTTTTGACGTTGTCATTCTTGATACCGCCGGTCGAACTACCATCGATGACGCGCTGATGGAAGAAGTGGCGCAAGTGCGCAATGCGGTAGCGCCCGTTGAAACACTTCTTGTCGCTGACGCTATGACCGGTCAGGACGCGGTTGCTACGGCCACCGCGTTCCAAGAAAAAGTTGGCATCACCGGCATTGCACTTACGCGGGTTGATGGTGATGCACGGGGTGGTGCCGCATTGTCCATGCGCGCCGTTACGGGTGTGCCGATCAAGGTTATGGGTGTCGGCGAGAAAACCGATGCTATGGAGGCCTTCCACGCAGAACGGATTGCCGGTCGCATTCTTGGAATGGGCGATGTCGTTAGCCTGGTTGAGAAGGCAGCCGAGACCGTTGATGAAGAAGAGGCCGAGCGCCTCGCCAAACGCATGATGGAAGGTCAGTTTGACCTTAACGACCTTTTGTCCCAACTGCGTCAGCTGCAAAAGATGGGCGATATGAAAGGCCTGCTCGGCATGTTGCCGGGTATGGGCAAAATGGCCAAGCAGATCAAGCAAGCGGACGTCGACCCCCAAATGATCAAGCGTCAAGAAGCCATGCTTCTCTCGATGACGCCCAAAGAGCGGCGTCAGCCCGCGTTAATCAAAGCGTCACGCAAGAAGCGCATTGCCTCGGGGTCGGGTATGGCCGTGCAAGATGTCAACCGTCTGCTTAAGCAGCATCAGCAAATGGCCACGGTGATGAAACAAATGAAGAAGAAGGGTCTCGCAGGAATGTTCTCTGGCGGCGGAATGCCAGGGGCCGGTCTTGGCGGAGGTCTTCCCGGTGGCATGCCGCAAGGCCTGCCTTTTCGGGGGCGTTAACAAACCATGCAACAGAAACAGCTTAATCAAATTTCGATCAACAAGGAGCAAGACGTATGAGTCTTCGTATTCGTTTATCCCGGGGTGGAGCCAAGAAGCGGCCGTACTACAGGATCGTAGTGGCCGATAGCCGCTCGCCGCGCGACGGTCGTTTCATCGAACGGCTTGGTGCATACAACCCTGTCCTACCGAGTGACCACAAAGATCGTGTCATCCTTAAGGAAGAGCGCATCCGTCACTGGTTGGGTCTTGGCGCCCTTCCGAGCACTCGGGTACATCGTTTCCTAGCCAAGGCTGGTATCCTTGAAGCGCAGCCCATCCCTGAGCAAACCAAACAAGACAAGCCAAAAGCCAAAGCTCAGGAGCGTCTGCGTGAAGCGGAGGAAGCCGCCAAGTCAGCTGCTGAAGCCGCTGCGGCTGAAGCTGAGGCGCCGGCGCCAGAGCCTGAAGCACCAGCCGAAGAAGCTGCCGCTGAAGAAGCGCCTGCTGAAGAAGCAAAAGCGGACGACGCTCCTGCAGAAGATGCTGCACCGGCTGAGGAAAAAGCGGACGCCTAATGGCAGGGTCGTGAGTGATGTCCGATGGCGACACACGGGTATGTCTAGGTGTCATTGTTGGTGCGCGGGGCCTTCAGGGCGATGTTCGCATCAAGAGTTTCACTGCTGATCCCGAAGATGTCGCCGCCTACGGGCCGCTCATGACTGACGAAGGGTCGAAGCTGGAATTAAAGATTACCGGTGAGGCCAAAGGAGTTGTGATTGGTCGCATTAAAGGTGTGGAAGATCGCACCAAGGTTGAGGCGTTAAAGGGACAAAATCTCTACGTGGAGCGCGGCGCGCTCCCGGAAACAGAAGATGAAGATGAGTTTTATCATGCCGACTTGGTTGGCATTGCGGTTGAGGACGAAACAGGTCGAGAATGCGGAACAGTGAGTGCCATATACGATTTCGGGGCGGGCGACATGGTCGACCTGCGTCTGCCGGATGGCCGCACGATACTGGTGCCGTTCACCTCGGCGGCTGTACCCAACGTGGATATCGCCGCCGGGCGGATGGTGGTTACGGCATCGGCACTGGCGTCGGCGGAAGACGAACCGCCCGAGGGCGACACGACATGAACGCAACCACACATTTCCACGCTTCTGTCTTAACCCTCTTTCCCGAAATGTTCCCCGGCCCACTGGGTGCGTCGCTGGCTGGCAAGGCCGCCGCAGACGGTGTGTGGAGCCTTGAAACAGTGGACATTCGGGACTTTGCGAGCGATAAACATCGCTCCGTCGACGACACGCCCTTTGGGGGTGGCGCCGGCATGGTGATGCGGCCAGATGTTATTGATGCCGCTCTTCATCAGGCTCATTCCGACGGCCGGCCGTTGATATATTTAACACCGCGTGGGCGTCTGTTCGATCAGTCCATGGCGCGGACCTTGGCTAAGGCTGACGGCGTGACCCTGCTTTGTGGACGCTATGAGGGCGTCGACCAGAGGGTGATTGAAGCCTGGGATATGGATGAGGTCAGCGTCGGCGACTTTGTTCTGTCCGGTGGTGAAGCGGCGGCGATTACGGTTCTCGATGCGGTTGTCCGGCTGCTCCCAGGTGTGATGGGGAGCGCTGACTCGCTAACAGAAGAAAGTTTCGAAACGGGGGTCTTGGAGTACCCCCACTATACGCGACCAGAAGAATGGAACGGTCGCACGGTGCCCGAAGTTTTACGATCTGGTCACCATAAAAATATT
Organism: Alphaproteobacteria bacterium; assembly: GCA_030835385.1. Lineage (GTDB taxonomy): Bacteria > Pseudomonadota > Alphaproteobacteria > Rhodospirillales > Rhodospirillaceae > WLXB01. Next base: position 221,309 of record JAURPI010000042.1, on the reverse strand, counting down.
GAAACCTGGCGACAGGACCAGGCTGAAACGATAACCCGCGCACGGCGGCCTGACCTATGGGACCGGCATGTGACGGCAGACACGAACAAGAAAGGTTGAGGACAATGAATACGATCCAACAACTCGAGCAGGAGCAGATTGCTCAGCTGACAGAAGGTAAAAAGATTCCGGACTTCACTCCTGGCGACACCGTTCGGGTGCACGTTAAAGTGAAGGAGGGTCAGCGTGAACGTATCCAGGCTTATGAAGGGGTCTGTATCGCGCGCAAGAATTCAGGTCTGAATTCGGCATTCACGGTGCGCAAGATCTCTTTTGGTGAAGGCGTTGAACGTGTGTTCCCGCTTTACGCGCCAATTATTGATCACATTGAATTGGTTCGTCACGGTCGTGTGCGTCGCGCCAAGTTGTATTACTTGCGCAGCCGTCGCGGTAAGTCTGCCCGTATCGCTGAAGACTCTGCAGCCGTGCAAAAAGAGCGTGAAGCAAACAAGGCCGCCAAGTCTGCAAAGGCAGATGAATCTGACGCCTAGCGCCATTCGTTTCGATCGAGTTTCTTTTCTGGGTGCTTTGTTATGACTCAGCCGCGCACGTTGTATGACAAGCTGTGGGACAGCCATGCCGTTCATCAAGACGATGACGGTGCGACCCTCATCTATATTGATCTGCATCTAACCCATGAGGTTACGACGCCACAGGCCTACGAAGGCCTGCGCATGTCTAATCGTCGAATGCATCGCACAGACAAGACCATCGCTGTGCCTGATCACAATGTGCCGAGTACACCGGACCGATTAGAAAAAATCGAAGATCCGGAAAGCCGACTGCAGTTGGAAACGCTCAAACAGAACAGTGAAGACTTTGGTGTCGAGTACATTCCCATGGACGATATTCGTCAGGGGATAGTTCACATTATTGGTCCGGAACAGGGGCTGACTCAGCCCGGTAAAACAATCGTTTGTGGAGACAGTCATACCGCTACCCACGGCGCTTTTGGTGCGTTGGCGTTTGGGATCGGGACCTCCGACGTCGAACACACTCTGGCCACCCAAACCCTCTCCATGCAGAAGTCGAAGAATATGTTGGTCCGGGTTGACGGCAAGCTACCTGTGGGCACGACTTCTAAGGATCTCATTCTCGCGATCATTGGTCGTATTGGCACCGCCGGTGGTACCGGTCATGTCATTGAGTATCAAGGGGAAGCGTTTACCGATCTGTCCATGGAAGGCCGGATGACGGTATGCAACATGACCATCGAGGGCGGTGCCCGCGCCGGACTAATTGCGCCCGACGAAAAAACGTTTGAATACCTCAAAGGCAAGCCTCGCTCACCCAAGAGCAATGCTTGGGAAGCGGCTGTTGAATTTTGGAAGACACTCAAGACCGATGACGGCGCTAAGTTTGATAAAGAAGTCATCATCAAAGCCGACGAGATCATTCCCCACGTGACCTGGGGAACATCGCCGGAAGATGTGTTGCCGATCACCGGCGTTGTTCCGAACCCAGATAATTTTGACGACCCCAACAAAAAGGCTGGTATTAGCCGGTCTCTTGAATACATGGGCCTAGAGGCTGACACCGCGTTGGACGGTATTTCCGTCGACAAAGTATTCATCGGGTCGTGTACCAATGGTCGTATTGAAGACCTTCGCGCCGCAGCGGCTGTCGTCGAGGGGCGCAAAGTTGCCAATACCGTGCAAATGCTTGTTGTGCCGGGTTCCGGTCTTGTGAAGCATCAAGCCGAAGAAGAAGGCCTCGATGAAATTTTCTTGGCGGCCGGGGCAGAGTGGCGTGAACCCAGCTGCTCAATGTGTCTCGGCATGAACCCCGATATTTTACAGCCTGGTGAGCGTTGCGCGTCGACCTCAAACCGCAATTTTGAAGGCCGGCAAGGGCGGGGTGGGCGCACGCACTTGTTGAGCCCAGAAATGGCAGCGGCAGCGGCTGTAACGGGCCATTTGACCGACGTCCGGAAGGTCGTGTCACAGTGAAGCGCTTTCTCGAAATCGCAAATGCGGGGAATGCGATCCACGTGGACATTGATGCGCTTTGGCGTAAAGCGGCTGATGATGGCCGTGATGTAAAGGTGCGCTCCAATTACTCAGGCGCAGCTGATGTGGTAAGTGATATGGGTGAGCTGGCCATTTTGTCGGCAATGGCGCGCGGCAAAGGCAATAAGGGATAAGGCATGGAAAAGTTTTCGGTACTCACAGGTGTTGCCGCACCGATGCCCATGGTCAATGTCGATACAGACATGATTATGCCAAAGCAGTTTCTAAAGACGATCAAGCGAACCGGACTTGGTGTCTCTGTATTCTACGATATGCGTTATGATGAAACCGAAGCCGAGCGCCCGGAGTTTATTCTTAATCAAGGCGCGTATCGTAATTCTAAGATTCTGATAGCGGGCCGTAATTTTGGCTGCGGGTCGTCGCGCGAGCATGCGCCTTGGGGCCTCTTAGATTTCGGCTTTCGTTGCATGATTGCCCCGAGCTTTGCTGACATTTTCTACAACAACTGTTTTAAGAACGGCATTCTCTGTATCACACTGTCTGAGGAACAGGTCGAGGCGCTGACCGCCCAAGCTGATGGCAGCGATTTCACAGTTGATCTGGAGAAAATGGAGATTACTGCGCCGGATGGTTCGGTGACACCGTTCGACCTAGACCCCACCCGTCGTCACAACATGTTGAACGGTCTTGATGACATTGCTCTGACGCTCGAGCATCTCGATAAAATCAAAGCCTTCGAAGCCAAGCAGCAGGCGGAGCAGCCCTGGCTTTACAAGTAAGCGCCACGGGAACATCTATGACCACGAAGAAAATCCTTGTCCTTGCCGGTGATTGCATCGGACCTGAAGTGATGGTTCAGGCGCGCCGCGTATTAGATTGGTTTAATGAAACCGGCGCCGCCTCATTTGAATTCGAAGACGGATTGGTCGGTGGCGCATCCTACGATGCCCACGGCACACCGCTTACGGATGAGACGACGGATTTGGCGAAAGCTGCGGATGCGGTGCTGTTTGGGTCAATCGGTGGTCCTAAATGGGATGGCGTTGACTACGATGTGCGCCCAGAGAACGGATTGCTCCGTCTTCGTAAAGCAATGGGTCTGTTTGCAAATTTGCGTCCCGCTATCGTATTTGATGCGCTTGCCGGCGCATCTTCTCTTAAGACCGACCTCGTGAGCGGGTTGGACATCATGATTGTCCGAGAATTAATCGGCGGCATCTATTTTGGTGAGCCTCGCGGCATCGAAGAACTGCCCAATGGTCATCAACGCGGCTACAACACCCAGTCCTATGCAACGGAAGAGGTGCTCCGTATCGCCCATGTTGCTTTTGATCTCGCGCGCAAGCGTGACCGCCGGGTGTGTTCCGTCGACAAAGCGAATGTGATGGAAAGTGGAGTGGTTTGGCGAGATGTAACAACCACTCTGCGTGATGAGACTTATACGGATGTCGAACTCAGCCACATGTTTGTTGATAACTGTGCCATGCAGTTGGTGCGGACACCCAAACAATTTGACGTCATTCTGACCGACAATTTGTTTGGGGATATTCTCTCTGACCTTGCGGCCATGTTGACCGGGTCACTCGGAATGCTGCCATCGGCAAGTTTTGGCGCTGCTGATGAAGACGGTCGCCAACCCGCGCTGTACGAGCCCGTTCATGGCTCCGCGCCAGACATCGCGGGCCAGAACATTGGCAACCCTCTGGCACAAATTCTCTCCACGTCCATGATGCTGCGCTACTCCTTTGATATGGCGACAGAGGCAGACCTGGTTGAGAATGCTGTTGAGTCTGTGCTGAGCAAGAATATTCGCACAGGGGACATCGCCGCTGACGGCGTGGCCGCTGTTGGCACGGTCGAAATGGGTGACGCTGTATTGGCGGAAATGGCTGCGCTCGCCGGTTAGGTGACACCCGCTTTTTTAAGATGCGGTCCCAAGCGGCCGGTGATCCACAACCCGAACATGCGGAAATCACTGACCAACGACCACAAAGGATAAGTAAAGGTCGCCGGGCGGTTTTTCTCGACAAAGAAATGCCCAATCCAGGCAAAGCTGTATCCAGCCAAAGGGATGAAAAACAGCAGCCCGGGCTCAAAAGCCACTCCGAAGATCAGGCAGGCCAGGGCTGCGGCAGTTCCAAAATAATGCAGAGCCCGTGTTGCGGGCTTCCTGTGTTCCTTGAAGTAGTACGACCAGAAAGCGGGGTATGTGGTCAGGCTCTTGGCCATATTCTGCAATCCGGTCTATCGCCTGTGCTGTCGCAATTGTCCGAGTTTCTTGTGTTTCAAGGGCGTTGGCGGTATTGAAGCGCCCCAAACGCACGCCCCACTCTTAGAAAATAAAACCACGGGGCGACAACAGTGAGCAAGACAATGTTAGACGATCCGAACAGACGCGAGAACGGTGCGGGCTATACAGTTGCTGTGGTAGGTGCCACCGGCAACGTTGGGCGCGAGGTTCTAAATACGTTGTGGGAACGCCAATTCCCTGCAGACAAGATTGTTGCTCTTGCTTCTGCGCGGTCTGTCGGTGCTGAAGTCTCTTATGGTGAAGACAACGTTCTAACGGTTCAGAATCTGGCAGAATTCGATTTCTCTGGTGTGGATATCGTTTTGTCGTCGCCAGGCGCAAAAGTCTCTGCCGAGTTCAGCCCAAAGGCTGCGGCGGCTGGTGCTGTGGTTATCGACAACACGTCTCATTTCCGCATGGATCCTGACGTTCCTTTAATCGTACCTGAGGTCAATGCAGAAGCGATCGCTGGGTATACGAAAAAAGGCATCATCGCCAATCCAAACTGCTCAACCATCCAGATGGTTGTCGCGCTGAAGCCGTTGCACGAGGCGTTTGGTATTACGCGCGTCGTTGTATCGACCTATCAGTCGACGTCCGGCGCTGGCAAAGATGCTATGGACGAGCTGTTCAACCAGACTAAAGGCATCTACGTCAATCAACCGTCGTCGGAAAGCCAAGAGGTTTTTCCGAAGCAGATCGCGTTCAACGTGATTCCACATATCGACAAATTCATGGATGATGGCGCTACCAAAGAAGAATGGAAAATGATGGTTGAGACTAAGAAGATTCTCGATCCTAAAATCAAAGTGCACGCTAACTGTGCCCGGGTGCCAACGTTTATTGGCCATGCTGAATACGTGAATATCGAAACCGCTAAGCCAGTAGATGATGCAGAAGCGCGTGCCGTTCTAAAGAAGGCAGCGGGAGTTACGGTGGTCGACCATCGTCTGAACGAAGGTTATGTCACGCCCGCTGAAGTGCCGGGTGAAGATGCGGTCTATGTCTCGCGTATTCGGGCAGATGCGACCGTCGACAACGGCTTGTCGTTCTGGTGTGTATCAGACAACTTGCGTAAGGGTGCAGCATTGAATGCGGTGCAAATCGCAGAGGTCTTGGTGCGTGATCACCTTAGCGTTGCCGGCTGAGCTTTAACCTAAGGCGACCCGCGCCAGCAATATCAGTCCAAAAGCCAAAAATAGGCTGCCGGATATTTTATTGATCAGAGATAGTTTGCTGAGCATACGGTTCCTCAATTGAACCGTAATGCTGTCCAGGCTCAGCCATCAAACTGTAGATCCCGCAAAGACACCACAGACCAATAGAGCGCTTGTGTGGGTTGTCGCATTTGCGCCAAGCGGGTCGAAGGACGCGATCAAACCGAATGCTGCGACCATAGTTGCAGGATTAATGATCGCCAGAGAGAACGTGGTCATGAAATCTTTAGCGAGGGTGAGCATGGAAGTTGTCTGCTCGCTGCTGTCCGTTCAGCTACGCAAGGTTACGACACCTAACATCAAGACGATGAATCCGCTGACGACGTTTAAAACATTCTAATTGTCGGCAATAAATGTCTGAATCAGGATAAGCCCCAGCCCGGCAGCAGCGCCAAATATGGCATCCGCTGTCGCCGCTCCCAACCCAGCGGCGGTAGCGGGCCAAAGGCCGTGACTCAATGCCTGGCAAATGCAGAACACACCAACGGGACCGACCGGTGCCGCCAGCGCGAGTCCAACCAGAGCACCACTTAGAAAGACAAACATGAGGGGAGCTGACCTGGTTCTAGCGCCGGTTCTTCTTGGCCAACTCTTGGGCGCGGCTCAGTCCGGGTGAGACGTACTGCTCGGCCGAGGCGGTAGAACCAGATTCGGTTGGCATAAAGTATTCTGCTTCGATTTCGTCTTGGGTCATTTGGACGGACATATCCATTTGCGCGCCTTCTTCCCCGGTGCCGCGTTTGTCTGGTCCGTAGAAGATTTCTGAACCGCGTCTGCGGTCTGGGCCAAAATACGCCTTAGTTTTCACAAAGCAGCACGGCTGCTCGATGATCGCCCTAATCAGACTGTACAGGGACCGCGGTGATACGGGTTTCAACAGATATTCATTGATCCCTGAATCCCGCGCCGACACGATCCGGCCGCGTTCCGAAAAACCGGTCAGCATGATAATCGGCATGTACTTTAGTTTGTCATTGTTGGATTGGCGCATGGTCTTCACCATCTCGACGCCGCTCACTGGTTCCATCGCCCAATCGGTAATCACGATATCAGGCTCAGCTTCTGCGGCGATCTTTAGGCTCTCACCGCCGTCCGAGGCATCCAATATGTGCCGCCCACCCAACGCAAATAGGATCGTCCGAACCAGCGACCGTATTTGGGCATGATCGTCGACGATGAGGAATTGAAGGTTTGCGAGGCCAGGGCCGCCCCCAGGGATGGACACTTGATATGTAACCTCTTCGGAAGAGCTGTCCGCCGCTTCATTTTATAACGAGTCGTCCTTGGTCACTAGCCTTGCCTTGTCTGGCTTCCAGCACGACGGTATACCGGCGCGAAGCTTAGATGCGCGACTAAGGAGTTCCGAAGATGCCCGCAGTTGATCGACCCCGCCGTAGCGCGTTGTACATGCCGGCGTCCAATGCGCGCGCTATTGAGAAGGCTAAGAACCTTCTCGCCGATATGCTGATCTTCGATCTTGAAGATGCGGTCGTGCCAGATGCCAAGATAGCCGCGAGAGGCGCTGCGGTGGCCGCGGTAAACTCTGGTGACTATTGCCAGAGAGAACTGCTCATCCGGGTCAACGGCTTGGATACGTCTTGGGTAGAGGACGACCTTAAGGCTGTCGCGACGTCGAACGCGAATGGCGTGGTTGTGCCAAAAGTATCAAGTGCCGAAGATGTAGCTCAAATTGATGCCATTCTGACGGGTGCAGGCGCCCCCGCAGATTTCCCGGTCTGGGCGATGATGGAAACGCCGCGAGGCATTCTTTCTGCGGATGCCATAGCCCAGGCTTCGCCCAGGCTCTCAGGGTTATGTATTGGTACGGCAGATCTATCGAAGGAGTTGCGGTGCGCACATCCAGCGGACCGCGCGCCAATGTTGGTGTCTCTACAGCTGGTTATCCTTGCGGCCCGCGCGAACGGTCTTGTTGTGCTGGATGGCGAGCATGTTGAACTCAACGACACCGAGGGGTTTGAAGCGGCCTGCCGTCAAGGGCGTGATCTTGGCTTTGATGGCAAGACACTCATTCACCCGAACCAGATTGACGGCGCAAATACGGCCTACGCGCCGAGCGTTGGAGACATTGAATATGCTCACCGGCTTATCGCCGCTCATGAGGACGCCGAGGCCAAAGGGGCTGGCGTCACAACTTTGGATGGTCGTTTGGTAGAGGTGCTGCATGTGGCCGAGGCTAAACGTCTTTTAGCAAAGGCAGAAAAGATTGCTGCCCTCTCTCAAGGTGTGGGTGCCTAGTTTTATGCTCAAGCTTAGCGTTCTTGATCAAACTCCCATTCGTTCCGGCGGTACGGCTATGCAAGCGATTGACGAAACGCTCGAATTGGCACGCGTGACGGAAGAGCTTGGGTATCACCGCTATTGGCTGGCTGAGCATCATGGAACGGAAGGTTTGGCAGGTTGCTCACCGGAAATTCTTATTGCCCGTGTTGCCGCTGTGACATCACGTATTCGCGTCGGCTCCGGTGGAGTCATGCTCAGTCACTATAGCCCGCTCAAGGTGGCAGAGAATTTCTCACTGTTAGCGACAATGTATCCTGACAGGATTGATGTCGGGCTTGGTCGAGCGCCAGGGGGCGATCAATTAACGACCTTGGGTATGGCCTACGGGTCAAACATCGGAGTTGAGTACTACCCGACCAAGATCATCGACTTGAAAGCGTTCTTGAACGGTACAGAGTTGGCGAACCAAGCTCTCGCGCGGGTCAAAATAACACCCAAACCTGAAGTGCCACCCGAAATGTGGTTGCTTGGGTCATCCGATGAAAGCGCAAAGCTCGCCGCCATGTTTGGTCTACCTTATTCATTCGCACACTTTATTCATCCCGAAGGGGCCGAAGATATCCTCAAGCTTTATCGGGATAACTTTGAGCCATCGGATATTCTGTCTGAGCCCCGCGCCAATATGTGTGTTGGGGTGGTTTGCGCTGAAACACAAGAAGAAGCGGATCACCTAGCGCTGAGCCGCAAGCTCTGGCGCTTGCAACTAACCAAAGGTGAGCTAGGTCCATACCCCACGCCAGAAGAAGCTGAGGCTTATCCCTATAAGGAGCGCGAACGAAGCATAGCTGAGTCGGCCAATCGCACCGGCTTGGTCGGGCCGCCTGACAAGATCAAACACGAAATTGAAAATCTCGCAGCCAAATGCGGCATTGATGAAATGATGTTGGTGACCATTACCCACGATTTCGAAGCCCGCAAAAAATCCTACGCGTTGGTGTCAGACGCCTTCGGCTTGACTCAAACCGCCGCCTGACCGACAGGAGTATCCGATGCCCAGCTTTAGCCCGATGATCCGCGCCGCCTTGATGGTCTCCGACTTGGATGTCAGTCGCGCATTTTATGAGGATGTTCTCGGACTCGATGACGTCTTTGTTGAGGGCGAAATGAGCGAGGGCAACATCGCAGACGTACTTGCCGTGCCTCACTCCACCCACACTCGGGCGTCCATACTTAAACGTTCGGGTCAACCTGAATATGGCATGGTGGGTCTGTTTGAGCTCACCAATCCGCAGCCGACGCTTATCACTCGGGCTAGTGAAGGCATGAACCGGGGCGAAGTCTGTATCGTGTTTTATTGTGATGACCTTGATGTAGTGACAGCTAAACTTGAAACGGGCGGCCATACGATTGTTAGCCCAGCAGCGCCGCTGCGTATTCGGGGCTTCGTCAAACAGCGTGAAATGATTTTCAGAGACCCTGACGGTGTCTTGGTCAATTTGATTGAGTGGGACCCGGCGCGAGAAGATAAGCCAGAAAAATGGGCCGGCGTTCCTGAAAACTCTTAAGGGGTTGTTGCTGCGGTGTCTTGACGCAAACGTTGCAGACTTTCTTCGTCTAGGTTGTAGGCCTTCAGAATCACTAACCCGGCTAGCATTAAGACAACGGGCACGGCTGAAAACGCGATCAGAATTCCATGTAGCGCCGACTCTGTCTGCTCGACTGGCACGCCGCCGGTAGATTCAACAAATCCCATGACCGACAAAATAAGCCCGACGACTAGCGCGCCCATGGCGTTGCCCGCTTTCTCGATGGCCATCCAAAAACCAGAGAACACTCCTTCGCGTCGGAGGCCGGTTTTGATCCGATCGTACTCAATGGTGTCCGGCAGCATGGCGACCGCAGTCATGAGCATGCCCGTATTGGTCAAGCCGACGAAGATGCCACGTACCACGACCCTGAAATCTTGATCAGGCGCTGCCGTCAGCCATGACAAGACGGTGGCACAATAGGCGAAGGTTGAAATGTAATAGGTCGGCTTCTTACCGATCCGTCCGGCCAACCAAGTCCATGCGGGAATGGCGACGAAGGCGGCCAGTGTCATGTAGAACGCCAAATCGAAGAACAAGCCGGCTGACCCCAAAATAATGTAGCTGAACATGTACGGCAGTCCGGCATACACACAACTGGCAGCGATCCAGTAAAGCGTCACCGCAGCCGCAATCACCAAGTAGGGTTTATTGTCAAAGGCTGTCCGTATTTGTTCGCCCAGCGGCATTTGAGGAGTGGCGACAGTTTCCGTGGGTACATTCCTCGTGGCAAAGAAGGGCGATAGCATGGTGATCATGCAGGTGGCGCTCAGTACTGCACCCATAAAGGTGTAGCCCGCTAGGCCACCGCCACCCCATTCAACCAAATATTGAATCAAACCAATCCCGATCAATATGCCGATGGATTGAAAGGCCATACGATAAGCCATGATGGTTGTTCGATCCTTATAACCCGGTGCGAGTTCGCCGGCCTTGGCCAGATAAGGCACAGAAAAAATAGAGAACGCGGTCGAAACCACAGTGAACATCACGGTCATGTATATGAAGCGCGCGGTTACCGTATCGAAAGTGGGAACCTCAAAAAGAAAATAAAACCCAACGCCGCAGCCCACGGCGCCGGTAAGGATATAAGGCCGCCGCCGTCCCCAGCGGCTGGTGGTGTGGTCAGAGATTCGCCCCATCAGCGGATCAAAGACAATCACCCAAATCTTAGGAATAAACACGGCAAGGCCTGCAAGTGCAGGCGGTATTGCAAGCATGTCGGTCATGAAGAACAGAAGAATGAGCGCCGGTGTGTTGGAGAGGATTGACCCACCGACCTGGCCGACACCAAAGCCTAACTGAAATGGGACTGAAAGCTTTGGTCCTGACGTATCAGAACTCGGTGAGTCAGTTTGGTCCGTCACCGGAATTCCAATCGTTTATATCGACGTTTAAGGAAGCAGCTACGGAAGAGACGGCGCTGGCGGCTCTTCTTCTGGCTCAGCCACGAGAGACTCCGCTTCTTCACGCAAGGTAAAGAAAATGCGGTCAATAAAGCCCTGCTTCTTGGCATCCAACGCAGCGCGCTGCTCATCTGTAAACGTGTGGCCCTCTACGTCGTCGGGCAAGACAACACCTTTTTCGGCGGCAACGGATTCTAGCGCCGCTTGACGTTCTTTGATGACCCACATTTCTTGGGCCAGGCCCATGCAAATGGCAACTAACTCATCGACACCTTGGGCGTCGAAGAAACGCATCCGCTTGCCTTTAACGCTGTAGCGTAGAGGTGTGCTTTCTGGATTTACGGAATCGTCTGGCATTACTTGCGTGCTCCGAAGAAGTACCACATCACGCCGTCGCCAAAGCGGCCGACGCGGCTATCGTTTTTAGTTCCATCCTGTCGGGCAGCGTCCATCAACGCATCTGTGCCGTAAAGATTACGGCTCGGCGCGACGTGTTCAAAGAAGCTGTCTTTCTTAAATCCAGCTTCCTCGATTTCAGCCTTGGCGTCAGTATCGCGAAACGCTTTGTAGAAAGGTTCTTTGTTATAATAGGAATCCCAATCTAAGTAGAAACCGTCATAGGGCGATGTCATGGAGTTCGGCGGCAACTCGTAATGGAGCATTACACCACCTGGTTTCAGCAAGCGATGGGCCTCCTTAAACACACCTTTGATATTTTTCAGCGGAACCTCGTGCAGGAACATGCAGGAGTAGACGACATCAAAAGACTCATCTTCAAAATCCGTGTGTTCTGCATCCATTTGATGGAAGTGAGCGGTCACCCCGTATGATTGTGCCCGCGCATGGGCATAGCGCACACACGGTCCACCGACATCAACGCCGTGAATTTCTGCGTCTGGGTAACGGGCTTTCCACGGCAGGGTCGAATGCCCAAGCGTGCAGCCAAGGTCGAGAATTTTCTTGGGTTGTTCGTCTGGGTAGCGGGCTTGGAAAAACGTTGAGACCGAGTCTGTGATGTCTTCCATGCGATCACCAAGAAGTCCGAACGAGAATACAGACAGGCCATTGTCGAACACGGCTCCTTGGGTCACATCGTAATCGATGCGTTCTTCATGGTAATTGCCCGGCATCATGTGGACATCAAGCTCGGACACATAGCGTGGTACCTGAAAATTCGGATCGGACTCCACAGTCCCTTCGGCCTTGTCCCCGGATTGGCTGAGAACTTGAGCACGACGTGACAGGTCAGCACCTTCGCGTTCCACCGCCGGCATAACCGAGCGCCACACCATTTCTTGCGTGTTGCAACGCATTGCGGAATAGAATTTGAAAATTGTTTCCGGCTTGAAGGTTTTGTGAACTTCCGGTCCATCTTCTGGCAGGCGGCCGTTAGCTTTTTCGAAGGCGGGTTCAACTTTGCGGTCCCACACTGTCTTCATGTGCCCAGATAAATTGTTCAATACGTACCCGCGCATACCAGCGACAAAGCCTTGGCGAGACGCTTCGTCTTTGGTGTGGCTGACTTTGAGGTCGTGGTCGATAGATTCGGTCATGGATCAAACCTTCATCGCGTTAGTTGATTTTGGTTGGCGCAGTATAGCGTATGACACCGACTGTGAGTCTATAAAGACTGGCTGGCATCGATTGACCGCACCACATTAGAGCTTTCAGCGACATCAGAGCTGCGGGCTGAAGCACTGAAGCCACTTGCCGCCGCTGCGGCTAGTCCACTCAGGGTGGACCGCCGTGTAAGTCCGGCATTTGTCGTAGGAAGATGTTGTCCTGTCTGATGGATCACGAGGTTTTACCTGGTTGATTGGCCTCTAATTCAAGGTGTTGTGCACCATGGTCACCCGCATATTGGTCTGGCGCAACCAAATCTGAGGTTTTGGCAGAACCGCCCAAAACCGAGCGTTGCGTTGACTTGGCAGAGGGCCGGGAGTAGGTATGATACAACGCACTTTAGTGCCATTCCGGGGTATGAACCCCTTGAAAACAAAAGGCCTTGGCCGATTATGGCGACTCAAAACCGACCTCTTTCGCCGCACCTGCAGGTTTATCGCCTGCCGCTGACGGCTCTTATGTCTATTACCCACCGGATGACCGGCATTGGACTGACCCTAGGCACGCTCTTGTTGGCCTGGTGGGTCTCAGCCGCCGCTTACGGTCAGGCGGAATATGAACAGGTTCAGGCGTTCCTCGGGTCATGGATTGCAATGATCCTGTTGCTCGGCTTTTCCTTCGCGCTGTTCTTCCACCTGTGTAACGGCATACGGCACTTGTTTTGGGACTTCGGTAATTACTTCGAGCTTCATGAGACCCGCCGCGCCGACATCTGTGTGTTAATTGGCGCCGCTGCATTAACCGCAGCGACTTGGTTCATGGTTTTGTAGGGGGGGGATGACATGGCAACAGATTCTCATTCACTCCGCTCCGCTCTAGGGCGCGCTCGCGGCCTCGGCTCAGCTAAAGAAGGCACGAATCACTGGTGGCTGCAACGCGTAACGGCGATTGCGTTGGTGCCGCTGACAATGTGGCTGGTGGCTTCGATCGTCGCATTGTCTGGCTTCGGTCATGGAGCCTTTGTGGTGTGGTTCGGTCGCCCACTCAATGCCACGCTGATGATTCTCTTTTTGGGTGTTGGCTTTCATCACGCCCAGCTGGGTATGCAAGTGGTGATCGAAGATTACGTCAGCCATCATGGCTGGCGCACCACGCTCAATCTTCTTGTGAAGTTCGCCTGCTATGGCTTGGCGACACTTTCTATAGTTTCCATTCTTACAATAGCGTTCGGGGCTTAGACGGTATGGCTGCCTACGACATTATTGATCACGACTACGATGTCATCGTTGTCGGTGCTGGCGGTGCCGGCCTGCGCGCAACCTTCGGCATGGTTGAAAAGGGCTTTAAGACGGCCTGTATCACCAAAGTGTTTCCCACCCGCAGCCACACGGTTGCCGCCCAGGGCGGTGTCGGTGCGGCGCTTGGCAATATGGCCGAGGACAAGTGGGAATGGCACATGTACGACACGGTCAAAGGGTCAGACTGGCTCGGTGACCAAGACGCTATTGAGTATATGTGTCGCGAAGCCATCCCCGCGGTCCGTGAACTAGAACACTACGGTGTGCCGTTCTCTCGTACCCCCGAAGGCAAGATTTATCAGCGGCCTTTCGGCGGTCACATGCGCAACTTCGGTGAAGCGCCGGTGCAACGGGCTTGTGCAGCGGCTGACCGGACCGGTCACGCGATTTTGCATACGCTCTATCAACAAAGCCTGAAGCACAGCGCTGAGTTCTTTGTCGAATTCTTTGCCATTGATCTCATCACCGACGGCGAACGCTGCGTTGGTGTCATGGCGATTGATATGGCCACCGGCGAAATTCATCGCTTCCGCGGCAACCAAGTTGTGTTGGCGACGGGCGGGTATGGCCGGTCTTATTTCTCTTGTACCTCAGCTCACACTTGTACCGGCGACGGAAATGCCATGGTCGCGCGTGCGGGGCTGCCTTTGCAGGATATGGAATTCGTTCAGTTCCATCCGACTGGCGTATACGGCGCGGGTGTGTTGATCACGGAAGGCGCGCGTGGAGAAGGCGGGTATCTGACCAACTCCGAAGGCGACCGGTTCATGGAACGGTATGCACCGACTGCGAAGGACCTGGCGTCCCGCGACGTTGTGTCCCGCGCGATGACCATGGAAATTCGTGAACAACGCGGCGTGGGTACAAGCAACGACCATATTCTGCTTCACCTCGAGCATCTGGGATCGGATGTGTTGTGGGAGCGTCTGCCGGGCATCACGGAAACCGCGAAGATTTTCGCCGGCATTGATGCAACCAAAGAACCGATCCCCGTGTTGCCAACGGTGCACTACAACATGGGTGGAATTCCCACCAACTACCTCGGCGAAGTGTTGAAGCCGACAGCAGAAAATCCCGATGCCGTATTCCCGGGTCTGATGGCGGTTGGTGAATGTGCCAGCGTGTCCGTGCATGGGGCCAATCGTCTCGGCACCAACTCCTTGCTTGATATCGTGGTGTTTGGCCGCGCTGCTGCGATCCGATGTGCTGAAACCATGACACCAGGGGCCGCACTGCCTGACCTACCGAAAGATTCAGCGGACTACGCTCTTGGCCGTTTGGATAAGGCGCGCAACGCCAACGGTGGCTCCACCACAGCCGAAATTCGCGGCAAGATGCAGCACGCCATGCAAAATGATGCAGCTGTGTTCCGCACTTCGAAAACGTTGAAAGAAGGCTGCGACACGCTCGACGTCATTGCCAAGTCTTTGAGCGATCTAAAGGTCTCGGACCGCAGCTTGATCTTCAACACGGATCTGATTGAGGCGCTTGAACTCGACAACCTGATGGCCTGTGCGCTGTCGACCATCGTCGGGGCCGAAGCCCGCCAAGAAAGTCGTGGTGCGCATGCTCACGAAGATTATCCAGACCGCGATGATGAAAACTGGATGAAACACACACTGGCGTATCTGAAAGAAGACTGGTCGATCGATCTCGATTACCGTCCGGTCCACACCTACACCCTGTCCGATGATGTCGAGTACATCGAGCCCAGAGCGCGCGTGTACTAGGAGAGAACGATGGCTGAATTTACCCTGCCGAAGAATTCCAAGGTTAAGAAGGGTACGGCACACCCCAAGTCCGAGGGTGCGACCAACACCCGCACGTTCTCGATCTATCGTTACGATCCGGACAGCGAAGGCAATCCGCAGTTGGATACCTATGAAGTCGACATGGATACTTGTGGCCCCATGGTGTTGGACGCACTTTTAAAAATTAAAGATGAAATGGACGCGACGCTGACTTTGCGCCGTTCCTGCCGCGAAGGTATTTGCGGGTCTTGCGCGATGAACATTGACGGCCGTAACACGCTGGCGTGCTTAAAGCCCATCGATGAATGCAAGAAAGACGTCAAAGTGTATCCGCTGCCGCATCTGCCGGTGGTCAAAGACCTCGTGCCCGACGTCAATCACATCTATGCCCAGCTCACATCCATCGAACCGTGGATGAAGGCAGACACGGCGCCACCACCGAACGGAGAGCGCAAACAATCGCCCGAAGAGCGCGCTGAGCTTGACGGCTTGTGGGAATGCATCCTGTGTTTCTGCTGCACCACAAGTTGCCCCAGCTATTGGTGGAACGGCGATCGCTACCTTGGTCCTGCTGTGTTGTTACAAGCTGCACGTTGGATCAACGACAGCCGCGACGAGGCCACCGGCGAACGCCTGGACCAGTTGGAAGACCCATTCCGCTTGTATCGCTGTCACACAATCATGAACTGCACGAACGCCTGCCCGAAGGGTCTCAACCCCGCCAAGGCCATTGCAGACATTAAGACAAAGATGGTGGAGCGCCTTGGCTAACGAACCGCACCTTTTCTGTTTTCGAAAGGCCGTCGGTTCCCACCGGCGGCCTTTTTCTTTGTAAGGAGATCGATATGAGCACCACCCCAGATGTTCGGCGCACCGACCGTCTCTTGTCGGAAAGAGACACGCTTGCCATGCTTAAACAAGGGTTCAGCGGAACATTGTCGACTGTCGGTGCCGACGATCTCTATCGCGGCTGAATAAGGCACCTTTAACGGGTGACTTAGGCGTCTAACCGTCTTGCTGAGTCACCCGGACGCCGTTGAGGGCGGCCATCTCCGCATGGTCGGGTGGCTCCCACATGTCTTCGACGAAGTTGAACATCTCGCGGTCGACTTCAAGCTGAAAGGTGCTGCCCTTTTTCTTGTTGCACTGTTGCACCCGCTTCCAGCGGTCGTCGCGCGGCAGGTCAAGGAAATGCAGCTGTGCGGTCAGTTCCGCTTCTTTCGCCAGTTCAGCAAACTTGGTGCGGTGATCTTTAGTGGTGAGTCCTAAGTCGAGGACCGACGGCACGCCGTATTGGGTGAGTTGAACCGCGACAGTCCAAATCTGGGTTTCGCAGCGGTTGACGCGCTCCATGGTCCATTCGAATTCAATGGGGTCGGGGCTGTCATCCCAAAACAGTGTCACCATCCATTCATCGATGGACAGGTGCACACCATCGATGGCCTGGCATAGGTCCAACGAATAGGTCGACTTGCCCGCGCCAGTTGAGCCGCAGACGAGATGAATAAGATGATCGGGTTTGTATCGGTCCAACGGCTTAGCTCGTCTCGTTTTTATTCAATACGCTCAGGCTCAAAGCCAGCGATAGTGAAGTCACCAGCGTCTTTGCGCAGTGGCAAAATGTCAGACACGTATGGCTCGCCCGCATAAAAAGCCTGCCACGCCTCTTTGCAAGGGAAAACCATCACCATGGTGTTGTAGTCAGACCGCCAGTCCCCTTCTAAAACTTCTTTCGGCTGCCCACCAAGCAGCAGTTGAAATCCTGCACGGCGTGCGATGTTGGTTTTCTGAATGGCAGCCGTGTATCGGCCGTAGGCTTCTGTGTCCGTCACTTTAGACATGGTAATGACAAGATGGGGATTGGTGCATGACGGGGGCACCATGTCTTGGTGTGCTGCCGGCGGAAATTGTGGCCCCGGATTGAACATGCCGACCTCATAGACGCCGGCATCTTTGCGGCGGGGTTTGACGTCATTTTGATAGGCGTCTGAATTCCAAAACTCTAAACCGGTCTCGCGGCACGGCCATTTTGAAATGACTGCCGCTTTCCATGCTGGCCAATCACCTTCGTAAACTGTCTCGGGAGTGCCGCGCAGCACGTAGAAGGCGTTATAGCTTTCGACCAAATTCCACACCGCTGGGCCGTAAGATCTGGCAAGCTCTGGGTCGGGAACGGTCGTTGGGTCTTCAATGCCCCCCATCACAAGCATATAGCCGTCTTTGCTGCAGACTTGGCCCACCGGAGGCTGAGCGGTGTCGCTTAACGCAACACCAGTGCCCAACCACAAACCGAGGGGGGCAAAGAATATTGTCTTCAACTCAGTTCGCGGCGTCATATGCAATTCCTGGTTTTATGGGGTTAGCTTGAAGGCGCCACGCATCGAAAAAACACGCGTGTCGGACTGGCAAGGGAGCAAGACAGGATGTCTTCTCCGTCATAAAGAGGGGCGCGATCGGTTTTGGCGCATTCGGATTCGGCCAGTTGAAGCACTGCTTGTGGGGTGGTTGAGCGGCTGTTGTAGCAAATCGCCACTCTGTTGAGCCCCGATCGGCCAATATGCCGAGAGGAGCCAGCCTCTCGACGACCATCCACGAAAGGTTCAGAGGCGCATCCGGTTAATGTGGATAACACGAGAAAACCACTTAGAATCCAGGCCTTAGCGCCGTTCTTCTGAGATACCAAGCGAGCCGTATCGCTCATTCTACCGGCTAAAAAGTGTATTCTCGGTTGCACCGTGTTGTGATCCACCTTAGGTCCGTGTTTCATTCAGGCAAGAGGCGTTTTCACGCCCAAGCATTCCTGGATATCTTTGGCGCAGGACGCGCATATGTCGAGGGGAGTTTTCCATGACCGACAGCCCTGACGACCTTTTGAATTCGGGCGAAAAGTTTCGCCTTGTTACTCAAAGCGATTTCGATGGCCTGGTTTGTGCCGCCGTCCTAAAGGAGTTGAACCTGATCGACGAGATCAAGTTTGTGCATCCGAAGGATATGCAGGACGGCGTGATCGAGATCACCAATAAGGATATCACCACCAACCTACCTTACGTGGATGGCGTCAAAATTGCTTTTGACCACCACGAAAGTGAAACGGTTCGTGTTGGTGAAAAAATCAATCACATCATTCTACCCGAGGCGCCATCAGCCGCGCGCGTGGTCTATGACTGGTTTGACGGTAAAAAGACAACACCACGCATCACAGAAGACTTAATGGTCGCGGTGGATAAGGGCGATTCAGCTGACTTCAACAAAGATGAAGTTATCAATCCAAAAGGCTGGAACCTGATGAACTTCTTGATGGATGCCCGGACCGGCCTCGGTCGTTTCCGCGAGTTCACCATCTCCAACTATCAATTGATGATGGAACTCATCGACAAGTGCGTTGAAATGCCCATCGAAGACATTCTCAACCTTCCAGACGTTCAAGAACGTGCTGATCTCTATGTCGAGCACGAGAGTAAAGCCAAAGAACAAATCGAGCGTTGTGCCACGGTACACAAGAACATTGTTGTTCTTGATCTCCGTGATGAAGAAACCATTTGGGCAGCCAACCGCTTTCTGATCTACGCCATGTATCCTGATACCAATATCTCGATCCATGTCATGTGGGGTCTCAAGAAGCAGAACACCGTGTTTGCTGTTGGTAAGTCCATCTTTGATCGTTCTTCCAAAACCAATGTTGGTGAATTGATGCTCGCCCGCGGCGGCGGTGGTCACCATGCTGTCGGAACCTGTCAGGTCCCGAATGACCAATCTGAGTCGCTCCTGCGCGGCTTGATCGAACGGATGAATGTCGACGGATAGTCTTCGGAAACAGACGTTAAAAGTTCAGAAAGCGCGGCGCACTGAATCAGGGCGCCGCTCTTTTCTTTTGCGCTCTGTTCTTTTTTTGTAGGCTTGTCCCTCCGATCGTATTGCCGGATGAATTGAAAGGCTTCTTGTGATTGCGCTTCTGTTCTTGTCATGACTGATGGTCCTCTTATCCGGTATCGGGCGTTGGTCGATGATGGCACGCTCAAGCCAGATCCTGCGCAGGAACTCGCAGCCGAAAAGCTCAACAGCCTGTTTCATGCGCTCCAATCCTATAAGCTAAAAATCGGCGGCAAGGGTTGGATGGATCGCTTTGGTTTGACGGGCGTGTATGGTGCTGAGCCTCCGCCTTTTGGTCTTTATATGTACGGTGGTGTTGGTGTCGGTAAATCTATGCTGATGGATTTACTGGTCGACTCTATGCCCGCGCGGGCAACCCGTGTTCACTTCCACGAGTTCATGCGGGATATCCATAACGAAGTGCATCGCCTGCGCCAGTTGCCGGGTAGCGATGACGGTGATCCCATCCCAGGTATTGCCGACGGAATTGCAGATGCCTCAACCCTATTGTGCTTCGATGAAATGGAAGTGCGTGACATTGCCGACGCGATGATTGTCGCTCGCGTTTTTGCCAGATTGTTCGAACGCGGTGTCGTTGTGGTGACGACGTCGAACCGTCACCCCAACGACTTATACAAAGACGGATTGCAGCGGGATAAGTTTCTGCCGTTTATTGAATTGCTCAAAGATCGCTTGGATATTTTACAACTTGAAGCCCGACAAGATTATCGCCTTGGCCGTATTCTCGGCGAGGCGGTGTACCACACGCCGTCCGGAGACGATGCAACGGCGGCGTTGGACGCGGCGTGGAACCGCCTGACAGATAATTCAGACCCCCAGCCTGATAGTCTAACGGTGAAGGGCCGGAAGATTGTGGTGCCGGCTGCCGCTCACCAGGTCGCCCGCTTTTCATTTTCTGATTTGTGTGAACAGCCAATGGGCGCGTCTGACTATCTCGAAATTGGCGCGCAATTCTGTACGGTCATCGTCGATCGCATTCCAGCGCTCGGTCCGGAGAAGCGCGATGTTGCACGTCGGTTTGTGACGTTGATCGACGCCTTGTATGAACATCGGTCCGTATTGATTTGTTCAGCAGCGACACCACCGGACACGATTTACGATGGCGATGACTGGAAGTTTGAGTTCCAACGGACCGTTTCACGGTTGGTGGAGATGCAAGCCGAAGATTACATCCGCCAATGCCACGTGGAATAAACCACTACAATTCGCAGTCGACGCTCTTACGAAAATTCATCTGTGCGATGATGGCGTCGCGCTCTTCGTCGTCGGATACATAAGATTTTGGCTCGGGCTGTATCAGCAGCAATAGAGTGCCTTCGCCGCGCAGGTCTTCCGGAATTTCCGGATTGTTCGGATCGGCCACTTCAATCGGATGGACAACGGCAACCTCAAGGTCAGGCCGATCCCACATCACCCGCTCGGCCGTGCCTAAAAACCCAGCTGAGTGAAAAGATCCATTTAGGTGCACAACGCGATGTCCTGGATTGGCATCGATGTACTGGACGATTGATTGGGCCATCGTTTCATCTCGGGTGACTTGCGCCGCAAAACTTCTCAGAACGGCTGCGCTCACCGTATCGTCTTCCCCAGTCGATTTGCCGTGTCCCGCATTGCCAACAGCAAACTCGACAAAACGATCCTTATAGGGCCCGTCTTCAAGGCGGAGGGTCAGGGCTGACCAATGCTGTTTATCAGCGGGCAGGGTTGCGAGAAAGTCAGGGCCCTGACGTCCGACGCAGCGCACGACCATGTTCGGTGCTTCGGAGGCAATGACGGCGAGGCCATTCTCTTTGGCGTATTCCACCAGAGGACGATAGCTCACCGGATAATTGTCCCAAGCTCTGCCTTTCTCACGCAGTGTGGCTTCGCCGATATCTCCCGAAAGGTATTGGTCGACGATCGTCTGCACGTCCCGTTCAAACTGCTCAAGGGACAGTGCGGTATCAGAATGCTTTTCGTGAAGCGCCCGTAACAGCGCCATTTGCGCCAAATGGTTGCCTGGGTGGCGGTGCGTTTCCCCGAGAAAAACAACGTCGGCATCCGACAGCGCAGCCGCCGCTTGGGCAATAGACAGGGCGGTGTCAGTGGATGGATCGACAATGTGATAGGCGGTCAGGTCGGCTAAGGGCGGAAGGGCTGGGCGATTTGGCTCGGTATTGGGCGCAGAGCAGCCCGCCATCAAGAAGGCGGGGATTGCAGCGAAGAGCAGGGTCAGACGAATCATCGGGCCTACCTTAAAATGGGACGTGAGGGGGCCAGTATGACAGCCCAAATGCTAGGGAACAGCCATTTTCCGAGGGTCCAGGCCAGGCCCACCCTTGCTCCATCAGCCGTTTCGCGCTACCAACCGAGCGCGGGGTTTCGCCTCCTAACGGATCGGGCGCGACCTCCAAAAATTAACCTTTCCAAGCGGTTGTGCCGTTTGGCGCACAAATTCAAGAGGACGCAATGGCTCGCAATAAGATCGCACTGATTGGTGCTGGAAACATCGGTGGCACTCTGGCTCATCTCGCTGCTCTCAAAGAGCTGGGCGACATTACTTTGTTCGATATCGCCGACGGTATTCCGCAAGGCAAAGCCTTAGACCTCTCGCAAAGCACACCGATCGATGGCGCCAGCGTCGGCTTCAAAGGCACAAAGAGTTATGCCGGTATCAGAGGGGCTGATGTAATCATCGTCACTGCCGGTGTGGCACGGAAGCCCGGCATGAGTCGCGATGACCTTCTCGGCATCAATTTGAACGTCATGAAGCAGGTCGGCACGGGTATTAAAAAATATGCTCCGAAAGCCTTTGTGATCTGCATCACCAACCCGCTTGATGCGATGGTTTGGGCGTTGCGTAAATTCTCCGGCCTTAAGCCGAGCATGGTTGTCGGAATGGCGGGCGTTTTGGATTCAGCTCGCTTCCGGACGTTCTTGGCTGAGGAATTCAAAGTGTCCGTGCGTGACGTTACGGCGTTTGTGCTCGGTGGTCACGGCGACACCATGGTGCCGCTCGTACGTTACTCCACCGTTGCCGGTATTCCGTTGCCCGACTTGGTCAAGATGGGCTGGACCGACAAGAAAAGTCTCGACGCTATTGTTCAGCGCACACGGGATGGCGGTGCGGAAGTCGTAAGCCTACTCAAGACTGGTTCCGCTTTTTATGCGCCGGCCGCTGCCGCGATTGAAATGGCGGAGAGCTACCTCAAAGATCAGAAGCGCCTTTTGCCCTGCGCTGCCGCGCTGAATGGCGAGTATGGTCTGAAAGACACGTATGTCGGTGTGCCCTGCATTATCGGCGCAAAGGGTGTCGAACGTGTCGTGGAGATTAGTCTCAACGCTTCTGAAAAGAAGATGTTTAATAATTCGGTGAAGTCGGTGAAGGGTCTAATGAATGACTGTAAAAAAATCGACAAGTCGCTCGGTAAGTAAGACACGATAAGCAAGAGTAGGCCGAACACCTTCGGTCTTTCCGTGGTCACGGCTATAGGGGAAAGCCATGAATATCCATGAGTATCAAGCCAAGCAGGTCTTAAAGAAGCACGGTGTGCCCGTGCCAGATGGCGGTGTTGCTTATACCGCCGCCGAGGCAGAGAAGGTCGCATCTGGGATGGGTGGTGACGTCTTCGTTGTGAAGTCGCAGATCCATGCCGGCGGTCGCGGCAAAGGCACCTTCAAAGAAGACGAGAGCAAGGGCAAAGGCGGTGTCCGCATTTGCAAGTCTGTGGCCGAAGTCAAAGAGAGCGCGGCCGACATGATTGGCAAGACATTGGTCACGCATCAAACCGGACCTGTCGGTAAAGAAGTTAAACGTATTTACGTTGAGGCCGGCTGTGCCATCGACCGTGAACTTTATCTTTCGATGTTGATTGATCGCGAAACCAGCCGCGTGACGATTATGGCGTCGACAGAAGGCGGTATGAACATCGAAGAAGTGGCCTCTGAAACACCAGAGAAAATTCTTTTCCAATCAATTGATCCTGCCACCGGCATCCAGGGCTTCCACTGCCGCAACATTGCCTTTGCCCTTGGACTTAAGGGGGGGCAAATCAAGTCCTGCTCCAAGCTGCTCGTGGCATTGTATGAGGCGTTCCTCGCCACCGATGCATCACTGCTTGAGATCAACCCATTGGTTGTAACCAAAGACGGTGATGTTATTCCGCTTGATGCGAAGATGAATTTCGATTCCAACGCCATGTATCGGCAACCCGATATTCATGATCTGCGTGATGAAGATGAAGAAGATGCGATGGAGCTAGAAGCCTCCAAGCATGACCTCAATTACATCAAGCTCGACGGCACCATTGGTTGCATGGTCAACGGCGCTGGCTTAGCAATGTCGACCATGGATATCATTCAGCTCCACGGCGGGACGCCAGCCAACTTCCTTGATGTTGGTGGCGGTGCGACCGCAGAGCGCGTGAGGACTGCATTTAAAATCATTCTGTCAGACCCCAACGTCGAGGGCATTTTGGTCAACATCTTTGGCGGCATTATGCGCTGCGATGTCATCGCCGAGGGCGTTGTGGAGGCGGCCAAGGAGGTCAGCCTCGAAGTTCCTCTGGTGGTGCGACTTGAAGGTACCAACGTTGAGCTTGGCAAAAAAATCATGGCCGACTCTGGTCTACCGATTATTTCAGCCGATGATCTCGGTGACGCCGCCGCGAAAGTTGTGGCCGCAGTGAAGGAGGCCGCGTAATGGCTGTTCTCGTCGATAAGAACACCAAGGTGCTGTGCCAAGGATTTACCGGCAGTCAAGGAACCTTTCATTCAGAGCAAGCCATAGCCTATGGCACGCAAATGGTCGGCGGAGTAACGCCGGGCAAGGGTGGCACCAAGCATCTTGATCTGCCCGTGTTCGATACGGTTGCAGACGCTATCAAAGATACCGGCGCGAACGCTTCGGTGATTTATGTTCCGCCACCGTTTGCAGCAGATGCCATTCTTGAGGCCATCGACGCAGAGATTCCTATGGTGGTGTGTATCACTGAAGGTATTCCCGTACTCGACATGGTACGCGTTAAGCGAGCTTTGGATGGTAGTAGCACACGGCTCATTGGCCCCAACTGCCCCGGCATCATTACGCCGGGTGAATGTAAGATCGGCATCATGCCGGGTCACATTCACCAGAAGGGTAAGATTGGTGTGGTTTCTCGTTCTGGTACGCTGACCTACGAAGCGGTTGGCCAAACCACAGCTGCTGGTCTTGGTCAAACCACATGTATCGGTATCGGCGGTGATCCGATCAATGGCACCAACTTCATTGACTGCCTTGAGGCGTTTTTGGCCGACGACGAAACCGAAGGCATCATCATGATTGGTGAGATCGGTGGCACGGCCGAAGAAGAAGCCGCTGAGTTCTTCACTCAGTCTAAAGTTAAAAAGCCAATCTGTGGGTTTGTGGCAGGGGTTACGGCCCCGCCAGGCAAGCGCATGGGTCATGCTGGTGCGATTATCTCCGGTGGGCAAGGTACGGCAGACTCCAAAATTGACGCCATGAAATCGGCTGGGTTTTTGGTCGCTGAAAGTCCGGCGGCTCTGGGCTCAACAATGCTCGAGGCCATGAAAGGCTGATACGCGCGCAGAATTTGGAGACTTAAGAGTTGATCGGATACGTGTTCCGCAGAGTGCGCCAATGTGCTCAACGCTTGGGACAAAATTCTGAGCAAATGTGTTCAAATCGATGAATTTTTTGTCGACAGCTTCATTCTAGTCGGTGGACGCAAAGGCTTTCTGTCATGCATGAGTTTTGTCTATAAATCACGGCCTCGCGTAAATTATCGGGCCAGTGACCTTTTAGTTTGGGCACAATAGAGTCACTTGATAGTATATGGCCCAGCGCCATCATTCAAAATTAATAGGAAAAATCGATGTTCAATCGCCCCATTCTTCTCGCGACTGTCGCTGCTGTGGGCCTGATATCTGGCCCGTCATCATCCGTCCTTGCTCAATCGGGGGACTTGGTGCTGGAAGAGATCGTGGTTACCGCGTTGAAGCGCAGCCAGTCACTCCAAGATGTTCCAGCGGCTATCACCGCGATTACCGGTGAAATGCTTGACGACCTTGCTGTCGACGACATACAGGATCTTTATGTGCAAACACCTGGTCTGGCGTTTAGCCGCGCTGGGGGTGAAGGACAGATTTACATTCGTGGCGTCGGGTCTTCGGCCTTTGGGGTGACCAACGACCCCAGCTCTGCCATCAACCAAGATGGCGTCTACCTTACTCTGGCGAATATGGGGCTGACCCAGTTCCTCGACGTTGATCGCATTGAAGTGCTGCGCGGTCCGCAAGGCACCTTGTACGGTCGAAATGCGACAGCCGGCGCAATAAATATAATTTCTCGTGCGCCGACAGAGGAAGTCGAAGGCTATGCCAAGGCGTCCTACGGCAACTGGAACCGCCGTCAGCTTGAGGGCGCCGTCGGCGGCTCCATCAGTGATGGTGTCCGTGCTCGCATCGCTGCCAAGTATCTCAACGACGATGGATATACAAAGGATCTCGAGCCAGGTGGGTCGGATGATATCGACGATCAGGAACTGGCCGCTTTCCGTGCCACATTCGAATTTGATCTTGGAGACAGCGCCACTCTGAAACTGATCGGTGACTGGTCGGATTTCAAAAGCAATAACAGAACCGCTAAGCCGCTTGATGATCTTTCTTTCGCAGTGCTTCTCAATGCCGCGCCTCAGGCCGGTATAGATGTCACCCGGAACAATCTCGATACGTTCTTTGATTGGGAGACCGGAGGTATTACCGCAGACCTAACTTGGGATATTTCGGACACTGTAACGCTGACGTCCATCAGCGCGTTCCGGACCTACGAGAGTGATTTCTTCTTTAATACGGATGGCACCGAGCAAGAAGTCACCCGGTCTACTTTCGTGTATGAAACCGACCAGTATTCCCAAGAACTCCGCCTCGCTTCTAACGGGTTGGACGGTTGGTCCTGGCTGATCGGCGGCTACTTCCTCGACGAAGACAAGTCTGGGGCTCTTGGTCTCGGTCGCGCAACCCACCCCTCACTTGGTCAAGTCAGCTTTATCATTCCCAACGATGATACGGCTGAATCCATCGCTGCTTTTGGCCAGATCACCTACGACGTTTCCGATGCCATAACGCTATCTGTCGGCGCGCGTTATTCCGATGAAAAGAAAACTGATGAATCATCTGTCGGCGCCATCTTCGGAGATTTCCGGGGCCTCGCTGCAGTAGGCAACGTTGTTCAGTTCAACTCTCGTACTGACGAAGCGTCTTATAACGAGTTCACGCCGCGTTTTGGTCTTGAATATCGTCCCGATGAGGACAACCTGTTCTATGCGACGATCAGTAAAGGCTTTAAGTCTGGTGGGTGGAACGCGTTTGACAACTCACCGTCCTTCGAGCCGGAAACGCTATGGTCCTATGAGGTTGGGTCTAAATCTGAGCTGGCTGATGGCCTTGTTCGTTTCAATACGTCGGCCTTCTATTATGACTACAAAAACCTTCAGGTCTCTGCCTTTAGAGATGGTTTGACCATCACAACCAACGCGGCGGAAGCCACGGTTTGGGGTCTGGAAGCAGAAGTGAATATGCGAGCCAGCGAGCAACTGAGCATCAACGGATCGGCTGCTTATCTTGATGCGACCTATGATGAGTTTATCTCCACCTTCGGTAATGCCACAGGTGTTGATTTGTCGGGCAACCGCTTGAATAACGCGCCTAAAGTTTCGTTGAACCTCAACGCCACTTACGAGGTACCGCTGTCGAACGGTGCGCGGGTCGATATCTTTGGTCAGCTCAGCTATCAGTCTCGTGTCTTCCACACGCAGAACAATGAGAACTTGATTGGCCAAGATGGCTTTGCTTTGTTGGATGCGCGTATTGCTTACGTCACTGAAGACGAGTCTTGGGAATTGGCGATCTTTGGGAAAAACTTGACCGATGAAGAATACTTCCAAAACACGGTGCGCTTTACGTCTTTGAGTCAGGGTAACCCTGCCGATGTAGACAACATTGGAGCTGGTCTTGGGTATCCTGGTGAAGGATTGTCATACGGCGTTCAGGCGTCCTACCGCTTCTAGGGAAGCCTACTAAAACAACAAACCCCACTCGGCGTCATGCTGAGTGGGGTTTTTTGTGCCTGATATCCGTTAGTGAGGTTTGTCTGCCCCGGAGATGCTGTCGCGAGCCATTTGATAGGCCTGGGTCAGAGTTTTCATCAGTTTCAGTTCGTGTGCGGTGGGGAGATCATCTTCGGTAAAGATGCCTGCTAAAGGCTAGACATTGTCGCGTGTGCAGTCTTTGATACGGCATGCATTTACCGGGACCCTTTGACATCATTCGTGTCGTTGAGTTGGAAGGCGCATTCCGCGTTCCAGATTTTCTTTTTCCTGACGCGACCGAAGAGATTATTAAAGCTTCTAAAGTGGGCAATGACCCTCGGTTCTATAACGCCGAGACCAATATGCTGTTCATGTCGTTCCATACGTTGGTGATCAGAACGCAGCGCCATACTATTTTGGTCGACACGTGTATTGGCAATGATAAAGAACGCCCTGAGTTACTCGACTGGCATCATCGCAGCGGACCGTTTTTAGCCGACCTCGCGACGGCCGGTGTGCCTGCTGAAAGCATCGATTTTGTTCTTTGCACACACCTTCATGCCGATCACGTTGGCTGGAATACAAAGCTTCTGGACGGCCGCTGGGTGCCCACGTTTCCCAACGCCAAATACCTGATGGCGCGTACTGAAGTTGAGCATTGGTCCCATGTGCGGGAAACCTCTGATGAAGCGGCCAATCATCGGTCTTGGGATGATAGCGTTCAGCCCATTCTCGATTCTGGCCAGGCTCTCATTGTTGATTCCGATTACGAAATTGAACCGGGTATTCACCTGATCCCGGCGCCTGGACACACGCCCGGCAATGTTATTTTGCATGTTAGCGACGGCAAGGAACGGGCTTACCTTATCGGCGATACCATTCATCATCCTTTGCAAATCGAGCATCCGGATTGGTCGAGCCGTTTTTGTTCTGATCCCGATCAATCGCGGGCGACACGTAAAGCCTTTTTGGATGACGTAGCTGAGACTCCATCCCTTGTTATGCCAGCCCATTTCGCGGCGCCGACGGCGGTTCGGATTACAGGTGATGCTCAAGGTTACGACTTCGAAACAGTAGAAAAAGACTAACGCCCGGGTGTTAAGGTAACAGCCAGAATAATTTAGGGAGCTTTGTGCAATGGCGGTCGACAGTTTTTTAGGTAACGGGGTTCTGTGGCGCTGGGGGTTGTGCCTCGTTCTCGTACTGGCGACTTTTAATCCGTCAGGGTTTTCCTATTACGCGTGGGTCATGGGTGGCGGCGGTGCGTTACCGATGAGAGTTCTAACCGGCATTGTCCTGCTTGCTGCCTATGCTTTTGTTGTACATGCCACCTGGGAATCTTTGGGCCCGTTCGGTGTTGGTATCTCTGTTGCTTTCTTCGCAGCGGTGATCTGGGTGCTCGTCGATTTCGGATTACTTTCTCTCGACAGTATTTCAATCGTCGCGTGGATCGCTCTTGTCGCAGCTGCGACTATTCTGGCCATTGGAATGTCGTTCTCACTCGTTCGTCGTAAACTTACTGGACAAGTGGACGGCGATGATGTGGATGGGTGAACAGAGCCACTAGCTAAAGCGGGAAATCACAGATGATAGATTGGCCTATAGACCCAAAGCGGACGGCTTTGATCAATGTTGATCTTCAGAACGTCTTTGTTGAAGGTTTTGATATTTCGGCGACTGATGGCCCAGACGTGGTCCAGCGGTTGAACAAACTTTCCCGGGTTTGTCGAGATCACGGCATGATGGTGATTCACACCATCAATGAATTACGGGCGGATGGGTCCAATAGGGGCATCGCATCAGAGGTCGTCACAGCCTACCTGCAAAGCACGGGCACCAATCGAAAAGGGGGCATCACGGCGGGCACCGATGGGGCCAAGCTGCATGAGTCTCTTGAGGTGGAGCCGTCGGATGTATTGCTGACCAAGCCGCGCTATGGGTCCTTCACAGGCACGGATCTCGATCTCATTTTACGCACCAATGACATTGAAGCTGTCATCATTGGCGGAATCGCGACTAATGTGTGTTGCGATACCACGGCCCGTGAAGCTAATCAGCGGGACTACAAGGTGTTCTTTCTGTCCGATGGCACCGGAAATCACGGCATGCAGGGTCTCTCGGCCGAAGAGATCAAAGCGGCGACCCTGGCGGCAGTCCGTCTCGCATTTGGACAGGTTCTGACCGTGGATGAGGCCATCGCTAAGATTGAAGAGGGTGGTCAGGAGATCATTGCGGCGGAGTAGACGCCCAAATCTTATCCACAGGGGCCCCATAACGCGTTGTTTTGCCGTATCTTTTCGGCTAATACTTGAACGTTAGGGCTCGAAAATGCCTAGCAGCGCACCTATGGGGAACAGATCACAGTGGATCCCACTTTTCTGACCGGAGCGAACGCAACGTTCGTAGCCGAACTCTACGCACAGTTCATTCGCGATCCGTCGTCTGTCGACCCATCCTGGTCCAGCTTTTTCCGGGACCTCTGTGACGAGGCGGGTGATCTGCTTGGTGAATTAGATGGCGCCAGTTGGGCCCCGTCAGAAGCGGCCGTGATCGGGGTGGCCGAAGAGGATGCAGCGGCTGCCAAAAAAGGAAAGTCTGGCAGCAAAGGTGCGCCAGTTGATCAAGCCAGTCTGATCAAACAAACCGAAGATTCTATTCATGCTCTGCAAATGATCCGCGCCTACCGCGCCCGCGGTCATCAGATCGCGAGTCTTGATCCTTTGGCCTTGCAAAAGCAGGAGCCTCACCCGGAACTTGACCCGAAGGTTCACGGCTTCGACGAAGCTGACATGGATCGCGAGATTTATCTCGGCGGTGTGATGGGCATGGACAAGGCGACGCCTCGTCACATGCTGCAGATTTTAAAAGACACCTACTGCGGCACCATCGGTGTTGAGTTCACCCACATTCAAGACCCTGATCAAAAATATTGGCTGCAGAAGCGCATTGAGAGCGAACGCAACCACACTGATTTTTCGAAGGAAGGCAAGCAGGCCATTCTCGAGCGCTTGACCGAGGCTGAAGGCTTCGAGAAATTTCTTGGCACAAAATACACCGGCACTAAGCGGTTTGGGTTGGATGGGGGTGAAGCCTCCGTTCCCGCTATTGAGCAAATTCTAAAAGTCGGTGGCAAACTCGGTGTCGAGCAGGTTGTGCTTGGTATGGCGCACCGGGGACGGCTCAATGTCCTCGTTAACGTGATGCACAAGCCGTTCACGGCCATCTTTTCAGAGTTCCAGGGCAACTCTTCGAACCCTGACGATGTGGAAGGTTCTGGGGATGTTAAATATCACCTCGGCACGTCTGCCGACCGCGAGTTTGATGGTAATTCTGTCCACTTGTCGCTGACGGCGAACCCTTCTCACCTTGAGGTCGTCGATTCCGTCGTGCTTGGCAAAGTGCGCGCCAAGCAAGAGCAAATGAAGGACGCGGACCGCAAGAAAGTTATGGGTCTGCTACTGCATGGCGACGCGGCTTTTGCCGGACAGGGTGTCATCGCCGAGTGTTTCGGTTTCTCGCAGATTGAAGGCTACACGACCGGCGGCACCGTTCACTTTGTCATCAACAACCAAATCGGTTTCACAACGACACCCCAGTACAGCCGCTCGGGATTGTATTGCACCGACATTGCGAAGATGGTTGAGGCGCCGATCTTCCACGTTAATGGTGATGATGCAGAGGCGGTTGTTCACTGCGCGCGGATCGCTACTGAGTTCCGTCAGGAATTTGGTGTTGATGTGGTGCTCGATCTCGTCTGCTATCGCCGCCATGGCCACAACGAAGGTGATGAACCGAAATTCACTCAGCCCCTGATGTACGACCGGATTGGTGGCCATAAGACGGCCCGCACGGTTTATGCCGAGAAACTGGTTGCTGAAGGAACAATAACTAAGGAACAGGCAGACATGCAGTTCAGCCAGTTCCTTCACATGATGGAAGTGGATTTTGAATCCGCGTCATCCTACCGCCCCAACAAAGCCGACTGGCTTGAAGGCGCTTGGAAGGGCCTGGATCAACTCGCAGGCGAAGAAGAATACCAAGAGCACTCGACCGGCGTTGCAGAGAAGGTTTTGAAGGAAGTTGGTCATGTGATCTCGAGCGTGCCCGAAGACTTCAAGGTGAACTCTAAGATTGCACGGCAACTTAAAGCGAAACGCAAAGCCATCGACAGTGGCGAAGGAATTGATTGGGCGACCGCCGAAGCATTGGCCTTTGGCACGTTGCTAGTTGAGGGTGCGCCTGTCCGCCTTTCGGGGCAGGACTGCCGTCGCGGCACGTTCTCCCAGCGCCATGCATCTTTGGTCGATCAGAAAACCGAAGAGCGTTACGTCATGCTCAACAACATCCGCAAAGATCAGGCCTTATTTGAGGTGATCGACAGTCCCCTATCAGAGTTGTCCATTGTCGGGTTTGAGTATGGCTACTCCTTAACAGAACCGCACGCGCTGGTGATGTGGGAGGCGCAGTTCGGCGATTTTTCCAATGCGGCCCAGATGATCATCGATCAGTTCATCTCCTCTGGTGAGAGCAAGTGGCTGCGCCTATCCGGCTTGGTTCTGTTGTTGCCACATGGCTACGAAGGTCAGGGACCAGAGCACTCTTCTGCACGGTTTGAACGATTTTTACAGATGTGCGGGAACGACAATTGGCAGGTGTGCAACATCACAACGCCAGCCAACTATTACCATGCGTTGCGCCGTCAGGTGCGGCGCGATTTCCGCAAGCCATTGGTGATCATGACTCCGAAGTCGCTGTTGCGGCACAAGAAATGTGTCAGCTCACTGTCTGACATGAACGCCAAGTCGCAGTTCCAACGCGTTATCGGTGAGACCGAGAAGATTGGTCCGGCAGCTAAGGTCCGCCGCATCGTCTTATGCACAGGCAAGGTTTACCATGACTTGTTGCAGGCGCGTGAAGATGCAGGCATCAAAGATGTCGCGATCGTCCGTATTGAGCAGTTGTACCCGTGGCCGAAGGATACGCTTAACAAAGAGCTCAAGAAGTATAAGAACGCCGAGGTCGTGTGGTGCCAGGAAGAACCCGCCAATATGGGCAGCTGGACGTTCGTTGACCGGCGTATCGAATACGCGCTCGAAGATATTAATATCAAAGCCAAGCGGCCTGTTTACGCCGGAAGATTGCCGTCAGCATCTCCTGCCACTGGCTTGATGAAGGTTCACGTTGACGAACAAAATCAGTTGGTCGAGTGGGCTTTGAATACCCCCGTTGATGATATTCCGAAACCCTTCCGCCGCCTTACAAAGCTGGCAGCTGAATAACCCTATCCGTTAGGACTGAGGACGCTATGTCGACAGAAATCAAAGTGCCCCAACTCGGTGAGTCCGTTAGCGAGGCCACCGTTGCTAAGTGGTTGAAGCAGCCGGGCGAGGCTGTGGCCCAAGATCAGCCACTGGTTGAGCTTGAGACCGACAAGGTCACGTTGGAAGTGAATGCTCCTGCTGCGGGGTCGCTTTCTGAAATTGTTGCCGAAGAAGGTGCGGACGTTGAAGTTGGTGCGGTGTTGGCGCTGCTGGCCGAAGGCGAGGGCGGCACAGCCCCGGCACCCAAGGCCGAAGCTCCGAAAAAAGAAGAGCCCAAAGCGGCCCCTGCACCTAAGGCCGAAGCCCCTAAGGCGGCACCCGAAGCCGCTGCGGCGCCCGTCGCTTCTGCGGCCGCTGATTATCCATTGGCGCCGTCAGTCCGCCGTCTGGTCGATGAGCACAATCTTGATCCTAAGGTGATCCCGGCCACAGGGAAAAATGGCCGTCTGACCAAAGGTGATATTCTCAAGTTTGTCGCGTCTGGCGGAGAAGGCGCAACGGCTCCGACTGTGCCTAATCGTGGGCCGCGCGAAGAGCGCGTGAAGATGACGCGACTGCGTCGCAGCATTGCTGGACGATTGAAAGAGGCGCAGAACACGGCGGCCATGCTGACCACCTTTAATGAGGTGGACATGACGGCGGTGATGAACGCCC
This sequence comes from Alphaproteobacteria bacterium, assembly GCA_030835385.1. Lineage (GTDB taxonomy): Bacteria > Pseudomonadota > Alphaproteobacteria > Rhodospirillales > Rhodospirillaceae > WLXB01. The sequence continues at coordinate 188,016 of JAURPI010000042.1, read as the reverse complement.
GCAAGCAGTATCAAGATGCGTTCGTGAAAAAGAACGGCATCAAGCTCGGGTTCATGTCGTTTTTTGCGAAAGCCTGTGTCACCGCCCTTAAAGAGCTTCCGGCAGTCAACGGATCTATCGAAGAGAATGAGATCGTTTACAAAAACTACTATGACATCGGTGTTGCCGTTGGTACGCCGCAAGGTCTGGTCGTTCCTGTGGTGCGCGATTGTGACTTAAAAGATTTGGCAGCAATCGAGGCCGACATCTCGGGCTATGGCACCAAAGCCCGAGAAGGCAAGCTGACAGTTGAGGAAATGACTGGTGGCACCTTTACGATCTCGAACGGCGGGATATACGGGTCTATGCTCTCGACGCCGATTCTGAATACGCCCCAGTCGGCCATTCTCGGTATGCATAACATCACACAACGAGCGATGGTCATGCCCGACGGGTCGATCAAAGCGCGGCCGATGATGTATCTCGCGCTCTCCTACGATCACCGCATTATCGACGGCCGTGAGGCCGTCACCTTCCTGGTTCGCGTTAAGCAGTGCCTCGAAGATCCCGCTCGTATGCTCTACGACGTATAAGGCAGATTGATTATGAGTGACTCTTCATACGACGTCATCGTTATCGGCGGTGGCCCGGGCGGCTACGTCTGCGCTATTCGCGCCGCTCAACTGGGATTGAAGACCGCCTGTGTTGAAAGCAGAGGCGCCCTCGGCGGCACCTGTCTCAATGTCGGGTGTATTCCGTCAAAGGCACTGCTGCAGTCCTCTCATTTTTATGAAGAGGCCAACGAGCAATTTGCTGATCACGGCATCAAATTCGCTGACGTCAAACTTGATCTCAAAACAATGATGGCCCGCAAAGATGATGTGGTGACGCAGCTCACCCAAGGCATCGAGTTTCTGTTCAAGAAAAACAAGGTTGATTACCTCAAAGGTAAGGGCAGCATCACCAAGGCAGAGCTAGGCGCCCATGAAGTTACGGTGAAGCCAGACGGCAAAGGCAAAGCGCAAAAAATCACTACGAAGAATGTTGTCATCGCGACTGGGTCAGAGGTTACGCCTTTGCCCGGTGTTGAGATTGATGAGAAAACAATTGTCAGTTCCACGGGAGCGCTGAACCTGAAGAAAGTGCCGAAGTCGATGGTCGTTATCGGTGCCGGCGTTATCGGGCTCGAAATGGGGTCCGTATGGCGCCGTCTCGGGGCAGACGTCACTGTGGTTGAATACCTCGATTTCATTCTGCCGCCCATGGATGCAGAAGTGCGTAAGAATATGCAGCGCATCCTTGAGAAGCAGAGCATTAAATTTAAGCTGGGTTCTAAAGTTACTGGCGTGAAGGCCGCGAAAACCGGTGCGACGGTTTCCGTTGAACCGGCGGCTGGCGGTAAAGCAGAAAATATTAAGGCAGACGTTGTGTTGATCGCCATTGGTCGCCGCCCCTTCACCGATGGGCTTGGACTCGAAAAAACCGGCGTCAAAGTTTCAGACCGCGGTTTTGTCGAAGTCGATGACCATTTCCAAACCAATGTGGAGGGTATCTTTGCCATCGGCGATGTTATCGGCGGCATGATGCTTGCCCACAAGGCTGAAGACGAAGGCGTTGTGGTGGCGGAGTCCCTCACGGGGCTAACGCCACACATCAACTACGATTCCATTGCCTCGGTGGTCTATACGTGGCCCGAAGTGGCCGGTGTCGGCAAAACCGAGGAACAGCTCAAAGATGCTGGAATTAAATATAAGTCTGGCAAATTCCCGTTCACGGCCAACTCACGGGCTCGGGCAAACGGCGACACCGACGGTTTTGTAAAAATTCTAGCGGATGCAGAATCCGACGAGCTTTTGGGCTGTCACATCATTGGTCCGGCCGCCGGCGACTTGATTATGGAAGTTTCGGTGGGCATGGAGTTCACCACCTCGGCAGAGGACATTGGTCGTACCTGTCACGCCCATCCGCAGTTGGGTGAAGCGGTGAAAGAAGCGGCCCTGGCTGTGCACAAACGCCCGATCCATATGTAGTGAACCACTAGTTCAATATGGCAATGCGTTGATACTTTGAAGCTTTGACCTATATGAAACATCTGTATCGAAAGTCTGTGTCCGAGGGGTTCCCAGAAAACGGCATGCCTTATGACGGCAATTGGCAGCCGATCGAGTCTGATAAAGAATTTGTGCAGTAAGGGTTGATCAACCTGCTCATTTGAGGTGGTCGGCATAGGGCAGAACATGACACAGTGTAGTCATGTCTCGCCTGCGCGCCCCTTCCATCGCCGTCATTATTCCGGCCTACAACGCAGCAGAAACATTAGACCGCACACTGCAAAGTGCTGTCTATAGCATTGCAGCGGCACGCGATAAAATCCCAGAATTGATTCCTGAAATTGCGGTGGTTGATGATGTCTCAACCGATAATACCCGTGACATCATCTCTGCTAGGTCAGAGAAGTATCCCGAGATAAAGCTGGTGACCTATGAGGAAAATCAAGGCCCTGGCTTTGCTCGCAATGAAGGTGTGCGCAAGACCACTGGGTCATACTTGTTCTTCCTCGATTCCGATGCCGTGTTCTACCCCAACCATATCCACTTGTGTCTCACGCATCTGATGGACAACGATGAGCTTGGCTATGTGTTCACCAAGCTCCATGTTGATATGTCCAGGCATGAGCAATGGCGTCACTCTATTGATGAGAGTAACCCCATCAATTTTTGCGTCCGCCGGGTATGGCACGACATGATTCTGGGCTTCGCCGAAGAGCCTGACTTCCGTACCTACCGGACTGAAGACACCCTTTATCGCTTGTGTCTTCGTGATCTTGTCGCTCACGAGAAAATTGATGTGGAAACCTGCGAGCAATTTGTCTCACCAGGCAACGCTCTAGATCGTCAGCGTGAAAAACTGTGGATGACCATGGCAGAGTGGAACGCCAAGGTCGCCGCCGGTGATGGCGATGACGGCTTTGTTATGACCGATGACATGGAGCGTGTGGTCGAGGCACGCCTCGCTCATGTCCGTAATTTGTTGGGCGGAGAGGTTTAAGCGTTTTTCTTGGCGTAAAACGAATTTATGAATTCCGTTTCTAAGCCGCAGAAAACAGCCAAAAGTATTCATTTTCATGGGAGTCTGGCCGCGACTTGTGTGTGTTCCGGTTTAGGTCTTTGATTCCAAAGAGAAGCTTTCCAGAAATTGTGTCGTGCATGGGCTCATTCCTCGCAAATTCACCCAAATAATTTTTCTGTACGACAGGTCTTCACCTTATTCGGCGAATACTTCGGCCTCGTGCAACATCAGTCGATCATTGACTGGTGTCCAGGTTTTGACGCGCGGCCCTAAGCCGTCGAGGCCAAGAAGAGGAAACAACAAGATCGACGAGGCTTGATCTCGATAACGCTTGATCACTTGCCGCGTGAGGTCGATGCGTGTCGCTTCATCGACTGTGACCTTTGCTTGTTGGTATAGGGCCTCAGCTACCGGATCGCAGTACCACGGCGCACTCCAGGTGCAGGAATGTAAGCGGAAGGGGCGTAAGCCATCCATGGTCGGGCCGGTGGCAAAGTCGACACTGAACATATGGCCATCCCATCCCCCTTTGGTCATTTTTGAGACAACCTGGCTGTAGAGGATGGGTCGAACTTCGACGCGTATGCTGACCCGCGCCAAATCCGCCGCCACTTGTTGCATCACTGCGTCCGTTGCGCTGTTGGCGCCGGTTACGACTTCAAAGATGACATCAAAACCATCGGCCATGCCCGCTTCGGCTAGTAGTGATCGCGCCTTGTCAGAGTCATAGGGATAAGGCTGAAGTGTTGGGTCAAAGCCGATCGCGTTGGCTGGCGTCGGCTGGCTGGCTGGCTCTACATAACCGCCTATGAGGGCGGCTGTAATCGTGTGGGTGTCTACTGCATAATTCATGGCTTGGCGTACCCTTACATCACTAAAGGGCGTGCCTTCCGTTTCGGTATTCAGTGCGATAACGGAGATGCGCACTGGATTGCGCGGGTGTAACCGCAAGCCCTGTGCGCTCAATCGCGGTTCATCGTCAGGCCCAAGATTGATCGCCACATCAATTCGGCCTGACTCGAGGGCCTGACGTCGCGTTGTCGCTTGAGTCAGGACTAAGGCCTCCACGTGATCAATCTTCGGCGCCCGCCAGGACGCTGGGTTGGCGCGTAGCATCACGCGTTCCGCCAGCCATTCTTCAACCACATAGGGCCCAGAGCCAATTGGGTTAGATGCCAATCCCGCTGCCCCGTTGTCTGATAAATGCTGTGGCGGAACCATGTAGAAAAACGACATGTACCGCGGGACAAGCGCATGTGGAGCGACCGTTGTGATTTCCACAGTGTCCACATCTAGTGCGCGGGCGCTGGCGATGAAATCAAACTCTCGCGGTAGACTGAACGGGATAAAATCTTCGCGTTCAAATGCCGCGACTATTGCCACGACAGTTTCGGCGTTGATCGGCTCGCCATTAGAAAACGCAGCGTCTGTTCTGATGTCGAAGGTCCATCTGAGGTCGTCGACGCGAGCCCAAGATGTCGCAAGCTGAGGGACGACCTCCCCTTTCTCATTGACCTGGGTCAGGGTGTCGTAGATCGCGGGATAAAACATATGCGGCGTCGTGCCGGTCGTGTAAAACGGATTTCCCTGGGCTGGTGGCATGGCGATCATGCCGATGCGCAACTGGCTGTCCGCATAGGCGATAGGCATAAGCCATAGCACGGCTGAAGAAATTAAAGCGATGCGCTTCATCGTCAGTCGTCCAGCGTGATGGCGTGGAGGGGGATGATACCGCCTTCTTGATTGTACCCCCGCACCCGTGGGTTGATGCCATCGAGACCCATGTTCTCTACCAGCATGAGTGAGACAGCCTGATCCCGATAATGTCGAAGCACTTTGCGTACTGCTGCGATCCGTTCACCCGGGTTTATGTTGTGTTTGGCATCTTCGATAGACGGTTGGATCGTTTCATCACAATACCAAGGATAAGGCCATGCACAGGAGTGCAGGCGGAAGGGGCGCATGCTGCCGCCGGTGGGAAGAACTTCATACTCAAAGCCGAATGCTTGGCCGCCCCACTCCCCTTGCAGTACGCCGCGTACATATTGGCTAAAGGGTAGGGGCCGCACCTCCATGTCGACTCCGATTTTCGCGAGGTCGGAGGCAACTTGCTGATACATCGTCGCCATATGAGTTCCGCCGGTGCCAAAACTGAATTCGAAAATGAAAGAAAAGCCGTCGGGATATCCGGCGTCTGCCAACAGCGCGCGGGCTTTTTCTGGATCATAGGAATACGGTTCTAGAGAATTGTCCCGCTCCGGATTGATGCCGGCTGTCATTTGGTCAACGACTTTGGTTCGACCATCCATAATCGCCAGGGCTATGGCGTCCTTGTTTACCGCATAGTTGAGCGCACGGCGGACGCGCACGTCTTTGAGTGGCGAGTCCACCATTGTGTTGAAGGTGATAACTTGCGTTGCTGTCGCTGGACGTTGATAGGTGCGGAAGCCAGCGTCTTCGACCTTGAATACGTCGTCGGGGCCAATTTCAGAGGCAACATCGACTCGATCTGTCATCAAAGCGGCAACGCGGGCTGATGTCTCTGGCAGGGTTAGGATCTCGAGTTTGTCGACTTTTGGCGGGCGCCAAGAGTCAGTTTGAGCATCGAGGAGAATCTGTGTGGCGTTCCATTCGGTTACGGCAAAAGGACCGCTGCCAACAGGATCAAAAGCGAAGCTGGTGCGCCCAACCTTTTGCCAATGCGCGGGCGCAACAATGGGAATGATCGCCATCAGCCGAGAAAATTCAGGGATCGGCACATCTGTTACAAAGCGTATAGTCAGCGGGTCAATTGCTTCCATGATAACGATGTCTGCGACATCACGGGCCAACGACTCCCGCATTCCTTCATCTGTTTTCAGATAGCTGTAGCTGGCAATAACGGCCTCTGCGTTTAACACTTCTCCGTTGGAGAACTTGACGCCATCACGCAATTTGACGACCCAGGTTAAATCATCTGTGTGTTCCCACGAGGTCGCTATGCCGGGTTGAATTGCCAGGTTAGAACCGAGATGGGTCAACGTGTCGAATATTGCCCGGTGAGTGTACCAAGAGGTTCGGGCACTTGAGAAATATGGATTGCCGTTTCCATTCGGCAAGGATGCCAAGCCAAGGCGGAATGTTGTCTCTGCGCCCGCCGAGTGAGACACGATGAGTGCAGCAGTGCCGAAGAAAAAAGACAGTGTGGGTAAAAGTTTCATGGCTTTGAGAGTACGGAGGGTTTACATCCTCTGTCTATACAAGGCTGAATTTGAGTAGACCGCAATCATGGCAAATATGCGGAATTTACGACCTCTTTTGTGCGCTGCTTTGGCAGGTAGTGTCTTAGCGTCGACAGCAATGTCGCAAACAGACGACCGCCGTTTTCGCATGAACCTCGGGCTCGATTACACCACTGGGTCGTACGGAGATGATCAGAAAACAGAGATTCTCTATGTTCCATTGTCCCTAAGAGCAGAGGATGGCCCCTGGACCGTACGTGCTGTTGTGCCGTGGCTTCACGTTAATGGCCCGGCGTTGATTCTGGATGGCGCTGACGGAGGTAGCGTTGGTACACGAACAACGGAGAGCGCATCAGGACTAGGAGATATATCTCTGTCGCTGATGTACAGCTTCGAACAATTCTACGAAAAGAACTTGTTTGTTGATTTGACCACGCGAGTAAAAATTCCGACGGCGAGTCTCGACGCTGGTCTTGGCACGGGCAAGGCCGACGCGGCAATTCAAGTTGATGTGGCCCAGGCGATCGGACCGTTCATTCCGTTTGCGACGCTCGGTTATAAATGGGCGGGTGTGCCGGAAGGGTTCCCGCTTAGAAATACTGTGTATGGCAGTGCTGGTGTGCAGTACTCCTGGTCAGATACCGTCGCGATCGGGGTGTCTTATGACTATCGGCAGTCGTCGCTGGAGACGTCATCTGATCCGCAAGACGGAACCGCCTACCTCAACATTCGGTTTGCCGATGATTGGTCGGTCAACATATACGGCGTGATGGGATTCTCGGAAAACAGTCCAGGCGCTGGCGGTGGTGTTTCATTTGTCTACCGCTTCCCTCAGAGAGGGCGACCGGTTCGCTAACAGCGATTCTCGCTTAAACCATCGGCGGGCGGAAGTCGCCGGGACGTTCTAGTTGTGGGCGTTCTGGAACTGTCGGGCGCTCGGCAGGCCGTTGCCGCTCAATGCGCTCAGGCCGCTGGATCGTCGTCGGGCGGATCCGGGCCGGCCGCATCATTTTGGATGGCCGTAGCACCGTAATCACTGTCCGTACTTGGTTGATCTCGCGAGCGGCGATGACCCCATCGACACCCACACGGCCAGTCACGACAACCCGATCTCCAGGTTTGATTTCCGACGGCAAATCAAGGCCAGTGACCGGTACGCCTTGAACGGAAAGGTTGGCGCTCGCATCACTTGGGACGTAGCCCTCCAAGTAAACTTCGTTGACACGCTCATCAAACGGCAGTCCTGGTCTGGACACGACAACATCGGCAGAGAAGGTGTCCGCAAGCATACGGCCTGCGACAAACGCACGGTTTCCAGCCTCAAGAGGTTCAGCCAAAGCAGCGGAAGACAGATTAACGGTCAAGCCGCCAATCGTGACCGCGTTATTGTCAGCTGTTGTGACCGGGCCACGAACCAGAACACGCCCATCGTCGTCGGTCTGATCCAAGCGCGAGGCTACGATCACGCCGTCATCCATACGCAAGCCAGAGACCCGAACGAGATCGCCCACTTTAAGTGCTGCGAAAGCTGTTTTCTGGCTCTTGTCGCCAGCTAGATACACGCGAACCGTCTGACCTAGAACGACAAGACGTTCGTTGTCATGATCGATACTTGAAATCGGACCAGTGACGGCATGCCGGATTTCCAGTTGTTCTAGTCTTAGGTCACCGCGTGCATCACGTCTGGCGACCCCTTCAATCACTTGGCCAATCCTGAGGTCAGCCAAGGTTGCTGGTCGGCCATCACTTTCGACGGCGGTCTTGTTGTTGTACTCGAGCTTGAGGCCATTAACGATGATGCTGCCGAAGCCGGAAATGGTGCCGATGATGCCCGTGCCGCCGATCCCGTCGCCACCCAACTGAGCAACCACACCGGTGCCGCCAATACCGTCACCACCGTCGTAACTGGCGACAATACCGGTGCCACTGATGCCATCGCCAGAGAGAGCTGCAGAGCGTTGATCGGATGGAGTGGCGGCACAGCCAGCGAGCAGGGTGAGCGCGAGGGTTGCGGCGACGGTGCGTCGCAGCGCAAATCTTCCTGTCCTCACCCGGTTTTCGTACATTTTTAGTCCGAATCGCTACCTTGTTGTTCGTCTAGGCTGTGGTCGTCGTCGAAGAAATACAAGCCGAAATTGAAGCGCTGATCTGCCCCGTCTTTACACTTATCTGCATCAACGTGCTCCAGAGCTAGCCGGTTTAGGGTCAAAAGGGCCTCCATACCAACCTTTTCGGCTTCTTCTGCCAGTGAATTGACCGATGATTCGGTTAATCCCCGATAGTGAACGCTACGTTCCAGCCTAGGGTTCCCATCACCAATCAAGTTATGAGTGGTTGCAGCTAAATGATCGTGAATATTTCGGCCAAAATAGAACGCTTTTTCATCAAATCCCTTTTCCGGCACGAAAGCTTGGCGATTGAGCATAACCCGGTCGTTTTCGTCCATGCTGGCAACGCCGAGTCTCAGCCATTCATCGAGCACGGCCCGAGGCCTGACATCTTTGGAAATACCTTCCACGAGGCCGTCAAATGAGGGGTCTGCAGGGGATTTTCCCTGTCTCGGCAAGGGGATAGGCCGGCCTTCTGAGTCCGTGGTTAAAGGATCGCTGACCCAGCGAGAGACGATTTGGGCGCCTAAGCCAACGGTTTGAGGCATCACCCGGGCTGAAGGCTGTTTTTCGCGTAGACGTTTTACGTCTTTGCGATGAACACCGGTCAACAGATTGATTCTACTATCTGTTTGGCGTTTCCCTTGGACCGGAAAGTCTTCCTCCGCTACGGACACGAAAGTCTCTTTGAGAAGGTTAGTTAACGTCGGCAGGGTAACGCCCTTGCTGATCATAAGCCGTACAAGAGGTCGCAGCATGCGTCGCAGCGCTGCAATGAGAGCGTCCGGTGGGCCAGCCGGGTTATTCGGTCCGCTCATCAGTGTTGGGCCCAAGCCTGATTCTTTTTCATGCAACCATTCTAGCTTATTGTGGGAAATATTCCCACATATTTTTCTTGACGCAACCCCAAAATCTAAACTATGGTCTTTTTGTTAGTGGGAAAAATTCCCACAAAATGAAACTACGAAGCAGTTGAAACCAACAAGGAAACGCCAATCCAGAGAAACGTGTTCAGTATCCCATGTGATCTCGCTTTCTTGTCACTGTCCCTGAGTCATTTCCTACCCCGGTGACAGAAAGCTCCAGTTGCCTCCCGCTTTTTCTTGATGTTCGTTGACGAACGACCAGCTTGAGAGGGCGGGAGGTAGCATTTTGGGGACTCGGATTTTGGCGTAGCCCATCGGTCAGTTTTGTTTGCCCCTATCTTTTCGAGTCGGGCTTTTGCACACTCCGCTGCCTCACATACTGCGGAGTTTTTATATGTCTGAAGAAATCTATACGGATGGGATCGGAGAGATCACGGTGACCGGAAGCGTCGTCCGTGTTGATCTCATGACGATGTCTGTTAACGACAAAGATGAAGAAGGCCGACTTAAGCCTACATTCAAGCAGCGCATCATCTTTCCTATTGAGGGTTTCGCACATGCGGCTGAGGCCATGCTGCAGATGCGACAACAACTATTGGACCGAAGTATTCTGACGCGCAAGGATGATACGACACCACAAATGCGCTTCACGGAAAGCGGACCTAAAAGGCAGCCTAATTAGCCTGACTGTTTGTCAGAATGCAAAACTTGCAGCGCCCCAAAAAGGCGAGCACAAAAGTCACGACAATAACCAGTACAGCAATCCGTACGAGAAAATTAGACTGTTCAAATAACATGGCAGTTCTCCCCACCATTAAGAATTAGGAGACAGGAAGGAACAGCTAAACTCTGAAGTAATTTGCGTTAGGACATGGTCGAGATGTGATGATGTCTAGGCAATATTATGGTGATTGCACCCCGGCTATTTTGTCTGCCGTTTTAGATCTCGGACAATAAAACGGCCTGGGTGCAGTGCTTGCGAAAGTGAACGCGGCAGAGGAGAAGGGTCACCGAATATTTGGCTTGTGATCACTTCGGCGGCGATGGGTGCCACTACCGTGCCGTGGGCGCCTAAACCGGTCATCACGTAGAGGCCATCGTGATAGCGCGCATCCGAGTATTCACTCCAGCGGTGGCCGTGGCGAAGTTCGCTAAAGTCATGAACGTAAGCTTCATGATCTGGCAGAGGGCCGACAATCGGAAGGTGGTCACTTGTTGTACATCGTAGTCCTGCCCAGGAGCCTTCTGAACTGACGATGTCCTCAATCAATCCGGGGGCAAGGATGTTGATGTGTTCCAGATTGCGTTCATCAGACTTTCTGTTGGGCTTTAATGCTGCGCCACGTTCACCTTCTTTTACATGGTCAAATGTTGCCCCTATGGCGTGTAAGCCGCCATCTGCTGGCGTTATGTAACCTTCTCCAGCAACAACACAACTTAGAGTTTGGCTTGTTGGTGTGGGTGGAACCCGTGTTATCTGGCCGCGCCGCGCCGTTAGGCGCAGCCAAGCCGCTTGTTCAAAAGCAGTGCTATCGAGCCCACAAGCTATGACAATACTATCCGCCTTTGCGATTGGTGTGTCGTTTCCATCGCTAACGATCCACTGCTTATCTTCATGCTCTAACCTATTAGCTCTATGATTAGTGAGCACAACCACATCATCCAATAACGCCTCACAGAGGCGGGGCGCTGATAAAACCCCACCATCTGGAAAGTACAGCCCACCTTGGTTAAGGCCCAGCCCGGCACATGCCGAGGCATCAGCTGCGGATACCAGTTGGACGAGCGGTTTTGGCATGGTCCCATCTGTGTTGATAATTGTTTGACGTTTTTGCTCGTTGGGTGTGAGGGCCAGTTGCAACACACCGCACTGCCGCAATCCAAAATCATGTCCTTTCGATGCTAGCTCTTGGAGTTCATTGAGAAGGTGGGGCCAGGCGTGTGCATAGACGTCACCATCCAAGCTGGCACCCGCCGTGAGACGGGGCATAAACACCGCAGCCGGTGTTGCGGAGGTTTCTTGAGCAATATCGGGATTCCGTTCGATGACGGTAACTTTGCAGCCGCGTCGTTTTAAGGCGTGTGCGGTAAAAGCCCCAGCTAACCCACTGCCAATTACGACGGCACTTTGGTGTTGGGCAATGGTGGGTCTTTTTACCCTGTACCAGGGTTCGGTCGGAGACTTTGAAGGCGTTTGATTTTTTGAGGCATCGTGGTGACCTGCGAGAACGTGTCTTTTGTTACCCCACCCTTTTCTTTTCTTAACGGTAAACCCTACTCGTTCGAGGTCGCGACGCACCTGACCAGCAACAGTGAACGTCGCTAGCTTTGCATCTGCTGCGCTCAGTCGGGCGATTTCCTGAAAGAGATCAAGACGCCACATTTCTGGGTTTCGGTCGGGAGCGAAGCCATCGAGAAACCATGCATTAACCTGGGCGTCGAGTGATTTGAGGATCGGCAGAGCTTGACCAAAAAGTAGCGTTAGCGAGACCTGGCCATTTTCAAAGAACCGTTTGTGGTACCCCGGTTGGGGGAACGGATAGCTATCGATCAATTGTTTTGCAATAGGTTCAAGTTCTGGCCAAGGTTTTAGGACTTCAGCTAACTTTACTGCGTTAAATGGGAAACCTTCTAATGAGACATAGTTCAATCGGTTTGGTCTGTGTTCCGACGTTCGCCAGGCATGCCACGTAGAGAGAAAATTCAATCCAGTCCCGAAACCGGTCTCTCCAATCGTAAAGGTGTTATGGCCCGCCCATGCTCTTAGTAGATCGCACCCTTCGAGAAAGACGTGCCTACTCTCTCCAAGGCCGTCGGCGGCATCGCAATAGGTGTCCTCAAATCGGGTCGAGCGCGGTGTACCGTTTGCCACAATTTCAATTTGGGCCTCTCCGATCGCTCTTTCTGGAGTTTCTGACGTCATGATGGCATGTGGGCTAGAATATCTATTTGACGGGCACACTGTGTTAGAGTTGTTCGCCGAGTGTACGCCGATCCGACCCAGGTTGTGACAATGAAACGATACATCAAAAAGAGCATTGCGCCCATCCGCAGCTTATTGCTCATTGTCGCCTTGATTGCGTCCCCTTCACCCCCACTTGCGGCTAGCGATATCAAGGAAGACGTGGTCTCAATCACTACTGCCGACGGCGTCGTCCTTCCTGCACTTCTGGTTTATCCCGAAGCGGGAATGAACACGAATGGCCCAGCAATCCTTCACTTGCATGGTGGGCCGGGTGGATCACCGATCCGGGTTAATAGTGCGGCTCGTTATGCAGCGACCGGGCTTGCTCTGGCCGGTTACACAAATTTGTCGATCGAGACCCGGCACGCGACACGGTATAGCTTCACGCGGTTTGATGAAGTGATTGAAGATATTCGTAGCGGTGTCGATATGCTCGCCGCTCGCGGCTTTACCGAGGTGATTCTAGCCGGTGCGGGGCTGGGATCATTGCGTGTTGCGAGGTACATGGTTGAGACAGACGACCCACGCGTGAAAGCGGTTGTCCATTATTCACCAACTCAGAACATGGCTGACAATTGGCGCCAGCGTGTTGGCGAAGATGTGTATTGGGCGACGGTGGATCAGGCTGCTCGTGCCGCTGAAGAAGGGGGGCGGCAACCGTTTGTTGATCTTGGTGACGGGTTAATTTTTATCCCAACCAGCTTTCTTGACTGGTTTGGCCCTCAAGCCAAAACCTCACTGTCGGCGAATATTGCTGGAATTAATCGCCCGATGTTGATGCTGGCCGGCGAAGCTGACCCATTGGTGCCGAAAGGACGATTGGAGGAACTGAAAGCCGTGGCGTTTATTAGTCCGCGGGTCGATATCAAGTACTACCCAGGCGTCGGGCGGATTTTTGATGGCGTGCGCGCTGACGTGGTCGCAGATACCCTTTCATGGCTGACTGATATTGGCTTGTCACCCCGGCCTTTCGTCCAAACTGATGTGGTCGATGTTGTTGCCCCAGGAGGTAGAACGCTCTCAGGAATTTTGTATTCCCCGGCGAGTGGAGAAGACAAAACAAAACCGGTCTTTATGTTGATGCATGGCTGGACCAGCGACGTTATGCGGTCGTCGACACATTGGCTCGGTGTTCGCCTTGCCCAAGCGGGATATACGGCGTTGGCTTTTCAGCATCGTGCATCTGGGTATCGGGGCGTGGTGACCGGTAAGTTGGAAGATATTCCGCCGGACATGGGAGCTTGGGTCGATTATGTCGCTAACCGTGGCTACAACGCTATTGTTGGGGCAGGGCATGGAGTAGGTGGTCTGTGGTGGACCTACTACCTCAGTGAAACCAAAGACTCGCGCATTAAAGGAATGGTCTATTTGTCACCGACCCGAGACATGCCGCTGCATGCGCGGATAGGGATGGGGCAAGACCTATACGCTCGCGCCGTATTAGAAGCGCAGGAAGCTGTGCGAGACGGTGAGGGCGCAACATACTTGATCGATTATCCGATGCCGCAGGCCGGGTATCCTGATGACCCGCGGCAGCCGATGTTCCTGCCTCCGCCCGGGTCTGGTTTTACCTACTACTATGCGGATAGTTTTTTGAGCTATTGGGGGCCTAATTCTAAGGCGGTTCACTTGGAGCGGATCGCTGAGACCGATGTGCCTGTTCTTGCGCTCGGTGGATCGCAGGACCCGTTTGTCCAAAGCGCATACCTAATTACGTTCACTGAAGCTGCAGCAGGTCCAGCTAAATATGTTTTTTATGGGGGGCCTAACGGCGCCCCCTATTCTTTTGAGGGATATGAGAACCGCGTTGCTGAAGATGTACTCACGTGGACAAAACAAACTCTAGAAAAATAGTTACATCGTAGGGGGATCTATGTCTGGGCAAATAAACCGCCAAGTGCTTGTCAAGAAGTTGCCGGATGGGATTCCGGTTGAAGATGATTTTGAAATGGGCGAAGCATCCATTCCCGAGCCAGCCGATGGAACTTTCCGCGCGCGCACCTTGATTTTATCTCTTGATCCCTATCTGCGCGCCGTCATGTCGGGTAGGCACTTTTATGGCGCGCCAAAACCAGGCGATGTGATGCGTGGCCGGGCTGTTGCTCGGGTCGAGGCGTCACGCCACCCACAATATCGAGAGGGTGATATCGTGGTCATGGAGTCTGGATTGCAAGATTATGCCATCTCAAACGGTGACGGTGTTCGCCGAGCTGACACTGGTACGGCCCCTCTTTCAGCGGCTTTGGGTGTGCTGGGCATGCCGGGTCTGACTGCCTATGCAGCTTTGCTGGGTCCCGCGCAAATTAAAGAACATGAAACTGTGCTGGTATCAGCAGCGTCGGGCGCTGTCGGGTCGATGGTCGGGCAAATCGCCAAAATAAAAGGCTGCACTGCGATTGGCATTGCCGGGTCGGATGAAAAATGCCGGTGGACAGAATCCGAGGCTGGGTTTAATGCCTGTCTGAATCGAAAGACGGATGATCTACATGCGCGGCTCTCTGAATTGGCGAAAGACGGTGCTGATATCTTTTTCGATAACACCGGCGGTGACATACAGAATTTGGTGATGACAAAACATCTGGCGCTCAACAGCCGAGTGATTCTGTCAGGGTTAATCACGCAGTATAACCTTCCCGAATCACCGGCTGGGCCGAACCTGGGTAATCTTTGTAAGATGCGGGCAACCGTGTTTGGTTTTGTTGTATACGACTTCGAGCACATGCGGGAACGCTTCCTCACAGATGCAAAGCGCTGGTTTGCGGAGGGCAAGATCAGGTTTAAGGAAGATATGACCGAGGGGCTCGAAACCGCGCCCGCACAATTCAGCAAGTTGTTGCACGGCAATAATTTTGGGAAGACCCTGGTCAAGGTGGCTGACTAGAACACTTTGAAACTGTTTCTTCACGTGTCTTGGGCAGACAAACCGCCTCTAATATCTTAGTGTTCGATGATTAACCTAACTCTCCAGGCCGTCCACTCATGGAATTAATCTGCAATTGGTTCAAAACCATTTCTGACAATCCGCAGTTGACGCTGCTGATTTTACTCTTGGTCGTCGCGACCACAGCATTGGTGCTGACGGCGGATATTTTGGCGCCGTTCCTTGCGGCCGTGGTTTTGGCATACTTGCTGCAGGTCTTTGTAGACCGACTTGAGGGATATGGTGTCTCCCCATGGTTGTCGATGACACTGGTCTTCGTCGTGTTTGTGTTACTTGCCCTAGCCGTCATTTTTGGTCTGATTCCGCTGTTGATTCGCCAAGTGACCCAGCTCACACGACAGGCGCCGGAATTCATAACCAACCTGCAAGAGACCGTGAGCCACTTACCGGATCAGTATCCCTCTCTCATCACGCCGGCGCAGGCATCTCAGGTCATGAATCAATTGCAGACCGAGGTACTGGATTTCTCACAATCGTTGGTGGGGTCCCTTGGTGGTACCGTGGTTGGTCTGATGACTTGGGTGGTGTATCTGATCATTGTGCCACTAATGGTGTTCTTCCTGATCAAAGACAAAGACAAGATTGTTGGCTGGATGGCTTCGTTCCTGCCAAGCGATAGGAAGCTTACGGGGCAGGTATGGACAGAAGTGCATCGCCAATTGCAAAACTATGTCGGTGGCAAGGCACTGGAGATTCTTATTGTTGCAGTCGTGACCTATGTCACTTTCTCGTTCATTGATCTGCAGTATTCTCTGCTGCTCGCCGTGATTACAGGCTTCTCAGTTCTCATCCCGTATATTGGCGCAGCTGTTGTAACACTGCCTGTCGGAGTGGTGGCGATATTGCAGTGGGGTTTCACCAGCGAAGCTGGGGTGGCCATGATCGCCTATGGAATTATTCAGGCCTTGGACGGCAACGTATTGGTCCCTTTTGTGTTCTCAGAAGTGGTCGATCTACATCCCGTCGCGATCATCGTCGCCATATTGTTTTTTGGCGGCATCTGGGGGTTTTGGGGCGTGTTTTTTGCCATTCCCTTGGCTGTGGTTGTGCAGGCCGTCATCGGGGCTTGGCCGCGCAACGTCGAGTACAGCGAGCCCGAGTCCGCCCCTACCGATTAAACGCGACCGATGCCCGCGTCTCCCGAAGACTTGATGGCCCGTTTGTCCGAATTAGACATAGCGGCTAAGACTATTGAACACCCGCCAGCATATACAGTTGAAGACGGCGAAGCATATGTCGGGCATTTGCTTGGTGTGCATGTGAAGAATCTTTTTCTGCGTGACGCGAAGAAGAAGATGTGGTTGGTGACTGTCCCTTGGGATAGGCAAGTTGACCTTAAAGCACCTCCACCTTTTATTGAGTCAAAGCGTTTATCGTTTGGTTCTCCCGATCGGCTGCTCAGGACCTTGGGCGTTGCGCCGGGGTCAGTCTAACCGTTCTGCGTTATCAATGATCCAGATGCCATCGTGCAGGTTGTTCTCGATGCTTGGATGGTGGAGCAGAAATTGATCAACGCCCACCCGCTGGATAACATCAAGACAACGACTATTACATCGGGCGATTTACTTAAATTCGTGCGTGCATGTGGCCACACACCCCGTATAGTTGCCTTCACAAAAGTATAACGGGATGCATTGTGACCGAGCACCTCAACGCCGACTTTACTCAGGCGGTGGTGGTACACACCAGCGCTATGGAGTGGCAGCAAAGCCCAAGCCCGCGGGTTTGGCGCAAGAGGCTCGACTTGTCTGGTCCGAAGGAGCGCGGGCGCGTTACGTCTGTCGTGCGCTATGACGCCAACAGCAAATTCCACCCGCACTTACACCCTGATGGTGAGGAGATTTTGGTGCTCGATGGGGTGTTTTCTGATGGGCACGGTGATTTCCCAGCAGGATCATATCTGCTGAACCCGGAAGGGTTTGAGCACGCACCATTCTCCAAGTCGGGTTGCGTCTTATTTGTGAAACTCAAACAGTATCCCGGCCCAGCCCGCCGCCAGATCGCAATCAACATGCTTGAACAGCCATGGGAAGACCAAGGAAACGGTGTTTCGCGACTGACTTTATACGAAGAAGAGGGGTACCCCGAGCGCATGGCGATGGTTCGGGTGGAAGACGGCGCAACCCTGACCTTCGATGGTGGTCTGAATGGCAGCGAGATGTTTCTATTGTCAGGAGCGTTTTCGGATGACAATGGGTCTTACGCGACTGGCGATTGGCTGAGATGGCCAACCGTTGAAGACCGTGTCTTCACTGCGACGGATACTGTTACCGCTTACATAAAAACAGGACACTTGTCCGTATGGCCGTACCGTTAACGCGGCGCACGGTCCTAGCAACAGCGCTTGCCGCTGGTGTTACCGGATGCGAGCGGCTAGAGCCGGCTATCCACTGGGATCTCTCAATGCCTTGGGGGCCTAGCGAATATCACGTGACGAACGCCATTCGTTTCGCTGCGGAAGCCAAGTCGCTGACCGATGGTTTGCTGAATATTCATGTTCACCCTGGTGCAATTCTCGGCATCAAAGGACCCGAAACCATGCGCGCGGTTGAAGAAGGCCTCGTCGACATGGCTGATTCCTCAAGTTTTCAGCAAGTTGGCACCGAGCCGATCCTTGGGTTCGAGTCTCTGCCGTATCTGCTTGATGATATCGATGAACTGGCGCTGCTCTATTCGATTATCCGCCCGGCTATCGAGGCAGCGTATGCGCGGCATGGTCAACGGATCATCTACATCGTGCCATGGCCTAACCAAAATTTCTTTTTTGACCAGCCAATCGAAACCGTCGCCGATTTTGAAGGGCTCACCATGCGATCCTATGACAAGTTGTCTACGGATCTGGTGCGAGGCCTCAACATGACGCCAATCCAAATGCCATCTCCTGACGTGGTGCCGGCTTTAGCATCGGGAGCGATTGACGGTGTCATGACGTCTACGACGACAGCCTTCGCGCAAAAGTTCTGGGAGTTTCTCAGCTATACCATCAGGACAAATCATACCTGGGCGAGCACAATTATGGCCGTCAACGAATATGCGTGGCAGGCACTGCCCGAAGAGCATCAGCTCGAGTTGGAGGCATTGGCAAAGCGATTGGAGCCCGAGTTCTGGGCGATCGCGCGGCGGGACGATCGGGATAAACTGCGTGATTTAGAAGCCAATGGGATGATCACCAAAGAGCCGTCACCCGAGTTGATGGCCGGTATGCAATCTTTGGCGCGGCCAATTTGGCGTGATTTTATTGCGCAGGTGCCAGAGGCTGAGCCGCTGCTCATGGCTTTTCTCGATGCCGCCGGGAAATCCTCGCGAATATGAACGCTATTCTAAAAGGTATAGATCGAATCTGTTTTCTCGCCGCCGGTGTGGCGGCAGTTCTTTTGGGTGGTCTGTTTGTTCTTGGCATTACTGAGATCGTTCTGCGTAGTGCTTTTAGCATCAGTCTGCCATTCTCTGCCGAGTACTCTGGATACCTTTTGGTGCTGGTTTTGTTTTTGGGTTCGGGTTGGACTCTCTCCACGGCGGGACACATTCGAGTGTCTCTTTTGAGCGAGCACGTGACTGTTAAGACGGCGCGTCTCCTTGATGGTGTGAGTACAGCGATAGCTTTAACCGTATCTGTAATTCTTACGGTGGCTCTAATGAGCTATGCCTATGGCACCTGGGTCAGAGGGACGGTGTCCTACTACTCATCGGAAACTCCCCTAGCGTACCCACAGGCGCTGCTTGTTGTTGGTTTGATTGTTCTCACGTTGGCGCTCTTCGCGCGTTTGATCAGGCTGTTCATAGGTGTCTCTGTCGATATGCCGCACGGAGATCAATCCTAATGGGAGCGCCGATTGCTGTTGTTCTTACGTCTTTGATTCTATTTCTTGGTGTCGGTGTCTGGGTCGGCTTCAGTCTCATGGGGGTTGGCCTCATTAGCCTCAGCGTGTTTCGTGACATGCCGGCTGCAACCTTCCTCGCCTTTGATCTATGGAACAGCCTCAATACGCCGGAGTTGGTCGCGCTACCTCTATTCGTCTTGATGGGGGAAATCCTGTTTCATACGCGACTGTCTGAGAACTTGTTTCGCGGATTGGCGCCGTGGCTGGGGGCAGTGCCCGGCCGGTTGCTCCATGTGAATGTGGTCGGGTGTAGTTTGTTTGCGGCCGTCTCTGGATCATCCGCCGCAACAACTGCGACCATAGGCCGTATGACCCTGGCAGAACTCAAAGCCCGCGGATACGACGATAACTTGGCTATGGGTTCATTGTGTGGTGCCGGTACGCTTGGTTTTCTTATACCGCCGAGCATCATTCTCATTCTCTATGGCGTGCTATCTGAGACCTCGATCATCGATCTTTTTGTCGCCGGCATAGTGCCCGGTGCCCTACTTGCGGCTGCGTACATGGCGTACATTGCTGTCCGCACGTTTTTGACACCTTCTTTGGTTCCCAGCGATCAAGGCGTAGCATCGTGGCGTGAACGGTTGCGCGCCATCGGTGACCTTGGTCCTATATTCGGACTTATCATTGTGATTATCGGGTCAATGTATGCGGGTATCGCAAGTCCCTCTGAAGCCGCCACAATTGGCGTTGCCGGTGCTCTTGTTCTCGCGAGCGTGCAACGTGCGTTGTCCAGAGAAACACTAACGCTGGCATTGTTCGGGGCTGTCAAAACATGTTCGATGATTGGCCTTATCGTCGGTGGCGCCTTGTTTCTGTCCAAGGCCATGGCGTTTCTCGGATTACCTCAAGCCGTTGCGAGTGCTATCGGGGCCCTTGAATTAAGCCCGCTTGCCCTCATCCTATTGCTCACCCTTTTTTACATTGCGTTGGGATGCGTCATTGACGGTTTATCTGCCATTGTCATGACCTTGGCCCTTGTACTGCCGTTAGTTGCCAGTGCAGGATTTGATCAAGTTTGGTTTGGCGTCTTTCTCGTGATTGTCGTGGAAATGTCTCAGATTACGCCCCCTGTTGGGTTTAATTTGTTTGTCGTTCAGGGGCTCACAGGAGCGCCGATTAGCCGAATTGCCAAAGCGTCACTGCCGTTCTTCTTGATTATGGTTGCCATGGTCATCGTTATTGCTCTGTTACCTGATCTTGTTACGTTTCTTCCAAGATTCATGGGATAGTCTATCTCAACTGTTCGGGAGAGTTTTATGCCGCGCGCGCTTTGGAATAACCAAATCATTGCCGAAACCGAAAACTTCGAGTCTGTCGACGGAAATGTGTACTTTCCGACCGGCACTGTGAAAGCAGACAAATTAGAGCCAAGCGACCACACGTCCTTTTGTCCATGGAAAGGCATGGCGAGCTATTACGATGTCGTTGTTGACGGTGAACGAAACAAAAATGCGGCCTGGTATTACCCAGAACCCAAAGAAAAAGCGCTGAACATCAAAGACCATATCGCCTTCTGGAAAGGAGTCACGGTCGAGAACTAGCTTGGCTTTTCTTAGGAGAGAGCGACCGTTTGAGGTGCATCCCCCAGTGTGAACATTCGTGTTTGTGTGCGCCCGCCAAAAGTTACATTAACAGTGTTAATCTGCGACGGATGAGTTTCGGTCAGCATTTGGTTGGCGATGACCATCCCACTCAGGTCGTTCTCAATAGGTCCTTCTTGATACGCAAGTATATCGCTGATGTTGAGTTCTGCGCCAACCCAGGTCAACGGAATCGCTCGCCCATCTGCCGTGGCTAAAAAGAAGTAATCACTCAAGTAATTGGCGATTAGGTTTTCAATGTTCGGCGTGTCCTCTATCCGTATGGTCTGCCCGGTGCGGGCGGTAAGAGCAATCTCTAGGTCTAAAACCATCAGGCGATGAATGACCTCAACAGTGCCGGCGCGGGCATTGTGTTCAATGACTGTAAAGGCCGCATGCGCCCCATCGGCGTGAGCGGCACCCGTAAATCCGAGGGCTAGTCCGCCGGATAAGAATTCTCGTCGGCTTTGAGCGCTGACTTTAAACAACGATTTACTCGGCCCCGCCTGGGCGCCCACCCTCTACGTCGTCTTCGTCACCTGTTTTGAGTTCAACTGACATGTCTTTCATGAGATTGCGACCTCGGCGCCGTTCACGTTTGAATAATTCAAGCCGAGATTCTGCGCCACGACTCGGCCAGTAATTATTGCTGAGGTCGGTGTCAGCTGTTTCCCATCGTGGATCAAGGGTAATGCTTGCGACTTTGCGATCGGTGATCAGGAGTTTGGAGAACTTCTTGGGGTTATGTCGCCACACTTCAGCGGGTATACGGACAATCTCGCTTTTGCCGTTGTCGTAGGTGAGCTCTAGGATCACCGGCATGACAAGGCCTCCAATGTTCTTGAAGTCAACCATGGTGAAATGATCTTCGTTTTCATGAAGCTCTGTTTCCCATTCCTTCAGTTTCTTCATGGATGAGTTGTATCTGTTGCGATCGGCATTGGTGACCGTGAATCTGTCTTTCTCATTGTAGAGGTCAAGCAAACGAGGATTGTCATCGACCATCTTATCGATGTCTTCGTTGCGCTCCCGTGTCAGAGAAAGGGGCTCCCCCTCGTATCGCTCTCTCTTCCAAGGCATTTCTACATCTGGATCTTTGGTGTCGATTTGATAGTGGGTCACATCTTCAATCGAAATATCCACGTGGTCGGTGGTGTAGAACCAGCCGTGCCAAAACCAATCGAGGTCTACGCCTGACGCGTCTTCCATCGTGCGGAAGAAATCGAATGGAGTGGGATGTTTGAATTGCCATCGTCTGGCGTACTCTGCGAAAGCGAAGTCAAATAAATCCCGACCCAGAATCGTTTCCCGCAAAATATTTAAAGCTGTGGCTGGTTTGGCGTAGGCATTTGCACCAGTATTTTTAAGAGACTCACCGTCGGTCATGATAGGAACCTGATTCTGGCTCTTCATGAAATTCACGATGTCACGTGGCTCGCCCCGCCGGGATGGAAATTCATCTTCCCACAACTGCTCGGCCAGAAATTGTAGATAGGTGTTGAGACCCTCGTCCATCCAGGTCCAATGCCGTTCGTCTGAGTTAACGATCATCGGGAACCAGTTGTGTCCGGCTTCGTGAATGACAACGGCGATCAGCGCGTTTTTGGTTGCTCGTGAATAGGTAATTTCGTCTGTCTTTTTGTCCTTCACCGGCCGCGGACCATTGAAGGCCAACATGGGGTATTCCATGCCGCCGACTTGACCATTAACTGAACTCATGACCGGGTAGGGGTAGGGAAAGACTTTGTCGCCAAACACATCCATGGAGTGAATTTGAGCGGCCGTTGAATATAGATCCCATAAAGGGCTGGCTTCTTTTGGATAGTATGACATAGCCATGACCATTCGGTCATCGCGGGTTTTGTAACCTTGCGCATCCCACTGGAATTTTCGCGATGAGGCCCAAGCAAAGTCGCGCACATTCTCGGCTTTGAAGTGCCACGTCTTGTTGCGCTTTGATTTGCTTGATTCGTTGCGTACAGCTTCTTGCTGATTGACGATCATCACCGGTGCTTTAGCCGTTTTAGCTTGCTTTAAGCGTGCTCGCTGTTCGTCTGTCAGAACCGTATCGGGGTTCTGTAGTACGCCGGTTGAGGCGACGATGTGATCGTCCGGTACGGTGATCTCGACATCAAAATCCCCAAATTGAAGGGTGAACTCGCTTCTACCCATGAAGCTTTGTTGATGCCAGCCTTCGTCGTCAGAATAGACGGCAAGGCGCGGGTACCACTGAGAGATTTGAAAAATGTCGTTGCCGTCATCTTCGAAATGCTCGAAACCGCCGCGGCTAAAATAGACTTCTGACTCAACGATCTTGTGAGACCAGCTAACGGTGAAATTCGTTTGGCTACCAGAGGGCAGCGGCGTTGAAAGATCCACCCGCATAAGGGTGTCCACAATTGTGTAGTTAAGATCGCTCCCTGATCCGTCGACTATGCTTTGGACCTTAAATCCAAACTCTCCATCTCGATGGCCATAACCGGCACGGAGCGTCCCATAGGATTCCTTTGCATCCCCGTCTGAGTTTCTCTGTGCCACATACTTCGAATCTTCTGAGAATCGGTTCTGATCCATATTGAGCCAGACATAGCGCAGAGTGTCAGGCGAGTTGTTTGTATAGGTAATGACCGCTGACCCAGTCAGCTCGCGATCTTCTTCATCCAAAGCAATCTTGATCATGTAATCTGCGCGCTGCTGCCAATAAGCATGACCCGGAGCTCCGGATGCCGTGCGATAAGTGTTCGCAGTTGGCCAAATCTCATCCAGTTGGCGGAATTTGTCATCCCAGGGCACCTTGGTTTGACGGACCGCTTGCGCCGTTGCGTCGGGTGCTCCGGCAAGAAGAAGAGACATTGATAGTAGTCTGGCGAGCGTGCGCATGAGAATGCCTTCAGAAACAGTGGTGATTTGTAGCCTACTGCTTAGCCAAGCAGACCAACGGTCTCTGTTCAACCATGAATTGAAATCGACGATTTACTGGGGCTTGGTGGCGAGGAACAGAAAGCGGGTGATACTAAAAAAAAACTGCCCGCAAGCATCCAAGTCGGTCAATTCTTTGAGCCAAGCAGCACAGATTTCGGGGGCGATGCCCCCTTTGCGCTCGGCAAACTTGGCAATCGTAAAAATAACATCCCCAGCGTAGGTGTTCTTATCCAGAGAATCGTTGACCACAGGCGTGCCGCCCATAAACGTCATTTCAAAACCGGCGTCACGAATCAAACTGGGCAGCCGTCCCGGCAGGTCTGAATAGTAAAAATGCGGTCGCCAGGCTTCTATCATCATGGCCATGCGGTCCCGGTGTTGAGTATTGACGACGGCACTATCCCAGTCCGTATCCAATGCTAGGAGTCGTCCCCCTGGCTTAAGTACGCGAAGGCATTCCTTTAGGGCCAATGGCATATCGGGGACGTATTCAAACACTTGTGTAGCGACCACTGCGTCAAGGGAGGCATCAGCAGCTGGGAGCGCTGTGGCATCTCCTTCCGTCACCGTAATCCAATCAGTGTCCTCACATCGCTGTTTCGCAATGGTTCGCATATCCGCGCTCGGATCAAGAGCGATGACTTGCCCTTGAGGCCCAACTTCGTTGGCCATTTCCTGCGCCAGTAGACCCGGACCCGCTCCGACATCGATCACCGTCTCACCCGGCTGTAGGGCGAGATGTTTTCGTACGAAAACCCGCTGCGCCACGACATCGGGGTTTTGATACATCCGGTCGACTCGCGCCGACGCTGCGGCATCAAAAGTACGGGGTTTTTTGTCCGTCACGTTGCGTTCAATACGTGCCAGGCCATTACCAAGAGAGCAGGCTTTCTCCAAGGATCTTCCCGAATGCCAACGCGGGTGTAAGAGAGAGTCCGCCGACGAAGGCGTTGCCAGATGTCCGACCAAAACCAAGGACTTCGCCAGCGGCATACAGATTGGGAATGGCTTCACCTTTAGTATTCAGAACACGCAGTTGGTTATCGACTTCTAGCCCTTCTGGGCTAAGGACCGTTATGCCCATCGCCTTAATGCCATAGAAGGGTCCGTTCTCAATCTTCCGGATTAAGAAAAACTTATCCCATTCTTTATCTTCTTCAGACTCAACCGCAGCGTTGTAGTCAGAAATCGTTTTCTCTAGGGCATCGACAGGCACACCAAGTTCCTGTGCTAGCCCTGCAATTGTATCGGCTTTGACAAAGTTGGGATGGTTGCCGAACTTGGCGCGATATACATCTGGCTCTAGCAGCGTGATTGGCCCCGCATTCATAATAATGCCGTGGTCAAACACGATGTTCATGCGCATGCCAGGTTGTTTCAGAAGGGACCGCTCCCGATAATCAATGCTCTGATGATCTTCCTTCATGAACCTCTTGCCGTTCACGTCGACAAATATCTCCCAGATGTTGCGGGCTTTTGGTGACAGCGCCAGAAACTCACCCGAGGTTGGGTCGTTAGGGTCTTCTAGGTAGCCAGCAAACGTGCAGAGAAATTTTTCCTTGCCGTCGATCTGTGCGTCCAACTCCTTGGCAGCGACAAGACCATCTCCACGGGAGTACGGATTGCAATGGGAGCACAGCGGAATGTCTGGGTTGAGGTCGTTCCACAGGCTCGGTCCCGCTGCGTACCCGCCGCACGCGAGCACAATATTTTTGCCATGGAATGTTTTCTCGCCTTTTGGCGTATCAACTTTTACACCGGTCACTGCACCGCTGTCGTCAGCAATCAATCCAGTAAGTCGGTGTTTGAGACGGAGGTCAATGTTGCCCGCGTTGACAAGTTTTTCGTGAATGGGGCGCAATGCGTCGAGGATCGAGATGGCTTGGTTGTCACCCCATAGATAACGCCGCGTGCTGTAAGCTTCGTGTGCCTCGCCAGCAACCGGTGTGCCGGCCGCTGGTTTGAAGCCGATGTCCATAAGCCAGTCTATGGTGTGGGCTGCATTATCTACGAAGAGTCGCATTACGACAGGGTCGATATTGCCGTGGGCAACCCGTTGCGCATCTTCGTAGTGCTCATCTGCGGTGTCCTCAATGCCATTTTCTTTTTGCAGTCGGGTGCCCGCTGCAGCGATCTGTCCCGACGACCAATGCATCGTTCCCCCGATCCGATTGTCGGCTTCTATTTGTAGAACCTTGGCGCCCCGTTCCGCAGCCCGAATGGCCAATGGTAAACCGGCTGATCCGGCACCGACGCAAATAATATCCCAACGATCTGACATGGCGCTTCTCCCTAAATTTAGCTAGCAGTTAAACGCATTTTACTGCGCATAGTATGCGTAGACCATAGTTCTGGTAATCGTAGAAAGGCAGAGCAGAAGCCGTTGCTAGACATAAGTTTAGGTAAAAAAATGTTGAATTTCGGATAGAAGTCTCTGCCCCCACTTCTTTGGTGCTAATAAATTCAAATGCGTAAAAAAATTAAAAGGAGAATACCATTCGGGAGCACGACAAGAGAACGAGGCGTAAATCTGGTCTGCCTATGAAGATCTGCGCTACTTGTGGCCGGCCCTTCTCTTGGCGAAAAAAGTGGTCGAAGGTATGGAATAAGGTGCGCTATTGCTCCAAAAGATGCAGGCCTAGTTCATGAGCGCTTATGAAATGTTCCCAGAACCTGAGATCGATGAGGGGGGAGTTAGATTCACACCAACGCGGCAGGCTGGGTTGGTTCGGTTAAAACAGTTTGCTGTGCATGCAGGCCGAAGATATGCCACACAGCGGAATTTTGACTTTGGGCCTGAGAAGCGAGGCAATGTTTCAGCTCTATCGCCGTGGATACGCCATCGTATGATAACGGAGGAAGAGATACTCGCAGCAACGCTTGCATATCATTCTGCGGAACGGGTGCAAAAATTCGTTCAGGAGCTATTCTGGCGCACTTATTATAAAGGGTGGCTAGAACAACACCCTAGTGTGTGGACGACCTACCAAGATGGATTAAGGCAAGCGCTGAATACTGGTGTCTGCAGTGCTGATTACGCCGATGCGATAGCTGGGAACACTGGGATCGATTGTTTCGACTATTGGGCGCGGGAATTAGTCGAGACCGGGTATTTGCACAACCATGCGAGGATGTGGTTCGCCTCCATATGGATATTTACGCTGCGTTTACCGTGGGAGTTGGGCGCAGATTTTTTCCTGCGGCACCTTTTGGATGGAGACCCCGCGTCAAACACGCTGAGTTGGCGGTGGATCGGTGGTTTGCACACGAAAGGGAAGATTTATCTAGCTTGTGCGGAAAACATCGCCAAATTTACAGACGGAAGGTTCAATCCTCACCGTCAATTATCGACTTTTGCGGAGCCTTTGAGTGAGGCAGTTCTGCACCCCCTTGTTAAGTTGCAAACGGTTAAGCCATTTTCAGGAAAAAACACCCTGCTAGTCGTAACGGAAGAGGATTGTCAGATCGAAACAAAGCTACCTAATACCCCTGTAGCGCGCCTTGGATTACTTGCTACAAAAGAGCTTTCACCGTTGGCTTTAGGAGACATGGTTACAGCATTTGCTCGAGCTGGTGTTGAAGAGGCGTGTGGGACTGCTTCTTCGGATGCAAATTGGACAGATCAGATCATTACTGCTGCTGAGGCCGCTGGAGCGGAAACTGTTGTGACAGCGTATGCCCCGGTTGGACCAGTTGCTAGGAAATTGGCTACGCTTGGACCAACCGGACTCAAAATACGCCGCATCCGGCGTGGCTATGACAACCTATTATGGCCACATTGCACGAAAGGCTTCTTCGGACTGAAAAAAAAGATACCTAAGATTTTGAGTGAGCTTGGTATGGCGGCCTAAAGCGCGTCCAGCACGTTTAGAGCGGTCGCACGATACTCCAACTTCTTTTGATCATCCATCCTGTCCCACATTTTGTATGCCCGCCCAAGGCGGTGGTTTCCCCGCAATTTTTCCTCATTGCGAATTAGGAAATCCCAATAAAGCGAGTTAAATGGGCAGGCTTCAGGGCCGATTTTCTGCTTAACGTCATACGTACATCCCCTACAGTGATCCGACATCTTGTTGATATAATTTCCGCTGGCCGCGTAGGGTTTAGAACTTAAAAACCCACCATCGGCAAACTGGCTCATACCTATCACATTAGGCGCTTCCACCCATTCATAAGCATCCGCATAAACTGCGAGATACCATTCATGCACCTGATAGGGATTAATACCCGCCAGCATGGCGAAGTTGCCAGTAATCATTAAGCGCTGGATGTGGTGGGCATAAGCTTCGTCGCGCGTCTGCTTTATGGCTGCTGCTATGCAGGCCATATCTGTGTCAGCAGTCCAGTAAAAGTCAGGCAAGTCGCGCGTCGCCTCAAGGAAGTTTTGTTCTGTGTAACCAGGCATTTTTAACCAGTAGATTCCGCGAATATATTCTCTCCATCCGATGATTTGGCGGATATAGCCCTCTACTGCATTCAACGGAGCATGACCGCTGTAATATGACTGCTCAACCTTTTGGCAAACCTCCAGTGGGTTCAAGAGGCCAGCATTAATATACTGCGCCAGAACTGAGTGATAGAGGAACTGTTCCCCCTCTAACATCGCATCTTGATAGTCACCGAAATTAGGCAAAGAGTGATCTATGAATTGGTCTAACGCCTTCATAGCGTCCGTGCGTGTGACAGAAAACCAAAAGGACTCCAGAGAGCCGAAATTCTTACCGAGGCGAGACCCAACGAGGCTTAGAACCTCTTTGGTGGTGGAATCCGGCATGGAGCGGTATGGGCCAGGCACATGTAGATCACCCTTGGCTGGCTTGCGATTATCGCTGTCATAGTTCCATCTACCGCCTTCTGGCTTGTTGCCCTCCATCAATAGCCCAGTTTTCCGGCGCATCTCGCGGTAGAAATATTCCATCCGCAACTGGTTGCGCCCCTTGGCCCACCCACGGAACTCTTGATGGCTACAAATGAACCGATCGTCTTCTAGTATTTGTATTTCGCTATCATTATTTTTTGCCCAGTCTAAGAATGCCGCTTTTAGGCGATACTCTGCGGGTTCAGTGAGAAGAACGCGTTTGGCAGGGTTTTCTTTCAAGGCCCGTGCGACCTCGCCGCACAAACTATTAGTATTTCCCGGATCATCTAACTTCACATAACGCAATCTCCATCCCCTCTTCGCCAGTTCAGATCCAAAATGACGCATCGCGGAAAACGAAAACGCAACTTTCTTTTTATGATGCTGGACGAATTCCATTTCCTCCGTTACTTCAGCCATTAAAACTGTATCGCTGGCGGGGTTACCTGCGCGAAGTGACGTAACATTTAAGGTCAGGTGATTTCCTAAGATAAGTATCAAGCTACGATGGTGGTGCACCAAATATTTCCCCTAAATTTCACCATAGAGATGACATTGTTTTTTATCTGGACCGTTGTATTCCCAATTTCACATACTCACGCCTTAAATTGGTAACTGGCCCAATGGCCCTAAAAAATTGTGTGCGCAATGGATTAAACGGACTTCTTGTTTACAAGTAGTAAGACCGATAAGCAGTCTATATTGGATGGGCATGAAGCCTAAAGTAACATTATGTTTGAAGCTTATGAGTAAGAAGTCTCGTGAACATCGTGAACATGAACTAATTAGTGAAATAGAGACATATCTTGATAAGCCAATAGGCGTCACAGATTCTCGGCAGAGAGAATATGAGGCCAACAAACGTTACTATATAGCTTACTCTGGTCGCTCTTTCGCATTTAATGAATGTAGCGAAACCAAGCAAGATGAGCGCCTTGATGAGCTGGAGGAAATCCTAGCTGTCTTTAAAGGTATTTGTGAAAAATGAGACAAGATGTGAGTTCCAAAACTCAGGTGTCTTAGCCCCGGTGAATCTGGCCGCCGCCTGGAAGAGAGCGCTAACGGTAGTGCCGTTCACGGCTCTGAAGCGTTTTATTTGCCCTTGGTTTCGGAGTTCGTGATGGGAAGGTGTATGGCTAGCGGCCAAGTTTAAAGGTGAACAAATTGCGCGACGGTGATCTCCGTATCACGACAGAATATCGGCAGGTCATTAATGAGATTCCTAAAAATCGAAGAGGTGAGGTATGCCCTGAGAAGGTTTTCCCCTCTCTGGAGTATCGGCGGGTTCGATTTAACCGGTCACTTTAGTTTTGTTTGCCGCGCTCAAAGGTAACCCACCCCATCAGCGGCGAGACGAGTAAGTTAATAAGGATTGCCCTATGAAATTCTTAAAAAACGCTTCTTCCCAGACAGCAACAACACGTCGTAAGGCGTTGATCACTGGTGTAGGTCTGGCTGCTACGGCTGGGGTTATCGATAGCGCCAAGGCTCAAGTGGGCCTCGCAAAGGACACGGCGCCAATGTATCCGCCAGTTGCGCCAGGCATAGATCCAAGCGGACGCAAAGTGGAGCCTTATAAGGCGGCGTGTGTTCAGTCCGCCGCAATCCCAACTTTTAATCAAGACGGAAAATTTCTGCCCGAAATGCTGGAGCGCAACCTACAAAATATGATCGCTCTCGTGAAACAGAGTACTGAAGATCATGGCGCGCGTCTGATGTGTTTTCCTGAGTTTGGCCTGCAAATTCCAAGTGGCCCGTTACGCGCGGAACAGTGGATGCCTGGCACGATTGTGGCAGACGGCCCTGAGCTAGAGCGCATAGGCCGGGCGGCTCAGGACGCAAATGCTTTCGTCGCATTTAATGGCATAGAGCGCATAAATGCATTTCCGGGACGCTATTTTCTGTCTGGCATGATTGTGGGACCCTCTGGTGATTTGGTCCTCAACTACCGAAAGCTCACAAGCCTTAGCAACAAAACGCGACCTAGCGATGTGTTGTCTGAATGGCTCGGCCATTTTGGTGAAGAAAGTTTATTTCCTGTCGTGGATACAGAGATAGGCAGGTTAGCCTGCGTGATTGCGGCGGACATGTATGTGCCCGAAGTGATGAGAGGCATGGTCCTCAGGGGGGGTGCTGAGGTCATTATGAACCCGACTGCTTCAGCAGCTCTTCCCGAAGAAAACAATTTTGATATTCCAATCGTGACCACAATGGCCCGCCGAGTTAGGGCATATGAAAATTTAGCCTTTATTTTGTTGTCAAACCTTGGACCCTATGGGAATGACCCGCAGCCGCCACATTCCCGCAAACAGCCGTCACAAATTATAGACTTTAAGGGCAACATGTTGGCCGGTAGTCAAACGGGTGGACAAGAAATCGTGACGGCGACAATCGATATCAACGCGCAGAGAAAGGCGCGGACGGCCTTGGGCAGCGGAAACCTCCTGGCCGCACTTCAAACACCCTTATACAGGCAAACCTATGAGGCCGATTTCGCTCCGGTAGATGGGCTAGAGGAGAGCCCCATTCAAGAGACACCTGAACACAATAACTTGTTGCGACAAACGATCGGCCAACTTGTCGAGCGCGGAACTTTGATTGCGCCGGGTTTGTAGGATTGGGGGGCTCATCATAGGAATATTGGGGAATGAGGATGAATTCAGGTTGGTTTGGGCATCTGTTCCGTTGTCTGGAGGAGCATTATAACTTAGTATTCAAGAGGGGCGGCTGAAAAACCGGGGGCAGCGTTGCGTAAACTAGGACTAATTCTGTTATGTAAGTGTTTAATACTGGCTGTGTTGCCTTCGGCGGCACAAGATTTGCCGGCAATTCCTTTCGTAGCGGAAGATACCCATCTCGGCGTCGCGTCTTGTGCCGGATCAAGCTGCCATGGCGCGTTAGAGCCCTGGACGAACTCTACAGTTCTGCAGAACGAGTACATTATTTGGGAAGAGCAGGATCCTCATTCTGGCGCGTACAAAACGCTACTCACAGATGAGTCTCAACGGATTGCAAATAACCTTGGCTTAGGACGTGCGGAAGAAGCTGACCTATGCCTTGACTGTCACGCGGACAATGTTCCTGTCGAACGGCGAGCCAAAGGCTTTCAAATATCAGACGGAGTCGGCTGCGAGGCCTGTCACGGCGGAGCAGTGAACTGGTTGGGCCAACATATTTCCGGTGACGCCAACCACAAAGCAAATCTAGCGGCTGGATTATATCCCAGCGAGAATCCTGTAGCTCGAGCCAAACTATGCTTGTCCTGCCACTTTGGAACCGAAGATCGGTTTGTAACCCACCGAATTATGGGGGCGGGCCACCCTCGGATGGCCTTTGAGTTGGATACGTATACTTGGACTCAGCCAGCCCATGTAGTGGTTGATGATGACTACTGGGCAAGAAAGGGCACCATTCCAAGTGTTCAAGTTTGGGCGTTGGGCCAAGTCGTAGCCGTCGACTCTCTTCTTGACGCTATGCTGGACCCAAACCGCAACACCGATGGTATTTTCCCTGAGTTGGTCTTTTTTGATTGCTACGCCTGTCATCATCCACTGTCGAATATTCGGTGGGCGCCGCGCGATAGCCATGAGATTGGCCCTGGTATCCCGCGTATTTACGACGCAAATATCATCATGATGCGGGTTCTATTGCAGCGTATTGACCCAGCATTAGCTGATATAGTTTCTATTAAATCAAAAGCGTTGCATCAAGCATCCCTTCAGGGATATGACGCGGTAATTGACGCAGCCCGTGGCTTAAAGGATGCTACAGAGGGGATCATTAGTCGCCTAGCGTCACATTCCTTCACAGCGGCCGATACTAAAGCCCTATTGGCAGGTATTTTAACCGAGGGCTTGTCGGGGGAATACGTCGACTATGCTGCTGCTGAACAAGCGACAATGGCGGCCTCTGCTATGCTACAAACTATGGCTGATGACGACATGATTTCTCGTGCGAAATATATGGAATTGTCAGCTGTTCTTGATGATTGCTACACGGTGATCGAAAAAGATGAATCCTATAATCCGCGGCAATTTCTTGCTGCTTTGCAGAAGCTACAGAGCGCCATCCAGAGTCTGTAGCCGTAAAGTTTTATTTTTCGAGATGGTAGAAGGTGGAAAAAGATGAGCGCACAAGACTTACCTGACTTAGAGAGTTTTATGGCCGGAGTGCGTAAACGCAACCCGGGAGAAAACGAGTTTCATCAGGCTGTACAGGAAGTTGCAGCAGATGTGCTCCCCTTTGTTGCGAGCAATCCCAAGTACCAAGAATGGGAGGTGATGCGACGCATCGCAGAGCCGGATAGAATAGTTATCTTCCGAGTTTGTTGGGAAGACGACAATAAAAATATCCGGGTTAACCGTGGGTATAGGGTGCAAAACAACAATGCCATTGGTCCATATAAAGGCGGCGTTCGTTTTCACCCTTCAGTGACTCTTAGCGTACTCAAGTTTCTGGCATTTGAGCAAACATTTAAGAACAGCTTAACAAGCTTACCCATGGGTGGCGGCAAAGGGGGATCTGACTTTAACCCAAAAGGTAAGTCCGATGGCGAGGTTATGCGTTTTTGCCAATCCTTCATGACGGAACTTCATCGTCATATTGGCCCAGATACTGATGTGCCTGCTGGGGATATAGGCGTTGGCGCCCGGGAAATCGGGTTTATGTTCGGCCAATACAAACGTTTAACGAATACCTTCGTAGGCGTGCTGACTGGTAAGGGCATGGAATATGGTGGCAGTCTGATTCGTACCGAAGCTACTGGGTACGGAACGGTTTACTTCATGGAAGATATGCTAAAGGCCCGCAAGGACACCTTCGAGGGCAAAATTTGCACAGTTTCGGGCTCGGGTAATGTTGCCACACATGCTGTTGAAAAGATTAACCAATTGGGTGGCAAATCCGTGACGCTCTCAGATAGCTCAGGATTTATTTATGACAAAGATGGGATCCATGGAGATAAGTTGGCCTATGTAAAAGAACTTAAAACGGTTCGACGGGGCCGTATCGAAGAATACGCGAAGGAATTCGGGTGTGAGTTTCATGCTAATCAGCGCCCTTGGAGCGTCCCATGTGACTTGGCATTTCCCTGTGCAACTCAGAACGAAGTGTCTAAAGAAGAAGCTGAGATTCTGGTTAAGAATGGCTGCCAAGGGGTCTCGGAAGGCGCTAATATGCCTACAGAGTTACCCGGTATTGACGTCTTTAAGGCCGCTAAGATTATGTATGCCCCCAGCAAGGCAGCAAATGCTGGAGGAGTAGCTGTTTCTGGATTGGAAATGAGCCAAAATTCAGCCCGTATCGCTTGGAAAGAGGAAGAATTACAGCAGCTACTGCGCGACATCATGAAGAATATTCATGACAACTGCGCAGAATATGGACGAGAAGATGGTGAGTACATTAACTACGTAAAAGGCGCCAACCTAGCTGGTTTTACAAAAGTTGCGGACGCCATGCTGGCTTATGGCGTCTTATAAGTTAAGCACTCCTTGAAACCTAAAAAAAGAACTACCATTTTCTGCGCTAATCACTGATGCCGTTGACGATTGGTGCGGTCACAGCCTACTTTCAGGTAGACGGCAAAAAAGGGTTTAGGGGTACTTTTTTTGGGAGAACGTCTGAAAGTTGCAATCGTCGGGTCAGGGCCCGCAGGATTGAGCGCTGCAGCTCACGCGGCACAGCTTGGCATGAGTCACGCGCTCCTTGAGCGTGCGGACCATGCCAGCGACACCATATATAAGTATCAAAAGGGCAAGTTTGTCATGGCCACGCCAGACATTTTGCCATTGCGCTCGGATTTGTCGTTCATGGCTGGCCGCCGCGAAGAAGTCCTTGATGCTTGGAATCAGGGTTTAGATTCTTGCAGAGCTAACGTTCACTATAATAGCGATGTTACGAAAATAGACCGCACCAGCGAGGGCTTTCAGCTTCACACTGCTGGGGGCGAAGCCTTTGAGGCTGAGAATGTCATTTTGTCCATCGGACTGCAGGGTAATATCAATAAAATGCGCTGCGAAGGTGGCGACCTTCCGCTGGTTCAATATCAACTGGACGACCCAGAAGAATATGAGAATGAAACAATTGTCGTTATCGGCGCTGGAGATGCGGCTATTGAGAACGCTGTAGCGCTCTCCGCTCAGAATACCGTCTTTATAATCAATCGCCGTGCTGAATTCGCTCGAGCAAAACAGGGTAATTTATCTCTGATCCTTGGTGCAATCGATAAAGGCGCAGTGCAATGTTATTACGAATCTAATCCCTTAAAGGTCGAGCCAGATGGCATTGTTTTAGATACACCAGATGGTGAGGTGACTGTTAAATGTAATCGAATCATCGCCCGCATGGGTGCTTCACCTCCTCGCCGTTTTGTTGAGGCATGTGGTGTCGAATTCCCTAGCGAAGACCCTAAAGTGTTGCCCGAAGTTAGCCCTACCTATGAGTCAAATGTCCCGGGCCTTTATATTGTCGGAGCCCTGGCCGGCTACCCACTGATCAAGCAAGCAATGAATCAGGGGTACGAAGTCGTCGCTTACCTTAACGGCGATGATATTCCCCCAGCTGACGAGCCCCTCCTTATAGAAAAATTTCAAGCGATTGGTGATGTCGCAGTCAGTGATGTGCTTGCTAGTATTCGCGAAACCATACCCGTTTTCTCGGAACTCAATACACTGTTGCTTCGGGAAGTAATGCTTGAGTCAGAAGTGCACGCGGTAAGGCAAGGTGAGGATATCTTTCAGCGGAATGATTACTCAAGCACCTTTTACACAATTTTTGCTGGTCATGTCGGTATCCAAATTAACGAGGATGACCCCAGCCAAGTTGTGGAGTTAAAAGAGGGTGCATTTTTCGGTGAGATGGGATTGATATCTGGACGTCGGCGCACTGCGACCGTTGTTGCCCTCACAGACTGCGTGGTTTTTGAAACGCCGCGACGCACGATGTTAAAGCTCATCCAATCTGTGGAGAGTGTGAAACGCATCTTAGATAAGACATCAATTCTAAGACAGATCCAAACCCACTTAACTCCGGGTGTTCCTGCGGAAGATTTGGAAGACCTTGTAGATTCTGCAGAGATTCAGAACTTCAAGGCGGGCGATGCGATTTTTTCCCAGGGCGACACGGGCAACCATATGCATCTCATTCGCTCGGGGTCGTGCACCGTATCAACTCGTGTTGGCGGCCGTGAAGTGGTGCTGAGCTACGTCCCGGCGGGCAATTACATTGGCGAAATGGCCCTTTTGTCAAACATGCCGCGGTCAGCCACGGTTAAAGCGGCCAACAACACTGAAACGATTTGCCTGTCGGGCGAAGATTTTAGCGCTGTGATGGCCAAGAATAACATCTTAAGAAATAGTATTGAGGCTAAATTCCGGGCACGCTTGCGTCAGAATGAACAGATGGCAGCTCGTCCGGAGGCGGGTAATATAATCCAATTTCTAGTCGAACAGGGTGTTGGAGAAGCGACAGACGTACTACTCATAGATGAAACGCTTTGTGTTCATTGTGACAACTGCGAGAAAGCCTGCGCTGAGACTCATGGCGGCCTGTCGCGCTTGAATCGCGAAGCCGGGCCATCATTCGCGTCGATTCATGTTCCAACATCTTGCCGCCATTGTCAGCATCCTCACTGCATGGCTGACTGCCCACCCGACGCCATTCATCGTGCTCCTGATGGTGAGGTGTTTATCGACGATAGCTGTATTGGTTGTGGCAACTGTGAAAACAACTGCCCCTATGGGGTTATTCAGTTAGCATCTCCCCCAAAAGAGAAATCCAGCCTCTTGTCGTGGTTGCTTTTCGGGAAAGGGTCGGCGCCGGGGGAGGAGGCCTCTTACGAGGCAGGGCTGCTAGCTGAAAGAACAAAGAATGGTGAAAAACAAGAAAAAGATCTTTCGAGCAAAAAGGCCGTTAAATGTGACATGTGTAAAGACGTTGAGGGCGGGGCGTCATGTGTAAACGCCTGTCCAACAGGTGCGGCGGCTCGGGTAAGTCCTGAAAAGTTCATGGACATAGCGATGTTGAGCCAATAGGAGCAGATGAGTATGCACGAGTCACTCCTGATTTACCGCAACATGCGCTATCTGAAAATTTCGCTTGTTTTGGTTCTAGTCACTGGACTTCTTTATGTTTTTCACTCCCCAGTAGGGAGCCCTAATGGCGGCACCTGGCTTGGATATACGTTGGGCACGTTAGCTGCGGGTATTATGGTTTGGTTATCATGGTTCGGCATTCGCAAGCGATCTTTCGGAGGTCCGGCAATGCGCATGGAAGACTGGGCGTCGGCCCATATTTACCTGGGTCTGGCTCTGGTCGTTGTGTCCACATTTCACAGTGGTTTTCAATTTGGGATCAATATCCACACTCTCCTATACTTTCTAATGATGTTTGTTGTGCTTAGTGGGGTGGTTGGACTTTATTTCTACATACGATTCCCGAAAATGCTCGCCGAGAATCGAGCTGGCCTGACGACGGATATCATGCTGACTCAAATATCTGAGTTAGATCGAGAGCTGAGCGACTTCTCACTTACTGTTGACGACGAGACTGCAAAGGCCGTGTACGAAGCTGTGCACAACACAAAGATCGGTGGCAATCTAATAAATCAGCTGACTCTTTATGTCGCTGATTGCCCAACTATGGCGGCGCGCATATTTGTGGAGCAGTCAGATGGGGTGTGTGACGAGTCAACCCGACGCAAATTATTAACTCGCTTAACAAAGAAGGAGGGACTTTTATCGCGCATAAGGAAAGACGTTAAACTAAGATGTCTTCTTCAATTGTGGCTCTATATTCATGTTCCTTTCACCTTCGCGACATTAGCGGCATTGGTCGCACATATTGTCGTCGTTTTTTATTATTGGTGAGCACCGGTGAAAGTTCTAATACGATACGGAACGAGAAAGAGCAGTGGCGATCTAGCTATCCGCGACGAATGGATAGAATGTGACTCTGTTCTTGTAGGTCGCGGTACCGAGTGTGAGATCGAACTTGCAGACCCACGTATATTATTGGCGCACGCGCGGATCGCGTTGAAATCCGGTGAGGTGTATGTTGAAAGCCTAAACAGTGGTTCGCTTTCAGTTAACGGTAACCTCGTGGATATGGCGAAGGTCTCCCACCTGGATGTTCTCAATATCGGACCCTTTAAGGTTATTGTCGAACCATTCAAGGATGAAAGTGACCTCACGATCTCCATCGAGCTTATCAGCCCGCTAGGGGATGAGCTTGAAAACCTCAAGCAACGCGCCAACATCGGAATTCGCACAATCGGGCTGTCTAAAAGAAAGTGGTCTTGGGCTGCGGCCTTGACTGTACTCGCCGCCGCTCTTTTGGGGCCGATGATAATCTCATGGTTGGTCCCTAAAGCAGTTGTAGATGTGCAGCGCGCAGACATCCATGACGCAGCTGTTGCGCCCACGGCTTTTTGGACAAGCGGTGGTATTTCATCATCCCATAAGTTCTTCGGGGAGAACTGCGAGGTCTGTCATGAACGGCCGTTTATACCCGTTCAAGATTCTGCCTGCACAGCGTGCCACCAAACGGTCGAGCACCACTCGGACCCTGTGCGATTTCCATCTGCATCATTTGAAGATGACAAGTGCCAAAGCTGCCATAAAGAGCATCAGGGGAATCAGACAGTCGTCCGAAATGACCAGGGTTTTTGTATTGATTGCCATGGCGACTTGACTGACATGGAGCCGGCGACCACCCTTAGAAACGTTCGTGATTTTGGCACCGATCACCCCGATTTTTTACCTAATGTAGTTATCGATGCATCGCTAAATATTATGTCGCGCGAAAAGTCCATGAGCGACCCAGAGCCGCCGACGGAAAATTCTGGACTTATCTTCCCCCACGCGGACCACCTTAGGAAGGTGGGTGTACGGCATCCGACTGATGGAGTTATTGAGCTCGGCTGTAGTGCGTGTCATGTACCCGACGAGGGGAATGTCTCAATGCTGCCGATTGATTTTGAGCAGCATTGTAATCAGTGCCATACGCTTAACTTTGATACTCAACTGCCTGGCAGAGAATTGGTTCACGGCGATCCAGAAGAACTATTTTTGCAGGTGTCCGATATATACAATTCTGTAGCGCTGCGTGGAGGCTACGAGGAACCGGAAGCCCCAGCTATTATCAGGCGTCGGCCAGGCACACCATTGCAGGACACTGACCGTGCTGCTGCTCGAAACTGGGCAGAAGAAAAATCTGCAATGATTTTAGAAGGGCGCTTCGGTAAAGGGCAGTGCAGTGAGTGTCACTCTCTTTATGATGATCCATCGACAGGATCATGGAATGTCAAACCTGTTTTTATAACCGAGAAGTGGTTTCCAAAGTCAAAGTTTGACCACGGCAGCCATAGCGATGTCGGCTGCCAAGCCTGTCATGCTGCAGAGTCATCCATCAGTTCGGGTAATGTCTTGATGCCGGCCATAGATGTCTGTCAAAGCTGTCACGGTGGAGAGGTGGCTTCTAACCGAGTGCCCTCAACCTGCGTCACCTGTCATGATTTTCATATGGACGGACTAGCGCCGATGCGGCCAATAGAGAGCGCTACAAATCGATCCAATAGCCGCCTCGCCGTGGTTGACCCCAATGCCCTTAGCCATCTCAGTGCTGGGGTGCAATGACACTAAAGATAAAGACTATCTCAGCTACAATTTTTCTTTGGGCACAGTCTGTATCTGCAGAACCACCCACGCTGTCTGAGGAGGGGACCTTTCTTGGCCGGTTTAGTGGGCAGGACGTTAACATTCCTTTGCGCATAACGGTGGGTATTCAGAATGACATTCCAATTGCAACATATGTCATGGCACGGTTTCAGAATAATGCGCCGATGCAGCGCTTGGCTGGAGAAGGATGGGTGGATTGGTCGGAAAACCAGAGCGACCTTGTAGATAATGCGATCCAGCCCAGCGCTGACAAAACTTTGACATTTGACCTTATCGAACAAGGTTTATCTTTTGTGTTCCTGCCTGTCATGGTCACCTTCGCTTACACGGTTGAAGATGGAAGCCTCAAATCTGGCTACATGGTAATCGATTGATGTTGCGCGATTCTTTAACAGCTGCGATTTCTGCGGTATGCCTAACGTGGTCGGGTGCGAGTCTCAGCCAGTCATTAAGCATAGCTGATGTCGATCAAATTGTGTCTCAAGCTGTGGCAGAGGCTTCTGCACATGTTGCCGATGATGCAGTGATTGCTGTTGTCGACCGCGTTGGAAACGTGCTCGGTGTCTACGCAATGGACCCTTCAGCTGTGCCGGACCTGACAATTTCCTCGGGTCGAGGCATCCCCGTTGGAAATGGATTAGAAAACCTTAATCTGCCAATCACGCCGCTGGCGGCAATTACAAAAGCCGTTACGGGAGCGTACCTGTCCTCGTCGGGCAATGCGTTTACTTCCCGTACGGCCAGCCAGATTGTCCAAGAAAATTTCAACCCAGGTGAATTCGGTCAACCCGGAGGCCCGCTATTCGGCGTCCAGTTCAGTCAACTGCCCTGTTCAGACATGTTGCGGTTTGGCGATGGCCTTGGCGGCGGCCCACGTCGATCCCCTTTAGGCTTGTCAGCCGACCCAGGTGGTCTTCCCCTATATAAAGACGGCCAAGTCGTCGGTGGTGTCGGTGTTCTTGCAGACGGCGTTTATGGCTTAGATTTGTCAGTGGCTGATTTCGATCGTGATCTCGATGAAATGATTGCGGTTGCGGCGCAGCAGGGATTTGAGCCTCCTGAAGATATTAAAGGTCACCGCATCGCCGTTGAAGGCAAACTGCTAAGATACGCTGATATTGATTCCCGCTTTTTACAAGCCAGAGGAACAAGCGCGGCCATAGACACCACCAACTTTATTGCCGTCCCCGGTTACACACCCGCTGGACGACGGGCCGGCGTAACTTACGGGTCAAATGAGTCAGGGATCACGCTGAGCAAAGATATTTCTGTCCCGGGCGCTGACGTGTTTGTTTTGAGCGATGGTTCTGGCAAAAATCGCTATGCGCCACGCGGCAGTCTAGCGCCGTCGCTGGCGGCGGGCGGTATGACTGCTGACGAAGTCCGCATAATTTTGACGCAAGCATTAACCGTTGCATTTCGTGCTAGGGCGCAAATCCGCCGCCCTCTGGGCAGCCATGCGCAGGTCTCTGTGTCAATTGTCGACGCAGAAGCAAATATTCTGGCGTTCGCCCGTACGCCTGATGCACCTATATTTGGCACTGACGTGTCTTTACAGAAAGCCCGAACAGCAGCCTTTGCATCTCGATCAACAACCGCTGCTGAGCTTGCGTCACTTGATGCGGTTGAATTGATACCTGACGTTCTAACCATACCGGCGATAAGTACTTACGTGAACGCTGTCCAAACTTTTGTTGGGCCGTCTGCATTGGCTGACGGAACAGCATTCGCAGATCGTTCCGGTGGTAATTTGTCTCGACCATTTTATCCAGATGGTATTAACGGCAATGCAAATGGACCTTTCTCCGTTCCCTTTGAGGTTTGGAGCCCCTTCAATGTCGGTCTCCAATTAGACCTGATCCTGCCAGATATCGTCGCCCGGCTTGATGGAACGCCTCCACCGCCACAGGGATGCACCGCCCTCCCACAGTCCGCAGCCGCGCCAGGACCGATGCCTACACGGCTGGCTAATGGGCTGCAAATTTTTCCAGGCAGTGTGCCCGTTTACCGCGGTGAGACACTTGTTGGTGGAATTGGTGTGTCCGGTGACGGCATTGATCAAGATGACATGATTTCTTTTCTAGGATTGCACAACGCTGGGGAAATCCTAAAGACTGGGGTGGGCAATGCGCCGCCGGAATTGCGAGCAGACAACCTCGTCGTGGGCGGTGTTAACCTACGTTTTGTAAACTGTCCGTTTTCTCCGTTCCTTGATTCAAGAGAGCAAGGTGTATGCGCGGGCAAATAATCGCTATCGCACTCTCGATCTTCCTGTGCCTCCCTATACTCTTGATTGGTAATGGTAGTAACGCAGCCCCAGTGGACGAGAAGCCGGAAGAGCTAGCCCAGGATCGTCGCCGTCCCGGAGAGGAAGATAAGCGCCCTCTCCCTGAAATAGACCCGACTTCTGTCGCGCCGCCGGCCCGCAGCTTGCCACGTGAAACTTTACCCGTTCCAGATCGCTGGCGCTTGGTAGAGGCGATTGGCGTAAACGAGCGGTGGTGGGATCCCTACAATCAAAACACGTTAAAGGCTGATCGCCCGCTCTTTGATGACTGGTTTCTCAATCTCTTGGTCATCTCCGATACTGTGCTCGAGCCACGCGGTGTTCCTACGCCGGTCGGCCCACAAGGTGGAGCCCGACCAGGGTCCTTGGATCTGTTCGGGCAAGTCGACCAAACCATCTTCAACCAGAATTTGATCGCGTCTGTATCCTTTATAAAAGGTGACACAGCCTTCAAGCCGCCCGACTGGGAGATCCGGGTAACACCTGTCTTTAATTACAATTATGTCTGGGCGGACGAAAACCGGGCTCTACTGATCAATCCAGCCCAGGGGGATACGCGCAAAGATGGGCATGTCGCCCTACAGGAGGCGTTTGTTGACTATCACATCCGCAATGTCTCGGACCGCTATGATTTTGATTCTATTCGTGTCGGCATACAGCCGGTTACGCTGGATTTTAGAGGTTTCCTGTTTCAAGACCAGCAACTCGGCATCCGCGTGTTCGGCACCCGCAACAACAACTTGTGGCAGTACAACGTAGGGTGGTTTCGAAAATTAGAGAAAGACAGCAACTCTGGTCTTAATGACATTGGAAAACGTATCCGCGACGACGATATTTTCTTTGCCAATTTGTACCGTCAAGACTGGCCAGTGATTGGCTACACCGTTCAAGGGATCGTCGCCCATAACCGCAATCGGGAGGGCAATGACGATTTATTCTTTAACAAGAACGGCTTTCTGGAACGGCCAGCGTCACTCGGAACCGAACGTGGTTTTGACTATGACGTGACTTACTTCGGCTTCAATGGAGATGGCCACTTTGGACGGTTCAATCTGACCCACGCAGCATACCTTGCACTTGGAAACATTTCCGCAAACAGTTTTACCTCTTTTTTCCAAGAAGAAGAGGCCGATATTGAATCTTGGTTCTTAGCAGTTGAGCCTTCTGTCGATTTCGATTGGATTCGACTCAGGGCTCAAGGTCTTTATGCATCGGGTGATAAAGACCCGTTTGACGACAAGGCTCAGGGCTTTGACGCCATCTTTGAGAATCCGCAATTCGCTGGAGCAGATACCAGCTATTGGATCCGCCAGCCGGTGCCATTGATTGGCGGCGGCGGAGTGGTGCTGTCTGGTCGCAACGGTATCCTCAATTCCCTTCGTTCCTC
The DNA here is from genome assembly GCA_030835385.1 of Alphaproteobacteria bacterium. Classification (GTDB taxonomy): domain Bacteria; phylum Pseudomonadota; class Alphaproteobacteria; order Rhodospirillales; family Rhodospirillaceae; genus WLXB01. Next base: position 145,276 of record JAURPI010000042.1, on the reverse strand, counting down.
AAAAGAACAGGGGCAGTCTAATTTTCTCAACCCGGGCACAGTTTTGTTAGGTGTCGGTGCGGATTTTGACATATTGCCGGAGCTGCGTGTTTTCGCGAACATCAATCATATAAGCTTTGCGGAAAAACCAATTGTTGAAGTGGCGCGAAACCAGCCTCTGACATCAAAGTCTATCGGCTGGGATACGTCTGTCTCGTTGTTGTACCGACCAAAGTTCACCCAAAATATTGTGTTGCGGGCTTCTGGGGCTGTGCTCTCTGGAGGCGGCGCCTTCCAGGAGCTTTTTGCGACGGAGCGCAGTGGCGACAAATTTTACTCCGTCCTGTTTAATTTGATTTTAACTTACTAAAGGCAGACATGAAGCACTGGCTCACAGCGTTTTTCTTTGTAGTGGCGAGTTTTGCTCATGCCGCCGGTGACGGCGAGGAAGCACGCTCAGTCACTTACCCCTATTATCCGCCGGCACCCCAATTCCAAACCTGGGCTCAGGCTGATGCCATGAGCGCTGGTTGCATCACCTGCCATACGGACTCAGACCAGAAAACTATGCATGCCAGCGAAGCTGTAGTTCTAGGGTGCGCTGACTGCCATGGTGGGGACCCGACTGTTCGCGCTCCTGCAAATGCCATGAAGGGCGTGCCAGCGTACCGAGCTGCGCAAGACCAAGCTCATGTTCAACCGCTGTATCCGGATACTTGGCATTATCCACACAGCGCTAATCCAGAACGCACGTACACGCTGCTCAATAAAGAGAGCCCTGAGTATGTCCGTTTTGTTAATCCGTCAGACTACCGTGTCGCGCGCACGGCCTGCGGTTCCTGTCACCTACCCATCATCCAAGCAGCCGAACGCAGCCTGATGGCGACTGGTGCAATGCTGTGGGGTGGCGCCGCGTACAACAACGGTATTCTTCCCTACAAAAATTACATATTGGGCGCCGCCTATACGGAAGACGGCGAACCGGCGACAATTAAGAGTCCTGGAAATGTCGAGCCCTGGATGACAGAGGAACGGGGCGTCTTGCCGCAGTTGTATCCGCTCCCAGCATGGGAGGTTATTCCTCCCGGCGATGTCTTTCGTGTTTTTGAGCGCGGTGGCAGGAACATCCTAAATATTTTTCCTGAAATCGGCCTGCCTAACGTTGGCACTTTAGTCGGCAGCCTCCAGCGACTTGAAGAGCCCGGCCGCCCCGATATCCGCCAATCCAATCGTGGCCCTGGAACAGGCCTCCGTATCGCCGTACCTGTTATTAATATTCATAAAACCCGGCTCAACGATCCTTTCACTTGGTTTCTCGGCACCAACGACCAGCCTGGGGACTTCCGGTCCTCTGGTTGCGCATCCTGCCATGTTGTTTATGCCAATGACCGGGAGCCCGACCATTCAGGCCCATACGCCAAGTTTGGGCACATGGGAGAAAGCGCGAGCGTCGACCCGACCATCCCGAAGGGTGAACCTGGCCATCCTATTCAACACACCTTTACCAAAGCCATACCGACAAGCCAGTGCATGGTCTGTCACATGCATCAACCGAACATTTTCGTGAACTCTATGCTGGGCTACACCATGTGGGATTACGAATCAGATGCTCCCGCTATGTGGCCGGAAGAACAGCGCTACCCTGATAGCGCCGAGATGCTCGATATTCTGGAGCGCAACCCGGAAGAAGCCGCGATACGAGGCAACTGGGGGGATGTAGATTTTTTACGCACGGTGTGGGACCGGAACCCCGAACTCAACAACACTCAATTCGCCGATTACCACGGGCACGGCTGGAATTTCCGAGCCGTATTCAAAAAAGACCGGAAAGGCAATTTGCTAGACGAAGATGGAGAGATTATCGATCACGACGATCCTGATAAATGGGACCAAGCGGTTCATATGAAATCAATACATGTCGAGCTCGGCATGCATTGCGTTGATTGTCACTTCTCACAAGACGTCCATGGTAACGGATACATTCATGGCGAAGTTGCGAATGCCATCGAGATTCGATGCATAGATTGCCACGGTGATGCAGATGCTTATCCCAATCTAAGAACATCCGGCCCGGCTGCGCGGCCTGGTGGCTATGATCTTGGTCTCATGCGCGTCATGGATGGAAAAAAGAGGTTTGAGTGGCGCGGCACCGAATGTGATCTACCAGACACGTCTGATCGAGACTGCGAGCTCATCCAGCGTTCATCTCTAGACCCTAATCTGGAGTGGACTCTTAGCCTCGTGAAAGACACGGTCAACTCCAATCACGAGACATTCAATCCATTGGCGGCGCGGGCCAAATTGGTCAGCAATGATACCGAGAGTATGGAATGGGGGCTTGGTGTCCCACGCGAAAACAGAGCCCACGATACTGATGAAATGGAGTGCTACACCTGCCACTTGTCTTGGACAACGTCCTGTGCCGGTTGCCACTTGCCGATTCAAGCCAATTGGAAAACAGAACGTCACCACTATGAAGGTGGAGAAACCAGGAACTTCGCAACCTATAATCCACAAGTGGTGCGCGATCAGATGTTCCAACTGGGAATTCACCAGACGACAAAAGGCAACACCATCGCCCCTATCCGCTCGACATCAGCGTTGATTTTATCATCGACCAATATCAACCGAGAACGCATCTACATCCAGCAGGCACCGATTTCTGCCGCTGGGTATTCGAGTCAGGCTTTTGCTCCCCACTTCCCCCATACGGTACGCAAAACAGAAACCAAAACCTGCTCTGATTGCCACCTGGCAGAAGATAATGACAACAATGCGATCATGGCCCAATTGTTGCTCCACGGTACAAACTTTGTGAACTTCGTAGGGTACAACGCTTGGGTGGGCGGCGAAGGCGGCATTGAGGCTGTGCGGGTCACAGAATGGGATGAACCTCAAGCGGTTATTGGGAGTTACCTCCACCGTTATGCCTACCCAGACTGGTACCAAGAACATCAAGAGCGTGGCCAAGAGCTTTATGAGAGCTACACCCACAGCAGCGGCAATGTCGGGTGCTTACAATTACGCGGTGAGTATTTGTTCACCGCTGGCGGCAGTAATGGCTTCGAAGTTTATGATGTCGCGTCTATTGCGAACAAAGGCGTGTCACAACGGATTATTTCAGCGCCGTTTAGTCCGTTGGGGCATGACACACAGGTAGCGACTGAGAATGCTACCTGCGTCGCCTTGCCGACCAACCAGCCAATAGCCCCGAACCGTATGAATGATGACCCGGTCAAACGCAAGTTGATGATTGAAGTTAACCAGGAGCAACCGATCCACCCAATTTACTCCTATGCCTTCGTGACTGATGCAGCGGAGGGTTTGATTGTTGTGAATGTTGACACCCTGGCCGACGGTGAGCCCCGCAATAATCATTTAGAACGCATCCGCACGTGGAACCCGGGCGGTGTGCTTGCCGGAGCTCAGCACATTACGCTTGCCGGGGAGATCGCATACATTAGCGGTGATTTTGGTGTCGCCATCGTCGATTTAGATCAACCCCTGCAACCAGAACTTATAACTGTTATTCCCTTTGACGGCGCCCGCGCCACGGCTCTGCAATTTCGTTATCTCTACGTCACGGATAGCGCAGGCTTCCACATTGTCGACGTTACGGACCCATCTTCACCGACTAAAGTAAGCGCAGCATCTATCGAACTTACTAATGCCCAACGGATTTATGTGGCACGCACTTTTGCCTATGTTGCATCTGGCAGTGAAGGACTAGTCATTATCGATATCGAACGACCAGAAGAGCCAGAAATTTATACCGTCTACACGGCCGATGGTCGGATATCAGATGCGCACGATGTTATCGTTGGATCTACGAACGCATCTCTGTTTGCTTACGTGGCCGATGGAAAGAACGGGCTCAAAGTCGTGCAATTGACCTCGCCGGACAGTCAGCCCGGGTTTTATGGTTTTAGCCCAGATCCCAAACCAGAATTGATTGCCTGGTATCCTACAGCAAACCCCGCAACGGCGCTTTCAAAGGGTCTAGATAGGGACAGAGGCGTTGACGAATCAGGGAATCAAATAGCGGTATTCGGCAGGCTCGGATCACGGCCCTTTACGCAAGAGGAGCAACACAAGCTCTATCTTAACAAATCTGACAATCCGTGGTTCGTCTCTGATGAGATCGACCTTAACGCTTTTGTGCAGGGCACAACTCAACCAAGGTTGCCTGACCTCCCTCAACAATAAGTTCGGTCTCAACGACCGAACTTTCGCTTTTCGGATGCTGCCGATAAAATTGATGTAACGCCTCGTTTAGCCACTAAAGACTTCTCAAAATATTAGAAGATTTATGCTTTCGACGGTAAAGCGGACGTATTGTGGTGGCGCCGTTATGTCTGCTCTTAGCCCTAAGCAGACACGCGTGAACACGACACTTCTTTTTCTGGGTGCTCAGCACGAAATACAAAAAAAAACCCCACTCTGGTTTCCCAGAGCGGGGTTTTCATTATTCGTTTCTGTGTTGTCGTAGGTAGAACTGGTAATGAGTTAAGTCAAGAATCCACGGGACTAGAAAGTGATTCCCTTAGCCTTCAGCTTCTCAAGCAGGCGCGGGTCCACTTTCTTTTCAAGGGCGCTTTGAAGCTGGAAAAGTGCAGCTATGGGTCCTTCGATCCAATGGAAGAATTTCCATCCGTCGTCCTTTTCGCGTAGAAGTGCTGTTACCCTGACATCACCACCGATAGGTTTAGGGTAAAGATTTTCGGTAACGAAATAGATACTCCAACTCATGCTCCAAAATGCCTGAATGACACCCGGCGCGACGGTGCGTGCCGTTACATCCCGAACAGTGATTAAGTGTTCTGCAAACTCGGGATTGATGCCGCGAATATATCCTTCCAATGCATTCCAGCCATGCAGAGTATCTATCTCTTCCGCAACATAAATGATGCCCTCGTCTTCAGCGTCCCAGAAAGAAATCATCCCGTCGGAGTTATAGTCGTTCCAACGGTCCACATAGTCTGTGAGTATTTGCTCAACAACACCGGTCATATCGGTCATGGTAAAAGTCCAATTCTATCCGTTGCTTCAGGTGTAAACATGAATTGAAAATATAAGAATGAAAGCATCCAAGACACCAATCATATCGCACGCTAATATATGCGTAGAATTTCAAATTGGGCTGAGAGGATTTGACTGCCATGTCGATTACCGCAAAAGGTAAGGTGCTGGTGCTGGGTGGTACGGGAGAGTTGGGCTCGGAAGTGGCCAAAGATCTGGTAGCTGCTGGAGAGAGCATCACCGTGCTGGCGCGGTCTAAGTCCGACCGGGCGCGATTGGAGGGGCTCGATATCACTTATGCGATAGGCGACATGCTGGTCGAAGCCGATATGGAGCGGGTCTTTACAGATGTTTCATATAGGGCGGTGGTTGATGCCTCCAGTGGGCCATATCGGGAGATGGCTACCGCAACCGATCAACTCCTAGAGGCGCAGTCTTTCTATGACGAAAGCCAAAGGATTGTTTCGAAATGGGCGGCAGCGACGGGTGTTCAACAGTTGATTTTACATGGCGCCATCGGTGTGGGGGACAGCGCCGAATTGGTTTATGCGGAGAACGCGTATGAAGTTCAGCGCCTGGCCTTAGCCTCTAAGGCCATCGCCGAAGAGATTCTCATTGGAAGCGGCGTGCCATACACCATCATCCGCCATCTGACGTTGCTACCCCTGGCTATTCAAGAATCCGGCAAGGCTCGCCTTTCGAACGACCTGACGGACGTTGGTGCTATCACGCGGGACGGTCTGGCCCGGTTGACGCTGGAATGCCTGGACAATGCTGAATGCATGAACGTGATCTTCCACGCTGTGGATGACGAAGTGGATTTGCCCGCTGAAACCATCGAAGTATGGAAAATATTAATCAAGCCTGAGCACATGCCATCTTATGTGCGCTCCAAGATATAAGAGAGGGGTTCTAGGGAAGTGCAAGGCCGAATTGATGCAAATGTAAGAAATCATAATATTTATCGTAGCTGTCAGGTACGAGCATACGACGACCGACACCGTCAAGTACGAGCGTCTCCCAAAGAAAAATGCCCGGTGGATTTTGGTGTTCGTTGATTAAAACCTGCCGCATCAATCTTATTGTGGAATCCATAGTTGTCGCAGCCCTGGCCTGAGCAACCAAGGTGATATTTTCTGCATCGCAGAAGAATGGCTTGAAATCTCCAACGAGCCCCAGGCAGGAGCGGAATCGGTAGTCACTGAGCGGATCGAGACTGCGGGCGATGGCGGCAGCTAACTCGGTGCCGAAGTCTCCAGCAAACAGCATCGTCGTCTTCTGTCCAGAGGGTGCGAGCATCACAGTGAGATCAACACCGGCGCGGCGCAAATCCGCCGCCACCTGCTGAAAGATGGACATTTGATCCGATCCCTCGGGAGATACTCGGATGGATATAGCAAGGCCATTGGGAAAACCGGCGTCTGCGAGGAGTGCTTTGGCCCGCTCGATATCATAGGGGTACGGCTCTAGTGAGGGGTCGTAGCCTGCCGCGCCGGGTGCTGCGAGTTGACCGACCGGCTCAACATATCCATCCAGCAAAAGCTCGGTGATAGCTGTCTTGTTAACAGCGTAGTTCAATGCTTGGCGTATGCGACGGTCGGCAATGGGCGAAGTCGGCACATGCTCCACCGCGAAGGAAATGTAGTCCATTGGTGCTGTCAGGCGGCGCAACAGACGTGCGGCCGCATTCTCAACGGCGGCACGATCCCCAACGCCTAGGTCCAACGCCAAATCTACGGCACCGGAGGCGAGCGCCTGTAACCGAGCAACCTGATCTGGAACCAGAAGAATTTCCAAGCGTTCAGCGACGGGCGGGTTCCAAGCTTGGCTGTTTGCAGTAAACGCCATCGAGCCAGGGGCCCGAGCAACCGGAACAAACGGGCCTGTTCCGGCCACACTAGTTGCTCTGTCGGCGGGCGTTGATTGTGCCCAAGATTCAGGTTCAGGTAGGCGCCACACGGCCAAGCGGAGTGCAAACAGCGGATCGGGATCAGCAAGCTGGATTTCAACCTCGTGATCGGAGAGCGCAACGGCGTGAGTGATGTCTATAAAGCTTGCCCCTACCGTCTCGGCACGGCCTACCGGCGTTTGCATATGTGCCACAGACGCCACGACTGCATCCGCAGTGAGGGGTCTACCACTGGAAAAACTAACTCCGTGTCGCAATCGGAGCCGCCAGACTCGACCGTCTTCGGTTTCCCAGGATGTCGCCAGCCAAGGCTGAATGTCGCCATCATTGTCGATTAGGACAAGAGGGTCGAATACGGCAATGGTGGTAATGATTGATGGTAGAGACAAGGACTGGTAAGGATTGCCAGGAGCCGAGACGAAAAGAGGCGTGGCGATCCGCATAACTGGCTGTGCCATAGTCGCCCCGTCAGCAATCACAATGCCGATGAGAACTAGGGCAATTGTTAATGCCCGCGCAGCGGTACCGCAGCGATGGTGCCTCTTGGTCAGTTTTCTAATTTGCGTTGAAGGCAAGTTCACAGAGTTTCCGATTGAAGCAGGGCCAATGGTGGAAATACTCGGATTAATTTGTTCCGTTATTGTTGAAGACCTGCATGAGAATTATACGAACATGTCGGTGGTGTGCAGATTTAACCCTTGAGTAAAAAGCAAGTCTATTGCTGCTTGGACTACAGCTACAATCGTACCGTAGACTAGATAAAATAAAGCGATGGCGACAAGCCAAATAAATACGTTCTGCTTTAACGCCAAGCGAGATTTTGAATATGGGTATAAAGATGGGTAGAGTATTTATAAAAACACTAAGTACTTGTTACTGTTAATTCATAATGATTTTATGGCGGAGAGGGTGGGATTCGAACCCACGGTACGCTCGCGCGCACAACGGTTTTCGAGACCGCCCCATTCGACCACTCTGGCACCTCTCCGCGGTGTTTTTTTATGGTCTGGGGTGGAAGTCGCGCGGACCGTACAGGAAGGTTGATCCGCCCGCAATCAGCGGATGATCGTTTTCTCGACGTTTTGCGCCATTTTTTGATTTTGGGCCGTATTCGGTGAAATCGGCTGAAAAGCGCGGATTTTCTTGAGAATCAGGCTGGAATCCCCCCCAAAAGCGTTGACTCGGGCTGGCGGGTGCGTATATTCCCGGCCACCCGCGCGGGATCTGGCCCGCAGTTTTCCTTTTTCGGAAGATCAATTATGCACGCAGTAATAAAAACAGGCGGTAAACAGTACCGCGTAGCAAAGGACGATGTGATCACCGTTGAGAGCCTTAAGGGCGATTCCGGTGCCTCTGTCACGTTCGACAAAGTGCTAATGGTTGGAGATAAAATCGGCACGCCTCACGTTGAGGGCGCCGCCGTCAAGGGTAAGATCGTTGAGCAGGCCCGTGGCGACAAGATCGTCGTCTTCAAGAAGAAACGCCGCCAAGGTTACGTCCGCAAGGCCGGGCACCGCCAAGACCTGACAGTCGTTCAGATCACGGATGTCGGTGGTGCACCAAAGAAAAAGGCACCTGCTAAAAAAGTAGCGGCCAAGAAAGACGATGCGGCAGACGCATCGGCTGACGACAGCAAGTAGGATACAGGTTCATGGCGCATAAAAAATCAGGTGGTAGTTCCCGGAACGGCCGTGACTCAGCGGGCAAGCGTTTGGGCGTGAAGAAATTTGGCGGGCAAGACGTTATACCCGGCAATATTATTATTCGTCAGTGCGGCACTAAATGGCACCCAGGTGAGAACGTTGGCTTGGGTCGCGATTACACCATCTTCGCTTTGACGGAAGGGAAAGTTAATTTCCGCAAAGGGTACAAAGGTCGCGTCTTCGTTTCCGTTGACCCGGTGAGCTAACGTACTTAACTGCGACGTTCCGTCACCACACAAAGTTATGCGAGGGGAATGGACGTCCATTCCCCTTTTTCTTTGTTTAATGACGGTAAGAGTTCGGCAGACCCATCATGAAGTTTCTTGATCAAGCCAAGGTCTTCGTTAAAAGCGGCAAGGGCGGCAACGGCTGCGTTGCTTTCCGTCGGGAGAAGTACATTGAGTACGGTGGTCCCAACGGCGGCGATGGTGGTCGCGGCGGTGATGTTGTTTTCTACACCGACCCTAACTTGAATACCCTGATTGACTTCCGGTATCGCCAACATTTCAAAGCGCCTGTTGGTCAAGATGGCCAAGGCAAAGATCGAGCTGGCAAAGGTGGTGAGGATCTTCGCATCGCTGTTCCTATTGGGACAGAAATACTGGCCGAGGACCGAGAAACTGTACTGGTTGACTTCACAGAGGCTGGTCAAGAGATTGCCCTGCTAGAGGGTGGTAATGGCGGTTGGGGGAATGCCAGGTTCAAAAGCTCGACCAATCAGGCCCCACGCAATGCCAATCCGGGTCAGCCTGGCGATGAGCGGTGGGTATGGCTACGCCTAAAATTAATCGCTGACGTTGGCTTGGTGGGTTTGCCCAATGCGGGTAAGTCGACGTTTCTTTCCATTGTCACGAGCGCTCGCCCCAAAATTGCGAGTTATCCGTTCACGACTCTGCATCCCAACCTGGGTGTCGCGTATCTTGACGGACGGGAAATAGTGCTGGCCGATATACCCGGTCTAATTGAGGGCGCCCACGAGGGGTCTGGATTGGGTGCAAGGTTTCTGGGTCATATTGAGCGTTGTCGTGCCTTGCTTCATCTCATAGACGGCACTGCTGACGATGTTGTGTCATCCTATCGAACAGTATGTGCAGAATTGGCTGCGTATGGGGCTGGTCTTGAAGGTAAGACGGAACTTGTTGCTCTTAACAAATGCGATGCGCTTAGCGATGAAGAGATTACTGAGAAAAAAGAGACGCTGAAGAATGAGTCGATCGACCACGTTTTTGAGCTTTCTGGTATTTCAGGGCATGGGCGGTCAGAACTCTTACGCGGACTATTTGATACTGTACCGACCAAGCGCGGTGCGACAATGAAAGACAACGAGGAAAAGAAAGAAGAGACAGCGCCATGGACACCCTAACGCCTCCCGATATCGCAAAGACGGAACGTGTCGTAGTCAAAATCGGATCAGTTCTTCTGGTTGATGATGCTACGAGCGCGCTTCATCGTGCCTGGCTTGACGCAGTTTGTGACGACATCGCAGCGATGCGCGCGCGCGGCCAACAGGTTGTGGTGGTCACGTCTGGTGCTATTGCTATCGGTCGTGGCCCTCTTCGGCTCACCAGTCAAAGTTTGCGCTTGGAAGAAAAGCAGGCCGCAGCTGCGACAGGACAAGTGCAACTAGCGCAGGCCTATCAAGAATCTCTTGGTCGCCATGATCTAACCGTAGCGCAAGTCTTGTTGACAGTAGACGACACGGAAGACCGACGCCGGTTTCTAAATGCGCGCACCACTTTGAACACGCTGTTGAAGCTCGGGGCAGTGCCCGTCATCAATGAAAACGATACGGTTGCAACAACAGAAATTCGTTTCGGCGACAATGATCGATTAGCTGCCCGAGTTGCTGCCATGATCGGGGCAGATGCCTGTGTGCTATTGTCTGACGTCAATGGCTTGTACACCGCTGATCCCACGGATAACCCCGAAGCGGAGCACGTGCCTCTTGTCAAAGTGATCACTGATGATGTGCGTGCCATGGCCGCAGCAGCGAGGCACGGTCATGGAACGGGCGGCATGGTCACAAAGCTGATGGCGGCAGACATTTGCATGGCGGCGGGATGTCACATGGCGATTGCTCTTGGAACTGTCATGCGTCCTCTTGCCGCCCTAGAAAATGGTTCCCAATGCACGTGGTTCTTTAGCGAAGCAGAGCCAAGAGCCGCTCGCAAAAAATGGATAGCTGGAACGCTCAATCCAACCGGAACGCTCGTGGTTGATGACGGTGCAGCCAATGCCTTGAGTGCGGGAAAAAGTTTACTCCCAGCTGGCGTCGTAGATGTTGAGGGTGAATTTGACCGTGGCGACGCTGTTGCGATCTCGACACAAGATGGAGCCACACTCGGTAAGGGCTTGTCAGCGTTTAGCGCTGAGGATGCACGTCGCATTAAAGGCCATCGATCTGAAGCCCTTGAAGGCATTTTGGGTTACCAAGGTCGATCAGAGTTGGTTCACAGAGATGATCTCGTTTTGGGTGGTTGAATCCAAAGTATAATGACAACAGGTGTTAGACCCCTGGTTGGATCGGCATAGTGAAGGAGGCGCGCCATGGCGGGCGGCGGACAGACTGAAGAGGATGGTGATGACATTGGTGCGATCATGGATATGGTCGGGCACGGTGCTGTTTCTGCATCTCGCGTTCTAGCCAGCACCCCGGCTGACACGAAGAACAAGGCGCTTATGGCGGCGGCCTCGACTTTGCGAGAAAACGCCGAGACTCTTATTGCCGAGAACAAAATCGACATGGAGGCGGGCCGCGCGAAAGAACTGTCGGCTGCCCTCATGGACCGACTTGAGCTTAACGCAGACCGTATCGAAGGCATGGCCAAAGGCTTAGAGGCAATTGCAGCGCTGGCAGACCCAGTCGGCGAAGTGATCACCTCCTGGGAACAGCCAAGTGGTCTCAAGATTGAGCGAGTGCGCATGCCGCTCGGCGTCATCGGCGTTATCTATGAATCCCGACCCAATGTTACTGCGGATGCCGGCGCTCTTTGTTTGAAGGCTGGAAACGCATGCATTCTGCGCGGTGGGTCCGAAAGCTTTCGCAGCTCTCGTGCCATATTATCTTGTTTGCATAAGGGGCTTTCCGAAGCTGGTCTTCCGACAGCTTGCATTCAGATGGTACCAACAACGGATCGCGCGGCCGTTGGCAAAATGTTGACGATGACTGACTCAATAGATGTCATTGTCCCTCGGGGTGGGCAATCTCTCACTGAACGTGTGATGCGAGAAAGCCGCGTGCCTACTTTTCAACATCTCGTTGGCTTGTGTCACACTTACATTCATAAAGATGCGGACGCAGATAAAGCCCGTCGTGTTGCCCTTAACGCCAAGATGCGCCGCACCGGCATCTGCGGCGCTATGGAAACATTGTTGGTCGATAAAGATGTCGTAAACTCGGTTTTGCCTCCCATCCTAGACGATTTTATTGCTGCGGAGTGCGAGGTCCGAGGGGACGATGCGGTTCAATCGCTCAATGAGAAAGTTGTTCCCGCAAAAAACGAGGATTGGGATGCGGAGTACCTGGATGCCATTGTGTCAGTGAAGGTTGTTGACGGCGTCAGCCAGGCAATTGCGCATATAAATACGCATGGCTCAGAGCATACAGATGCAATTATTACCGAAGATTCTGAAGTGGCAGAACGATTCATGAATGGATTGTCCAGTGCCATTGTCATGCATAACGCGTCAACGCAGTTTGCCGATGGAGGTGAATTTGGAATGGGCGCGGAAATCGGCATTGCGACGGGTAAAATGCATGCGCGCGGTCCGGTGGGAGTCGAGCAACTCACGACATTTAAATACAAGGTGCGTGGCGACGGCACCACGCGTCCCTAATGGTGTTGGTCGATCGTGTTTGAACCTCATCGGTGGGGAGACCGCCGCAACATGAAGATTGGTCTGCTCGGCGGGTCGTTCAACCCGGCGCATGCAGGTCATTTGCACATCAGTGCCGATGCGCAACGGCGGCTAGGATTAGATCAAGTATGGTGGCTTGTTAGTCCGCAGAATCCACTCAAGCCAACCGAGGGAATGGCTGCATTGGCAGATCGCACATCTTGCGCTCGAGAGGTTGCTACAGTTCCTTGGATTAAAGTTACGGAACTCGAACAAACACTAAATCTGGACCGAACTTGGGAAACGCTTGAAGTGTTGGGCACCCGGTTTCCCAAAGCGCAGTTTGTATGGCTAATGGGAGCAGACAATCTAGCGCAGATACCCCGCTGGACCCGGTGGCAAAAAATCTTTCAAATGGTTCACGTTGCAGTTTTTGATCGATCCCCCTATTCTCACAAGGCGTTGTCTGGAAAGGCTTCGTGGCGATTTGCCTCCCGCCGCCTTCGCGCTTCACGGCCTATAGCCCTGTGGCAGAAGAAAAAGCCCAGTTGGGTGTATGTGGCGCAACGGCGGCACGGTGCATCGTCGACAGCAATTCGGTCTGAGTGCCACAACCATGCAACTTGACGAACTATTCATCACACTCAGAGCCAAAACGGGAGTTGATCATTAACTCACCACATACTCCGGTCGACCTGGAGCAAATGGTCGAATGTATCCAAACCTCGCTCGAGGACGATAAGGCCCTGGACGTTGTCACAATTGACCTCGTCGGCAAAACTTCCATCGCAGATAGAATGATCGTTGCCTCTGGCGGCTCCGCCAGATTGGTTAACGCTATGACCGAGCATATCGTTGAGAAGCTTAAATCTTTCGGTGTTTTGCCTAAGACGGAAGGTCGCGCGCAAAGTGATTGGGTTCTTATCGACGCCGGCGATATCATCATCCATCTCTTCCGGCCGGAAGTGCGGGCATTCTATAATATTGAGAAAATCTGGGCCTTATCTCCAGATACAGATCGGCAAGGAACGCCTTCAGTACAAACGGCCTAGTCATAGATTAACCAAGGTCACGGCAGCGGTTTGAAAGTCTGAGCAATGAACATCGTCATCGCCGCTGTCGGGAGCATGCGGTCAGGCCCTGAACAGTCCCTGACTGAGTCTTATATAAATAGAATCCCCTGGACTGTGGACGTGCGCGAAGTTGATGTACGCGGAAAGGGCGACGCCGCTACTCAGACTAAGAAAGAGGCAGAAGGATTAAGCGCTGCCATTCCGCCTGGTGCCAAAGTGGTGTGTATGGACTCCCGTGGCAAAAGGTTGGACAGCGAAGCCATTGCTGATCGCCTTGGTCGGTGGCGAGATGATGGCGAACAGAATGTTGCGTTGGTTATTGGTGGTGCTGATGGACTAGATGCAACCTTTTTAAAGACCGCTGACTTGGTCGTATCTTTTGGCGCTGTGACATGGCCTCACATGCTGACTCGGGTTTTGGTGGCGGAACAGTTATACCGAGCCCACTGTATTCTGACCGGTCACCCCTATCACCGTGGGCACTAGAAAGGCTAAGCCGTAAAGCTTATGAGCAGCACATCTTCCGCTTGGCGTTTAACCTATACGGGTGTGACCCTAGACCGCGCTGCTGCCATTCGGCCGGTGCAGTCCGAAATCGAAGGGTTTTATACGAGCGCTTTGTCGCGTGTTCTGCCGGTGTGGAATGGTAATCACCTCTTTGAGTGTGACGGAGTGGATGCCAAAGCTCTTTCCATTGATGAAATTGCAAGCTTGAGTGCTTCAACTAGTGATCTCATTTTTCTTGGACTGTCAGGCGATATACCTTGGTTTGCTTTGGCTCTTCACGGAGAAGGGGAGCCAGATAGCAAACATTTGTCAGGCGTGTTTGAGCCGTTACACCCACGGGTCGGAGGCTTGGACGCTGACCAAGCTGCACTACTTGCTTATGCCCGTGGCATGGTCCTGTGGCATGCAAACCATTTGCACTGCGGGCGGTGTGGGGCACCGACGGCCTCAACAGACGGTGGGCACATTCGAACCTGCACTAACGAGACGTGTGGTTACCGTGCCTTTCCTAGGACTGACGCGGCAGTCATCACATTGGTTGAACATCCAGACGGTCTGCACTGCCTGCTCGGCCGGCAAAGTCGCTGGCCCGATGGTATGTATTCCGTTGTCGCTGGGTTCGTTGAGCCCGGTGAGTCACTTGAAGAGTGTGTGACTCGTGAAGTGAACGAAGAAACGGGAATCGTCGTAACAGATGTTTGCTACCAGGCATCACAGCCTTGGCCGTTTCCGTCGTCTCTTATGCTCGGTTTCACAGCCAAAGCATCCACGACATCGTTTAAGCCAGACGACGATGAACTTGATGATATTCGTTGGGTGAGTAGGGAAGAGCTAAGCAGCTACGGTGAAATGGGTGACGACACACCTGGGCCCAAGCTACCCAACCGCCACTCCATCGCTCGTATGTTGATTGATGGTTGGCGAAGAGAGCGTTAGAGCCTTCTACTCTTCTGGCGTCGCGGCCGACTCAAGCCTATAGGGGTGCGCCGGATAGGTGCCCAAGACTTTGAGTTCCTTGGAATAGAACGCCAGCTCCTCTAGAGCGAGCTTAACTGGACCATCATCCGGATGCCCTTCAACGTCGGCATAGAACTGAGCCGCGGTAAAATGACCATCAACCAGATAGCTTTCCAGCTTGGTTATGTTGACGCTATTGGTCGCGAAACCACCCAGGGCTTTGTACAGGGCGGCAGGAACACTGCGCACACGAAACACGAAAGAGGTGACCACAGTGCCGCCATCACTTGGAGGCATCACAGGGTTTCGGGCCATGACAATAAAGCGCGTGGTGTTGTGCTCGGCATCTTCAATGTTAGACGCGAGGATTTCCAAATTATAGATCTCTGCCGCTAGAGAAGACGCAATGGCACCGACGGTTGGGTCATTACGTTCAGCGACATCTTTGGCGGCACCTGCGGTGTCTCCCGCCGTGACCTGCTCTAAACCATATTGGTGAATAAAGGCGCGACATTGCGATAATGCGGGAAGCTGGCTTTCGACTGTTTTCAAACCCTCCAGCGTCGCTCCGTTAACCGCGAGCAAGTGATGATTCACGCGCTGAAAATGTTCCGCAACAATGTGGAGGCCTGAATCTGGAAGAATGTGATGAATATCGGCAATGCGTCCCATCACTGAATTTTCAACCGGAATCATGCCGTAGAGCGCGCCCCCCGTGGTGACCGCAGCGAACGTCTCATCAAATGTTGCGCAAGACATGGGAGTCATGTCTGGGTAGGCGGCTTGGCAGGACATGTGCGAGTTCGCACCAAGTACACCTTGGAAGGCGATTGTTTTATTCGGGTCTGTTGTCGATGCCATGGTTAAGCTTTACGACCGGCTAGGGAGCTAGAATACGTCTGGCTCGTTCAAGGTCGGCCGGAGTATCCACGCCGAACGGAATGGTGTCAACGAGACCGGCGGCAATCCGCATGCCGTTCGCCAACGCACGCAACTGCTCAAGACGCTCTCTAATTTCAAGACTAGCAGGGGGCAAGGCGACAAAGCGTTTCAAGGCATCGCGAGTATATGCATAGATGCCAATATGGTGGAACGCAGGCCCGTCACCCGACGGAATACGATTGCGGCTGAAGTAGAGCGCTGGTGCCACGGTCTGGCCTTCGGGGAAATGGATCGCCACTTTCACTACATTTGGGTCGTCGGTCTCAGCTGGGTCCGTAATCTCCGCCACTAAGGCGCCAATATCAGCCTGTCCTTCATGAAGGGCGGCGACGGCAGCTTTTACCAACCGCGGTTCAAAGGTGGGCAGGTCCCCTTGCACGTTGACGATGCAATTGTACTCGCCATCAGGGTCGAATTGTTGAGCAGCAGCCCACACTCGATCTGATCCGCTTGGTAAGTCTGGATCAGTCATGACCGCGTTGCCGCCAGCTTTTTCTATGACATCCGCAATCGCCTGGTCTCCGCAGGCGACAATGACAGGGCCAACATCAGCTTCAACGGCCCGCTGCCAAACATGCACAATCATGGGGTCGGGGCCGATCATTGCCAGCGGTTTGTCTGGCAGGCGCATGGAGGCCAATCGTGCCGGAATGACAACCAATGTTTTGTTCTGGGTCATGGCGGCTTTCGCCCCTTTCTGCTGACATTTGGCCCAATCTTCAATTTTTGCCCAAGTCTCAGAAAGGCTTCACTTTTTTGCCGAGACTGGGATAATAGAGTCATGAGTAGGATACCTGTTGAGATTCGCCGCTAAACCCTTTAAGGGAAAGCGAAAATTACCCGCTGGGGAACAGAAAATGGCCGAAAAACCATCACCCGACAAGTTTAAGTCCAACTCCGCCATGATGGCCGGCTTTGCCGCGATCTGGCTGACCGTTGGAGCCAACGAAGCCAGTCATTTCTTGGTGCCCGATGATCAAGGTGTTTCCACCTTTGGATATGAGATTGAAGTGCCAGAAGGTTTTGGTGCCGGTGGGGGCGGTTCGGCTGAAGAAGATATCCTCGTTGATATCAAGCCGTTGCTCGATTCTGCCAGTGTTGATGATGGTGCCAAAGTGGCGCGCAAATGTCAGTCCTGCCACACCTTTGAAGCGGGTGAGCGAAATGGCACAGGACCGAACCTTTACAATATTGTTGGTGCGACCCTGGCAACCCATAACCGCGGCGACTTCAAACTCTCAGAGTCAATTCTCGCTGGCGCAGACGTATGGACTTACGATAATTTGAACGCCTATCTTGAAAATCCAAAGAATGTTGCGCCAAAAGGCACCATGTCTTTCATCGGACTGCGTAAGCCTAAAGACCGCGCCAGCATCATCAAATTCCTCATGGCCAGAACCGAAAATCCACCTGAAGTGGTGCTCGATGTGGTTGAAGAGGTTATGGAAGAAACAGCAGAGGCCGTTGAAGACGTGATGGACGCTGCTGAGGACGCCATGGAGTCCTTGGATACGCCGTAACTAGTATTCCATATGTCCGTTACAGCCCAGGCTGACGCGTGCGCTGCTTTGGCGCACACTCTCGCAGATGCGGCAGCTAAAATTACCCTTCCGTATTTTCGGACCACACTCACGATCGAAGATAAGTCAGACGATAGCCCTGTCACGCGTGCAGACCGCGAGACCGAAGCTGCCTTGCGCAAGCTGATCAACGACGCCTTTCCCGATCATGGAATTATCGGCGAAGAATATGGTGCCGAGAAAGAAGACGCTGAATTTGTCTGGGTGCTCGATCCCATCGACGGCACGGTTTCCTTTATCAACGGTGTCCCACTCTTCACGACAATTGTTGGTCTATTGAAAGACGGATTACCCTGGTTCGGTCTTATCGATCAGCCGGTGCTCAAAGACCGGTGGGCTGGCGGAGCAGGTCACTCAACAACACTCAATGGCCAGCCCGCGACAGTGCGTCCTTGCGAGAGTCTCGATCAAGCGTCTGTCTACATTACGGCGCCGGACTTTTTTTCACCGGATGAGCTGACTAGCGTCGAACACCTTTCAGAAGCTGTGAAGTTACGCCGCTTCGGTGGAACGGATTGCTACCACTATGGCATGGTTGCCAGCGGTTGGACCGACATGGCCTGCGAAAAACTAAGTGTTTATGAGTATGGCGCCATGGTGCCGGTGATCGAAAATGCTGGCGGCGTCATGACCGACTGGCAAGGCAAACCATTGTCCGGCACCGAAGGACGCCAAGTGCTGGCCTCCGGTGATCGTCGTGTCCATGACACTGCGGTTGAGATTCTAAAATAGGAGTTAGTGTGAAGTGAATTTCCGCAACCATTTTCTTTTGTCCGTTCATGTCGCTCTAGCGTTTTTCACCTTAATGATTGTTGGGTCAGAGTCAGACGCGATCGAGCGCGGGCGGCCTGTTCATGCTTTGGCGTTACATGGCAAGCCAATGTATGGCCCGGAATTTACCCATTTTGGATACACCAATCCTGACGCCCCAAAGGGGGGCACGCTGACTCTACCAAACATGCGGTTTCTAACGTTTGACACATTCAATTCCTTCAACATTAAAGGAACGATCGCAGTTTACCTTGAGGTAATGCATGACTCTTTAATGGGTAGCGGGCTTGACGAAGCGTCTGCAGCCTACTGTTTTGTTTGCGAGACTGTCGAGGTTGCGCCAGACAACAGTTCGGTCACATTTGTTCTTAGATCAGAGGCACGGTTTAGTGACGGAACACCTGTTACCCCAGCGGACGTAGAGTTCTCATTTAACATCTTGGTATCTGATGGCGCGCCTGTATACCAGACGGTATGGGCTGACGTAGACCGCGTTGAAATCGTAGACGGTAGAACTGTCACGTTTCATTTCAGCGCGACGGATCAACGCGACTTACCTTTAACGATTGGTGGCTTACCGATCTTATCAAAGGCGTATTGGGAAAACAGAGACTTCAAAGAAAGTTCAATGGACATTCCCGTGGTCAGCGGAGCTTATGTTGTAGAGGATTTTGACCCAGGTCGTTTCGTCTCATATGGGCGAATCAAAGACTACTGGGCGCAAGACCTTCCTATCGCAAAGGGCATGAATAACTTTGACAGTATTAGAGTCGAATATTTCCGTGATGACGATGTGCAGTTTGAGGCCTTTAAAAGGGGGGTCTATGAGTTTCGTCGTGAAGTCACATCTCGGTTGTGGGCGACCGGCTACGACTTTCCTGCGGCAATCGATGGACGGGTTCAGCGACTAACCGTGCCGACCATTCTTCCAATGACGGTGCAACACAATAATTTCAATATGCGTCGTGATAAATTCAAAGACCGGCGTGTGCGACAGGCCATTAACTACGCCTATGATTTTGAATCACTGAATCGCACTCTATTCTACGGTCTCTACGAACGGCTCCGTAGTCACTGGCAAAATTCAGAACTAGAGGCGACTGGATTGCCGAGTGAGGCTGAACTGAAAATTCTGGAGCCATTTCGAGATCAATTACCGGCAGAAGTATTCACCGAAGAATATAAGCAACCCACGACTGATGGGCGTGGCAATGTCCGGGAAAACTTGCTTAAGGCAAGGCAATTGTTGGAAGAGGCTGGATACGATGAAGTTGACGGCAAGCTCGTCAACACTGAAACTGGCCATCAGTTATCTATTGAGATACTAATCGTACAAGCAAGTTTAGAGCGGGTTTTCCTGCCGTTCTCACAAAATCTAAAACGGCTCGGTATTGATGCGACATTGCGCATTGTTGACACATCTCAGTACACCAATCGCATCAATGATTTCGATTTTGATCTGGCGGGGTACGTCCAGCCATCGCAATTGTCTCCAGGGCCGGCGCTGCGGCGATACTTTGGTTCGGAATCAGCCGATCAGCCGGGCAGTTATAACTGGACCGGAATGAAGAACCCGGTGGTTGATGAGCTGATTGACCAAATCACTAACGCAGAAGATAGGGGGGCACTTGTTACTAAGGTGCGCGCGCTCGACCGCGTTCTGCAATGGAATTTTTACCGTCTCTTGTCATACGGCTCGTCCGAAGAACGCTACGCGTTTTGGGGTAACCTCAAACATCCGGAGCGTCATCCTGCCAGGGGTCTGAGTCTTGGAAGTGATGTCCCGGTACTATGGTGGCATGACCCGGATTCACCGGATAACGCGGAGGAACTAGTAGCAATGCAAGCCAGCCCATCTCAACAGGCGATTGAAAGCACCATTGAAAAACCGGCAGATTCCGAGAACGAGTCAAATGAAGAGCCGCCCTATGGAATCATTATTATAGCTTTGACGGGTGTGGTGCTCTTGCTGTGGAGTCACGTGCGTCGCAGGAATAGGAAGTAAGCTCCAGGGCTTCTCCGAATATGATCGCTTACATTGTCCGACGCATAGCTTTGATACCGCTAACGCTTCTCGGGATTATTGCACTCAATTTCTTAATCGTTCAGTTCGCACCTGGTGGTCCGGTTGAACAGGTTCTCGCCCAGGTTCAGGGGCTCGGTACCAATGCGACGTCGCGTTTTTCTGGCGGCGGCGGTGAGTTGGGCGCTGGTGGTCCTGTTGGCAGTTACAGGGGTGCTCAAGGGCTTGACCCTGAATTTATTAAAGAAATCGAACGCCAGTTTGGGTTTGATAAGCCGCCGCTCGAGCGCTTTGTATTGATGCTCAAGAATTACGCGACCTTTGATTTAGGGGAGAGCTATTTACGGTCGGAGCGCGTGAGCGCGTTGATCATAGACAAGCTACCCGTGTCTATCTCTCTCGGGTTGTGGTCGACGTTGATCATTTATCTTGTCTCAATTCCTCTCGGCATAGCTAAGGCCGTGCGTGATGGTTCGCGGTTCGACGCGGTAACGTCCTACGCTGTGTTTATCGGCTATGCGATGCCGTCTTTTCTTTTTGCAATCTTACTTATCGTGTTGTTTGCGGGCGGCCAGTATTGGAGTTGGTTTCCCCTACGCGGCCTAACATCCGACAACTGGGACGACCTGACAGCAATTGGCAGGGTGTTGGATTATCTATGGCACTTGGCTTTGCCGGTGGCTGCAATGGTCGTCGGCGGTTTCGCCTCTCTCACAATGCTGACCAAGAACTCTTTTCTCGAAGAGATCAACAAACAATATGTCTTAACCGCCCGAGCAAAAGGTCTTGCCCCCAATCAAGTGCTTTACGGGCATGTTTTTCGCAACGCTATGCTCATTGTTATTGCCGGCTTCCCGGCAACACTGGTTGGCATGTTGTTCACGGGTTCAGTTCTGATCGAAGTCATTTTCTCGCTTGATGGTCTTGGATTGCTTGGTTTCGAAGCGATAATCAATCGTGATTATCCCGTCGTATTCGGTACTCTTTACGTATTCAGCTTAATCGGCTTGGTGTTAAATCTGATCAGTGATCTCACGTATCACGCGATTGATCCGCGCATCGATTTCGAGGCCCAGTCCGCATGAGTGACGTGCAGACGACCAGCCCATCATGGCTCTCGCCCCTAAACCGGCGACGAATCGCTAACTTCAAGGCGAATGGGCGCGGTTATGGTTCGTTCCGGATCTTATTGGCACTGCTCGTCATATCCCTGTTTGCCGAGTTTATCGCCAACGACCGCCCTATCGTTTTGTCTTTTCAAAACGAGCTCTATTACCCAGTTCTATTCGATTACCCTGAAACTACCTTCGGCGGTGATTTTGAAACGCCAGCGGATTATCGCGACGCGTATTTGGTAAATTTGCTGGAGCAAGACGGGTGGATGATCTGGCCACCAATTCGTTTCAGTTATGACACAATCAATTTCAACCTCTCGGTACCAGCGCCTTCACCGCCTACCAGTGAAAACTGGTTGGGAACAGACGGGCAGGGGCGCGATGTATTGGCGCGTGTGTTTTATGGATTCCGACTATCTCTGCTGTTCGGTCTATCCTTAACTGTCGCGTCCTCTGTCATTGGCGTCGCGGCGGGTGCCGTGCAGGGATACTTTGGTGGCTGGCTAGATCTGTTGTTTCAGCGCGTGATCGAGATTTGGAATGGCCTGCCCCAATTGTTCATTCTGATCATTGTTTCGTCCTTCGTGGTGCCTGGATTCTGGACCCTTCTGATTATTCTTCTGTTGTTTAGTTGGACGGCACTCATAGCTGTTGTGCGTGCGGAGTTTCTGCGGGCTCGTAACTTTGATTACGTACGCGCCGCGAAAGCGCTTGGCATGGGTGATGCAAAAATCATGGTGAAGCACGTACTTCCCAATGCCATGGTTGCAACCATCACTTTTCTACCATTCGTGCTTTCTGGATCTGTCGTCGCACTAACCTCGCTGGATTTTCTGGGTCTTGGATTGCCCCCGGGTTCTCCGTCTTTGGGTGAGGTTTTGCGACAGGGTAAAGAAAACCTCCAAGCCCCGTGGTTGGGGCTGACCGCATTTTTCGCATTGGCGGGTATGCTTACACTGCTGGTGTTCATCGGTGAAGCTGTGCGAGACGCTTTTGACCCCCGCAGAGATGCATCGTGACGGGTTCGGTGAAAGACAGTAAGGAACAAGCCCCCGTTCTGACCGTAAAGGACCTTCGTGTCACGTTTGGTGATGGAGATGCATCTGTCCGGGCCGTAAGAGGCGTTACGTTCGACCTTTGTCGGGGCGAGACGTTGGCCCTGGTCGGTGAAAGTGGGTCGGGTAAATCGGTAACGGCACTCGCTGCACTACAGCTCTTACCTCAGACTGCGTATTTTCCAACGGGCGAAATCGTAATGTGTGGCACGTCAGTGATTGGCGCGTCCGAAGAGGCAATGCGACAGGTTCGTGGTGATGCTGTGGGGATTGTTTTCCAAGAGCCCATGACATCCCTAAACCCACTGCATTCTATTGAGAAACAAGTTGGCGAGGTGCTCGAAATTCATCGCGGTATGGATGAATCGTCCGTCCGTGCCCGTGTGCTCGAGCTTCTGGATTTGGTGGGCCTTCGTGATGCGGAAAAGCGCTTAAGTGCATTGCCTCATGAATTGTCAGGTGGTCAGCGCCAGCGGGTCATGATTGCCATGGCCTTGGCTTTGGAGCCCGATATTTTGATTGCCGATGAGCCGACCACAGCTCTGGATGTAACAATACAGGCGCAAATACTAGCGCTCCTCGAAGATCTACAAGCTCGGCTTGGTATGGCTATTCTGTTCATAACCCATGACTTGTCCATTGTTAGCCGCATCGCAGACCGCGTATGTGTGATGAAAGCTGGAGAAATCGTCGAGCAGGGTGATGTAGATGTAATTTTTAAAGATGCTGCACACCCCTATACCCAGCGTCTTTTGGCAGCGCAGCCACGCGTCGGCAAGCCGCATGAAGGCATCTCCGCAGAAGAACTCGTCGGTACAGATGACCTCAAGGTTTGGTTTCCAATTAAAAAAGGTGTCATTCGACGCACCGTTGATCACGTTAAAGCGGTGGATGGCGTGTCGTTCTCATTGCGCCCCGGACAAACTCTCGGGATCGTCGGAGAAAGTGGATCTGGCAAAACCACATTAGGTTTGGCGCTGCTTCGCCTCATTGAGAGTAAGGGAAGCATACGCCTCGATGGCCAACGTATTGATGACCTCTCTCGCAATGACGTGCGTCCATTGCGCCGCCGGATGCAGATTGTTTTTCAAGATCCTTATGGTTCATTGAGCCCCAGGTTGTCCGTCGGGCAAATTATCGAGGAAGGTCTCATTGTCCATGACATGGAGCCTAACCAGAACGACAGACGATCGCGGGTCGCTGACGTATTAACAGATGTAGGGCTCAGCCCCGAGTCCATGGACCGTTATCCCCACGAGTTTTCTGGAGGCCAGCGGCAACGTATAGCGGTGGCTCGGGCTCTGGTATTGCAACCAAAGCTGCTGATTCTAGATGAGCCGACGAGTGCTCTCGATGTATCTGTTCAAGCGCAAATGGTTGACTTTCTCCATGAGTTGCAGGACCGGTATGGGCTGTCTTACCTGTTTATCAGTCATGATCTGCGAGTGGTACGCGCTTTGGCGGACGATATCCTGGTCATGAAAGCAGGCAAGGTTATTGAACATGGTGCAGCAATAGATGTGTTCGACAACCCTCAGGAACTCTATACTCAGGCGCTGTTGTCCGCAGCGCTGGATTTAAAAGTTGCCCATGCCCAGTTGGTTGCGGACTAAAGCAATAATGCTGATGGCTTTCCCTTCAATCGCCTCATAACAGTTTATGCGCCAGCTTTATCATCATCCCCTTTCGACACAGTCTCGCCTTGTGAGGCTGGCTATGAATGAGAAGCATCTCGTCGCCGATGAGCGTGAAGAGCCGTACTGGTTGCGACGGGGAGAATTGCTTTCCCTCAATCCCGCAGGGGATGTGCCGGTGTTGATTGAGGAAAGTGGTGAAATCATCTGTGGTGGTCGCGTCATTTGCGAATATCTTGAAGAAGAAAGCCCCGAAGTTTCTTTGTTGGGAGAGAATGCCAAAGCGCGGGCTGAGACACGGCGTCTTATTGATTGGTTCGACAGTAAGTTTGACGCCGAGGTCACACAGTTTCTGGCTGGTGAAAAGTTGTTCAAGAGGGTAGCTCTTGGCGAAGCGCCGGATTCTCGAGCGATGCGAGCAGGGCGCGAAAACATTCATGCTCATCTCGAGTACGTTGCATGGCTGACAGACCGGCGCAGTTGGCTTGCCGGCGAAGCTTTGTCGCTTGCCGACCTTGCGGCTGGGGCGCACTTGTCATTGGTTGACTATGCCGGCGACGTCCCTTGGTCAGATCATCCGCTGGCAAAAGAGTGGTACGTTCGCTTGAAGTCGAGACCCAGCTTTAGACCGTTGCTGGCTGAGGTGTTCCCTGGTGTTGCGCCGGCGGCAGTTTATGCCGATCTGGATTTCTAGGAATCTGAATTCACATCCATTTCTTCCATATGACGTCGAACCACATCGGCTGTTGAAGAGTCTGGCGCGATCTCCAAAATTCTAATCCAAGCCAGGCGCGCTTCAGTTTTGTCTCCACGATCCCTCGCGAGCAGGCTCCATTCTAAGAGAGCGTCGATGTTGTTGGGCTCCATCGCTAAGGCGCGTTCAATGTCATCTAACGCAAGATCGGCGATCTCGAGTTGTCGGTATGCGCTACCACGCAGAATTAAAGCGTCGATGGCAAGGGGCTCGATATCGAGGACCCTGTTCAAATCATCCACTGCAGCCCAAAGATCCTGTAGAGCGGCGTGAATGAGGGCGCGATCGAAAAACAATCCAGCATCGTCAGGTCTCAGTTGAGAGGATTTATTTATATTCACCAGGGCGCGATCATAATTTGCGCTATCCATCCATGCTTGCGCGGCCTGAGCATAGAGCCCTGCACGGACGGGGGCCAAAGCGGTTGGGTGATCAGCTAATTCTTCGAGTCGCTGGGCCGCCTCTTCAACGTCACCAAGTTCCAATAGCGCGACGGCCTGGCAGTGTTTTGCCGGTTCTCCGCCGGTCAGGCGCTTCCACCGCAAGGCCATCTCCATGCCTATTTCAGGAGCTTGCCGGGCAGCGATCAGACAACGTGCATAAGTGTCTTCGAGATTATCCGCGACAATGGAGGTGTCTAGCGGTTGCTCTGGAGAGTCTTCTAGAGCAAGAGCGCTGCCGCACCAGGCCAAGCATACGATGAGAAACGTTGCCTTAGGACTGAACATCAAGTCCCGCCTTGGTGTGGACAAATCGGCGTAAGCGAAGGAGGCGTAAGTTTCTTGGGTCGACATCACCTTTCGCGCCTATGCCACCAAGTTTGTAGTCCAAAATGCCGTTGATCAGACCCAGCACGCCAACTTTGTATTCGCTGCTGTAAACGCCAGTTTGAACTGTCTTGTGTTTGGTCAGTTTCTCGTTGCATGACACTCGCGCATTGACGAGTTGGGTAAGGGCCATAGGGTCGCGGGTTAAAGCGTCGTTGAGGATGTCTAGCGCAGTCTGAACGTTTGGGTCCGGAGATTTCATAGGGCTGTGACTTTCGCGATAACCGTGTCGAGCGTTTCAGTAAGGAGGTCGAGGTCGTCAGGTCGGGATAAGTTATGTTTACCGTCTTTAACCAAGGTGACCGTTACATCTTCGCTGGTTAAACATTCTGCCGTTGTCACACTCACCTGCCATGGAACGTCGTCGTCGACTAGGCCATGAAGCAACCGCACAGGTCCGGCAAAAGGAATAGGCGCGTTCAAAAGTAAATTCGCCCGTCCGTCCTCGATCAAGGTGAGTCCGATATCATAAAGATCCTCTTGATAGTCGCTTGGCATTTTGAGTCGACCGTCAGTATTGAAGACGTCCCGTTGTTCTGCCGAAAGAGCATCCCATATCAGAGTTTCAGTAAAGTCCGGTGCGGCCGCAATCCCAATCAGACCTTTAATGCGATCGGCTCTTGCGAGTGCCGTTTGCAACATCACCCAGCCGCCCATGCTGGAGCCGATCAAAACTTGTGGACCCTCAGTAAGGGTGTCGATGACGTCCAACGCATCATCTGTCCATCTTGATATCGAACCGTCGATGAAGTCTCCCGAAGAGTCCCCGTGCCCAAACATGTCAAAGGTGACAAAAGGCCTGCCTGTTTGAGTGCAATACTGGAGGAGGTGAGCAGCTTTGGTTCCCCGTCTATCAGATTTCAATCCATGGAGGAAAACCAGGCCAGGCCCAACGCCCTCGATCTGGTCATAGGCAATTGTCGCTCCATCAGAGCGTGTTAGTATGTTTTTTTGAGAGTTATTTGATCCATTCATTGGAAGTCAGCGTTCTTTCTTTGAGGGTCTCCAACGCGCCGACAGCGCCACAAACCGGTTAAGCCTTAAGGTGCAGAACACTACCACTGAACCTACATCCCGCCACACTGCCAAAGTGTGCTTGCAAGTTCTTCCAGCCATGGGCACCGGCGGGGTAGAGCGTGGCACGGTCGAGGTGGCTGAAGCGCTGGTAGCAGCGGGATGGCTGGCGCTTGTTGCATCTGATGGCGGTCCGCATGTTCGGGAACTGACCCGGGTCGGGGCCGAGCACATCATTTTACCGTTGGCATCGAAATCGCCTTTGGTGATTCGCCGGAACACAGCAGCGCTGTCTGATTTAATAAGTCAAAAATCTGTATCGTTGATCCACGCACGATCGCGCGCCCCGGCTTGGAGCGCCTATACGGCAGCGAAACAAACCAACACACCTTTTGTCACGACGTTCCACGGCGTGTATGGGTTGGGTCCGTTCGGCTTAAAGAAACTGTATAATCGGGTGATGGTGCGGGGTGATTCCGTTATCGCTATTTCGCAGTTTATTGCGGACCACATTGTAAATGAATATGACGCCGACCCGTCTCGTCTCAGGTTGATTCCACGGGGGGTTGATTTGTCGGTTTTTGATCCGAACACGGTTACCTCTGCCCGAATGATCAAATTAGCGACGGAATGGCGTCTTCCAGACGACGGACCAGTGATCATGCTTCCAGGGCGTTTGACAAGCTGGAAGGGTCACAAGTTGCTCATCGACGCGTTGTCTAACTTAAAGAAGACCGGTCGGCTTCAAGATGAACTTCGGTGTTTAATGGTCGGCCCCGCCTCGCCGGGGTCATCATATCGACAGCGTATCGAGAGCAATCTTGCAGCGACGGGCCTGGATGGCCACGTTCAAATTATTGAAGATTGCAGAGATATCGTCGCCGCCTACATGATGACCGACGTGGTTGTTTCGGCGTCCACGCGCCCAGAAGCGTTTGGACGGATTGTTGCGGAGGGACAGGCCATGGGGAGGCCAGTTGTCGCACCATCTCATGGTGCAGGCCCAGAGTTATTGTTGCCGGGCGTTACCGGCTATCTGTTTACTCCAGGAGACGCGCCATCATTGGCTGGGGCTCTTGAGCAAGCGCTTAACATATCTCCAGAGGACCGGGATGATGTGGCCCGGCAGGCTCGCACACACATTGCAGAAAATTTCGACCTAGACATGATGACTTCAGCTACGCTCGCGGCGTATGACGAAGTTATCGCCGGTCACGGTAAGGGCACAGCGTAACTGTGGACGATCCCATTCTTGATACTGACAGCCGTGACACTGTTCCGGTTATTCGCTCAGGCGGCATCGGTGGATTTGTTCAGGCTTTGAGTACGTTTGCGGCTATACGCATGCATCACAGTGTGGCTTCCATTACGCTACTTACAGATAGTGATCTATCCGAGTTTGCAGGTGCCGCACCTTATTTTGATAAAATTGAGACCCATGCCGATCTTGCCGGCGGGGCTTGTTCGCTGTTGCGTGATCAAGCATGGAGTATTGTCTACGACCTTGATGCGTCGTCTTGCACTGACAGCTTGTTCCAATACAGCAAGAACTGGCGCCACAGCTTGACTTGACGGCCTATCGTCTTAGATTGCGCCCGCTTTGAAACTTTAGTTCACGTAAGGGATTCCAATGGTTGCCATAACTCTGCCAGACGATAGCGTCCGGAGCTTTCCAGGCTCCGTGACCGGTGCTGCGCTGGCCGCAGATATCGGTCCCGGCCTCGCGAAAGCAGCGCTGGCTATTCGCTTAGATGGTGAAATGACCGATTTGGCAACAGAGATTTCTGAGGATGCCAACGTTTCAATCGTGACCGCCAAGGATGACGACGGACTCGAGCTTCTCCGCCATGATGCCGCTCACGTCATGGCTGAGGCTGTTCAAGAGCTTTTTCCCAATACTCAAGTCACGATCGGCCCGGTTATTGAGAATGGTTTTTTCTACGACTTCGCGCGGGAAAAGCCTTTCTCGCTTGATGATTTCGAGAAAATCGAGCGCCGAATGGCTGAGATCGTCGATCGCGACGAAGAAATTATCAGGGAAGTCTGGGACCGAGACGAAGCAATCCGGTATTTCAATGATGCCGGAGAAAAGTATAAAGCGGAGATCATTGAGGGCCTTCCTCCAGGCGAAGAAATCCGAATCTATAAGCAAGGGAATTGGCTGGACTTATGTCGAGGTCCTCACTTGCCGTCCACAGGTAAGCTCGGCAAGGCATTTAAGCTCATGAAACTCGCTGGTGCCTATTGGCGTGGTGACCATCGGAACGAGATGCTGCAACGCATCTACGGGACCTGCTGGGCCAATGAAAAGCAGCTCAAAGCTCACCTCTTGATGCTTGAAGAGGCGGAGAAGCGCGACCATCGCAAGCTTGGTCGGGAAATGGACCTCTTCCATATGCAAGAAGAGGCCCAGGGGTCTGTCTTTTGGCACCCGAAGGGTTACACGATCTGGCTCGCTCTTGAGAGCTATATCCGTAAACGTCTCGTTGGTGCCGGGTACGTTGAAGTGAAGACGCCTCAACTGTTGGATTCTACGTTCTGGGAGCAGTCTGGTCACTGGTCCAAGTTCCGTGAAAACATGTTTGTGGTTCCCGACGAAATCCCCAACACTGACGATGAAGCGCCCGTTCTATCGAACGATCCCAAGCTAATGGCGATCAAGCCGATGAACTGTCCGGCCCACGTTCAAATTTACAAGAATGACATTCGTAGTTATCGCGACCTTCCCCTTCGCATGGCTGAATTTGGTTGCTGTCATCGCAACGAACCTCATGGGGCGTTACATGGGCTGATGCGCGTGCGTCAGATGACCCAAGATGACGCCCATATTTTCTGTCAAGAAAGCCAGGTGACAGAAGAAACAACCGCATTTTGTGCGTTGCTAGAGTCGGTCTATCGGGATCTTGGTTTTGACGAACTAGAGGTGAAGTTGGCGACGCGACCAGACGTTCGCGCTGGTGAAGATGCAACGTGGGATCGTGCAGAAGCTGCTCTGGAGGCAGCTGTTCAGGCAGCAAATCTCGACTATGAGATCACTCCTGGCGAAGGTGCGTTCTATGGTCCGAAGCTTGAATTCCATCTCAAGGACGCCATTGGGCGGACCTGGCAATGCGGGACCATTCAGCTCGACTTCGTATTGCCAGAGCGACTCGATGCTTCTTATGTCGGTCCAGATGGCGACAAACACCGCCCTGTCATGCTCCATCGGGCGATTTTGGGCAGCCTCGAGCGATTCATCGGGATTTTGATCGAGAACTATGCCGGCAAGCTGCCGCTATGGTTGGCCCCGGTGCAAGTTGTTGTCGCCACGATCACGTCGGACGCAGATGCGTACGGGTCGGAAGTTGCCCAGGCCTTGGAAGCCAAAGGCCTCCGCGTGGAAACTGACTTCAGAAATGAGAAAATTAACTACAAAGTCCGTGAGCATTCTCGCGCCAAGGTGCCCGTCATCGCCGTCGTTGGCCTGAAAGAGGCTGAGGTCCAGTCCGTCGCACTTCGACGTTTGGGTGGAAAAACCCAAGAAATCCTTGCCCTTACAGAGGCAGCCGATACACTCGCCAACGAGGCGGCAATGCCCGGCTCATGAGGGGCGTGTGAACCATCAATACATCGGGGGTACGATCTGGCCTTAAAATGGCTGGGCGCTAAAACCCATAAGGCGATTTTCACGACTTACTGACAATTGAAAGAGGAGATTAGTTCATAGCTAGACCGATGATGACGACGCCGCCGTCCAAGGGTGGACCGCGCGTCAATGAGGCCATTGATGTACCAAAAGTAAGGTTAATTGGAGCAGAAGGCGAGAATATTGGTGTTGTGACGACGTCCGAGGCTATGGGCCACGCCGATGAGGCTGGACTAGACCTTGTTGAAATCTCGCCGAATGCTGATCCGCCGGTCTGCAAGATCCTTGATTACGGCAAATATAAATACGAAGCCCAAAAGAAGAAGAATGAGGCCAAAAAGAAGCAAAAGGTCATCGATGTTAAGGAGATCAAGCTTCGGCCCAATATCGACGATCATGATTACGACGTGAAAATGCGAAATATGAAGCGTTTTCTAGATGATGGGGACAAAGTGAAAGTCACCCTGCGCTTTCGTGGGCGGGAAATGGCACACCAAGAACTGGGTGTGGAAGTTCTCCAGCGCGTCAAATCTGACACAGATGCCATCGCTAAGGTTGAGCAGGAGCCTAAAATGGAAGGTCGTCAGATGGTAATGGTGATGGCGCCTAGATAGATTAGGCCTTGGATTCTCTGGCTTTTCCGCCCCAACGGTGGCTTGCAAAGCCAGCATTCTCCCTGTATAAGCGCCGACTTCCGCTCAGTTCATCGCTGGGCGATAGCCTTAGGTTAAGGCTAAAGACGGTCCGGCAAGAGGCACTTCGAGTGCCTGGGCATGCCCATCCGTTATGATAAGAACTCTAATTCGAGGGATCAAAAATGCCCAAAATGAAGACGAAAAGCTCCACGAAACGGCGCTTCCGTACGACTGGTTCCGGCAAGCTTAAGGGCAACTTCGCCTATAAGCGTCACTGCCTTGGATCAAAGTCTCAAAAAATGAAACGTAAGGCGAGGGGATCTTTCCTCTTGGCGGATGCTGACGCCAAGATTGTGAAGAAGTTCCTGCCCTACGGCACGTCGTCGTAACGGAGGTCAGCCATGTCACGCGTATCACGGGGTGTGACCACTCACGCCCGCCACAAAAAAGTGTTATCGGCAGCCAAGGGCTACCGAGGACGTAATTCAAAGAACTTCCGCATCGCCAAGCAAAAGGTTGAGAAGGGGCTTCAGTACGCCTATCGCGACCGCCGCGTGAAAAAGCGTAATTTCCGGTCCCTTTGGATTCAGCGTATTAACGCTGGTGTGCGGGAACACGGAATGACGTACTCCCGATTTATGGACGGGCTCCGGAAGTCTGGTGTCGAATTAGACCGCAAGGTTCTGGCCGACATTGCAGTCCGAGAGCCCGAGGCTTTTGCGAGCTTGGTAAAACAGGCTCAGTCGGCACTCGGATAAGGCTTTGCTGGCACTCATTTAGAGTGCTGGCGACCCCACAAGAGGAATGTCTCAGAGGGGGCCACCAGAGGGTCGGCCTCCCTATCGGTATGGACCAAACCCAGTTCGGAACGAGACAGAGACATGGATCAACTTGAACAGCTACGAGAAGAGCTTCTGGCAGAAGTCGCCAGCGCGGCAGACTTGCAGGCTCTTGATGGCGTACGCGTCGGTGCGCTTGGCAAAAAAGGCCGCATCACAGCTATGATGAAAGAGTTGGGCGGTATGGAGCCCGACGCTCGAAAAGCTGCTGGTCAAGCTCTCAATGTCCTCAAGGGTGAAATCGCTACGGTACTGGATGCCCGCAAAGCTGCTCTAGAAGAGAGTGAAATTGCTGCCCGTTTAGCGTCCGAAACCGTCGACGTATCACTGCCGGTTCGGCCATCCACAGAAGGTCTGTTACATCCCATTAGCCAAACCATCGAAGAGGTCGTGGAAATTTTCGCGCCGATGGGGTTCGAGGTAGCCGAAGGCCCGGACATCGAAGACGATTTCCATAACTTCACCGCGCTGAATTTTCCGCCGGATCACCCCGCCCGGGAAATGCACGATACGTTCTTCTTGCCACCTAAAGCCGATGACACCAGGCATCTGCTGCGCACCCACACTTCTCCCGTTCAAGTGCGAGTCATGCAGGACAAGGAGCCGCCGATCCGCATTTTAGCTCCTGGTCGGACCTATCGCTGTGACTATGACATTACCCACACTCCGATGTTCCACCAAATCGAAGGCCTGGTAATCGACAAAGTTGTTCATATGGGGCACCTCAAGAGCTGCATTATTGAGTTCGTAAAGGCTTACTTTGAACTTGATGAGCTTCCAACGCGGTTCCGGCCGTCGTACTTCCCATTCACAGAGCCTTCGGCGGAAGTTGATATCGGCTGCTCGCGCCAGAATGGTGAATTAAAAATCGGCGCCGGGGCCGATTGGCTTGAAATATTGGGCTGCGGCATGGTCCATCCCAACGTACTCAGCGCAAGCGGCATCGATCCCAACGAATACAAAGGCTTTGCTTTTGGTTTGGGCGTCGAACGTATTGCGATGCTCAAATATGGCATTCCAGATCTAAGAACGTTCTACGACAGCGACCTTCGCTGGTTGCGCCATTATGGATTTGCAGCTCTCGACGTGCCGACCTCGGCTGGAGGGCTCAGCCGATGAAGTTCACTTTATCCTGGCTCAAAGACCACCTCGATACAGATTCGGACCTTGAGACCATCTCTGACACATTAACCGCCATCGGTTTGGAGGTTGAGGAGGTCTTAGATCCACGTGCAGCGCTTGCTTCTTTTGTCGTGGCGGAAATCGTTAGCGCGGAACAGCACCCGGATGCAGACCGGCTCAAGCTCTGCAAAGTGTCGACTGGTAAAGACACGGTACAAGTTGTATGTGGCGCACCGAATGCGCGTGCGGGCCTTAAAGGCGTGTTGGCACGGCCAGGAGATATCATTCCTGCAACCGGTGACAAGCTAAAGAAAGGTAAAATTCGCGGGGTCGAAAGCCAAGGAATGATGTGTTCCGCCAGCGAACTTCTGCTCGGCGAGGATGACGATGGTATTATAGAACTCGATAGCGACGTGACTGCTGGCACATCAGCCGCCGATGCCTTGGCATTGGAACCTGTTATTGATGTGGCATTGACGCCTAACCGCGTTGATGCCTTGGGTGTGCGTGGTGTCGCCCGCGATCTCGCTGCCGCGGAGCTCGGTACTTTAAAGCCTATTGATACATCTTCCGTTGCTGGGACGTTTGATAGTGAAATATCAGTGGCCATGCGTTTGCCTGATGCGGACTCAGGTTTGTGTCCCCATTTTGTCGGACGCACAATCAGAGGCGTAAAGAATTGTGAAAGTCCTCAGTGGTTGAAAGATCGACTGACTGCAGTGGGGCTACGCCCGGTGTCGGCGCTGGTTGATATTACCCAATATATAAATATTGATTTGGGGCGTCCATTACATGCCTTTGATACTTCCAAGTTAAGTGGTGATGTCGGCCCAAGGCTCGCAACCAAAGGCGAGAAGATCGCCGCGTTGAATGGCAACGAGTACACGTTATCGAGCGACATGTTGGTCATAGCGGATGAGACGGGCGCCCAAGCGATCGCCGGTGTGATGGGTGGGGAGCCATCCAGTTGCACTGACTTGACAACAGAAGTTTTTCTCGAGTCCGCGTTATTTGATCCGATTACAATTGCCAACACTGGCCGCGCTTTGGGTATCGTTTCCGATGCCCGATACTGTTTCGAGCGAGGCGTAGACCCTGCGTCTACACTTGACGGTGCTGAAGTAGCGACCCGAATGATCATCGAAATTTGTGGCGGTGAAGCCTCGCATTTGGTCGTCGGTGGTGTGGCGCCAGAAATTGGGGCGACGGTTTCCTTTCGTCCTGCTCGTATTAAAGACTTGGGTGGTGTCGTTATGGATGCTACCGAAATTCAACAGATTCTAGCGCGGCTCGGATTTGTTGTCGAAAGTGCGGATAGTGACGTATGGACGGTCAAGGCACCGACTTGGCGTCGCGACGTCGAAGGCGAGCATGACTTGGTTGAGGAAGTCCTACGCATCCATGGTTATGACGACATTCCTGTTGAGCCGTTGCCAAGGCCGGCGGTGTCAAAGCCAGCATTCACTGATGATCAGCGTCGAGCTGGTATTGTTCGGCGTGCTCTTGCAGGTCAGGGTTTATCCGAAACGACGACATGGTCGTTTCTCGCTGCTAGTGACGCTGAACTGTTTGCAACGTCTGCTTCGCCTGTCGTGTTGCAGAATCCAATCAGCAGTGACCTCGATGTCATGCGACCCTCTTTACTGCCAAACCTAATCTCGGCTGCGGGACGGAATGCGGCGCGCGCGATGTCTGACGTTGCTCTTTTCGAAGTTGGGCCGCGTTTTGAAGGCGATGCGCCAGGTGAGCAAACTCTCGTTGCTGGGGGTATGCGGGCAGGTCAGAAAACGCCTCGTCATTGGAATGCAAGTGCAAGGGTTGTCGACATATTTGATGCGAAGGCTGACGCACTTGCGGCTCTTGAGGCTGTCGGCGTTCAGGTTGAGCGTCTGCAGATCGGTAGTTCTGAGACATCAGGACCACCAACTTGGTATCACCCTGGTCAATCCGGGACGCTATGCCTGGGTCCCAATGTGCTAGCCGAATTTGGAGCGCTCCATCCCCTCGTGTTGAAGGGAATGGATGTTGACGGACCCATTGTCGGGTTTGAGGTGTTCCTGGATCGGATCCCTAAGCCGAAACGCAAATCGGGCCCTGCCCGCTCGAAATTTGCGCCATCTTCCTTTCAGCCTGTCGAGCGCGACTTTGCGTTCTTATTGAATGATGACGTGCCAGTTGACGATATGATCCGTGCGGTTCGCGGTGCTGATAAAGTTCTTATTGCCGGCGTAGATCTGTTCGACGTTTACGTTGGCGACAAGGTCGAAGACGGTAAAAAATCTGTTGCGCTGTCAGTTAAGCTCGAGCCCACCAAAGCGACTTTGACAGATAAAGAAATCGAAGACGTATCCAGCCGAATTGTTGCCGCGGTCGAGAAAGCCGTTGGCGGCCAGCTACGAAAATAGAGAGAACTGCTGCGCCCCCATGATTGACACCGCGCTCATCCGCAACTTTGCCATCATTGCTCATATTGATCACGGTAAGTCGACGCTTGCCGATCGCCTTATTCAATACTGCGATGGTCTCTCTGACCGAGAGATGAAAGAGCAAGTCCTCGACAATATGGATATTGAGCGAGAGCGCGGCATTACAATTAAGGCGCAAACCGTTCGGTTATCCTTCAAGGCGAAAGATGGCAAAACTTATCAATTGAATTTGTTGGATACCCCTGGCCACGTTGACTTTGCGTACGAAGTCAGTCGGTCTCTGCGCGCTTGTGAGGGCTCGCTTCTAATTGTTGATGCCTCTCAAGGTGTTGAGGCCCAAACGCTGGCTAACGTTTACCAGGCGCTAGACGCCAACCATGAGATTATTCCCATTCTCAACAAAATT
This sequence comes from Alphaproteobacteria bacterium, assembly GCA_030835385.1. Lineage (GTDB taxonomy): Bacteria > Pseudomonadota > Alphaproteobacteria > Rhodospirillales > Rhodospirillaceae > WLXB01. Next base: position 109,524 of record JAURPI010000042.1, on the reverse strand, counting down.
GATCTCCCCGCGGCAGAGCCCAACCGCGTTCGACGGCAAATTGAAGACGTGATCGGGTTAGACGCATCGGAGGCGATAGAGGTTTCAGCCAAGACCGGCGTTGGCATACCAGACGTTCTTGAATCGCTCATCACCAAGCTCCCTACGCCAACCGGCAATCCGGAACTCCCTTTGAAAGCGCTACTGGTAGACTCTTGGTATGACACCTATTTGGGCGTGGTCATTCTGGTGCGTGTGGTTGAAGGGACCCTGCGCAAGGGTATGAAAATTCGAATGATGTCGAATGACGCGACGTATGACTTAGATGGTGTTGGTGTCTTTACGCCCAAGCGTGTCGATATGCCCGAGCTGGGACCTGGCGAAATCGGTTTTATCAATGCGAGTATCAAGTCCGTCTCTGATTGCCAGGTCGGCGATACGATTACTGAAGAACGTCGCCCAACAGACACACCGTTAGAAGGGTTTAGGCCGTCTACGGCGGTTGTGTGGTGTGGTTTGTTTCCCGTGGACGCATCAGACTATGAAGACCTTAGAGACAGCTTAGGAAAATTGCATCTGAATGACGCAAGTTTCGAATACCAAGCCGAAAGTTCAGCGGCATTGGGTTTTGGTTTCCGGTGCGGATTTCTTGGCCTGTTGCACATGGAGATTGTCCAAGAGCGGTTGTTCCGTGAATTTGGATTGGAGCTTATAACGACGGCACCTAGCGTGGTGTATCGCCTCCACACGACTCAAGATGAGACTCTGGAACTCCACAACCCATCAGATATGCCGGACGTTACAAAGATTACGTCAATGGAAGAGCCGTGGGTGAAAGCAACGATACTCGTACCCGATGATTATTTAGGGTCGGTATTACAGTTATGTACAGAACGACGTGGAGAGCAGCTCGACCTCACGTATGTAGGTACCCGGGCGATGGCTGTTTACCGCCTGCCTCTCAATGAAATCGTCTTTGACTTCTATGACCGGCTTAAGTCGATTTCAAAAGGGTATGCCAGCTTCGATTATGAGATGGAGGATTACGTTGAGAGTGAGTTGGTGCGGATCAATATTTTGGTCAACTCAGAACCAGTTGACGCTCTGGCGTTCATTGCCCATCGATCTCAGGCGGAAGTACGTGGCCGTCAAATTTGTGCTCGACTAAAAGATTTGATCCCAAAACACCTCTTCAAGATACCTATTCAAGCAGCGATCGGTGGAAAAGTCATCGCGCGTGAGACCATCAGTGCAATGCGCAAGGATGTCACAGCTAAGTGCTATGGCGGTGATATCTCGAGAAAGCGCAAGCTGCTCGACAAACAAAAAGCGGGAAAGAAAAAGATGCGCCAGTTTGGACGCGTGGATATTCCGCAAACCGCGTTCATCGAAGCGCTGAAAATGCCCGAATCCTAATTGTCGATTTTAGGTCGTGCGGAAAAGCCGACCGCTTGGAGGTCGACGGCGACAGGTGTGGGCGAGTATTACGCCAGCCGGCCCTAAGACAGCCCAAGCAGGCAATGCCATCAGCAGAGCGCCGCCGAACCGCCATAAATCACCTGAAAACCCGGCTTCTAAGAAATTGGGAGTTTGTCCCCACAGAAGAGCCCATACGTCCCCTATGGCTAAGCCTTGGTAACTCTCCGTACCAAGCGCCACAACGGCTTCACCGGATGCCATAAGAATGGCAGCCAGCACCATAGTCCAACCAAATGCGCGCCCAATTAACATTGGTGCTATCGGCCCCTGAGTCGTTTGGTTCCCATGTAAGATCAACCATAGGGCCCAAGACTCTCAAACTACAAGCATTTTTTGGGTCATTTCGATAAGAAATCATTTAGTGAAGCGTTGCCAGGCCTCATTCCCTGCGTTAGGTTCCGCCGCTTCTGAGCAGGAGGGGTGGCCGAGTGGTTGAAGGCGCACGCCTGGAAAGTGTGTATGCGGGAAACCGTATCGTGGGTTCGAATCCCACTCCCTCCGCCATAAATCCTATTATATGTAATGAATACATATACTTAGGAAATTATAAACTATACAACCCATCTATCTACCCATCTTTAAGACCTAATTTCACTCTAATATTGAGTACCGTTGTTGGTGGTGGAGAAAACCAGCGAACCGGGCCATGGATCATGGGCGCTTTAAAGTGTCTGCTCCTACCCCTGAAGCGGACCTGAAATTAACTGCGGTAAATGTCTGCTTCTGACCCAAAGCGGACATTTTCTTAGCGCTTTAATCAATAATGCCTGGTCAGGTCGATGATTAACTTTTGGGTTACGCCTCCCGTCATAAAGTCCCTTCTGAACGTTTCACCGCCGAGCGTCGCGTGCATGATGTTGACGTGCTTTGGGTGGGTTTCCAACAGGGCGACATTGCGGACAACTAAACCAGATGCAGAGGCGGGGAGATGAGATTGCTGGCGTATCAACAGGGTCCCGTCGCGTTGCTCCACATTGACCCATCGTGTCTCCAATGGGGTGCCGTCCAAAGCCGATAGACTAAAGCGCTCTTCAATGTAGGGCTGGACTGCCTGTTTAGTGGCGATGTTGTCGACTAATAAAATAGATTTGCCTGCAACCCCGCTGAGGGCGATCTCAATATCCTGCTGAAAAAACCGGTGCACAATATGCAGAGCATTGGTTTCTTCGTCATGCTCAATGTTGAAGAAAGCAATCTCAAGCCCGTCCGCATGAACATCAGACCTTGGGGTCAGCGCTGCAGCGATACAAACAATCACCACAAAAAATACTGACTTCAGGTTTAGTCTAGGCATTTGGTCTCTAATCAACGGTTTCACTTAAGGGGAGGGCAGGTACCAAATAGGCGACGTCCATGCCAGCTCTTGGATCACTTTGGGCGCTGCATTATCGCATTCGGCTGGGCGTGCATCGGCGGATATGGCGGCACATTGCGCCCAGCTCCAGCGCAGTGTCGGCACTTCAACGGCTCGCATGTAGTAGTACGCCGCTTCTGTGGGATCGAAGTCTGGATCCTCGAACACAGAACACAGCGCTGCTGCGCCGCTACCACTCCACTTTCCGGTTTCCAGGTCGACGGAGCCGCTCTGGTTTTCTTGTCCTGCGATATCGAAGACTTGGTATCGGGATTGGCCCTCACCATCAACCCAGCCTTTAATGACTTGAAGTTTCTGGAGTTGAGCCGCGTCCGGGTCCTGCACCGCTGTTGCGAGCACCCGCAGCGTGGCGTCTGTAGGCTGGCTTGTCAGATCGCCACCCATTGGCGTACCGGCTTCATACCCATAGGCCGCCGTATCATCACCCGCACAGGCGTTGACGTCGAGGTTCCATCCGGCAAACAAACGCGGCTTGATGCGTGTTCCGCTCGTGCCAAACACTTCCCGCCGTTGCATGGACTCAAAGAGTGCATCCCGGGAGTTCTCAACAGCCCAGACACCGGCGAGACCGCCAGGGTTGGCATCCAAGGCCCGAGGCATGTTGTTGACATCCAGCAAACGCAATCTCGGATCAGTTTCAACCACAAGGGCACCTTGCCAGCCCTGTTCTTGGGTATACCCGGCCAGGCCGATGTGGGTGTCGGTCGAAGCGATCACTCCCATTTTGTAGGAATTGACCCCGATCTTCTCCTCGTCTTGCAGGCCGGTCAGCAGAACGCTGCGGAAGAAGTCATTCTTGGAGATACAGCCTGTGCGGACGAAGCCGCGCCGTCCCACTTCGTTGTCTTCACAAAACCGAACCGTATACGGTTCGCCCCCGTTGCCAACATAGTCCCCAACAGCTCTAACCTGCTCGATGTTACAGAGTTCATCGGGTTCTCCGAGAATGCCGGGAAATCCGTTCAGGCATTCTGAATTTCCTTTGTGCTGGAACACTTCCATGATGGGTTCCATCAGATTGCGCATCTCCGCCATGCTGCGCTGCTCATCCGCAGTTTCGAACGCCACCGTATAAGACGGGAACATCTCGCCGGAACTGATGTTGGAATTGTGAGGTATGACGACAACCTCGCAGCCGTCTATGCCTTCAACACACTGATCGTTGAGCTCTTTCCACAACTGATGGTCACGCGGTGTTTCTACATAGGAGATTGCACGTTCGGGCACTCGGTCGTTTCGAAAGATGACATTGCGATGATAGTTGTTGGAGTTGGGCGTGCCTGTGTGCTCATAGCCAATGAAGGCCGTAAACACACACCGTGATGTTTTATCGTCAGCCTCGTTTGCCATGTCTTGCGTGAGTTGCCACAGCGGTTTGGAGGCGGGGTCGCATTGGGTTCCATCTTCGCCGCACAACTCCGCAGGCCGCTCGGGGGCTTGGCTAATGATCGTCGGGAAAAACGGCGTCCCACCCTGCGGCCCCCCTTCTCGCACGAGCCAACACGTCCTGGTGTCGTAAACTTCGCTCGTGGGGTCAGTGCAAAGCTGCATCTCACCGAAGAATTCCGAATGGTCAGTGACCGCAGCGAAATCAAGAGGTTTGTTCAGTTGTATGGTTTGGGTTGGTTTGCCCATTTCATCATACGGAGGTGCGCCCAAGGGTTCCCCTTTGGCAAACCGATAGGCGTCAGCAGGAGTCAGGTCTGTCCCGTAGGGGCGAGCATCGTAAGAGTAGCCGGTGTGAATGTGCAGATCACCGAAATAAGCGTTGCGATGCGGGTTGCGGTCCGCACAGATCGCTCTGTCTTCTGTATATCGCACCATGGCGTTCGGATTGGTCCACTGATCCGATACAGTTGATGAGGTATCTAGATTAGCTGACGCGCATCCTGAGAGTGCGAACGCAATGGCAATGGTGGTCGCTGGAATAAACCGCATACGAATCCCCTCAAAAGACCATGTCCGTCATACTCATTCTCGTGTAATTGAACGTTTAGTGCGCGATACTCATCGAAAATAAGATTTTCTCTTCTATTATTCTTACTAATCATTCCCTAGGCTAAATATAATCATCATCATGATCATGCACCCTATCGGAAATCATCAAATTGTGAAACTCAATGCACTAGTTATTATCGACGAGGTGTTTCGGTCGAGCTGGCTTAACTCTCCTCTTTAACGACACCTGTCATAAATTCGGCTTTACCGCCTTCCTCAAGATTGGCGTAGAGGCTGCCAAAGATTCGTCGGCTAAACACCTTACGAGCGTCGCGCAGCTCTTCTTTTATTTCGGCGTCTGGCTTGAACTCTTCAATCATTTCAGGTGTCACCTTACCCTTCGTCGCCAGGAGGTGCTCCATCACAAACTGCCGGTCTCGATTGACCCAGATCTCTCCCGCGAGTTGAAGGCAAATCTCAAGTAGGTGATCGATCATTTGGTCATTAAAATAATGAGGGTGACCTTTTTCGAATCCCGGAAGATCTTTGACGTAGTCCAAACCTTCGCTCAGGTCGATGCTGTCTTTTTCTTGGCGCGCCATGCTATTTTCCCTATCGGAATTTTTATATTGTCTTCTTACCTACGATGCACCGCATCATCTCGCAAGGTGGTGTTCAATGTGAAGCATCAAACAGTGTTGAGGTTAAGCTCTTGAGCTCCCAGACCTACGCCATATTTCGATTTGCTGTTGTTCTAGCGTTGTTATGGACTTGGCCCGCTCAAGCAGAGAAAACCCTGCGTGTTGCCGTGAATGCCCTTCCACCATTCCTAGGTCACCCCTTCGCGTCAACCGCCCGTCCTACCGTATTCACCACAGGCGCTATCTACGATGGCCTGATTAAGTTCGACGGCGATGGCACCCTCATGCCGTGGCTCGCGACGGAGTGGAAGAATGTCGATGAACGTACCTGGCGATTTACCCTGAGAGATAATGTCGTGTTCTCGAACGGATCGCCACTCACGTCCGACTCTATTGTGGCCGCGGTTGAATGGCTGACCAGCGACGCGTCGATGCGAGATGGCGTGAGGGGTGAAATCCAATTCCTAAACAGCGCAAGACGCATTGATCGCCTCACCGCAGAAATTACAACGACTTATCCCGTGCCGAATATGCCCAATTACATGGGATCGTTGATCATGGTGGACGCGCCCCGATTCAGAGAGTTAGGGCGTCAGGGATATGCTGAAGCGCCGGTCGGGACCGGTCCTTTCAAGGTTGAAACCTGGAAGGCAACGTCGATTTCCATGACGGCCAATCTAACGTCTTGGCACGCCCCCAAACTCGATCGGCTGGAAATTATTGCCGTACCTGATATTTCAGGACGGGCTCAGGGTCTTCTGTCAGGGCGGATAGATATTGCGGTTGGTTTGGGTCCGGATGAGCGCATGTCGGTCGAAGCTGGCGGCGCGGTGTCAAAGGCGTGGTTGGACCCCTCAGTCGCGGCGATTTCCTTTGTCACTGTACATGGTGGGCCGCTTGCGGATGCGCGTGTGCGCCAGGCTCTAAACTATGCTGTAAATAAATCAGCCATCATTGAGAACTTGTTCCAAGGATTGACCACTCCGGCAACCCAAGGCGTGTCTCATCAAGCGTTTGGCTTTAACCCCAACCTCGAGCCTTATCCATATGATCCTGAGAAGGCTAAGGCGCTACTAAAAGACTCTGGTTACCCAGATGGATTCTCGTTCGTCTTTTTAACTCAAACTGGTTTGGGTTCAGGCACACTCGTATTCCAACAAGTTGCTGCTGATCTTGCCCGGGTTGGGGTGACGATGGAGGTGCGCCAATTACCCGCTGCAGCCTATCTAAACACTATATTGCGGGACCCGACCCACGGTGGAGCCGGAGCGCATTCAACCATTTGGCCCGCGTGGCCGATATTCGATGCTTTGCGACCGTTGTTGATGCACTCATGCCGACGCGCACCAGCGTGGCACTGTGACGAGAACATTCAGCCGAAAATCGAGGAGGCTTTGGTTGAATGGGACCCGGTGAAGGGCCTAAAAGCCCGTCATGAACTCATGGCCTATACTAGAGACACGGCTCCCGCCATTTTTCTTTATGAGTCACCTGAATTCTCCGGTCTTTCTCCCAAAGTTACGGGATACAAGCAGATGCACGGGTACATCAATTATCATGAGATAGATTTAATCGACTAAGCGGTAGCCTGGAAATTTCAGAGGACTGTTTGGGGTAACTATAGCCCCGCCGTTAACTCACTTATCGGGTTTGCAACTCACAAGGCATATCTTGGCTGGGTCTAGAGAGTTGGCCAGGTCTATCAATCCATTGGTTAATCAGAGATAGAGTCGTCATTTGGTCACGAACCTGAAACATCAAGTGCGGGTTGTCTTCAAATACCTGAAGTGATCCATGATTGCCTAAACGTTTCATTAACGCGCAAATCGATTGTGGGTGAATCTGATCATCTTTTGTGCCGTAGAGGACTAACGTCTTGGCTTCTAAAGACTGAGCGGCGCTAGATGCAAAATCGCTCAGTTGGATAAGGCCATAGTAAGTATCAAGTCGAACGCGGTGAATGATTCTTGAGTCTTCTGCCCATCGCGATGCGTGAATGTCGTCCAATCGTGAATCGTATGCCCGCTCAACTTTTACTTCGAACCCTGGGGCAATGCGTGTTGCAATCCACAGTCCGACGTTAAACCAATATCGCCATGGCCGGTCCTCACGCACCCCAGGTCCTGACAGTATAACGGCGTGTGGCATAATAGCGTTGGGGTCGGCGAGCGCACCTAGCACAACGGCAGCACCCATGCTTTCACCAAGCAAAACAACAGGGGTTTCAATTCCGCTACTCGATTGAACGGCTGATACAAAGTCTTGAAGATCCTGGATCATCGTTTCGGTGCCAGACCAGACTCCCCGATGGGGGGCGTCACCAAAACCACGTTGATCATAAGCCCATACAGCAATATCACGCTTCGCCAGGTTCTCACCGATCAGGGCGTACGCGCTGCGAAATTCCCCGAAGCTATGCAAGGCCACCACGACAATTTTTGGTCGTTCGCGTGGACCCCAAACTGACACAGGCAAACGCACGCCGTCGCGAGCTACAAAATTATCCCCATCTATGTGAGGGTTTGTAGTGGACGGCCCCATAGGTTCGTATGATGGCCCACAGCTGGTAAGGGCGGCGCTTATCAGTACTATCCCGATAAGCCCGAGAAGAGCGCGGTACTTCACTATCCTTTTTTGCCGTGTGCATAGTCTTCAACGTCTTCCATTACGCGCAATAAGTTGTCGCCCCAGAGCTTAGAAATTTGTTCCTCTGAATAACCACGTCGCACCAGTTCCAGGGTCACATTGAAGGTTTCTGAGGCGTCAGACCAGCCGTCTATGCCGCCGCCGCCATTAAAATCTGACGCGATGCCCACGTGTTCAATCCCAACTTTCTCAACCGCGTAATCGATATGGTCCACTAGGTCTTTAACCCCAGCCTTGGGGAATTCTAGTTCCAGCTTAGCCATTCTCTCTCGGTAAACTTCGAGCTCCTCGCGAGCCATGGTTCTAAAATCGCTCATCGATTCAACGCCTATGTCCTTCCATAGGGCTGCAATGGCATCTTGTTTGGCCTGAGGAACAGCGCGCAAATAATTATCGAAAGCGACAACTTGGACCACCCCATTGGATGCTTTTATGGCCAGGAGTTCTTCATCGCTCATATTGCGTGGATGGTCGTAAACACCTTCCAGACTAGAATGTGATGCAATCACAGGAGCTTTTGATTCTGCAATGATATCTAACGACGTTTGCTTCGAAGCGTGAGATACGTCGACCATGATCCCAAGTTCATTGAGGCGGCGCACGACCTGACGGCCTAGGTCTGTGAGGCCACTATGCTCTTCGACGGGTTCACGGCTTCGCCGGTCAGGCATGGATGAATCACCAAGATCGTTATGACCGGCATGAATGAGCCCAAAGTAACGGGCGCCATAGTCGTAGAATTGATCCAGTAGGCGTAGGTCTTTGCCCATGGGATAGCCGTTTTCAATCCCGATTAGGGCCACCTTCTTGCCAGCTGCATCTATCCGGCGAACGTCATCTGCGGTTCGGGCCAACTCAATTTGATCTGGGTACATGTCGCTCGTGACGCGATGAATGGCCGCAAATTTTACGAAGGCGTCAGAGAGTGCTTTCGCGTATCCGGCTTCCGTACGAGGGCCTTGCCCAACGAAAACGATGATAAAAGTTGCATCAAGCCCACCCTCAATCATTGTTGGAAGGTGGACCTGCTGTCTACTTGGCCCCGGTTTCATGAGGTCATAGGCGGGGGTTGCGAAGTTCGGCGGGATGTCGACATGGGTGTCGATCGTAATAACTCGTTGGTGGATGCCGCGCGCCCGCTCAATCATGTCTTCAGTAGTTTTGGCGTGCGCGCTTGTCCAGGCGATGAGCGAAAGAGCGAGAGACAGAGTTAGGCTGCGCATGACACGATCCTTTGACAATGATTAAGCAGGATCCAAAAGAATAGCCGGAGCAGCTAGCGAAAGACCACCGTCTTAGAGTCGTTTAACAACACGCGTCGCTCTGCGTGCCATCGTACTGCTCTGGAGAGGACCGAGCTTTCTATGTCCTGGCCTAGCAAGACGAGGTCTTCAGGGCTGAGTGTATGATCGACCCGCTCCACAGCCTGCTCGATAATGGGGCCTTCATCGAGATCCGATGTGACGTAATGCGCCGTAGCACCAATAATTTTAACGCCGCGTGCATGCGCTTGATGATAAGGCCGGGCGCCTTTAAAGCCGGGCAGAAACGAGTGGTGGATATTGATAATGCTGCCTGAGAGCTGATCGCACGTGGCAGGCGTAAGAACTTGCATGTACCGCGCGAGTACAAGGAGGTCTGACTTTGTTTCGGCTATCACCCCCAACAATTTCTCTTCTTGTACAGCTTTTGTATCCGCGGTGATGGGTAGGTGGTGAAAAGGAATTTCGTGCCATTCCACGAGATCGCGGAAGGTGTCATGGTTCGAAACAACGGCCGTCACTTCTACCGGGATAGCCCCGATCTGCACACGGTGCAGAAGGTCATTTAGGCAGTGGCCAAATTTGGATACGGCGATGACGGCTTTGACTTTTTTATTTGCTTCAAAGAGATCCCAGTCCATTTCGAAACGTTGGGCTAGTTCTGCAAATCCGGATGTTATTTCATCCTCTCGTAAAGCATTGGTGTTGGCCGATCGAAACACTGTGCGCATAAAAAAGCGGCCAGTATCAGGATCGCCATAGTGCGCGCTTTCTTTAATAAAGGCCTTCTGGTCAGCCAGAAACGTAGAAACGGCTGCAACAATGCCAACCGTGTCGGGGCACTGGATGGTTAGGACATAACAGTCTTTGCAATGTGCTAGTGCTGGCATCGTTTATTCTCTGAAGGTCCTCAGCATTTTGTCAGCTGCCAGAGCCGGCGTCAGGGTGCCGTTGGTGACTGCTGATTCTACGCTGGGCACCATTGCTTTTATTTCTGGATGCGCTTTCAGCTTTTCAACCAGACGATCTTCAACCATTGCCCACATCCATCTCACTTGCTGCTGTTGTCGCATCGCCGAGAGTCCACCAGAGTCGGTGAGGTGATTATATCTCTGGGTAATTCTGCCCCATAAGTCATCGAGACCACGATTCTCAAGAGCGCTGATCGTCACGACCGGTGGTGTCCAGCCCCGGTCCTTCGGAGAGATGATGCGCAGAGCGCGTTGATATTCAGCGGCAGATGCTTTGGCCTTGATTTCATTATCGCCATCCGCTTTGTTTACAGCGATCATATCGGCGATTTCTAGTACACCTTTTTTGATTCCCTGTAGTTCGTCACCAGCGCCAGCGATCAGTAGCAACATAAAAAAGTCGACCATCTCTGCTACCGCGACTTCTGATTGTCCTACACCCACAGTCTCCACAAGGATGACATCAAATCCTGCGGCCTCGCAGACCAGTATGGTTTCGCGTGTTGTCCGCGTTACGCCACCCAAGGTGCCAGATGTTGGCGAGGGCCGGATAAAGGCATTATCGTCCGTCGCAAGATTGGCCATCCGCGTCTTGTCGCCGAGTATCGACCCACCGGTTCGAGCGGAAGTTGGGTCCACGGCCAAAACTGCAACCTTATGACCCTCGGCCGTCAGGTTAGTCCCCAGAGTGTCAATGAACGTGCTTTTACCGGCTCCAGGCACACCCGAGATGCCCACGCGTATGGATTGGCCGGCCAATGGAGCCAGTTCCAGCAAGACCTGCTGTGCCTGTTCTTGGTGTTCTGGCTTGCGGCTTTCGATCAACGTAATCGCTTGCGCAAGGTTGGCCCGATCCCCAGACCGCACGCCTGCGACATACTCCTCGACTGACAATCGAGAACGGCTGGTTGAAGAGGCGCTGGATGCCGACATAGCCGGCGACCTACTTGACCGTTGAGGTGTTGTGCCCAAGCGATTGGCTAAGTTTATCCAACAGTCCGATAGCGGCTTCGCTAATAATCGTACCCGGTGGGAAAATCGCGGCTGCTCCGGCCTCGGTTAAAGCGTTATAGTCTTGCGGCGGAATAACACCGCCTGCGACGATCATAATATCGTCGCGTCCCAATTTCTTAAGCTCGTCTTTCAATGTCGGAACAAGCGTCAGGTGTCCTGCTGCCAGCGAGCTGGCGCCAATAATATGGACGTCATTCTCTACAGCTTGGCGGGCGGCTTCTTCAGGTGTTTGGAAAAGCGGGCCTATATCAACATCGAACCCAAGGTCAGCGAAAGCGGTGGCAATAACTTTCTGGCCTCGGTCGTGTCCGTCCTGTCCCATTTTTGCGATCAGGATACGCGGCCTACGTCCTTCGTTCTCTTCGAACGTAGATACCATGGTTGCGACTTTGGACACTGTTTGGTCTGACTCGCCCACTTCTTTCCGATAGACCCCCGAAATAGATTTGATCTCAGCAACATGGCGACCATACACGTCTTCCAGTGCCTGAGTAATTTCACCAACCGTAGCCTTTGCCCGGGCGGCGTCAACAGAAAGGGCGAGAAGGTTGCCATCTCCCGTTTTGGCGGCCTCGGTTAAGACTGACAGCGCAGCCTGGCAACTTGTTTCATCTCGCTCAGCCTTCAAGCGCTTTAACTTCTCAAGTTGAGAGGTGCGGACAGCGGCGTTGTCGACCTTAAGGACGTCAATTTTTTCGGTTTCATCCAGTCGGTACTTGTTCACTCCCACGACTGTCTGGCGGCCGGAGTCGATCCGGGCCTGGGTGCGAGCGGCTGCCTCTTCAATCCGCAACTTAGGGACACCAGCCTTAATCGCTTTTGCCATGCCGCCCAGTTCTTCAACTTCCTGAATATGCTCCCATGCCCGCTTGGCCAGGTCGTGGGTCAGGCGCTCGACATAATGGCTGCCGCCCCAAGGGTCGACCGTGCGGCACGTGCCCGTTTCTTGTTGAATGAAAAGCTGGGTGTTGCGTGCGATACGCGCCGAAAAGTCCGTCGGTAGAGCTAGAGCTTCGTCAAGTGCGTTGGTGTGAAGCGATTGGGTGTGACCGTGGGTCGCGGCCATCGCTTCAATGCACGTGCGGGTCACATTGTTGTAGACGTCTTGTGCGGTTAATGACCAACCCGACGTTTGGCAATGGGTGCGCAAACATAAAGATTTGTCGCTTTTCGGATCGAAGGGTTTGATGAGTTTGGCCCAGAGCAACCGGGCAGCCCGCATTTTGGCAACTTCCATGAAGAAGTTCATACCAATGGCCCAGAAGAACGACAGACGCGGCGCGAAGGTATCAATGTCTAGCCCTGCAGCCTGACCGGCACGTGCGTATTCCACGCCGTCCGCTAGCGTGTACGCCAGTTCCAGATCAGCCGTCGCTCCAGCTTCTTGCATATGATAACCGGAGATCGATATCGAATTGTATTTGGGCATGTTCTGCGACGTGTAGGAGAAGATGTCCGAAATAATTTTCATGCTGGGTTCAGGCGGGAAAATATAGGTGTTGCGCACCATGAATTCTTTGAGAATGTCGTTCTGAATGGTGCCGGTTAAAGCTTCCGGTTTCACGCCCTGTTCTTCTGCCGCCACGATGTACAACGCCAAGACTGGCAATACGGCACCATTCATCGTCATTGAAACAGACATTTGATCCAGAGGGATGCCGTCGAATAACGTGTGCATGTCATATATAGAGTCGATGGCAACGCCTGCCATGCCGACATCACCAGTCACCCTTGGGTGGTCGGAGTCATACCCGCGATGTGTTGCGAGATCGAATGCGATTGACAGGCCCTTTTGTCCGGCAGCTAAGTTGCGACGGTAAAACGCGTTTGAGTCCTCTGCTGTCGAGAAACCAGCGTATTGGCGAATGGTCCACGGCCGACTCGCATACATGGTCGGGTAGGGGCCGCGCAGAAATGGTGGAACGCCCGGTAACGTATTCAAGAAGTCTAAGCCGGCAACATCACTGGCGTCGAAGGCCGGTTTAACCTCAATACCTTCCGGTGTGCTCCAATTCTTCACAGACGCATTGGCGCTGGTTTTTGTCCGCCCGCCGTCAGATGGTTCCAGCGGAATATCAGAGAAATTTGGAATCTGGGTCATGAACTCACCCCCAATCGTTGGTGGGTATCGGTTAAAACGGCCAATACGTCACAGCCCATATAGATAAACTCGTCGACACCAGCTGATTTCCAGGTTTGCTCATGTTCGCCGCCCCGCCCCGCTATATAGACAGCGACAGCACCTGCCGCTTTCAACTCTCGGGCCAGTTTTTCCGTGTACTCAGAATAAAGGTCGTCGGCAGAACAAATAACAGCGACTGTGGCTCCAGTGCTCTTATACTCACTTGCGATGACATCCGTTTTTAGGCCGCCTTGCCCAGCCAAAGCCTCAATGCCACCGGCTCCAAAGAAGTTTTTTGCAAAAGATGCCCGTGCCGTAAATTCGGCAATACTGCCGATGTTGGCGAGAAATACTTGAGGTCGCGCGCCATGCTTGGCGACGAAGCTGTCACTATCGTCTCTAAGCGCCTCGTAATCTTCTGCCAGACGATGTTGTGGCAGTGGCGTGAGTTCAATTGGAGAACCTTTGAGAGCCGCGCCAATCGTGGAGGTAGATGTGTCCTCTGCTGCCGCTTTCACCAGAGCCGCCATCAATGTTCCATTCCCATGCTCGGGCAGGTCCACAACTGCACCAGGCGCGCTGGCCGCTCTGGCATCCGCTTCCCTCGTGATTGCTGAAATATCTGGCGTATCAATTTCGACAGGATCTTCTGCGAGATTTGGGAATTCGCTGACGCCGGTGAGTGCATCTTTGCGTGTGGATATGTTTATGGCACGCGCCAATTCTGTCGTTCCAATACGCTCAGTGATAGCGCCACTCTCAAGTGCGGTCGCCATGCCACCGGCTTTCTCAATTTCCTGGAAAATAGACCAAGCCGCTTCGGTCAACTTGTCGGTAAGAGAGTCCACCATCCAGGATCCTGCGGCAGGATCGGTAACTTTATTGATGGATGATTCTTCTTGCAGAATGATTTGGGTGTTGCGGGCGACGCGCCGACCTAACGATGTCGGCAACCCAATAGCGCTCTCAAAAGGCAACACTGTAATAGCATCAGCGCCGCCGGCCCCCGCCGCAAAACAGGCGGCCGTTCCACGCAACATATTCACCCAAGGATCACGCTGGCTCATCATGCGTGGTGCAGTAACGGTGTAAATAGGCGCTGATGTGTCTGACCCACACACCTCTGACACTCTGGCCCACAGTCGCCGCGCCGCGCGCAGTTTAGCGATGGTTAAAAAGACATCGGTGTCACAGGTCAATGTAAAGGCAACCTGACGACAGGCGTCGTCAATGTAAACGCCAGCGGTTATTATGTGACGTAGATATTCGACTGCAGTGGCCATTGCGATTGCAATTTCCTGCGCCTCTGAACACCCCGCACTGTGATACACCGTCGTTGCGATGTTGAGTGCTTTGGCATTGGGATAGGTCTTGGCTGTATGAGCCGCTAGGTCAGCCATACGTCCAAGAAGCGTATCCATTGGCACGATGACTTTGCCAACTGCAGCTAAGGTGCTTAGCGGATCAGCGCCAAAGTTTCCTGAGAAAGAACCATTCGCCACATTTTTGCGGGTCAACAAGTCCATCAAATAAGCCGCGGGCGGTAAAGACGGTCCGCCTGGATCAAGAACCACCGGTGCAAGATCAAGAAAGACTCCATCTAGCAACGTATTGAGGTCGGCGCGGGATTTAATGACCGTGCCAGCGCGACCTGTCGGATCTAGCTTCAGCCAGATCGAGGTCGCTCCTTTTTCAAGGTCCGTCAATATTTGTCTGTTGGCTACGCGCGGATCTGGGTGCGATGACAGGCACCGTAAATCCCAGCCTGGTTGAACTGGGATGGCAGGGCTTTTCTTTTGTTTGGACCCTTCCGCCGTATAGAGCGGTTCAATCCTAAGGCCGTCGTAGCTTTTCGAAGCCAATTTCTCATAAGGTCGACCACCCAGGGATTTCTCGACCAGGGTCATCCATGCCTTCGGGTCAGCTGCGGGAAATTCCGCCGCCAAATCAAGTATCTGACTGTCAGGTGCCGCCGGCTTGGTCACCACATCGCTCCACCCATGAGAAACAGGAGTTCGGGCCTATATCGCCTACTATTCCTATGTTCTTAGGCTTTTTGCTGCACTGCGTCAAATTGCGCTAATTGGCGGCTGCTGTCTCAACGGCGCGCCAAACGCGGGCAAAATTCCCCCACCACAGCTTGGCGATTTGATCCTCCATATAACCCCGAGAAACAAGCTCTTCTGTCACCCCCGGGGATTCACCGGCATCAATCCATCCCGTGACACCGCCGCCATGTTCCATGTCTGAGCTAATCATGACGTGATTAATACCAAGCAAATCGACTGCGTAGGCGATGGAGTCGACATATTGGGCGACGGTTGCCCGTGGGAACTCTTTTTCATAGGCCGCGAAGACGGTTTTAAACTTCTCCACTTTCTCAGCGGAGAAGTTTGCTGTGATTTCGGCGAGGTTGGTGGTGCCAAACTCACCCAAAATGGCGCCAAACGCCGCGCCCTGTTCTGGTCGCGTTGGGCGTAGGTAACTTGAAAACGCGACGATACCGACTGCGCCACCACTGTCCTTAATGGCTAACATCTCAGTGTCGGTCAGATTTCGTGCAGTGTCGATGATGTTTTTTACGCCCGAATGCGACGCAATAATGGGCGCGCGAGATAGTTCGGCTGTTTGAAACAGGGTCTGCGGTGAGACTTGAGAGACATCTACGATGATGCCGAGGTCGTTCATCATCATGACAAGGCTTCTGCCGAGCTGTGAAAGTCCGACGTGTTCTTGGGGCTTGTCATTGAGTGGTGCGCGTGGTCGTGACGAGTCAGCAAATTGGTTATGCCCGGCGTGGTTGAAGGTGATGTTGCGCAGGCCGCGATCATATAGTTCGGGAAGCCATGTCAGGTCAGGACCAAGCGGCCACGCATTTACCATTCCCATAACTGCAAAATGCCTGCCTTCAGCCACTAACTTTTCAGCGTCATCTGCGGTTCGAGCAAGCCGGATACGGCCAGGATAGGTTTGAACCATATTTTCGATAGCAGCGAATTTCTTCTCTGCATTGGCACGGGCCTTCGCGTAAGCGGACGGTGTACGTCTGCCTTGCAAGACCCAGTTCACAAAAAGCGCGCCGTCTAACCCTCCTCGGTCCATCTTAGGTAGGTCGATCTGCATGCCGGTTTCTTGTCCGACATCATTGGCCCCTTCCATGAATTCGAATGGAATATCCATTTCCGCGTCAAAGGTGATGATGCGGTCGTGAAGAGCACGCGCATCCTGGGCAGATGTCACTGCTGGCATTCCAAGTATAAGACCACACAGGACCAGACCCGCTGATGTTGTACGAAACATACAAGAATCTTTCACATTGCAGGGTATGCTACCTTTCTCGCGTGGTAAGAGTCGATGAGCTACGTCTTTGACAGCACGACAATTGAGCCCTAATCCGTATGCCGAGCTTTGACCGACCAAATGATCCAGATATTCCGGCTTCGCCTTGGATAACTAGGTTCGCTCCGCTGGTGCGATCGGGAGGTCATATCCTGGACGTTGCTGCTGGTTATGGTCGCCATACCCGCCACTTCCTTGGTCAGGGATACAAAGTGACAGCGGTTGATATCGATGTATCAGGTATGTCCGACCTCAAGGATCAGATTGGCCTGATACTTCTTGAAGTGGATTTGGAAATGGGCGACTGGCCATTTCCAGAATCAGCGTTCGATGGCATTGTCGTCACGAATTACCTCCACCGTCCCCATTTCCCGCAGCTCATAGACTCGCTTGCGGCAGACGGCGTTCTTATCTTCGAAACATTCGGGCAGGGAAACGAAAAACTAGGGCGCCCTAGAAACCCTAATTTTCTCTTGGAATCGGGAGAGTTGTTGAGGGCATTTGGTGACAACTTAAATGTTGTTGCCTATGAACTCGGCTCTGAGCAAACTCCAAGACCCGCTGTTCGTCAGCGTCTATGTGCAACCAAGAGGACTGACGCTGTGCCGCTGAACTGATGGCTAGGCGGATTTTAGTTCTGCTGTTGAGATGATCACTTCAGGCTTTCCGGAGCGGCGTGATTTGACCTTTGCTTGATACATAGAGTCGTCTGCAAGTTAAATGAGTAGGTCAGCGTCAGTGGCATTCTCGGGATAGAACGACACGCCTAAGCTCCCGCCGATCTGATGATCAATGCCCTCGTATGAGATCGGCTTGTCGAAGATATTTGTAATCTTATCAATGACAGCCAGCGCTACTTCACGATCACGAAAGTCTTCTAGAATACAGGTGAACTCATCGCCCCCTAAACGAGCCGGCGTGTCGGTGCGGCGCAGGCATTTCTGGAGCCGGTCCCCGACCACTCGAATGACCTCATCACCCGCCTGGTGTCCGTGTGTGTCATTGACGGTTTTGAATCCATTGAGGTCGATATAGAAAATTGAAAGTTCTTGTTTGTGGCGGTCTGCCCGGAATAATCCCTGACCAAGGCGATCGAAAAACGCCCGGCGGTTTGGCAACCCTGAAAGCTCAACGTACAGCGCAGCGTGCAGCAACTGGTCTTCTAGTTTGCGACGAATGACGGTGTAGCGGATCGTGCGCTCTAAGAGTTCTGGTTCTATGTTTGCATGGATCAAGTAATCGTATGCACCTCTGGTCATTGCGCATGAATCAATCTTCGAGTCCTTAGATTTGGCGGTCATAATGACTGGAACTGGATTGCCCATTCTTGACAGCTCTTCCATCAACTCAAAGCCCGTATGAGGCGCTAAATCGTAGTTGATCAGAGCAACGTGGATTTTCTCTTTTTCGATCGCAGTGATGGCGTCGCCGAACGATGGCGAAACTGAAATGTATGGTTCGTTAAACCCCGCCTTTATGAGGCTAGCGACGAGGTCTTCCGCTTCGTCGGTGACTCCATCAACCACCAAGATGTGGATGTCACTGTGTTTAAAGTCTTAGTCCAACAGCATATGGCATGTCCTGTGCGATCAATCGGCCAGTCTATTGCTAGCCGTTTCGCCTTAATTACGGCAAAACATACCTAAAATACAACCAATAAGAGCAGTTTGCGCCCCTAGGGTTAGCCAACATGGACCCTGAAAGACATTACCATGGGGAGAATTCGGCCATTTCGAGCTGAAGATCACGGTCACTGTTGCATGGCGGCTATAGAGACATTTATACCGACGCCATGACCGCCGTCCCCCCACAGCCACAGTCTCACTACGACAACACCTCAACCATTCAGGTTGATGCGAAGAGTGGGTCTTTCCAATTTCAGTATCCGGATGTCGCAAATACCGGGCAGCACGTGCGGCGCATTCTAGCGGGGAAGGATTATCCGGTCTTACCCATTCCCGGCTACAGCGTTGAAACCGTTGTCGACGTGGGGGCCAACCTTGGCGCATTTACAATATTTATGGCGGCCCACTTTAGTGATGCTCGCTTTTATTGTTTTGAACCTTCCCTTGGTGCAGTCGAATTCTTGCGGCGCAACGTTGCTCAAACACATTCTGCAGAAGTCTTCCCTATCGGTTTATTTTCCGAGGACACGAGTATGTCTTTGTTTGAAGGGGCGTCTCAGTGCTTACAAAACTCACTGTACAACAGCGCAGAAACGTCTGAGACGACTCAAACTGTCGAGCTTCGTCATGCGGGCCGTATGATGAAGGAGCTTAAACTCGACCATATATCGATTCTGAAAGTTGATACCGAAGGCGCCGAGTTGCCAGTGCTTAAAGCGTTGCAAGCGAGACTTAGCGACATAGACCAGATTTATCTTGAGTATCACTCCGAGGATGACCGCAGAGAAATTGAAAAGATGTTGGCTGAGTCCCATGTGCTCGCAGGGGCGAACGCCAAACACGTCCACCGTGGCACTAACCAATATATTCGTGTCGAATTACTGACCGATTACCCAGTGCTCAACACTTTGCGTGTGGACCGATCGTAACGATACGCTAAAACTCAAGCCCTCGTTACTCGAGTGGTCCGTATTCTCCGGTCAAATCCATGACAATTTTCTGGACCAGGGCTTCACGCGCTGCGGCTAGTTCCGCTTCCAATTCGGCATCCGGTTTGTGGGTGTCGATATCCTCACTGATATCGATGCCACGTGCTTTCAAAACAGCTTCGGTCACGGCTTGTCGGTCTTTTACGGCCCACAGCTCTTGAGCCAAAGTTATGATCGCTTGACCGACATTATCGATGTCTTCTGGCCGGAGAGCCTTGCGTTTTCTCGGCTTCTTGGTCGCAGGATAGGTTTTGCGGTCTGACATATTGCGTTACGGCTTCCGACCGTAGGTAACCCACGGATAGTTATTCGGTACCATGCCTTCGTACTTGATATCAACGAAACCGATGTCTTCCATAATACCCACCATGTCCATGGTTGATGACCCCCGCCAGAACGGTTCGCCGCCGTACTTAGCCATGTAATCGGTGCGCCATGCCGCCACCTTGTTGAGTGCGTTGTATGGTGCGACATCGCCAAACAAAAGATCGCCGCCTGAGGTCAAGGTGCGGAACCCTTCGCGTAGGATGTCGGTAATCACATCGACGGGAAGTTCATGCAAAATGATGTACGAGGTAAATAGGTCGCAGCTCTCGTTTTCTAACCCGGTGTTGCGACCGTCGGCGTGGAATAGATTCCAGCTGTGTCCAAGTTTGTTGCCGTTGCGTTGAGCTTGTTCGAGCTGCGTAATTGAAATGTCGCAAGCTGAAATTTTTGCATCTGGAAAAACTTCCGCGAGTTTCGTCGTGTATGGTCCGGACGAACAGCCGATTTCAACCACGTGCTCATAGTCACGTCGCGGCGCTTGTTCGGCAAAATTGCGGCGATCTGCATAAATGTCAGTTGGGGCTCCCCCAGCGGCCGGAGGTTTGGCCGCTTTACCGACGACGTAACGATGAACCAACTCGCCGTGAATGAAACCCATGTGCCGATGGCCATCCCAACCGCCGGTGGTGCGATGAATGGGGTAGGGCCAGTACTTTGGTATTTCTAAATCTGGATTGTACGCGAGTGTTGTTCCCCCCGACGCAAGTGCATCAAAGTCTGAGGCCAAGTCGTCTTGGATTTCTTCAAAGGCCGCCGCAGCTGTTCGACCATGGTGCTCTCCATGCCATTCTCCGACCAAGTTAGAGGTCCGGAAGGCTGGCACCTTTTCGAGCACGGATTCAATTTGTTTGGCGCGTTCGTCTAAGTCGTCAGCCAAGGTTTCATCGTTTAGATTTGCCGACTCGAGCGCAGCATGTTGCTCTTTCATCAATGGGCCAATAGCCGGTCCGAATGAGGACAGAAAGTCCAGGGTGGCGCGGCCGTGCTGGCGAAGAATGTATTCCATCATGGCGAGAAACCTCACGTAACTTTAAACATGTTGTGAACGTATCAACGCCTTGAGGGTGACGCTAGGGACTGGCTGCGAAAAGCCGCACAATGAGCACAGTGCCCAGCCTGTGGCTTGATATCGGCGCATAGCCGCCCGAATGCTCACGAGATGGTTGGTCGGGTGATTTTCATCCAACTTCTTTCTTACTCGTTTGCCGCTGTGTTACATTTAACGTCACAAATGATTGCTGCAACGAGCCAATCCAAGGAAGCCTGCCATGACCTTTCAGACCTCTCATCCCAAGCCGTCAAAAACGCGGCTGAGTCGTCGAACCTTTTTTGTCACTTCGGCTGCGGCGGGCGGTCTGGTGCTCGGTGCGCGCCTGCCGCGATCAGTTGCTGCTATTTCGGATGGCGATGCCGCTGAGCTAAACGCCTATGTGCAAGTATTGCCAGGTAATCGGGTGTCCATCGTCGTGCCCGGTGCAGAGATCGGCCAGGGTGTTTACACAACTCTGCCAAAAATTGTTGCGGAGGAAATGGACGCCGATTGGGATTTGGTCGATGTCCGTTTAGCCACGGCCAATCCAGACTACGGAAACCCTGCGAAAGAAGGCCGGCAGTCCACAGGTGCATCAGATGCGACCAGTGGGTACTACGATGTGCTCCGCAAGACCGGTGCTGCAGCAAAAGACATGTTGGCACGGGCTGCCGCAGAGAAGCTCGGTGTAGACGCGTCAGACCTGTCTGTGGATCGGGGAATCATTACGCACCCTGAAAGTGGGCGATCTGTCAGCTTTGGCGAGGTGGCAGACGCGGCGTCTCAATTGGTTCCGTTAGAAGAGCCGCCCCTAAAAGATCGTGCCGACTTTAAGCTGCTCGGCAAGAATGTGACCCGTAAAGATACGCCGGCTAAGGTGGATGGATCTGCAGACTACGGCGCAGACGTCAGGTTGGAAGGTAAGCTATATGCGGCCTTGCGGGCGTCGCCGGTCTATGGCGGCGAGATTATTCGCGATGATCGTGATGCGGCTTTGTCCATGCCAGGCGTTGTTGCTGTGACAAACGTGGACGGCGGACTTGCCGTTATCGCTGAGACATTTTGGCAAGCTAAGAAGGCAGCCGAGGCTCTTGACGTCGAGTGGGACTTCAAAGGCATGGATAGCCTGAACTCTTCCGACATGTGGCAAGAAATGCGGGCGTCGCTTGATGATGAGGCGCGTCCCTTCTTTGGCACCAAGGGCGATGCGCCTGCCGTCATTGCCGACTCAACACGTGCCTTCGAAGCAGAGTACGAAGTGCCCTTCTTGGCCCATGCTTGTATGGAGCCTATGGCATCGACGGCGCTGGTTACGGACAGTCATTGTCAAATGTGGTCTCCGCACCAACAGCAAGACTTGGCGCGCGAGGAAGCGGCAAAGATCACGGGGCTGTCTCTCGAGAACGTCAACCTTCAAAACACGTTTGCCGGCGGTGGCTTTGGCCGTAAATGGGAGCCGGATTTCGCCCGTCAATCCGTACAGGCAGCGATGGCGGTTAAGGGGCGTCCCGTCAGTCTGATTTGGACTCGCGAACAAGACATTCAACATGACTTTTATCGTGCGGCCTATGTCGCCAGAATCAGGGCGGCGTTGGATGACGACGGCAATTTGATCGCCATGCATAGCCGCTTAGCAGGTGAGTCGATCCTTCAATTCCAGAATCGGCCACGTAATTTTCCAGACCCAACGTCTCTTGGCGGCGCGATTGGCGGCTCTTACTCAATTGAAAACACACTGGTGGACTATGTTGAGTATAAGCCCGTGGTGCCGGTTGGTTTTTGGCGTGGTGTGGCATCGTCCCAAAACGGCTTTTTCTCCGAAAGCGCCATGGACGAACTGGCCTACTTTGCCGGCAAAGATCCATATGAATTTCGCCGCAGTTTGATTGTCGATAAACCCCGCGAAATTGCCGTGTTGGATAAGGTGGCCGAGATGGCAGGGTGGGGCCGCGACATGCCGGCCGGCCGCGGTCTTGGTATCGCTTTCTGCCCGGGCTTTGGGTCGGTCAACGCACAAGTGGCAGAGATTGATGTCTCCAGTGGCGATCTTGAGGTCGTAAAAATTTGGTGCGCGTACGATTGTGGCTTTGCACTTGACCCCTCTAATGTCGTGCATCAAATGGAAAGCGGCATTACCTACGCCTTAAGCGCGACAATGTTTGGCGAGATCACAGTCAAAGACGGTGTGGTCGAGCAATCCAACTTCCATGACTACGACACAATACGTTTGGCAAACATGCCAGTAGTTGAGGTCGAGTTATTGGAGTCTGAAGAAATTGTTGGTGGCGCCGGGGAAGCCGCTGTGCCCGCCACGGCGCCGGCGGTGGCTAATGCCATCTTTGCAGCAACAGGTCAGCGTTTGCGCCGCCTGCCTTTGCCACCGTCTGGCTACGGCATTGCCTAACTGAATCCTAAACAACCTATAGCGAGTCATAGGGCGCTTCTCTAAACTGTCTTCCAAGATGTATGTGGTTAAGTGCATCAAAGGGGGCGGGATGAAGCCGACTGCGGCTCTAATAATTTTATTCTGTGCGTTTGCCACCAGTGGGTCAGCCCAAGTGGGTCCGGGCGACGTTCTCGCAGATTGTGATTTTTGTCCTGAGCTTGTCGTTGTCCCAGCAGGTGAATTCAGGATGGGAACACCGCTTGGTGTTCCGGTCGATAATGAAACCGGGGAACAGCCCCCGGTTCACATGAAAATCCCTAAGGCTTTCGCCATCGGTCGGTTTGAAGTCACCCATGGTGAGTTTGACGTATTCGCAGAAGATACAAATTTCGAACCGACGGTTCGGTGTCGTGTCTGGAACGACAAACTGCAACGCTACGATGACGATGATAATCGCTCTTGGAAACGGCCAGGAGTTCCGGCACGCCCGAAACCGGAACACCCGGTGAGTTGCGTCTCTTGGCAAGACGCCAAAGCTTACGTTGCGTGGCTCTCGGAAAAGACCGGCGTCGCTTTTCGATTACCCACCGAAGCGGAATGGGAATACGCGGCCCGAGCGGGATCAGATGTACTTTATCCTTGGGGCAACAACCCACATCAGGGCTGTGCCTGGGTAAATGCATATGATCTCGATAGCCGGGAGCGCTATCCGTTGGCTTGGACGCATATGGCCTGTCGTGACGGTCATCAAGGCGTCGCCCCTGTGGGCTCTCTCAAACCCAATGCGTTCGGTCTCTACGATATGCTCGGCAATGTTTGGGAATTTGCGGAGGACTGCGCGACCAAGTCACATGTCGGTCGCCCTAAAGACGGACGCGCCTGGGTGTGGGAAGGCGGCTGTGCTCGTATCATCCAGCGTGGCGGTGGCTGGATGACATCTGTTGCTCGAATTCGGCCGGGCTACCATGGTGACGCCAACGCGACTCATCGGTTTGACTTCGGTGGCTTTCGAGTTGCCCGAGATCTCTCGACAGCAGAGGGGGCTACGCCATGAAGATTATCATTGGATTGGCAGCGCTCTTATTCTCAACAAGTGCGGTCGCTCAAGACGCGGGTTCTGTGATTCAGGACTGCAGCGATTGTCCACGCATGGTGGTTATTCCCGCTGGTGACTTTGTGATGGGAACACCCATCGGCGCCTATGAGGTCAACGAGGAGTCTGGCGAGGGCCCGCCTATCCGCATTTCCATTCGAAGCGCCTATGCCATTGGCGAAACTGAAGTAACGATCGGGAATTTCAAAACGTTCGTCGAGGCAACCGGCTACGATGCCGGTACTGGATGTAACGTCTTGCGCGATGGCAACTTTGAAGATCCCGATGCTAGTTGGCGAAAGCCTGTTCAGCCGCGTCGCGCCAGAGATAGTCATCCTGTTTCCTGTATTGATTATGCCGCCAGCGTTGCCTATGCAGCTTGGCTAAGCGAACGCACGGGCGAGACTTATCGATTGCCGTCGGAGTCGGAATGGGAATTTGCAGCCCGCGCTGGAACAACAGCGCCGCGGCCTTGGGGCGCGAACAACTCTTTTGAGGGTGTGTCCCTATCGCTTACCTGTGAGCACGCCAACGCTTATGATGGTGAAGCGCAGAAGACCTACACTTTTCCTTGGCCATACGCCCGCTGCAACGACGGCTATGCTGATGTGGCCCCAGTCGCCAGTTTTGCGCCCAGCGCCTATGGCCTCTACGACATGATGGGCAACCTGTGGGAGCGGGTGCAGGATTGTCATACGACCAGCTATTGGGGTCGCCCGCCCGATGAAAGGGCGTGGGTTTGGGAAGGTGGGTGTGAGCGTCGTGTGGTGCGTGGCGGTGGTTGGTACAGTCGTCCGACAAATGTTCGTCCAGCACGACGAGCGAGTGGCAGTCCAGAGGGGCGAGGCAATGATCTCGGCTTTCGCTTGGTTCGAGAATTGAAATGAGGGAGTGGGAAATGAGTCGGCTGTTTTTACTGATAGCAATGTTGGTGGCATCTTCGATAGCCCATGCTCAGTCCGATGGCGGTTTGGGTGCTGGAGATATCATTAAAGATTGCGATGACTGTCCTGAGCTCGTCGTAATTTCTGGTGGGTCGTTCATGATGGGCACGCCCATCAGTGACCGCGAAGTTGATCTAAGCCGGGGCGAAGGTCCGCAGGTTAAAATAACCATCGACTATATGTTTGCTGCTGGCCGGTTCGAAGTCACTCACGGACAATTCGAAACCTTCGTTGATGCAACAGGCCATGGGGTCAAAGACGAATGTCGGGTTTGGGATGACCAAATCGGGTTCAATGACGACCCGACGGCCAACTGGCAAGATCGCCGCCAGCCAAGGCGTGTGAAAGATGAACACCCCGTTGGGTGTGTGTCATGGAACGACGCCAAGGCTTATGTGGGTTGGCTCGCTCAAATCACGGGAAAACGCTATCGCCTCTTAACTGAAGCAGAATGGGAGTATGCGGCCCGGGCAGGTACGACGACATCGCGTTTCTGGGGCAACAGCCCAGGTGCCGCCTGTCAGTGGGCCAATACTTTTGATCTCGATGCTGCTGAAGAGTATCCGTTCCCTTGGTTCCCAGCGACATGTCGTGACGGCTATGCGGACTTGGCGCCCGTTGGGCAGTTTGAGCCGAATGCTTTCGGTCTATACGACATGATCGGTAACGTTTGGGAGTGGACTGAAGATTGCTGGGCGGCCACACATATCGGGCGTCCGCGTGACGGCTCTGCATGGACGTGGGATGTCGGATGTGACCGCCACACAACACGAGGTGGTGGCTGGTTGTCCGCGCCGGAACGCAATCGTATTGCCTGGCCGGGACGTGATCCGATTGAAAAACGCAACACCCAGTTTGGTTTCAGGGTGGCACGTGACCTCGGCACTGGTGGTGAAGTAGGCATGGGCGGCAGCATCCGCCGTATGACGCTGTTTACCTCTGATGTTGAATTGTCGAAGACGTTTTGGTCTGACGCCATGGGCTATCGCGTGACATTCGAGGACGCCCAATTCGGCGGCGAAGAAACGGCGGGCTCACTAAATTTAGATGAAGGAAATCGGGCCCATTTTGTCATGATGACTCCGGCCAGGGGTGAAGGTCCGATGATCGGCTTGTTGGGTTCGAACGGCGACGAGTTCGCGCCGATTGAGCGAGTTGGTGCGCAACGCCCACGTGCCGGTGAGTCGCTACTGGTGGTCAAAGTGCCGGACATCTTCGCGACCTTCGAGAAGTTGGAATCCATGGGCGTGCAGATCGCGTCTAGACCGTCGCGGCTGTCTGGGCAAATGACCAGCGTGGTCGGCTATGAAGGCACGGTATACACGCCTGACGGCACCCGGATTAATGTGCAGCAAGTTGATTCCGGTGGTTGAGGAAAAACGAATTTGCGACGCACGCGATTCACATGGAGGTCAAAGCGATGACCAATTCAAACTCTCTTTCTAGGCGCACCAGCCTGGGTCTGCTGGCGGGTACGGCTTTGGCCAGAGGGCTCAAGCCAAGACGTGCTAATGCGGCCGATACCGCTGATGTGATAATTGTCGGTGCGGGCTTGGCCGGTCTAACGGCGGCCAGTTGGCTCGAGAGTGAAGGGTATTCGACCACTATTGTAGAGGCCAAAGACCGCATCGGTGGTCGCTGTTACACCATGACTGACTTACCCGGCAAACCTGAGGCGGGTGGGTCATCGGTTGGTGCGATGTATGCACGGTTTCTAGATTTTTGTGATCGTCTTGGGGTGAAGCGGTCGCCAGCGCAATTCAGTGGCTTCGGCACGCACATTCACATTAAGGGCACCAGTATCCGCAATGAAGACTGGGCGGAACATGAGTTGAACCCTTTCCAGGGTGAGGCCCACGCAATTACACCCGCAGCCTACCGCTTTCGCATGATCGATAAGTACAGTTTGTTTGATGATCTTGAATCATGGTGGGAGTCGGATATCACCGCTCAAGATGTATCTTTGCGGGACATGATGTTAGCGAAGGGTCATAGCGAAGCAGAGATTCGACTCGGCATGGATACCAACCCAGGTTATGGCCACTCCATTGATGAACTGTCATCCGTGCACATGATGCATGTGTGGAATTTCGCTAAATCGCAATCGGAGCTCGAACCGCCAAACTTCTGGAAAATCGAGGGTGGGAATTCCAGTTTGGTCAACGCTATTGCGTCGTCTTTAAATGGTGCCATTCACCGGAACACGCCTATCGCCGGAATACGTACGGGTGGTGCAGGTGTTGAAGTTGTAGCGCAGGATGGTCGCACATTCACTGGCAAGAGAGCCATTGTGACTTTGCCGTTTTCGGCCTTGAAATTTGTCTCCTTTGACCCACCGGTCACCGGCGTACAAGCGGAAGCGATTCAAACGCTGCCTTATGGCTCGTGCTTCCATGCGTTTATCGAAACCGATGCGCCCTACTGGGACAACGATGGTCTCCCCGCAGGCATGTGGATGGACTCCACCCCGGGCCGCATGGGTCCGCAAACCGATAACGGCGAAGCGGTTGGGATGTATGTGTTCTCGACCGGTCGATTGGCATCTTTCCTCAATCGCATACCCAAAGACCAAGCAGACGCCCGTTTGATTGCAGACCTAATTGCTGCAAGACCGGCGGCGAAGGGCAAGGTGCGGGTGGTACGCTCCTGGTCATGGACCAACGATCCCTACGCGGGTGGCATGTATGCCTATTGGCGTCCTGGCATGATCGCCAAATATAAAGAGAGCATGGCCCAACCGGCTGGGGTCATTCACTTCGCCGGAGAGCACACCTCTCAATCCACTCGCGGCCTCGAAGGGGCGATGGAATCGGGCGAACGCGCCGCCTTCGAAGTGCTAGATCAGCTGGGGTAGAACCCATACCTCGGGCCCATATGATGGCCTAGAACCCACAGAAAACGGCGACTTTTGAGAGAAACCAGCCATTAACCTTTTTTCGTCAAAATCCTTTCACGCGCATATCTTCACCGGGCTTTGCAGCCCGAGGATGGGACCGCGCGTTGATGTCCCGTTGCGTCCTTGACGTAAAAGACGGCGCACAAAATAAGGCCCGGCATCGGGCTAGAGGATGAGACGATGAGAACCGCAGAAAAATAAATACGCTCTGGCGATACGTTTTGCTCATGGCTGATGAGTTTAACCATGGGAGTCGTTTGCATTTGCTTTGTCGCAGGATTCTTTATGTGTGGTGGCGTGTTGCTTGCCAGCTTAAATGATCCTGTGCCCGTCGTGACTCTGGCGTGTCTCTTCGCCGCTGGGACTATGGTGTCAGCCGGAGAAGTGATGAAACCGGCGAAGCGGAAGTAGACCGTTTTACCCGCGTTGGTCTTTTTGTCTACTCGTCCACCGTTAACGCCACTCTGAATCCTAAAAGCTGACTGTGATACTGCGCGCCATCGGCGGCTTGCGCTGCTGCACGGACCCAGTCTGTGCCCGATGCCCATGATCCGCCGCGTGGTACGCGCTTGTTGCAATCACCATCGTCTTCCTCACGCCAGGTGCGACCATCAGTGGGCACTTTATTCATGTCTGGGTGGGCGCAATCCGCCGTCCATTCCCACGCATTACCGAGCATATCGTGTAAGCCCCAGGGATTTGATTGGTAACTGCTGACCGGCGCGGTACGCTCCTGGGCGTCGTCACACGCGAACACAGGGGCGTAATCGTACAAGCGACGGAACGTTGAGTCGGCAATATTGGCATAGGTGCAGGCGTCGACATTACTGTTGCCCCAGAACCATGGACCGCGCGTGCCGGCTCGGGTTGCGTATTCAAATTCTGTAGACGACAACAACCGATAGGGTTTCCCCGTCGATTCTGCCAACCAAGCTGCATAGGCTTCCGCATCAACGGCGCTGATGCAAATGGCGGGATGGTCTTCGCGCTGATCAAACCCCGGTGCCTCCCAGTTGTGATCGCGGACGAAACCTAAAACCCGGTCAAAGGTCCATGTGTTGCAGCCCTCACGTCCTGGCTCATATGGCGTTTCATATCCCGTGGCTTCAATGAACGCACGGTATTGTGCTCGCGTTGTTTCAGTTTTTGCGACGGCAAAAGAGTATGTGATCGTGACTTCACGAATTGGTCCGTCGCCACCTTTGCGGTTTGCGACCCAGGGTTCGGAGCCCAGCGTCGCCGTTCCAGCCGGGATTTGGACCATCTCGGGGCAATGGTCACAATCGGTGAAGGTATCTGCAGCAGAAGCGAAAAGAGAAAAAAGAACCGTCAGCGCGAAACTGACGATAAAACTGAGAACTCGCGTCATTTTTATGTTTCCTACGCAAAGACTATTGACCGTTACTCGCGCACTTTAGGTGGATGTTTATTCCTTGAGCGTCATTGCAACTCTAAACCCTAATATCTGACTGTGATAAAGCGCGGGATCACCGGCCTGAGCTGCAGCCCTCACCCAGTCGGTCCCTGACATCCAGGATCCGCCGCGCGGAATACGCTTTGAGCAATCCCCTTCATCTTCCGAACGCCACGCGCGGCCATCTATTGGAACATTGCGCATGTCCGAATGGACACAATCTTCGGTCCACTCCCAGGCGTTGCCCAACATGTCGTACAGGCCCCAGGGATTGGGGTCGAAGCTGCCGACAGGTGACGAGCGTTCTTGATTGTCGTCGCAGGCAAACAGAGGTTGATAGTCATATAACCGACGGAAGGTTGAATCAGCGACATTGGCATAGGCACACGCATCGGCATTGTTGTTGCCCCAGAACCATGGACCGCGTGTGCCTGCGCGGGTGGCGTATTCGAATTCCGTAGACGATAGCAACCGGTAGGGCTTGCCAGTAGTCTCGGCGAGCCACGAGACGTAGGCGTGGGCATCGGCCCAGCTGACACAAATCACTGGATGGTCTTCTGTCTGGTCCTCGCCGGGGGCGTCCCACGTATGATCGCGAACAAAACCCAGAACGCCGTCATAGGTTCGTGTGCTGCACCCCTCGCGGCCAGGTTCGTAGGACGTTTGATAACCAGTCGCTTCAATAAAGGCGCGGTACTCAGTCCGTGTTGCTTCTGTTTTTGCCACCGCGAGAGTATAGGCGATTGTTACTTCGCGAATGGGCGCTTCGATACGTTTACGATCTGCAATCCATGGCTCGGAACCCAGTATGGCCTTGCCTGAGGGTACAACGATCATCTCTGGGCAATGAGCGCAGTCTTTAAAGCTGTCGGCAGACGAAGCACCGCTGATCGTGAAAATGGAGAGGCCGAGGGAGAGCATCAGACTTTGGAGTCGCATCATTTTGTATTCCCTCATTGCACAGTACCGTGCTCAACCGCCACGTTACACGATGTTACGCCTAAAGGCCTTGCATGCGGAAGGCGGCTCGGGTGTCATAGGGGCATGATATTCAATTCGGGGTTGAGGACGAGAGAATAGATATGAGTACACGTTCAGTTGGGTCGCTTCTGGCCGCGACAGCTTTGATCGCAGGTTGTGACTCAGATGGGATGAACTCCGGGTCCATGGACTCAGAAATGGCCTTCACGGCACCTCCTGGTGCTGAGCTCATGACCGACGAGATGTTCCCCTATTATGACATCCCGAATATACCGGTTTCAGCGGAAGCCTATTTCGCGCCAGACAGTTATCACCTGATTGCCCAGACCAATGATCCCAATGCGGTGAAATCGCCGTTCGGGACCACAGGTAATTTGACTTACACCTATTCGATCGACGGCACCAATTTACGTCGCGCCAATGACCAAGGTCAGGATGCTTGTTCCTATTTTTTTCCTGATCAACAGCGCGTGGTCTTTACTTCGACGCGCGACCGGATGAATCTGCCACCCGGCAACTGGTCAGACCAAAACGAGTATCCGGCTGGTGCTGAGCTTTATATCGCCGATCTAGATGGTAACAACCGCGTTCGCCTGACTGACAACGAACACTACGAAGCGGAGGTGTCTATTTCACCCAACAGCGAGTGGGTAGTGTTCGGTCGGATGGTCGATGGCCAGATGGATCTGTGGAAAATGCGGCCCGACGGTTCCGACGAACAACAAGTGACGTTTACCGAAGATTGGCAGGAAGGCGCCCCGTTTTATCTCTCGGACAATGAAACCATCATGTTCCGCGCCTGGCGTCGTTCCGAATACGGCAAAATCAGCCCGACCCCCATGACCGTATTTACCATCAAGCACGATGGTTCTGATTGGCGTCGTTACACGTTTGATCGCGACATGAACTGGGCGCCGTATCCCGCCGCTGATGGCCGACACTATGTTTTTGTTCGTATTAAGCCGCCCAACAACTGGGACGTCTATATCGGCGACCTTGCCGGTGGTGAACCACTGCGCTTGACCACGTATGAAGGTTTTGATGGTTTGCCATCGCTCTCTCCAGACGGCACGAAGCTGGCCTGGGCGCGGTCGACAGCAGGCTTTATGCGCGGTATGCGCACTCACATCATGGATATTTCGTCCTTGGGCATCGGGCCGGAAAACTATCAGCCGCTTGATCCCAGTTGGGGCCAACCCATGCAGGATGATTAATAAAGGTTCTCTATGATTGTTGATCAGACGGGATTGCAAGTTTCGGCCGCCAGTCAAGAGGCGGCCGAAGCATTTGACCGTACCCTTGTCGCATACCTTCGGTTTGGCAATGACATCGGTGACTTACTGAAAACCACCTACTCGCTCGACAGTGAGATGCTGTTGGCAAACGTTTTGCGTGGCTATTTTATGCACATGATGGGTATGCGTGCGTTGGTGCCGAAAGCCCAACAGGCACTAATGGCGGCGCAACGGGTGGCTTCAGCGGCAACGCCGCGAGAGCAGTTGCATGTCAAGGCGCTGGAGTCCTGGTGCAGTCTCGATCTTGCCGGGGCAAGCGCCGCATTAGAAGAGTGCATTCGCGAATATCCGACGGACGTTTTGGCAGTGAAGATGCTGCACTACACTCACTTCTATACGGGTGATGCGGTGAACCTCCGGAACTCGGTTGGCCGTGTGTGGCACGCCTGGGAAGGGCGCGAGGACCTACCCACTTACGGCTATATGCTGTCCATGCGGGCCTTCGGCCTAGAAGAGACGGGCGACTATGGCAAGGCTGAATCTCTTGGTCGAGCGGCAGCTAGTCTCAATGAAGCTGATGCTTGGGCCGTGCATACGGTGGCCCACGTCTGCGAAATGGAAGACCGTCGTCAAGATGGTCTGTCTTGGCTCGAGTCTAAAGGCGGCTACGACAACTGGAACAACTTCCGCTATCACTTGGCGTGGCATAAGGCGGTGATGCTGTTCGAGGTGGGTCGTCATGATGACGTGTTGGCGCTTTATGACGATGGATTATTCGACCCCAAGTCCGACGAGTACCTTGACCTGACCAACGACATTTCGATTCTCGCCCGTCTCGAACTTGAGGGCGTCGATGTGGGAGATCGCTGGGCCGCTATGGGGGAGAGAGCCAAAGGCAGGGTCGATGACAAATTGCTGGCTTTCGTTGATGCGCATTTCGCATTGGCTTTGGGCGAAGTCGATGCCGGCGCAGCAGAGGATTACGTGACTTCTATTGATGGCTACAGTGACTCGGAAGACGACACCTACGCCCACGTGGCGCAGATTGTCGGCCATGATCTGTGTGCGGCGTTAGTCGCTTACAAGGCGAAAGACTTTGAGGCTTGCATCGATATGCTAGAGCCAGTGCGAGATCATGTTAAATTGATCGGTGGGTCCAATGCTCAGCGGGATTTATTCGCGCAAATTCTAATTGATGCAGCGGTGCAAGCCGAGAAGTGGACGTTGGCGCGGAGTCTCTTGTCGGAGCGTACAACGCTCAAACCGAAAAACGCCCGGGCGTGGCGTCAATTGATAATGGTGCTCAAAACCATGGGGGA
Organism: Alphaproteobacteria bacterium; assembly: GCA_030835385.1. GTDB lineage: Bacteria > Pseudomonadota > Alphaproteobacteria > Rhodospirillales > Rhodospirillaceae > WLXB01. The sequence continues at coordinate 76,519 of JAURPI010000042.1, read as the reverse complement.
TGACGCAGCTGCCGAACTGGCGTCACTGAAGGCCGACGTCACAAGCATGAATTAGCTGCCAGCGCGGCTTAAGATTTCCAGAAATATTTTGGCCAGGCGGTCGTGATGTTCCAGCCGCCACTCAAACGGCACGTGGACCACGCGTCGGCCTATCGCATAGGCGTTGAGCGCGGTATCTGGTGTTTCGGCAAGTGAATAACTGCGCGTTTCTTCAAGTATAGCTTGTCCTTCTGGGAAGACGGCCCACAACCCCCAAAGCTTTGCAGCTACAGGATGTTCTGCGGCAAGCGACGGCGCCCCGCTTTAAGGGGGAAGGCGACGTTGTCGAACACGCTCATGTGCGGCCACATGGCGTAAGACTGAAAAACCATAGTCAGCGGCCGGTCTTCCGGCGGGATAAACAAGCCCGACTCAGCATCGGACAATGGCGTGCCGTCGATTTCAATAGACCCCGCTACAGGGATTTTCAATCCAGCCAGGCAACGCAGCAGCGTGGTCTTGCCGCAGCCCGACGGTCCGAGCAGGACAAACACTTGACCCGGTTCAATATCAAGGTCGACACCGTCGAGGGCGGTGACTGTGTCACGGCCTAGGCGATAAGTGGCGGTCAGACCGCGTAGCGATATCAAATGTTTCCCCTTTTGCTCACGTATCGGATGCTATCGGCCTGGAGGCCGTTAAGGCAATGCTCAGTGACCGTCCGATCCTTGCGTCTTTTGGCGGGCGACCTCACACTGGCAGCGTTCCGCACTGCTACGATGGCATCAACAAGGATATTTCATGAGCGCGTTATCCCTTAGAGACTTTACGACACAAATGCGCGGCTATCCGCTGCTGATCTTTTGTGTTTGCTTGCTCGGCTGGACTTTGACGAACCTAGATCAATCTTTGTTTGGCTATGCCGTGCCGGGCATTCGTGCTGAATTTGGCAAAGGCCTAGACGACATTGGTTGGATTTTATCTGCGTCTTTTGCGTTGGCGTCTGTCTTCGCCGTCGTCATGGGCGTGCTTGCCGACAAGTACGGCCGCAAAATCATTTTTGTCGGAACGTTAGGTGCCTCCGCGTTCTTGGTCGGGTTGCACTATTGGGTGCCCGACTTTATGACTCTTGCGGTGTTACGCACGGTTGGTTTCGCGGTGTCGATCGGCTTGTCACCGATCGTCGTGACCTACACATCTGAATCGGCGCCTGCACGATATCGCGGTTTGGTCACCGGATTCTTGCAATGCGGGTATCCCATTGGTTGGTTTCTTGCTGCCATGATCGCGGCGCCCATCATGGCCGCCTATGGTTGGAGAGCGATCTTCCTGCCGGCGCTGGCCGTGGTGCCAATTGCAATTATCTTGTCTCGATTTTTGCCGGAGAGTCGAAGGTATGAATTATCACGACAGGCGACGACAAACTCTGGTCGCCCAGAGGAGACATGGCAGGACCGCATTCGATCTTTGTTTGCCCCTAGCATGCGCCGCCGTACCCTCGGGTGTTTCACCATCTTTTTCATGATGGGAGGCGCTTACGCCGGTACGGCCTTCTACTTTCCATCGTTTTTCAATGAGGTGCGAGGGTATAGCCCGGAAGTCAGTACGCGCTTGGTCGGCATTTCATATGGTATCGGTATAGTCGGCTACCTGGGGTCCTCCTTGGTCGGGGAATTTATTACCACCCGTCGCAATACCATTGTGATCTGGCTTTGGACTGGCGCTCTGGCTATGTGTGGCTTGATCTGGATTCCAACAACGTATGCCGGTGACGTGTTGTGGTTCAGTTTAATGGCCGCATTCTTTTACGGTGCCAACGCAGTAATGGGCACATTCTTAACAGAACAGTTTCCGACTCATATGCGAGCGACCGGAGCCGCTATCGCTGGGACGTTGGGACTAAACGTTGGTCACATTGTGTTTCCCATTTTGGTCGCCTGGGCAGTTGAGCCATTGGGTTGGGAATGGGCGTTCGCGCTCGCCACTGTGCCGCCGTTGTTCATTGGCGGGCTTGCGGCATTGGCCATGGAGAACAAAGCGTCTGGGCTAGACATTGATGAGACCTCCGCGTGACAGGGTGCCCTCTTTCAATCGCGGTTTTGGGAGTCTCGTCGCTCTATGAAGCGCGCCGATTCTACGGCGATGTGGTTGGTTTAGAGGTCAGCGATCCGGTGGTTTTGGCTGGCCCCGGTTTTGAGGTCCATTGGAATCTTCCAACGAACTCGACCGCTGAAGCCGTTATGTTTGCGGCCGGTGACTCTCAAGTCGGGCGGGTGATGGCCATTGAGTTTCATGCCGGAGACCGCGTGACCATTCCGGAGCCGGGTGATCGTACCTATCGCGGCCTGTGGAATTTGAATTTTTATGTCGACGATATTCGCGCCACCACCAAAGACCTGAAAGCCCAGGGGTTCGCCTTTTGGTCTGAGCCCGTTGGCTATGAAGTCAGTGCGGCTGCGGGACAGCCCGTGGAAGTTTTGTTCGATGGTCCCGATGGCTTGGCCATCAATCTGGTTGAATTAACGGGCGATGAGTCGACGGCTGTCGGTAAACTGAGGCTTGAGGTTGAGGCAGAAGGGAAGACAAGAACAGGATACACGCCGGTGTCGACCACATCGCACTCGATTGTCGATCACGATAAGGCATTGGCATTTTATCAAACCGTGCTTGGCCTCGAGGTCATTATTGATGACGTTTTAGACAAACCGGAAACCAACCATTTTCTTGGCCGGCCAGAAGGTGCGCAAACCCGGGCTACGTTTGTGTCGGCAAAACACCCGTTCGGTAAGATCGCGTTATCTCATCCCTTGAATTACGATGCTCTGAACAAAGGCGATATCCAGAAACCGCCTCACATAGGATACCTGGCGCAGAGTTTTCTGGTGCCCGATCTTCAAAAAGCATTGGCGCTGTGTAACGACATTGACGCAACACTATTCTCAGAACCGGCCGATATTATGTTGCCCGGTGTCGGGCCGCGATTTGCTGCGGTGGTCCGCAACCCCGGCTCGGGCGCATTGATGGAGTTAGTAGAGGGCGTTGCCATATGAGTAATACCATGCAGGCCATTCAAATGGATGCTTTCGGTGGCCCCGAAGCGATGGAACTGCGCGACGTTGAGGTTCCACAGCCGGGGAAAGGCGAAGCCCGTCTCAAAGTCGCCTATGTAGGTATGAACCCATTCGACGCCATGGCGCGGGCAGGCAAGATTGATTTCATGCCGATCTCTTTTCCGTTCTTACCTGGTCTTGAGCACACCGGGGTTGTTGATGCGGTTGGCGAGGGTGTTGATACAAACCTCATTGGCCAGCGTGTTATCTCGCGTGCAAACTTCGGCGCTTACGCAGAGTTCTCGATTGCCACGGCAGACATGTTGTTGACTTTGGATGATCGCATCGACCTAAAGACCGGGTGCGTCTATCGCGGCTGTTCGTTCACAGCTTGGCACGCCTTGCATAAGGCTGGGCGATTGCAGGCTGGAGAAACCTGCCTCCTTCACTCGGCGGCCGGACCCATCGGGATCATGGGGGCGCAAATTGCCAAAAGTAAGGGTTGCACGGTGATCGGTTTGGCTGGCGGACCTGATAAGGTTGAGTTCTCAAAAACCTTTGGTGCGGACAGCGTATTTGATTACACCCAAGACGGCTGGGTCGACCAAGTTAAGGCCGCGACCGATGGCCGCGGTGTCGATGTGATTGTGGACGGCAACGGCAAACCAAACGCAGCACATAATATTGGGTTGCTCGCTCCATTGGGCCGGGTGGTGTACATCGGCGCAACTGCCGGTGACATGCCAGACCCGGTTGATATTCCAACCCTGATCTTCAAAAACATCAGCGTCGCGGGTATGAACTTGGCACCTATTGAAGATCCTCCGGGCAGCGATACAGATCGCACAATTATTGAAAACGTCGCCTCTGGGGCATGGCAAGTGCCGATCACAGAAGAAGTTGCGCTCGCAGATGTTGCTGCTCTGCATCATCGTCTAGAAAGTCGCCAGATTATGGGTCGTGCCGTGATCCGCGTTGGCGGCGACATCGCCTAAGTGCTCACTCTGACTCAGCTCGTGCCACGTGGGTTGGCACCGTTCGATCTGACCCTTCAAGATGGCGCCTGTTTGACAGTCAGTGGACCCTCCGGGGCAGGGAAGACAGTTTTACTGCGTGCGATTGCGGATCTGGATGTCAATGCCGGTGAAGCTAGAGCCGGATCGCTCATCCGGTCACAGATATCGGCGCCGGTATGGCGAAAAAATGTGGCTTATGTGCCGGCGGATACTGGGTGGTGGGCAGACCATGTTCACTCGCATATGCCAGAAGGAGATCCCGGACCACTCTTGGATGCTTTGGACTTAGATCGCGCTTGTCTCTCATGGCCGGTTGCACAGTTGTCGACAGGGGAGCGGCAGCGACTGGCTTTGGTGCGGGCACTTCTTGCTGAACCCGAGGTGTTGCTTCTCGATGAGCCGACGTCAGCCCTTGATGTCGATGCGACAAAAGCCGTTGAACGACTGATCACGGATTATATGTCTCGTGGCGCAACTGTGGTCATCGTGACTCATGATGATGAGCAGGCTCAAAGACTGGGCGATCAACATCTCCGGGTGGATGGTGGGAAAGTCGAGATCCTTAGTCGAGAGGCGGGGTAATGACGTATATCAGTCTGTCCGTAACCGACGTGGCAATCGGCGCGATCTTGATTGTAGCCAATGGACTTTTATCCTTTGGTCTTGGTCTCAAGCTCGAGCGTACGCTTGTTATCGCGACGCTGCGCATGGTCGTTCAGCTCACTCTGGTTGGATACGTTTTAACGGCCGTATTCAATGTGGCGTCGCCTTGGTGGACCGGTGCAATTGCATTGGTGATGATCATATTTGCCGGATACGAAGTTGCCGCCAGGCAAGACCGTAGACTCAAAGGGGTGTGGTCTTACGGTCTCGGCGCTACGGCCATGACGTTTTCGTCGACTCTGGTGACGGTGCTCGCGCTGACCACGCAGATTGGACCTGATCTGTGGTACGACCCTCAGTATACCATTCCCCTACTCGGAATGATTCTCGGCAACTCAATGACAGGTATTGCCCTTGGGTTAAGCACGTTGACCTCGGGCGTTGCCCGCGACCGGGTTGCCATCGAAGCACAGCTTTGTCTGGGGGCGAACCGATGGCAGGCCTGTGGCCAAATGATCCGGGCTGCAATTCGTACTGGCATGATGCCGATGATCAATGCCATGGCAGCAGCAGGCCTGGTATCCCTGCCCGGTATGATGACCGGACAAATTCTCGCTGGCGTGCCGCCTACGGAAGCGGTGCGGTATCAGATTCTCATTATGTTTTTGATCGTCGGGGCCACAGGAATCGGCGTGTTGATGACAGTTTTTGGCGGGCTAGCGTACCTCACCGATAGCCGCCATCGCCTCCGTTTGGACCGGCTGCAACCCGCCAGAATGGGGTAGCTAGGGGTCGGGTTCGCCGGGTCTTGCGTCGTTCTCAAAATCCCGCTACCTGAGGGGCAGAATAAATAAGAAACACGCTCTAGGGATGACTTGTGACACCTGAACTCTTGGTGTTGGCGGCAACCGCCGCCTCTATCGGATTTGTGCATACGCTGCTGGGGCCAGATCATTATCTGCCCTTCATCGTCATGGCAAAAGCGCGCGGCTGGTCCCGAAAGAAGGCGCTTGCCATTACCAGCATTTGTGGGTTGGGCCACGTTGCAAGTTCTGTTCTGTTGGGCATGGTTGGTATCGGTTTTGGTATCGCGGTCGGTAACCTGGACGCCATCGAATCAGTTCGAGGTGACTGGGCGGCGTGGGCCTTGATGGCGTTTGGTGTGACTTATTGCGCCTGGGGTATCAAGACGGCCTATAAGAACAAATCTCATGAACATCTCCACGATCACGGCGATGGCACCGTTCACCGCCACGATCACAACCACCATGGCAGTCACGCCCACGCGCATACCTCTTCATCGAAGGTCGGTATTACCCCGTGGGCATTATTTGTCATTTTTGTGCTCGGGCCCTGTGAGCCACTCATTCCCATACTGATGTATCCGGCAGCAGAGGCCAGCTGGGGCGGCGTACTTCTCGTCGCAGCGGTTTTCGGCCTATCCACCCTCGTCACAATGACAGCTGTGGTGGCGGTGTCGTTATTCGGTCTGGGTCAGATTTCTTTTGCACCCTTAGCGCGATTTAGCCACGCCTTAGCTGGCGGTGCGGTCGCGATTTCGGGAAGTTTTATTGTTTTTTTGGGTTTGTAGGACATCTCATCCTATTCCCGGTTTTCAAGGCAAGATTTCTTGCTAAGATAGCGTTCAATAACGAAGGAGGGACGTTGTGACACTTGGTACTCTGACAGGTAAACAGAACTTACGGCCGGAAATGACGGCTGAAGAAAAGGCGTGGTTTGAGGAAGAACTCAAAGAGCAACTCGAACGCTACGAAACCATCGTTAAAGAAATGGAAGACCTTTCCTCAGAGCGGGAACAGTGGGTCGCTGATTTCTTACATCGGGTTCAGACCCGTGGGTTCCACTGGCACGCCGAGAATCGCAGGGTCATTCCCAAGGACGAAATTCGTCCCCGCGACGGTCGACCCCTTCAGGTCATTTTTTAGAACAGAATTTAAATTTCCGCTGCGCTCTGGGGTGACACAACGGTCCCTTTAAGCGCGGCTTAGCAGGAGACGCACTATGGCTCGTCCACACATTGAACCGTTTGTTGATCGCGACGTCGGCTTTAAGAAAATGACAATGGCCGGCATGCCCAACGGTATGCAGTACAAAACCCTGAGCATGGACACCGACCACGGTGCCGTGACAATGACCGTGCAATACGATGCCGGTTTCAAGCAGCCACCTGGCTTTTGCTACAACGAAATGGAAATTTTCGTGCAGGAAGGGTCGCTCAAGTATGGCGACCAACTTTGTCAGAAAGGTCACTATCTGTTTGTGCCCGCTGGTAAAGCGATGCCGGCGATGTCGTCAGATGAAGGTGCTCTGTGTTTGGTTTTTTATAACAATGGCCCGCCGAGCTTTGAAGAGTCAGATGCCAATCACGATGAGTGCGACGAAAAGAACTTCGCCAGCGTGAACTCCTACGATGGTTTGGATTGGACAGGTAACGCGCTGTTCCCCGCCACAGCACCTGGCTGTCTGCTCAAGATGCTGCACTACGATGAGAAAACCCACGGCATGACGTTCTTGTACTGCATGGTGCCCGGCTTTTGGCAGGACAACATCAGTTACCATGACTGCGCCGAAGAGGCTTATCACATCTGGGGTGACTCCTGGATGATGCAATTCGGTACCTTGCCGACCGGCGGTTACTTCTGGCGTCCGGCATACATCAACCATGGGTGCTTCGCCTCTGAGCGCGGTATTTTGGCGATCGGCCGGACCGATGGGGATTTGCACAACCACTTCCACCATGACCCGTATTCGTCACCGCAAGAAAATGCGGAGCGCGCAGCAGCCCGTTTGGCTCGCCAGAAGCCAGCCATGTACAAGTGGATTTTGACCCAAGATCACAACCATGTGCCTCATGACTTTGAGCACCCGCATGATCACGTTGATCCAATGGAAGCTGATACGGCGCAAGTCATTCAACCGGACGGCAGCCACTGGCCGTAGGTTGGAGCGCATAGCAACACTGAAAAGCCCTGCTTTGAAGCCGGGCTTTTTTGTTGGGCGCCCCACCAACTGGCGAACGCAGTTCCAGTCGGTTGCCTGCTGACCTGGATGCGGCACTATGCTGACGGTCAACACAGAGACAAAGACCATACAAACTTCTGCAGAGCGCAATTATGTCCAAGATGTTGAGCCGTAGATCCTTCGGTCAAAAAGCGGGTGTAGCCGGTTTGTCATTATCAACCGTTGGGCCGTTTGTTCACACCGGCCGCGCGCGCGCGAATGAACAGGCAGACGTGATTGTCATTGGGGCTGGCCTGTCGGGTCTGAACGCCGCCGGTATTTTAGCGGACTCTGGACTAAGCGTACTGGTGTTGGAAGGCAGCAGCCGAATCGGTGGCCGAGTCTGGTCAGCCAAAGAAACCTGGGAGACCAATGCTGGTGAAGTCCCAATAGAATTGGGTGCCTCACAAATTAGTGGGTCTTATGCGCGAGTGCTCGACGCAATGGACCGGTTAGACCTCACGTTGATCGATCAAGATCGATTTGTGCTGCCGTTCTCTTTCCATATGAATGGTATGCATATCAAATCTGAAGATTGGGCCGACTCCCCAGCCAACCCACTTCAAGGAGAAGAGCGGGAGATTCCCGCAACTGCATTTGGCTCGGCCACGCTGGCAAGGCTCAACCCTTTGGTTGAGTTGGACGACTGGCTTGATCCGCGATTTTCCGATTATGACATCTCGGTCGCCGAGCTTATGCGGCGAAACGGAGTATCAGAGGAGGGTATTCGATTTGCGGCCGTATCGGGTCTTGGAACTGAACTGCATAGCGTGTCGGCGCTGCGGTACTTCCAAGAACGAACCCGGGGCGCTTTGGAATCTCAGTTTGTGGGCCCATTGGATGACAACGGGGAGCCGATCGAGTTTTGGCCCAAGAATATTTTGGGTGGTACCGCGATGCTGCCCTTGGCCATGGCAGCTCAACTGGGGGAACAGGTCCGCATAAACCAGCAGGTCACGGCGATAGACTCTGAGCAGGAAGCTGTTGATGTCCGCACCCTTGATGGCAGCCGTTACCGCGCCCGTTTTGTGATTTCATCACTGCCGTTCACTGTTCTGCGCGCGGTCTCTATTTGGCCAAGGCCGCCGGGACCTCAGTTTCAAGCCATACAAAAATTAAACTATGCCGAGACCACACGGGCGTTCTGTCGGATTAAGGCGCCGTTTTGGCAAGACGATGGTTTTGAGCCGTCCTTAAATACCGACGGCCCCATTCGCATGTTTTGGGTGATGGATAATCATACGGGTGAAGGCGAGCATCGTGGGATGTTTGTGGTTACGGGTCAGGCAGGTCTCCAGGTTGCATCTCGGTCGCCTCAAGAGGCATCAAACTTTTTGATTAAAGAACTGGAGCGCGTCCGTCCCTCAACAAAAGGGCAGATTGAAATTCTACGCTATCACTCTTGGGGTAATCAGCCTTTGCAGCGGGGATGTAGCCCGATGTTTGCTCCGGGACAGGTGACCGCGTTCGCCAATGAAATGATTGTTCCTCACGGCCGACTTCATTTTGCAGGCGAGCACACCCGTCGCTTGGAGTACGGCATGGAAGCGGCGATGGAATCAGGCGAACGCGCCGCCTTTGAAATACTTGATCGGACGTAGAGGGGTTATCTCCTCGTTATCTACAAACAAGAGAGGCAAAGATGATTGATCTGCAGTAAAGCGCAATGTGCGTCCGGTTGGCTGCGTTCGCAGAGGTCGCTGTCTTAACAGGCGTAGGGTCAGTTTCTTTGAGTGGGCTGACCATCGCAGAGGAATACGGTGCCGGTATCGCGAAGGTCATTCGCGGCAAAACGGAGTGCAGAGACACAAACGAAAACAATGCGCCTTGCGGTGTCGAACACTGGACGATGTACGTTCATACGAATGGACAGCGCTATCTCCACGTTATCTCGACGAGTAAAAGGTTTAATGAAACACGGCATGCCATGGTTCGTGTGGGCGCCCAAAATCACGTCAAAGAAGCTTTCATGAGTAACGTCAATGGCTCCGGCATTTTGGGGTCAACCTATGTCGTGTTGCAGGGCCTGGGGGCTCACGTTACCGCAACCGACAGTGGTTTTGAGGGTTCCTCCGGAGAACCCAAAACAGAATACATTGAAGCTTTTGACGCTGCCGACTCTATAGGCACCGGCCCCAACTCTGGCGATGGTTTGCACTTTCTCGACTATGACTACGCAGGTCCGGGTGAACAGCCACACTCTTTCTATTGGGCTGGTGGGTCGCGACAGGGCACCGTGGTCGGCGGCTTTGTCACCTCGGAATATACGTTTCTCGGCAAAACAAAATTAACCTTGGCAGATGGACAGCAGGTTCCCGCCAATCACTTCCGTATGCTCAGTGGAACCGAGATTTGGTTGGCTGATCCGGATTGCGGCATTCTTAGAATGTCACTGAAGTTTGGTCCTGGTGTCGGATTGGAATTCGAAACCACAGAATTGGAAATAACCACTAGTGGACTTTGATATGGAAGCGCCGACCCTGTCACATAACCTGTCACGGTGTTTCCCTACCGCTGACATTGCTTGGCATGACATGGGGGCGTGTTGGCCCGGCACAGGAGTTGGAAAGGTTCTACGGGCGTTGGATGATGGATCTGTACGTAGCGCTGTCGTTCGGTTTCCAAAGGGGCAGGTGAGTACTCCTGTTGATGCGGCACCAGCGACGATCCAAGGGTACGTAGTTTCAGGTTCCTCGAAGCTTGGCAATATAGATCTCCAACAGGACGGTTTCTTTGTTATCCCGACGGGTGCGCCGGTTCCCGCAATCACGTCCGATACTGGCGCTGAGCTCGTTGTTATTTTCGACAATGCGAAAACGGCGAAGCCCAGTTCAGCCCAACCGGTTATTTTGTCTACTGCTTACGACGTTGAACCCATCGTGCCGGTGATCGACGGCACGAGGCTCGATGGATTTGCCCGTCGGGTGCTGTGGCAAGACCCGGATACGGGGGCAGACACACGGCTTCTTACGGTCCCAGGGGGCTTTGAGGGCAAGGGTCCCAATTGGCATCCGGTCCATGAGGAAATTTTTTGCCTCAAAGGTGACATCGGACCAGACGACACTCGCCTGATGACTCCTGGCAGCTATCTGCACAACCCTGCCTTTGGGGTGCATGGCTATCACGAGCATTCCAACGCCGGCGCAACCATTCTTGAGTGGCACGATGGCCAATGGGAAATAAATTTCACGTCTTGAGCACGGTGCAGGTTCGGCTAGTCCTAAGCCCCGGGGCGGGACATACTCATGACTTGTCTAATCATTAAATGTTGGTGCCATGCGCGACCCAGTTCCTTTTCTTGATACGAACGCGATGCCTTGGGCCAAACCTGGGCCGCCGGGGATTTACTCCAAACTGCTCAGTCGCGACCCTGAGACTGGTGAGCGTACTGCCTTAAACCGGTTGCTGCCCGAAGAGGGAATGAACCCGCCTGGCGCCGCGCATTATCATCATACCACTGAAGAGTTGCTCATCGTTAAAGGTCGGATGTCATTTGATAGTCAGGTGTGGCTTACCCCGCAGTCCTATTGTTTTCATCCGCCGGAGACGGTGCACGGGTTCAAGAGTGCTGTACCTGAAGAATCCTGGTTTCTTTCTCGTGTGGGGCAAGAATTGGATTTCAACTTTGTCGACGAACCCAAGCAGTTGTCTCCCTACTATGTCAGCGAACATCCACCCGCGCGATCCGTCGCCTACCATGCGGACCCTTTGGGCGAGCCCTGGGAGCAACTCGACAAGGCCACGCGTTTTGTTTTGAGTCTTCATCCAGAAACCGGCGAAGGGTCAGTGTTGTTAGAGACCGAGGCCGGATGGTCGAGCGGTAAAAACGGTGAACGCCTTGACCGCTTTGAGGAGATGTACGTTCTTGAGGGATCCCTCGATTGTTCTGATGGGCAGAACTATAGCCAGGGTTGCTATAGTTTTGAGCCGCCGGGTTCGACCCGGCGGGCTCTCACGTGTGCTGAATCTGCAACGATCTATTTTACGGTCGGTCCACCCACGCAATAGAGCGGTAAGTGCCTAGCTCTTCTTCTTTAGGGCTAGGGCTTCTTCTTCCGTGATATCGACAATCTTGTCGATCATGCAAAAGCCGCCGGACCGCAGTACCTGCAATGTATCTTGTTTGCAGAGTTTGTTGATTGACGTCGAATGGCTAAAGCCGCCTTCTAACTTCAAACCGCTACACCGATTACGAAGATCAATCCGCTTAAATTTGTTGCCCTTCATCTCAACCAAAATGGTTTTGTTGTCGATCACCGGTGTTTGATCGACATACTGTAAGCGAATGCACTGTTGGGTTTGTTCTTCCCCTTCAGTTTCCGCCGCGGCGGGCAATGTGGTGGCTGCTGCAATCAATGTGATTGGCAGGGCTAGAAAAAAAGCTTTCATTAGACTCTCCTAAAATAGAGCGTGCGTCTGATCTTCGATGACTAAATGTGGACTATTTCTTTTTCACCAGTGCTTTCGCATCTTCTTCTGAGATAACGGTTATTTGCGATAAGCCACAGCTTGCACCGCCTGTACCAAGAACCCTGATGATATCCCCTTTGCAGAGCTGAGTCAGGGATGTCGAATAACTGAAACTGTCTTCAATTTTTAGACCGATGCAGCGGCTGGCGGTTTCCATTTTGCGCCAGCCGTCTTGACCACGCATTTCGACGACGATGGTTTGATTGTCGACGGCTTTGGTGCGCTTGATGCGTGTAAGGGGGATGCATTGATCAACTTCGCCAATTTCCGGGACGTTACCTTGGGCAAAAGCTGGTGCGTTTCCGCTCATGGCTAAGGCTGCTGCCAGTACAACCGCGCATCCCGACTGGGTAAATCTACGAGTTATGCTTTGGGACATTGTCTGGTCCTTTGATCCATACGAATTGGTGAGGTATCGAAAGTGTATGATGTGAGGCAATTACGGCAAAACTTTGTGCTTGTCCTGGGGAACACTATCGAACGCCTGCCTGGAGCTTAAGGTTGCTCCACAGGGCTGTATTGTCGCCGTGCGAATATTCGTGTTGTGATATGGCGAACCAACCTTATTCTCAGGCCTCTGATTTTGAAGGAGAGCGCCATGTTGACGCTACAGAGAATTGCCGTTGCCCTGTTCACAACACTGTTAGTCACTGGGTTGGCCGGGGCTAGGTTTGAGGGCGCTGACCCCCAGGTCGCGGATGCGGATAAAATGGCGGAGTTGTTTAGCCCTGCTGTGGTTGGCGGAGCCATGTGTGGTCCGGCTGGCCAGTCGCAGCCCAATTTGCTGCGGCAAGTTTTGGCAGCCGCGGCGATGAGACAAGCAGGGGCGGCGACCGATCCGTCGGAGAAAGCGAATCGACCACCTCTCTATTCTGATCTCGGCACAGTGACCTACGCTGCGACTTCGGACTCTCCAATGGCGTTGGCCTATTTTGATCAAGGTCTACGCTTCGCCTATGCCTTCAATCATGCAGAGGCTGTGCGGTCCTTCCAGGTGGCGCAAGACATAGATCCGGATTGTGCTTTATGTGCATGGGGTGAAGCGTATGCACTCGGTCCGAATATCAATTTGCCCATGTCTCCTGATGTCGTTGATCAGGCGTTGTCCGCTGTAGACCGGGCAATGGCCAATGCGGGCAATGCGTCCCCGCGGGAGCAGGCTCTTATCGCAGCATTGGCTACTCGCTATGGCGAAGATGCCTCCCGCCGTCCGGCGCCATATCACGCTGCATTTGCGTCAGCGATGATTGATGTTCAAGCTCAATATCCCGATGACCATGGCATCGCGTTGATCACAGCGGACGCTATCATGAATGAGTCACCGTGGATCTACTGGGAAGCGGATGGTCGCACACCGGCTGGGCGTATTGGCACGGCAGTAGCCTTGGTCGAGCAGGTGCTTGCCGATAACCCCAGTCACCCGGGTGCCATACACTTATATATTCATTTACTGGAAGCGTCGGTGATGCCGACTAAGGTCGAGCCCTACGCAGAGATTATGGAAGACCTAATGCCTGGTGCGGGACACATGGTTCACATGCCGTCACACATTTACTACCGCGTCGGGCGCTACCTCGATTCCCTCGAAACCAACGTGAGGGCTGTTGCCGTGGATGAGGCTTACTTCCAACGGCCTGAGGCTATTGGCGGTGGCATATATCAGTTTGGTTACTATCCCCACAACGTGCACTTCGTTCTGGTGTCCGCCTTCATGGCCGGAGACCGTGACCGAACTCTTGAGTATGCGGACAAGCTCGATGCTTTAATTCCGATGGCGATGGCCAGCTCAGCGCCGGGTGTGCAACCGGTCAAAGTGTCGCCTTTGTTCGCCTATGCTGAACTGGGCAGCCACGACCAGATTATGGCTTTGCCCGATCCCGGCCATGATGCACCCTACGTGAAGGCCATGTGGCACTACGCCCGTGCCATATCCCTGGTAAAAAACAATCAGTCCGGCGATGCATTGGCCGAAGTGGATGCCATCGCCGCCTTAAATGACAATTCCGATTTTCGTGGTTTAACCGGGAACGGCGTGCCAGCACCGACCTTATTGTCGATAGCGCAACAGGTTGCCCTTGGTCGTATCGCCCAGTCGAATAATGAATCGGACGCTGCAATTGGGCATTTTGAAGCGGCCGTGTCCTTGCAAGATACGGTCAATTATATGGAGCCGCCTTATTGGTATTATCCGGTGCGTCAGTCTTTGGGTGCGGCATACCTTGCAGCCGGTCGGACCGATGACGCGGAGCGTGCACTTAAGGCGAGTCTAATCGACGCACCGAACAACGGCTTAGCGCTGTTTGGTCTTGCAGAAGTGTACAAAGCGAAAGGTGATGTCGTTGCGGCTAAGCACACCGAGGGTTTGCTCGAAGATGCTTGGGTAGGGGCGGTGATTGATCTGGATTTGAGCCGACTTTAAATTCACACGCACTCTATCCGGTCCAGCGTTCCCACTTGGTGATGTCGCCGTCGCTGAAGGCCATGCCGATTTGATGAACGCTGCTGAGTTCGCTGCCGCCTTCGCTGTCCCGCTCGTTTGACCCGATATAGTACAGCCGCAGCGTGTCGTCATCCATTGGCACGACCCAAGGGCAACCAAGGCGATGGTCCCAGAGGCCCGAGCCTTTTGGGGATTGGGGGATGATAGAACCATTCTTGTGAGGACCATCGACTCGTTCCCAAGTGATGCCGTCATCAGACACCGCCAGTCCAATCTGGCGGTCAACTTCCGGATTAGTGCCGACGTCCTGACATCCTTCATAGAACAATGCCCACTGGCCATTGATCTTTATGATTTGTCGAGTTGCGGAGCCATAATCATCAAAGCGTCCTTTTGGGCCTTTGCCAAATAGGGGGCCACGTTTCTCCCACCGCAATCCATCTTCTGACTCAGCCCAAGCCATGATGTATCCCTCGTTGGCATCCAACGTGTGGTAGTAGAGCCGCCAGCTGCCATCGTCCCAGCGGATGATCTGCGGCCAGGCTGCCAAAAAGGAATCAAACTCGCCGGGTTCGCCGTTATTGAGAAGCGCGCCGTTATAAGGTCCTTCGATGCGAGTCCAATGAACGCCGTCGCGCGAAACTGCAGCGCCGGATCGCATCGGAAAGCCCTTCACATCGAACCCACGAACATTGTTGATGGCTTGGTCGCCGCCGAAATACCACATCCAGTACAGACCGTTGTCGATGTAAACGTCATTGACGCCCACGTGAGATGAATCGAACCGTTTTGGGTCGGTGTGAGGGTCTAACACAGAGCCCATTACGCCCGGCCCGCGCACCCGCTCCCAGTGAATACCATCGTCGGACGTGGCCAAACCGATACGTCCGGTGGGCAAACCGATCATGCGGTCAAACGTCTTATCGCGACCGTAGTACCACATACGCCAGGTTCCATCGTCCATACGCATAACCTTGGGGCAGGAGACGCGCTCGGAATCCCACCAGCCTTCGGGGCCGGGTCCAAAAATCAGTCCGGGGCCGCTTGGGCGTTCGGCGTTCGATGTGCTCATGGGTGGGTCCTTTGCGTTAACCTTTATGGTCTGTCGAAAAATGCATTCGCAGCGGCGACTTTCTCGGCTGGATCGCGACCGACGACAATCATGTCTGCAAGGTCTGACAATACTGACATCTCTTCAGTGCCTTTGATGAGATGAGGGGGATCACTTTCGCCAGCCATGATCAACGCCGGCACTTTAATCTGCGGCATGCGCTCTCGTGCCGGATAACGAAACGCTGCTAAGTAGGCTTTGTGATATGTCGTCAAGCCTTTCAAGACATCAACCGTGTGGGCATGCAGATGCTCGGGAGTGCGACCTGGGTTGCCGAGGGCGTGATCGGCATCGCGCATGAAATACGGAAAGAAAAACGCTTGGTCCCGTATGAAATTGAATGCCCATGACAAATGTCCACCATGATCATCAGGCACTATTGCGGGGGCGTAGTTTTCTAATATCTGTGCTTTCAACGTCGGTTCATATTCCACCAAGCCATCTATGACGACGCGGCGCACACGATCGGGGTGACGAACCGCCATCTCACAGCCTGTTCTGCCGCCGGTATGGCTGCCATAGAAATCAACCTTGTCCAGTTCAAGCTTATCGAGCAACCGGACAACGCTGTCGGCGAAATAGGTGATATCTGGCTCATCGGGCGCTGGCGGTGCGGAGTCACCGTTGCCAAGTGTGTCCGGGGCAATAACGCGCCGCGTTTCGCCAAATAGCCGGATGATCGGCTCAAAACCGCGGGCTGAAGCGGGAGAGGGATGCACCATATACACAGGCAGGTGGTCGTTTTGTTCCGACCCGCAGGTGCGGATATGCACCAATCCTTCATCGATTCTTATAAATGCGCGATCAATATCCAGCATCTGCACTCGCAGTTCGTCATGGCTAAATCTTCTGGTGAGATTGAACCATCTTTCACCGTCGTACAGAATAGGGGTTCGACGTAGTCATCCACAATGCGGAAGGGGGCGCAGTTTGGAGGACACCAATCCGATTCTGACTAAGTCCTGCCAAGCGTTCTACGAGCACTAGACAACTCTGAAGGTCGAAGACAACGTACCGCATTGTCGTGATTTCTTGGACCGACCAGGCCCGGCATTGACTAGCTTTGCGATGATTCTTGAAATTGTTGAACAGGGGTCTCTGATTCGATTTATGGGCACGTCACTGGTCGAGATATGGAGGAGCGACCAGACCAATACTATTTTTGGTACGTGACTCTCGGACAGCGCATGGCAGTCAATGACTGCGAATATCAAATCCATCATTGGTCAACCCTGCGGAATGGTTGAAGTGGCTGAGTTCGTTACAACGACGGGCAGATCTTTTCAGATAGAATCGTTGATGTTGCCGCTCGCTGTTGATCAGAGGCGGTCACCTCGTTTGTGCACGATTAGTGTGATGATGGACCCTTTCGATGATCCGGATGATGCTTATCCACGCTTCAAGTCGAACCGGCAAGCGGAATGGATTGGTATTGATTTTGGCGTGCCGCAGGCAAATCCCCAGTATCCCGCGTAGCCCACTTACGGATCGGTTAAATCTATTTCTTCAACTCGCACGGTGTCTGCGCCGGACCAATAGGTTTTGACGCGCGGTCCTAAGCCCTCAAACGAAACATTTTGCCACAAGAAAATGCCGGGTGGATTGGCATATTCGTGGGCAAGAACATCCCGGGTGCGTTGTTTTCGTGCCTCAGGTGTAAGTGCGACGAGGGCTTTTTCAATCAACGGCATGATCGAAGGGTCGCAATGATATGGATGTTGCCAAGAGCAAGACCGAATGCGATAGGCGGCGATCGGATCAAATGTGTATGTCGACATGGCGAAGCCTAAGCTTGGCCACCCTCCTTTATAAATATAATCAAAGTAGTTGGGCAGCCGGGTCGGCCGAATTTCCATTCGCACCCCGATCTGTGACAAGTCCGATGCGATTTGTAGGTACCAGTCTTGTGAATTGGCCGATCCTCCGGGAACCAACAGGATCGGGAAATCAAATCCATCTGGGTATCCCGCCTCGGTGAGAAGCGTGCGTGCTAACTCCACATCATAGGTGTATGGCTCAAGGTCGTCATTGTACCCGTAGGACATGTTATGCGCGATCTGACTGGACGGCCCAATGGCTCCATCCATGAAGATGTCAGTCATCCGCTTCTTATCGACAGCATGATTGAGGGCTTGCCTCACCCGAACGTCTTGCAGTGGGCTTTCTTTGACGGTGACAAAAGCCAGAAAGTTGACGCCCGGCTCATTCCGTACCCACATACGCCCGCCAGCGGCTTCAATAGGGTCTGCGTCTTCAGGCGCTAAGGCGAATGCTATATCAACTGAACCAGAAATGACACCCTGCCGCCGAGAGGCGCCGTCGGAGAGTTGGATAAACTCAAGGTTTGATTCTTGTGGGGCTCGCCAGGAGTCGGTGAACGCCGTCATCGCAATCTTGCTTTCCCCCCAGTCGGTTGCCGCATAGGGGCCTGTCCCTATTGGAGTAAGGGCGAATTGGTCTAGCCCTAGTTCAGCCATTGCACCGGGAGCGGGTATGCGAAGCGCTCTCATGTATTGGGCAAAAAGGACGTCTGGTTTTTGAGTTGCCATGGCGACGGTGTGAGGGTCCCGAGCGGCCGCACCTTTAACCGTCATGCGCTTAAGCGTTGTGCCAAGAGATGTGCTCGACGCTGGTCCTGAGAGCAAGGTTTCAATGACGGCGACGACAGCGTTCGCATCAAACGGTTCTCCGTTTGAGAACGTCACTCCCTTTCGTAGGTAGAAGACCCAAGTGGTTAGAGATTCTTGTTCCCAACGTTCTGCCAGCGCCGGGACCGTATCACCATTTTCGTCAATTCCGGTAAGAGCATCAAAGACCGCCGTCAGGGGTGCGCCCGTTGGTATGTTGAAGGACCCAAAGGGTGTGCCCAAGCCGGTCGGGAGATTCTGAAGGCCGATACGAATGGTGTCGGCGACAGCTGCGCCCACCAGGACAAAATATCCGAGCACGGCGCCAGCCATCATCGCAAGTCGTCTGGACGAATTTGGCTTCACTGAGAGCATGTCCTAACTCTAGCGCTACCGGCGATGAGGTGAAAGCGATCAAGCCTGTGTTTTATAAACACTATCCTATATTCACATCTGGTTTTTAGGCCTGTCTTGCTTTAGGCAGAGTGCGACCAAACATACAAAAGGCAAGTGTGGACCCTTTGATGACCCTCAGGTCTCTCCCTTTTTTCTCCACGCTTTTGGCGATCATATTGGTGCCGCTAGGCGCGGGTGCGCAGCAGCCTATCGAAGATATTCGTGTGACGGGCTCCTATCTTAAGCGTGAGGCATTGAGTGGTGGTTCGCCGATGACGGTGATCACCGCTGATGATCTCGGGTTTTTCGGCCTAACGAATGTTGCCGATGTTATTGGCTACCTGCCCATTAACACCGGGTCGGAATTTAATGCAGATGTATTTACGCAAAATCTTTCAGCAGGAACGTCGAATTTTAATCTCCGCGGGCTGGGACTGAACTCAACGTTGGTGTTGCTCAACGGTCGCCGACAAACCGTGTCCGGTGGCGTAGCGGATGACGGGTCAACGTTTGTCGATTTGAATGCCTTGGTTCCTCTCAATGTGGTTGGTCGGGTGGAGATTCTTAAGGATGGAGCTGCGGCGCTCTACGGCACTGACGCTGTCGCCGGTGTTGTGAATGTGTTAACGCGCACGGATGTCGATGGTTTTGAACTTGAAGGTGAGTTCAGTTCAACAACGCGGTCTTCTCAGCATGATCTGACCTTGCGCGGCTTGTACGGTGTACAATCAGATCGGTTCAACTTTACTTTTTCTGCGAGTTATCTTCGTCGATCTTGGTTGCCGGCCGTGGATCGAGAGTTCACCCAAGGACAAGGCTTCTCCGGGTTTGGTCAGCCCGGCGCTTTTATTTTGTTGGCTCCTTCTCCGAGCTTTCCTGACTTACCCTCCAGCCTGGCCGATCCCCAGAGCGTGATCGACCCTGATTGTGGCCCAGCGGGTGGAGTACCAAACGAGACAGAACCCGGGTCAGGTCTCGGTACCTGTACGTTCGATTTCTCACCATATTATCACATCGTTCCGCGGGAACGCCGGTGGCTTTCCTACGCATCGACGACGCTTGATATGGACGATGTGGAGATCTTCGCAGAGGCTGGGTACGCCCACACAGATGTCCTCAGGGGCACCTCACCCTCTTTTCCTATACTTAATTTGGCGACCGTACCTGCCAACAATCCGGGCAACATATTTGATGTCCCGGCATTGTTTTTGGGTCGTCCTCTGGGGGCAGACGCGCCCGTCAACTTGGTAACTCACGCATCTGAAACGTGGCGCGCTTTGGCTGGCGCGCGTGGCCAGTTCAGCGATCGCTGGGACTGGGACCTGGCCGCCAACTACAGCACTAACCGTCATGTCGTAAAGATCCAAAATTCGCTGGCGGATCGCTTTGACGCAGCCTTGAACGGATTAGGCGGCCCCACCAACGATCAGTTCTTTAATCCTTTTGGTTCAGCGACGTTGTCGCAGCCCGGTGATGCGACGTTCAATGATCCGGCGGTGATCGATGATTTTCTGTCGACCGCGACCTACGACTATAAAACGTCTTTGTTTTCAGTGGACGGTCTTGTTTCCGGCTCTCTAGTTGAGACGTCGCGTGGACCCCTCGCCATTGCCTTCGGCGCTCAACTGCGTCGGGAATCAATCACGGGTGACTTGAATGATCAATTCAATGCAGAGAACTACCTCTTTCTAATCGGTGGACCTGATTTCTCCGGTCATCGCACTGTTGTCGCAGGGTTCAGCGAATTCAATATACCCCTAACCAACTCCTTGAATGCGCAGGTGGCCTTGCGTCATGAGGCGTATCAAGACGGTCCGGACTCGACCGATCCAAAAATCGCACTTATGTGGCAGCCCAGTGATCAAGTTTCGGTTCGCGCATCTTTTGGTACGGCGTTTAGAGCACCAAGCGTGTTCCAACGTTTTTCATCTCAGACGGTGCTGCAAAATATTTCAGACCCGGTGACCAATTCTCTGATCTTTCGAGGTGTGCGCACGGTCGGAACAGAAGACTTAGACCCAGAGCGAGCGGATGTCTTTAATGCGGGCGCCACCTTCAGGTCTGACATAGGTTTGACGTTAAGTGCTGACTACTGGCGGTTCGATTACACCAACATCATTGTGAAAGAGAGCGCCCAGGCGATCATCGACGCCAATCCGTTTGATCCTCGTGTGATTCGCGAAGCTGGGCAGGTGCTGCAGGTCGACACCAACTACGTCAACGCTCCGGCCGTGCAGACCTACGGATTTGATATTGCGGCCGCTTATGACTTCGAAGACGCAGCGGGTGATGTCTGGCGACTGTCCATGGATATTACGCACATCAATAAATATCTTATTCAAGAAACGCCGAATGGTCCAAAGCGCGATGTTTCGGGCAGCCGTAACTTCCGGACGTTTGCACGGTCATTACCCAAGTGGCGATCAACGCTTGGCGCAACCTGGGAAAGAGGCCAGATCGGGGCAGCAACATATATAAAGACCGTGTCTGGTTATTTTGACGATCAAAACAGCGCGCCCATCGACAACCACGTGACCGTTGATGCTCAAATCCGTTTCATATTCGCCCAGCCAAGCTTGTCCGGTAAGGCGGCCCCGATTGTTGTTTTGGGGGTGACCAACCTGTTCGACGAAGATCCCCCACCAGTTGCAACAAACGTTGGGTACGATTCCAAAGTCCATGACCCTCGCGGCCGGGTGGTATACTTGCGTCTTTCGTCAGCCTTTTGATTTATTGGCAAAGGCGTCTCGAGCGGCAACCGCTTCCACAAACGCCCCCGAAAGTTGACTTTGATCAGCGTCAGCAAAAGGGGTTAAATCCGGAAGACAAAGCAGAGCGGGTGCGGCGTTATGCGGAAACCGTCTCCTATGACGTAGGAGTTATAGCCCACTCTTGCGGCGTAGCAGGACCGCGCGAACTTAAGCGCTATCACGCCCGTATTGTTACTGAGACAGGACGGTCGAAAGAATTCGATGAAATATTTCCAAATCCACCGGTAAGAGAAGACATTCAACTAAAGACGTAATAGACAAGTCTAATAGAACGCAGGTCGGCACAGAGGGCACGAAATGGCGAAGACGCTTTACGATAAAATTTGGGATTCCCACGTCGTTCAGGAAACCGAAACCGGCGAGTGCCTTATATATATTGACCGGCACCTGGTGCAAGAGGTGTCCAGCCCCCAAGCGTTCCAGGGGTTGCGGGACGCGGGCCGGAAAGTTCATCGCCCGACGGCGTCGCTGGCAATGCCCGATCACGCGATGCCAACGACGCCAGACAGGCTAAAAAAAATCGATGATCCGGAAGCGCGTGCTCAACTCGCTGCTCTGATTGAGTACACCAATGAATTTGAAGTGCCCTATATCGAACTCGCCGATCGACGTCAGGGCATCGTGCATATTGTTGGACCAGAGCAGGGCTTCACCCTACCGGGAACGACTCTCGTTTGTGGTGATTCTCATACCTCTACTCACGGCGCTTTGGGCGCGCTGGCATTCGGTATTGGGACATCAGAAATTGAGCATGTTCTCGCGACCCAATGCCACATCATGCGCAAATCAAAATCACTACGGGTGACGATCGACGGCGCCCTTCCTCTGGGAGTGACGGCAAAAGACATGGCGCTCGCGGTTATTGCTGAGTTGGGCACCGCTGGTGGCACCGGTCACGCCATCGAGTACGCAGGCGAAGCAATTCGTTCGCTGTCGATGGAAGGGCGGATGACATTGTGCAATCTGACTATTGAGGCCGGTGCGCGCAGCGGTATGGTCTCGCCTGACGACATCACCTTTGCGTACATTAAAGGTCGTCCCTACGCACCGTCCAGTGACGATTGGGACCGGGCTGTCGCTTATTGGCGGTCGCTCGCCACTGATCCGGACGCGGTATTTGATCAGGAGGTCGTGATTAAGGGCTCAGACATAGCGCCGCGCGTGACCTGGGGGACCAGCCCTGAAGATTCCGCACCGATTACCGCGGCTGTACCGAAACCCGAAGATTTCACTGATCCTGATAAACGTAAGGCCGTTGAGCGGTCTTTGGAGTACATGGGTTTGACCCCAGGCGTTGCCCTGCAAGATTTAAAAATTGATCGCGTCTTTATTGGGTCATGTACCAATGGCCGCATTGAAGATATGCGGGCGGCAGCGGCCATCGCCAAAGGTCGTCAGGTCGCCGATGGTGTCGGAGCTATGGTCGTGCCGGGTTCGGGTTTGGTGAAACAGCGAGCTGAAGAAGAGGGCTTGGATGTAATTTTACGGGACGCCGGGTTTGAATGGCGGGAGCCGGGGTGCTCCATGTGTGTGGGTATCAATCCAGACCGTATTGATGCGGGGCAGCGATGTGCCTCCACATCTAACCGCAATTTTGAGGGGCGCCAGGGACGTGGCGGACGCACCCATCTTGTTAGTCCCGCTATGGCAGCCGCAGCAGCTGTGACCGGGCATTTGGCTGACGTTCGCGATTTGACCTGATAGTAGCGTGTTTAGACGTGGTTTTCGGCCGATTTCCCTATGCTCGTTAACCATGGATTTAACCTTTTTGGTGAGCATTTCCCGTCGCCCGGGGATGGGCATTTTTGACTTTAGTCGGTTTGAAGTAGGGGAATTCGCCATGCAGATCACGATCCGAGCCGCCACTCTTTTTTTCTCATGGGTGCTGTCGTCGCTGTCGGTCAAGTTTCGGCCGCCAGCCTCTAAGGCATATAGCGTTCTTTGACCCATTTCATACGGGGAGTCCCGGCGATTTCAGCCCTGAAAAGGGCCCCTTAGTAGCCTCACTTTTTGTCAAAGTGTGCTAGAAGCCAGCGTCTTGTGTTCGCGCGAAGTTGCAGGCTTGTGGCAGAACTGTTGAACCAAGCTGAAACAGGGCTAACGAATAGGACCGCTGACCGCTATAAAAGAACGTCATGATTAAGCTGGGGCAAAATTTTTTGCGTGGGGCGTATACGCCGCTCATCACACCGTTCAACGGCTGGGCAGTTGATTACGATGCGTATGCCCGATTTATCGATTGGCAAATCCGCAATGGTACCCAAGGTCTGATTGTTGGTGGTACGTCTGGTGAACCACTATCCTTGACGATTACAGAGCGGCAAAATTTATTGCGCATTGCGATCAGTTCAGCGCGGCGCCGTGTCCCCGTGGTTGCCCAAACAGGCGGAGCATCTTTGGCAGATACATGGGCGTTGACTGAGCATGCTGAGCAAGTGGGCGCCGATGCCGTCATGTTGATGGCGCCGCCATTCGTTAGGCCACCCCAACGCGGCCTCAAATCTTTCTTAGCTTATGTATCTCGTGCCACCACAAAGCCGATCTTGCTTTATCAAATTCCCAGCAGGACAGGGTCGACTATTGAAATCGATACGCTGGAAGACTTGTCTACAGACGTCCCGGCAATTGTTGGGCTTAAACAATCGTCGGAAGATGAAGAGTTTGATGGTGAAGTTATGTCCCGTCTGGGCAGCGAGTTTCGACTCTTTATGGGGCTGCCGAAGCTTAAATTGGAACGCATATCTGAAGGGGCTAGCGGCCTCATTGTTGCGTTGGCAAATATCGTGCCTGGTAAAATTGCTCAGATCTGCTCGCTTGCTGAAGGCCGCGAACTCACACAAGCAATCTCTATGCGATTGGAGCTACAGGAGCTAAACGATGTCGCGTTCCAGGACATCAGCCCCATTGGTGTGAAGTACATGGCCTGGAAGATGGGGCTTATTACGTCTTGTGAATGTCGCCTGCCTCTCGTTCCGCCTGGACCGGAACATATCGAAGCCATGGACGATGCCTTAAGGGCCGCCGGGCTTCTCTGACCGGATAGTCTCGTGACTTGAGGTGGTCACGCCTATAAATATGAAATTGCCTAAGCGCCGGGATTAAATTTTCGCATCGGTGCGGGCGCGATATTTTTGAAAGTGGGAGCAGCGCTGATATGGGAACAACACTGACACTAACGGCTGATGATGGCCATTCATTCGAAGCTTATCTTGCTGCGCCGGATGGAGAATCAAAAGGTGGCCTGGTCGTGATCCAGGAGATCTTTGGCGTTAACGATCACATGATCGATGTTACGGATGACTTTGCACGCCAGGGATATACGGCGATCTGCCCGGCCTTCTTTGACCGAGCTGAGCGCGGTGTTGTGTTGTCCTACTCTGACTTCGGCCGCGGCCGCGAAATCGTTGGGGAGTTGGCTGACGAAGCTGTTATCGCCGATATCAACGCGGCTGCAGATAAGGTGCGTTCTGCCGGTAAAGTTGGAGTGATCGGCTATTGCTGGGGTGGCGCCATGGCGTTTCTCGGCGCATGTAAAGCGAACGTGGATTGCGGTGTGTCTTACTATGGTACACGGCTTATCCAATACAGTACCGAGATGAAGCCAAAGGTGCCAATGCAGTACCACTATGGTGAAACGGATAAGTCCTTCCCTATGGATGCGGTTGAAAAGGTGATGGCTGAGCAGCCAGAGGGGCAGCATTTCGTTTACCCCGACGCTGATCATGGTTTTAGTTGCGATGGTCGTCCGCAATACAATGCGGACGCGACGGCGCTTGCCCTAGAGATGGTGTTGACGTTTTTCGACGAGACCCTTTAGCAACAGCTGCGGGATCATCCCGCTATGATCTATCTTGATCTCCTATCAATGCTGGTGATTGCAGCGGGCTTTGCGTTGGGCGGTCTAGCGAAGGGCACCTTTGGGCTCGGAATGCCATTTATCGCATTACCGGTTTTGGTCACTGTTATGCCGTACCAAACCGCCGTCGCACTGTTTTTAGTTCCCAATTTCACGGCCAATTTTCAACAAGCTTTGAGCAAGGGGCTGTGGCAACAGAATCTGCGGCGTTATCTCTGGTTGATTATTCCGATGATCGTAGTGACTCTTCTAACAGTGCAATTTCTGATCAGAATTGACCAAAAGACAGGACTGCTGGTCCTCGGGCTCATTTCTCTGACCTTTGTTGCTTCTCAAGTGTTGCCGATCCAGCCCGTAATTGAAGCTGCCCGAGAGAAATGGCTTAACCCATTGGTCGGTGCTGCCGCCGGCGCATTATGCGGTCTTTCAGGACTCTATGGCCCAGTCCTCATCGTATATCTGCTCGCCTTGCGCATCCCAAAAGACGAATTCGTGTCGGCGTTAGCGTTGATGTATTTCCTTGGATCTTTCGCGTTGTACGGAAGTCTCGCCGCTGCGCAAATTTTGACGCTCGACGTTGCGATCGTGAGTGGAATTGGCGCCATCATCATTGGGTTGATGATTTTGATTGGTCAACGCATTCGAGATCGTCTTGATGAAGAGCGTTATCGTAAACTCGTGTCAGGCCTTCTGTTTTTTGTCGGGTGCGACTTGATGCGCCGCGCTTTGACCTAAGCAGCTCCTGACGGGGCAGCAATCGCTTTTGTAGAGCGTGTTGCTGTCGAGAACCCGGCCCAAATAAAGAGCAATCCAATGAATTCGCCAATGTATAGGGCTTCGATAATGCCCATTTTTGCCATTGTTCCTCCGATGCCGGGAAGAATGGCTCCGAACGCAATTAGAGCATTTCCCGCGGCTCGGTACCCTGCGCCGGGGTCGGTTTTTTTGGCAAATCGAACCACACTGAGGATGGCGCCTCCGATAAGAAAAACGATAGCATAAATATTGATAATTGGTGTCATCGCTCGAACCCATGTCCAACCAATCAGCGCGCCAGTGGGGCGATGAGTTTCAAATGAAGCCATGTCGACAGGGGAAGTAACAACGAGTGCTGCTACCACGGCAATGAATGGGAGTGAAACAGCCGTTAGAATGTTGGCCGAGCGGCGTTGGAGCAGTAAATAGACGCTACCTTGGGCCAAGGGGTAGCCACCGAGCAAAGCTCCCGCTACGTACCATGCTTTGGTTAGAGAAATCGAATTGCCAAATAGAGTAACGCTTTCTTCAAGAGCTGTGCCGATGCCATAGGCGACCACACCAGCCGTCCACCACAAAAGGTGAGGCCCTGTTTTGCGCGCGCGCTAACGTTGCATAAGAATGGAGGCAAACACGATCGCGAAGCCCGTCGTCAGTATGGGGATATAATGGACCAATTCGACGTTGGCGGAATTGGCGTTCATTGTGGTCTCCGTTGTGGCGTTGCGCGGCCACTATCTCACCGATCAATGTCTATGAGACTTCACAGGTAAGTGAGGCGGACCTCAAATCGCTCAGTTTCGTAGAGGTTTCTGTGTTGGAAGAACGAAGATGTATCGCTATCTGGTGAAACCGTCATAATCGTGGACGATCATCGCCTGCCCAACAGCCGCATAAGCATGAGACGGCGAAAATTTGATGCTGTATTTTTCCACCGCTTCACTCCAGGCTTGTCTTTCTCCAAGATCAGGGCGTGACGCATTGCAATCCCAATCATCAAAATAGAGCAGGGCCCCTTCAGCAATCTGGCGCCTGCTGAACAAACCATCCAGAACGTCTCTGGTTGATGCGTACATATCGCAGTCCACGTGAACGAGGGCGAACTCTATACGTTCATCCAGTGTGGGGATGGTGTCTTTAAACCAACCTTCGAAAATATGGATGCGCTCATTCGGGAGGTGTTTAGAGCAGGCTGCACGCAGCTGCTCTGGGCTAATGCCGAGGCAAGTGCCCGGACCCCAAACCCCACTCGCGACTATCGGAGATCTGATATCTGCATCCTCGGTGGCTTCGGGTAACCCTTCAAAGCTATCGAACAAATAGACACTGCGAGATTCCACACCCATGCGCGGCAGTTTCTTTTCATAGACAGATTCGGCAGCTGCGACGGCTGACGTTATGGCTTCAGCAGTACGGCCCGTCATGGTGCCAAATTCTGCCACATGGCCTGAGATGCCCCTTAGGTAAGTTTTGATCACACCCTTGGTGACTTCATTTAGGACTTCTTGGATGTGCCAATTGGCGTTGAAGTTGCTCATACTGTTCCTTTGAGGGGAAGTAAATTTCTATGAAATAGAGCCTGATTGACGAGTTTTCCGATCGTTCGTGTTTGTAGCAAGTAACCTTGAATATAAACAAGGTGAACGGTGGCAAGCCGGACTCCCAGGAATACAGGGCTTTCTGGCCTTCGTTATCCTATCAGGAGTTGAATAATTAGCGATGTAGAGAGAGTGATGCCTGGTCCCGCTAGATTCGGTGAGAGGTGTCGTTGTTGGGGCCAAATCTCTGTTAACGTATAGCGAGGGGATAATTTTGAGGTCTCGACCTGAGCATGTTTAGTTTGGCCACACCGTTTGGCAGGCTCACGGCATTTGTTGTGGGTTTGGTTGTGATCAGCCTATTGCTGACTGCAGGCGGAATGCGTGGTGCGCGAAATGGCATGCTGGGTCGCATCGCAACCAACTATGCAGAGCAGTGGAAGCAAACCTTGGCGTTCGGTGTCCAAGATCCGCACCAAACGAATGACTCGCCCTTTCTCTCTGACGTAACGGAATAGAGGTTTAATCAATCAATTGAACGAGGGCTGATCGTCCACTACAGAATCTACGGGCCTGATGGTTCGCTCGTTTACTCATCTGAACCAGCTAACAATTGTAAAGCTCTACCCCAAGACGATCTGCGCCGTTTGATCGAGAAGGGTGCATTCTCACGCAACGGATTAATCGGCGCGGGGGGCTCTTCTCCCGCACTTGGTGAAGCCTTCGTCGCTATCGAAGAAGATGGAAGGCAGATGGGTTATGTTTCTGTATGTGTCGACCGTACGGAATCGGCACCACAGCTCGACCGCACGCTTTTCCTAGTCTTTCTTGGCTTTGCGGGGATTGTGATACTGCTTGCTGCATGTTCGCTATGGCTGGTCAGGCAGTATTTCAAACGGCAAGGCGACCTTGAACAAAATTTACGCAAAGTTGTCTCTGATTTATCTAGCTCAGACAGGCGGGCGAACATAGGTCACTGGTGGTCTGACATCGGGTCGGACAAAGTTCATTGGTCTGACGGAATGTTTGCCGTTACCGATTGCGACCCAGAAACGTTCATTCCGACAAAAGAGACTGCGTTGTCATGCATTGTTCCTGCAGAAAGGCAGAATTATCAAAAAACAATCAGCCATCTTATGGAAGTCGGTGGTGACACCAGTTTCGAGACCAAGCTCATCTGACCAGACGGAACGGCGCGTTATGCCTTCATAAAGGCGGTGCTAGAAACCGGAGAGAGCGGCGAGCCAGTAAGATTATCCGGTTTCACCCAAGACATTACGGAAAGTAAAACCGCTGCGTTAGCGTTTTGCTTTTTTGAAGGTCGCTTCCAAGGCATCCGTCATGAACGATAAGTTTCCATCAGTCAAAGTCGGATGAACCGGTATCATAAAGGTTCGATCTTCTATGCTTGCGGCATGTGGCCGCGAATTTGAGGTGTTAATCGCTGCATTGGTGAACGCCTTTTCGCGAGAGATGTCCGGGCAAGCGCCTACACGAGCCGGAACACCGTGCGCGTTGAGCTCGTCGACGATTCGATCTCTGGTCCAGCTGCCAGACAGGGCATCTGGGTCGATCAAGGCGTAATATTTATAGTAGCTGTGTCGAACGGTTTCCGGCGGCATGGGAACCCTGACGCCATCTAAGCCCTGCAGAGTTGAAGTTAACACCGCAGCATTGTGTCGGCGGGTGGAGACCCAGTCTTCGAGTTTTCGCAATTGAATGCGACCAATCGCGGATTGCGATTCGGTTAGTCGCCAATTAGTCGAGAATGTGTCGACCAGCCATTTAAAACCCGGTGAATTGTCTTGTGCGTTGGCGCGGTCATAGTCCCAGCCATGATCTCGCAACGACCACATGCGCTGATGGAGCATGGCGTTGTTCGTCAAGACCATGCCGCCTTCACCACCGGTCGAAATAATTTTATCCTGACAGAATGAGAAGCAGCCGATATCGCCAAGTGTGCCGACGGCTTTGCCTTTATACAGCGCTCCGTGTGCTTGCGCGCAGTCTTCAATCACGGCCAAGCCAGACGCACGGGCAGCGGAAAGTATCTCATCCATCTCCGCCGGCCACCCCGCCAGGTGGACCGGAATGACCGCCCGTGTTCTTTCACTCAGTAGGGCGACAAGAGTTTCTTCGGTCAGATTTTGGGACAGCGGATCAATGTCAGCGACAACGGGTGTGGCACCACACCGGACAACGGCTGCGGCGGTCGCGACGAAAGTTCTCGCCGGGACAATAACTTCATCGCCAGGTCCGATGCCGACGGCAGAAAGTGCCAATTCCAGGGCTGCCGTACCGTTTGCAACTGTCAGGGCGTGTTTTGCGCCGGTTGCGGTCGCGTACTCTGCTTCGAAAGATATGCCTTCGGTGCCCGTCCTATAGTTGACACGCCCAGACGACAAAACGGCGCTGACCGCTTGAATTTCGTCCTCGGCATAAAAAGGCCAGGGTGCAAGGTTTGAGTCCGGCTCAGACATGATCCACGAGCAACTCAGTTGGTCTGTTGTACGGTGCTGGGTAATTCATTTTGTCTGTCGGTTTGCCTCAGCATATCCTCTGCGTCAATGGACTCGCGTGCAAAGTGAGCCCACCGGCGACTTTAACAATACAATGACAAAATCTGATATGGTCGGCTTTCTTTTCTGAATGCTTGCGACGATTCTATGACCCTTAGCCCAACACCATCCAATGATAGTTATGGCCAGAAGGGTTTGTTCCCGATTGCCCGGATCATATTGGCACTGATTTCGATCGCTTTTCTCACGCACCTCATTTTCTTTGCGACTGGGGTTGGTGCCGTAGCCCTTGAGAGTTTCTATGTTGGTAGCGAAGCCGAGCAATCTGTTTTTGCGGCGTTGCAGTCCATTCTAGGCTCATCACCCCTTGCAGGTCGTGCTTTCTCGGTGATTTGCGCGATAACTGCTTTGTTTTTGCTGGCGAGGTTTTGTGCCGTGTGGACGGGCGACGCGCTCGTGGGCGCTGTTATGCCGCTAGGCATAGTTCTTTTTCCGCAGGTTGCGTTCGTCTTTGCGTTGGCAACACCGCATGCATTGCTGCTGCTTTTGACGATGATTGGGCTTTCTGCTCCAACGTGGAGTGCTGTTCACGACGAACGCTTCGGCGGCCTCCTTGCCGGCAGCGCCTGCTCCGTTCTGGTCTTCCTTGATTCCGTAGGGCTAGGCCTTGCGGCGGCGATACTTATCTTTGTGTGCTCAGAGCGTCAAAACAGAACATTTATTCTGTGGCTTTTGTCTGTACTTATCTGCGTCAGTTTGTTGTTGTTCTTATGGTTCCCGGTTTCCTTTTTCTCTACTCAACCGACCGGCCTTATTGAAACGCAGGCGCTCACCGTACAGCAGGGGGTGTGGCAAGGTTTTGCCATGTTGTGGGTGGCTCTCGCTTTTAGTGTCATGGCGCTCATTTCTTCAAAGTCGCTGCGATTGAAAATTGGTAATCGTGCCGTGCGCCGCTCTGTCATGCTTGGAGGGTCATTTCTTATCGCGTTTGGTTGGCTGATGTTTGGGTTGGCTCCGGCTCCATCCGATCTACCAATTTGGTTTATCCCGGTTCTTGGGCTGGGCGTGGTTTCGGCTCTGCCGCTTGTCTTGTGGATACGGCTGGTGATGCCCTCTATCCAATCTATCTGGATTTGGATTCTGCTGCCGGTGGTGATGTACAGCTGTTTTTGGGTGATTTTGGGTCCGATCAATCTAGACGCTTTTCCGTACGACCAGATCGAAGCCCGACCCTAGCCTCACCGCACGCGATTCCTAACATTTCCGGGCCGATTCCCTGTTTTTGCCTAAAATCAGCCGATTTTTTGAGCTATCCCAATAAGACTCTCTTAAGAGAAGTCTGTTAAGTCATTGATTTCAATATGCATCTTTGCGCCCGGCCAGAGCGTTTATAGACAGTAGCCATGATTTGGGTCCATATTATGGGGGATCACATGAGACCCCGGTTTTCTCGACTGGGATACGTTAGACCTGACGTTGGCGCGCGACGGATAAACCGTATCGCGCCTTTCTCCGTTGTCAGACTGCGGTTCGAAGAAACGGTGTGCGATTGACAATGATTGTTCGGGTTAGAAAAAGCATCAGCGGTGCATTGCGATGTGCCTGGTATGGCGGGATTGCACTGTTCGCCTTGAGTGCAACCTCTCCGGCGCAGGCTCAGCTAGAGAGCATCCTTCAGCAGCTCGAAGCGCAAGGCAATGCGCGCGTTATCGTGCGCATGAAAGACTCAGCGCAGGATCAGGCCTGGACGAAGACAGCGCCGGTTTACGAGCAGCGGGCTGCTGTTGAGCAAATGCGCCGCAACTTAGAGTCTGCGTTAGCGGGGAATGACCTCACCATCGATCAGTCTTTTTCGAGCTTACCCTTTGTCGGCGTGAATGTTGATCGGGAGCAGTTGGGAGCACTGCTCGCAATGAATGATGTTGCTGGCGTTTACCCCGTTACCATTGAACGCAAAGCCAAATTAGAATCGTCATCCGACGTTGAGGGACAGTCACTGGCCTCATCTGTTCCTTCAATGGATGTTGAAGATGCGTGGGCGCGCGGATACGACGGTGAGGGATTAACGGTCGCCGTTATTGACGGGGGTATCGCTATAAATCATGCGATGCTGTCTGGTAAAGCTGTTGGGGCTGCTTGCTTCTCAGCGACTTTTGGTGGTGACACGTTTACCCAGTGTCCGTCAGGCATCAC
This sequence comes from Alphaproteobacteria bacterium, assembly GCA_030835385.1. Lineage (GTDB taxonomy): Bacteria > Pseudomonadota > Alphaproteobacteria > Rhodospirillales > Rhodospirillaceae > WLXB01. Next base: position 44,173 of record JAURPI010000042.1, on the reverse strand, counting down.
ACCTGAAATTGGCTTCGGTGCAGCGTCGAACTGTCCGTTTGGCTCTGACCGGTGTGACCATGGAACTCATGTTGCATCTACCGCCGTTGGCAATGATGGCACCAATTTTGGAGTTGCGCGGGCGGCCCAGCTGATGCCGATAGATGTTTTCTCCGAGGTCACGAGTGAAAGCGTGTGTGACCCGGATCCGGCGCCCTGTGAACTCACAGACTCGCTGGCCGTTCTCGATGCTCTCAACTACGTCAATGAGAACGTCGACGCGTATAATATTGTTGCCGTGAACCTTAGTATTGGCGGTGGGTCAAACACCGGGCCATGTGATTCTGACCCCCGTAAAGTTGTCATCGATATGTTGCGTGAGAAGGGTGTAGCCACCACTGCGTCAGCCGGCAACCAAGGGTCCAATAATTCAATCAATGCGCCGGCATGCATTTCATCTGCTGTCGGCGTTGGTGCCACAAATGACGGCACGAGCGTTGCGTCGTTCTCGAACTTCACGTCTTTCATGGATGTCATGGCGCCTGGCGTGAATATTCGTGGGGCTGATCCGGATGGAGGGCTGACGACCTTTAGCGGGACGTCAATGGCGGCGCCACATGTCTCTGGGGCATATGCCGTGATTCGCTCAGCAGTCGGCACAGCGTCATTAGATGAAATTGATTCGGCTATTAATGTGACCGGGACGGAAGTCTCGAGGGCCGGGCAGAACTTCACATTGCCGCGCATTCAGGTTCATCAGGCGATCCTCGAACTCCAAGGCATCAACATTAAAGTGTTTAACAACGTTATTGGATCGCGGACCACGGATGTCGGGGAATCTTATATTCGTCTTCACAACGCCTCAGCGGAGGCAGGCCGAGCAAGGGTGATATTGCGTGACGCAGAAACAGGCGCGCAACTCGGTCGTTGGACAAGCCCGAATATTCCAGCACATGCGTCCTTCCAATTTAATATCAGTCGGCTTGAGTCTGAGGCTGAGGCCGACGACGTCATCGCCCGAGATGACCGGACGTATTACAACTTGGTGGTTGAGTCTGGTTTCGATGGGTCGATGCAGCACGTGTTATGGCAAAGAACAGCCGGTGTGCTCTCCAACATGACCAGCTGCCCGGACGGCGTGTCCGGAGGTGAACGGATGCTGCTCAATGTTCATAGCCCGTCGATCTTGCAGTATCCGTCAGCTATCCGCGTTTACAACGACAGTGCGTCAACCCGTAGTGGCGTATTGGATATCTTTAATGCGACCACCGGTGAATCAATAGGGCAATGGACATCTCCGCCAATTGAAGCCGGTGCCGCCTACGAAGCGTCATTGTCAGAAATTATCTCTGATATTGAGGCGGCTGATGCCGTTACGGATCTTGCGGACAGCCTTCCGGGTCATCTCAATGTCGAACTGTCGAGCGATTTTAACGGCTACTTGCAGCACACCATTCGGAATAATCGCTCTGACGTCCTGACGGATATGTCAGCCAAATGTGCACTCGGCAATAACGGCTAAGTTCCGTCTTAGGCGCGCTTGGTTGCGCTACGTGGTGACCATCCCACGCCCAGTCTTGACCAACTCTTCCGGAGCCACTTCTTCTCGGCGCTCGGGAATTTCAACGCCACGCTGACAGGCTGGCCTCGCCGCCATCGCTTCATGCCATCTCTGAACGTGCTCTAGTCCGTCTATAGAAACTCCAGACCACTCATGGGTTCGGACCCAGGCCCAATTTGCAATATCTGCTATGGAATATTCTCCCGCGAGCCATTCGTTTTCGGCGAGGCGTGACTCAAGCACTTCGAATAGCCGGCGGCTTTCATTCTGATACCGGGCGATTGCCGGTGGAATTTCTTCTGGGAAATATCGAAAGAACACATTGGCTTGCCCCATCATTGGTCCGATTCCACCCATTTGGAACATCAGCCATTGCATCACCAGTGACCGGCCTTTTGGGTCTGTGGGCATGAGGCGGCCGGTTTTCTCGGCGAGGTAGACGATTATGGCGCCAGATTCAAACACCACAAAATCGTCTGCGTCATGATCAATGATGACAGGGATTCGTCCATTCGGATTAAGGTCGTGGAACCAGGGTTCTTTTTGTTCTTTGTCCTTCAGGCTGATCGGCTTCACCGTGTAGGGCAAGCCCAGTTCTTCCAGGGCGATGGATATTTTGTATCCATTCGGTGTGCGTGATGTGAGCAGTTCAATCATTGGTGTTTCGTTCCAGCATTTTTTTTGTGATGTACCTCAATACACAGCCTGCCTCTCGGAAGGAAGACCGTGGGTCGCGAGTCAACTAACCGTGAAGTGACGCAGCGGACTTAAGCGGTAGAACCACGTTTTCTAAACTTCCGTCGCCGCGGTTGGCCAAAGACCAGAATGATTGGCAACTTGAGAATCTCATACGCTGCCAACGCCAGCACGATTCCTACGCCGACATAAACCAAGGCGTTAACGTCCAAGGGGAGGGCGGGTACGAAATCTGACATCGTGCCCGTCATGATGCTGTCGTCTGCGTTATTCAAGAAGGTAAATGGACGTGACAATAAGCCGGCATTTGAGATGGCATCATGGGCGGATTGTAGTTCGTTGACGCGAAGGCTCGCGTCGACTTCCAATTCCTGCCTGACGGTCTGGCTCATAGTTTGATAGCGAACACCATTCTCAATGCGGTCAAGGTTCATACGGGCTTCGTCCAGGTGACCACCTAAGCGTTGAAGATATTGATCAACAAAAGCCTGAATCTGTGATGCCGCCATGCCTGCCGTCGCGGCCAGCCCGGCTCCAATAAGCATATCAATTTTGTGTATAATCCAGTCCAAAGGATGTCCTTCCAATGTGTTCCGCTATCATACCGGGACGGTGTCGTTCATTCCAATCCGCCATGCATCGGTCTATAACCCGCCGCATATCCACTAATTATGGCGACCAGATGTCGTCCGAATCAGGCCTATACCTTATGCGAGTCGATAAGTTTGATTTTTCACTTCCGTCTGACCGGATAGCTGATCGGCCGGTAACCCCCCGAGACTCAGCACGCTTATTACGGGTGACCCATGACAAATTGGCGGACCACACCGTTCGCGCCTTGCCGGATCTGTTAACCGACGGGGATGTTTTGGTTTTTAACGATACCAGGGTTATTCCAGCGCGCCTTTACGGAAATCGTGGATCGACCAACGTCGAAATTCTGTTGCACCGATCCGATTCAGAGGGGGTGTGGCAAGCGCTGGCACGTCCTGCAAAACGACTTAAGACCAATGATGTTATCGAGTTCTCAGACTCTTTCTCGGCCCAAGTGCTGGGTCGTGAGCCAGATGGATCAGTGAGGCTCAAGTTCGGTCTTCGTGGGCAAGCCTTCTCGGCTGCTTTGCAAGATCACGGTCACATGCCATTGCCGCCGTATATGGGGCGCGATGATGACGAGCGGGATCGCCAAGACTATCAAACCATATATGCGGCTGAGGACGGCGCTGTCGCCGCGCCAACAGCAGGGCTGCATTTCACACCTGAGTTGATGGAGCGTCTTGAAGCGAAGGGGGTCTCAACAACATTTCTAACTCTCCATGTTGGCCTTGGAACATTCCAGCCAATCAAAGTCGACGATACGGATGATCATGTGATGCATCGTGAATGGGGTCACATTAGAGAAGAGACAGCTGCATGTCTGAGCGCCGCAAAGCGCGAGGGTCGCCGGATCGTCGCCGTCGGAACAACCAGCTTAAGAACGCTCGAGGCCGCAGCCGATGAAGTAGGTGTAATTCATCCCTTCGCGGCGGAGACCGACCTGTTTATTGTGCCTGGATATCCGTTCAAGGCCGTCGATGTGCTTATGACAAACTTTCATTTACCGTGCTCCACGCTGTTTATGCTGGTCTCAGCCTTCGCTGGTGTCGACCGTATGGCAGCGGCCTATGCTCACGCTATCGAAGCGGGCTACCGATTCTACTCCTACGGGGATGCCTGCTTGCTGGAGTGCACTTCAAGGTCATGACAGATCAGGTCTTTTCACTAAGGGTCGATGCAACCGATGGCCACGCCAGAGCGGGCCAATTACAGACAGCTCATGGGGTTGTCGACACGCCGGCATTCATGCCGGTTGGCACAGCGGCCACGGTCAAGGCTATGACCGTCGACGCGGTGGTCTCTACGGGCGCTCAGATGATCCTTGGCAATACCTATCATTTGATGTTGCGCCCCGGGGCCGAGCGTATTGAGGCGCTTGGCGGATTGCGGCGGTTTATGCGTTGGGATGGGCCGGTGCTCACTGATTCCGGTGGCTATCAGGTCATGTCGTTGTCACAGTTGCGAAAGTTGACCGAAGACGGCGTTGCTTTTCAATCGCACCTGGATGGCGGCAAGCATTTGCTGACACCAGAAAAAGCGATCGAGATTCAACGCCAGTTAGATTCAACCGTGACCATGGTGCTCGATGAATGCACGCCGTACCCGGCCACCGAGAAAGAGGCCGCAGACAGCATGCATTTGTCGATGCGGTGGGCGGCCCGCTGTCGTGAGGCCTTCACCCAACGCCCTGGATACGCGTTGTTCGGTATTGTCCAGGGAGGCGTTTATCCGCACCTGCGTGAAGAGTCGGCAATGGCTTTGATCGAAACAGGGTTTGATGGATATGCCGTTGGCGGACTGGCCGTTGGTGAAGGCCAAGACCTCATGTTCGATGTGACTGCGGCGACAACACCCCACCTTCCGGCTGACAAGCCGCGCTATCTTATGGGCGTAGGCAAACCTTTGGACATCATTGGTGCGGTGCAACGGGGTATCGATATGTTCGATTGTGTGTTGCCCACTCGATCTGGCCGCACCGCCCAAGCATTTACTAAGTACGGGACTGTAAATCTGCGGAATGCCCGACATGCCGATGATCATCGTCCATTGGATGAAGGTGTCCCGTGTGCCGCTAGTCGTGACTACAGCCGCGCCTACCTCCATCACCTTATAAAATCAGATGAGATCCTCGGTATGATGTTGCTGACTTGGCACAATGTGGCGTTTTATCAAAAGTTGATGTCGGAATTGCGTGAGGCCATACGAACTAGCTCGTTATTTCGTTTTGCCGAGTCATTCAGTGCTGATTGGGCGCAGGGCGACATTGAACCACTCTAGCTCACAAGGCGGTATCAAAGCCGCACTCATAGACGAGGCCCACAGCCTGGGTTTCGACGAAGTGCGCATCGCCGAAGCTCATGTTGCCGATGAGGTGTCGAAGAACTTCGATGCCTTTATTGCTGGCGGCCACTATGGCGACATGGCCTGGATGGCCGACAAAGCTGATCGTCGACGAGCTCCCAAAGCGTTGTGGTCCGAAGTGCAAACAGTCATCTCTGTCGCGGTCAACTATGGTTCGACCGCAGACCCCTTAGCCCTATTGAACCAAACTGACCGCGGCGCCGTCAGTGTGTATGCCCGAGGGCGGGATTATCATGATGTCTTAAAGAAACGCCTCAAGCGTCTTGCGCGTTGGCTGGTGGAGCAATGCGATGATGCCGAAGTCAAAGTATTTGTCGATACGGCTCCTGTGCTGGAAAAGCCTTTGGCAGAATCTGCTGGTTTGGGCTGGCAAGGCAAGCACACCAACTTGGTGTCGAGAAAATATGGATCATGGCTGTTTTTGGGTGAGGTGTTCACAACGCTGAGCTTGCCGCCCGATACGCCAGAGCAAGATCATTGCGGGTCATGTTCCAAATGCTTGGGTGTCTGTCCAACAGATGCATTTATCGATGCCTACCGTCTCGACGCTCGGCGATGTATCTCCTACCTTACCATCGAACACAAAGGCCACATTTCCGCCGAGCTTCGTCCTCTGATGGGAAATCGCATCTATGGCTGTGATGATTGTCTTGCAGTATGCCCGTGGAACAAGTTTGCGACGGTGGCTGAGCCTAAGGTTCTCAAATCTCGTAGCGAACTTGAGGCGCCACATCTTGCAGACCTTGTGCAGCTCGACGACGCGGACTTCCGCACGATGTTTTCTGGGTCGCCCATAAAACGCATTGGCCGCGATCGCTTCGTGAGGAACGTCTTAATTGCCATCGGCAATAGCGACAATTCTGACTTGGCCCAGCATGTTGCGCCACTAAGCACCGATGAATCGCCTCTGGTTAGGGCCATGGCCATATGGGCCTTAAGCCGGATATCCTTGTCCCAGGCGGTGGACAAGCGAGAGGCGGAAATGGACCAGGAATCTGATGCAGACGTGAGGCGTGAGTGGGCCGCCTTTTAGTTATCGTCACTCTTGTGTGCTCAATCAGTTCCCTGGCGTCTTGCCAAGAGGCGACGGTGCTTGAGCCTGGCATGATGTTTAGTGACTGTGCTGATTGTCCGGCAATGATGGTGTTACCAGCGGGCCGCTTCATTATGGGCGCCGATGATCAACGTGAAACTTATGGTCCCGCCCGCGACCAAGGGATCGCGCTACCGTTTGCCATCGCTGCAACTGAAACCACGTTTGACCAATATGAAGCTTGTGTCGCGGACGGCGGCTGCGCGGGAGACAAAAGCGATCATGGTTGGGGGCGAGGAGCGCAACCGGTCATTAACGTGTCTTGGCAAGATGCCGTCGACTTTGCGGCCTGGCTCAGCCGTCGCACCGGATATACATACCGACTGCCGACCGAAATCGAGTGGGAATACGCCGCTCGCGCAGGATCAGTGACCCGTTATCCGTGGGGAGAAACCGTAGGAGAGGGTAACGCCAACTGCCGGCTATGTGGAACTGCGTGGAGTGGGTCTGGTGCTGCACCGGTGGCGCAGTTTTCTCCAAACGCGTTTGGTCTATACGACATGAATGGCAATGTATCTGAGTGGGTCGAAGATTGCTGGACCGAGCGCCATCAGGTCAAGGGTGATGAGGCGGAGATATGTCGCACCAGGATTACCCGTGGCGGCGACTGGTATTACATACCCATCATGTCGACATCTGCGGCGCGTAAAGCCAATGCGCCAAACTTGTGGAGTTACACGATTGGCTTTCGCGTCGTGCGCGATTTAACGAATTAGCTTGCCACGGCGAGTACGTGCGCCATTTGACTATGTGCTTCTTGGTGCCGTTCGTTATCAATGCTCGACCAATTACCGCAATCGTTTTGTAAATAAATGTAAAGCCAAGAAGATGCTTTTAAACCAGGGGTTTCGTCTTCCCCTGAAGGGAACTTTCAGGAATTCCGGTCTTTGATCAGACCTTCGAGCTGGCTCTGCATGGCATCTAACTGAGCCTTAAGATCATCAACATTGCCAGATGGGTTGGCTGGTGAGGCTGCCGGCTCTGGGGGCGGCTCGGACTGCGCCGCCGACTGGCCGGGGGCCTGGCTGGCAAATGGGGTCATCATCTTCATGGCGTTTTCAAACATAGCCATGTTTTGCTTGGTCATATCTTCGAACTGTTCGACAGGAAAGAAGCCCTTGAACGCGCTTTGCATAGCTTCGCGCATCCGGCCTTCGTTTTGCGAGAAGGCCTCCATGCTTTCTTCCAGATAGCGCGGGAGGACCCCTCCAAGTGAATCACCGTAGAAGCCGATGATCTGGCGAAGAAACTTAATCGGTAGGAGGTTCTGCCCCTTACCCTCTTGCTCGGCGATAATCTGAGTGAGGACTGATCTGGTGAGGTCTTCTCCGGTTTTGGCGTCGACCACAACGAAGTCTTCGTCTTGCTTGATCATCTCGGCGAGGTGATCAAGCGTCACGTAGCTGGATGTCTTCGTATTATAAAGCCGCCTGTTGGCGTACTTCTTGATCGTAATAACGTCTGAATCGGCGGTCTTCGCGGCCATAGGTTGGGCCCTCCTGTCGGAGTCCACGAATATCGTGGTCCCCTAACGATCTATTGTGCTCTGCACAACGTGACGAGTCAAAGTGTGCTTTGCACAATTTTTTGTTATGACGACGCAGTTCTAGCCCCGTATTGCCGGGGCCGATATAGTCCTGTGTATGGCGGATTCGGCTGATATGGACGCGCTTGCCAAGCGTTATATTGAACTTTGGCAAGATCAAATGACCCAGATTTCGGCCGATCCGTCCGTCACTGAGGCCTGGCAGTCGGTTTTTGAGACCGCTGCTAAGAACGAAGGACTAACCTCTGACGCATTCGCCGCATACACCGCCGCCTTCTCAGGAGCAGGCGCCAGCCAACCAGGCGCCGCGGCCGGGTCCGCGCCCACTGCCCCTGCATCTGGCAATGGAGGGTCTGACTTTGCAGATGTGCTTCGCCGGCTTGACGCCTTGGAGCGTCGGATCGCCGATCTCGAAGCCGATAGAGCAGGCGGTTGAAGAGACGACCGGTAGGCCGCTGAACGGTGCGTCGTGGTCCGAAAAAATTGATCCAACACAGTTTCTTAATGCCCTGACCCGCGCCGGCCACGACAAACTTAAAACATTTGCGGTTGGTGTCGCCGCGTATCAGGAACACCCCCATCATCGCGGTATGCCATCACCGGATCGATGGACCGCAGCCGACACTTTACCTATTCTGGATTATGGCGGATCCACCAAAGGTCAACCTGTCCTCGTTGTGCCGTCTCTCATCAATAAAGCATACGTGCTCGACTTATTTGAGGACCGGAGTTTCATGCGTGCTCTTGCTGCGCACGGTTTGACCCCGTACCTGCTCGATTGGACAGACCCATCGCACTTTGATGCTGCCGCTGATCTCGACAGCTACATTGAACAGGCATTGATACCGGCGCTGGAAAAGATCAGGCACGTTCATGCAAAGCCTGCTGTTCTGGTGGGCTACTGCATGGGTGGCACGCTTACAACTGCACCAGCTGTTCTGCGCCCTGATCTCGTTGAGGCCTTGGTGTTGTTGGCTTCGCCATGGGATTTCCATTCAGACAGTGAAGGCCTTCGACAATGGTTGAGCGTTTCACGCACGGTGCTAGAAACAACAATCGATACACTAGGGCAGGCGCCCGTTGATTTGGTTCAAGCCTTGTTTATCGGTCTTGATCCAACGCTGGTTGGACGCAAGTTCCGCTCTTTTGCGGCAATGGACCTGAACAGCGACAGTGCGAAGCGATTTGTCGTTCTAGAGGATTGGTTAAACGATGGCGTTCCACTCGCGGGACCGGTGGCGCGCACTTGTTTGTTTGAATGGTATCTCAATAACGCGACCATTAACGGAGATTGGCGAATTGGGTCGACCGTGATTAAACCGCAGGAGATTGCGTGTCCAACGCTTGCCGTGATTCCGTCCCGGGACCGCATTGTGCTCCCCCGTTCAGCGGAATCGCTAGCCCATCTCATACGAGGTTCAACTGTTCAGTCTGTGGCCCTTGGCCACATCGGAATGATGGCGGGTCGCCGAGCGGCCAATGAGGTCTATGAACCGGTCGCCGACTGGATTATTAATGTTGCATCGCAATAATCCATATCGCGCTGCGGCATCTAGATTAGAGCTGCGCTGCAGGGCCTTAGAACAGGACTCACTATGACTGACATCGTTATCACTTCAGCTGTGCGCACTCCCATCGGTTCATTCTCAGGCAGCCTCTCCGGGTTGCAGGCCGCAGAACTTGGGCAGATCGTTATCCAAGAAGCGCTATCGCGGGCACAAGTGGATGCGGCGGATGTTTCCGAAGTTGTTATGGGGCAGGTGTTGGCCGCTGGTAATGGTCAGAACCCTGCCCGTCAGGCCTCTATCGGTGCTGGCGTGCCGAAGGAAGTGCCGGCAATGACCATCAATCAGGTTTGCGGGTCTGGTTTGAAGGCAGTGGCGCTCGGCGCCAGTGGCATTCTCGCTGGCGACAACGCTATCGTCGTCGCGGGTGGACAGGAGAGTATGTCTAACTCACCTCACTGCACGTATTTGCGCAGTGGCACAAAAATGGGTGATACCCAACTTGTCGATACCATGATTAAAGACGGTCTGTGGGATGCTTTTAACGGCTACCACATGGGAACGACTGCTGAGAACATTGCTGAGAAATGGCAATTCACCCGCGATGTCCAAGACGAGTTTGCGGCAACCTCCCAACAGAAGGCTGAGAAAGCTCTGGGTGAAGGCCGATTCAACGACGAGATCGTACCCGTGACCATCAAGGTTAAGCGGGAAGAGAAAGTCTTTGATACGGATGAATACCCGCGCGCCGGTGCAACGGCGGAGTCACTCGGTAAACTGCGTCCTGCATTTTCCAAAGACGGTACGGTCACGGCGGGCAATGCGTCTGGCATTAATGATGGCGCTGCCGCAGTTGTTCTGATGACTGCAGATGAAGCGGAGACGCGCGGTCTTACCCCGATTGCCCGGGTAGCGTCCTGGGCACAAGCTGGTGTCGATCCAGCAATTATGGGGACGGGCCCCATTCCGGCCTCGCGCAAAGCGCTCGAGAGAGCGGGCTGGTCTGCTGGCGATCTTGACTTGATAGAGGCCAACGAAGCTTTTGCAGCTCAGTCTTTGGCGGTCTGTGGTGATCTTAGTCTTGATCCCGACAAGGTCAACGTTAATGGAGGCGCTATTGCTCTCGGTCATCCCATCGGCGCCTCAGGTTGTCGCGTCCTGGTGACCTTATTGCATGAAATGCAAAAGCGGGATGCAAAGAAGGGTCTAACGACCCTATGTATCGGTGGTGGTATGGGTATTGCCATGTGTGTGGAACGCGCATAACGACTCTCCTGCGCTTCTGGCTTTCTGCCAATGTGACCGATAAGATTCTTGAACAGTCAGGGAGCTTCTTCATACGTGTCTATAAATCGTCTATTTCTGTTCTTTTCACGGCGTTGTTCGCCACATATGCCGTAGGGCAAGATATTGAGCGCCCTACTGTCGACGAAAACGGGACAATTCACGGCGCTCTTACAACGGCGCCCATGCCCAGCTTCCTTAGTGAAGACATCAAGACGGAATTCACAACTCGGTTAAGGGCAGCCAAACCGCCGTCCTTGAAGGATGGGCTTGAGGCGGTGCGCTATTGATGAGCCGTCGGTTTCAAACTGGATAAGAAGACGGCAACTATAGTTTTGTCGCTGGACACGTTGACGGAAACGAGACTTTTAGAGAAGCGATGGCTCGCGAATCTAAAGAAGAAGCCGGAATAACTGTAGCAGTCGATGATCTAGCGCTGGTGCTAACCATGCACCGAAAGGCAGACGATGAGCGGTTGTCCATGTTCTTTGAGGCGAGCACATGGTGTGGCGACGTAAAAAATATGGAACCCAATAAGTGCGATGATTTGGCCTGGTTTGATTTACTCGATTTACCGTCAAACACCGTGCCCTACATCGCGGCCGCCATAAAAAGCATCCAAGGTGGGCATCAGTATTTTGAATTCGGTTGGTGAGGATGCTGTTACTGCTCAGCCACAGCCCTTGCCAAAGCACAGAAACCGGCTACCGAAATTTGCTCGGGGCGCTGGGTCGGGTCCAAGCCTGCCGCCGCGCAAAGGGCCTGTGAATCACCAAGGCTTTTTAGGCTGGATCGTATCATTTTCCGTCGCTGGCCAAAGGCGGCCGCCGTAACTTGGGCCAGGATTGTGGCGTCGGCCTCAGCGACGGGGCTCTCAAGTGGCACCGCATGAATGACTGTTGATTCCACTTTCGGCGGCGGGGTGAATGCTTCTGGTGGAACATCGAGGGCCTGGGTGACCTTCCACCGCCATCCGGCAAGAACAGATAAACGTCCATATATCTTTGACCCGGGACCTGCGGCGACACGTGCGGCGACCTCTTTTTGTATCATCACGGTCAGCGACGTAAACGCATCGGGCCTCGAAAGCCAACGTACCAAAAGTTCGGTGCCAATATTGTACGGCAGATTGGCAATAATGCGGCGCGGTGTTCCGCCAATAGTTGAGGCATCTACTTTAAGGACGTCACCTTTGGTCACCTCGAGCCTGCCGGGCCATGCCGCTGACACCTCTGCGAGTGCGCTGATACACCGTTCATCTTTTTCGATGGCGACGACTGTTGCATCCGCTTCAAGGAGCGCTCTGGTCAGACCGCCAGGGCCAGGACCCACCTCAACGGTGGTGCCCTCAGAAATGTCACCGGCGACGCGCGCGATTCGTGCCGTTAAGTTGAGGTCTAATAGGAAGTGCTGACCGAGCCCTTTACGAGGTGCAAGGTCGTGTGTCCGGATGACGTCGCGCAATGGCGGCAGATCGGACTTCATATCAACCACTAGTCAGGGGTGCGGTTGGCGGCGACTTCTGCGGCCATCCGAATTGCAGCAACCAAGCTGTCGCACCGGGCTGTGCCGGTACCAGCCAAACTGAAGGCTGTGCCGTGGTCTGGTGAAGTGCGGACAAAAGGCAGACCCAAAGTCACATTGACGCCGCCATAAAAATCCAAAGTCTTCAGCGGAATGAGCGCCTGATCATGATACATGCAGAGCACGGCATCGGCGGTCTCTCGGGCGTCCGTATGGAACAGCGTGTCAGCCGGCAAAGGGCCAAAGGCGTTGATCCCTTTGTCCTGCAATGCGTTCACCGCTGGTGTGATAATTCGCGTTTCTTCGTCGCCGAATTTACCGTTTTCCCCGGCATGGGGATTGAGGGCGGCCACCGCGATCCTTGGGCTTTTGACACCAAAATCTTGTTCCAAAGCTGCAGAGACGATCGTGCCATGGTTTACGATCGCATCCGTGGTCAGAGCGTTCGCGGCGTCGGCGTGCGCGATGTGTATCGTGACTGGGATAACGCGCAACCCGCCACGCACTTTGGCACTGGCCAACATCATCACTGGCTGGATGCCTGGTCCGGCAAGATGCCCCAGGTATTCCGTATGGCCAGGGTGCGTGAACCCCGCATCCTGCATGCTGGCCTTATGGATTGGGTTGGTCACCATGGACGAGGCATGCCCGTCTTGTACTAGGGTTACGGCTTTATCAATCGCACCGATGACAGCGCTCGCGTTTATTGAGTCTGGGGTGCCAAGTTTGGCCGGCGCTGACAAAGGTGGGTCAACGGGCATAACCGGAAGCGCTTTCGCAAAATGATCGTGTGTTTCGTCCGGACGGGCGATGGTTTGGATAGAGCAGTCGAGTTTGAGTTGCAGCGCTAAGGCGCCGAGACGGCCAGGGTCGTCGATAACAAAGAAGGGCGAGAGGGAGTCTCGATGCTCTGTCCACGCTTTTAGAAGGCAGTCCCCACCAACACCGGCAGGGTCTCCCATCGTAACAACAACCGGGGAGACCGGCTCTGACATTAGAGCCGTACGTCGATCAGGGCTTGGCGGCGCAAGTCGCGCAACCGCTGACGTGAGACCGTGTCGAGCTTTTCACTCTCTAGCCGGGAGTAGACTTGGTTCTGTGACGGTAAGCCGCTGTCTTCTTGGCGCTCACACACCATGACAAATAAGCGCGCGCCTGCAATGTCTACCGGGGCGCTGACCCGGCCGACCGGCAAATTCATCACCGTATTACGCACAGCTTCTGGCAGTCCGCCGACACGAATGAGATCAACTGGTCCCGAGCCAGGCCCGCCAACTTCTTCGGCCCAATCGTTCATCTGCGAGCAGCTGAAGATTTGATTCTGAATAGCATTGGTGAGCTGATTTAAACGGTCGGCAGAGAGTGCGGTGCGCCCGACTGTCGGTAAATAAATTTGACTTAAGGTCACGGCAGCCATCAAAGGAGAGGCTTCGGCTGTCGCCCGTTGATCCCGGAGAGCCAAAATCGTGTATCCCGATACCGTGCGAATGGGGTCGGATGTTTCTCCCACCTTCATACGAACGACTGCCCGTTCGAGTTCGGGTTCAAGTTCAGAGCCTTGGATCCATCCCAAATCACCGCCGACAGCCGCCGTCGGACTTTGAGAGAACTGCTGGGCCAATGCTGGAAAAGGTGTGCCTTCTCGGGCGCGTTCTCCGAGCTGTTGCGCAAGGCCAAAGACATCCGACTCTCGAGACCCCAGTCCAATGGGAAGAAATATCTCGCCAAGTAGATATTCCGGCTTCCCTTGGTTGGCTCTCAGCCGATCAATAACGGCGTTCACTTCATCCTCCGAAACCGTAACGTCGCGAGCCAAAATTTCGCGAACAACTCTCAGCCAAACCACATCGGCTTCGACCTGAGAATAGAATGTGCCTGAATCAATGCCCTGTTCGGCAAGCATGTTAAAAAAGGCGCCAGGTGGCATGCCATTGTTCTGCTCGATGATCTGCACCGCGGAAAGAACTTCCGCTTCTGTGGTTTCAATCTCTTCTCGGCGCGCCTCTTGAATCTTTAGTTTTTCTTCAATAAGCGCATTCATGACCTGAGGTAGCAAACGCTGGCGTATTTCAATTGTGTCCTTAAGGCCCGACGTGATGAGAAACAATTGAATGCGAGACTGCACATCAAATAGGGTTATGACATCTTCATTGATCACGGCGGCGATCCGCACCGCATCCTGTTGCGCCTCACATCTTTGAGGGGTGGAAACGAGGAAGAGAAAACCCAAGGCGGTGAGGCCGGCGATCCTAAAGACCGAATTAAAAAGAAGGCGGTTCATTGCCGCGTCCAAGCTCCCCGCTGTTCGTCGGACGATATCTGAAATACTGTGGCTCGGCTGAGCCTGTGTGCCGCGTACCATACTCATCTGGTCCATACCATTCTAGCCCACAATATGCCCAAGCGCCTTCTAAGGGTTTCTGGGTTTTTCTGGGATTCTTCGTCTCTGTTATCGGAACTCGATCATGATACAGTGAAAATCATTGCAACTCGACGGCACTCGCGCGGCGCATCCCTTTTTCTATTGGCCGCTTTCCTGATTCTTCGGCCCTTTGCGGGCGCGGCAGCGGACGATTTTGGAACGATCGACGATGGCTGGCTCGCTCTGGAAACCGTTTCAGCTGAGATTCGTGCGACAGTGCAGGCGGGCAATATAACGGCTTTGCGCAGTCTATACGACCAACTGCTCGCAGTGGCGGACGGCTTGGCCAGCTAAGAAGATGATGTGCCTCATTCAAATCGGCTCCGCTTCACTTCCAGCATCAACCAGCTGCGTAGTTTTAGCGCCCGTTTCCTTAATGCCTATGAGCGTAACGATGTGGCCGCCGCGGAACGCATGGTGCCGCAGTTAGACGGTATGGTGCAACTTCTGATCGTGAGCGCGGAAGCAGAGTAAAGTTATTGATCAACCCCGACGCTTGAAGACAGTCGGACTTCACCGATTGTTTTGAGTGTAAATCGTAAGATCACTGAGAAGCCGCTTTGGAAATCACGGTCTTCTGTGTTGTCGTCAGCAATATCGAGTCCAAAGATGAAGCACTCGTCTTCGTACTCGATACCAATAGATGAGCGGATTGACCCTCCGCCTAGGCCCAGATCTTCACGGTGGGTGCCTCTCAAGGACCAATACTTTGAAAGCCGCGTATCAAAGAAGGCGTAAAGCTCTTCGCGTTCGCCGAGTTCGGTGATCAAGGCGTCGCTGGGTTTGATGAAAATGTAATTAGCGCCCAGGCGGAACATGCTGGTGCCGACCGATGCGCTGAACTCACTTCTTTCCGTGCTGAAATCCGATTGATCGAGGCGGAACCGATAGGAAAGGTCCAAGTAACTGGAAGGTCTTACAGTTACGTGGCCCACGTAATCTGAGAAATGTCCATCGAGACCAGACTCTAAAGCGAACGTATTGTCTTTATCAAAGCGATAGCTTTGACCGACCATAACGTCGAGAGATTTCCCAGAGTTGCCATAGGCGGACCAGCGCAAACCATAGTTAATGCGGGCACCGCCCTCGACCCGGTCGTAACCGGAAAACCGTTGTTCTGAAAACAAATTGGTGTCGTCAAATTCGAAGTCGCGGCTGTCTTCGTTCGGAATTTTGTCTGGGTTTTGACCTATGGGACTAATAATGCCTTGGACGATCGGCTCCAACTGCTGCGTTATGGTGGCGTCAGATTTGACCAAGGGATAGCGCCACTCCATAGAGAGTTGCGGAATGGCGCGGCCCTCAAACCCAGTGAAATTGGCGCCAGTCACTGGATCCACAACGTCCCGCACGTAGTAGCCGTCGCCACGTAAGGTCGCGCGCAACGTATACATTCCGCCCCGTGGGCTGATGTAAGGCACATGCCAGCCAAGCTTGGTCGAAAGCCGAGTTTGATCGCTGCCATTGTCGCGATAGAGAGCTAAGGCACTGGCGTCAGCAGTAAAGTAACCCCCACCGCGGATAGGCTTGCCGACAAAACTATAATCGATCAAGGGCGCAACCAGCGGAGTTGATCCAGCTGCGACTGAGCGGCGCTGCCGCTGAAAATGGTACGCGTTGACGGCGAAGTAAGATTGCGTGCCGAACCGTTCCACGAAGGCGTTAGTGGTTAGCCAAGTTGGGGCGTCAAAGTCATAGCGGCGTAAGTAGGTGTCGTCGGAGGCGACATGAACGTCGGCACCCGTCCGCCACCGTTCATCAATATCCCAGCGTGCACGGGCTCTGACGTGACCGCGAAAATCTTCGGTGCTGTCATTGTCATCAAGAACAAGGCTGCCAAACAGACTAAATTCTCCTTCGGAAAACAATTGGCGGTACTCGCCAATGGCGCCGCGGCCCGCCGACGACGTGTATAGAGGCGTCAACGTCGCGTCTTTGTCGGGCGCTATATTCCAGTAATAGGGCTGCGCGTAGGAGAACCCGAGGTTGCTGCCACCGCCTATTGATGGCGCCAAAAGCCCTGAGCGTCTATCGGCTGTGGGGTCAGGGTGGGCAAGATAGGGTGTGTAGAATATCGGCAATCCAAGCAGTTCGACCCATGCGTCGTTGTAGGTCATAAGTTGATCGTCTTGATCGTGGACTACCTTGCGAGCTTTGATCTGCCAGACTGGGTCGCCCTCACAGTCAAGGTCGCAAGCTGTGTAAACGGCGCGCCGAAGCTCGTTAATGTTGCCGTCGTGCCTCCGGATAAGACGAGCGGCCATGCGCGACTTGTCAGCCAGTAGCACCTGAACTTCTCTTGCGAAGCCTTCTTTAAGGTCGCCAGTGATTTCCGCTTCTTCAAAGAAGAGCACGCTACCGTTGTCATCAACCAAAGTTACATTGCCTTTGGCAGTAACGAGGTCGCTGTCTTGATCGTAGATCACATTGTCAGCCAGAAGAATGCGTCCATCGCGTTCGATTTCTACATTGCCGATCGCGGTAACAGTGTTTGTGTTTTCATTGAATTGCATCTCGTCTGCCAAGATCAGCGTTTGCTCCTCTGTGTCTTGAGCTGCGGCAGGTAAGACCGGTAAAGCCATCAAGATCAGAAGGGCTGTTGCTGTCAGTAAAGACGAGAAATTGCGTGGAGCGGTAAGACGCATCAGGCCAGAATCAAAAATCATGGTTACGCTTAAACGGAACCGGGGTGTGGGCGCAATGAAAAGGGTGCATATGGCCGCGTAGAACCGGTGGATAAGACCAGCAGGCCTAGAATTAGCGGTACAAAAGCCACGAGATAGACCAAGGGCACAAACAATAGGTTTTTGGAGGCGAGGCTGGCGGCGCCAAGGCCCGCCGCTTCAATAATGATGACGCAGAAGACGGCGATGCTAATTCTTTTAGCCTGGCCATGTCGGTCAAACGTGCCTGTCAAAATAAAGGCTAAGGCGATCGCGGCGAGGGACAGGTTAAAGATCGGATTGATCAAGCGTTGATGACCTTCAACCCGCAACCGGCGAACGTTTCGCGGTTTGATCCCATCTTCTTCACTCAGGGTAAATAATTCCGTCGTGGTGCGTTCTCGGTTGTCAGTAAATCGAGCATCACCTATTGCTTCGATGAGCCCAAGATCAACCGTATAGCTGTCGAAATACAGAAGTGTGAGATCGCCACCACCTGGTTTTAATTCTTGGCGGCTGCCTTTGGATAGCATGACTCGCGGTCCGTCGGGTCCAGAGACAACCGCACCTGCTTCAGCCATCATGGTAATGCTTTTGCCTTTGTCCCTCTTGTCATGAACCAAGAGACCGCGCAGATCGCCATCGGGGCTTCGTTCCCGTACGTAAACGGTTAAACCTTTGCCGACTTGATTAAACGTGCCTTCCCGTAACATGACCTGAGATACATCGTTTCGCACAGACCATTGCAATTCCTTGAAGGCGCGCACAGACATCGGACCGTAATACAATGTCAGGGCGTAGCCGGTTGCCATCGCTAGGATCGCAACTGCACCCGCCGGTGCGGCAAGTCCCCACCGGCTGATACCCGCAGCTTGAGCCACAACAAGCTCCCGGTCGATTGTCATTTTGTTGTAGACGAAAAGGACGACGAGGAAGAGCGCGATCGGCAAAATAATCACCATCACATTGGGAAGCAGTAGCAGTGTTAGCTCCAACCACGTTCCTATGGACAGTCCCTTGTTGATAATCAATTCGATATAGCCCAGGGACTGCGTCAGCCACAGGATGTACGCAAGGACGCCTGTCACGATCAACGTGCCGATAATAAGCTGGCGAAGAATGTAGCGGTTTAAACCGGTCATGATGCTCGAAGTATAAGGTGCATGGGGGATGCGGCAAACACCGGAAGCTGGGTTTTTGTTATGAAAATCCAAAGACTTATGCGGCGTCAAATTCGCTCAGGGTGGCTTTTTTAGGGCAAAGACCGAAGTGTTCGCGCTGAGGATCAAGACAGACAGCAAACCGACGCTATAGACCCCATCAGCGTGATGTCGCGTATGACACTCGTGGTCAAGGATCCGGACGTCGCCAAGCGGTTTTATACCTATGGATTGGGATATGAAGTTTTAGCCGACCGCATCATTGACCGGGAAATTGTCAAGATTCAGATGGGTGTGGGGATGGATCAAACCCTCCATTTTGTCATTCTAAAGAGCAGCCACGAAATTCTTGGCAAAAAGAGAGAGGGCGCTGGCATTGGCCTCATCCAAATTGGTAATCCCGCACCACCAATAATGTTGCGCCCTAATAAAGTAGATTTAGCGTCTGGAGAAGCGATGATGGCCGTGCGCACGTCCGATATCGAAATCGTTTACGCCCGTCTTAAAGAGCTAGATGCTAAGTTTCTATTACACCCCATGAAGTCGCCAGACGGCACTCAGACTGAACTGGTGGTTCATGATCCAGATGGAGTGCGAATTCATGTGGTGGAGCGGCCAGACACAGTCTTTGACTAGCCGTTAGTGCACCACTTTGCCCGGGTTCATAGTGCACTTAGGATCAAGTGCAGCTTTAAGAGTTTTCATCAAGTCTAGTTCGACCGCATCCTTGTAGTATTCCATCTCTTCTACCTTGAGGCGGCCGATTCCATGTTCCGCCGAAATGGATCCGTTCATGTCCATAACCAGGTCATGAACAATCCGATTCATTGCTTCCCATTCAGATAAGTAGGCGTCTTTGTCCATGTCTTCGGGTTGAGACACGTTGAAGTGTACATTGCCGTCACCGACGTGTCCGAAGGGACAGGGTCTCGCACCCGGATAGGCTTTTAAAACAGCGGCGGTGCCGCGGGTAACAAACTCTGGCACCAGAGAGACCGGAACGGAAACATCATGCTTGATGCTACCGCCTTCATGCTTTTGCGCTTCGGGTAATGACTCCCGGATGCGCCAAAGGTTCTCGGCTTGCGCCTGGCTCTCCGCGATGACGGCGTCGACTATGATGCCGTCTTCAAACGCGGCTTCGAGCAGCCCTTCGAACCCTGCGCGTAAATCCGAATTGGGGCGCGAAGTTGAAAACTCAATCAACGTGTACCAATCGTATGCCTCGCTTAGAGGGTCGGTCACGCCATCAATATGGCGGGTGCAAAATTCTAGACCGATGCGGGGCACAAGTTCAAAAGCGGTCACAGCATCGCCAGACAACGCGCGGGCGCGGTTCAAAAGTCGCGTTACGTCGTCGAGGGAATTTAGGGCGCAGAAGGCCGTTTCGGTTTCTCGAGGTTTAGGAAATAGCTTGAGAACGGCAGCTGTGATTACTCCTAGACTGCCCTCTGAACCCACAAACAGTTGCTTCAAAGCGTAGCCCGTATTGTCCTTTCCCAGGGCGCGCAGGCCATTCCAAACGCGACCGTCAGGGAGCACCACTTCAAGGCCGAGAACTAAGTCGCGGGCGTTGCCATAGCGCAAAACATTGATGCCGCCGGCGTTGGTCGCCAAATTCCCCCCGATCTGGCAACTGCCCTCTGCACCAAGGCTGAGGGGAAACAAGCAGTCTTGCTCGTCGGCTTTGTTTTGTATGTCTGTGAGAATGCAGCCTGCGTCGACCGTCATTGTAAAATTGGTCGGATCAATGCCACGAACAGCGTTCATCCGTCCGAGGGCAAGAATGATCTCTGATCCATTTTCAGCTGGGATGCCGCCGCCGCACAAACCTGTGTTGCCCCCTTGAGGAACGATCCCGATGCCTTCCTCCGCGCAGAGTGTTACGACAGCGGCCACTTCGTCCGTTGATCCGGGCCTGACGACGACACTTGTGGCTCCGTGATAAAGGCCCCGCTCTTCTTCTAGATAGGGCGCGATATCGCTCGCCTCTGTGAGGCAGGCTTTTTGGCCGACGATTGCGACGAGACGATCCAGAATGGCTTGGTCGATGGACACGGCGATACGGTCTTTTCTAGAAGAAGGGGTTAGGTGTTCAAATTCAAAGGTACTCTTACCTACCCTTGGCCGCCCGCCGCAAGCGATCGTTGATGGCTTGCCCAATTCCCTCGCGGGGAATGGGGGAGACGGCTATCCCATTGAACCGCGCTGGATCGTCTAGCTCCCGGAGCGCAGCAAATAAATTAGACGCCGCTTCTGCCAAGTCGCCATGGGGACTCAGGTCACAGGCTGCGTTTAGAGCGCCGCGAAAGGCGATATAGGCCTCACCTTCACGGGCAGTGTCTGCGTTCAATCTGAGCGGCAAGCTCGGCGCATAGTGCTTCTCTAGCTGACCAGGGGAGCTGATTAGTCCTGCCGTCGTGTCATGCTCGTCAATCTTACCGATCACGTTTGCTATGGCGTCTGCATCGACCACACCCGGACGCAATATGCGAGCGGGCTCCGTTGTCAAATCCAATACGGTCGACTCGAGACCAGCGCGACAGGGACCACCATCAAGAATCATATCCAGCGCATCCCCAAGATCTGTTTCAACGTGTTGGGCGGTGGTTGGGCTGACATGACCTGATGGGTTTGCACTTGGTGCCGCTAAGGGTCGATCAACAGCTAAGAGCAGGGCGGCCGCAACTGGGTGGTCCGGTTGTCGGACCGCAATTGTGTCCAGATTGGCGCTGACCTGTTTAGAAGCAGGGCAATCAGACCGACGCTTCAGAACCAATGTTAACGGCCCCGGCCAGAAGGTGTCGGCCAATGCTGCAATCCGGTCGTCAGACACCGCGAGGTGTTCGAGCCAACTAGGGTCAGCCACATGAACAATCAGCGGATTAACGGCTGGTCTACCCTTGATTGAAAACACTTTAGACACTGCATCGTCTTGGGTGGCGTCAGCGCCAAGGCCGTAGACAGTTTCAGTAGGGAATGCGACGACGTGCCCGGAGCGAAGACGGTCAGCCGCAGCGGTAATGCCAGCGTCGTCCGCAACTTTAATAGTCACGGGATTCCTGCAGCTAGGAAAGTGCCGTTGCGATAGTTTTCTGATTCTTTCTTGTACTGCATATCGTCACCCTCGAAGGTCTTAACGTTACCGCCACTCGCACGCAAAATGGCATGTCCGGCGGCAATATCCCATTCGCTGGTCGGGCCAAAACGGGGGTAAAGATCGGCCTTGCCTTCCGCGACCAGACAAAACTTCAGTGAAGACCCAATGGCGATCATTTCGTGCACGTCTTGACTGGCAAGGAACTCTTCCATCGCATCTTTGACTTGATGAGAAGCGCTACCGACGACCGTTAAACCGTTTGCGGGCTTGGGGCGAACCGCAATGTCAGTTCGCTCACCGTTTCGTTCCACAATGGCTGAACGAGAATCGCTTTCTGGGCAAACAGCGCCGCGGTAGAGGACATCATTGGCTGGGACATAGATCAAGCCAAGTGCCGGCACGCCATCAATGATCAAGGCGATATTAACGGTGAAATCACCACGCTTATGAATGAATTCCTTGGTGCCATCCAATGCGTCTACACACCAGAACGTGGTGCCTTCGAATTCCGGGAAGCCATGAGCGGCACATTGTTCTTCTGCAACAACGGGAATGTCAGGCGCGATTTTCGCTACAGCCTTCAGGATTATTTCTTCCGACGCTTCATCAGCCAATGTGACCGGTGAGTTGTCAGATTTGCGATCGACTTCAAAGTCGCTCTCGTACACGTCCATGATCGCTTCGCCGGACTCTCGTACGGTTTCTTCTAGCTGATCTGCGAAGGTCTGGAGCGTCGCAAAAGTAAGCGACTGGGTTGTCATGGCTTGGTGTGTCCGATCATTCCATTATGCCGCTTTAGTCGTGGCGCGTTGAGTGGCTTGCCAAATTTTTAATGGCGTCATGGGCATCTCAATGTCACTAACACCCAAAGGAGAAAGGGCATCGATTACGGCATTAGCAACTGCTGGCGTTGATCCGATCGTTCCAGCTTCACCAGCTCCTTTGGCGCCCAAGCGATTGCTGGGGGAAGGCACTTCTGTGTAGTGGAAGTCAAAGGGTGGGACGTTGTCGGCCCGCGGCATGATGTAATCCATGAACGACCCGTTCACCAGCTGTCCGCTCTCGTCATAGACCGACTCTTCATATAGGGCCTGACCAATACCTTGACCGGCACCGCCCAGAATCTGGCCTTCCAGCATGAGCGGGTTGAGGATGCACCCGATGTCATCTTCGATGACATAGTTGATGAATTCGATTTCGCCTGTGTCTTGGTCTATTTCGATTTCGCATAAGTGACAGCCATTGGGGAAAGTTGGCGCCACCGGTGGTTGTTCCAAAACGGTAACCAGGCCAGGTTCCACATCATCCGGGCAGAGGCTGTCTTCGAATGACGCTTTTGCGACATCGGCCAACGTTGCCGAGCGGTCGGTTCCAGCGATGTGGAACCCGCCATCGTTGAACTCGATATCGACCTCAGCCGCTTCTAATAAATTAGCAGCAACTTTCTTGCCGTTTTCAATGAGGGCTTCAGCGGTTGTTACGACACCGGACCCGCCGGCAGCCAAGGCGCGGCTTCCGCCAGTTCCCATTCCTTGCTCAATGTCATCTGTATCGCCCATACGAATCTCGACATCGTCCATCTCGATTCCCAAGGTTTCAGCAGTCAATTGGGAGAATGTGGTTGCCTGTCCCTGGCCATTGTTTTGGCTACCACTTTTTACAAGGACTTTGCCGTTCTTATCGACAGACAACCGGGCATATTCGGTGGGACCGCCGCCGCAGGCCTCGATGTAATAGCTCATACCCAAACCGCGCAGCTTGCCTTTGCTTGCCGCGTCTTGGCGGCGTTTCTCGAACCCGGCCCAATCGGCGCGGTTCATCGCCAAGTCCATCAGTTTTGCGTACTCGCCAGAGTCATAGGGCATGCCTAGAGGCGTCGTATAAGGAAATGCGTCGGGTTTGATGAAGTTCAGACGACGGAGCGCGTCAGCGGCGATACCGGTTTCCCTGGCTGTCTTGTCGACCAGGCGTTCCATAACATATGAAGCTTCGGGTCGACCCGCGCCTCGGTAGGCGTCGACGGGCGTGGTGTTGGTCATGGTGACCTTCACGTCAACATGAGCGGCTTCTAAATCGTAACAGCCGCACAACATGCCACAGCCGGCCATGGTTGGGATCATGGCGCCGAATTGCGACACATACGCACCGATATTGCCCAGGGAAGAAACCCGAATGGCAAGAAAGCGTCCCTCGTTGGTTATGGCCAGCTCGGCGTGGTTGATTTGATCACGGCCGTGGGTGTCGTTGAGAAAACTCTCGGTGCGGTCACCGGTCCATTTAACCGGTCTGCCGACGACCTTTGTTGCGAACAATGCTGCCAATGGTTCGTTGAAGAGGAAATTCTTCATGCCAAACCCGCCGCCTACATCGGGACAGATCACGCGCAGTTTCTCGACGGGAATATCGGCTGCCTTTCTGCCTTTCTTGCCCGTGATCCATTCGCGTAGTTTGTGTGACCCTTGCGTGCCGGTGGTCAGGGTGTATCGATCACTACTACTGTCATACTCGGCGAGTGCCCCTCGGGGTTCGATCGCCGTAGGAGCGATACGGTTATTAACCAGATCAATCGAGATAACTTTATCCGCCTTAGCAAACGCGGCTTCAGTGGAGTCTTTGTCACCCATTGACCAGTGAACAAGAAGGTTGCCTGTTACCTCGTCAAACAGCTGCGGTGCGCCATCGGCCAGAGCAGCGTTCATGTCCGCGACGGCGGGTTTTTCGTCGTAGTCGACCTCGATCAATTCAGATGCATCACGGGCTTGGGCCAGTGTTTCTGCGACAACCACAGCGACGGGCTCACCGACATAACGGACTCGATCTTTTGCGAGAATTGGCCGATGGGGTGCTTCCGGGGCGTTGCCATCTGGACCCGGCGGAATGGAGTCGGCAGGCATATCTGCGAATCCAGCCGCTTCGAGGTCTTGATTCACAAAGACACCGAGAACGCCTTCGGCATTTTTGGCGGCTGTTGTGTCGATGGATTTTACGTCCGCATGCGCGTAGGGCGACCGCAAAACGGCCATCCAGCTTTGGTTGGGACGGTTGACGTCGTCGGTATACTGTCCCGTGCCGGTTACGAAGCGTTGATCTTCGATGCGCCGGATCGGTTGCCCCATTCCGAACTTGCCCATGGTCACCTCTCCTGTTGAAAATATTGTGTCGCCCTAACAAGCTTTGGCCACACCATACCGGGAGAAAAGGGGCTGTCTAGAGAAACGAAACAACCCTGCCACCCACGCTACTCTTGTTCAGGGGCAGGGTGAACCCTAGGGTAGGCGACACAGTTATAAAGATAAGGACCTGTTATGAAAGTCTCGTTTGCCAAATTGGCCCGCCCGGCGTCTGGCGCCGTTGCGATTGCCGTCTCTGATGGCGGAAAGCTAGGAAAAACCGGCCAGATTATTGATCGCGCGACTGGTGGCGCTTTATCGGCTGCGATGAAAGCAGCCAAGCACACGGGGCAAGCGGGGAGGCTGGCCACTGTATATGGCCCAACGCGCTCCAAACTGACTCGGGTCGTTGCCGTGGGTGTGGGTAAGGCTAAAGACTTAAACGCGCAGTCCATCGAAGAAGCGGGGGCCACCCTTTATGGGGCGCTCTCAAAGGAACCCCGCGCAACGATCATCGTCGACGATATTAGGAAACCTGGGATCGACTGTGCTGACGTTGCCGCTGCTCTTGCATCTGGTGTTGCATTGAAGTCCTACCGTTTCGACAAGTATCGCACGACAGAGAAAGCCTCAGCGAAACCCAAGTTAAATTCTATTTCTGTTGCTGTGTCTGATGTTGGTGGCGCTCGTACCGCCTTCAAAAGCCGGGATGCCGTCAACGCGGGCGTTCTATTGACCCGAGACTTGGTGAGTGAACCACCGAATGTTTTGACACCCGTCACATTTGCAGCGCGGGCCAAGGAGCTGGCAGGTAGCGGCCTCAAGGTCAAAGTGATTGGCCGGAAAGAGATGGAGAAAATGGGCATGGGCGCGTTGCTCGGTGTAGCCCAGGGATCAATCCATGAACCCAAGCTCGTTGTGTTCGAGTGGAACGGTGCCGGCAAGAATGACCCGACCGTTGCTTTTGTTGGCAAAGGTGTTTGTTTTGACTCCGGCGGGATCAGCCTGAAACCCGGTCAGGGCATGTGGGATATGAAATGGGATATGGGCGGAGCTGGCGTTGTCACCGGTCTGTTCAAGGCGTTGGCTGGACGTAAGGCCAAGGTCAATGCGGTAGGTATTCTCGGGTTGGTCGAGAATATGCCTGACGCCAATGCACAACGGCCTGGTGACGTAGTTACCTCAGCAGATGGTCAAACCATCGAAGTTCTCAACACGGATGCCGAAGGTCGCCTCGTTTTGGCAGATGCGCTTTGGTATGTGCAGGAAAATTATAAACCAGACACCATAGTTGATCTGGCGACCCTCACGGGCGCGATCATTGCAGCTCTGGGAGAACATTATGCAGGCTTGTTCTCCGATGACGACGAGTTGTCCACGCAGCTTTCAGACGCGGGATTGATGGTAAAAGAGCGGTTGTGGCGGATGCCAATTGGGCCGGAGTACGACAAGCTAATCAACTCACCCATTGCCGATATGAAAAACCTTGGTGGCCGATACGCCGGAGCAACTACGGCTGCACAATTCCTGAAGCGTTTCATACGCAAGGGAACAGCTTGGGCTCATCTGGATATCGCGGGCGTGACCTGGGCTGAATCAGGAACGGCATTAGCACCAAAGGGTGGCACCGGATTTGGCGTGCGCCTGCTAAACCGGTTTGTCACCGACAACTATGAGCGGTGATGAGAAGCTTTGATTTGACTAACGGTTTGGTCGCGTGTGCTTTGCCATCTTAAAGGCGTAAACACATATCGCATCGTCTTTGATGCCTGAGTCGCCTTTGGCCACAAGGTCAGTGAAAAATTCTGCGACTTCGGCGGAACGAATGTCTGACTCAGCCGTGCGGAACAGGCCTTTGTCGCCATTCTTGATTTTATGATACTTGGTCAAATCCATCTTGGGATTGTAATCGGTGGAGACATACCACTCTTTATAATTTCCCCCGTGCTTGCCCACGAAGGCTTGGAAGTCATCGAGGATCTCTGATTTGGATTTCGCCATTATGTAACTCTACGTCTAGGCCCAATAATATTGACTCGCTACTACAAGTCCTGGTGCTGGTCAAATAACTGTTGTAAGTACCCGTAAAAATTGCATCTTTTCCGGTATGTGAGTCTGCGTCCACGCTGTAAATCGACAGACTGATTACCAGCGTTATGGAAAAAGGCCCTCCGCACGGGGTCTCGTCTAACCCGAACGCCTCTCGATAGATCAAAGTTGCAAAGAAAGTCTGAATATCGGGCGGCTTATGGTTGCGCGGGTGCAGGGGGCCCGGTAAACGACAGCACAGACCTCGCTCCTTATATGAAAGCGTTACATGCCAGAACTAGTTCGTCCTTTTGCGGCCCTTCGTCCTGTACCTGATCAAGCGGATGCAGTCGCTGCGCCACCTTATGATGTTTTAAATACGGCGGAGGCACGGACCCGCGCGGAGGGGCGACCCAATAGTTTTCTTCATATTTCAAAACCAGAAATCGACCTTCCGCCGGAAACGGATGTCTACGCTCAAGAGGTTTACGATAAGGGTGCCGAGAACTTACATCGGTTAATCGACGACGGCGTTCTCATCCGCGAGGACAAACCTTGTTACTACGCTTATCGCCTGACCATGGGGGGTCACGTCCAGACCGGTGTTGCCATGGCCGCCTCTGCGTCAGCTTACGACGCTAGCGATATTCGCAAGCATGAGTTCACCCGCCCGAAAAAAGAAGACGACCGGGTTAACCAGATTACGGCACTCAATGCTCAAACGGGGCCCGTGCTGTTGGCGTACAAGTCATCACTAGCGGTGAAGGTCGTGCTTGAATCGGTCACTGCAAATGCACCGACCTATGATGTGACGGCTGACGATGGTGTCGTGCACGCCATCTGGGTCATCAACGATGATGCACAAATCTCGGCGTTGACCGAGGCGTTCAACGCCATGCCAGCCCTGTACATCGCCGATGGTCACCATCGCTCGGCCGCTGGATCACGCGTCGCGAAGGCTAAGCCTGATGTTGAAAACGCCCAGTATTTTCTGACCGTCGCCTATGCCGATGACGAGATGCGTATCCTCGATTACAACCGCGTGATCAAAGATCTCAACGGGCTAACAGCATCTGATCTGTTGGCTAAGATCGGCGAGCGCTTTGATGTCGCGCGCACAGATGGCCAAGCTAAACCAACCCAACCGACACAGTTTGGCATGTATCTCGATGGCGCCTGGTATCAGCTCGATCTCCATGCTGGACATATACCGCAAGAGGATCCGGTCGGACGACTGGATGTCAGTTTATTGCACGCAAACCTGATCGAGCCGTTGCTCGGTATTGCAGATCTGCGTACCGACGACCGGATTGACTTCGTCGGCGGTATTCGCGGTCTCGGAGAGTTAGAGAAGCGCGTTAATTCCGGAGAGATGGCGGTCGCATTTGCCCTTTTTGCGACCAGCATGGCCGATCTAATGGCGGTCGCCGACGCCGACGAAGTGATGCCACCCAAGTCGACTTGGTTTGAGCCTAAGTTGGCGGACGGTTTGTTGAGCCACGTTCTCGATTGATCGAAACTCGTCATGCCGGACTCTGATGTTCAAGTACTCGTCATTGCTGGACCTACGGCAAGCGGCAAGTCCGGATTGGCGCTGCGGATCGCAGAGGAACTCAACGGTGTTGTCATCAATGCCGACAGCATGCAGGTCTATTCTGATCTGCACATATTAACAGCCCGACCAGGTGCAGAGGACGAGGCGCGTGTGCCTCATATACTTTACGGGTATCTGGATGGCGCGACCGCTTGCACGGCTGCGGCGTGGGCCGCCGACGCAGCGAATGAAATTGAAACTGCCGTGGCGGCGAACCAGCTCCCCATCGTGGTTGGTGGGACCGGCCTTTACCTAAAGGCTTTGATGGAAGGGCTCGCTGATATTCCAGAGATCCCCTCTGAAGTCCGTCAGGCTGCCCGTCGGATGCGCATAGAGGACGGCAATGACACGCTGTACGCGAGCCTGAAAGAGAAAGACCCCGTAGGCGCGGCTAAGCTGAAGTCCAAAGATCGCCAGCGCATCCTTCGCGCTTGGGAAGTGGTCGAGGCCACGGGCACACCGCTATATGAGTGGCAGAAGAAAGCTCAGGCCAAGCCATTGATCGACGCTAGCTACATGCGTGTTCTCTTTCAGCCCCAGCGGGATACCCTGTACGCGGCCTGCAATAGCCGGTTTGAGGCGATGTTAGACGCCGGCGCTTTAGATGAAGTCGCGACGTTAATCGCACGAAAATTGGATCCGGCTCTTCCGGTGATGAAGGCGCTTGGGGTTCCTGAGCTGGCGGCGTTTCTGGCTGGCGAAAGCAGCCGTGAGGACGCTGTAACCAAGGCTAAGCAGCACACGCGGAATTATGCCAAGCGGCAAATGACTTGGTTTCGGGGTCAATTTAGTGCGTCAGAAACGATCAACGCGCAATATTCAGAAAGTATTTTTAACGAAATCTTTCCAAAAATTCGTCAAAACCTGTTGACCTAAGCTAGGGGGCTTGATAGTTACCCTCGCTTTCCGCCTCCCACCGGAGGCGGTTTGTCTTTTTATGGAATAGAAACGCGCTGAAATCCTCGGATGAGGGGGCGCAGGAACGGATGACGATGCCACGGGATGCAATTGACGGCCGGCAAATGCTCGGCGCCCGAATTATACTTAAAGCTCTAGAGGAACAGGGCGTTGAGGTCGTATTCGGGTACCCCGGCGGTGCTGTCCTGCCCATCTACGATGAGATTTTTCGGCAAAATCGTATCCGCCATATCCTTGTACGTCATGAACAAGGTGCGGTGCATGCAGCCGAAGGTTATGCCCGCTCGACCGGAAAGGTTGGTGTGGTTCTGGTGACATCAGGCCCCGGCGCAACCAATGCGGTGACCGGTCTGACCGATGCGTTGATGGATTCTATCCCGGTGGTTTGTCTCACTGGCCAGGTGCCAACGCACTTGATCGGCAATGATGCTTTTCAGGAAGCGGATACCGTTGGCATTACCCGTCCCTGCACAAAGCACAATTACTTAGTCAAAGATCCAAACGACCTTGCGCAAACGATTCACGAAGCGTTTTACGTTGCGCGGTCCGGCCGTCCTGGTCCGGTCGTTGTAGATTTGCCCAAGGACGTGGTGATGGACAAAGGTGCTTACGCAACGGCGCCGCGTGGGATCAAACGCCAGCAGCATAAAACCTATCGGCCGGCGCATGAGCCGGATCGGGCTTCGATTGAGGCAGCCGTCGACGCCATGGCGAATGCAAAGCGTCCGTTGTTTTACACCGGAGGTGGTGTGATCAATGCTGGTCTGGGTGCGGCAAAAACACTCAATCAGTTGGTCAAAGCAACAGGTTTTCCTATCACGTCGACTTTGATGGGCTTGGGGGCCTACCCGGCGTCTGGACCCAACTGGCTTGGCATGGTCGGCATGCACGGCACCTATGAGTCCAATCTCGCGATGCACGGTTGTGACGTGATGATCAATATTGGTGCGCGCTTCGATGACCGGGTGACCGGCAACCTTGATTTCTTCTCGCCGGACTCGACGAAAATCCATGTCGATATTGATTCGTCGTCGATCAACAAGAACGTGATTGTTGATATTCCCATCGTTGGCGATGCCGGACTGGTGTTGTCAGCTATGCTGAAGGCTTGGAAATCGCGGAAGTCGCGTCCCAAACAGCAAGACATGAAAAAGTGGTGGGCCGAGATCAAGAAATGGCGCGGCGTTGATTGTCTGGCATACAACCAGCCAAAGAAAACAATCAAGCCTCAGTACGCCATTGAACGCTTGTTTGAATTGACCAAGAAGCGGAACACCATCATCACCACTGAAGTTGGCCAACATCAAATGTGGGCGGCGCAGTTCTATGGTTTTGACAAGCCGAACAAATGGCTGACATCCGGTGGTCTTGGCACCATGGGTTATGGTCTACCTGCCGCGATTGGCGCCCAATTGGGTAATCCCGATGCTTTATGTGTCGATGTGGCTGGTGAAGCGTCGATCCTGATGAACATTCAAGAGCTGTCGACGGCTGTGCAATATCGCTTGCCCGTAAAAGTGTTCATCATCAACAACCAATACATGGGCATGGTCCGCCAGTGGCAGGAATTACTTCATGGCGGCCGGTACTCGGAAAGCTACACAGATTCACTGCCTGACTTTGTTAAGCTTGCTGAGGCTTATGGTATAGCTGGTCTGCGGGTGCAGGACCCCGCGAAGGTTGACGACACGATCAAAGAAATGATGACGATCGACGGCCCGGTGATTGTTGACGTCTGCGTTGATCAAAAGGAAAACTGTTTCCCGATGATCCCGTCAGGCGCGGCTCACAATCACATGCTTCTCGGCCCCGAAGACGACGAAAAGAAAACCATATCTGGAGCGGGGATGGCTCTGGTCTAAAGCCTGACCCCAAGTGGAGAGACTGCCGTGAGCAGCAACATATATGAAGGCTCGGTGCCGATGACGGTGCTGAAAGATACAGTTGTTTATCGCCATACTATCTCTGTCCTCGTGGATAACGAGGCTGGCGTGCTGGCGCGTGTCATTGGCTTGTTTTCGGGTCGTGGCTACAATATTGAGAGCCTAACGGTTTCTGTTGTGGATGAAGACGCGCAACTTTCGCGCATCAATCTCGTGACGTCTGGAACCCGGCAAATCGTTGAGCAAATCAAAGCGCAGCTCGGGCGGCTCGTCCCGGTTCATACGGTTAAGGATTTAACTGATGAAGGACCATCGGTTGGTCGCGAGTTGGCATTAGTTAAGGTCGACGGCACTGGCGAAGAGCGCGTTGAGGCGCTGCGGATCGGAGATATCTTTCGCTGTAACGTTGTCGATTCTGCGCCTGACTCCTTTGTTTTTGAAGTTGTCGGTGCGTCAGAGAAAATCGATGCCTTTATCGGCCTTATGAAACCGCTTGGTTTGGTTGAAGTGTCCCGGACCGGGGTTGCGGCGATTGCCCGTGGCGCTGGCGGAATGGTTGATCCCACCGCTAGCGCACCCAAGACTAAGTCGAGACCCAAACGAACGTCTCGAGCGAAACCAAAGAAAGTGGCAAAGAAAGCCTCGCCTAAACGCAAAAGCGCCGCTAAGAAGGCGCGAACATCATCTAAGAAAAAGCGTTAAGAAGAACGCGAACACCTCGAAAGGACGAAATCATGCGCGTGTATTATGATCGCGACGCCGATGTAAACATCATCAAGGGCAAGAAAGTGGCCGTCATCGGTTACGGTTCACAAGGGCATGCCCACATTCTCAACATGCGCGATTCTGGCGTGGCAGATGTTGCCGTCGGCTTGCGTGAAGATTCGAGCAGCCGCAAGAAAGCCGAAGGCCTCAAGGTTATGACCCCTGCCGAAGCATCTGCTTGGGCAGATGTGGTGATGGTGTTGACACCTGATGAATTGCAGGGTGACATTTACCGCGCTGACATTGCACCCAACCTAAAGGAAGGTGGGGCGCTGGCTTTTGCGCATGGGTTGAACATCCACTTCAATCTGATTGAGCCGCGCAAAGACCTCGACATCTTTATGGTCGCGCCAAAAGGTCCCGGCCATACGGTTCGGTCAGAATATGATCGCGGGGCAGGCGTGCCATGTTTGGTGGCTGTGGCTCAGGATGCCTCGGGCAATGCGATGGATATCGCGCTGTCCTATGCGTCAGCTATCGGTGGCGGCCGCGCCGGAATCATCGAAACCACGTTCCGGGAAGAGTGTGAAACCGATTTGTTTGGCGAGCAGGCTGTTCTGTGTGGTGGGTTGTCTCATCTCATTCGTGCCGGCTATGAGACGCTGGTTGAAGCCGGGTATGCACCTGAAATGGCCTATTTCGAGTGTCTCCATGAGGTCAAACTCATAGTCGATCTGATGTACGAGGGCGGTATGGCCGATATGCGCTATTCCGTCTCTAACACGGCGGAATATGGCGACTATGTCTCTGGCCCTCGGGTCATCACCGATGACACCAAAGCCGAGATGAAGAAGATCCTGACGGATATTCAAGAAGGCCGATTCGTCCGCGACTGGATGAGCGAGTGTCAGGCTGGTCAACCAAGCTTCAAAGCCACCCGGCGCATCTGGGCTGAGCATGGTATCGAGGAAGTCGGAGAGCGGCTTCGGGCCATGATGCCTTGGATCGGCGGAGATAAAGCTCTGGTGGACAAGAGCCGGAACTAACGCGGCATCATTTTTGAGACAGAAAAGGGGCCGATCACCGGCCCCTTTTTTTGTGCCAATTTATAAGGACTTCACCCCAATTTAACCCTTTTTCGTGCTAAGTTATTGACTTCGTGGGTGGAAAGTACTTTTTAGGCATCGGTAACGCCGGGTTTGGGGTGTCCAGAACCGGTTTCGAACAAGGATAAGCAGGTGATCAAACGGGTCACAAATACGCAAGACCGTAGCATTTCTGCCGATATTTCGGCGGATATGTCGGCGTGTGGGCGTGTTTGGAACCTACTCGGCCTGCTTCTCACAGACCTGGGTCTGCGACTTAACAGCCCCTGAGCGTCGTTCAGTACGAGCGACTGACGTTCAGGGGATCAAGCGCAGCTTTGTTGTCGCTCGAACGAGCCTTCGTACCAAAACCCCAGTCGTGAGAAATACAATGAACACCAATCGAGTCATCATTTTTGACACCACTTTGCGCGATGGCGAGCAATCGCCCGGCGCGTCCATGAACCGCGAAGAAAAGGTGCGTATCGCCAAATTATTGGAAGCGATGCGCGTCGACGTTATTGAGGCAGGTTTTGCTATTGCCTCTCAAGGCGATTTCGATGCCATTAAAGCTGTGGCAGAGGTCGTGAAAGACTCAACCGTAGCCAGTTTGGCACGTGCGGCCCAAGGTGACATCCAGCGTGCCGCCGACGCCATTAAGCCGGCGAACAGCGGTCGCATACATACCTTCATTTCAACGTCTCCGCTTCACATGAAGTACAAACTGCAGATGGAACCTGAGGCGGTGTATGATGCGGTCATCGACAGCGTAAAATTTGCCCGCCAGTTTACGGATGATGTTGAGTGGTCTGCAGAAGACGGATCGCGCACGGAGCATGATTTTCTGTGCAGATGCGTGGAAGCAGCCATTGAGGCTGGTGCCAGCACAATCAATATCCCCGACACCGTCGGTTATACGGTGCCCGACGAGTACAACAAGTTGATCACGATGCTGTTCGATCGTGTGCCCAATATTGATAAGGCCGTCATCTCAGTTCATTGCCACAATGATTTGGGATTGGCAGTTGCGAACTCGTTGGCCGCGGTTCAGGCAGGGGCACGTCAGATCGAGTGCACGATCAACGGTCTGGGTGAGCGTGCTGGCAATGCGGCGTTGGAAGAAGTCGTTATGGCTTTAAAGACCCGCAAAGACCATATGCCGTTTGAAACCAACATTGATACGCAGATGATCACCAAAGCGTCTCATATGGTTTCGACGGTTACTGGCTTCCCGGTTCAACCAAACAAGGCCATCGTTGGCGCCAATGCGTTTGCCCATGAGTCAGGCATCCATCAGGACGGGGTTCTTAAACACGCTGAAACCTATGAGATCATGACACCTGAATCCGTTGGTTTGAAGAAATCCAACTTGGTTATGGGCAAGCATTCCGGCCGCCATGCCTTCAAAGAGAAGTTGAGAGAGCTGGGCTATGCGCTTGGCGACAACGCCATGAACGAAGCCTTTAAACGCTTCAAAGATTTGGCGGATAAAAAGAAAGAGGTCTACGACGAAGACATCGTTGCCATTGTTGACGATGAAGTTCGTGATAACGACCACATTAAATTTGTGTCATTGCAGGTGGTTTGCGGATCGAAGGTCGAGCATCAAACGGCTGAGCTGGAATTGGAGGTTGACGGCTCTGTCGTGTCAACAACCGCCGAAGGTGATGGTCCAGTAGATGCGACGTTTAACGCCATCAAAGCGTTGACCTACGACACGCAGCATCTGCAACTCTACCAAGTTCATGCGGTCACCGAAGGCACTGATGCGCAAGCCGAGGTCACCGTGAGGCTTGAAGAGGACGGAAAGACAGTTATGGGGCAAGGCGCCGACACCGATACCTTGGTTGCTTCGGCCCGGGCTTATGTAAATGCGCTTAACAAATTGGTTGTTAAGCGCGAAAGAACGGCTCCTGAAGCGGTCGCGGTGTAATGCTTATGCCGTTCGCAGAGGTGAGTCAGAGATAAAGAGATACCTCCGACGTCTGGCGGTTTAGCCAAGATATGGCAGCCGTCTGGACGCCGGGGGCGTTTGCAACAAGAGCGTTGGGCTGATGCGGTCCGGCGGCAAGAAATAGAGAGACAAAGTTTATGTTCGCGAGTTTGTTCGGGTGGCTGTCCGCCGATATGGCAATTGATCTTGGGACTGCAAACACGTTGGTCTACGTGAGGGGACGGGGCATCGTTTTGAACGAGCCGTCCGTGGTTGCGCTCCAGGAGGAAAAGGGCCGTAAAATCGTCCGTGCCGTTGGCAATGAAGCTAAGCAAATGCTTGGCCGCACACCTGGAACAATTCAAGCTATTCGCCCGCTACGGGATGGGGTTATCGCTGACTTCGAAGTGGCGGAAGAAATGATCAAGCACTTCATTCGCAAGGTGCACAATCGTAAGGGCTGGGCCAGCCCGATGGTTGTGATCTGCGTGCCATCAGGATCAACCGCCGTTGAGCGGCGCGCCATTCAAGAGTCTGCTGAAGCTGCTGGCGCGCGCAAAGTGTTCCTTATTGAAGAGCCAATGGCGGCCGCCATTGGGGCAGGCTTGCCTGTCACCGAGCCGACCGGGTCGATGGTCGTTGA
This sequence comes from Alphaproteobacteria bacterium, assembly GCA_030835385.1. Lineage (GTDB taxonomy): Bacteria > Pseudomonadota > Alphaproteobacteria > Rhodospirillales > Rhodospirillaceae > WLXB01. The sequence continues at coordinate 8,783 of JAURPI010000042.1, read as the reverse complement.
TATCGGTGGTGGAACGACAGAGGTCGCGGTCCTGTCTTTGGGCGGCATCGTGTATGCCCGTTCTGTTCGCGTCGGCGGTGACATGATGGACGAAGCCATCATCAACTACATTCGTCGCCACCATAATCTCCTCGTCGGTGAGAGCTCTGCCGAACGCATTAAGAAAGAGATTGGGTGCGCATGCCCACCAGAAACGGGCGATGGCGAGACCATCGAAATTAAGGGCCGCGACTTAATGAACGGCGTGCCAAAAGAAATCGTCATTAGTCAGCGTCAGATTGCAGAGGCCTTAGCCGAACCAGTTACGGCAATTATTGATGCGGTGAAAGTCGCGCTCGAGCATACGGCGCCAGAGCTGGCTGCCGATATCGTTGACAAGGGGATTGTGCTCACCGGTGGTGGCGCAATGTTGACCAATTTAGATTTTGTTTTGCGTCATGCCACTGGTTTGCCGGTCTCCATTGCTAATGAGCCGCTCAATTGCGTCGCGCTCGGCACGGGAATGGCGCTTGAACAAATGAAGCTTATGCGTGGTGTATTAACCTCTATGTACTAAGGCGTACGTAGGGGATCTCAATAAAGGCACCTTTCTTTGATGTAGCGGTGTAACGGAGGGACGACAGTGAAGCAGCCGACGGGACAAATATCCCGGCTAGGAACATTTAAGTACCTAGCGCAGCGGTTCGCCTTTCTCAGCCTGATCGGGCTGACCTTCGCTCTTATGCTGATTGGTAAGGCAGATACTGTCATCGTCGAACGGGCACGGACCGCCGTATCCGATGCAGTGACGCCAATCCTGCGTGTCATGGCCGAGCCAGCGGCAACAATTTCTGATTTTGTTACAAACCTCCAAGAGCTTGGGGCGATCCGATCGCAAAATGCTGATCTCCGTGAAGCCAACACCCGGCTTCTTGAGTGGCAGGCCGTTGCTCAAAAACTAGAAAATGAGAACCGCCAACTCCGGGCACTCTTGGGCACAGTTAACGGGCCAGAGGCGCGCTCTGTGTCCGCCCGCGTCGTGGCAGACTCTGGTGGCGCCTTTGCGCAAAGCATTTTGATCACGGCCGGTGGTCGTGATGGCGTGGCCAAGGGCCAAGCGGTTGTCACTGGCGAGGGGTTGGCGGGCCGGATCACGCAAGCAGGCTTTCGATCTGCTCGTGCGTTGTTGATCACCGATATCAACTCTCGCATTCCTGTTCGCGTTGGTGAGGCCGGGGATCGTGCAATCTTAGCCGGCAACAATTCACCTCGCCCTCGATTGATTTACCTCGGTGTTAAATCGGCAATCGCACCTGGCGACCGTGTTGTGACCTCTGGCGATGCCGGCGCCTTCCCGCCGGGCTTGCCCGTCGGCCGCGTTGTCGTGGCCGATGAAGCGTCAGCAGTTATCGAACCCTTTGTGGCACGAGACCGCCTGCAATATGTCGAAGTGCTTGATTTCGGATTGACCGGAATTCTTGCTGAGACGGCTGGGGCCAAATGACTGGTATCGCGCAACGGCGAACGCCCTGGCAAAAGTTTGAAGCGCGCGCGCGCAATATTCTGCCTTTTGGGCTGACGGTTGTCGTTCTGTTATTTGGGTTAACCCCCACCTACATTCCGGGCTTGGCGCAAATCACGCCCATGTACACGTTGGTCGCCATATACTTTTGGGCGATTTACCGGCCTGATTTGTTGAGCTACGGACTCGGCTTCTTTATCGGTGTTCTTGAAGATCTGCTCACCGGCGCACCGCTCGGTGTTGGGTCGTTAACGTTACTCCTCACCCAGTGGGTCGTGTTCAACCAGCAAAAATTTTTCCATGCCAAACCGTTCGCGATTACTTGGTTCGCCTTTGTCTTTGTGGCTTTTGGTGCCGTGCTGTTGAAATGGATCTGTATTGGTCTGGTTGCAGAAAGTAGCTTCACCCCATTTGGTGATCTGTTTGCAGCCTATCTTATTACGCTGGCTGTCTATCCTGTTATCGCCTGGCTGTTTTCGAAAGCCCAAACCGGTTTGTTGGCTGAGCCATGATTATCAACCGGGATAACGATCGCATTCGGCTGTTCAATCGCCGGGCTGTGGTCCTTGGCGGAGGGCAATCCTTGCTGGTCTCCGCCCTTGTTGGTCGCATGTATTACCTGCAAGTGATCGAAGCCGACCGTTATCGTATGTTGGCCGAAGAGAACCGCATTAACCTGAGGCTGTTGCCGCCACCGCGTGGCCGGGTGTTGGATCGGTTCGGAGAACCGCTCGCGGTCAATCGACAGAATTTCAGAGTCCTTATTGTTTCTGAGCAGACCCGCGATCTCGCGGCAACGCTAGACGCATTGGCGGACGTCATCGACTTGTCTGAATACGATCGTGATCGCGTACAAAAAGAAGTGCGCCGTCGTCGTAGCTTTGTACCAGTTACGGTCCGCGAGAATTTGAACTGGGAAGAAATGGCGCGTATTCAAGTCAATGCACCTGATCTCCCAGGCGTTATTGTCGATGAAGGTCTCATGCGGCACTATCCACAAAATCAAACCGCAGCGCATGTTTTGGGCTATGTCTCAAGCGTAGATGAAGATGTCTTGATCGACGACCCGCTACTGCAACTGCCTGGCTTCCGAATCGGCAAAGCCGGAATGGAGCAAGAATTTGATCTCGTGTTGCGCGGCGCTGGAGGCACCAGCCAGGTTGAGGTCAATGCACTCGGTCGGGTGATTCGTGAACTCGAGCGGAAAGAGGGTGAAGCTGGTAAGGATCTAATTCTCACCTTGGATCAGCGCTTACAACGCTTTACGGCCGAACGCCTTGGCGCAGAAAGCGCAGCTAGTGTGGTGATGGATATCCACACCGGAGAAGTGTTGGTTATGGTGTCGACACCGAGCTATGACCCCAACGCATTTAACCGGGGCCTAACCCAGCGTGAGTGGAACGCTTTGGTTGGGGACCCTCGGGCACCAATGACCAACAAGGCGATCTCGGGCCAGTACTCTCCAGGATCGACTTTTAAAATGATTGTGGCTTTGGCTGCCCTCGAGCAAGGCGCCATCACCGCTGATCAAACTGTGACCTGTAAAGGATATACAGAACTTGGGTCGCGCCGGGCCCACTGTTGGGAAGGCCGTGGTCACGGCGCTATGGATATGGTGCAGGCCATTGCGCAGTCTTGTGACGTTTATTTCTACGAAATTGCTAGTCGGGTTGGCGTTGATCGTATAGCCAAGATGGCGCGCCGACTTGGTCTTGGGTCATCTACCGGTGTTGGTTTGGCTGGCGAACGGGACGGACTAATCCCGACGGAAGCTTGGAAGCGCGCCACCCTTGGCGAGTCGTGGCAGAAAGGGGAAACGTTCAACGTCGGTATTGGTCAGGGCCATGTTCTTGCGACACCGTTACAGCTAGCTGTTATGGCGTCTCGCCTTTCGACAGGTTTAGCTGTTGAGCCAGTGCTTACCCGTCAGATGATGATGGAAGATACAGTTAGGCAGCGGCCGACAAAGCCTTTTGAGGTGCTGGACTTTGATCCGGCGCATCTCGCGGTCGTGCGACTTGGTATGTTCGAAGTTTTGAATGGACCGCGCGGTACGGCGCGGGCATCGCAGTTAAAAATACCCGGCGTACAGATGAGCGGCAAGACGGGTACAACACAGGTGAAAAGTATTTCCATGGCGGAGCGCGAAGCTGGGTTGCCTGATATCGATGAGATACCCTGGAACGAACGTACTCATGCGTTATTTGTGGCGTATGCACCGGAGGAAAACCCCCGTTATGCCCTCTCTGTCATTGTTGAGCACGGAGGCTCTGCCTCCATTGTAGCAGCTCCCATAGCCCGCGATATAATGACCGAAGTACTGAGGCTAGATCCGTCGCGCAAGCCGCGTATCAATGATGATCAGGTGGCTGTTTCGCAGCCTGGGGCTCCAGCATGACCGACACCGGGTTTCTTGCGGCACGACTAAGGCGGGGTGATATGACCCTAGCCGAAAAGCTTTGGCAGATGAGTTGGTCATTGGTGTTCTGGCTTTGCGCTATTGCGACTATCGGATTCTTCATGTTGTACTCAGCTGCCAACGCTAGCTTGGACCCGTGGACCACCCGTCAGGCCATGCGCTTTGGTCTCGGTTTGGTGATGTTGTTGACCATCGCCATGATCGATATTCGTTTGGTAATGCGCTACGCCTATCCGTTCTATGCGATCGTTCTAGCCCTCCTTGTCTTTGTTGAGGTGCGGGGGGTCGTAGGCGGCGGCGCGCAACGGTGGATCGACCTCGGCCTGATCAATCTTCAACCGTCCGAGTTGATTAAGGTTGCCCTAGTTCTTGCGCTGGCCCGCTATTTTCACAGCTTGAGTTTGGAAGACACAGGCCGGCCGATGTTTCTCATCGTCCCGTTGTTGATGGTGTTTGTGCCTGTGGTTCTAATTTTGCGTCAACCGGATCTCGGAACATCGTTGATGGTGGTGATGGGTGCGGGTGTGTTGTTTTTTATGGCGGGTGTCCGCCTTTGGAAATTCATTACGCTCATTGTTGCCACGCTGGCCGCTATTCCTATCACCTGGCCATTGCTCGCAGAGTACCAGCAGAACCGCATTCTGACGTTTATCAACCCAGAGCGGGATCCCTTAGGGGCTGGGTATCACATTCTGCAATCCAAAATCGCGCTCGGGTCTGGAGGGTTGTTTGGTAAAGGGTTCCTGCAGGGCACGCAAAGCCACCTGAACTTTTTGCCGGAGCAACAGACCGACTTTATTTTCACCATGCTTGCTGAAGAGATGGGGCTTGTTGGCGGGGTTTCGCTGATAGGTCTTTATGTCATCGTGTTGATTTACGGTTTCGCCATTGCCTTGCGATGCCGCCATCAGTTTGGTCGATTGGTGGCGATTGGGGTCACCACGACATTCTTCTTATACGTCTTTATCAACGTCGCCATGGTGATGGGGCTAATCCCCGTTGTTGGTGTGCCGTTGCCACTGATCTCCTACGGGGGCACGGCGTTGCTGACCATCATGTTGTGTATGGGCCTATTGATGAGTGTGTATGTCCACCGTGACGTGCAGATTGGGGTGCGCGGCGGCTACGACGACGGCTGATCTCCTACCGCCCCGGATGGCCCACTTGCCAGCCTGGGTCAACCGGCCTATAAACCGCGACTTCTAGCAACATGGTCAAATATTTACGTTAAACCCGATTGCTCAGGTGGGGCGCATAGCTCAGTTGGCAGAGCAGCTGACTCTTAATCAGCGGGTCCGAGGTTCGAGCCCTCGTGCGCCCACCAAAATCCAGACCGAATGCTAAGCAACACTTGGCCCAGTTTTAAGGGGGAAGGAAAATACAGGTTATTGAATCGATTTAATTTTCCCGCCTTATAACAAGATTACGAATTTCACTCATATCCTCTATAGCAAATCGAATACCTTCTCGCCCAATCCCAGAATCTTTCACTCCGCCGTAAGGCATGTTATCGACTCTATATGATGGAACATCATTTACTACGATGCCGCCGACATCCAGTTTATCCCAAGCCTTCATCACCTTATGAATGTCACGCGTAAATATGCCAGCCTGCAGACCAAATTTACTATCGTTAACTTCAGATAGTGCATCACCCCAGTCAGAGAATTTTGAGAGGATGACCGCCGGTCCGAAAGCTTCCTCACGATAAAGCTGACTATCTCGTGAGCAATCTTCAATTAAGGTTGCCTCCATCATGGATCCAGTACACCCGCCACCTGCAAGAATTTTTGCGCCGGCCTGCCCCGCCTCGTCGACCCATCCCTTTAAGCGCTTTGCTTCTCGCTCGGAAATCATAGGACCAACAAATGTCTCTCTATTCTTCGGGTCACCGTGTACAAGCCCAGCAACCCGCGCTGACAACTTGTCTCGCAATTCTTCATAAATATTCTCGTGGGCAATCACTCTTTGTACGTGTATGCAACTCTGCCCGCTCTGGTAATAACCACCAAAGATAATGCGCTCTACAGCATGCTCCAGATCTGCATCATCATCGACCACAGCAGCCGCGTTACCGCCTAATTCAAGCACAACTTTTTTCTTGCCTGAGCGGGCCTTCAAATCCCAACCGACACCGGGAGAACCAGTGAAAGAAAGTAGCTTTAATCTCTCATCTGTAGTGAAGAGGTCGGCTCCTTCACGACTAGCCGGCAAGATTGAGAAAGCCCCATTTGGCAGGTTAGTTTCAGCAAGAACTTCGCCCATTATAATCGCACCCAAAGGAGTGAGACTTGCAGGCTTCATGACAAAAGGGCAGCCTATTGCGATCGCGGGAGCTATTTTATGTGCAGCTAAATTAAGCGGAAAGTTAAACGGTGAAATAAAGCTGCATGGCCCCACAGGGACCCTTTTCCACATCCCATACATGCCCTTAGCTCTCGGACTAATATCCAGGGGCTGTATTTCGCCATAATTCCGCACGGCCTCTTCGGATGCTATCTTAAAGGTGTCAATGAGACGTGTGACTTCCCCCTCAGCGTCAGTAATTGGTTTGCCAGCTTCTATGCAAAGGGACCAAGCCAACTCATCAAACCTCTCGCGGAAGCGTGCCACGCAGTGTTCCAACACAGCTTGGCGCTCATAATTGGCCATCTCAGCCATGGGTTCGGCTGCGTCTACGGCCCCTGCAATCGCCTGATCAATAATTTCAGGCGTGGCTAATGCAGTTCTGTAAGCAACGCTCCCGGTAAACTTATCTGTTACTGCGAGATCAGTGTTGGGCTGCTCCGCCTTGTTGTTAAGATATAGCGGATAGTCTTCTTTCAATTTGACCAATTTTTTGCCTCAAATATTTGAATGCTTACTTTAAATGCCCTTACTGAGGCTCTTGATGTCACTATTCAATATCTGATCATTTTCTGAGTAATCCACGGGACATTCTATTAGGTGAACCCCAGCCGTATCTCGGCAATGGGCTAGGACTTCCCGAAGGTGGTCAGAGCTCTCAATTCTATGTCCATTTGCACCATAGCTTTCAGCATATTGAACAAAGTCAGGGTTATTATAAGTTAGACCCCAGTCTTTAAATTGCATGTTTGCTTGTTTCCACCGAATCATACCATAGGCGTCGTCACGGAGAATCAAGACCGTCAAATTTAGTTTTAGACGAACTGCTGTCTCCATTTCTTGACTGTTCATCATAAAGCCGCCATCCCCACAAATGGCCATGACCTTTCGGTCTGGATAAACCATCGCACTCGCCATGGCTGACGGTAGTCCAGCGCCCATTGTGGCAAGAGCATTGTCCAATAGCACTGTATTCGGTTGCGTAGCCGTATAATTTCGGGCGAACCAGATTTTATAAACGCCATTATCTAGGCAGATTATTCCGTCATCAGGCATCGAGTCTCGGACTTGCCGCACGAGATGTGGTGGGAATATGGGGAAACGCGAATCTTTAGAGAGTGGTTCGGTATGAGCGAGCTCGGCACCTCTGTATGCAAGCATCTGATCGAAGAACCAACTTCCATTAGGCACTATGTCTTCTTTGATCTGCCATATCGCATTCGCTATATCCCCGATCACTTCTATGTGCGGGAAGTAAACGGGGTCCACTTCCGCAGACTTAGTGGAAATATGAATTACGGTAGGCCCGCCTTCTGTCATGAAGAACGGCGGTTTTTCAATGACATCATGACCAATGTTAACGATACAATCTGCATCTTCGATCGCCCGATGTACAAAATCCCCGGCTGATAGAGCTGCGCAACCTAGAAACTTTGGATGACGCTCATCAATAACGCCTTTTCCTAATTGAGTAGTAACAAAGGGAATGCCAGTTTTTTCAATAAAATGGAGCAACATACGGCTGGTCATAGTTCTGTTTGCACCAGCACCGATAACTAATATTGGTGATTTAGCACCTTCCAATGCTTTCACTGCCAAACGGACTGACTTCACATCAGCCGTGGGTCTTCTAACTTGGCTGCGCTGAAGCGGAACTGAGTCGGTGTGCTCGTCAGCAATATCCTCAGGAAGCTCTATATGAGTAGCTCCCGGTTTTTCTTCTTCTGCTATTCTAAAAGCCTCTCGGACACGACTTGGAATATTGTCAGACGAAGCCACTTGATGGGCATATTTTGTAATTGGCGTCATCATTGACACCACATCAAGAATCTGAAACCGCCCTTGTTTAGATTTCTTGATTGGCTTTTGGCCTGTGATCATTAGCATCGGCATGCCACCAAGGGTAGCGTACGCCGCTGCGGTGACGAAATTTGTAGCACCCGGTCCTAAAGTCGCCAGGCAGACGCCAGTCTTACCAGTATGCCTGCCGTACGTCGAAGCCATAAAGCCAGCACCTTGCTCATGACGTGTCAAAATCAGTTTAATTTTCTTTGAGCGAGAAAGTGAATCCAGAAAATCAAGGTTTTCCTCTCCAGGCACACCAAATACATACTCAACCCCCTCCCTCTCAAGGCACTCGATGAATAGGTCAGATGCTTTAGTTTTCTTGTCAGACATGAGGTTCCCCTAGGCCATTAAATTACAGCTTCTTTACCTATAAAGCACTGCAGGATGATAGCAAATGTCCTTCCCCGTTAAAACTGGGCCAAGTGTTGCTTAGCATTTGGTCTGGATTTTGGAGGCCTGCAGCTGCCTTATCGTCACAAGCGGCGTAAACGGTTCTATCACCAGGACAGTTCCGTCATCCGGCTCAGGCCTCAATATCCCCAATCACATTTGGAGCGTAGACTTCGTTCACGACAAGCTCAGCAATGGGCGCCCCTACAAGATGCTGACTGTGCTTGATGAGTACACCCGTGAAGCGCTCTGTGTGGAGGTCCGCTCTAGAATGGGGTC
>JAURPI010000041.1 GCA_030835385.1 Alphaproteobacteria bacterium | reverse complement strand
CCATGTCTGGGTTGAGTTCTAAGGTTCCCGGTCCCGCGTTGTCAGCGGCTTCTAGCTCAGCCAGATATTTTTCGGGATCTCGATAAAGCACCTCTTGAATTGTGCTCCATGTGAACTGCTGCATGCTCACCCAGGTCCGTACGTGCATTCCGAGGATGTGATCATTCTCAGCGATCTCAAGTATGGTCTCCATAGACGGATCGGAAAATGCATCCAGCCCCTTTGCCTCAAATAACGCTACCATTCGCTGCGACCCTGCACGACGAAAAGCTCGCCCCATGTCCTTTCGGAATCCGGTTAGAAAATCTTGTTGGCTTTCTAGATCCAATGTCGGCAATCGTTCGAGGCGACCTACAGTCCCACGTGGGTCCAAATCCCCCTTAAAGCTGGGCTTTGCGGCATTCGCCTCACGGCTGCCAAAAATGCTCCCAATCGCGGACGCAAATACGGTCAGCGCAGAGAATAAATTGCGTCGATCAAGCATGAAGACCTCTCAAAAGTTCCCCGTCCCGCTACCGGACACGCACCCAAAATATAAGGGCTTACAAACTCACGTCCAATACAAGTGAGGGACGTGCCCATACACTGAAAGTATGGATTAGGCCGGTTTTGTTCCCATCAACGAGGCCTGAGACCTGGCGCTTCTGCCTTGGCGAGGTGAGCTAACCATAAACCCAGCCTGCTCTAGCAGCTTAGGATAGTCATTAGCACGGTGCTCCCGCTGCCAGACCTCGTGGTTCCAGCGGTTAATCCAATAGCGTTGGTATAATTGGAACGCCGATGAATTCGGCAACTTGGACCAATCGTTCTGGTCACGGGAGTAAAACACCCCACCCGGCCGCAAGAGGCGATAGCCTTCGTTAATAATAGCTTCAGCTCCCTCCGAGCTGACCTCGTGGAATAATAAGAACGATGTAACGATATCGAAATGACCATCGGGGAAACCCGTATCTTCTGCCAAGGCTTGGCGGAAGTTTGCTTCAACGCCAAGGTCGACACCTCGCATGTGCGCGTAACGAACCATGGGACCGCCAACATCGACTCCCCAAACCTCTGCGGCTGGATAGAGTTCCTTCAGACGAAGTGTTAACTGCCCAGAACTACAGCCCATATGTAGGATACGTTGAATTTTACCATCCTTCGGCACAGGCACAGCTTTAGCCAGCTGAGTGTCCATTTCGTCCTGGCTGTTGCGGCCTTCCCAGAAGTTATTGGTGCCGTAATGGTAGACGTAACCACCCAGTGGGTCGCCAACATAACCGCCTGGTTGCATATGAATTTCATGCTTGCAGTAAAGCGGTATCTCCATATCTGGGTTTAATTCAAGTTTGCCCGGCCCCCTGTTATCCGCCGCTTCCATTTCGGCGAGATAGGCATCTGCGTTGTTGTAAAATTCATCCTGCAGATTTTTCCACATGATCTGCTGGGCGCTAATCCATGCACGACCACTCAGCCCTACGATATGGTCGTGTTCGAGGTGAGAAACCGCCTCCTCGTAGGTCATGTCGCCACGGGGGTCGAGGCCCTTCTCCCGCATAATTTTGTCGCCCCGCGCTGCTGCGGCGCGGCGCACATCGCTATTCACCCAGGTCCGAAAGCGCGTAAGAAAGTCTTCTCTGCTTTCCGCTTCCAATGTCGGCAGGCGCTCTAAACGGCGATCTGTCCCTCTCGGCTCGACATCAGCAGCTGTGGGTAGTGCTGCGTGTGCTTTGCGGGCACCAAACAAAGCGGCAACGGCGCCACCAATCGTTGTTGAAGCCTGAAACAGAGTTCTTCGATTAAGCATTTCGCTATTCCTCTAAAGCCGGATCTAAGCGGGCTTAGTTCCCATAATATTGCCTTTGGTGCCGCGCCGGGCCGCAGGACCTTGTTCCACAATAAAGCCGGTTCGTTTCATCTCGGCCGCCATATCAAGCGCTGTGTATTCCATCCGCCAAACTTCTTCATTCCATCGATAATCCCGCCAAGCCCAAAATTTGCCAAATGCAGTCTCATTCGGCGGATTACCGGTGAACAAATCAATGGGGTAGAAAACCCCGCCAGGTCTTAGTGTTCGGAAGGCTTCCTCAATAATTCCGCGAGCTATTTTCGCTGGAACCTCATGAAACAGGAGGTTGTTGGTCACCACATCGAAATGATCATCCGGGAACTGGCTGTCTTCGTTCAGTTCCTGAAGATAATGAGTTTCCAGTCCCAGTTCGACTGACCGCATATGAGCGTAACGAATCATCGGTGCGGCCACGTCTGTGCCCCAGACTTCCGCCTGCGGCCATTTATTCTTCAGAGCCAGGGTAAACTGCCCTGAACTGCAGCCCTGCTCCAAAACTCGTTCAATGCGGCCATCTTTTGGCCCTGGAACCCGGCGCGCCAAGCTAACCTGGGCATCGTCCTGATAGTTGCCGTTTCTAAACACCACATTTTCGCCGTGGACATAGATATAGCCAGCAAACGGATCACCCACATACCCTCCGGGCTGAAGGTGTATTTCATAACTGGCGTACTGAGGAATCTCTAGGTCAGGACTCAGTTCCAAAGTGCCCGGACCAAGTTTGGCTGTCGCCTCCAACTCGCCCAAATATAGATCGGCATTCTCGTGGTACAGATCCTGTACTCGGCCCCACATAGCTTGCTGTGTATTTTCCCAGGCCAGCACACTCATACCCATGATGTGGTCTTTTTCCATCAGAGCCATCACCTGCTCCATGGGAATTATTGCATCAGGGGCAATGCCGTTTTCTTCCAATATTTCCAACGCTCTACGGCGTGCTGCTGAGATTAAATCTCGATTTATCCAATAACGAAAACCGCGGTAGAAGTCCTGCCCGTTCTCTTCATCTAGCGTCGGTAAGCGCTCAAATATTCCTGTCGTTCCGCGCCACTCGACATCCCAACTGGCGGTTTCAGCAATCGCTTTCAAAGAAGGTAAAGCAACAGCGGCGGCAGCAGACGTCCCGAGCAAGAATCTGCGCCGGTTACTCATTTCTATGGTCATGGCCGAACTCCTTGGACCAGTCGCGGTAGGATTTGCCGCAGGGGTAACAGTCTAACAAGGATATAGCGGAATCAACTGTGCGCTCAGTCCACCCTAAAATCCAGCATTTCTGCATCAATTTATGCCAGTGCTTGATCCGGTGGTCATAACACGGGCGTTGAGTTCGCCTCCTCTTCCAGTGCTATGCGTGCCTCAAACTCTGCGCTAAAGTCGCGGAAAGAATAACGGGAGATAGGCCATGACGAAAAAGACCCATTTCTGGAGTCCTCTGACGCAAAAACTGTCCAAACGGCAATTCCTCTCTGCGGCAAGCGCCGTAGCCGCAAGTATTGGCATAGGAGGCTGCTCAGATGCGTCGGACGCGGAAGACGTTTGGGACGTCATTATTGTCGGCGGCGGAACCGCCGGTCTTCCTGCTGCGATCTTCGCGGGCCAACGGAACGCCAAAGTTCTTATCGTTGAGGCCGCTCCGGTTATCGGCGGTACCCTCTTTCTCTCAACTGGCCAAATGAGCGCCGCTGGAACAAAGCTGCAAAAATCCAAAGGCATTACCGAGGATAGTCCTCAATCCCACTACGACGACGTTATGAAGATCAGCGGTAACACGGCTGATCCGGATATCCTGCGGCTGGCGACTGAGAATGCCGCTGAAGCATTTGATTGGCTGACGGACAATGGATTTGAGGTCTACGACCATCATCCGGTGACCGGCACTACCCACGAGCCTTACAGTCACGCCCGCTACGCTTGGCACAAAGAAGGCGGTATGGGCATTTTGGCGCTGTTTGAAGAAAAACTTGAGCCACTGATAGCCTCTGGTGCCGTCACGATCAAAACGAGCACAGAGGTCAGCGATCTCATCCAAGATGATGGCGGGCAGGTCGTCGGTGTTAGCACTGTCGACGCAGATGGCAAGACTGACAAGTTCATGGGCAAGAACGTGGTTCTCACAAGCGGTGGCTACGCATCAAATGCCGAAATGTTCGAGGAATTAGAAGGCGCACCAGATTATTCAGACGTGTCCTATCCCTATAGTCAGGGAGCCGGCATTACGCTCGGCACATCTGTAGGCGGCTATGTCCGCTATGGCGAGAACCACCTACCGCTGTTCGGCGCTATTCTTGGGGATGAAGACTATCCTTCTCCCATGGTCGCTGTCGCTCGTCACTTCCCCGGAGATCGGCCGCCCTGGGAAATTATTGTCGATGCAAAGGGCAAGCGCTTCCTTCAGGAAGATATTCTAAGTCACGCCGCCTACGAAGAGGCCTTGGCAGAGCAGCCAGGCGAAGAATGTTGGATGGTCTGGGATCACGAAATACATACCAAAGCGCCCAAACTCATTTCAGGTGGATTTATGGGTATGATGGATCCAGATGACGTCGCTGAGGCCTTTAGCCAGGGGTACCACAACTTTTTCAAGGCTGACTCTGTGGAAGAGTTGGCCGAGAAAATGGGTGTAGACGCCGATGGTCTGTCCAGCACGGTCTCCGAATACAATATCGCCCAGGCAAGTGGCAAAGACGCTCTTGGCCGCACTCATATGCCTTTGTCCATCGAGAAAGGACCGTATTACGGCATTCGAACACAAAGTTGGTTCCTCACCACATTCGCCGGTATTGCCGTCAACAAGGACCTTCAGGTCATAAAACAGGATGGCACACCAATTGGCGGGCTTTACGCAGCCGGTGAATTGCTCGGAACCGGAGCGACGTCAGGTCGTGCTATCTGTGGTGGCATGTTGGTCACACCAGCCATCACCTTCGGCAAATTGCTGGGCGAACGGATTTTGGAGTTTGATGTTTAGAATTCTCTAGTCATAGCAATGGCACGGTTAATCAATGGGCAGGTCTCCTACTGCCTGAACCCGAACGGACAGCCGCAAACTCAGTTCGGTCGTGAAATTTTTAGCGTCAGTATCCAGGCCGATGGCCTGCGCACGTTACGTGTTCTGTGCGAATTCGATAACTTGGGACTGACCCGGGATGTGACGTACACAGTCGGCTCCGACTGGCGCCCGATCGAATGCTATGTCCGCATTGCCGAAGAAAACCGCCCCCTGGGTAGCGGCTGGTTTCGCTTTACGCCAACCACAGCAGAGGGCGAAGGATACACGATCAACGAAGGGCGCTTTAGCCAACGTATAGCCCTCGAAAAACCAGCCAATGCATTTGGTAGTCATCCCATATGCTCAGATATTTGGAAGCTGGCGCATATCAAACCAGAGCTGACTCACAAACCTCAGGTGATCGACAATTGCTTTAATTCATCGCCGTTATCTGACGGTAGCTCTGGTCCAATTTTGTTGCCTCGGACATACGCCTATCATTACCGGGGTGAAGAAGAACTGAACGTGGACGCCGGTACCTTCCACTGCCATCGCTTCGATTGGCCGGTGCGTGACGGTAAAACTTTATGCATGTGGACGACGTTGGATGACTTCATCCCTATTCGCATGACCTATCCTGAAGGTGAGAAGATTTACGATCTCGTTGAGCTTAGTGTCCGCGATTAGCGCGTTATGCAGACTTTAATGCTATGGCTCCAACCGCAATGATCACTGCTGCAAAACGCGTCGTCGACCGAAAGCCTCTCCAAGAAAGACCGCACCCAAAGCTGCACCAAACACAACACTGCGAGGTAAACGTCTCGCGCGACTTAGGTGGTTTGCTTGCAGGTGTTAATGCCAAGCATGTTGTAAATCCAGCAGTAGGCCAGTACGCCTGAAGCAACGAGCGACAAGCCGAGCAACCCGGCAACAACTTCCATCAACTGTCGAACCCAGTCCCCATTGGTTGGAATGACGAAGGGAATTGCAGCGAGACCCGCTCCTACGAGGATGCGGACTACTCTGTCTATGGCGTTAACGTTGGGTTCCATGGCTTAATCTCCTTAAAATTTGTACGGAATATATAGAATTTTACGCGGTAGATAAAAAGAGGGATCACTTTTCCCGTTCACCAGAAGCGCGAAAGCCTGAAATTGGTCGAATATCCGGGTGCTTTGCGTTGACCCACCTTCACCCCAGCCCTAAGGTCAACGCACCAAAGGGGAGCCCTATTTGAAGGGCTGAGAGGCTTAATAAGGCGACCCTTAGAACCTGATCCAGTTCGTACTGGCGTAGGGATGGTTAGGCCGACATGCCCCTGCCTCCCCACTCAAAAACTGGATCGCAGATATCTATGTGTTGCTCACAAAGGAAAGGCCCGCAATGAACCACGTCAGCCCGCCCGGATCCCCATCGGCAAAACCCACTGTAACCACCGGGCCTTTGCCAGCGTCCAAAAAAATCTACAAATCGGGCGTTCAGCATCCTGACATTCGGGTCCCAATGCGTGAGATCGAACTGCATCCGACAGCAAACGAACCGCCGGTCACGGTTTACGATTGCTCCGGTCCATACAGTGACCCCGCGATCAAGACAGACATCGCGATGGGTCTACCCCGCATCCGGGAGCCATGGATCACAGCACGGGGAGATGTCGAGCAGTATGAGGGCCGCCCCGTTACCGCCGCAGATAATGGTTTTGTCTCAGAAGATAAAAAGGCGCCTGAATTCCCGAACTTGCAGCGCCCATACCGGGCAAAGGACGGAAGGGCCGTCACGCAAATCGCCTATGCCCGCGCTGGAATCGTCACACCGGAAATGGAATTCATCGCGATCCGAGAGAACCAAGGCCGCGCTGCCGCAAAAGAAGCGATGCTGCGAGATGGCAAAGACTTTGGTGCAGAGATTCCAGACTATTGCACACCAGAATTTGTCCGCGATGAGGTCGCCCGCGGCCGCGCGATTATTCCGTCGAATATCAATCACCCAGAAGCCGAACCGATGATCATCGGGCGCAACTTCTTGGTGAAGATCAACGCCAATATCGGAAATTCCGCTGTCACCTCTTCCATGGAAGAAGAAGTGGAAAAAATGGTATGGGCGACCCGCTGGGGGGCTGACAACGTCATGGACCTCTCAACCGGCCGCAACATCCATAACATTCGTGAATGGATCATCCGTAATAGCCCTGTTCCCATCGGTACCGTACCCATTTATCAGGCACTAGAGAAAGTAAACGGCATTGCCGAGGATTTAAGCTGGGACGTATTCCGGGAAACGCTTATTGAGCAAGCCGAGCAAGGGGTGGATTACTTCACCATCCACGCTGGCGTCCGCCTGCCTTATGTACCTCTCACTGCTGAGCGCACCACTGGGATTGTATCGCGTGGCGGTTCCATTATGGCCAAGTGGTGTCTCGCCCATCACAAGGAGTCGTTCCTCTACGAAAACTTTGAAGAAATTTGCGACATCATGCGTATGTACGATGTCACATTCTCCCTCGGTGACGGCCTGCGTCCAGGCTCCATCGCGGACGCCAACGACAAAGCACAGTTTGCCGAATTAGAAACTCTCGGTGAATTGACCGAGGTCGCATGGAAAAAAGATTGCCAAGTAATGATCGAAGGTCCGGGTCATGTGCCCATGCACAAGATCAAGGTCAACATGGATAAGCAACTCAAGGAATGTGGTGAAGCGCCGTTTTATACACTTGGTCCTCTGACCACGGACATTGCGCCTGGATATGATCACATCACGTCTGGTATTGGCGCAGCTATGATCGGGTGGTTCGGCACGGCCATGCTCTGTTATGTTACACCCAAAGAACATCTTGGTCTCCCAGATCGTGAAGACGTCAAAGTCGGCGTGATTACCTATAAAATTGCTGCCCATGCCGCCGATTTGGCCAAAGGTCACCCCGGTGCCCAAGAGCGAGATGATGCCCTGTCCCGCGCGCGTTTCGAATTTCGTTGGGAAGACCAATTTAATCTCTCGCTTGATCCAGAAACGGCCCGCCTGTTCCACGATCAAACTCTGCCTAAAGAGGCTCACAAGGTTGCACATTTCTGCTCCATGTGTGGGCCGAAATTCTGCTCCATGAAAATATCCCAAGACATTCGAGATACAGCAGCAGAAGGCGGATTTGGCGACGCCGAAAAAGGCATGGCGGACATGGCGGAAAAGTATCGCTCTGGCGGCGACCTTTATATGCCCACAGAAGACGTCAAAATCGAAGCGGCGGAATAATAGGACTGAAGGTCATGCAGAGCATACTTAGCGCAGTCTTTGTACTCATAGCCTTAGTCATTTCGGTTTCGGCAAACTCCGAACAACAACGGCGCGGTGGCACTGAAGAGCAGTGTGACTCCTTTCAGGCGTTCCACGATGAAACCGTCAAGCGACTCAATGAGGGAGATTTAGAAGGCTCTATCAACGATTACCTTGAACGCCTAAGGGTCGCGCACACCCAGCGCATGAAAATCGTCGGTCGCGAAGCGCTCGAGGAAAGCTGGTGCAAAGCCTTTGCATCAACACAAAAGCCCTACATCCTCTCTAACATGCTCGAGATGGAAGTGAACAGCGATGATATTGGCGACTGGGCCTATATCCTGTGTGACTTTGCATCGATGGTGATTGATCAAGAAACCGGCGAACAAGTCGGCGAACCGTTCAACGGCCGCTATATTGCCTTGTTAGAGATGACTGCCGACGGCTGGAAAGTGCTCCTTGATATCGATAATGGCGCCATTGGAGCCCTCCCTCATCTGGAAAAACGGCTCGTCGATCACTTGTCTCCCTAATGCGATTCGCTATCTGCACAATTGTTCTACCTCTGCTTGCCGCTTGCGCGAGTGGTCCGAGGGTTGCGGGTGACACCATCCGTGATTGTTCTGACTGCCCCGAGATGGTCGTTATCCCAGCAGGGCAATTCGATATGGGGGCACCCGAAGATGAAGGTGACCGAGGCGGTGATGAAGGACCTGTTCGGACGGTCACAATCGCCAATCCTTTCGCAATCGGAAAATATGAAGTCACCCGAAAACAATTCGCGGCGTTCGTCAACGAGACTGGTCATTGGGGCAATGCTAGGTGCTTGATATGGAATGAAACCCGGCTCGCATTTGAAGATGCCAATTCCTGGCTCGATCCCGATTACGGCGTATCAGATGATCATCCGATGGTTTGTGTCAGTTGGTGGGATGCCGTCGCATACGCCGACTGGCTGACCCAGAAGACCGGACACACGTATCGTTTGCCAGCGGAAGCCGAGTGGGAATACGCAATACGCGGTGGCACCCAAGCCGCCTATTCTTTTCCAGGTGGTGCAGATAATGCCTGCGAATACGCAAATGTGTCAGACCGAAGCGCCAAAGCCGAGGTGCCTCAATGGAACGCGGTGAACTGTGATGATGGAGTTGGGTTTGGCACTGCTCCAGTTGGCTCATACCGCCCAAATGGGTTCGGCTTGTATGACACCATAGGCAATGTCTGGGAATGGATGGCTGATTGCTATCGAGACTCTTTCGTTGATGCGCCGACAGATGGCTCCGCCTGGGGCCATGGCGGTACTTGCAACGCCGTATTGGATCGCGGTGGCGGTTTTAGCAACATCTTTCCTGGACATTTGAGGGCCGCAAACCGTAGCAAAGCCCCCTCACCCCACATCGCAGTCTACTCACTCGGTTTTAGGCTTGTTCGGGAAATAGAACCGAGCATGTAAGCCGACCTTGATCGGCTATGGTTTTTTCAGGGTCTGTATCGCATCAGCCAAGCGGTCGATAACGAATTGCCAGCCTTCCCCCGGTTTCGGGGTTAGGGTCGTAACCGTCGGATACCAAATAGAGGTCTCTTCTCCACCCGACCAGTACAAGAAATGCGCCTGAGCATAGGGCAGAAGAACCCACGTTGGGTGACCCATCGCGGCTGAAAAATGAGCGGTGGCAGTACTGACACTCACCACCAGGTCTGTTGCCTTGATCAAAGCAGCGTGATCATCAATATCTTTGGTCGGATCAGTCTCTGGAAAATCCAACAAAGGGATTCCGATATCATCTGCCCACTCATTTAGTCGCTCACGCGAGTCACCATACTGAAGGTTGAGAAATTTCACCCCGTCAAAGGCGCTCAGGCCATTAAGCTGACTTAAGCCGATGCTCTTTTCCATTGCCATGATAGATTTCTCACTCGCATGGCTCAATCCTATGACCGGGTCACTCCCGGCCGCAGCGCGAATTCTCTTGTTCCAATAAGCCACTTTGTCAGGATCAGCCGTCAGCTTTGGTGGGGATTTACTAAAGTCGTCCGCACTTTTCCGCAGCACTTGACCAAAATCACCAAGCACACCGTGAAAGTCGGCCGAATCATCTAAGACATCTGGATGAGTGGGTTTGACCCGGGGAACGAAATGAACCTCCGGTAAGGATCGCTGCGCAAAAGCAATTAAACGCCTGTCAAGTTCAACCGCCAACACATCAGCCTTAGCAGCAATTTCAGGAATAAAGCGCAGAAAGAGAAGTTGCTCCCCTAGCCCTTGGTCCATGGTCAGCACAAGGCGTCGACCTTCAATAGGCTCGCCAGCCCAACCCGGCACTTCGGTTTTTAGATTGCGGCCATTTGATCCTAAACGGCGGTGGCTATGTCGATATAACTGCCATGCTTCATCGTATTTACAACGGGCAAAGTAATGCTCGGCTTGATTCCGCTGCACCAGGTAATCGTCTGGCCAACGTTGCCCCATCTCTTCATATAGTTTTGCAATTTTTTCGTCTTCGGCCTTCTCTTCAAGCATGCCCAGCAAAACGAAATAATACTTACGGTTGCCGCCCTTTATTTCTATCGCACGGTTGATTGCAACCAGCGCCCCGTCCAGATCACCTGACTGCCACAATATTTGCGCGAAAACAGCCAGGTAATCTGGATTATCTGCTTCGGCAGCAAGCAACACTTCGAGGCGAGATCGCGCATCTTCGAACTTCCCTAGGACTGCCTCTGCTTTTGCGAGTTCGATTACAGAAGCGGGGTTACCTGCTGTAAGCTCATAAGACTTTTGGAAGCACTGTTCCGCTTTCTCCGGCTCGCATTGTTTTCGATGGAGACGACCGAGGTGATGCCATCCCGCAGCCTGATCGGGGTTAAGATTAACCGCGAGGCTTAACGCTTCAACAGCGACCTTTTGTTGTCCCGTCTGGAGCAGGACCAGCCCTAAATCAAAACAAACTTCTGCATTTTTGGGTGCGACCTCATGAGCCGACGACAGCAATGATATCGCCTCTTTCGTGCGGCCGGCATCGCGATCTATGACGCCCAGCATATGAAGCGCTGTCAGCGCTTTTGGATCACCATCTAATACAGTGCGATATAAACTAGCGGCGCGATCAAGGTCCCCCTGTTTATGAAAAGACAGCGCCTGATTGATGATGTCCTGTGTCGTCACATTCAAGTACCGGGTACTGCCACCATCTACAAACCCCAGCGCTGCTTCAGACCTGGGCCAGCATACCGAGCGGATTGATCTAACCCCTCAGCAATGCGGATAAGCTGGTTATATTTTGCCAAACGATCGGACCGCGACAATGAACCGGTTTTGATCTGGCCACAGTTGGTCGCCACAGCCAAATCAGCTATCGTTGAGTCCTCGGTCTCACCTGATCGATGTGACATCACCGCCGTGTAATTTGCTTTATGCGCCATCTCCACAGCTTCGAGCGTTTCGGTCAAGGTTCCGATTTGATTTACCTTTACGAGAATGGAATTGGCGACCCCTTTCGCAATTCCATCACGCAAGCGATCAGGGTTCGTCACAAACAAATCATCACCCACAAGCTGTACTTTGCCGCCAATAGATTCCGTTAGAGATTTCCAGCCCTCCCAATCATCTTCGGCCATACCGTCTTCAATTGAGACGATAGGGTAGCGAGAGGTTAAATCTTCGTAGAATTTGACCATGCCAGTTGCATCGAGCTTCTTACCCTCGCCGGCCATATCGTAAACACCGTCTTTGAAGAATTCCGTTGAAGCAGAGTCCAGAGCCAATACAACATCATCACCTGGCTTATACCCAGCTGACTCAATCGACTTCATGACAAAGCCAAGCGCGGCATCTGCGCTTTCAAGGTTTGGAGCAAAGCCACCTTCGTCGCCGACGTTGGTGTTATGTCCGGCTTCGCTAAGCTGCTTTTTCAGAGCCTGAAATACTTCTGCACCAACCCGAATGGCATCGACACCATCATCCGCACCGACTGGCATCACCATGAATTCTTGAATATCGATAGGATTATCGGCGTGTTCTCCTCCGTTGATGATGTTCATCATAGGGACGGGAAGCACGTGGGCGGATGCGCCGCCGACATAACGAAAAAGGTCGAGCCCAGCATCATCCGCCGCCGCTTTCGCGACAGCTAATGACACGCCAAGCAATGCATTGGCCCCAAGGCGCGCTTTGTTAGGAGTCCCATCAAGATCAATGAGAGTTTGGTCAATGTGTCTTTGCTCATCGGCATCGAAGCCGGACATGGCCTGAAAAATTTCACCGTTTACGGCTTCAACGGCCTTTAAGACCCCCTTGCCGCCAAATCTATTTTTATCGCCATCCCGCAACTCAACGGCTTCATGAGCCCCTGTTGAGGCGCCCGAGGGCACGGCCGCCCGACCGCTGGCACCGGTCTCCAAAATGACGTCGACTTCGACGGTTGGATTGCCTCGGCTGTCCAAAATTTCTCGAGCCGCAATGTCGACAATGGCACTCATGGAAAAACCTCTAATAGAATAGGAGCTAAGTTATATTTCTACGGGATTGGCCTTTGCCAACGTATCGAACTCTTTGAGCATTAACAAAATTTCAGGCATGTCTCTCAGAAAAACCATATTGGGCCCATCGGACGACGTTGTGTTTTCTGGGTCTGGATGTGTCTCCATAAATACTGCTGCCACACCTACCGCAACAGCAGCCCGAGCAATCACCGGGGCAAATTTCCGGTTCCCACCTGAACTCGTGCCTTTACCGCCAGGCTGCTGTACCGCGTGCGTGGCATCAATGACGATGGGATAGCCGGTCTGCGCCATTTGCGGGAACGCCAGCATGTCAGTGACTAGAGTATTGTAACCAAAGGATGTCCCGCGTTCTGTCAGTATGATGTTTTCGTTACCGGTCGACGCGACTTTCGCCGCAACATTTTTCATGTCCCATGGGGCCAGAAATTGGCCCTTCTTAATATTTATCACCGCACCCGTTTCACCCGCCGCTAACAGCAAATCCGTTTGGCGACAAAGAAAAGCTGGAATTTGCATTACGTCGACTACTTCTGAAACAGGAAGACAATGCTCTTTTTCATGTACATCCGTGAGTATTGGCAGACCGGTCTCAGCCTTCACATCTGCTAAAACTTGAAGGGATTTATCTAACCCTAGTCCTCGGGTCCCCGAAACACTGGTCCGGTTAGCTTTGTCATAAGAGCTCTTATAAATGATTGGCACCCCGGCGGACTCGCCCATCTCTTTTAGTGCGCTCGAAACCTCAAGGGCATGCTCTCGACTCTCAATCTGGCACGGCCCGGCGATCACAACAAATGGGAGATCGTTGCCCAAGGTGGAATATCCAACGGGAACGTGGCGTTGTGACTGTGCAGTCTTGCTCATGTCCGAACTGTTCTTTCGGTAGGGCGGCTATACGAGCCGCGATTGTGCCACAGCGGCAGCAATGAACGAGGTAAATAATGGGTGTGGATCAAATGGCTTTGACTTTAACTCAGGGTGGAACTGCACACCGATAAACCAAGGATGATCTTCGTATTCGACGATCTCAGGCAAGACCCCATCTGGGGATAATCCAGAGAACTTCAACCCCGCCTCTTCAAGTTTATCGCGGTAGCCGATATTCACTTCATAGCGATGGCGATGGCGTTCTGAAACGCTTGAGGATCTGTAAATATCTGCAACTCTTGTGCCTGGCACCAGGTCACACGGATACGCGCCCAATCTCATTGTCCCGCCGAGGTCGTCCTCTTCTCCACGCTGCTCTACGTCATCGCCTTTTGACCACTCAGTCATCAAGCCAACTACAGGATCCTTTGCATGACCAAACTCCGTGGAACTTGCGCCCGCCAAGCCGGCAATGTTTCTGGCAGCTTCAATAACGGCCATTTGCATACCAAAACAGATTCCGAAGTACGGTACATTGCGCTCACGGGCAAATTGAACTGCTTTTATCTTGCCCTCTGATCCACGCTCGCCAAACCCACCGGGAACGAGAATGCCATGCACATGATCCAAGTGTTGTACGACGTCTTCACGTTCAAAGATTTCGGAATCAATCCAATCCAGTTTGACTTCGACGTTATTGGCGATTCCGCCGTGAGTTAGCGCCTCAGACAAAGATTTGTATGCATCTGGCAACTGCACGTACTTACCAACGACAGCGATCGTCACTTGGCCTTCAGGCTTACGCACCGCTTCAACAATTTCGCTCCAAATCCTAAGACTTGGCTTCTTATCAATCGGAAGTCGGAAGTGATGACAGACAACCGTGTCCAACCCTTGTTCGTGGTAGGCCATGGGAACTGCATAAATGGAATCAACATCCAGACCGGGAATCACACTGTCTTGGCGCACGTTACAAAATAGCGCGATCTTGCGTCGCTCCGCCTCAGGCATCTGCTGTTCCATACGACAGATTAGAACATGTGGTTGAATCCCAAGGCCAAGCAACTCCTTCACAGAGTGCTGTGTCGGCTTAGTCTTCAACTCACCGGCCGCGGCTATAAAAGGCACTAATGTCAGATGCATGAACATGGAGCGGTCTGATCCAAGCTCATTACCTAGTTGCCGGATGGCTTCAAGAAACGGCAAGCTCTCAATGTCGCCAACCGTGCCACCAATTTCACACAGAACGAAATCTTCACCATTAAGATCTGCTTGCACGAATTCCTTAATGGCGTCCGTTACATGAGGAATCACTTGAACTGTGGCGCCGAGATAGTCTCCGCGCCGTTCCTTTGCGATAACGTCTGAATAAATCCGCCCCGTCGTCACATTGTCACTTTGCCGTGACGGAACACCTGTAAATCGTTCGTAGTGACCAAGGTCGAGGTCTGTCTCGGCCCCATCATCGGTGACATACACTTCACCGTGCTGAAACGGACTCATCGTACCTGGATCAACATTGAGGTAGGGATCAAGCTTGCGTAAGCGGACAGAATATCCACGCGCCTGTAACAGCGCACCGAGAGCAGCTGAAGCGAGACCTTTTCCTAGGGAAGAAACCACGCCGCCGGTAATAAATATGAACCGCGTCATGGAGCGCCAATGTACCTACATTTTTCGGGTCTGCAAGCACAGAGGTGGGAGCCCGGGCTACTATTTTGAGCGCGGGTCCTATAGCGGTCGGTCATTTGTCAGGTTTGTCTTATTGATCTACCGGAACACTTGGGACAGTCGGCACCACAGGCACGATAGGAATCTCTCCTAAGCCTTCCTCTACCGGTAGCGTCTCAAAGATCGATGTAGGTGCATCCTGAGGCTTAGCAAGCAGAGCCAAACCAAGACTGGTGGCAAAAAAGCATATACCCAGGATGGTGGTTGTCCGGGTAATCGGTGTAGCGCGGCTTTGCGACTGCGCCATCCCTGTAACCGATGCGCCACCGGTTAAGCCGCCGCCCATGGCCCCGCCCTCACTTTTCTGAAGAAGAATCATACCGATCATGACGATGGCGATCAGCAAATGTATGACAAGCAGAACAGTTTCCATGGGAACTCTAGGTCGCAGTGAATGGTGAACGGGGCTTAATCCGCCTTAAGGACAGGGGTTTTAGTCATCTTTATATGTCTTCGCTAGGGGCAATTTTCAATGATTCCCCAGAAGTCTCCGACTGTCAGGCTAGCGCCCCCCACCAAGGCACCATCAACACCCGGAATCGCTAGGATATCTGCGGCATTGCCGGGTTTTACTGATCCACCATATAAAATCCTCAGCCCATCCCCCAGGCCTTGACTTTCTTGAGCCCGGCTGCGGACAAAGGCGTGAACAGCTCCGATTTCTTCCAAAGAGGGTGTTCGGCCAGTGCCAATCGCCCAGACAGGCTCATAGGCAATTACGACAGTCTGGGGCGTTCCGCCCTCTGGCAAGGAGCCGTCAATCTGCTGTCCTACCACTGTTTCTGTCTGCCCAGCATCTCGTTCCGCCTCAGTTTCACCGACACATACGATGGCCACCAAGCCCGCTTTCAAGGCGGCTTCAGCTTTGCTTTTGACCTGTTCACTGGTTTCGCCGTGATCAGCCCGCCTCTCTGAGTGGCCGACTATAACGCAGGAACACCCTAGGTCGGCTAGGAGGGCAGCGCTGGTATCGCCCGTATGGGCCCCAGATTCACTCGCGTGGCAATCCTGCCCCCCAACAGAAATGGGACTTCCACTCACTGCTGCAAGAGCATCTTTGATCAATGGTCCTTGAGGGCAAATCGCTACGTCGGCGCGATCCGGTTTCGCCTTAACCTTTTCGGCCAAACCGCTTGCCAAAGCGTGACTGCTGGCCATAAGACCGTTCATTTTCCAATTGCCCGCTATGAGCTTAGCCATAAAACACCCACCTATCCTTAGCCTGGGGTCTAATGCCCCCCGCTTCGTTTGCTATCATAGGCCACCAGTTGTTTCTAGCCAGCCGGACAATAGGTCGCATATGCCGCAAAGGCTTGCCCGGCCTCATGTTGACGCGTAAAACCCGCAGTCAAGAATACGAAGCCGATGGCATTGGTCCTGCGGACGCTCGGCTTCATCGATTACTGAACCCAAAAGAGGCAAGACATGATCCAGGGGTTACAACAAGCCGTTAAAGAAAGCTGGTTGCTTAAAGGATTCCTCGGAATCTTGATGCTGAGCTTCGCTGTCTGGGGGGTAGGCGATGCCATCAACCCGGCTGTCGATCCCAATGTTGTAATTAAGGTCGATCAAGTCGAAGTCCGGGCCGAAGAGCTACAGCGGCGATTCAATGACGAAGTCGACCAACTCCGCAACGCGATTGGTCCTGATTTCACAGCCAAAGATGCTGCCGACCTGGGAATCATGAATAATCTGATTGCTGAACTCAGCGAACGGGCAACCCTCGATATGGCCGCGCGTGAAATGGGAATCAACGTGCCGGATTCCATCTTGCGTCGTGCCGTGATGCAGCAAGATGCTTTTATAGATGAGACCGGCAATTTTAATCAGATTCTTCTAAATAGTGTGTTGGCCAGCAACAATCTGACACAACAAGCGTTTGTCGATCTCGTCCGTAGTGATGTGACCCGCCAAATCATGTTTCAGCCGATCGCCTCCAACGCAGGCGCACCAACCGCAATGGTCGATGCGCTCTTCCAGTATAGAGCTGAGCAACGCAGTGCCGACGTCCTCTATGTTGCTGACGAAGCTGTGCAGATTGACGAAGAGCCCGACGAAACCGCTCTTCGTAGCGTGTATGACGAAAACATTAGCGCATTTACGGCACCAGAATATCGTGAAGTCGAAGCAGTTGTGATCCGGCCGACAGATCTTGTCCCGCCGGAAAGCATAACCGACGACGAGATTCAGACGTTCTATGATGAAAACATAGACCGCTACCGGACCCAGCCCACCCGGACCGTGCGTCAACTTATATTTAGCACAGAGTTAGACGCCCAGGCAGCCTTCGATCAGATTCAGGAAGGCGACACTCTGGTTGAACTTGGTGACCGGACGGGCATGGGAGCTCCAATCGACTTGGGTGAACTTAGAGCCAACTCGGATCTCGGTTTTGATCTGTCATCGATTTTCGAGCAGAACGAGAAAGGCATTGGGGCACCTGTACAATCTGATTTTGGTTGGCATCTGTTCGAGATTACGGACCTGACTACGGGCAGCATTAAGGCGCTCCCCGTTGTGCGCTCAGAAATTATCGACTTCATCGTGAGCGACCGCGCGTTTGACGAGATGTACGAAGCCACAATCTATCTAGAAGATCAGCTGGCTGCGGGCACGCCCATGACAGAAATCGCAGAAACACCTGGATACAACCGCATCTACTTTAAAACGATGGATCGCGACGGCCGCGACTACACCGGCGCGCGCCTGGCTTTCTCGGTTGACCAAGATCGCTTTATTCGCTTGAGTTTTAGCACGCCAGCAGGTCTTGAATCTCAGTTGGTGGAAACCGAAGAGTACGCCTACATTCTAAGGGTCGCCTCCGTTATTGAGCCGGCGCCGAAACCTTATGAGCGGGTCGCAGCGGAAGTTTGGACACTTTGGGAACAACAAGCGCGGAGCGCCGCGACTTTGACGACGGCTGAGTCTCTTCTTGATGACATTGGACCGTCAGTCAAACTGCCTGACCTTGCGACCGATAGAGATGACATAGAGTTTGCGAAACTTGGCCCGGTCACACGATTTGGCGATAGCTTAATCATAGGCTCAATTATTCCAGCCCGTTTGGTTAGCCCGGCTCTCATGGAACGTCTCTTTGAAGCTGATACGGGTGATGTTGTCCAAGCACGTGTCGCCGGTGGACACATCGTTGCCAAACTTAACGAGATATTGCCGCCCGATGCTGCAGAACTTGAACAAATTCGCGAACAGGTCGCTGGCGCAGTGAGTTCCTCCCTGTCCAATGATCTCGTCGCCGGCTTCACTCAGTCCGTGACTCGTGAGTTCAATGTTGTTCTCAATCGAGAAGCCATCGACGAACTCATTCCTCAGTAAGGTCCGGAGCCAAGTGGTACGCGATCATGGACGTTTCTCCCGCCCTCTCGGAATTTTCCGACACCTATAACGCCGGACAGGCGCAGGTTGCGTGGACAACGCTTGTGTCCGATTTGGACACTCCAGTCTCAGCCACGATCAAACTCGGCACTGAGCAAAACTATGTTTCATTGTTAGAGTCCGTTGAAGGCGGAGCAACCCGCGGACGCTATTCATTCATTTCGTTGAAACCCGACCTTGTATGGAAATGCGACGGTCAGTCAGCCGAAATTAGCAGAGATCCTTCTGGCGCCCACACAACCTTCGTTGCCTGTGACACTCAGACTTTAGACTCCTTGCGAGACTTAGTCGCGGAGTCTCGGATTGATCTGCCGTCGGAACTCCCCCCTATGGCGGCGGGGCTTATTGGTTATATGGGCTACGACACAATCCGGTTGATCGAAGATATTCCGAACGACAACCCAGATACCATCGGCATACCCGAGGGTCTGTTCATGCGGCCCACCGTAATGGTAATTTTTGACTCCATTGCCGACACGATGACTGTGGTCACACCCGTTCGACCAACCGACGGAACGAGCGCAGAGCAGGCCTACACAGAAGCAACGGCTTGTTTGCAATCTGTTATCGATACATTGGACCGTCCGCTAACCCACCGTCCAGTTTCGGGAGCGAGCGACGCAGACGACATTATCGAACCGATCTCCAATGTCGGTCGTAGTGGCTACCACGCCATGGTCGACAAGGCGAAAGAGTATGTGTTGGCCGGTGACATCTTTCAGGTAGTACCCTCGCAGCGATTGCGGCGGCCGTTCATTCACCCGCCTTTTTCTCTCTATCGATCTCTGCGCCGCTTAAACCCCTCTCCTTTTCTTTTCTTTTTGAGCTTCGATGGCTTTTCCATTGTTGGATCAAGCCCGGAAATCCTTGTGCGGGTGCGTGACGGAAAGGTAACCATACGACCAATCGCTGGAACTCGTCCACGCGGCGCAACTAAGATAGAAGACGAACAGCATGCAAAAAATTTGCTCGAAGACCCCAAAGAACTCGCCGAGCACTTGATGCTACTTGACCTCGGTCGCAACGATGTCGGACGGGTCACACGTACCGGCACAGTCGATGTCACTGAAGAAATGGTGATTGAATACTACAGCCACGTTATGCACATCGTTTCAAATGTTGATGGCGACCTTAGCCCCGACTACGACGCAATGGATGCCCTCATGGCTGGATTTCCGGCAGGCACAGTTTCTGGCGCACCAAAAGTGCGTGCCATGGAAATTATTGACGAGTTGGAACCTGAGCGCCGGAGTTTCTATGGAGGTGCAATCGGTTACATCGCGGCCAATGGTGACCTGGACACCTGCATCGCCCTACGCACGGCCTTGGTTAAAGATCGAGAATTAATCGTTCAGGCCGGTGGGGGCATCGTCGCAGACTCAGACCCCGAAGCAGAGTTTCAAGAGAGTCAAAACAAAGCGATGGCGATCATCCGCGCCGCCAACGAAGCGGGTCGATACAGCAGCAACGGATAAAGTCTAGCCGCGCTT
This sequence comes from Alphaproteobacteria bacterium, assembly GCA_030835385.1. Lineage (GTDB taxonomy): Bacteria > Pseudomonadota > Alphaproteobacteria > Rhodospirillales > Rhodospirillaceae > WLXB01. Next base: position 28,327 of record JAURPI010000041.1, on the reverse strand, counting down.
TTCGGTTCGGCGACGAAGCGCTTCTGTCACTGGCACCAGGGCAATTCCCTTATCATTCAGTGTTGCCATCCACTTAGCCAAGGCTGTCACAGTTGCATCCCGAGGGTGACCAATTGCCACGGCGAAACCTTTACGGCGAGCAATGGACTCGACTTTGGCCAACTGCGCCGTAATCGCCTCTTCATTGTCTTCATTATCGAGAAAAACGTCGCGACCGATATGAGGCACACCTAGAGCGCTGGCCGCTATTTCTCCAACCGTGGATGAATCTGTCCGAGAGTCAAGCCACATCAGGCCACGGCTTTTTAACTCTACCATCACCACGTCCATAGCCGCCCGGTCAGACGTTAGCTTGCTACCCATGTGATTGTTAATGCCAACATAGCCGGTCCAATTATCAAGATAGGTATTCAACTGCGCGCGTAGATCCGCAGGACTGCCCCCTGACATCAACGCCCCAGGACCCGGGTCCGCGTTACCCAACGGTTCCATTGGGATATGCGCCATCACTTCATGTCCTGCATCAATGGCGGCTTGAGCCTGGGCGTTTAGATCATTGGCATAGGTCAAATATGACAGAGTAAGCGGACCTGGCAACGACAGAACTTTTCTAGCCCGCCTTTTGTGCAATCCCATGTCGTCAATAACTATGGCTACCACTGGCCAGTCCGGCGGCACTTCAATGGGTGCGGAATTCAAAGCTAGCGGAGAGAGTACAGGAATAGCCTGACGAGTCTCTTCACCCCCATCGCTTTCAATTGTCTTGTTGCTGTCCGGAACATCGAAGATAGAAGGCGCTTTCGGAGCTTCAATCCTTGGTGGCGGAACATTTCTGTTGGGGCGCGATCGCGTTTGTGTCGACGCAGTTTCTCTTACCACGGTAGGTTCAGGACGGGACACTACGTCGATAACAACGCCCACAGTAAGTCCGAAAGTCAGAAGAAGAACAGCCAAGATCATCAACACAGCCGGGCGCGGCATAGAAGGCGGCACCTCAACCGAAACTTGTTCTGTTGCTTCTATGTTTCTGTTCTTTTGTCTACCTGGATTGCGAGCCATAGGGCAACCGCCTGTCTAGAGTGCGACATCTAATGATGCCGTTTACCCCGCCCATGGGCCGGGATCAACTCACGCGCTTCGACATATCCCGAATACGCTCGCTTAAAAACTCTATCCAGAACTTGATAAAAGGGTCTGAGGCGTCCAGTTTTTCTTTGATAACCTTCTGCTCGACGACCAAAATTTCACAACCCTCTTTAGTAATTGCGTGCGCCGACCTTTTTTCGCCGTTTAGCAGGCTCATCTCGCCAAACATCTCTCCTTCTTTGAAGGATGTTAGTTTCTTGAGTTTGCCGTCTATGCCTTTGGTTACAATGTCGTCAGTGCCGCGCGTAACGACATATGCTTTTTTACCACGATCCCCCTCCTTAAAAATGGCCGTGTCAGGTCCGAAAGGCTCACGGTTGAGGACTTTTGTGCTGGCTCTATCTGACAGTAAGCTTGAACCGCTCATGATCACTGTTCCAGCGCATTAACAAAAGAAAGAACAGTATAGGTGTCTATTCTACCCTCATTATTGACTCAAAACTAAAGTGAAAAAGCACAATTTGGCGGGTTGGTATTAATCAAGCTCCCGAACCACCCTCAATCCTAAAGTAGTTGAGCGATATTCGGGATATTCTCGACTACGGCCCGCCGGTCGCATAAACCAGTTGCGGGCATACCACCCTCCTCCGCGTACGATAAGTCGATCGCAATTGTTGGGATCGTATCGCACAGAGCCGTCAGACGGCGCACCGTCGTACCCAATGATGAAGCAATCCTCCACCCACTCCCAGATGTTGCCGACCATGTCATACAAGCCATAAGCATTCGGCGGAAAGGACCCCACCGGTGCTGTGTAGACGTAACCATCGCGACATTCGAAAAACCGTGTTGGCGTATCGCGTACACCTTTATGGACATCTGCTCTCGTAAGATCCGAGGCGTTGGCAAAACGACACATGTCTTCCATCGTGTCGCCCCAGGATTGATTTGTTGCCGTACCGCCACGCGCTGCATATTCCCATTCCGCTTCACTTGGGACGCGATACCGTTCGCCAGTGATTTCTGACAACCACGCGCTGTAGTCACGCACATCTTTGAGGTCTAAGCACCCTACGGGATGATTCTCACCTTGATAGAACCCAGCGTTCTGCCATGACGCCCCTTCGACTTCGCCCCACGTATCCGTCGCCTCGGTCCAAGTAATGCAACGATCTGGGTCTGGACGATTGGTGGCCTCTACAAAAGCACGGTACTCAGCCAGGGTGACTTCGTACTTTCCAATAGCGAATGGTTTGGCGAGAGTAACCGCATGCTTGGGTTGTTCACGCTCTGCTGCATCTGCGCGCACCTCTGCTTTGGTTGTTTCTTCTGCCGTTGATCCCATCATGAATGTGCCGGAGGGCAGCACCACCATTTCGGGGCAAGTCTCGCAATCCTTAAAGGATGTACCCGGACGGTAATGTTCAGCAGCAATAGCCGACCCCGCGACTGTCATAACTACCAATAACCCTAAATACGAACAACGAACCATTTGCTACCTCCCAGCAATAATCTGACTGAGAGCCTACGATCAGGCCCGGCGAAGTGCAAAGCGTGAATAATCTGCCTTAGCCTAACGTCCGCGCGGTGAATGTAGCCGCGACTTAGACGTATGCTCCACGGCCCGTCTCGCGGTAGTGTTGCTCGACAGCATGAACAATGAGAGTTAGCTCCTATGACCAAACTGGGATATTGCACCGCATTAACCGCGTTGTGCTTAGTTTTCGCCACAACCCCTCAAGCCCAATCTCCGGCGCCAGCTTTTAAAGACTGCGAGACTTGCCCCGAAATGGTGGTCATTCCACCAGGTACTTTTGAAATGGGCTCAGACTTCATTGACCCCATGCGCGCCGGCGAAATGCGGCCTCGCGGTCCCATTCGCACTGTCACAATTTCAAAGCCGTTCGCGGCCGGAAAATACGAGGTCACAGTCGGTGAGTGGCGGGCTTTTGTAGCAGACACCGGGCATCAAGCATCTGATTGCCGCGTCTGGGGGGGCGACCGCCGGCGCTTTGGCCAAACCTGGGAAGACCCAGACTACGACCGACCCATAGCAGAGAACGATCCCATTGTTTGTGTGTATTGGACAGAAGCGCAGGACTATGTGAACTGGCTCAGCGAACAAACGGGTGAGCGATATCGGCTCCTGTCGGAGGCCGAATGGGAATACGTCGCCCGTGGCGGTGTCGACACAAAGTGGTTCTGGGGTGACGACGATTCAAAGGTTTGCGAATACGGCAATGTCCTTGATCAGACAGCTGCCGCTGACCCCGGTCTCATTGCAGGTAGTGGCACCAGTATGGATATGGCGGCGCCATGCGCCGATGGATACGCGATGGTCGCCGCCGTCGGTCAATTCAAACCAAATGTCTATGGGGTACATGACACGATCGGCAATGTTTGGGAGTGGACACAAGATTGCTCTCCTGTCCTCTACCCTGACCAACCTGTCGACGGCAGCGCGTACGAGGTAGAAGGCGCATGCGAGAAGCGCGCTATACGCAGCGGCAGTTGGCGCAGCAGACTGTTACGACAGGAGCGCAGTTTTAGAGGCCGCGACCCAGAACCCACGTCATATCATCTATTCGGCTTTCGGGTGGCCCGAGACCTGGAGTAGCTCGCTAAAAAAATAGAGCTGCTTAGTTTCAGCAACTGCCCGCTACTATTTGCAATGCTAACGCGATAGCGCCAAGAGATTGACCACACCAAAAACAGCGCTAGCCCCTGCCCCGGAGATCGGCACCCATAGCGGTACGCGATACATGACCTCGACATCAGGTGACTCGAGCGGGAGTTCTTGTTCATCGCGCATCTTGATACCCACCAGGGCAACATTCACCAGTGTGAAGTTTATAAGAATGAACAATGACGTAAGACGCGCAAGTGTTCCTAGCGGAAGCTACAATGCAAAAACAAGAACACCGACGGCGACTAAAACAGTAGCCACTACAGGTGTCTGAGTCCGAAGATTAATTCGACTAAAAATAGGTGGTAGCCAGTTATTTCTTGATGCGCCGTGGAGCACCCGCGCCGCCATGACCACCTGAATCAGTGCGCCGTAAATTACCGCGAGTAACGCGATCACACTAATCTCGGTCGCGGCCCGCCCTGTCGACTTTGCAAACACGGTCCCTAGCGGAGCGTCATTTCCGACCATAATCTCTATTGGCAGCACCCGACGGACGTCTCTGACCTCTTCCGCAACATTGACCATGTCTTCGAAACCGATGAACGCATAAAAAGCAATACCTACACCGGATAGAATTCCAGCCCACATGACTGTATTGGTGAATAATTCGAGAGCGTCAGCCGTGGTCGGCCAGACTGAACCCGTGCCATTCATGGCGTCTGGTAGAGAAACGACAATGACCGCGATTAAACAGGCAACCTCAGCCAACGTTATTACCGAAGCTACTGCGACGGACTGTGCGATACCCCACGCCGCGAGAGCGCCGAGTAACGCGCATAGTATCGGTACAAGGAGAACATCTGGCACCGAACCAAATTCGCGGAAATAACCAGAAAACCCGTTAATCATTGTTGCACTGGAAACGATTCCGGTTAGCGCAACAAACAAAGCGACGGCCTGGGAAAGCCGCTGATACTTGAAAGCTTGTTTAACATATACAACCTCTCCGGCACTTACCGGAAATCGGTTCGAAAACTCCGCAAACGTCAGTCCCGTTAAGGCCGCCAGTACCGCAGCAATGCCAAAAGACAACGGTGCCCAAATGCCAGCAACGCAAGCCACCTCTCCCATAAGAACGTAGATTCCGGCGCCTAAGACCGTCCCCACGCCGTAAAGAACGACGGGTCCGAGCGTCAGGGTTCGCTTGAGTTCATTATGATCTGTCATAGCTATCAGAATCCCACACCGGCGATGCCATAGCACTGAGCAAAATCAAATATGGGATCCATTCGCCACTCACCTTTTCGAGTAAACGATGGTGTTGCCCTGGCGTGTTTTCTTCAGTTCATTGACTTTTAAGGAAACGAGGCCCATATATTCTCCATCCTTCCAGTCGGCTTGTTAATGCCTGCGTTGGTCCCGGTCATCGGTTGACCCGCTCTTTCACCTACAGTCCGATAGAAGCTGACGCCTGTCTTAGTGGCGATCACCTTGGCGTCCGGCCTTATGCCGGACGGCGGTCGTGCGCGTTTTTATAGAGGCGGCGCCTATTACATTTGACCTGGCCAGCGGAAGGTGGCCCAGGCTTAAAAACGAAGAAAGATATTGTTTTGACATCTAAACCACATGAAACGTTTTCTGATCTGGCCCTGATTGAGCCCCTACAGCGAGCACTGAGCGCCGACGGCTACGTCACACCAACACCTATTCAACAAAAAGCTATCCCTATCCTACTCGATGGACGGGATCTAATCGGCTGCGCCCAAACGGGCACTGGTAAGACGGCAGCCTTTGCCCTGCCTTTGCTCCAGCATCTTTATGACAAGCCGGCTGCTGTCTCGTCTAAATGCGCGCGCATCCTTGTTCTAAGCCCAACCCGTGAACTGGCGAGCCAGATTCATGAGTCTTTCGGCGCCTATGGTCGTTATCTTAATGTGCGGCGCACGACGATCTTTGGCGGCGTCAACTCACAGGGTCAAATCAAAGCCATGGCCCGCGGTGTCGATGTTCTCGTCGCCACTCCTGGTCGCTTGCTTGATCTCATCAATCAGGGCCGCGTGTGCCTAGATGAGGTTGAGGCCTTTGTTCTTGATGAAGCCGACCGCATGCTCGACATGGGATTTATTCCAGATATCCGCAAAATCGCGGCAAAGCTGCCTACCGAGCGCCAAACTCTCTTGTTTTCTGCCACCATGGCCCCCGCAGTCGCGAAACTGGCCCACACGCTGCTTCGCAATCCCATGCGTGTCGATGTGTCTCCAGAGTCCACAACGGCCGACACCGTTAAGCAAGAAATCATGTTTGTTGATCGCCCGGCGAAAGTTAAAACGCTCCTCGAGTTACTCGATAACGGCATCTACAAAGCGATTGTCTTTACCCGGACCAAGCATGGCGCCAACCGGCTTGACGGCCAGTTGCATAAAGGCGGCGTTAAAGCTGTAGCGATCCATGGCAATAAATCTCAGAACGCCCGCAAGAAGGCTCTGGAAGCCTTTCAACGTGGGCACTTACAGGTTCTCGTCGCAACCGACGTTGCAGCTCGCGGCCTTGATATTGATGATGTGACTCACGTTATCAACTACGACATGCCGGATCAGCCAGATGCCTACGTTCACCGCATTGGCCGCACAGGCCGGGCTGGCAATGAAGGCGTGGCTATTTCCTTGTGCGATAGCAGTGAACGGCATCTCTTGAGAGATATTGAACGCCTTATCGGCAAAAGCCTTACTGGCGGTTCAACACTGCCACCGGCGAAGCATGCCCGTAAAAACGGACCAAAGTCCGGCAAGAAATTTGGCAAGAAAAAGCCCACCAAAAGCCACCGCAAGGGCCAAAAGAAGGGTGACCAAGGCAATGAGGCCAAAGGCAACGAGAAGAAGCCCTGGCAGACCTCTAGCTCTGGAAAGTCAGACGGGAATAGAAAAGATGACGGTGGCGGCGAAGCCAAACAAAAACGCCGCCGTAGACGGAAACGCTCCGGGCAACCGCAAATCAAGCGGGCTGCTGCCTAACGCGCATCTAACTCAAGTTTTAGAGCGGACCCGAGAACGGGTACGCCGAAACGCGTAGCTAGTCTGCGAAGTCCATTTCGGTCGGGCGACCGAGGGCAAAATTGAAGTCTACAGCATCAAGCACAACTTCTTCGTCAAACTCAAAAGTATCGAGTTCAGCGTCGATGTCGATGTAAGCCCGGCCTGGACCTTCTTCAGTGTTAAATGGATCTAACATAGCCTTTGCTCCCAGGAGCTAATTCATACCTCACACCAGGGAGCGTGCGCGGGGAAGGTAAACAGCTGATTAATCAGCTGAGTAATTTTATTTCAAAACTCTCGGATCAAAACCGAACGGGAATCAGCGGAAAACCGACTGAAAATGGACATATAACGCCGTTTTGGCGCCGTTTTTATAACTTCCGGGGTGTAACGATCTCGCCGGTCAAATGCCCCAGTTTAAAACAGCCTGCAGAAACCTAGGCATTGCGATCATCACTCGGGGCAAATAGGTCCCATGGATTTGACCAAAGCCATCGTCTCGTCAAATCGCTTGATATCCGCCTCGTCAGGATTGCCGGCTTCACCGCCCATAACCACACTGAACGCGGTCACGCCTTATTGGTCGAAGAAATGGATCGAACGCGCAACAGAACCGCCGCGGCCAGGTAAAGCCAAGGCATAAATCGCAGACATCTGATCATTGCGTATATGACCCCCGAACGGGGCATCAATATCCAAATTGAAGTAGTTGCTCCGCTCTGACTTCTTTCCCTGTGGAACCGCACCATCGATTTCGAATACATCACCCTCTTTGATGATGTGCGTGAACGCTTTTTCCCATTTGGTCACTGACGTCCAGGTTTCTTCAAAGCTTTCTGCACTGGTCCCTACGATTTCAACCGCGGGCATGGCGCTTGCGATAACGACCTCAGGATCAAGTTGACGTGCTGCCATCGCTGGAACAAGGCGCGCGCCTGAACTCACTTTGTAGACCGCCTGCACTTCGATGGCCTGGTCTGGGGTTGGACACAACGCTGAAGTGTCCGCTTGCGCTGGTCCTCCGAAGGTCAGTGCAAAACTGGTGGCGGCAAAAATAGATGCGGCTCTAATCATCACACGTCTCCTCTGGGTTTTTGTAATTCATATCCAATCACGTCAGACCCACTGGTCAAAGGTGATTGGGGTAACATTGAATAACCCGCTTTAAATCAACGATTTTCTATCGGTCAAAGTTTTCCGGCGGACCATTCAGGCGCGCAACAAAGTCTTTGGCGATCTTGGGGTGGTGCTCCTTCACCATCGTCAGAATACGCGGGTGGATATCCTCAATGGTAAAGCACTTTGCGCCACTGATACGGGTCACCAAAGTGCCTTCACGATCCCCCATATTCATCCACGGATGCCAGCTTTGAATGATATGGACAGTCATTGTTGATGGCGCACTGGGAAGATCAGGATTCAAAACATTCGAGACCTTACCGTGGTAGGTCGACAGATCGTTGGCACGAAACCTTCGCTGCCCTTCCCGATCCACCACCACGTTTGCATCTGAGATCAACCAAACGTCGTCGCCGGCTATCTCAGCGGGCCCTAGGTGTCCCTGCCGCTGAATGCTAGCCCCGGGAAGTTCTGATTGGCTGACTGGTCCTTCATTGGTGAACCCTCGCGAGAGTGGCCCCATAATCAAAGGCTCTTCGTCATAGACTTCGCCGTTGTAAGGGTTTCGCCATTTGCTCAAGGGCTCATCTGTCTCAACATTTGTTTTGTAGACGATTTCCATCGATTTTACATCGAAGGTCCCATCCTCATTGTGAGACACCGCTTTGAACAGTACCACATTGAGAGTCCACAAAGGCGTCAAGGCGCCATTGATAGATCCATATTTGTTTCCACGAATCCACCATATTAGTGGTCGGTCATCCGTCGAGTAAATGAGTTTCTTTTGCAGTAAGCCGAGATGTGCGCGATCTGTCGGGTCCAAGACCTCAGGCAAGGCCGCTGCGGGAGACCGGCCAATTATCGGGGTGGCCGCTAGGCCTGCCATCCCTGCAATCAATGTGCGTCTTTTCATCGGTTCCCCCACAATATCAACTTCCCCAAAGATCATACCCTTCTAGCGCCTGCCCTTTCGAGGGCGGGTTGAATGTCTCGTCTTCGACCTTTTTCTTTATCACGTCGATCAAAGCATCTTGGATACGTTGCTTAGAGTCCATGGGTTTATCCGCCCAGAGATTGACCGGATAAAATGCGGCGTCGTTAAACACTGGCGAATAGGCTTCTGATCTTAGTCGCGCCAATCGGTTCACACCAAACGGTCCTGTCGGCGTGCACCGCGCTCGACGCAAGGCATCCATGTCGATAACCGTTGACGCGTTAATCGACTCACCGGCAACGCCACTCTCGGCCATAAGCTGTCCTTGGAAATCGATAATCTTCGAATTTCCCGCATGAGTATCATTCGGTGGAGCCCCGATAATCTTTCCAGCGTTCGCCGAGACGAAGTAAACCATATTCTCAGCGGCCCGCACGCGCTTCGCAGATTCCCACGCCATGTTTTCCGAGCGGCCGTGATCAGACGTCGGATGCAAAATCACCTCAGCACCGCGCAGCATCAAGCACCGCGAGGTCTCGGGCCATAAAATCTCACCACAAGGCATCATCGATATATTACCGATCTCTGTTTTGGCCACTGGGAAAAGCCCCTCGATCCCATGCTTATCGAGATACTCATCAAGCACGTCATGTGGCGAGGCCGCCTGCGCCGTCGAGATTCGGCGATACTTGAGGATGACATCCCCCGACGGATCAATCAGGAAAGAACAGTTAAAGTAGCGCCCTGGCCATTCGGGGGGCGCTTCATAGGCATTGGCGCCTAGATAAATTCCAAACTTCTGGGCAATTTTTTGAAGACGCTCGACCGGCGCGCAACCTGGAATCTGGAAGCACGCTTTCTTGATCCATTCCTCTGACGTCTCTCCAAGGGGAAAGCCTTGCAGATTGAACTCAGGGAAAACGACAAGATTTTTCATGCCGCCACCACGCCCGGCCGCCCAAGTAATCAATTCTTCCCAACGGCCGATGCTTTTGTCGACGATCGCCATCGCCTCTTCGCGGGTTTTCGCTGCGTTGACGATAACGTTGTTGGTCTGCATCGCTGTAGCTTTCCAGAGCAGTGCCATTTTATGTGTCCCTTCCTGTCGCGATTTGATCTAATTGCCATACTATAGGCGGGGGAGACACAGTCAGCCATGTCATGTTTTAGGGGAGCGATCGCAGCCTGGACGCTGGTCTTTACCATCGTCCTTGGACCTCCGGTCACCGAGCCTTTTGCTCAAGATGCCGCAGACTCCATGGCTACACCGGATTGGGCCGACTACCCCCTGTTGATGAGCCAGTTTGGTGAACTGTGCACCATGTGTGAGGCCTATGTTCAATGCTCGGCAGAGCAACCCACAACGTCCAATGCTCCGGCGTTCACCCTCTATTACTTTGAAACAAAAACATTTTGGGGACAGATCGCAACCATATGGGATTATTTTGCCAAGTGGTTTGATCCCGTGACCAGCGAAAAGCGGCCAGCCACGGTCTTCAAGTTCACCCCTATTGAACAGCCAAATGTGACTACTCCAGTCACAGCTTATCTCAGTGTCGCAGATGCCACGATTGACATTGATGGCACGCGCATTAACCGCAATACATTGGCGTGGTTTGCGAATGACGGAGCTACTATTGGAAGTTGCAGTCGATTAGGTATCCCCGAATCCATGGCGATGATTGAAAACAACAGTCCGTGGGAGACTGCCCTCGAAGATGAGAATATGTAAGATGAATGACGTGACTCATAATTCCATACAGAGAGAAGAGAAAGCGTTCTCATGGTCTAGCAATTGGATTAAGGCACATCCCGGAAAGTTTGTCGGTATTCTGTTGAACTTGCTATTCCGTTTTCTCTTTGGCCTCTTCTTCTTGCTTGCCGGAATAAACAAGCTTTTCAAAGGATGGCTTAACAGCGACCTCTTAGAAAAAGTTTTCCTCCAGAGACTAACCGAACTCAATCCATCTTCTTTCGCGTACCTATACTTAACTGATTTTGCACTTCCACTTTATCCGTTGATCGCGTGGATCGTAACAGTAGGAGAGATTGCTGTTGGACTAGGATTGATTTTCGGAATCGCGACGCGCCTTTCTAGCTTCGGCGGTTTTTTCATTTTGTTTAATCTCGCGATCGGCGGTTACTACGATGCGTCGCTCCTGCCGTTTTTCATTCTCAATATCATATTCATTGTATACCCATCAGGGCATTGGCTTGGATTTGACGGTCTTCTGCGGCAGAAATTTCCACACCATGCGTGGTTACTGAGCAAATGATCGCACTGTTATCGTGATACTCACATTGCTACATAGCCTTGCAGGCATGGCAGGTCTTATCGGACTAGCCTGGCTGATGAGCGAAGACAGGAAAGCGGTATCCTTTCGATGGGTCGGGCTTGCGTTGGCCATCCAAGTCGTCATCGCCTTGCTCATCCTCGAAATTCCGTTTGTCTGGGCAGCCTTATCGGTCTTAAGCAAAGGGGTTGCGGCCACAGACCAAGCCACACGTGAGGGTGCCGCTTTTGTATTTGGGTATGCCGGTGGCGGACCCTCCCCCTTCCCGGTTCCAGGTGACGGAACATCTGTAATCGTCGCCTTTCAAATACTACCTATTGTCATTGTAGTTTCCGCTCTTGCGGCATTATTCTGGCATTGGAACATAATTCCCGCCCTCATCCGCTGGCTGTCAAAGTCCTTGCAGAAAAGCCTGGGTTTAGGAGGCGGCGTCAGCTTGGGGTCCGCTGCAAATCTTTTTTTTGGCGTGGTTGAGTCGCCGTTGTTTATTCGCGGTGTTCTCAACAAACTAAATCGCGCGGACCTCTTTGCTGTCATGACTGCAGGACTCGCAACAGTCTCCGGTGTGGTTCTTGTCCTCTACGCCACGATCTTAGAACCCTTGTTGCCAGGTGCAACCAGCCATATCGTTACCGCATCTGTTATTTCTCTACCTGCCGCATTGCTGGTTGCTCGGATCATGATACCGGGCAACACATCAACTATGAATGAACAGGAAGCGACCGAAGACCTATCCTACGACAGCAGTCTCGATGCCGTTGTGCAAGGCACCATGGATGGCATGAAGCTATACCTTGCGATTATCGCTATTCTCATTGTTGTCTTCGCGTTCGTTTCTCTCGGCGATCAAATACTCGGACTCCTGCCCGATGTGGCTGGAGCGGCACTCACCATTGATCGCCTATTCGGCTGGATTTTTGCACCCATTGTTTTGCTTTTTGGTATTCCTCCGAGCGAAGTCATTGCCGCAAGCCAACTTATGGGCACCAAAGCTGTGCTCAACGAATTTGTCGCTTACCAAGCCCTGGCAGGACTTGATCCGGACATCCTCTCTTCACGGTCGACTCTGATTATGACCTATGCCTTGTGCGGCTTCGCCAATCTCGCCAGCGTCGGAATGTTGGTCTCGGTGATCGGAACACTCGCACCCAACAATCGCAGCGTCGCACTACACCTCGGAATGAAAGCATGGATCGCCGGAAACCTGGCCACGGGACTTACCGGCGCGGTCATCGGGTTAATCTCATAAAGATAGAGAAGCTCGCTCGGCTAAAAAAACCTGCGCGGGCTAAACACCCCTACACTCGGTCTACACGTTTGGCCGCGTCAGCGGTCACCCCAATTCTCACGGATATCATACCGAACCAAGGCATCATCCACGGTCTTACCGGTGATACTGCGCCAGTACTCGAGAGCATCGGTCTTGTGAAAAGGCCCATAGGCTTGTATCGCTTTACCGCTGGCGGGAGATTTAAACGTCGTGTCTGCGTACTCACCGCCGACCACCCAGTATATTTCTCCGTTAACTTCTTCTTCTGCCTTCAATACATAACGCACCATGGCGTTATCGACGGTTTTCGCCGTTATAGACCGCCAAAAGTCCTTGGCATCAGGTTCTAAAAACGGGCCATGGACCTCTGACTCACCGCCATCTGCTATGTCTTGAAAGGTGGTGTCAGCATATTCGCCGCCGACCACAAAAAATTTCTGTACCGCCATATCTCTCACTTTACCTTGTCCTTGGTGAGAGACAAACACCCCACTCTTAGTGGGTAGAGAACCGACGGCTTATACCCCCTGGACAGGTGCGACCGGTCCCGGTATGCCCCCGCCATGACAAGTTCTATCGAACCAATCCATATTATCGGCGGCGGCCTAGCAGGCTCGGAAGCTGCTTGGCAGATCACCCGAGCAGGCGTCCCCGTTATTCTGCACGAAATGCGACCTGTTAAAATGACGAATGCGCATCAGACCGATCGTCTTGCCGAGTTGGTTTGCTCAAATTCTTTTCGCTCGGATGACGCAGATTATAACGCCGTTGGACTACTCCATCACGAAATGCGAGCCATGGACTCGCTTATTCTGAAATGTGGCGATACCCATCGTGTGCCGGCCGGCTCAGCGCTTGCCGTTGATCGAGATGGCTTTGCACAAGCTGTTCAGGCGGCGATTGAAAATGTACCCCTGATTACAATCGAGCGAGGTGAGATTGACGGTCTCCCGCCTGACGATTGGTCCAGCGTTATCATTGCTACTGGTCCCCTTACCTCGCCGGCTTTGAGCGACGCAGTATGCAAAATCACCGGCGAAGAGTCCCTCGCGTTTTTTGACGCCATCGCACCTATTGTCACCAAAGACAGCATCGATTTTGACAAAGCTTGGTTTCAATCACGCTATGACAAAGGCGAAGGGTCCGACTACGTCAACTGTCCGATGGATCAAACCCAGTACAACGCGTTCATGGACGCATTAATCGCAGGAGAAAAAACAGAATTCAAAGAATGGGAAAAGAACACACCATATTTTGAAGGCTGCCTTCCCATCGAAGTGATGGCTGAACGGGGTCGCGAGACCTTGCGGTTCGGCCCAATGAAACCCGTTGGCTTAACCAACCCCCATGACCCACAAACGAAAGCATGGGCGATCGTGCAACTGCGCCAAGACAATGCTCTGGGCACGCTGTACAATCTCGTAGGTTTCCAGACTAAGCTGAAGTACGGGGCTCAAAAAGACACTTTCCGTATGATCCCCGGTCTTGAAAAAGCAGAGTTCGTAAGGCTCGGTGGTATACACCGCAACACCTTCCTCAACTCCCCTCGTCTGCTCGACGAAACATTCCGTCTTAAAGCTATGCCGCGTCTACGATTTGCTGGGCAAATCACCGGATGTGAGGGGTATATCGAAAGCGCAGCTATCGGATTGTTGGTCGGGCGATTCGCTGCGGCAGAGCGTACTGGTCAGACCTTCGTATCACCACCACCGACAACGTCCATGGGTGCCCTACTTGGTCACATTACTGGCGGTGCCCTTGAAGACACTTATCAGCCAATGAATGTGAACTTTGGACTGTTTCCTGATCTCGAAGGCCCAGAGGGACTGAGGGAAAATGGACGTCGCCTTAAAGGTCGGGATCGCAAAGGAGCCTACGCTGCCCGGGCTAAACGAGATCTTCAAAACTGGCTTGAAAACGGCACCCAAGCTGCTGGATAGATTAAAACCGTTTGCGCCAATTGTTCCACCATACACGCGCTATCGCTGGACGCTGTCGGATCACGTTCGTATCGTAGATATTATATTCGGCGCGTTCTAATCCACTTAGATATGAGTCGGCGAGCGTCGCAAGCAAAAAGACCGGCAGCCCTTTCAGATCAACAGCATTTTTATTCTGCCGCGCGGCAGCCAAATGATTTCGCGCGGCATCGCATACTTCCGAAATGACACTCGAAGAGGCCCCAGCGCTTTCTGGATTCTGTAGGTCCTGCAGGACCAGACCTTGTTTCTGCATGCTCTCAAGAGGCAACATCACCCGCCCGGCGAGCGCGAGAAAACGCGCCGCGCGAGAAATCCCGGTGAGTACCCAACCGGTTGCAACATTGTCAGCTGTTTGAAGGGACTGATCATCCGACACACCAAGAGTCTGCAAACCAAGCGTCGCTATTCCGGCCGAAGACCCTCGACAATACGCGACAAGGTCGCTCAGTTTGGCCGGTGGGTCTTCGGACAAATCCTGCTCGCGGGCGTCCAGCACGGCCAGGAACGGTTCAAGCGGCAGCGACTGCGTTTCAATGAGGGCAGCCAGGGGCTCGGCCACCGGGTGCCCTTTCGGCGGGCCATCACCAGCAGAAATAGAGGTAAAAACATCACGCCACCACTGGAGACGCATTTGCCCGATCATAGGTTCAGTTATCGTCTCGCGAATGCGGGCAATCTCAACGTTAAATGCATAAAGCGTCAGTAGGCGCTCGCGGACACCCACTGGCGCAAATAACGCAGTTAGAAACCGATCGCGGTCATACCGCTTTACAAGGTCCGCCGCATAAGAAAGAGATTTGTCCGTTGGCATCCGTCTCTGGCCCAGGTTTCCATCCTCGCCTACACTACCTCTCCACTCTCGTCCATTGCACACATTCATGACCAAACAAAAAATCAGACGCGACGAAAATTTCCCGGTGGGAAGCTTGCTCATTCCGCGCCGATTGCGCGCTACGGTGCATGCCTACTATAGGTTTGCGCGACTTGCGGACGATATCGCTGATTCTCCCGACTTAACCCCAGAAACTAAAAAAGACCGCCTCTTCGCTATGAAAAGCGCTCTGGCCAGAGCTGAATTGAAAGACTCTGAGAACTCGGAAGAAATGGCAGCTGCTCTTTCCTTGGGAAATCACCTGACCCAACGCGGCCTCGAACTGAGTTTAGCAAGCGGCCTATTGGAAGCGTTTCTTTGGGACGCTGACAACAATCCCTGCCGAACTTGGGCAGATCTAATTAATTATTGTCAGTACTCCGCCTGTCCGGTTGGTCGGTTCTTGCTGGCGCTCCACGAGGAAAAAAATGGTGTACCAGAATCTGATGCGCTGTGTTGCGCCTTACAAGCCCTTAACCACGTTCAAGATTCATCAAAGGACTGGCAAACACTGCAGCGCGTATATATTCCGACCGATTGGATTGGTGGAGCAGGCGAAACAATTGACGGATTGGGACGTGAAACGATAAGCCCTGAAATGAGAACCGTTTTGGACCGCGTTTTAGACAATACCGATGCGCTAATCGCGTCAGCTTCCAATCTACCAAACCTAATCCATCATCGTGGCCTCGCCGCCGAAGCAACGATTTGCGTAGCTTTAGCGAAGCGATTATCTCGCCGGCTAAGACGAAACAATCCAATTAGTAATACAGTTTCACTTACCCCTTTGGATTGGGCGTATGCCGTCACGCGTGGATTGATCAGGTTGCTCCGGCTATGACACAAGACGCAATACATGTGGATATCGCCCGCCAAGTGCGGTCATCAAAGTCATCATTTTATTGGGCCATGCGGCTTCAAGACCTGCCACAAAGACAGGCGCTGTTCGCCCTTTACGCATTCGCCCACACTATCGACGATATCGCAGATGGTGAAGAAACACCGTCAGCAAAACGTGCAGCTCTTGAGAGCTGGCGATCGTGGTTGTTGAACGGCGGAACAATCGAAGGTTATGAATCGCTTTCCATCGGTCTCGCAGAAGTGATTGACCGGTTCAGTCTACCTCAAGAGCCCTTCCTCGCTCTGATCGCAGGGATGGAAGCTGACGTAAACGGACCAATCGTCGCGCCGACCTGGGCTGCACTTGAAGCGTATTGCGGACAGGTCGCTGGTGCAGTCGGCGAATTATGCCTCTCAATTTGGGGATGGCGCGGTGATGCCGCCAATTCATTTGCTGCGGCCACTGGTGAAGCGCTGCAATTGTCCAATATTCTTAGAGATATTGGCGAAGACGCAAAGATTGGACGGCTCTACATACCTGAAGAAGCGTTGAGCGCGGCAAAGATAGACACAAGGCACCCTGCAGAGGTCCTAACCGATCGCAATTTTGCCCAAGCATGCGACCCGGTATTCCGACGAGCGGAGAAACGGTTCGCCGACGCTCACGGCATGTGGCCAATCAATGCCGAGAGAACACTTCGACCAGCTTGGATTATGCTGCGATCCTATGAGGCGTTGTTTGGAAAAGTTCAGGCCGCCGGAGTCCAGCCCGGTGGAAAACGCGTTCGTCTATCTAAAATTGAAAAATTGCTACACTTTTTTACTGCTTATCTGAGCTGTCCATGACGGGCACCCTTCATGTCATCGGTGCGGGTGTGGCCGGCTTGGCCTGCGCAGTTTCTGCAACGCAAGCAGGGCGTAAAGTCGTTGTGTACGAATCTGCCAAACACGCTGGTGGGCGGTGTAGGTCTTTTTTCGACTCACAACTCAACACAACGATAGACAATGGCAGCCATGCGATTCTTGGCGCTAACCCAGCTGTATTTAAATACCTCGCTACGATTGGCGCAGAAGAAGAGTTAGTTCCTGTCGAACACACAGGCGAAATACCGTTTTTAGACTTGGAAAACAAAGCACATTGGACATTGCGCCCAAACGCAGGCCTCTTTCCTAAATGGATTTTTGACAGGGCTCGCCGCGCTCCCGACACAACCGCTAAAGATTATGTCAAGGGTCTCTCACTACTAGCTGCGGATAAAAGTGAAACTGTAGACGCTACGCTCTCTCAAACAGGAGCGGCCTGGCGCACTTTCTGGGAACCTTTAACGACGGCGGTCATGAACACGCCACCGAGTTCCGCGAGTGCCCACATACTCGGCAAAGCCCTTCGCCAAACTATGACGACGTGGCGTGGTGGCTTGCGGAGCTACGTGCCCAAAACATCTCTGCAGCAGACATTCATCGACCCAGCGTTAAAATTCTTAGAATCAGCCGGTGCACCCATCTATTTTGATGCACCCGTTAGCATTGGCACAGACAATGCCCGTGTCATTGAGTTGCAAACGAGATCAGAAAAGATTGAAATCTCAGACGGTGAGTCTGTCGCACTTGCCGTTACTCCGTGGGCTCCGGTCACCAAACCTTTCCTTGATGAAGCATTTAATCCAGAGCCATCGTCAATTGTGAACGTTCATTACAAGGTAGATACAGCTGACGCGACACCCGCGATGATCGGAATCGTCGGGGGAACTTCGCAATGGTTGTTTTGCAGACACGGCTTGATCAGTGTCACGGTCAGCGCCGATCAAGAGCTTGCCCGCATGGAACACGACGTCATTGCCGAAAAGCTGTGGCCAGACGTTCGCATGGCTTTAGATCTTTCGGACAGCTTAACCCCTCCCAATCGGGTCATTATCGAGCGCCGGGCGACCCCGCTCCAAGACCCGGCATTCGCGATCAACAGACCAGGACCCAGAACCAACACTGAGAACCTATTTCTAGCTGGCGATTGGGTTGATACGGGGTTGCCCTGCACCTTGGAAAGTGCGGTTAGAAGTGGCGTAAAAGTCGCTGAACTCGCTCAGAATCTGCCTTAAACTATTGATTTCCAATCGCCCTGCGTTGCGGAGCACTGCAAAATGATTAAGATAGCGCTCGTGTGAGGGGGTGAGTTCGATCGACTTCCCCTCCGTTTCAATAAAGGGGAGAAAGATGGCTGCAATCCTTCAGTCTTTGCCCAGAACTATCATCAGCGGATTTGTGCTGGTTGTTCTGGTCTTTTTGCTAATTGGCGACACCAGCTACGACATGCTTTTCTGGAATTTCCTATTCCGCTGGCTCCATGTTTTGAGCGGTGTGATGTGGATTGGCCTGTTGTGGTATTTCAACTTTGTTCAAATTCCGAACATGCCCAACATTCCTGATGATCAGAAACCAGCAATCGGCAAGGTCATTGCACCAGCTGCTCTGTTCTGGTTCCGCTGGGGCGCAATGGCGACCATTATTACCGGACTTATCCTTGCCATGATCAGCGGCTACCTCATCGAAGCCATTACTCTCAGTGGCAACGGCACGATCATCGGTATTGGCATGTGGCTTGGTACCATTATGTGGTTCAACGTCTGGTTCGTAATTTGGCCGAACCAGAAGAAAGCCCTTGGTATTGTCGAAGCGGATGCAGACACAAAAGCGAAAGCCGCACGGACAGCAATGCTGTTCTCACGAACAAACACATTGCTCTCTATTCCGATGCTCTTTTGCATGGTTGCGCAGCAGAACTTCGTCTAGGTCAACTAAACAAACACCTTCGACAAAGGGACCGGTTCGCCGGTCCCTTTTTTTGTCTGCATGACTAAGGTGCGGAAGGCGGAAACACCGCAGCCATGACTGCCCTGCCCTCAGCTAACAAAACATTGAACGTGCGGCATGCAGCGCCTGTGTCCATTGGTTCAATTCCAACGCCGGCATCCTTCAGAACTTGACGAACAGATGTATCCACCTGGGTCATACGGTTTCCGCAGCCCAATAAACACAGGTCCAGTTCCCCGGCACGCTCAATTATCGCTGAAACATCTTTTGGCAGAAGGTTGTTTGGCGCGTCAGCCTTCCACGACAAGGATTCATGAGGGAACACGAGGACAGGTCCCGCCAACTGCACACCCGAAACTGTAAACCCAACAGGACTATACTTCTGAATGTGCTGTCGATCAGTCGGCGCGATCCGGGTTAAATCCATTGCGCACCCAGGACTTGAGTTAAGTCCGCTCGTGTTCTGGCACCTGGGCCAAATTTGGTGCCGCTCCGCCTTCAAGATCCTCATGTCGAAGGTCGAAGTAGATCAGCACTGGCATGGCAACATAGATTGACGAGTATGTACCAATCACAACGCCCCACATCAGCGCGATACTAAAGCCGCGCAACACCTCGCCACCAAAAACAGAGAGCGCCGTAACCGCAAGCAGTGTTGTGAAACTGGTCAACAAGGTTCGAGACAGAACCCTATTTACAGCCATGTTCACGAGTTCTGGCAAAGGTAGTTTCTTAAACTTCCGCAACTGCTCGCGCACGCGGTCGTAGGCCACCACCGTATCGTTAATAGAATACCCCGCAATCGTCAGCACTGCCGCGACAGTTGTTAGGTTAAACTCCATCTGAAAAATCGAGAACATTCCAATGGTCGCTAACACGTCATGAGTTAGGGCCAGGGTCGCACCAGCAGCAAACTGCCACTCGAACCGGAACCAGATGTAGACACAAATCGCCAGAAGCGCCAATGCAACTGCTAAGGCTCCATCCAAGATCAGCTCTTGTCCAACCTTAGGACCTACCAATTCTGTCCGGCGGTATTCGTATGTATCGCCAAGTGTTTCACGCACCAAAGACAAGGCCGTTGCCTGGGCTTCATCATCACCTTCTTGCTTCTGAATTCGAATGAGGAGGTCGCGACCAGCTTCACCAAACGTTGTAATCGAGACATCGCCGAGTCCAAGCCCACCTACCTGTGCACGCACCGCACTCACTTCAACAGGTTGATCTGCCCGCACCTCCATGAGAATTCCGCCAGCAAAATCGATACCAAAATTTAGACGCTGAACAGCAAACGATCCTATTGATACAGCAATGAGAATGACTGAGAAAACGCCGGCAATTTGACGTTTACCGATAAAGTCAAAATTGAAATCCTGTGGCATCGCGCTAATAAGCGGCGTGAACAGCCCTTTCTTATTTCCCTCAGAGGGAGAAATAGGAAGGTTCTGTGGTTTCGTACGACGGACCCAAGTAATGATGATTAGGCGAGAAACCATCGTGGCCGTGAACAATGTTGAAATGATCCCCAAGCCCAATGTCACGGCGAAGCCTTTAACCGGACCACTGCCAAACCAGAACAGCAGGAGTGCCGCGATCAGCGTGGTTAAGTTGGAATCGATAATTGTTTTAAAGGCTTGCTTAAATCCGGAATCAAGAGCGTTAAACAAAGTTCGCCCTGTCTTGGCTTCCTCTCGCATGCGTTCGTAAATGAGTACATTCGCATCAACGGCCATACCCACCGTAAGAACGATCCCCGCGATACCCGGTAGGGTTAGCGTCGCTCCGATAACACTCAAAGCGCCAAGAATCAGCACCAAATTCACTACGAGTGCGACGACGGAGAAAACACCGAATAGGCCGTAGACCATGACCATGAAGATCGCGACCAAAATCAAACCCAGGACGCTCGCAAACTCACCGGCTTCAATTGAGTCCGCGCCGAGACCAGGACCGACACTACGTTCCTCAAGCACCTTAAGCGGTGCTGGGAGCGCACCTGCGCGCAGAAGCAGTGCCAAATCCTGTGCACCTTGGACCGTAAAGCCGCCTTCAATAATGCCACTACCGCCAACAATGGCAGATCGAATTCGAGGCGCACTGATGACCTCTCCGTCTAACAAAATAGCCAGGTTTTGCCCGACGTTTTGAGACGTAACTGCGCCAAATCTTCTGCCGCCCTGGGTGTTAAACCGGAACGAAACAACAGGTTGCCCATCTTGAAAACTAGGCTGGGAATCGACCAGCATTTCACCAGGCACAGATATGCGACGTTGAACCACATAAAATCCTCCAGACCCGTCTGCTGCCGGAACAGCAATGGAACCTGCCGGAATATCTTGAACACTGCCAACGGCTCCGGCAAAGCCCGGCGCCATCATGTGAAAGTTGAGTTTTGCCGTACGACCAATCAGGTCAACTACACGCTGGGGATCATCGATCCCTGGGAGCTCGACGATAATGCGGTCCGCGCCCTGACGTTGAATGCTTGCTTCTGACGTTCCAAATTCGTCAACACGACGCCGGACGATTTCGATGGATTGGGTGACTGCTGCGAGTTGGCGATCTAGCAGAACTTGCTCAGAAAGCGTGATGCGCAGTCTCCCACCCTCTTGGTTTTCAAACTGAACATCAGGAACTGCCGCTGCGATCGCTCTCCGCGCGTCGGGAATCTGGGTGGGGTCTGGCAAAGCCAAAGTGACGGCTTCGCCCCGCACCGCAAGATTTCGATAGCCGATTTTCGCGTCTCTTAGAGACTGACGGGTACTTTCTTGAAGGTCGGTGAACTGCTCAAGGCGAACCGCGTCAATGCCGACCTCCATCAGCAAATATGATCCACCACGGAGATCAAGGCCAAGATTGACCGGCTGCCACCAGCTCGGAAGATCTTCTTTATTCGTCCCGGTCATCAAGTTCGGCGCAGCAAAGACAAAGCCGAAAATGGCGACGAGAAGTACGGTTATGATTTTTCCGCGGCCGAATTCTAACATGGCAGCACCCCGGGTTGCGGGCCTAAAGAAAGCCTCATCAACCCCAGACCTTTTCGTTCGTTGTCACTTAATCTTTATCGTCGTTTGCCGGGACAGGGTCCGTCTTGCTTACGACGCTCGAAAGCATGTCTTGTTTCACACGAATGCGGACATTCTCCGCTATTTCAATCATAAGCTCGCGTTCTTCAGTCAAGACCTTGGTGACAGTTCCAACAATACCGCCATTGGTCACCACTTTGTCCCCACGCCGCACGGCGTTTAGCATGGCTTGGTGGTCCTTCATCCGCTTTTGTTGCGGCCGAATTAGAAGGAAATAAAACACGACAAAAATCAGAATAATGGGGATAAACGCGGAAAATGCATTTCCGGCACCCGCTCCCCCGGCGGCCTGTGCGTAGGCTGGCGCAATAAACATTCAGGAATCCCCTGGTTCAGATAGAATTGGGCGGACTATACCCAGGCGCATGAGGGATGCAAACGATCTTCAACCCTTGCGGCCAGGTTTTGATTTGGTAGCGTTCCACAAGCAATCAAGAGGTTAGGGTCCAGTTAGGTGACAAAAGGTGATTTGAGCGAAAATGTTGAGACACAGCTTGGTCGCATTGCTGATGCCCTGGACCGAATTGCGCCAGATCCGCGACCAAAAACTGCGATAAACAGCGCTGATGCTTTCGTCTGGGACCCGGGGTCTGGCGGGCTCAAACCCGTGCCCAAGGTCAATAGAGTGCCATTTGGCCTGCTCAAAGGGATTGAGAGCCAGGCCAAAGCCCTCTTGAGCAACACTCAGAACCACACAGACGGTTTGCCGTCAAACAACGCTTTGCTTTGGGGGGCACGCGGGACCGGAAAAAGCTCTTTGGTGAAAGCGGTTCATGCTAAAATAAATAGCACGCAATCTATTGATGGCCGATTGGTCCTTGTAGAGATTCACAGAGAAGACATAACCACGCTTCCACACCTCCTCGATATTCTTCGAAATCAGTCCCGTCGCTGCGTCGTTTTTTGCGATGACCTGACCTTTGAAGGCATGGACGATAGCTACAAAGCTCTTAAAGCAGTACTTGAAGGCGGAATAGAGGGGCGCCCGGAAAACGTGGTTTTTTACGCAACGTCAAATCGTCGTCACATGATGGCGCGGGGCATGATCGAGAACGAACGGGCCACATCCATCCACCGCAGCGAAACCGTCGAGGAAAAGGTTTCCTTGTCCGATCGGTTTGGCCTTTGGCTAGGGTTTCATCATTTAGACCAAGACACCTATTTTGCCATCGTCGAGGGCTATGCCGCGTCGATAGGCATTTCCATGGAAAATGACGCCTTCCACGCTAAAGCCAAGGAATGGACAGTCACGCGCGGATCCCGGTCTGGCCGGGTCGCTTGGCAGTTTATCCAGCATATCGCCGGGGAGCAGGGGATAAAAATCAGCCTGCCCGACTAATCTCTCACTAAGCCGTAAAGGGGATGATCCTCTGCCCCAATAGACGGCCAAAGGTCAAAGCCGGTGTCACACCCATGCCATTAGTGAGCGCATGGCCAGACGTTGTTGCGTTACCGGTAACTTCGCCTGCGGCATAGAGGTTGGGAATGGGGCTTCCATCACTCCGCGTCACGCGCAATTGGCCATCTACACCCAATCCCGCATAGGACATCACGTTCCACCCCTGCAACCGAATGGCGTAGAACGGTCCTTTACCAACGGCCAGTGGACGATGTTCACGCCCCATGGCATCGGGTTTGCCGTAAAGCACACCATCGTTATAGGCGCTAATTTCCCGCTCAAGGTTGTAAGGATTAACCCCAGCCTTAACACCCAGTTCACCAAGCGTTTCAGCCTTAGCGAACATCGGGTGATCGATAAACGCGTCATCGAGCTTTTCTCGGGACCAGCGCGGAATAAACGGCGGCGCGGTATCGAGTATCTCTTGATCAAAAATCGCCCAATGACGATGACCAGGCTGAAGACCCAGAGTGTATTCCCGATGAGCAACACTGGGGTGGTCTTCCCGGACAAAACGCTTGCCGTGCACATTGACGAACACTTCCCAGGGAGGGCGCCGCTGCGGAGACAACGACGCGCTGCCGATCGCGGGTGCCGGAAAATACTCACTTTCAAGAATGGTCCCAAATAGCGTGGCGTACTTGTCGCCGCCACGCACATAACCGCCAGCTCCGAGACCGAGGGTGATGCCCTGCCCTTGGCTATACGGGTACGCGACCTCGCAGAACAGCGGTAAGCCGTGCAGATCTTCGAACATGCGGGGATTAGACATGCACCCACCACTGGTCAGCAGCACGTTCTTGGCGCGGTAATCCACCCGCTCTCCAGTGTCATTCACAGTGACGACGCCGCGGACCGCGCCACTGTCGTCCTGAACCAGGTCAACGGCCCCGGTGTCGGTGAGGACTTTGACGCGACCGTCTGCCTGGGCCTTGAGCAGTAGGGGCTCCATAATGTTCTGGAAGGCCTGGGCCCGGTCGGGGCTCCACTGGTAACGGCGCGTAGTGAAGGGTTCGTGACCACCGCCCATGACGGGGTGGTGGTCCATCACGGTAAAGCCCCTAGCGGCAAACCAATTCAGTGTGTCTGCGGCGTTGTCGACCAGAAGCCGGGTTAACACTGGATCAGAGGTATTGCGGTTGATCCGCATTACGTCGTCATAGTGAGCATCAGGGGAGTCTTCGATCCCCTGCTCTTTCTGCCAAACAGTCCCCGCCGCTGCGACTTGGCCGCTGGACCGATCCATTGTGCCCCCAAGCTGCGGGGCTTTATCGATAACCAGAACGCGGGCGCCTCGATCCGCGGCAAAAAGAGCAGCAGGCATACCAGCTGTTCCGCCTCCGACTACGATAAGGTCCCATTCCGCTGTCTGGGCAATCGCTTGACGAATACCGAAAGGTTGCGCACTCAGCGCCAAAGACGCCACAGAGCCGGCCAAAAATGTGCGCTTGGTTACAGTTGGATTCAAAATAGAATGCTTTATGTCACCGGCCATTGCAGGTCTCCCTTCCATACAAAACTCTAGGTTTAACTGTGGCACCCAAGCGCCAAAAAGTCAGCCCTGTTGCGAAGCCGTGCGGTCAGACGGCGAACGGCTTAACTTCGCACTGACGCAAGGTATTTCAAGGGATCGACGGCTTTCGTGCCACGCCGCAATTCAAAATGCAGTTGAGAGGTTCGAACATTTCCAGAGCTTCCGGCTCGCGAGATGATCTGCCCCCGCTTAACCTGCTCCCCCCGTTTTACCAACAGCTCATCGTTGTGAGCATAGGCTGTCATCCACCCGTCGGCATGCTTCACGAGCAATAGGTTTCCAAAGCCTTGAAGCTCATTCCCGGAATAAGCCACAATACCGTTCTCTGCCGCTTTGACCGATTCACCTTTGGCAACGGCTATATTGATGCCGTCATTGTGAAGGCCTTTGCCTGACGGCCCGTACTTGGCCAATATTTTTCCCTCAACCGGCCAAACAAATCGGCTCCCAGCCCGTGCAGGCGGTGGAGGTGGAGCCGCTGGTGGCGGTGCTGAGGCGACCGGTGCCGTGCTCGACGGTCCTCGTTTGGGCTGCGTTGACTGATTGGGACGCGGGGACGGCACAGTAGTCCCGCTGGTAGCAGCCGTAACGAAAGACCCAGGGACACGCATCTGCTGACCTGGAAAGATCGTATACGGAGATCGCAAGCCGTTTTTCTGGGCCAATGCCCGCATGTCGACGCCATAACGGCGTGAAATCGCGTACAGACTGTCACCGCGCTGAACCACGTGGATTGCCGGAGCATCAAGCTTGAGTACTTGTCCCGGGTAGAGAATGTAAGGTGGGCTCAGCCTGTTGTTTTCAATGATAGCCTTCATAGGCACACCAAACCGGCGCGCGATAAGATAGACGCTGTCCCCCCGGTGCACTGTCACCATCTGCGGAATGTCCCCGGACAAATACCCCCCGCGATAGCCCGGCGGCGGATTGAAGCTGGGCGCACAAGCCGAAAAAGTAGCCAAAACAGCCACGCAGCTAAGATATTTGAAGAGATTAGCGTTCATATCGGGGAACGATACGAACCGATTACAGGTTCCGCAAGAAGAACAGGAAAACCCCAAAGCCAGAGCCAATCACGGTAGCTGGTCTCTGCTAGCGGGTACTTCAGCCTTCGGCCTCGTCTGCCACCCCCTCCACAAGGGGGACAAATCGAACAAGAAAGAGCTGTTCGGAATTCAATTGAGTACCTGTTTTTGTCACTCGTACGACCATTTGATCTGGAGATGACGCATCTCCGACCGGCAGCACCATAATACCGCCGTCATCGGACAGTTGCGCGACCAAGTCCTGAGGCACGACCGGTGCAGCAGCAGTCACAAGGATACGATCAAATGGAGCCTGCCGAGGCCAACCTTTCCAGCCGTCGCCAGCCTGAGTGGTGATGTTGTGCAGCGACATGGCCGTAAATCTGCTTTCTGCAACGGCCAACAGATCGCTATGACGTTCAATTGTGTAAAGCCGGCGACACAGACGAGACAGGATTGCCGCCTGATAACCAGACCCTGTCCCGATTTCCAAGACCCGGTGACGGTCTGTTAGCTCAAGCGCTTGGGTCATAAGCCCCACGACCAAAGGCTGACTGATCGTCTGGCCGCATGAGATAGGCAACGCCCGGTTGGCCCACGCCTGGTCAAGAAAAGACTCTTCGACGAAATTCTCCCTTGGAATCCGCTCCATCGCAGACAGCACAGCGGTTTCAGTCACCCCGGAGTTCCGAAGATCCATAATCAACCTAATACGCCGGGACTCCTGACTCATTCGAGCAACTGTTTAAGGCTGGATAACGCGTCATGATCCGTGAGATCGACGCAGAGTGGCGTAATAGATACGTACCCCGCAGCAGTCACATTGAGGTCTGTGCCTTCATCGCGAGTGTCCGATATGCGTGGGGCACCAATCCAGATGTACGGTTTGCCGCGCGGGTCTTCTCGAACAACCAGGTCATCACCCAGTTTGTGCTTGCCCTGGCGAGCCAACCGAACCCCCTTAATTTCATCTACTGGAAGGTCCGGAAAGTTTATATTTATCAGCGTATTACGGCCCCAACCTGATCTACAAACTGAGCGAATGAGATCAGCTGTAAAATGCTCTGCCGTATCCCACCGGGGACTTCCGCTCATCAGTTGGCTGAAGGCGATGGCAGGGATGTCTTGCAATGTCGCCTCTAGGGCGGCCGCCACGGTGCCGGAGTAGTGCACGTCTTCGCCTAGGTTCGCACCCATATTAATGCCGGAGAGCACCAAGTCTGGCGCACGATCAGGCATGAGGTGCTGACCTGCAACGAGCACACAGTCTGTCGGCGTGCCATCGACCATGAAACGTTTCTCACCTAGCTGGGTTGGACGCAGCGGGTGGTGAAGCGTCAAAGAGTGCCCCGCCCCACTTTGCTCGTGCGCTGGTGCAACCACCCAAATGTCGTCGCTCAAGGTCCGCGCGATCTTTTCCAGCACCTGGAGACCAGGCGCGTTGATGCCGTCGTCATTGGAAATAAGGATACGACAACCGGATAAATCGTCGATGGGCTTGAACATCTTGGGTCTTAGTTTACCGCGGGAGAGATGGTCTCGATCCCGCCCATGTAAGGCTTGAGCGCTTGAGGAATCCCAACGCTACCATCCTCTTGCTGATAGTTTTCGAGAACCGCAACCAGAGTGCGTCCTACCGCAAGACCCGAGCCATTCAGGGTATGAACCGGCGTAGTTCCCTTGGCGCCCTCTTCAGGTTTATATCGTGCGCCCATGCGCAGGGCTTGAAAGTCTTGACAATTGGAGCAGCTAGAAATCTCACGATACAAATTTTGCCCCGGCAACCAGACTTCAAGGTCATAGGTGCGGTGGGCGCTAAAGCCCATATCACCCGCTGACAGTGCCATCACCCGGTAGGGCAGTTCTAACTTTTGGAGAATACCCTCGGCACAGGCGGTCATCCGGTCGAGTTCCTCAGCCGATTGATCCGGTGACACGATGGAAACCATTTCGACTTTCTCGAATTGATGCTGACGGATCATGCCCAGGGTATCTTTGCCAGCCGCTCCTGCTTCCCGGCGGAAACATGGCGTAAATGCCGTAAACCGTAATGGGAGGTCTGACCCATTGAGAATACTATCTGCCACAAGATTGGTAAGAGAGACCTCAGCCGTAGGGATCAACCACAGATCATCCTGTGTTCGATATTGATCATCTGCGAACTTGGGCAACTGACCGGTCCCCAGCAAAGCATTGTCCTTAACCAAGACCGGCGGATTGACCTCAGTGTATCCATTCTCTTGCGTGTGCGTGTCCAACATAAGTTGCGCGAGTGCCCGCTCAAGCCGTGCGAGAGGCCCGGTCAAGACTGAGAAGCGAGCCCCAGATATTTTTGCCGCTTCCTCAAACTTCATCCCGCCTAAGGCTTCACCCAGCGCGACATGGTCTTTGACGTAATAATTGCGTGTCTTAGGCTCT
>JAURPI010000040.1 GCA_030835385.1 Alphaproteobacteria bacterium | reverse complement strand
ATTTGGAAGCGCACTGTTGCGAGCCAGATGGAGTCCGCCATCATGAACCAGGTGTCAGTTGTTTCAGCATCAGTTGACAAAGCTACGAAATTGCGAACTAGTGGTTCCGTTATTCGTTTTCCGGGCTTCCTAAAGGTATACGAAGACGCTCCGAAGTCGGGCGCCGACAACAACAAAGATGAAGAAGTAGATCGCATCCTCCCGCCCCTTGAAGAGGGAGAGGCTCTTAAGCAGAGCGAAGTAAAACCCGAACAGCACTTTACTCAGCCGCCACCCCGCTTCTCAGAAGCCAGCCTCGTAAAGACGATGGAAGAGCTGGGTATTGGCAGGCCGTCCACATACGCCTCTATCATCCAAGTGTTGCAAGACCGAAATTATGTACGGATGGATAACCGAAGATTTATTCCAGAGGATCGCGGTCGTGTCGTAACGGCTTTTCTCGAAAGTTTCTTTTCCAAATATGTGGAGCACTCCTTCACAGCAGAATTAGAAAACAAATTGGATGAAATTTCCGGCGGTCGCATGAGCTGGAAGACTGTTCTTTCTGATTTCTGGACCGATTTCATTTCTGCGATTGAAGGCACAAGCGAGCTTCGCATCACCCAAGTCATCGATACCCTTGATGAACTCCTAGAACCGCACCTATTCCCGAACAGTGAAGATGGTACAGACCCGAGAAAATGCCCGTCATGCGAGGACGGTCGGTTATCCCTCAAGTTCGGTAAATTCGGTGGTTTTGTTGGCTGCACCAAATACCCAGACTGCCGCTACACACGGCAACTTTCGGTAAGCGGAAATGACCCGAATGCGGCCGTTGCGGACGGACCCAAAGAACTCGGGGAAGACCCTGAAACAGGCATGATGGTGACATTGCGTGCCGGCCCCTACGGTATTTATGTTCAATTGGGTGATGCTGAAGTCTTGGCCGCTCGCGCTGCTGCCGCAGCGCCTCCTCCCGTCGAAGAGGAACCGGCTAAAGGTAAAAAACCGAAAAAGCCAAAGAAACCAAAAGTCCCCAAACCCAAACGCTCTTCGGTGCCAAAAGGCATGGACCCCGCGACCATCGACCTAGAGCAAGGCCTAAAACTGCTATCCCTGCCGCGTGAAGTTGGTGTCGATCCAGAAAGCGGTGAAATGATTCTTGCGGGTATCGGTCGCTTCGGCCCCTATCTTAAATACGGTGACAAGTATCAATCTCTCGGAGCCGACGATAATGTTCTCGAAATCGGCTTAAATCGTGCGGTCGTTGTTATTGCTGAGGGTAAACTGAAGAAGGGCCGACGTGGAGGCGGATCAGCTAAATCTCTTGGTGAACACCCAGATGATTCGAAAGCGGTCACAGTCCGCGACGGTCGCTTTGGACCCTACGTACAACACGGATCTTTAAGAGCCACACTGCCTCGAGACAAAGATAAAGATGCTGTTACGCTTGAAGAAGCGATCAAACTGTTAGCAATCAAAGCAGCCAAGGCTGGAACCGCGAAAAAAGCGACTAAAAAGAAGGCAGCCCCGAAAAAGAAGACCAAGGCTAAGAAAAAAACTGCAGTAAAGAAAAAGACAACAACCAAAAAGAAAGCGGCTAAGAAAAAAATAACAGCTAAAGAAGCTGCCCCAGATGCGAGCGCAGATCAGGTAGATTAGTGTCCTTTGACAACCCGTAAAAAAGACACCCGCATTGATCCGCTGCCTACCAAGGCAGATATCCTCGCATTTATCGAAAAATCACCAAACCGTGTCGGAAAGCGAGAGATCGCGCGGGCATTTACTATCCGTGGCGCGGATCGCCCGGCTTTCAAAAAAATTCTCAAGGAATTTGAGGCAGAAGGCAGCATTGAGCGAGGTGGAAAACGACGCTTCGCAAAGTTAGGTCGCCTGCCAGAAGTTGTGGTTCTTGACGCCGTCAAGATAGATTCAGACGGTGATCTCATCGGACAGCCGGCCGGATGGGAACAACGAGAGCCACCACCTGTCATCTTTATTGTACCGTCAAAGGAAATCCGCGCGGCAGTAGGGGTCGGTGATCGCGTACTGGCTCGACTCAAACTGGTGGGAGACGGTGCATATGAAGCGCGTCCCATTCGAAAACTGTCGGGTGGTCCTCGTCAAGTACTTGGGGTCTGTGAAAAGACTGACAAGGGTGGACTGATTATTCGACCCGTCAGTCGCAAAGAACGGCAGACGATCACTGTTGAGAAAAAGCACACGCAAGGTGCCCGGCATGGTGAATTCGTCCTGGTTACGGTCGATAGCGGGGCCCGGCGGGGGCTAGCAAAAGGACGTGTCGTCGAGCGCATTCATGACGCTGGCATCGAGAAGGCGTTAAGTCTTATCGCCATTCATAGTCATGGCATCCCGCACGAATGGCCCGCCGCAGCGTTGGAAGAGGCGAAAAACTGTGGGCCAGCCAATCTGGGTCAGCGAACGGATCTACGCCAATTGCCGCTTGTGACCATTGACGGCGAAGACGCTCGAGACTTTGACGATGCAGTTTGGGCCGAACCAGACACAGACACCGCTAATGAAGGCGGCTGGCACCTTGTGGTAGCAATTGCAGATGTAGCTTCGTATGTGCAAGCCGGTTCGGCCTTGGACCGCTCCGCTTTTGACCGAGGCAATTCAACTTACTTTCCTGACCGTGTCGTTCCGATGTTGCCAGAGGCGCTTTCTAACGGCTGGTGTTCCCTTCGGCCTAATGAAGACCGCCCATGTTTGGCTGTGCACATGTGGATCGACAAACATGGAAAGCTCACCCGCCATAAGTTTGTGCGTGGTCTTATACGGTCGCAAGCCCGCCTCACTTATGAGCAGGTTCAGTCGGCGATAGACGGCGCCACAGATTCTGCAACTGAGCCATTACTCAGGACAGTCATCAAACCACTTTATGGCGCATACGCATGCCTAGAAAAGGCCCGGAAGAAGCGCGGAGCCCTTGCTCTTGATCTACCTGAACGTAAAATTCTGGTCAACGACAACGGTGAAATGACGGGTGTTTTGCCGCGCCCTCGCCTTGCCAGCCACCAACTGATTGAAGAATTCATGGTGGCTGCGAATGTAGCAGCGGCGCAAACACTCCAAAAAGCAAACGCTTCTGGAGTATACCGGGTCCATGAGCCACCAGACCCAGAGCGTGTAAGCACGCTAAGGACAGCGCTGCAGAGCATGGATCTTAAGTTGGCTCCATCAGGCAGCATTAAGGCCAAGGACTTTAATTATGTTCTGACGGCTTCAAAAAGCGAGCCTGCTGAAGCATTGGTCAACACGATGGTTCTTAGAACCCAATCGCAAGCCAGATACGAGACAGAGAACTTAGGTCACTTTGGCCTTGCCTTGAGCCAGTACACCCATTTCACCTCTCCTATTAGAAGATACTCTGATTTGATTGTTCATCGCAGTTTGATTCGCGCAATCAAACTTGGACCGAGCGGGCTAGATGTTACTGATCAAGATTTAACCGAAGCGGCGAAGCACATCTCAATGACCGAGCGTCGATCCGCCGGAGCCGAACGCGAAACTGTTGATCGGTTCACCGCTGCGTTTCTTACTGATCGAATCGGAGCTACTTTTTCAGGTCGGGTTAACGGAGTAAGCCGTTTTGGCTTGTTTGTGACCTTAGATGAAACGGGAGCTGACGGCATATTGCCGATTAAGCGCCTTCCTGCAGACTACTATGAAGTATTCGATGACATTTATATGTTGGCTGGCCGGCATTCGGGCATGGCCTTTTCAGTCGGCGATCGCATTACTGTATCCTTATCGGAAGCTGATGCCATGACAGGTGGCTTAGTGTTTGACTATATCGAGCACGCACCGCTTCGCGAAAGAATGGATTCAAAAGCAAGCCCGGGTCGAAATCGCCACAAATCTTCAAAGACCGCACGTCCTAAATCTGGCAAACGGTCTGCTAGAAAACCCAAACGAAAAAAGGCTAATAAATAGAACAAACCACTTTTAGCGTGCGTGATCAGATTGACCTCCGTATGATTTCAATGATTGGTTGGCACGCCAAAAATGGAACATGAGAGTGAACAAATTCACCTCCAGAGTCTTATTGAAGGTCCTGTGGTCCGCGACCGCGCTTACCCTTCTTTCTGCTTGTGCTTCCAATAGCATAATCTCTAATAAAAACTGGCCAAGAGAACGAAATGTAGTTGAAGGATTCGAGCTAACGGAGTCCAACCGAGTTTTATCTCATGGCCTCACACAAATATCGGTCAGAGCACTAGAGCAACCGCTGATGGGCCGGTTTGTCTTAACCGGCATTACTGGCCTTTCTGATATCGACCCTTTGTTTTCAGTCATTGATGCTGACGACCGCTTACAATCCTACGTGGGTAGCAAGCTCGTTTCAGATCTCGCCAAGCCTACCGACCAATCTGTTCGCGCTTGGTTAAATCTGTTTCACGGAACCCTGGTCGGCGCTCGTCGCAAATCCGAATTAATCGGTAACGCAGACTTAGAGCAAATCTACGCGGCTTTTTTCGACGCTGCGCTTGATGACCTCGACCCGTATTCAAGATATGCAGGCCGGCTTCAGGCACGCACCAACCGCGAAACAAGGAATGGATTTGGTGGTATCGGGCTTAGGTACATCAACACTGAGCTCGGCCTGAAGATCCAGGTTTTGCAACCAGAAGCTCCAGCCGAGAAAGCAGGTTTGCTTGTCGGAGATATTATTACTCATGTTGATGGCGTCTCGCTTGCGGCCAAACGAAGTTGGACGATACGTCGGATTCTTAGAGGACCGATTGGCTCGACGTCGACTTTCTCCGTCATTAGAGATGGTTTCCGACCCGCATTATCTATCTCCGTCGTCCGAAGCCTAATCCTTCCCCAAACTGTCGAGCTCTCCGTCCGTGATGGGGTCGCTGTGATAGAAATCGACAGTTTTAATCAGCAGACCAGCCAGACAGTTGAGTCACTCTTGTCCAAGACATTGAGCGCGGATACTTCAATATCAGGCATTATTCTCGATTTGCGTGGCGATCCGGGTGGCTTGCTGGACCAGGCCGTAACTGTCAGCGATTTATTTATGGAGAGTGGTCGTATCGTATCAACGCGTGGGCGGCATCCAGAATCAATCCAACGTTACCAGGCGTTTGAAGGCGACGTTTCCGAAGGACGCCCGATTATCGTTCTTATTGATAGTCGCTCAGCGTCTGCTGCAGAAATTGTCGCTGCCGCGATACAAGACTCGGGGCGCGGCCTGATCGTTGGAACATCCTCTTATGGCAAGGGGACAGTTCAGACTGTTGTTCGGCTTCCAAACGACGGAGAAATCACGTTGACCTGGTCACGGTTTCACGCGCCATTGGGCTACGCCATTGAGGACTTGGGCGTTCTGCCCCTGGTTTGCACCAGCGGGATTGAGGGATCCATCGAAGATACCCTTGAGCAGTGGCAACAAACTGGCAGCGAATTTGTGGCGCGGAAGGCAGACTGGCGAACCGTTGCCCCTGACGACGTAAGTGCCCGTGCAAGCCTTCGCAGCCACTGCCCAGCTGAGATTAGGACGGAAGCCTCAATAGATTTGGAGCTTGCTAGGCGTTTGATTTTAAAAGATTCCCTGTATGCACAAGCCGTAGGGCTCACCGCTACAAGCGCTGCTGAACAGCTCCCCTAGCCCATCACCTAATATTCAGCTCAGGCTTGACACCTGGGCCCGGCAGAGTATGTTGCCGCGCTTCACTCATAACGTTTTCCGCGAGACCGAACATGGCCAAACCGGCGACAATTCAAATCAAGCTCGAAAGCACTGCGGGCACTGGATACTTCTATACCACACGTAAGAATCCACGGACTCTTACAGAGAAAATGGAAGTTCGGAAGTATGATCCGAAGGTACAGAAACACGTTCTTTTTAAAGAAGCAAAAATCAAATAGGCTGAATTAGGCCTAAGCAGCATCCAAGTATTTGGAAATCGTCTGCAAGAAATTCGAAACAGAAATTGGCTTTGCGATATATCCATCGTAGCCGCCATCCCGAATTTTCTCTTGATCACCCTTCATCGCTAATGCCGTTACCGCGATAACAGGTATAACTTTTAAATCGTCATCCGCTTTCAGCATCTTGGTAATTTCTAGCTCTGACATTTCAGGCAATTGAATATCCATGAGAATAAGGTCTGGTCGCTGTTTGCGTGTCAAATCATGACCTCGCGACCATCCTTTGTTTGCAACGTAACGTATCCGTGCGCCTCAAGAAGATCATTGAACAGCCTCATGTTCAGATCATTGTCTTCAACGATTAGAATGGTCTTGGACATGCCGGAACGGCCCCCAAAAAATACAGGGTAGTGCAAAAGTAGGCATAAATCTCGCGCCCACAAAGGTTTCGACTTGATCCATTTACCCCATGATAATACTGAAAAAACAATAGGTTAAGCATGGCGGACGCATCGAATCAACAGTTTCTCTCATTCGCTAGGGGTTGTCTGCACGAGCGCCAAGCCGCTATCAGAATGTCATGACAACCTCTGATCCATCGCTTCTGCGCCTACTGGTGTTCGCCACATTGTTTGCTTTGTTTGCGATACTGGAGAGCCTATGGCCTCGCCGGGAACGAACGTTGCAGCGCTCAGACCGTTGGCTCGGGAATTTAGGCATTTTGGCAGCTGGATCTATGTTAGCCCGCGTCATTCTTCCAGTTGCTCCAATCGGCGCAGCTATGTGGGCTCAACAGCAAGGCTTCGGTATTTTTAATGCGATAGACATGCCCATTCTTGTGGCAGGCTTCCTCGCCTTTCTACTGCTCGACCTTTTAATATATGGACAACATCGTCTATTCCACGCCGTACCCATCTTGTGGCGATTGCATCGTATGCACCACACAGACATGGACCTTGATGTAACTAGTGGTCTTCGATTCCACCCGATTGAAATTATACTGTCTCTGATTCTTAAGATTACGGCTGTCTGCATTCTAGGTGCGCCACTGGTAGCTGTGCTTTTCTTTGAGGTCATTCTGAACGCAACGTCCATGTTCAATCACTCAAATTTCGCCCTGCCCCACAAATTGGACTCGGTCTTACGCCTATTCCTCGTAACACCGGATATGCACCGCGTACATCACTCAATCAGACCGATTGAAACGGATCGAAATTTTGGGTTCAACATTCCATGGTGGGACCGTCTCTTTGGCACATACCTAGCTGAACCCGACGATGGGCACCGGTCGATGACCGTAGGCCTGCCAATCTTTCGTGATAAGAGAGCTACAAATCTAGTCCACTTGTTGATTCAGCCTTTCGCCAAAGACCGGAATACAAACGATAAAAAGGGTGGCGAAGAAAATCCACCACCCTAATTAGGCATCTCAACGTAAGAGCTGAAAAATTAGGACGGTGATGTCAGCAGTGACATTGGCTCTTTGGTTTGATCATCCAGACTTTCGGCTGCTGCTCGAACCTCGGCTTGCAGCTTCTCAAATGCTCTGTTTTCAATCTGACGAACACGCTCACGGCTTATACCGTACTCAACGCCCAAGTCCTCTAGCGTGCGAGGCTCATCGGTTAGACGACGCTGCTCTATGATGTGACGCTCACGGTCATTCAAAGTGGCCAAAGCTTTTCGCAACAAGGAGTGGCCAACGGTGCGCTCTTCTTCCTCCGCCAAGACCGTTTCCTGATCCGGGGTGTCAGACATCAGAAAATCAATGCGATCAAGATCCCCGTCTTCGCCGACAGGCACGTTAAGGGACGCATCTGATCTGGATAAGCGCCTATTCATGCTGTGCACTTCTGCACGGCTCACATCCAAACGTTCTGCGATATCGTCAGCAGCCTCTGTGCTTAGGTCGCCATCTTCATAGATGTTCAGCTTGGCCTTAAGCTTGCGCAGATTGAAAAACAGCTTTTTCTGCGCAGCCACAGTACCGAGCTTCACCAACGACCAGGAATTCAGGACGTGTTCGTTGATAGCCGCCTTGATCCACCACATCGCGTATGTGGAAAGACGAAAACCACGATCAGGGTCAAACTTCTTAACAGCTCGCATCAATCCGACATTGCCCTCTGAAATGAGGTCGGAGACAGGCAGGCCATAAAACCGATAGCCCATGGCAATTTTGGCCACCAAACGAAGATGGCTGGTCACCAATTTATGAGCCGCGTCGGTGTCATCGTGCTCGACCAATCGCTTCGCCAGCATAAACTCCTCTTCTTTCTCGAGGATTGGGAAGCGCTTGATTTGCTGCATATACGCAGACAGACCGCGGTCAGACGCTAAAATAGGGAGAGTAGTGGTTGTCATTGGATGTTTCCTTCACACATTCGATAGGCCCCATGTCTTGAAAATAGGGACAAAAAGGGCAGAGCAAAACGCGCTAAAAAGCGGACGTAAGCGCCAAAATGGGTCGGAAACAGAGCCGGACTCCGGATGTCATTGTCATATCCTCCTTGAGCAACATGACCAAAAATTAGGGTCCACCCGAAGGTCGAACCGGAACGACGACCTCAATACTGAGCACCGTCTTGGAAAAGGATAATAGATTAATAGAGGGGTTTTGTAAACATATATTAGATTTATCTTATATTATTTCGCCAACCTTATCAATAATAATATCTTTATTAATCAATTAGTTAGTGGCGCTCCGCGTAATTTACATAACTGGCTCCAAGAACTATCAGGGGCTCACAGTTTTGTTTTGGGGTCCCATCGGCTAGGGTGCGCCGTTCCAAGAATAGAATAGAACTGGGGAAGTTCATGTCTGTTATCCCCTCAATAACCCCAGAGACCACACCTAGCGCTTCACGCAGTCAGATATTGACCCGCTTGGAGGAAACGCGAGCGTTAACCGAAACGCTTTGCGCGCCCCTCACCCCAGAAGATCAAACCATTCAATCCATGCCAGATGCGAGCCCTGTTAAGTGGCATAGAGCGCATACAACATGGTTCTTCGAGACATTCGTCCTAACTCCACATGCTCAAGACTACGACCTCTATGACACAACCTATGGGTACCTCTTCAATTCGTATTACGAGGCGATTGGAGCCCGGCACCCTCGTCCTGAGCGAGGCATATTAACCCGCCCCAGTTCAGAAGAAATTGGCAAATATCGATCCCATGTAAATGGGGTCATCTCCACCCTCATTGAAAATTGTAGTGAAGACGTATGGAGCGCCATCAACCCCCTAATTATTCTCGGTATTCATCACGAACAGCAGCATCAAGAACTGCTGCTCATGGACATTCTCCACGCATTCTCTTGCAACCCAACCGAACCAGCTTACGCGCGAACAACCCCTCTTCCTGCCCAAAGCCCCGGACCAATGACTTGGAAGGAATTTCCCGGTGGAATTTCTGAAATAGGTTTTGACTCGCGCACAGAAAATGAATTCGCCTTCGACAACGAAGAACCTCGGCATGAAATTCTTATCAGACCCTTTCGTATAGCCAACCGCCTGGCCACCAATCAGGAATGGCTTAACTTTATCGATGATGGTGGCTACGCGCGACCTGAGTTCTGGTTGGCAGACGGATGGGCCCATGTACAAACCAGCGGCTGGTCAGCCCCCTTGTATTGGCGCAAGAGCGCAGACGACCAGTGGTCTGCCTTTGGACTGCGGGGACGACAACCCATTAACCCTGATGCACCGGTCAGCCACGTGAGCTATTACGAGGCAGACGCCTTCGCTTCGTGGTCAGGAAAACGCCTTCCGACAGAAGCGGAATGGGAAACGGCGGCGAATACCATCGCCATTGATGGCAACCTTCTACCAAGTGGCGCGCTACGCCCTATTCCAATCTCCAAAAATGAAAATTTGTCCCAGATGATTGGCGACGTATGGGAGCATACTCAATCACCATATGTGCCCTACCCTGGATTTAAAGTAGCAGTGGGTGCTGTGGGTGAATACAACGGTAAATTCATGTCGAATCAGATGGTATTGCGCGGCGGGAGTTGCGCCACACCAGCTGGACACATACGTAAGAGTTACCGAAACTTCTTTTACCCTCATCAGCGATGGATGTTCGCCGGTGTACGTTTGGCGGAGGATATCTAATGCTAGACTCCAAAGATAAAGGCGCTGACGATCAGTTTCTATCGGATGTGATTCAGGGCCTGTCTCAAACACAAAAAACCTTAGCGCCAAAGTACTTTTACGACGCTACCGGTTCAGCACTATTCGACAAGATATGCGCACTTGATGAATATTACCCAACACGCACAGAAGTGGGACTGCTATCGGATCGAGCTGGCGAAATTGCGGAGCTAGTAGACGGTCAACATCTTATCGAGTTTGGCTCTGGGTCCAGCGTCAAGATACGGATTTTGTTGAATGCAGCTAAGGGATTAACCAGCTACGTTCCCGTAGATATTTCTCGAGAACACCTGTTCGGAGCCGCGGAATCCATTTCGAAAGATTATCCCAATCTTGACGTCATACCTGTGTGCGCTGATTTCACGAGGTCTTTTGATCTTCCTGACATCGTTGATCAAGGGGCTAAAGCCGGCTTCTTTCCAGGGTCAACAATTGGCAACTTTTCCAGGAATGAAGCCCATGATTTCCTGGCCATGGCTGCGGGCATGCTTGGTGATGGCGGTGGCCTGGTCATTGGCGTAGACCTTAAAAAAGATCCAGAAATATTGAAGGCCGCCTACAACGATCAACAGGGTGTCACAGCGGACTTTAACCTCAACTTGCTCGCGCGAATCAATCGCGAACTATCGGGAACGTTTGACCTGGACTCCTTTGCCCATGATGCACGCTATGTGGAAGACAAGGGCCGCGTCGAGATGCACTTGGTGAGCCTTAAAGAACAGGTCGTCTCAGTTGATGGAAAGCCATTTGCCTTTCAGAAAGACGAAAGCATTCACACAGAAAATTCGCACAAGTACGATATTGATGAGTTTCATCAAATCGGCCGCGAGACTGGCTTTGAGCCTGATCGCACGTGGACAGACAAAAACAATCTATTCAGCGTGCACTACCTC
This sequence comes from Alphaproteobacteria bacterium, assembly GCA_030835385.1. Classification (GTDB taxonomy): domain Bacteria; phylum Pseudomonadota; class Alphaproteobacteria; order Rhodospirillales; family Rhodospirillaceae; genus WLXB01. The sequence continues at coordinate 180,690 of JAURPI010000040.1, read as the reverse complement.
AAAGTAGCCGCCTGAGGCCGGATTATCGGCTCTCGGCTGCGCATTCAACGCACAGCGGTTCAGCGGGGTCTGACTTGAGACGACCAACAGCGATATCTTCGTCACAGCTAGCACAATATCCATAATCGTCTGTATCAAGCCGTATCAAAGCAGCTTCAATGCGGGCCAATTCCACGTCACGTCTTCTCTGAGTAGCCAGTGCCATTTCTCGTTGCTGTAACGCATCCATTCGAGACAGACGCCCTTGAACGGTCTGATCCAACTCGACAGGTTTACGATCACCTGTTGTCATTGCGGCTGTATCTAAAAGCTCAGATCGCCGCTTTTCCAACTGTTTTCGGAACGTCTTCAAATCTAATTTCTGTGTGTCAGTCATGATGCGCTAGCCTATGCGCAGTATCGCGGGTCGGTAAAGACTCTCTCTTTTTAACAAAGAGCATGCCGCTAATTTTTCATGGCGAGGTCCGCCAGTTGTGTCGCAGTTGGGATAACTTCCGGCACAGTCGAAGCTGCCCCTGCCCGCTCTAACATTTTTGCATGCTGGGCGTCGCGAGCTCGGGCGTAGACCGTAAGGTTGGGTAGTATGTATTTAACTAAATTCATCATCTGAACAGCGTGGCGCGGATCATCAATTGCGATAACCAACGCCTGGGCTCGGTTTAAGCCAACGGCTTCCAACACCTCCGGCCGTGTTGCATCACCAAAATAGACAGAGATTTCCTCTTGTCGCGCCACCGCTATCGCATGAGGGTCAATATCAAGGCAAACATAAGGACGGTTCGCTTCTTGGAGTCTAATTGCAACTTCTCTACCAACCCTACCGACGCCAATAACAACAGTATGGTTGTTCAGCTCATCTGAATCCTGCTCGATGGCACCAACATCAATGACTGTCGCCAACTCCCATCGTGCAATGAGGAAAGCGGTTGCTCTCGCTAAAAGGGGCGTTACCAACATAGAAAGAGCGACTGCAACAGCGATTACTTGAACGGTTGGTCCGTCCACCAGGCCTGAACTCGCTCCGGCAGCGAGCAACACAAACGCAAATTCTCCGCCTTGGGACAAATAGACGCCGGACTCAATTGAATCGACGGTCATCAGACCAGACAAACGTGCAATTACAAACATAGTAACTGCCTTAAGCGTCATTATACTGACCACAAACAAAGCAATATCTCTGCTTCTATTCAGCACAAGGTCTATATCAATCCCCATGCCGACGCCCATAAAGAACAACCCAAGAAGCAGACCTCTAAACGGCAGTATTTCTGCGGCCACCTGATGACGATATGGGGTGTCTGCCAAAAGCATTCCTGCCAGAAACGCGCCAAACGCAAGTGAAAGGCCAGCGTACTCGGTTAAGGCAGCGGCACAAAAAAGAACAAGCAATGTGAAACCTGCAAACACGTCAGTGCTGCGAATACTACTGATCGTCCTGAACACACGTTCAAGAAGCCAACGGCCAAGAACCAGTATAACGAGAATTGCGGCCAGCATTTTAAAGAAGGCCGTTCCGAGTATCCCGACTAACGATTCTCCGCCAATGCCCGCAGCTACAACGACTGCCAACAATGGACCTACGGCTAGGTCTTGCATAAGCAGAACGCCAAATACGCTACGGCCCATTCGAGTGGTCAACCGCCCTCGATCAGACAACAGGGTCAAAACAACTGCTGTTGATGAAAGAGACAGAGCAGCGCCAATTAACAGAGCTGTCGGTACTAGGACATTGACCCAAAGGGCGACGAGAAAAATAAGCAGGGTCGAGATCAGCACCTGCACCAAGCCTAGACCAAATATTGGCCCGCGCATCACCCGAATTCTCTCGAGAGGTAATTCTAAGCCGATGATGAATAGCAGGAAGACAACACCATACTCACCAATCAGGGTAATAATCTCAGTTTCGGTGATCAGGCCAAAAGCGTAAGGACCTATTAGGCTTCCAGAGATCAAATAGCCAAGGACCGCACCTAATCCTAGCCACTGAAAAAGGCCTACTACCGAGACTCCAGCAGCGAGAAAGATAATGACATCAGATAAAATATACATAGTGGTAGCGGTTAGCCCATTTCGATCCCGCTACCAGACTATTCATGGACCGGCTTAATCCTAACGGCAGGCTACGACCGTAATTTCCACTAGAAATTCGGGCATCGCCAATTTGGCCTCAACGGTCGTTCGCGCAGGTGTCGCGCCAACAGGCACCCACTTTTTCCATACCTCGTTCATCTCCGAGAACGTAGAAATATCGGCGAGGTAGATTGTTGCTGAAAGAATACGGGTTTTCTGCACCCCAAAGCGGCTCAACAAAGTGTCAATTTTGTCTAAAATATCCCGCGTCTGTCCCGCGACATCATCGGAATTGGAAGACACTTGCCCAGAAAGGTAAATCATATCACCATGCACAACCGCCTGGCTCATGATGTCGCCAATATCTGTTCTTTCGATCTGCATCGCGTTCTCCTCGTGCCTAGCGAGTGGCCTAGTGTAGCTGCTCTTTCGTTTTTCGAAATTTAATTTTTGGCCAATCTTCTTCCGCTTTCCCCATATGCCAGGCGTTTCGCGCTAGAAATACGGGGGCCTCATCATGATCTTGGCCCACACTTGCTTCATTCTTGTTGATGAATTGCTTAATTAATGCAGGGTCATCGGCCTCAATCCATCGTGCCGTGTATAAGGAAGTCGCTTCAAAGTGCACGGGGACATCATATTCGGTACGTATACGGTCAGCCATCACTTCAAATTGTAAACCACCTACAACACCAACAATCCAATCTGACCCGATGCGTGGTCGAAAGACGCTAGCGGCCCCCTCTTCTGCAAGCTGCTGCAACGCCCGCCCAAGATGCTTGGCTTTCATGGGGTCTTCTGGACGCGCGGCCTGCAAGAGCTCCGGCGCAAAACTAGGAATCCCCGAAAAATTTAGAGCCTCGCCTTCTGTCAAAGCATCGCCAATTCTTAGATTTCCATGGTTAGGGATACCAATGATGTCACCCGGCCATGCCTCTTCTGCAGTTTCACGGTCTTGAGCCAGAAATAGAACTGGATTGTGAATAGACAAGGTCTTTCCAGACCTAACGTGCAGAAGCTTCTGGCCTTTTTTGAAATGGCCTGAACTTAGGCGGAAAAAAGCAATTCTATCCCGGTGCTTGGGATCCATGTTGGCTTGGATCTTGAAAACAAATCCGGCCACTTTTTCTTCATCAGGTGTAATTTTACGTTCAACGGTTGGTTGAAGGCGCGGTGAAGGCGCCAGTTTCGACAAGCCTTCAAGCAGTTCTTGCACTCCAAAATTATTGACCGCGCTACCAAACCAAACAGGTGTCAGCGTTCCTTCAAGGTAGGCGTCGCGATCGAAGGGTGGGCAAAGCCCACGCACCATCTCCACCTCTTCACGTAACTTGGCAACAGCGTCGGCAGGCAGTAGTGCGTCAAGCTGCGGATCGTCAATTCCTTCACACACTGTTCCCTGGTCGGGCCGTTCGCCCTTAGAGCGCGCAACCAATACCAGTCGGTCGTTTAAAAGGTCGTAGCATCCGAGGAAATGCCGCCCCATACCAATAGGCCAACTTGCAGGAGTGACGTCCAACGCCAGCCGTTGCTCAATCTCGTCAAGTAGGTCAAATGGGTCCTGCCCGTCGCGATCCATTTTGTTGATAAATGTTGCGATGGGCATGTCCCGAAGCCGGCAGACCTCGAACAGTTTGAGCGTTTGCGCTTCGATACCCTTCGCACAATCCATCACCATCACCGCAGAATCTACAGCCGTTAGAGTACGGTAGGTATCTTCGCTAAAATCTTCGTGGCCAGGTGTGTCCAGAAGATTAAACGTGTTGCCGTCGTAATCGTAGGTCATAACGGACGAAGCCACTGAGATGCCCCGCTCCTTCTCCACCTTCATCCAATCAGATCGCGCACGCCGGCGCTCACCTTTGGCCTTAACAGCGCCGGCCAATTGAATAGCGCCACCGAAAAGTAGCAGTTTCTCAGTCAAGGTGGTCTTGCCAGCATCAGGGTGCGAAATAATCGCAAAAGTCCGGCGTCGAGCCACCTCATCTTTAAGGGAGGCCATTGTGGGTCTCTTTAAATTGTTTGAACGAGCGGATGTTTCATGTGAGCGCGACGTGTACGCCATCACAGGCTGTAGCGCAATCTATCAAGCAACCATCCACTCGACAGTGAAGTTACCGTCCCGCGACCAAACGTCGCGGGTTGCTGTGCCTGTTACTGACCTAGTTTTTGCTGAATGTTGGAACTTGATGTTGTGTGTTCGAACTTGAGTTTCTGGTCTGGGCGGGCGTAATGAAAACAAGCATGAGCCATCAGCGCAGACTCATGAAAGCCAGACAAGATCAGCTTTAGTTTGCCTGGGTAAGTACACATATCACCAATACAGAATATGCCCGGCTCTGAGGTCTCGAATTTTTCCGTATCAACAGCGACCCGGTTACTCTCCATGTTGATACCCCACCCGGCGATAGGACCGAGTTTCATGGTCAATCCATAAAATGCCAGCATCGTGTCGCATTTGACATCGTACTCTTCGCCGCTTTCCTTACTTTTGAGAGTAACAGACGCAATTTGTCCGTCTGATCCATTGAGACGGGGCACGTCGGCAACATGAACGGTTACTTTACCCGCCGCTTCTAGTTCCCGCATTTTATCCACCGTATCCTGTACGGCTCTGAATTCGGCCCGACGGTGTACGAGGTGCATGCTTTCAACATGGTCGCTTAAGGCTACCACCCAATCCAAAGCAGAATCCCCACCACCAGCAACCAGCAGATTCTTTCCTTTGAACTGCTCCATCTTACGCACCGCATAAAAGAGAGATTTATTTTCAAACGGTTCGATACCTTCGATCTTTGGTTTCTTCGGTGTAAAGCTGCCCCCGCCTCCAGCAATGCAAACAACAGGCGCTTCAATCACAATCCCCATATCAGTGGTCATACGCCAATGCCCATTGTCCTGCTTAACCAGGCTATCGGCCATTTGGTTGAAATGCATGATTGGTGAGAACGGCTCAATCTGCTTCATCAGATCATCCGTCAGTTCCTGTCCAGTCACTTTCAAGCGGCTTGGAATATCCAGGATAGGTTTCTCAGGATACAACTCCGCACATTGACCGCCGGGGCGATCTAGGATGTCAATGACGGCACTTTGAAGCCCAAGCAGGCCAAGCTCAAATACGGCGAACAAGCCGACCGGCCCTGCTCCAATTATAATAACGTCAGTCTTAGTTATGCCCTCACCGGCTTCAGCTGCGTCGACCACAAACATTCTCCCCAAAAACAACCCGGGCCCTCCACTCGCAAGGACCCTCAAATTCAATCACAAACTCAACTACGATGGCTCCGCTTCGCGGAACCTTTTCCATTCTTCTGGCGTATCCAAATCTGTCAGAACCGCAGTGTCGTCAAATTCTACTTTATAGACAAGGTCTGCGTTGGCCCCAATGAGATGCCGCGCACCGACATCTCCTGAGACGTCCGCCATGGCGTCAAAAAAACGCCTCGCCCACAAAATGGGGTTGCCCCGCTTACCCCTATGGACAGGGACCCCAATGGACCTTCCAGCGTCTGGGTCAAACTGATCAACTAGCGCATCAATATGATCAGACAATATCCCGGGCATATCACCTAAACACACAACTGCCCCCTTGCAGGTTTGCGGCACAATGGCCAATCCGGAAACCAGAGAAGTAGATAACCCGCCATCAAATTCTGAGTTGTGGACAAAAGAAATATTCAACCCAGAAAGCGCGGACTCGACCTCAGCACTCTCATATCCCGTTACCACAACAACGGAGGATACCTTCGAGGCCAGCACTTGTTCGACGGTATGTCTAATTAACGGAATACCGTTCACTGGCTGTAGCAGTTTGTTGACCGCACCCATCCGCCGAGATTGTCCAGCCGCGAGCACAACCGCGCCAATGTCGTCGTTCGTCTTCTCGCCGTCGGGTCCTCTCACTGCTTCATCTCGCGGCATCGGCCGCATGGGGCTATCAACAAGCAACCCACCGACACCCAGACCAGAGATTACGTTTTTCGTGACCGGCAATCTTGCCGCTAATCGTTCGAGCACCCAATCAATACCGTTTAGCTTAGGAGACCTTGCGCAACCTGGCAGGACAAGAATTGGCGTCTTGTCATGCTTGGCTAAGAGCATCAGGTTGCCGGGATCAATAGGCATCCCAAAATACTCAATTTCTCCACCTGCCTTAACGATACCAGATGGCACAACATCTCTGCGGTCGACCGTAACAGATGCACCGACAACTAAAATCAGGTCCGGGCCACTTTCTCTGGCTTGGTGAATTGACTCCGCTATATCTGAGTTTTTGTGGTCGCAGGTGACCACCTTCTCGACGGTAGCTCCAAGTCTCTGCAAACGACGTTCAGTAAGTGCCGTTGTTTTGGATACTACGGATTCTTTTAGCGTTGGGAGTGTTGTATTTATGAGTACGACCGAAAGCGCTTGGAAGGTCTCGACAGAAACAGCAAATGCGCTCTCACCTAAGCTTTGCGTGGCAGCCGACAAAACGCGTTCATCAACCGCAAACGGAATAATCTTAACAGTGCCAACCGTCTGCCCTACGCGTACATTTGCATAATCAGGTAGTGTCGCAATTGTAATAGACTCGTCCACTGCATTGAGGCGATTGATTGCGTCGGCATTAACACGAAACACACCGTCAAAATCTGAAAAGAGATTGCATCGGCCAGTATGAGCTGCGGAAAGCGACACACCAGCACCCGAAATGCCGTTGGCCACGGACTGTGCAGCACTGTCCTCTCCAACGTCACCCTCTTCCAGAACAGCTGCAAATATCGTCTTAATTTGTGCCTCAGATAAAACCTTACAATCTTCCGCCGCAAGGCGGTGGCCTTTCTTCAGTATCCAGCCGTCCCCGCGAATTGTATGGGCGAGGATCGCGTCTTCAGCATCATCGACAGAAACTTCAGAGAAAATCATCAGCGAACCTAAGCGGCAGCTCGACGCCGCGTGGCCACAATCTCACCTAATATTGAGACAGCGATTTCAGAGGGCGTCTTCGCTTTAATATCTAATCCAACCGGTCCATGAATTCTATCCAGATCACGTTCTGAAAAACCATCTTCCGTCAGGCGTGCTAACCGCTTCGCGTGAGTTCGATTGCTTCCCAATGATCCAATATAAAAGGCCTTTGAGCGCAAAGCCGCCGCCAGAGCTGGATCATCTAGTTTTGGATCATGGGTCAAAGTGACGACGGCAGTTCGAGAATCCGGTTGAAGCTTATGCATTCCTTCGTTGGGCCAATCTGTTAATGCTTCTACTTCAGATAAACGACCCGCCCGGACAAATGCTTCTCTTGGATCAATAACGGTCACTTTAAAGCCCGCCAGTTGCGCCATGGGCGCCAAGGCTTGCGCAATGTGTACTGCTCCAACAATGATGAGACGCAAAGCTGGGCCATAAACGCGAACAAAGAGGTTAGTCTCATCAATCTGACCAGAGACGTCCCCAACAATCAATTGATTGACTACTGCGAGCTGTTCTTCCTTCAGCTTTAAATCACCTATGCGTGTGTCGGCTCCGATAAGAATCTGACTACCCGCCTCAATATCCGTTACCACTGCACAGGCCTTGTGTGCCGCAATATTGAGACTTAAGGCCTCAAACAGATCCGCCTTCATGAGATGCTCTCAACATAGACTTGCACTTTCCCTCCGCACGCTAGTCCGACTTCCCACGCCATATCGTTGGTGACGCCAAACTCCAGTTGCGCCGGCTCACCAGATGTAATCGTTGCCAGCGCGGCCTCAATGACTAAGCCTTCGATGCAGCCCCCCGATACCGAACCCGCAAAATCGCCGTCCTCACTAACGGCGAGATGGCTTCCAACGGGCCTCGGAGAAGAACCCCAAGTTTTGATGACAGTGGCAAGAGCCGTTTTTTTTCCTGCGGCGTGCCATTCAGTCAGTCGGTCTAACGGATCTGCGTCCACATTATGCATATGACTCTCCCGCTTATTGGCGCGGCCAAGATCTCAAATCAGAGGCCTTGCCGAGCGCTTCCGCTAAGTCAGTTAAACTATCGAGACTATGCACTGGGCGGAAGTCGTCAACATACGGGAGAATCGCTTTGATGCCCGCGGATTTTGGACTGAACTCTTTATACCTTAGCAAGGGATTCAACCATATGAGCCGCCGACATGATTTTTGTAACCGCTCCATCTCTTCTGCTAGTCCAGTGCCCCCATCACGATCGAGACCATCTGTAATAAGCAGCACCACCGCCCCTTGACCTAGAACGCGACGCGACCACCGGCGATTGAAAGATGCAATGGTCTCACCAATCCTTGTCCCCCCAGACCAATCCTGTACCGCTAACCCCACGCGAGCGAGCGCGATATCGGGATCGGTGTGTGCCAAATGACGGGATACATTGGTTAAGCGCGTTCCAAACAAAAACGTGTGCACACGGTCACGATCATTGGTAATGGCATGCAGAAAGTGCAGCATCATGCGTGCATAGGCTTCCATGGACCCCGATATATCGCACAACACGACTAGAGGTGGATGACGGCGTACTCGCCTTTTTCGTTTTAGGTCGATAGCGCCCGCAGCACGGACGGTACTTCGCAAACTGGACCTCATGTCTATGCGGCGCCCAGACGCATGGGGTTGAAAGCGTCGGCTTGGCAATTCAGGAATAGGTAAACGCAGATCTGCCATGATCCGTCGTGTCGCCGTGAGTTCCTCAATAGACATTGATTCAAAGTCTGTTGATTTAAGTCGCTCTTTCGCTGACCACGTATCACTGACTTCGATCTCTATGTTCTTTTCATTAATCGGCGCCGAACTTGCTAACCCAGCCTCAACCATCGCGTCGGCGACCCGGCGGGGCAACGCAGGCCCTTGGTGAGATGAGGAAGGAGTTGTCTCTTTATCAACTAAAGAAGCGATTTCATGAGCACTCGGACGTGAGACCCAAAAGCGTTCGAACGCAACCGCAAAAAGTTCTGATTGAGAGTGTCTCTCAACAAATACGGCATGAAGCGCCCAATACATATCTTCTTTTCGGGTTAGATCTATAACCTCTAGCGCTTCGATCGCTACCAGTAACTTACCTGGCCCGACGGGAAGCCCTGCCGTTCGCAACAGCCGGGCGAAATTCATGACATTTAGGGCCAACGCCCCAGATGTATCCTGCGCGCTCATTTCGCAGATGATGAAGCCGCAAGCGCGTCTTCCGCCGCCCGCTGTCGTACATGGCTAATATCATCTTGATATTTCAGGATCACTCCTAGGGTGTCCTCAAAGCCTTGCCGATCTAATTGCCTTTTATCGAGAGCCATTAGCGCTCTGGTCCAGTCGATTGTCTCTGCAATGCCCGGTGGCTTGAATAGGTCCTGGTCACGCAAATGCTGGACAGCCGCTACAACTTGACGGCTAAGACTCGCCGCCGCCTCTGGCACCTTCCCTTGAAGTATCGCTAGTTCTCGTTCAGCGTCAGGGTAGTCCACCCAATGATACAGGCAGCGCCGCTTCAATGCGTCATGGATTTCCCGCGTTCTGTTGGACGTAATGACGACGATAGGAGGCGTTTCTGCCCGTACGGAGCCGAGTTCAGGAATGGAAACCTGATACTCAGACAAAACTTCTAGAAGGTAAGCCTCAAACGGTTCGTCGGTTCGATCCAATTCATCGATCAATAAAACCGGAGGACCACAAGCATCAGGACGAAGTGCAGAAAGTAACGGACGTTCGACAAGATACTCCTCGCCGTAAATATTCGCCGACATAGATTCTTTGTCGTGCGCATCTCCTGATTCGGCAAGCCGGATGGCCATCATCTGGCGGGGGTAATTCCACTCGTATACAGCAGACGTAATATCCAGACCTTCGTAACATTGCAACCTAACTAGCTTACGTCCAAGCGATGCCGCCAAAACTTTGGCAATTTCCGTTTTACCGACGCCAGCTTCGCCTTCCAAGAATAAGGGACGCGTTAGTTTGAGGCTTAAGAACGCGGCCGTGGTCAGCGACCTATCTGGAACGTATCCACCACCACGCAGCAGGGCGTCTGTCTCGTCGATTGTTGCAGGAAGGCTATTCGGCACGGCGCTGTCCACGTTCTGGAATAACGTTTGATGACAGATATTTTAAGCACATTCGAGCAAAAAAAAACGGGCGCGGTTTAACCCGCGCCCGCAAATTATTTTCGGCGTCTCTGTTGCTTTTTATTGGAGAGCGGCAGCTCTCTTGATTGCTTTACGGATGCGCGTATAGGTCCCGCATCTGCATATGTTTGTAATGTATGCGTTTATATCCTCATCGGTTGGCTCAGGGATCTCCTTGAGCAATGAAGCAACCGACATAATCATGCCCGACTGGCAATACCCACACTGGGGGACATCTTCTTCAATCCAAGCCTCCTGAACCGGATGGCTCCGATCTTCTGAAAGCCCTTCGATCGTTGTTATCTCTGACCCATCGGCGAATTCCACCGGCACAGAGCAGGACCGCTCGGCAACCCCGTCCACGTGTACTGTACAGGCTCCACAGGCTGCGATTCCGCATCCGTATTTTGTTCCCGTAAGGCCAATATTATCCCTCAAAACCCACAATAGCGGGGTTTCTGGGTCCACATCGACAATGTGTTCTTGGCCGTTTACGCGCAGGGTTATTGCCATCTGAATCTCCTTAATAACCATATAGGGGTGTAAGACTCGCCGGAGGTCTTTTCAACCGTTGTTCCATTCTACCCCTGAAGAACTCCGACGCAAGCGGCACGATTCGCGAAAAACTGTCATATTTCCATCACAAGAGCGTCATCTCGCGGATCCGCAATGGAGCAGGCTCCCAACACTCAGAGATCAGATTCGCCCGAGGATTCGCGAGGGTTTCAGGCTCATGGCCGCTACTATATATAGTGTGTCGAATGTGCCAAAACCGCAAAACATAGTGACATTTTAGCCCATCTCTGGGACACTCAAGTTTCTTTTGCGATGGGTCTTGGGGAGCCTTAAAGCAATGCAACTCAGCACTTCAGCTAGTATCAGGACCATCCTGATCGGCCACTCTAAGACTGAGAGTAACGCCCCAGACCGGCGCCCGTCCGCCAGTCGATCATTACCAGATATTGGGTCTGAGGTTTCACTAAATTCGTGGGGCAGACGCCCCTCAATCTCCACTTAATGGAGGCGAGGTAGCGTCTGAACCACGTTCAGAGGTGCGTCCCTGAAACTTGGGGCGGGGCTGTGCCCCGCCCACTTTTTTTTAGCCTCTAAGAAAACCACGAGAAACGATGAGGGCCAAGCCTAAATACTGGGCAGGAAATAGACGCTCTCGCGCTCCGCTGTGGCGTGCAGGTCTGCCACCCCGTCTGCCGCATAGACGGGCTGAGTACGCCAAGCTTTAAAAGCCTCAAAACTCGGCCACCGAATAACAGCCACAGCATAAGCCTCTTCCGGACCGACAAAGCGAAACGCAGGCTTAGAAAACCCTAAGACCTCTCCGCCGAATTGAGATGGCTTGACAGTGTCACCATCACTAATCGCCTGGTAAGCCTCGTAAGCCGTCTCATCGATAACATTATGAGCAATAAAGACACTTAGAAAGGGCCCGCTTTTGAAGAACTCAGGAACTTCTCTCGAATGATTAAATAAAGTGGACACTGAACCCGTTACCACGCCACCGTATCGCCATTGAAACGGCGAAACGTTCCGGTGTCACCCATGGTGAAGGTGTCAATGAGACCCTTCATTCCAGACACGCTATCGGGTATTTCAACCGTTGCCCCACCTACCCCCATTCGGGTCTTAACGTAGCCCGGACAAAACGCCATGGCGATCACACCCTTATCTAGCAGAACTTCAGAGATAAGCTGCACCGCCTTGTTCACAGCCGTTTTAGACGTGCAGTAACAAAACGCTGCCGTTTTATCTTCTTGCAATGACCCGACAGTGCTCGAGAGCGTAATGATTTTCTTTTGCGCACTCGCCTGAACGTTCTCCAAGAACGCTTCAGCCATTTTTACCGGGGCAAAAGTGTTGGTCCGAACAACCGTATCCCAAACATCATAGTCGATGGTGCCGAAGTGCTGAGCATCAAGATGATCTTGAATCGGCACTGGACCAATAATGCCAGCATTATTCAAAAGAATATCAATCGGCTTACCTTTGTACTTGTCAGCGACTGCGTCTATCGAGCTGTGATCAAGCATATCCATTTTTTCTAAATGGACACGACCATCTGCACCGTCAGCGATAACCTGTAAATCCTTAGCACTTTCTCCTTCCGGATCTCTGCAGCAGGCGACCACAACCCACCCGTCTTCAGCGTATTGCTTAGCAAACTCTAGGCCGATGCCACGATTGGCACCGGTGATCAAAACTGTCGGCATTTTGCTCTCCTTACCCAGCCTTGTGCGGTTCATCCGCACGTCTCCCCCTTGATTACCCACATCATCTGCTATCGTCGAGATAAGTCAAAACACCAATCCACCTGTATGCAGCAGCGTCTTGAAACGTTGCCTCACGCCAAACGCCGCCCTAATCTCGACGCTATGTATACGAAAGTCGCCCGCTGCCTATTGGCCTTAGTGTTGATCACCCTTGCTGGACCGGTCCTCGCCGAACCACTCAAGGGTAAGGTTGGCGTCTACTCATTTCCCGACAGCGTCTGGTGGGACCAATGGATGGGGTTCCAGACAGAGATCGAAGCCAATCCTGAGTTTGACTTTGAATGGTATCTGCTCGGCGAACTTGGCTCAGAACAGCAACTCATAACTGGCGCACGGCGCAACCGCATCCAGGTCATCAGTATTTCGTCCCAAGGCATGACGTCATTGGTTCCAGAAATGGGAGTGATTCTGGCGCCCTACATATTCGAGAGTCTCGAAGAGGCGGACTTTGTCCTGGATAATTACCTGTCTGAGCCGATCACAAAAATGTTTGGCGAACTCGGACTCCAAGTCATTCAGTTCACGGAAGTTGGTTGGGGAGTCTTATACTCGGTAGACAAGCCGGTCTTGGAACCTGCAGACCTCGACGGCATGACCCTGCGAATTTCACCTTCAATTATCCTCCAATCCTTCGTGGAGTCAGTCGGCGCGGATTATGCGATTCTGGAACTCGGCGAGTTGATCCCTGGATTACAGACTGGGCTGGTTCAGGGTGGCCTGACCAACGTGGTGATGGTGCACAATGCTCTAAATTCCCAGGTCTGCTGCGTCTCTCGTCTAAAAGGCATGTACGAAATGGGGGTCAACATGGCCAACGCCCGGTGGTTTGAGTCGGCGACCGACGCTCAGAAGGCGGCACTGATTGATGCTTACGTCGATTTGAAGAGCATGCGCAAAAACGTCCGAGCGTATGTAGAGGAGGTTGTCCAGGAAGGTGAAGCCGCCGGTCTCACCTATTTGGACCTGACCCCAGCTCAGCGGGAGCGATGGAAAAATGCGTCTGCCAATAGCCTGCAACGGATTTTAGACGACACCGGCAGTGAAGGCGCCCGTCTTTACGATTTGATACTTCAGGGAAAGGCTGCTTTCGCGCGGCAACAGGAGAACACCCAATGAAAAAGCTAATTGCAGCCTGTTGCGCGCTGTTGATTGTCTTTGGATCCAATGCCAACGCCCAAGATCGATCCATCGTTGACATAAACCAAGGCAAGTTGCGGGGTTTTGTCGAGAATGACGTTCACAAATTTCGAGGCATTCCATTCGCAGCCGCGCCCATTGGAGAGTTGAGATGGCGTCAGACTCAACCCCCTAAAAAATGGAGAGGCACACGGGACGCCCGCTCCTATGGGGCGGTGTGTCCTCAACTTCTGTCAGCCGGATATTCTTTGGAAGTCCTTGGCGACATGCCGATGGATGAGGATTGCTTATTTCTTAATGTTTGGACGCCAGACACAAAACCAAAATCCAAGCTTCCAGTCATGGTTTGGATACTGCCCGGCGGTTTTCAAGTCGGTGATGGGTCAATGCCCCGCTATGACGGAACAAACTTGGCAAAACAAGGAGTTGTGGCCGTTACCTTCAATTACCGGCTCGCCATGCTAGGGCAGTTTGCCCACCCCGCGCTCTCTTCTACTCAACAAAACGAGCCACGAGGCAACTACTACATGATGGATCAGATTGCCGCTCTTGAATGGGTGAAAGACAACATTGCGGCATTTGGTGGGGACCCGGATAACGTCACTATATTTGGAATGTCTGCCGGCGGTGTGTCTGTAAATTACCACATGGCCAGTCCTGTCAGCGCTGGCTTGTTTCACAAGGCAATATCGCAAAGCTCAGGCATACGGGTCAGCTTGCCTAGGCATATCTCAATAGACACACCCGGGGTGCCTTCGTTAGAGACTGAAGGTCAAACTATCGCCAAAAAGCTAGGAATTGAGGGCGACAATGAGGCGGTTGTTTCTGCGCTTAGGGACCTGGCGGTCGATCAGATACTCGAATTTCAGCGCAACAACATGCTCGGCGTCGGAGGATCTTTGAATCCCGTGGTCGATAACCGCATCGTTGTGAGGGCCGTTGGAGCGACTTTTGTAGATGGCGAGCAAAACCCTGTACCCTATATGACGGGTGCAACCAGCTGGGAGGGAAGCCTTCTCGGTTGGGCCAGTTCCGCTGACCCCGTGCTAGGGCTGATGCGGTTGTCACGTGAAGAAGCCAATTCCATCTATGGCGAAATTGATGACAAGACTCTTAACAACAAGCTCTATACCGACTTTTTCTCCGGGTCACAAAGATATCTAGCCAAACATCATGCCAAAGTCGGTCTCCCCACGTATGTCTATCATTTCTCGAGGGTCTTGGATGAACACCAGGGAGATTTCTATGGTGCTGCCCATGGAGTAGAAACACGTTACGTTTTCGACACAACGGATACTTTTCCGATCATCGGCAATGCCAAAAATATTGGCGTTTTCGGGTACCGGGTAAATCAATCGGATAGAGACTACGCCAAGATGCTAAGTCGCTATTGGGTTCAATTCGCCAAAACCGGAGACCCAAATATGAGTGGTCTTCCCGGCTGGCCGGCGGTATCGGTCGAAAACGACTTGATGCTCGATTTTAGTCAAACGGAGCCTATTGTTCGTCGCGATTTTCGCAAAGAACGACAAGACTTTTTCAACGCATTATTTGAAGAAGGTCGACTCTAAAACCCTCATTTTCGATTTACACAAAAACTTAAGTGAATTCCTTAAGTGATTCTAATTGAATCGTTTTTCGGCTTCGTGAACCTTATCATATTGGATGAATAAGCCCTCGGCTTCGAAGCCTTCTAAGCCACCTCTTACGCCGTAGTAATCGACCCGTTCAAACAGATAAATCATGTAGGCCTGCTCATGGTAACGGCGCATTATATCTTGGGTTAACGCCCTCCGGCGCTCCAAATCAGGCTCAGCTAATGCCGCAGAGATCATTGCTTGATCACCTTCGTCACATAACCAAGGCGTTTTCCATAGGCAGCTATGGAGTCGCATGCCGCGCAAGGCATCGAGTTGAGGTGCCGCCGGGAAATCCATCATGAACCCCTGCCCCTTGAATTCTCCGGTGTGCACAGCATTAAAATACTGGGGTAATGGAAAGGTCTTGAGTTCCAGGTTTATGCCGACGACCCGGAGGTCTTCCGCAACTTTCTGATAGATAGCTACCCCATTGGGTATGGACGTCCCAGGGACGATTTCAAAAACCAGATCAAACCCGTCGGGATATCCCGCCTCTGCCAATAGCGCACGTGACTGATCCGGATCATAGGGATATGGCTCAAGATCGGGGTTGTAGCCGAACACAGTTGACGGCACCGGCTGAGACGGCGCACGGGACGTGTTGCTGAGCAGTAGCTCGATATAGGCTTGCCGATCGATGGCATAGTTAATGGCCCGCCGCACCCGGACGTCTGTGAGTGGCTCATTTTCGGGTCCGAAGGCCGGATGATCCGGGTTTAAGATCATCGAAAACGTATAAATGCCGCCACCCGGAATACTGACCCACTGATGTCCTGCGGCCTCCAACTCCGCCATCTGGTCAGGAATCGTTCCGAGCACCACATCTAACCGGCCACTGATCACGCCCTGGATACGCTGCGGCCCTTCTGGAACGGCATAAATATCAAGCTTCTTAAAATGAGGACGTCTCCAGGACTCTTCGAATGCTTCCATGCGCACCACAGCTGGTTCCCACGCGGTGACCCGGAACGGACCAGTTCCGTGCGGCTCTTGGGCAAACCCTTCTCGCCCTAGTCTGCGCCAATGTTCTGGAGCTACGATCCGAAGACTGGCGGCCTCTCGAGGAAACAGCACGTTTGGCGCGGACATCGTAATTTCAACCGTATGCTCATCCAGAGCGCGCGCGCCAGTCATGGAACTCAGCATCTGAGCAACGACTTCAGTGAGGGCGTCCGGGCTGATCAAGTATTCAACAGCGTTGACCACAGCTTCGGCATTGAACGGCTCACCGTTAGAGAAAGTTACCCCTTCTCGCAGCTTGAAGACCCACGTTGTCGGACTGGTCGCTTCCCATGACGTGGCTAACCAAGGCTGAACTAACCCGTCATTTCCTACATAGGTCAGACTGTCGAAAACCGCGGACCAAGTGAATATCGTGGGCGCGTTAAGGGAGGCATAGGGGTTCCCAAGCATCGCCGGAAGCCCCATCACGCCAACGCGCAAGGTGTCTGATGCTGACGTATTTGGGTCAGTCCCTCCTCCATCTTCACCACAGGCACTCAGAAAAAGCCCGGCGCAAACGACGGCTATAAAGTGGAAACGAGTTGTTACACCTCTCATGACACCTAGCATTGGCATCAGCGCCGGAAAGGCAAGCCCCTTCCCTTGCTTCAGCGGGCGCCATACCATCTTTCTCTTTTCAAAACCCCTCAGAGAGACGCCATGAAAATATGGGCAATCATAGCTTTGCTGGCTTTAGCATCTTTGCCAATCCGTGCGGAAACGGTCCTCATTACCGGTTCTAATCGCGGCCTGGGACTGGAACTGGCTACCCAATACGCGGCAGATGGCTGGATCGTTATCGCGACAGCGCGGTCTCCGGCAGATGATGAGGCACTTCAAAATCTCGCCGCCAAATACGAGACGGTGCGCATTGAAGCTCTTGACGTGACAGACCACGCCCAGATCGATGCCCTTGCCACTCAACTGCGTGGAACACCAATCGATGTCTTAATCAATAATGCCGGCGTTTTGGGTGACCCCAACATCCAAAGACTAGGCAATCTTGATTTCTCAATCGCTCATCAGCTGTTCGAAACCAATACCCTGGGCCCGCTCAAAATCGCGGATGCTTTCATTGAACACGTGGCCTTGAGCCAGACCAAAAAGATAATGAACATCTCCAGCATTGTCGGCTCAATCACACTGACAGGCGGCAATATTTATTTCTATCGCGCCAGCAAGACAGCTTTGAACATGATGATGCGCAACTTTGCCAAAGACACAGCAAGCGGCGGTCTCGTTATTGGTATGATCCATCCTGGCGTCGTTGATACGGATATGTCTGCACCATTCGATATTCCTAAGGTGTCGGTACGAGAAAGCGCCACTGGTGTCCGCGACGTGATTGGTTGGTATACGCAAGCAACTTCAGGCACGTTTATGCAGTACACAGGTGAGCCGATGGCTTGGTAAATCTATTGATGAATGCAAAGGATCATCTTTGATGTTTAGAATTCTAGTATTGTCGCTGGCCTTGTGTTGGTCGCACGGTGCCGCAGCTGAAACAGTTCTGGTCACAGGGTCTAATCGGGGCCTTGGCCTAGAGTTCGTCAAGCAATATGCAGACCTGGGTTGGAACGTCATCGCCACCAGCCGCTCTCCCGAAGACGACGCAGATTTGCAGGCACTGGCGACTGCGAACGAAAGCATCACCATCGAAAAGCTCGACGTCGCAGATCTAGAGGAAATTGCCGCGCTGGCTGACAAATATCGTGGCACAGCAATAGACGTATTGATGAACAACGCCGGTGTGTTTGGCGATAGACCTCGTCAGACTTGGGGGACATTGGACCGCGATCTCTTTCGCCAAGTCATGGATATCAACGTCTTTGGTCCATTGAAAATTTCTGAGGCCTTCGCTGACCACATTGCCGCGAGTGAAACCAAAAAAATTGCCGTCATTTCAAGCACGGCCGGGTCATTAGCATCAATTCGCAATCCACCCGGCGCACCCTATTACGCCATTAGCAAGGCTGCGGTGAATATGGCAATGCGCGGTACCGCTATGCGTCTTAAAGATCGTGGGATAGCTGTCGCTATTTTTATGCCCGGTGCGGTCGATACCCGCATGCTGCGAGAAGCGGTCGGCCTTACTCAGGAAGAAGCAGAGGCAGCCACGGACTATGACTACAAACGCTTCAAGCCGCTCACCACGAAGGAGAGCGTTTCACAAATGATATCAACGCTGGACGCCCTAACACTCGATCTTTCCGGTGACTTCTTGAATTATGATGGCAAAACAATTCCATGGTAACAGCCGATGAACAAAGAACAGTTCTAGTCACTGGGGCGAACCGCGGCGTCGGATTAGAGTTCGTCACTCAATACGCGGCCAGGGGTTGGACTGTTATCGCTGGCTGTAGAGATACGAAGAAAGCGCAAGACTTGCAGGATCTTGCCGCATCAGATTCAAAAATTACCGTTGAGCCACTCGATGTTACGAACGTCAGTCAAATCGGCGCCCTCGCGAGCAAATATGACAACACAGCCGTTGACGTTGTGATCAACAACGCAGGGCAATACGGCGACCTGGACCGTCAGAGTTGGGGATCACTAGACCCTGCTCTGTTTCACGAAATTATGGACGTCAATGTAATCGGTCCGATGAAAGTGAGCGAAGCGTTCACGCCTCATCTCTACAAAGGGCTCGACAAAAAAATAGTCTCGATCACTAGCTTTTTAGGGTCCATCTCTTCTGTCAGCAAATCACCTAGCACGCCCTTTTACGCCGCCAGTAAGGCGGCTTTAAACATGGTCATGCGTGGAATTGGAAAACGGCTAGAAGACAAAGGTATTGCCGTGGTTGTTTTTATGCCTGGGCTGGTCGAAACCCGAATGCTACGGCAAACATTTGGACTCCCCTTAGAAGAGGCGGAAAAGGCAGAAAACTTTGACTATCGAGACTTGCCAACAATCACGGCCACTCAAAGCGTATCCGGCATGATACCGCTGATAGACGCATTAAGTTTGGAAACATCTGGTCGTTTCCTCAACTATGACGGCAAAGAGATTCCTTGGTAAGGTTTGCCATCTGTTAGAAGGAAAATGAAAATGCTGCGTACTGTCACACTTTTTACGGCCATTCTATTCTGGAGCACAGCTGAAGCCGCCACAGTGATGATCACGGGCGCGAGCCGAGGGATAGGGCTAGAATTTACCAAGCGATATGCAGAACAAGGCTGGGATGTCATCGCAACCGCAAGATCACCTGAAGACGATGAGAAACTCCAGGCACTTGCCGCAGATAACAGCAATATTCGCATCGAAACGCTCGATGTGACCGACCACACCGGTGTTGATGCGCTTGCAGACAAGTTGAGTGGTACGGCAATTGACGTGCTCATCAATAACGCCGGTATATCAGGAGGCCGGAATACGCAAGAGTTCGGTAATATCGATTTTTCTGTGTTCAATGATGTCATGAACATCAATGTGTTGGGACCATTAAAGGTAACAGAGGCTTTTCTCGAACACGTCGGCGCCAGTGATCAGAAAAAGATAATCAACATTTCGTCCTCTGAAGGCCGCTTGTCCCTTGTGCGGGGTGCCCGTCAACCCTTTTACCGGGCGAGCAAGTCAGCCTTGAATATGGTGATGAAAAACGTGTCCATTCATCCATTAGTCCAAGAGCAAGGGATCATCATCGGAATACTGACGCCAGGATTTGTTGATACGGATTTCACTGCCGGCTTGCCAAAACAAATGATGATCGACGTAGAAACCAGCGTCTCCCGATCTATGGCAATGATTGAGAAGTACGATCTTGAGATGTCTGGCAAATACTTCGCCAACACGGGCGAAGAAATGACGTGGTAATTTAGCGCGCTATTCAATTTTGGGGGAGACTGACTTATGGACGAAACTACAAAAACCAATTTTCTTAGCAAAGCCATGATCGCATTTGGCGTTATATTTTTGTTGGTTTACCCAATTGGCATCGCGTGGCCGTCAGGATGAGTTTGGCACGGAGGTGACGGACAATATTACCTTCATATGATCTGCGGTGTTTACGCGGTACCGGGCATTTTTCTCATTTGAGCAGCAAAAAACCCGGCTGACCACCGCAGCCTTATCTCGTTCAAGATTTGGTCAAGCGTCGTACATGCGGGAATCATGGCCATCCAAGCAGTTATGGATGAGCATGAAACAGGCCATGTAGTTGGAGATGTGCCGGCACTTTTGTTGGTAGCCGCAGTACTTTGGTTTCTATCTCCCAAAGCCTCTCAATAATAAGCGATGGATGGCTCCGCCCTGCGGACATAGCGTTTGGCGGAGTCTGCAAGCATTAAACCGGCGCTATGATCGCCGCTAATGAACAATCCGACCAAGGGACATAATCATGCGCCTCACTATCGTTATTGCGGCATTCGCGGCACTTGCTGCAACGTCGGCCAACGCCGCGACCGTGCTCATTACGGGATCAAACCGCGGCATCGGACTGGAGTTTGCACGCCAGTACGCAGCACTGGGCTGGGATGTCATAGCAACCAGCCGAACACCAGAAGACGACGATGACCTTCAAGCACTAGCATCTAAATACAGCAATCTGCGCGTTGAATCGCTTGATGTCAGTGATCATGCACAGATCGACAGCTTAGCGGCAAAGCTTTCGGGCACCTCTATAGATGTTCTTCTCAATAACGCTGGCATACTTGGCGGAGAACCTGATGTCCAAACCATCGGTTCTATCGACTTTGATTCGATGGCGCAGGTCTACAAGACCAATGCGATCGGTCCGATGAAAATGGCGGAGGCGTTTCTCCCCCACGTGGAAGCTAGTGATCAGAAAAAGATAACAGTAATTACGTCTGGCACAGCCTCACTCACGAACGTCCGACCGTCACCGTTTTACAAAGCGCTGTATCTTTATCGCATGTCCAAAACCGCCATTAACATGGGGTATAGGGCCCTATCCCTTGAAGTCGCGCCCAAGGGCGTGTCTGTAGGCATACTGGCGCCTGGTGTCGTTGAAACACGCTTGCTGCAGCAAGCCGGATATGGAGGCATGGGCATGACCACCGAACAAAGCGTAACAGATGTTATCCGCAATATAGAAAACCTGAATGTCGAACATTCAGGTCAATACATTCTTCATAACGGTGAAATTGTACCTTGGTAGTAAATGACAAGGCATTCAATAAAGGACACGTCCTAATGCATAAATTCATACGCACAATCACAGTCGTATTGGCAGTTTTGTTGCCATCAATCGTTAGCGCCGAAACCATTCTTATAACTGGGTCAAATCGAGGTATCGGACTAGGTCTGGCGGAATCTTACGCAGAAAAAGGATGGCGCGTTATTGCCACCGCCCGTAATCCTGGGCGAGCAGAAGAGCTGAACGCTCTGGCCGCCAAGCACGATAATCTGACGGTCGACGAGTTGGACGTTACCGATGACAGTGAAATTGCAGCGTTAGCCGAGAAATATAACGGCACCGCAATTGATGTCTTACTCAATAATGCCGGCATACTTGGCGATATCGACAAGCAGAACGCCCAGAACATCGACTATGACGAGATCAAATTCATCATGGATGTCAATGTGTATGGCCCAATGAAAATGGCCAAAGCATTCCTTAGTCATGTGGGCGCCAGTGAACAGAAAAAAATTCTGACGATGACATCAGGCTTGGGGTCAATGACTCTGACGCAACGACTTGGTCGGTTTTATGGGTACCGTATGTCAAAAGCAGCCGTGAACATGGCCATGCGGGCCATGCACGCCGACCTCAAGGGTCAAGGCTATGTCATTGGCCTCATCGCCCCTGGCCAAGTTCAAACAGAACTTCTGTTTGCATCAGGATTTCGAGGACCGGGCTCAATCACGGTTGATGAGAGCGTCGCTGGTCTCTTGAATGTCATTGACAGCGTCAACGCTGAAACTGTGGGGCTACCGATAAACTATGATGGCCAAGCCATCCCCTGGTAGTTGCAATTAAGGATCAAAGCCATGAATCGATTGATCGGCTACGCAGGCCTTATCTTCTTAGTTATTGGTTCAATGGCGGAAGCCGCCACCGTTATGGTGACCGGTGCTAACCGTGGGATCGGTCTTGAATTTGCCCGTCAATATGCAGACAAAGGCTGGATGGTATTTGCCACACACAGGCGCACAAATATTCCAGAGAGTTTGGCGTCATTAAAAGCCCAATATCCTGACCTGGTTCGCATAGAAACACTGGACGTCAAAGACCATACCGGCATAGACGCGTTAGCTAAGAACCTAGAAGGCGTTCCGATTGACCTCATTGTCCACAACGCTGGTATTTCGGGCGGAGGCTCAGCGATACAGCAATTCGGTAAGCTGGACTATTCAACCTTTCAAGGCGTTATGGATATCAATGTCGCCGGACCTCTGAAGATTTCAGAGGCGTTTCTAGATCACGTCGCGGCCAGTGAAAGCAAAATGATCTTCACCGTGACGTCGAGCCAAGGGTCGATTGGGTCTGTGAATCGCCCAGGGCTATTTTACTATCGTGCATCCAAGTCTGCGGTGAATATGGTGATGCGCAACCTCGCCCAACATCCGAAAGTCACTGAGAACGCTATTCTAATCGGACTTGTCGCTCCGGGCGCAACCGATACGGACTTTATGGCCGAGGTCCGAGGCCGGATGCCGCTGGGTGACCCGAAGGAACGTGTTGCCGGCATGATTAGACAAATTGAGAACTACCCGCGCGATGGGTCCACGCCATCATTCGAATGGGACGGAGAAGAAATTCCTTGGTAACGAATTTGCTGCGTGGCGCGCCTACTGAAAGACACCGTTTAAAAGGCGCAGGACGTGGCTTTGAGCAAGGTGGTCAAGAGTCACACCTGTAGCCGCAAAATAGACGTTCAGATTATTCTGCGCGTCTTCTTTCTGAGTTGCGATATCAACTGGCGCACCCTCGTCGTGATCCCCCGTGCTGACCAAACCATATAAACCGAGGATTTGAAGCGCTTCTAGATCCAGCTCATTAGCTTTAAGTCTTTCTCGAAGTGCTGTTGCCGCTTCGCGATTGCGGCCAATTAGGTCAGGGCCTTCAACAATAACCTTGAGGTTTTCGCGGCACGTTCGCACCGGCTCTACCAGATCACGTTGCCACTCGCGGGACATCTTCAAGGCACTTGCCAAATGCTGCGCGAGGTCGTTGCCGTTAGACCCCCGGTAGGCCAGCCACACACAAAACAAAACCATGTTGATATCAACGCCCATGCGATTCTGCAGCGACAACATGGCTTTATCGACGCCGGGCTGACTATAGGCCCAGGTCGCAAATTCCCAGAACGGGTTGCCTTTAGCGATTTCGTTACCCGCAGACTCATTCATTTTGTTTTGAATTCCTGTTTAGTCGTGGCTCGCTTCGCTGTTTTACCAGAGCCGCCCAGCTCTCCCCATCGCCTTACGAGCCCGGCATCAATGTCGAACATATCGAGCACTCGGCCAACGGTGTGTTTCACGATATCGTCAACGGAATCAGGATTTGAGTAAAAAGCCGGTACGGGAGGAGAAATTACAGCTCCGATTTCAGATAGATGGGTTAGCGTGCGGAGGTGCCCCGTATGCAGCGGGCTTTCACGAACCATGAGAACAAGGCGACGTCTCTCTTTAAGTACAACATCAGCAGCTCGCGTCAGGAGTGTCGACGTCACACCGGTCGCGATTTCCGATGCTGATCGAATTGAACAGGGCGCTATGACCATGCCAGCGGTGGCAAAGGACCCAGACGAAATTGCGGCGCCGATATCTCCATTTGTATAGACCACATCGGCACGGGATTTCACGTCTGCGACCTTGAGCTTAGACTCGTGCGCCAGGGTTACTTCCGCCGATTGAGACATCACCAAATGGGTCTCAAACGGCGTTTCCCTCAAGACATCCAGAAGACGTATTCCATAGATGATTCCGGAAGCGCCGCTGATGCCGACAATAAGCCGGTTCTTCTGTGTCATTCCTACATTCCTATCTTGTGGGCTGGACCCTAACCTTTCTTGTGGGCTGGACCCTAAACCATAGTCCGTAAAGGATTTCTGAACCCCGCACAGACGCAGGGTAAACATGTCCGCTGCGAACCGCTAAGCCATTGTATTTGCTATTGTTAAAGGCGCCAAAAGAATCCTCTTGAGTATAAAGTCATACTTTTATACCTTTTGGCAACACAAGGGGGCGGGCGTCATTTTGGATTTGAGAACATTCTTGGAATCAGAGAAGGCTTCGGTCTTTAGACCAGACGATTCTCTATCACTCACCCATGAGATCACAGCTCTTCAATATGCCCTCGAGAAGACGGGTCGTCGCCCTATCCTCGTCGTAGACAAACCAACAATGGCTGACGGCGGGACCAGCGATATTCCTGTGGTCACAAATCTGACCGCCAGCAGAGCCATCGTTGCGAGATCCCTGGGCATCAATGATCATCAAACTGCTGCCCCGATATATGCACAACGCACGGGCAGCCATATTGCCCCTGAGATTATCGATGGAAATACGTCACCGGTTCAGGAGATCGTCATTGAGGGCGATGATGTTGATCTCACACGCTTACCCGCCTTAACCCAGCATGTCACAGATCCAGGTCCCTATCTGACCGCCGCGCACGCGACCACCTATGATCCAGAAACGCAGACTGACAATACAGCGATACAACGCTGCTGGATAAAGTCAGAAAAACGCATGTCGTATTTTCCGTATCCGGCGTCCCACAACAATCGCAACATGAGACAGTTTTGGGCCAAGGGCGAAGACTGCCCTGTGGTGTTTTGGATTGGTCATCACCCAGCCGTGCTTATGGGCACCCAAGCCAAGCTGAATTATCCAGAAAGCCACTGGGGCGCCTGCGGGGGGCTGCTGGGTGAACCGTTGCGCGTGACCCCAAGTCGCACGTTTGGTGATGCCATTATGGTCCCGGCCGACGCTGAAATTGTTATTGAAGGGTATGCTCCGCGCGATGTGTTAGAAGCAGACGGTCCCTTCGGTGAGTACACGGGGTATTCGGGACCTCAAGTGGCTGCGCCGGTAGTAGATGTTTCGTGCATCACCATGCGCAAAGGCGCGCTTTATCATGACTACGGGTCCGGTCTGACGGACATGTTGGTCCCTGACAACATGGCGATGGAAGGCAAGGTTTATGGCCTTTGCAAACAGGTCGCCCCAAGCGTAACCAACGTCCACGTTCCGGCCCAGGGGCGACGTTTCCACGGTTATATTCAGGTCGAGAACCCAGGACCTGGAGAAGTGCGCGACGCGCTGATGGCAGCCCTCTCCTACAGGCGATTGAAAATGGCCATCGCTGTTGATCATGACATCGACCTTTTCGACGATTCTGAATTGATGTTTGCCTTAGCAACTCGCGTGCAGTGGAGCCGTGACAGTTTCACAGTCGATGGTCTTTCAGGATCGTTGCTCGATCCGTCGACACCGGCGGGTTCGAAGACCCTTTCCAAGATGGGCATTGATGCCAGTCTACCTTTGCCTGGGAGACCTGGTGCACCGCCTCCAGTTCCACCTCGCTCAAAAGTGCCAAATGAAGCGATGGAGCGCGCGGCGAAACTTCTTGCGGGAACCGATATGTCGGATTGGCCAACGCTATGACTGAGTCATCTCAAAACAATCGCGAGAACGTTCGGCTCGGCGCGTCATGGGAAAAAACAGGCAATACGTCGTGGACCCAGTGTCCGAATTGCGACGATTGGTTTCATGTTGGTCCCGGTCTTTTGGATAGACCCGATGTCAAAATGCATTGCCCCGGTTGTCATCATGAATTCACGCAAGACGCGGCAAAACGACTGGTAACGTCAGGTTAAGATGATGGATGCCACCGCTATAACAGACCTTGATTTTACGCGTCTTGGACCGCCTAAAGGCGCACGCATAGCAATCGTGGGTGGATGTGGTGGCATCGGACGCGCGCTCGTCAACGCCAGCGTTGAAATTGGATTGAAAGTTGCTGTGCTGGACTTGACCTCGTCCCTCCAGCGGCATGCACCGCCAAACACGTGCCTGCAGCATGCTGTTGATGCGACAGACGAAGAGTCAGTGGCAGCGGCCTTTGATGTGATTGATCAATCCTGGGGCAACCTTGATGCCATGGTAAATCTTTGCGGGTTCACCAACGAATTTGAACCTGTTGCAGAGATGACCACTGAGACATGGGATGAGATCACCGACGGTAATCTTCGCTCAGCATTTTTGTGCGCCCGCGCCGCATTACCACTGCTAAAAAAATCAGGTAACGGAGCGATCATCAATACAGCGTCTGGCCTTGCATACAAAGGTCTGCCTGGAACATCGCCATATGGTGCCGCCAAAGCCGGAGTTATTGCTTTGTCGAAGTCACTGGCTAATGAAAACGCACCGGATATTCGCGTAAATGTGATCGCCCCAGGCGCGGTAGATACCGCATTCCTAAGGGGTGGCACCAGCCGAACCGGAGAAGACGACAGCAACCCAACTCATATCGATCCTGTGCGCTACGCTGATGCAACACCTCTGAAACGTCTCGCCGTTGCCGATGATGTTGTGGCCCCCATTCTTTTTCTCAGTGGCCATGCAGCACGGTTCATCACAGGGCAGGTCATTCACATTAATGGCGGTGGTTTCATGCCATGACAGTTGAAACAATGAAATACGCACATCCTCAACACACGAATTCAGGGAGCGCACGATGAACGCAGTCACGCAAGACATGATGAAGAAGTTCAGCGTCAATCAGCACGTCACCAGTTTTATTGATGGAAATTCTGTCAGCCCCTCAGGGTCTGGTGAAGACATAGCAGTGATTAGCCCGATCACTGAAGGCCAGATATCCCTGTTGCGCGAAGCATCAGTCGACGAGGTCGATCAAGCCGTCCGTAACGCCCGGGAAGCATTTGAGAATGGCCCTTGGCGGCACATGTCCGTCGACGAGCGTAAAGCCATCATGCTGAAGATCAGAGATGTGATCGCAGCTAATGCCGATGAATTGGCCTATCTAGAAAGCCTCAATGCTGGTCTGACCTTAAACTACGTCAAAGGGTTTCACGTAAAACGCGCCGGATGGAATTTCGAGTTCTTCGCTGAAGTTGCGAGCCAGGCTTCGGGTGAAGCGTACACCCAAACGCAGCCCTATCTCTCAGTCGTGACGAGAGAGCCTATTGGTGTTGGGGCGCTTATCGGCCCTTGGAACGCGCCCCTAGCCTTGTGCTCAATGAAAATTGCCTCGTGCATCGCCTTTGGCAACACATGCGTTTTGAAACCTAGCGAATTCACACCATTATCACTTCGTCGTGTCGTTGAGTTGATCCACGAAACAGACATACCAAAAGGGGTCGTCAACCTGGTCAATGGTCGGGGACACGTGACCGGCGATGCTCTTGTCTCTCACCCTGAAGTTGACGTGGTTTCATTCACCGGTGGCACAAAAACGGGCGCAATGATTGCGGCCCGTGCCGGCGAAGGTCTCAAACCAGTAGGTCTCGAACTCGGTGGCAAATCAGCGAACATCATTACCGCAACAGCGGACATGGACCGTGCACTCAATGGCGCCATTCTCGGCATTTACTCTAACAACGGCCAACAGTGTCTCGCCGGATCTCGCATTCTTGTCGAACGTTCAATCGCCGATGAATTCATCGAAAAGTTTGTTGCGCGTTCGAAAAATATTAAAGTTGGCGACCCGATGGATGCCGCGACTGAAATTGGACCGGTCTGCTACCGTGCTCACATGGATCGCGTACTAAGTTTCGTTGATATTGCAAAGAATGACGGCGGCGAACTTCTAACCGGCGGCTCACGCGACAGTCGTCACGAAACTGGCCTTTACCTTGAGCCGACTGCTGTTATGGCAAAGTCAAACGACGCTCAAGTTTGCCAAGAAGAAATCTTCGGACCGTTCGCAACGTTCCTTACATACGATGATATTGATGAAGCCTTGGCTATTGCCAATGCATCCGAGTTTGGCCTGGTGGGGTACATCTGGTCAGACCACTTGCCTACCGTCATGAAAGCCTCCCAGGAAATGCGCGCGGGTACAATTTGGGTCAACACACCCATGACACGTGAACTGCGCGCTCCGTTTGGCGGCTACAAGAAATCAGGCATTGGACGAGATAGCGCGAAAGACTGCCTGCAATTTTTTACAGAAGAAAAAACAACGACCATACCAATGAGCACGTTCCCGTTGGCCAAATGGGGCGCCAGCGACTGACTTTCTAAGATCCCTCTCTCAAGCATTGAAGACCACTAGGAGAAGACCATGTCTACATTCATGAACCAGCCAGACTTTTACAAAGCGCTTGAAGATGCGCGTACGACAGTCCACTCAGGCGGCCATCCATTCAGCGTTGCCTGGGCGAATGAAGAACTCAGCCTTAAGCAAATCGGCGAATGGGCCGTGCAGCATTTCTATTACATCGATTCGATTCCTCAGCAGTTTGCGCAGTTCTTCTGCCGTTTAGACGATCTCGAAGCCCGTCAGCATATGCTTGAAAATCTGCTGGGCGAAGAAATGCCTGACACACCTGAAAAGCGCCACCCAAACTTGTTGGTCAAGTTTGGTATCGCATGCGGCATGAAAGAAGAAGACTTCACCAACGCCGAGCACAACGGCAAAGTCTTGGCTTCGACCCGCGCCATGCGCTCATGGATTTGGGAACTGGTCAATGTCCGTCACCTTGCCGAAGGAGCCGCCGGAATTATGGTTGCGCTCGAAGGACAGTTGCCAACGCTGTACCCCAAGTACGTAGACGCCATGCGTAAAATGGGCTTGTCCGATGATGACATGGAGTTTTTCCATGTGCACATCGAAGGAGATACCGAGCACGCACATGTTGGCTTGGAAATCACCACGCAATACTCAACCACACCAGAACTGCAACAAAAGGCTATTTCCGCTGTTCGTGCATCAACGGAAATGCGCTGGCGCATGCTCGACGGCATTAATGAAGCCTTTGTTCAAGGCATCGCTCAGGCTGCCGAGTGAGCGACTCACCTTCTCCTGCCTTGCTTAATGCCTCCGGTCGCGTCGCGTTTGTTACCGGCGCGACTGGAGGTATAGGCCAGGCTGTCGTTCGCATGATGCTCGACGCCGGTGCGCAGGTTGCTGCGACCGGCAGAAGAGCTGTGCCCTTTGATGATGATCGCGTACTTCCTCTTACCCTTGAGGTGACAGACGAAGACGAGGTGGCGTCAGCGGTTAAAAGTTGTGTCGATCAGTTTGGGCGCCTGGACTATGTCATTCACATGGCAGGTATGGTCGGCAAAGGGCGCCTTGATGAAATGCCATTGGAAGATTGGAATACAGTCGTCAACACCAACCTGACGTCTTCATTCCTGTTGCTAAAGCATGCGTACAAACACGTTACGAAGCCTGGAGGCGTAGCGGTGTTGTGTGGCTCATCTAACGGCTACAACGGAGGCAGTTACCTTTCGGGTGCAGCTTACGCATCATCTAAAGCTGCTTTGGTTAATCTGACACGCTATTGCGCGAAAGAGTGGGCACCGGACGGCATTCGCGTTCACCTTGTATCGCCTGGCCCTGTCGATACTCCGATGCTGGACCGCCTCTCAGAGGATCAACACGAAGGGCTAAAAGACGCCCTCCCTCTTGGGCGATACGCATCAGTAGAAGAATGTGCTGGTGCAGTCTTGTTTTTGTGTTCTGCCCATGCCGCGTCCATGACCGGTACGAACACCAATATATCTTCAGGATTGGTCTTAGATTCGTGAATGAAATCTCGGACATCCGTCATCCGGTTGACGAAACCCTGGCGATTCCGCTGTATCACCAAGTTTACCTGATACTGAAGGAAGGTATTCGGTCGGGCACCTATAGCGCTGGGTCTGCCCTCCCTATTGAATCTACCTTGTGTACTGAATTTGGTGTGTCGCGGATTACAGTAAAACGCGCCATGCGAGAACTGGTGGCAGATGGACTTGTTGTTCGACAACGAGGCAAAGGCACTTTCGTCGCCGATGATGCGCCGGGTCCTGCAA
This sequence comes from Alphaproteobacteria bacterium, assembly GCA_030835385.1. GTDB lineage: Bacteria > Pseudomonadota > Alphaproteobacteria > Rhodospirillales > Rhodospirillaceae > WLXB01. The sequence continues at coordinate 150,502 of JAURPI010000040.1, read as the reverse complement.
GAAACGCACTAGACGATCTTTTGCAAAGTGTTCAGGCAATCGGGGCTGCTACCGATGTGCAACATCTAGCATCTGAAATACAGATACCCGCGGCCGATGTCGGCTCAATGCTAGAGCTTAAAGGTGACACAAAAGTTCTGCGGTCCAACCAACTCCGTCTTTCCGACGGTGAGCCCTTGGCCGTGATCATCGCTTACGTTCCAGAAAACATTGCATCTCAACTTGATCCGAAAACAGAAAACCTGCCGATGCTCGTTCGCCTGAATATGGCTGGCGTGCCCGTCGCACGAGCCGAGCAAGAAGTAACAGCCACACTGGCCGACCCGGCTGTCGCTGCACCGCTGGGCCTGGAGGTTGGTGCCCCTCTATTAAAATTGACACGTCTTGTATTCGACGATTCTGATCAGCCTGTTGAGTGGTTAACGTCCTTCTATCGCGGCGACCGTTATGCCATGCGGACATCCCTCACCCACGAAAATGTAGGACGCCACAGTTCCTGAAAAAGTGCTACGGAATAAGGTGCTGGGTGAAAATTTGCCCACCAGGCGTCTGGTCAATCCACTTGAATCCATCTAAAACTCTAGCACGAATATTAACAGGGAGCACGCTGCTATGAGTTCACAAGAAATTACAATCAAGGGTACCAACGGAGATTTCATGGGCTATCTGTCTGCGCCTGATGGCGGCGGACCGGGAGTAATCGTCATTCAAGAAATTTTTGGCGTAAATGATTGGCTTCGTGGCGTGTGCGATATGTTGGCAGAGCAAGGGTACATGGCCCTCGCGCCTGATCTATTCTGGCCGATTGAACCAGGTGTGCAACTCGACGCAACGGTAGAAGCAGACTTCAATAAGGGTCTCGAAATCTACGGTAAGTTTAATGTGGACAAGGGCGTTGAAGATATTCAAGCGTCCATAAACGAACTTCGGGGTCGCAAAGGATGTAATGGAAAGGTAGGCACGACAGGTTTTTGTCTCGGCGGTGTTCTCACTTATCTTGCTGCTACTCGTACAGACGCTGATGCAAACGCCGGTTATTATGGCGTCGGCATTGAAGGGTTACTTGGCGAAGCTGACAAAATTTCTAAGCCGACAATCCTCCACATCGCTGATGAAGACTCATTTGTCCCAAAAGAAGCGTCTGACCAAGTGCGGCAGGCCCTCCAGGGTCACGAAACGGTAACGATACATACCTATGAGGGATGTGATCACGGTTTCGCGCGGGACACCGATACAAATCACTATGATGAAGCCGCGACTGAGCTAGCCCACGGACGCACACTCGACTTATTCAAGAGTGCACTTAGCTAAAGTTCTAAGTTAAAGCCTCTAACCACTCGGCAATCGTCCGGCCAATAGCGTCTGGCGATGTCTCGGGTGTGTAATGCCCGCTATCAATTTCTACCGTCGTCTGCTGGGAAAAAGATTCAGCGGCTTCCTTTCGCTCGCCTGTCATGATGCTCGCAGTATCCGGCACCAACCAGAGTTTTGGAATGTCGTTGTTCGCCATCCAATCGATCAACTCAGTTAAGCGGGCGCGAACATCTGCTGGTTCGCCATCAACTGGTATTTCGCAAGGCCAATCAATGGTGGGGCGACGGTCAGGACCGGCATCCAGATAGGGCTACTCATAAACACGCCTGTCTTCATCGGACAGGGTCTTGTCGACATAGCGAAAGAAGTAGTGTTTTAGGTACAAATTGTTCTGGAGAACGTCCTGTTCCATTTCTGGTGAGCTCATGTGAGCGTTAAAGGCCCGAAAACGATCACCCGCGATGGCTTTTGTCACTGGTGATATTTGCCCCTCCATATGAACGAAACCTCGATTCTGCCGAGATTGCGCATAGCCCAATAAAAGAACAGCGGTACGCCCCAATTATGCCCTACAAACGTAATTGGTCCTGACAGATTCATGGCATCCAGCCAGCCATCAAAATACTCACGGTGAACAAAGTAAGAGTAAGTTCGTGGCCCCTCGTCCGGCAGTTTGTCTGACTGCCCCATGCCAACAAGGTCAGGCGCCAAGCACCGGACGCTATCGATCAAGTGGGGAACGACATTACGCCACAGATAGGATGATGTCGGATTGCCATGAACCAAGACAATCGGATCTTCGTCAGGATCACCCATTTCGATATATGCCATCTTCAGACCATCACCGACATCGACGTACTTTTTTCGGTCTGACCATGCTGATGCCGAGACGGGCTCAGAGGAGAACATCGTGCTCGTGGCTGTAAGTCCTGCCCCACCGAGCAGCGCATTGCGGCGAGAGAGCGCAAGTTTGGTCCTCGTGGCGTCTTCTTTGCTGAATAGTATCTACTTACCATCTCATAGTCAGACGGTAAAACCTCAATCAAAAGCGTGTGCGGGTCGACGGCAAGGGCTTTGAGTGGCAGAATTCGAGCATGAGGATAAACGAGCTCTTCAAACCTGGGACCTGGCAAATCTTGTACGCCGATTTTCTGGTCTGGTTTCAACAGCAGATTCTAGCTTTGGATTTCCTGACTCAGCTAGGAATTCTGCTGCTGACACTCTTGATTGCTTACTTCATACAAAAGCCAATCCGACCACGACTGGCTACAGGTATCTCAAACCTGCGCCTGTTGTCACCTCTCCGACGGGTACTAACCGCCGTATCCCATCAACTGACGGCTATTGTCTTCCTTTTTGTGCTTTGGTTAGCGACGGGCATTGTCAGCCAAATTGAAGATGGCACCGATAGTGGGATGTTGGAGATCGTAGCCAGCTTGATGACTGCCTGGATACTGATCCGGCTCACATCAGCCCTGATCGCAAATGCCTTCCTATCTCGCCTTGTCGCCACACTGGCCTGGACCATCGCCGCCCTGAATATTGTGGGGCTACTTGACCCAGCAATAGATACACTTGAATCGGTCAGTATTCCGCTTGGGCAAACTCGCGTCACAGTGCTGACAGTCATCAATGGAGCAATACTGCTTGCCACTCTCATGTGGGCTGCACTTGCTATCAGCAAGCTGATCGACAACCGTCTTTCTCAAGTGTCTGATATAACACCAGGCGCACGCGTTCTTATCGGCAAGACCATTCGCCTAATCATGGTGGTGGTCGCTGTGATGGTCGCGCTTTCATCGGTAGGCATAAATTTTGCGGCGCTTGCAGTGTTCACTGGTGCTGTCGGCGTCGGCATTGGTATAGGCCTGCAAAAGCAGGTTTCCAACCTAATCAGCGGTGTCATTCTCCTGCTCGACAAGTCCATTAAGCCTGGAGACGTTATTGAAGTGGGTCAGACCTTTGGCTGGGTGAATACTTTGAGTGCGCGCTACGTTGGCGTGACCACACGAGACAACAAAGAACTTCTCATCCCTAATGATGACTTCGTAACCAACCAGGTTATCAATTGGTCTCACAGCGACAACGATGTCCGCATGGAAGTGAAATTTGGCACCAGTTACGACAGCGACCCACACACCGTGCGCAAACTAGCCATGGAGGCGGCGACAAAGCCAGAGCGGTCCGTCGATTATCGTCCGCCAGTTTGTCACCTTGTTGAGTTTGGAGACAGTTCCATAAATTTTGTGCTTCGCTTTTGGATCAAAGATCCAGCAAAAGGAGTCACCAATGTCAAAGGCGAAGTTCTTCTCGAACTCTGGGATGTTCTACAAGAACACGGCATAGACATTCCATATCCGCAACGTGTGGTGCATATGGCACAGACCGAACAAACTGAACCCAGCCTTAAGGACTAGGACGCTGCAGCGGCTTTAGAATCCCGGTCTCGTTGAAACTCTTCTGTCGTATTGGTTTTTGGAAAAGGACCTTCGGGAACAGGCACACCGAGGCCTTCACACAACGGCTCCCACCCACTGCCGACTTCATAAACGATCAGCCGGTCAGCCGGCACAGTTTCTTTGACTAACGCTGCATGTCGGTCAAACACAGCTTCACAATGGGCGCGATCTTCTGGCCGGTTGTCGAACGTGTCCTCAAGGACGATTTTATCGACCATCTCTTTCCACATCTCACGGGAACCATCCTCTGGCTGTTTACTGGCAAGATGACTGAAAATAGTGTTGGTCATGCTAGTGTACCACTGATCAGCTGGCCGCACGGTCAACAATACTTTCGCCTCGGGATACCTTTCAGACAGGGGCTGCCAAAAATGCGAGAGCGGCCAATCTACACCTGACGGGTAATCGCCAAGTAGACCATCCCAATCGATGTCGTGGCCGAAGGCTGCTTTGTGCCATAGAGGGATACCCTCTGGCTTCGCAAACACCTCAAACATGTGATAGCAGGGCCCAAATCCAATGTGCTCCAAAGCAAGCTTCATCGATTTCGTACCCGTGCGACCAAACCCGGCACCGATTATTCTCATCGTTAGAAGTCCTCTTCGTATTCGACAAGATCGAAGTGAGCGTTCATATAGCCAGCCACCGTTATTTTGACGAACAGAAATCCATCGATGGTGCACCATACGTCTTCGGTCGGATGGTGATCGAGGTTAAAGCGATAGTGATCGGTTTCAAACGTTCCTGCCGGCACCGTGATCATTTCTCGACCGAGATACTCCAGGCCGAATTGCGTGGTGCAAAGGCTGGGACCCGAACAGCCATCGTGTTCAGGCGATGACATCAAAACCCCCTCGCATGGCTGAATCTTTTGACCTATACTGTGGTTGAATCGCGCGCAGTGCAACACATCGCAGGAAACAGGATGCGCACCGAATGACAGTGGTGGACCATCCAGGTCCATACGCTGGCTCATGCGTCCAGACGTCACGTTAACGGCTTCACACTCTGCCCATCCATCAGTGAACCGAAACCACCCGCTACCCAGAAATTTGCCACTCTCATGCAGCCGGACAAAACAGTCCAACGGACGATAGTCAACGTCCGTCGTGTAAACCGTGTCCCGCAGTACAGAACGATCCGCAACAACACCAGGCTCTATTTCACAGTGGGCGCGCAGAGTCCGCTGACCATCCTCATGAAACGTGACCGACCACCACTCGCGGCCGAAATCCCGCCGTTCACCATCAGGATCAAAGATATACGCGATTTTACCTCGAACATTCCGGTAATTCATGGCCAGCTCCTAGAATTCCGTCTCGTACTCTACTAATTCGTAACGGGAATTTTTTAAGAAGCCATCAACTGTCACCTTCACAAAGGTATAGTCTTCCGGAATACACCAGACATCTTCACGTCGGGGTGTACCGTCGGGCTGTGGCTTCAAAACAAAGTGGTAGTGATCTACCTCAAAAGTTCCTGCGGGCACGGTGATTTCTTCACGACCGTCATACATCACAGTTACTTTACCGACACTCAGAAATGGTCCGCTGCCCCCGTTGGGTAACGGTGATGTAGAAAGAACGTTATTCAAAGTCTGCGGGTTCTCAGACTTGGTATGATCATTTCCAGCACAATGAAAAACGTCACACGTCAACGGGTGAACGGTCAAACTCTGTGCGGGTCCGTCCATGCTGACGGTTTGGGAGACACGGCCGAGAGTGGTGTTGAGTACTTCGCATTCAGCCTCGTTTCCAAAAGCCCTTACCCACCCCGTACCAAGAAACTTACGTTCCACATGAAGTCTGTTGAAGCAGTCCAACGGCCGCCAGTTCTCGTCCATGGTATAAACGGTTTCCCGCAAAACCTCCGTGTCGTCGATTTCACAGTGGGCGCGAAGAGTGCGCTGGCCGTCTTCGTGGAAAGTCATGGAAAACCACTCCCGTCCCCGCTCCTCATCGTCACCGCCGATGTAAAGAATTTTTCCCCTGATATTGCGATTATCCATCAGTTTCCTCCTCAATTATGACAGCAGAGAAAACCACGAAATATGAGCCATTAATAGCCCTGAGCAATGGCAAAACGACCTGAATCGCTGCCAGATAATCGCACGTGATTTTTGATACGGTTCCGATATGATACGCGCCGCTCTCGGCCATCACGGCTTGAAGGCTGTTGGGACACAAATTTTATAAATTGAGGATGCACACACCATGAAAGTTTATGGCGCCATTTTATCACCTTTTGTCTGTCGGGCTCTGCTTGCCCTTCGCCACAAAGGGGTCAAGCACGAAGTGATCATGCCCAAGGACGGCATGAAGACACCGGAATACCTGGCCATGAACCCTATGGGTAAAATGCCAACCATGAAGGACGGCGCAACAGTTCTGCCGGAATCTTCGGTCATCGTCGAATACATAAATGCAAAGTACCCTAAGAAATCGATTATCCCGGCCTCGGCCAAAGCCGCAGGGATGGCTCGCCTCATCGCAACAATTTCCGACCTCTACGTGCAGGGGGTCGTCACCAGCTTGTTTGGACAACGCGATCCAAAGAAGCGTGATAAAAAGTTGGTGAAAGAAAAGCTCGCCGAAACACAAAAAGGCTTGGCTATTCTTGATGGATACCTCACCCCAGGTGGGCCATGGGCAATGGGAAAGAAGTTTACCATCGCAGACTGCTACGCACTTCCAGCGTTGTTCTTCGTTCAACTGGTTACACCGAGTTTCGGCGTCAAAGATCCATTCGCGGGTCATAAGAAGGTCAAGAAATATTGGGCGTCGCTGAAGCGTGAGCCAATGACAAAGCAAGCCATTAAAGAAATGACTGTTATGGCGAAGCAGTTCTTCGGAAGCTAACCCCTAGGCATATTGGAGCATAGACGATGCACATTTATGGCAGTCCACTCTCCCCCTTTGTCGCTCGGGTCATCCTGGCCTGCGAACATAAAGGATTGGCCTTTACGATCTCAATGCCCGAAGGCGGTTTAAAGACGCCGGAGTATTTGGCTCTTAATCCTTTTGGTAAAATTCCAACGGTAAAGGACGGGGCCAACATCGTCTATGAATCCAACGTCATCGTTGCTTACCTGGATAATAAGTACCCGAAGAAAAAGAAGGTCATCCCAGCTTCTCCGGCGGCATCTGGTAAAGCGAACTTGATCGCCAAAGTCTGCGATCTATACGTTCAGGAGCCCGCCCTTGATTTGTTCCGGCAAGTTGTCGGGCGAGCACCGAAGGACAAGACTGCAGCCGATAAGGCCAAAGCGGATATGGAAGTCGCACTGGACATTCTCAACAGCTACATCAGCCCTGGGCCGTGCGCGACAGGCAAGAGCTTCACCGTCGCAGATTGCTATGCCATTCCGGCATTACTCTTTGCGACATCGGTTGGGCCACTCTTCGGTCTCAAGGACCCACTTAAAGGTCGACCGAACGTGAAGAAGTACTATGCAGCAATCAAAAAGCATACTGCTGCAAAGGCGCACATAGCCGAGACACAAAAGATCATGAAGGATCGGTTAGGCAGCCTTTAGCCAGATACTTCAAAGACAAAAATCAATGGCGGTTCTGCACAGAGCCGCCGTTTTTTGTTGCTAGGTGTATGGCACTATCTACCAGGTCTCCGACCAGGGCCGGATATCAAGTTCATGGGTCCAATTGGTTTTCGACTGCGTGTGCAGGCCATAGTAGGTCTCTGCAATGTCTGCGGGATCAAGCTTAGAGCCGTCATCGGACTCGCCGATCATTCCATCGATATTAACATGCGCAACATGGATGCCCTCAGGACCCAATTCACGTGCCATGGATTGACCTAATGCTCGAAGAGCAAACTTGCCAGAAGCAAACGCGCCAAACCCTTTTCCGCCGCGCAACGACGCCGTCGCCCCCGTAAACAAGATGGTGCCATGCCCTCGCGTCTGCATGCGTTGGGCCGCCGCCCGGCCGCACAGGAATCCACCGAAGGCTGTGAACTCCCACACAGTTCGGAAACGCTCAGCGGACTGATCAACAATATGCGTCCGCCCGAATTCTCCTCCAGGGTTGTAGACCAAAACCTCGACCTTTCCGTGCTCCGCTTCTATATCTGCAAACATCTTTTCGACGGCTGCCTCGTCAGTCGCATCACAGGGATAGGCAACCGCGCCGTCGATACCTACGGCCAGGTCAGCAAGACGCTCCGCGCTACGCGAAACAAGTACGGCCGTCATCCCAGCCGCAGCAAACCGGCGCGCGGCTGCGGCACCCAGTCCGGGGCCAGCTCCGATGATGACGGCAACGTTTTTGGTGTCGCTCATGGGCCGATACTTTCTGTGCCTAATCTAAGGCGTAAAGATTATTACGATTTTCAGCGATGATTTTATCGACGGCGGCACCGTCATAACCAGCGACTTGATCTTGCAACATTTGCCCCATAGTCGGCAGGTCAGGCCGATTGATATGCTTGTCCGCATTCCACAAGTCAGCCCGCCATACGGCGCGCGCGCAGTGCAGATAAGCTTCTTCGACGGCAATCACGATAACTGAGATTGGGCTCTTGCCGCCGATGGCGAGGCTCTCTTGCAAAGCAGAATCAGTCGACAACACAGCCCTACCGTTAATGCGGAGAGTCTCATCCATTCCGGGAACCAGCAGCATCAGGCCGACCTGGGGATTCTCAAGAATATTCTCCAGGCTATCGAGGCGGTTATTGCCGGGCCAATCTGGCAACAGCACTGTGGACGCATCTTGAACGGTCAAAAACCCCGGGTCGCCGCCCTTGGGTGATGCATCAAGGCTCCCATCCGCTGCTGAAGTCGACAACACACAGAAGGGGCATCGGGCGATGAAGGATATGCAGTGCTTATCAAGCTGAGACAAAACCTTCTTCACCGCCCCTTCTCCCGGTTTCTTGTATACTGTTCTCAGCTGGTCACGACTGGTGATGTGATGCTCTGACATAGGGCTGATCCTCTTAAACAGGACGGCAGTGTGGCAAGACGTCGACGAGGGTGCAACGCACACAAGCGTGATCCACCTGCAAACCGACAAAAAAGTTTTCTCGAAATATCGAGGAACGAGCCCATGCAAGACGGGGTTTTCAAAAGATTGTTGTGAGCATTCAATTGTTTGCAAAATACACAAACGAGGATGGCTGAACAAAAGGTGCTAAAGCCCCTCCGATACTGAACAATGATCCACTCTCATTGAATCTTACGGCAAAACCCTACCCCTCAATCGCTCCATTTATATCTGCCAATACTTCCGGATACTGATCTGCCATAAAACCGCGCCAGGTAGGCGGTATCTCCTCCACCGACCGACTTTTGCGGCCAAACCCGCGCGAAACGGAATTGGCAGTAACTCCCTGCATACCGATCCACGGATGATTAAAGGTGTTGATATCGTTGAACGTGTGAGTTGCCGATGCGCTCAAGACATCCGGATCGGACACCTCGGAAATAGAGCCGTGATAGGTGGACCAATCGTTGACGTGGATGGTCATATCGAGATCGTTGGGCTTTTCAGCTTTCACCACTACATCGCCGTTGCACCACACGTCATCATTGATCACCCAGGCTGGACCTATCTCGTCTCTGCGCGTCACAGCTCCCGATCCAGCGCGGGCTCGGACCTCTGACACGACTCCTGTCAAGCCATGTGTGTGCTTGATCCGAGCCAGATTAGGTTGCTGCACAGGGCGCTTCTGTCCGGTATAAGGATTGTGAAAAGTCTCAAGCAATTTCCCGGTTTCAAGATCAGAATAGAAAATCGTGCTCATGAACGAAGACTCGTACAGTCTTTCACCTACATCTTTGACTTTAGAAATCATCCCCACATGCATTTTCCAAAAGGGCGTGAATTCATAGTCTTTCAATCCAAACCGGGTTGCTTCGATGAACCAAAAAACCGGTTTTTCATCAAAGCTGAAATTGAGCTTGCGATGAATGGTCTACAGGTCCTCGGGCTTACTTGGGTCAAGCAAACCACCCGCACCGGCGGACTTGGACCCAATAATAGTAGGAAAACCGGCGCCACCAGCCGCGAACCCCAAAACCCCAAGCACTTTTCTACGTTCCATCGTCTGTCTCCCGTGTTGTAGCTCTAGCCAGGTTACATCACTCGGCCAGGAACGGTAGGATGATGTGAGACATTGAGGGGACAATGACATGCGCAAGACACTCATAGCAGTCGGAATAACCCTAGGCTTGGTAGCATGCACGGAGATTCCGCCGGAGCCTGTTACGGCCATTACCAGCGTGCGCGACACCGTTGGATTGATAGACCTTGCTACGCCGGTGTTGGTGGCCCCTGTTATAGGGGTCCCGGCGGATTCGCGAATACTTGTCCGGGTTTCTGCTAATCAGTGGCGGGGTGCAACCGCCCCCTTACACCACCGCACAAACTGTTTTGGTTTCGAGGTAATTCTCCACCGCCTGCATACCTGAGTCGCGGCTCCAACCGGATTCCTTAAAGCCGCCAATGGGTAGGCTGGCATCAAACATCAAGTGACAGTTGATCCACACAGTTCCGGCTTTGATCGCCGAGGCGAGCCGCGTTGCCTTTGAGATATCCTGAGTCCATACACTTGCTGCCAACCCGTACTTGCTGTCGTTGGCCATGGCTGGAATATCTTCCATAGAGTCTATGGGCGCCGCGACCACCACAGGGCCGAAGATCTCTTCCTGCACAACGTCCATGTCTTGGCTGGTGTTGGAAATCACGGTTGGTGAAATGAATGTTCCGGTGTCGCCCAATTGCTCACCGCCGACGACCACTTCTGCTCCGGCAGATACCCCGCCATCGATGAAACCTTTGACGCGATCTGCCTGGACCTTACTAACCATCGGGCCAATCTGCGTCGTCTGCTCAAGGCCGTGCCCCATCTGCATGCCTTTGGCGATGTCGGCAATCCCGGCGACGACATTATCGAAGGCTTTCTTTTCAACATATAGGCGCGAACCGGCGACACAGACTTGCCCGCCATTGAAGAATATGGCGTTGGCCGCACCGGGAATGGCCATCTCCATTTCAGCATCGGCCATGACGATGGAAGGTGATTTACCGCCCAGCTCTAGCGCCACCTTTTTCATGTTGCCCTTAGCGGCGTCGATAATCTTGCGGCCCGTTGAGGTAGAACCGGTAAAAGCAATCTTGTCGACGTCCATATGTTCAGCCAAAGCTTGACCGGCTTCAGGCCCGAGCCCGGTGACAATGTTAAACACACCCGGTGGCACGCCCGCTTCCATGATCAACTCTCCCAAGCGAATGGCCGTGAGTGATGTGTCTTCCGCAGGCTTGAGCACCATTGAGCACCCGGCTGCCAAGCAAGGTGCAATCTTCATCGCTTCCAACACCAGGGGACTGTTCCACGGTGTGATCGCGCCCACCACGCCAATGGCTTCCTTTTGGGTGTAGGCAAACATCTTTTTGCCTTCGGGCTGATAGTTGATCGACGGGGTGATCGTCTCGCCCTGGATCTTGTTGGTCATACCCGAGAAGTACCGGAACTGTTGCGCCGCCCCAGGAATTTCGGCCCAGCGCCCGACGAACAACGGCTTACCTTGATCAAGAGTTTCCAGTTCAGCCAACTCATCAATGTTGGCTTCCATTAGCTCACCGATTTTCCACAGAATTTGGCTGCGGTCGTCGGGTGTCATATCGCGCCACACTCCGCTTTCGAAACTGTCGCGCGCTGCTTTAACGGCTGCGTCTACATCTGTCGCAGCGCCTTTAGGGATCGTCCCGATAACAGCGCCAGTGGCTGGATCTTTCGAGTCCAGCCGCTCACCAGAGGCGGCATCAACCCACTCGCCGTTGATCAGCATTTTCTTGGCGGCAGACGAGAGGAAAGATTGGGCGCCGGCGGTTTGCGGCTCCACATCGTTGACGATGACATTCATGGCGGTGCTCCCTGAGGTAGACTGGTATGAGTTGTTCTTGACGCAACTCTAGGACAGAGGTGCGATGCTGGCGCGGGGCATGGATCAGGTCGCCACAGAGTGGACTCTCCTGTGACGTCCCAGATTAGCCAGCAGGCCGCCACGCACTTCGAGGCAGTGAAGCGCTTCAGTTTCGGGTCTGATCATGTTCATGGACACACCCTACCTTGCTTGTGCATGGAGCGTGATCACTTTTATGAGACTGACGGCTAAGGACCGACTTCCAACTTGGTCAAACGATACTCGCGCCCATTGGCCTCAGCCACATACCGCACCAGAATCTGATCTTCGCTCCACAACCAAATATCATAGCGCCCGAAGTAGAAGGTGTAGTGGTCAGCTTCAAAGGTGCCAGCCGGAACAGTCACGGTCTCGCGCCCATGATAGATGATCTCATTATCAACCATTTGGCCGATACCGCGGATGCCCTCTCCGCTGGTGGTTACCATGTTGTAGAGTGCGTGCGTCTGCGCGCCCGGCTCTCGTTTATCATGAGACTGAACCTGCCAGCCTTCGGTGATAACAGGGTGTACCCGCAGAGAAAACTTGTCGGGGACCAGTTCGCTGAGCGTTGCGGTTCCCTTGGGGCCAACGATATTGCCGTGGAGAATGTCGTCCAGTGGCGCGGTCTGTGGCTCCATCCAGAACCGCGCTGACCCTCCGTAAGCCCCGAAGCGCCAGAAGTTGGCGTAAGCGTCGAGCGGCCGGAAGTTCTGATCGACACGCAAGATTACATTGCTCTGGTGGCCCTGCTCACGCAGATCGACAAACGCCTCGACCGTGCGCGACCCATCAGGATGGGCCGTGACGATCCAATCCTCATGGCCGCGAATGACATCCGACTCTAAGAAGCCATAGTCATAGGTGCCCTTGATCCAGCGCGTGTTGGCTTGCGGCTCGTCTTCGGCCGATAAAACCGCGGGGAAGGCAAACGCGACAGCGAACGCGAGGAGGGTTTTGATTATGTCCCTCCCCGTCGCCATCTTACTTAATGTGCCCTTCGTTGTTATTCATATACCACTCGGCGATACCTTCGCGGGTGGCAAACCAAACACCTTCGAGGCCTTTGGCGAACTCCAAGAATTCAGCAACGGCGCGCGCACGATACGCCCGGCCCGTGACGTGCGGATGAAGACCCACATTCATCATCCGTCCCGACCCCTGCTCGGTCGCTTCCTGATGCAATACAGACAGTTCTTCAATCAAAATGTCACGCATCTCAGACGTGGTATGGCCACGCCGGGTGAGAATGGTGAAGTCATTGATTTCGTTTGAGTACGGCGTGGAGACAATCGGGCCCGCATCCGTTTGCAGCATATAGGGCTGATCATCATTGAGCAGATCGCAGAAAAAGATACAACCATTCTCCGCCAAAATTTCGGGCGTGTTGGGCGTGCCGCGCAAAGACGACGACAACCAGCCCTTAGCCGGCTTGCCGTAAAACTTTTCGTATTCGCGCAAGGTTGCTTCAACGATCTTGCGCTCGGCGGTAAGATCACCCTTGAGGCCAGTAAGCAGTTCACCTTGCTCGTAGTTGTGAGCGACAACTTCCCAACCTTCATCCTTCGGCACCTGGGCAATTTCAGGACGCTCAAGCAAGGTCTTGGCATTAACGGTACAACCGGGAGCCACACCCGCTTTACGGAAGATATCGAACAACCGCCATATGCCAACCCGCTGACCATACTCACGCCAGGTGAAATTTGGGAAATCGGGAATCCGACCCGGCAATACGTCTGGCAAAATTGGCGGGCCACCAGCGTAGTAGGCTTCGTCGGTGTCCTTGGTCATATCCCAATGCTCAAGGTTGAGCGTGAGAATCAGGGCGACTTTTTTATCGTCGGGCCACTTCAAGGGACCGCGTTGGGCGATGCCCGAAAAAGGATAACTCATGACCACGGGAACATACTCCTAAGGGTTTGAAAGATTCGGCTTACCAGTCTTCAAGAAGACGTCCACAGCCTTGAATTTTATCGTCGAAACCGTTGCGGCGCAGCGAGTGCCAATAGGTTGCTGCGTTAATCGCAATGACCGGTTTATTGAGCCAGCGCTCGGCTTCGGCAGCAACGGCCAGGCAGGCTAGATTGGTGCCGACCTGAATGATGCAATCGACATCAGCCTGATTGAGTTCAATGATCGCTTCGCGCAATTTTTCAGGGGGCTCATGGGCAATGAGCATTGGACTCAGACTTTTCAAGCCGATCAGCGCCATCACTTCGTAATCATTATCAGTGAAGAACTTACGCACCATGGCATCACCCGCCGGCATGTATGGCGTTAGAACGCCCAACTTCTTGATTGGCTTTTCTTCGGCGTACGCCTTTAGGGCGTGTTCGCAGGCATGAGACCCGAGCGACACACCGACGCCCGCGCGTGCTTCCATTTTTTTGTGAAGCTCATCAGCCCCTTCGGCCCCGTCCCAAAAAGTTTCAGCCGACATACCCATAATAACGAAGCCCGGTGAACAGGTCATTACACGGTCCATGGCCACTTCCGTAGCGCCGCGAATATTCACCAGCAGTTGTTCAAACTCTTCGTCTGAACGCACCGGATCGTCAGGTATTTCAATGCGGCAGAAGTGGTTGGTAATGCCTTTGGGCTGCATCAACGCGTATTCAGGCTCGACACTGGTGTTGGTCGACGGAGCAATCACGCCGAACTTCATGCGATAGCCTAATGAATCAACCATGGGTCCCTCCGCTTCGTCTTGTCGGCGCCCCCTTAAGGAGCAACCGTGTATCGTCTTATTGGATTTCGTATGAATCCCGCACGCTATCAATCATTGATGTGCACCTCAGGAATGGCAGAGCCAGTTCAGGGTCAGCCGCTGCTTCCATATACTTTGCCTGCTGTTTTTTGTGCGCTTCAGGATCCTGCGCTTCGATCGCCTTCTTGTTGGCAATGCTCTGGCTCTGAACAAAGTCCTTACAAATGATGCGGCGCTGTCGGTCATACAGATCAAGTATATCGTCTTCGGCCTCACCGCGATCGATCATCATCAACTTTTCAGCAAGATTAATGGCGTCGTGAATGCCACCGTTCATGCCCATGCCACCGAGCGGGTTGTTGACGTGGGCGGCGTCACCGCCAAGTAGTATCCGGCCGATGCGATAGTTCTTCGCGACACGCTGATGAACGTTGTAAAGCGTGCGGTGTTTAACTTCGAAATCACCTTCGATCTCAGCCAGAAAATGTAGCCGTTTTTGAATGTAGTCATCGGACAGCAGCTGCTCATTCGTGTACTCAGGAGGCGTTGGAAACAAGACTCGCCAGAGATTGTTACAGCGTAGCAGCACACACCATTCATCGGGATCGGCGATGTAATTCACCCATGCCAAACCTGGGAAATGATCTTCGAGCGGATACGGCGTCGATGCGACAAGGAATTTCTCAGGGTAGGTAAACCCTTCAAATTCAATTGAGGCTTTACGACGGATGGCACTGTTGGCGCCATCTCCGGCAAATACGAGTGACCCACGGAGGTCCTCAGACCCCTCTGGTGTATCTGCGGTCACCGTCACTGAATCTGCATCTTGGGATACGTTTGTCACCGTGTGGTTAAACCGCACCTCTGCGTTATCCATGCCCTCTAAGATTCGACATACAATACGAGTTAGACGGAACTGCTCTGTCTGTAAGCGATAAGGGTGACGTGTGGCGTCTCCAAGATCAGCCATTTTGAAGTCCGCATACTCGCCTGTACGGCGATCACGGTATTGATAATTTGGAACAATGAGACCCGTACTTATGAGTTCTTCGGTAATCTCCAGCTTATCCAGCATGTCCAATGTCGGTGGATGCCAGGTCGATGCGCGCAAATCTTCAGGCAGCTCTGATTCTGCCTCCAGCATGAGAACGGGGATCCCCTCTCTCGCCAGGTACAGGGCTAATGTGCAGCCAACAGGTCCGGCGCCCGCAATGATAACGGGGTCTTTCCCCCTTAGATTTATAGACATACTCTGAAGGTCCTCAGTCTTTTGATAGACCGCTGGTGACCTTGGTCTATGCAGCGGACTTATTGTCATTCGTTTTATCACTAGCAAAGCTGCGAACAAGGCAGCCTAGAGGACTGTCCACAAAGTGATCAGTATTCAGAAGAGGCAGCCAAAATGACGCTAAATATTTCTGCGTTATTGATCAGATAGCGAATGAAATGCTCCGCCGTGAAATAGCAGTGGTGCCTTCCGCAAGTTGAAGACTCGATGAACCCGCCCAATAATGATGTCGTGGTCCCCACCCGGATGCCGGGCGTCCACTTCACACTCAAGGTGAGCGACGCAGCCTTCTATAATCGGGATACCCTTTAATCCTGCTTGAACCTGGACACCGCTGAACTTGTCTGACCCTGACTGTGCAAACTTCCTGGCCAGGGGCTCCTGATCGGCGGCCAAAACATTAACCACAAACGGATCAGCGATCCGGAAACACTCAAAGCTGGGAGTATCGTTTGCAATGCTCCACAAGATTAGAGGTGGATCGAGGGACAAAGAGTTAAAAGAACTGGCCGTTATCCCAACGTGTTCACCATCCGGGGCAATGGTGGTCATTGTGGTCACACCCGTGCAGAACTGACCCAGAGCATCCCGAAAAGCCCGACGGGCGTCATCATCGATAGACGGGTCTAAGCCGACTTCTCCACCAACGGTAAAGTCAGCCTCTGTATGGAGGGCATCACTATTCACGGTGGTTCTTTGTAAGGCTCACAAACCTCTTTTGTCTATTGTATTGGCGCGTCTTACGGCCCGGTCCCTACATTTCAGACTATGGGTTTAAAGCGGGTCCTGTTCTAGCCACAAATAATCGCGTCCACCTGTCGGACGAGCGATTATGGTGGGGGTGATGGCGATCGTCTTTGAGGGTCTTATGCCTCCACACAGCGGTCAAGGCCCTGCCCTCCAGGCGGCGCATGTGGGCGACAAGCAAAAACTAAAACGCTGTGGTGGGCAAAAAACCAGTGCACGCGGGACACATAGCAATGCCAACCAAGAAGCAGAGCGTAGACTCAGTTCGCCCGACCAGGGCGTTGATGCGGGGCTTAGACGCTCTCCAACAACTCAACCGACACAATGGCGCGACGGTGACCGATATCGCCAAGGCTGTCGGTTTACCCCGAACCACGGCTTACCGCGTTCTCGAAACACTTTGCGTATCTGGTTATGCCATCCGTGATCTCAGTGACGATCGCTATCGTCTGACCACAAAAGTTCGCTCGTTGTCGGACGGATACGACGATGAATCCTGGGTGCAAGAAATTGCCAAGCCGATGCTTAACAAACTGGCTGACGATGTGGTTTGGCCTCTGGCGATTTCCACACTGAGTGGCATGTCCATGTTGGTCCGTGAAACCACAGATCGTGACAGCCCCCTCGCCCTTAAGCGTTATTCTGCTGGGCTTCGCGTGCCTGTTCTTGGTTCGTCCTCGGGACGCGCCTACCTCGCCTTTTGTAGTGACGAGCAACGCGAAGTTCTGCTCGGTGTGCTTCAAAAATCTGATCGGGTAGAAGATAATATCGCGCGCGACCGGCAAATGGTAGACCGAATCCTATCGGAAGTACGTCGCAACGGTTATGCGGTGTTCGACAACCCATCAATGGCGGAAATGAGTATCGCTGTTCCCTTATTCGTCAAAGGAAATGTTATTGGCGGTGTTGTCGTGCGATTTATTCGCTCCGCTATCACGACTGACCAAGTCATTGATAAACATATTGCGTTTATGAAAAAGACTGCCGACGAAATCGGCAGCGCCTTTGACAAAGCCCATACGCCCGAAACTTAAGCACAGCGCTGCCGTGACCATTACCCGCCACGTCGCAACGGTTAACACGCTCGATGGCGTCGCCCGGCAGGTGCACTATCGGCGCGCTGGGTCTGGACCGCCCGTCATACTTTTACACATGAGTCCGCGTTCATCGGCTGAACTCGAGCCATTAATGCGTGCCTGGGCAGACACCTTCACACTTATCGCACCCGACACACCTGGTTATGGGGCGTCTGACCCTTTACCGGAGAATGAGAATAGCGCGTTATTCGATCTGTCTGATTTTGCAGATGCCCTAGTGGCTTTTGCCGACACCCTCGGCCTAGATCGCTTCGGCTTATATGGGCACCATACTGGAGCAATGATCGCAGCTGAATGCGCGCGGCTCTATCCAGATAGACTCACCATAACCGTTGCGAATGGTTATCTCGTCGTCACCGAAGAAGAGCGTGAAGAAATTCTCGCAAACTACTTTTCTGATTACACACCTGAGACAGATGGGCGTCACCTCGCCCATGTTTGGCAACGGATTAGGGATCAATTCCTTTACTTTCCATGGTCAGTTCATACCGAGGCAGCGCGGGCAATTATGCGTGATAAGTTCGCAGTTCCTGCTCCAGAGGTGCTGCAGGAAGACGTGCTCGACCTACTTCGGACTGGACCCCATGAGGCCGACGGATATGGTGCAGCTTTTCGCTGCGACGGCGTCGATATCTTGCGCGGAATCACAGGCAAGTGCTTGGTCACGGCCCAAGTGCACGATCTGTTGTATGAACACTTAGACCGCCTACCATCAGACCTCCCCAATACTGTTACTGTTCAGAAATACGGTGACCTGGATGCACTTAATGACGCGGTCAAAGCCCTCCTATTGGATTACGCAGAAGGTGATGCCCCGCCCTTAACGGCAACCGGCACCATCACTTGTCGCGCATGGGCATCCTACGCAGAGACAAAAACCGGACAACTATATATGCGTCGCGGCGATGCTGGCAGTGGCTTACCTGTGGTCATGATTCATAATTTGGGATCGTCGTGCCAAAGGTGGCAACCGGTAATGACCACATTTATGGGTAGGCGCCCATTTATTGCTTTTGATTTGCCGGGCCACGGAGAGACTGGAAATGGATGGGGAGAAGGCTCGGTAACACTCGATGCCTGCGCGCAAGCAGTTGATGAAGCTCTGCAATCTCTCGGCATCGAGAACGCCCACGTATTTGCCTATGGCGGGGGTGGTCTGGTTGCGCTCAAACTGATTGAACGCACCTCATTGAACATCAGCTCGCTCACCGCCGTTGATTTCTGGTTATTCGATAATGCGGATAAAGAAAAACTGGCTGGTCGTTTCGCGCCTCCTTTGACACCCCAGCCCTATGGGCAGCATATGGCCGAAGCCTGGTACATAGTCCGGGACAGCGAGCTATTTTGGCCCTGGTTTGAAGCCAAACCAGAGAACGCTGTTGCTCAACCGCCAGAAGTGAACCCCGCCCGGCTCCATTCACGCGCCGTAGACCTCCTCAAAGCGTCACCCGCCTATCATCACGTGGTTCAGGATGCACTGTCCTTTGACTGCGAGACGGCGCTGAAACAAATCGTAGTACCAGCAACATTTGGGCCTCGGTCCGGCAGTCCATATAATACGCGCTGTGAGCGGGCCGCCTCGTTAACGCCCAATGGCAAAACCATTACATTATCAAATGATAGTTCCCGTCGCGCTGCGGCATTGATTGCACTGATCAAAGATTAATTCTAATGCAAGAAAGAGCACACTATGTCTGAAGCACACGACTTATCTTCCGGTTCTCATTCTGGCTTGATAGACACGCTGACCGGTATTCTTGGCGCAGACAATGTCGTTACTGACGAAGCCGAGCGTGCTTACTATTCACAGGACGTCTATGGCCAAGGCCCTACAGTCCTCGCAGTCATTCAACCGGATAGCAAAGAGAAACTGGCGAAGGCAGTGGCCGCAATCACGGCAGCGGACGTCGCTCTGTTCCCGCGCGGTGGCGGGTTTTCATACACCGATGGTTACATTCCTACAACAAGCAATGGGGTAACCGTCGATACCCGCAATATGAACCGCATTATCGAGATCAACACAGAAGATATGTACGTCACTGTCGAGACCGGGTGCACCTGGGCCGCATTAGAAGACGCACTTAAAGGCAAAGGTGTGCGGCCAGTGTTCTGGGGACCATTCTCCGGATTAAACGCGACGGTCGGCGGTTCGCTATCTCAAGGCAGTGTGACCTACGGATCATCCAAACATGGGCCGTCCGGCGTTGCGGCAGAGGGCATGGAAGTGGTGTTGGCTGACGGTACCATCGTGACAACCGGATCGGCAGGACAACCCAATCACTCCCCGTTCTTCCGACACTACGGGCCTGACCTGACGGGACTGTTTTGTAATGACGCCGGCTCATTGGGCATCAAAGCAACAATTACCTTGAGACTTCAGCCCCGTTTGCCCGTGGTCTTAGGCTTGTCTTATGGGTTTGAAACCTTCGACGGTATGCATCGCGGCATGGCGGCGGCGGCACGTGAAGGTTTGCCAACTGAAGCATTTGGCTTTGATGCCACCGTGATGAAAGTCTTTACGGGCGGTCAGGGTTTAGCGCAAGACCTCAAAACCCTTTGGGCCGTCGGCATGGCTGGACGGAATATTTTCGCTGGGGCTTGGCAGGTCCTGAAAATTGCGATGGCCGGTAAGCGGTTTATCGATAAGGCGCAATACACCGCCCACTTTATTTGCGAAGCGCGGGATATGCGCGACATGAAGAGTCAGCTCGCCGCATTGCGCAACGCCGTTGGACCTCACGGCAATGAAATCGTTAATACCGTGCCTGCTGTCGTTCGCGCCTACCCATTTCCGCCCTTTTCTCTCATGGGCACATCTGGCGAACGTTGGCTGGCCATGCACGGAATTCTCCCCTTCTCCAAGGTCGAGGAATTCAAAACAAAGATTGATGCCCTTTACGACCGGTATAGCGACAAGATGGCACAACACAAAATCGTCAAAGCGTCGATGTTCACAACTATTGCCACCAACGCCTTTCTGTTTGAGCCAGTTTTTTACTGGGACGATTCACGCGCAGCTTTTATTGATCGCCACACTGACCCAGAAGTCCTCAAGGCCATCAAAACCTTTGAGCCGAATATTGAAGGCCGCAAAATCGTGAGCGAAATGAAACAAGGCATTATTGATTGCATCTACGAATGCGGCGGCACCCATATGCAGATTGGCAAGGCCTATCCTTACACCCGTGAACGGGATGAAGGGGCGTTGAATATGGTCAAATCCCTCAAGGCCCACGTTGACCCAAAAGGACTCATGAACCCTGGAGCGTTAGGACTCTGAAGATGAGAAATATTTTCGTGATATTGATGTTCAGCTTGCTGGCTCTGCCCGTCTCAGCACAAACCGAAGTCGAGCGCGACTTTGATACTTTTGTGCGATGGTTCTCTGGCCATTGGGACAACGAAATCCAGATATTCAACGAAGACATTCAAGGGCTGCCCGATGAGATGCGTCACAAGCGCATTCACATGGAATATGAGGCGGTTGAGAACGACAACTTCCCTGGGGTTCTGTTTGTCATAGAGAACTACGGAAAAGATGGACTGCAAGGCGAGTTAAACTATGTGTCGGTTCATCATTTTTTTGTAGATATTGAACGTCAAGCCATCACCCATGAGCTTTGGTTCAAGAACGACGGCGACTGGTCTTATCTGGCAGGTAATGCCCTAGCGGCGGCAGACATAGGACCCGAGGATTACCGCTTCAATCCGCAATGCACAATGTATTGGAAGCGTGAAGGCAGCCAGTTCAAAGGTAAAACAGATCCTGACGCATGTGTTGGCGGTGTCGATGGGAAGGAAACCACTGTCGACGCAACAGGTATTCTCAGCCCACCGGACCTATGGCGCAGCGACTTGGTTTACGACATGGAAGGTAACCGCATTCGTGGACTGGACATCCCGGAACGGTTCCGTAAAGCGCGCTTCTATTCCTGCTATGGACGGCACCAGGATGAAAACGACGGCTGGGTTAATTTTAGAGACGTCAAAGTGCACAACCAGGGTGACTTTGTTTGGCTCGGCGATAACGCACTGGGAATCCAACTGCGACAGATCATCTGGACATCAGGGTTCTTCAATAACGCCCTCGCCCTGCAAGCTTATCAAAATGGCAACTCCAAACCGACGGTGAATGGCCATGCGGCTTTGAATGCAAAGTTTATAGGGCTCGATCATCCAGAGTTTGTCGTGAATTGCGAACGCTCCAGATAATCGCCTTTTCTTAGGCCCAAACCACTCGGCAGAGCTTGCCGAGCCGCGTGGAAAAGATTGACCGGCGACCATCACACCCATGCCCCATTCGCCAGCTCATGCCCTTCTACGTCATTGTTATTATTGAATTAACTATCCGTTCATGCGATTGGCACGGGGCTTGCATTCTATTAGGGCATAGGCCTTAACGGCCACGCGAATGTGAAACGAAAGAGTGACGTAAGGAAGCCGCTATGTCCGTGATCGATTTTATTGCCGTCCGCAACATTAAGGACGAAAAGACATCACAGTCGAGCCCACCTTTTGACCATGACCATGGCGAAAGCGGACAGGCACCACTGACAGCAAGTCAGTTCGCACGCCATGTCACTCACATCGTAGAAGACGAAATGAAGCGCGCTCTGAAGCAGCACGTGGACATTATCGATCCCCACGAGATGATTGCGTTAGCCAAAATGATCGCCGAGCTTAAGGCTCGCTATTTGGCCATGACATTGATGGTGGCATCGAACAAGACACCGATGACCGATAAAGAAATGGAAGAAATACGCAGCCTTCGCCCTAGAATTCAGGAAATGGAAGCTGCGTACAATGAAGTCAACGAAGCGATTAGTTCTCACCTCGTCGAAGTCTAAAGGTGTGGTGAAAAAGTCATAACAAACCCGAATGATCCCAACGGCCGGCCCTTACCATCCGGTCCCAGCTGACGCCCCGCTAAGAGAGTGCAGCCCCAAACTGTCCCTTACCAACCCGTCCCAGACTGATTCCACCCCGGCAACGCCTCGTCCCAAGGCTGCCGGGGGTTTTTTTACCTTACCAAGCCCGAACAAATTCCTCGATCGCGTCGAGACATGTCTCCATTTCTTTGTCGGTCCCGATGGTGACTCGCAAGTGCTTTGGCAATCCGAACCCGGCCATCGAGCGAGTAATAATGTCGCTCTTACGTAGAAAGGCGTCCGCATCCTTGGCTCGTTTTCCCTCTTCATCAGGGAAGCCAACACACACAAAGTTACCTTCCGTACCTGTAATTTCCAACCCCAAACCAGTGAGCCTTTGCGAGGCGATGCTATGCCACTTTGCAGTATGAGCAATCACGGCATCTTCATGGGTTTTATCTTCAAGGGCTGCAATTCCAGCCGCCTGCCCCGCGCTAGATACATTGAATGGCGAACGGATACGCCCGACCAACGACACAATATCTGAGTGCGCATAACACCAACCAATTCGCAAAGACGCCATACCATGCACTTTCGAAAACGTGCGGGTCATGACCGTGTTATCTGTCGCGTTGACCAACGCAATGCCAGCGTCGTAGTCAGCCTTAGAAACGTATTCGGCATAGGCCGCATCGATGATCAGTAGTATGTCATCGCGTAATCCAGCCCTAAGTCGCTCCATCTCATCACTGGTTAGATAAGTTCCCGTCGGATTGTTAGGGTTTGCAACAATAACAACTTTAGTGCGCTCCGTGACTGCTGCCAGGAGCGCATCAACATCCGCCCGGTAATCGGTATCCGGCGCCTGGACGATGTCTGCCCCAGTGGATAGGGCGTAAATTCGATACATAGGAAAAGTTGCCGTGGGATACAGCACTTCATCGCCAGCTCCGGCATAGGTCCTCACGAGAGCGCTTAGCAACTCGTCAGACCCAATCCCCATCAGAATATTCTCAACCTTTAGGCCGTACCGATCGGCAAGCGCTTGGCGAATTCTAACCGCATTGGCGTCAGGATAACGTTCGATGACGCCACCGGCATCGGCATAGGCCGCCATAGCTTTCGGACTAGGTCCGAGAGCAGACTCATTGGCCGAGAGCTTTACTCCCGGTCCACCGCCTCCGATTGGCTTTTGCCCCGGCTGATATGGCTGAATGCGGTCTAGGCCTGGCCGGGCAACGAGTGGCATTCGTAGTCTCCAAGGCTAAAGAGATCCTGAAAGTCTCATGCACGCTATCCGCCCGACACCTATGGGATCAAGCGGCATCATTAACGCGTTGACTTGAACACCCCCATAGCCCATTTGAATCACCGTTCTCGTCATCGCTTGTGGTATGCTGCTACGTGCTCGTTCTGTTCATCACCATATTCGCCGCTGTAATCCCGGCCAGCATTATCCTACCGATGCTGCCTTTTATTGGGCAGAAGTACGGCGCCTCGTCATTCGAGATATCTCTTCTATTCACGCTGATGCCAGCACTGATTATCGTGTTCGCGCCCATGTGGGGACGTCTCTCCGACAAGTTCGGCCGCAAGCCTGTGTTCATGGTCTCACTTGCCGCAAGTGCAATGAACTTCGTCATTTTTGGCTTGGTCGACAGCCTTGAAGCCATGTTCATCGTTCGCGCAATGCAGGGCGTGACCGGGGGTAATGTTTCCATCGCGTTCGCTATGGTCGCCGATACCTCAGACCATGAAAACCGCGCCAGGTATCTTGGTTACGCGACGGGCGCAACGGCTTTGGCTTTCACCGTCGGACCAGTCCTCGGCGGCTTTCTCATGGGAAGCGACCTCGAAACCTTCACCCACGCAACTCCGTCTTTCCTGGCGGCTGGTCTCGCAGCGGTTGCCACAGGAATTGGGATTATCTTCCTTAAGGAAACGCGAGCGGGCACCAGCCGCAAAGTTGACCCCACTCTCGCCGGTTCCATAAGCGCCGACGAAACACCTTCACCTGCGCGCGTGCCAATTGGTCGTATCGGATTAGCATTGCTGATTGGACAGTTCTTGATCGCCGGATATGTCGGAGGGTCTGACCAGTTCGCCTTCGCTTTTTGGGCACAGGGGTTGCACAACTGGGGACCGGATGATGTCAGCTTCGGCATGGCCGCCATGGGATTAGGTTACATGATTGGCACCATGGGGCTTGTCGGCCCCTTGTCGAACCGCTTTGGTGACTTGGGAGCTTATCTGGTGGGTGGCGTATTGGATGTTCTCGGCCTCGCGATTTTGCTGCTCGGAACCAACGTCTGGGTCTCCGCAGCCGGCCTATGGATTGCGGTCATCGGCGTGGGCATCTGGAGCACCGTTCTTTCAAGCGTCCTGACCAAAGTGAGCCCTGAGGATAAAGTCGGCTATATGCTGGGACTGTCAAACGGCTCGTCCATGATTGGGCGAGTTTGCGGCCCCATGATTGCGGGAAGTTTCTTTCTTGAGATCAATCTCAATCTCCCCTTTGTCATAAGTCTCATTTTGGTGCTGGTAGTCGTTGCCAATGCGGCCCGGCTGCTGGTAATCCAACGGAGGGTCGCGTCCACATGACGCTGACCGCGCGCTTGAATAACCAGGAGTACAAATGTCGTCGTTAGTAGAAACCCTGAGATCCGGACACCAGCGCTATCGCGAAACGCGGCTGCCAGAATACCAGCCTCTATTCAAAGAATTAGCTGATCGCGGTCAAAGCCCAAAAGCACTGGTCATCGCCTGCAGTGATTCACGTGTCGATCCGACGCTCATGTTCGATCAGAATCCCGGTGACCTATTTGTGATTCGGAATGTTGCCAACGTCGTGCCGCCTTATGACCCAGGTCCTGGCTATCACGGTACCAGCGCGGCGCTGGAGTTCGCCATTACGGGACTCGAGCTAACAGATATTATTGTCATGGGACATGCCCAGTGTGGTGGCGTGAATGCGCTCATCCAGATGGCTGATGGTGCGCCCCCTGCGGGAGAGTTCATTGGCCCATGGATGTCTATCGCCATGCCAGCCGTTCAAGACGCTGGCGAGGGTGGAGATGGTCACGTCGATCCGGACCGCGGTATCAAGACAGAGTTGGCTGTCGTGAGGTTATCGATCCAAAACCTTCAAACCTTTCCTTGGGTCGCAAGCCGCGTTGCCGACGGCACATTAAACATCCACGGCTTTTACTTTGATATCCGCAACGGGTTTCTCCATTGGCTGAATCCAGAGAAAGACCGCTTCGAAGACTTTTCCTAACGACCTCCCGCTCACCTGTTCGCGTGATATGCTGGATTAGAACTCTAAACAATCCAAAAGGATGCGCACCATGACCCGCTCCATACTCGCAACCCTTTTCTCATTGTTGATTTGTGCTGACAGCCAGCTTGCATTGGCCCAGCTCAGTCCGGACACAACCCAAATTCGGGCAAGCGCCGTGCGCAATGGGTTGCATATGTTTATGGGCGCCGGAGGCAACCTAGCCGTCTCGATTGGTGATGATGGTGTTCTGATTGTTGATGACCAGTACGCCGAGATGACAGCGAAGATCGACGCTGCCATTGCCGAACTCACAGACGAGCCGCTGCGGTATGTGATCAATAGCCATTGGCATTGGGATCACACTGGTGGCAACGAGAATTACGGGCGTGCGGGCAAGACCATTGTTGCCCACGACAACACCTATGTGCGCATGTCGACAGACCAATTCGTGGCGGCCTTCAATTTCAATCAGCCAGCATCACCGGAGGCAGCACTTCCAGCGATTACGTTCAACGATACCGCGACACTTCGGTTTAATGACCTGACCATCAGAATGATTCACGTGCCCAATGCTCATACGGACTCCGATGCTTTTGTTCATTTTACGGAAGCCAACGTGGTTCATACCGGTGACGTTTATGTCACCAGCGCATACCCCTTCATTGACTCATCCACAGGCGGCACATTGGATGGGGAAATCGCGGCACTAGAGCTCTTAGGTGAGATCACAGATGAGGACACGATTGTAATTCCCGGCCATGGTGAGATTTCCGATCGAGCCGGAGCTATGAAGACATTGGCCATGCTTAAGGGCATGAAGAAGATCACACTTGAAGCAATCGCTGACGGAAAAACTCTCAAACAGTTCCTGGATAGCAACCCCACTCAAACGTACGACCCTGACTTTTCAATGCGTGCTGACCAGGGCAAGGTGTTCGCCACCCGTCTTTACCAAGAACTCAGCAACTAAGACACGACTGGAGACCATCACAATGGCTGTGACCATTTACCACAATCCCCGTTGCTCAAAATCGCGGCAGACCTTGGCACTGATCGAAGAAAAAGGAATTAAGCCTACAATTGTCAGCTATCTTGAAACACCGCCGAGCCAGTCCACTCTGAAAGACATCTTAGGCATGCTAGATGCTGCGCCCGGTGACATTGTGCGCAAGAAAGAAGCAAAGGAGGCTGGGTTGGATATCTCTTCGATGAGTGACGCAGCTATTGTTAAAGCGATGACAGAGCACCCAGCCATTATTGAACGTCCAATCGTCGTCTCTGGCAAAAATGCGGCAATGGGACGCCCTCCCGAGAGTGTTCTGGAAATTCTTTGACGCTCTCGCCAAAACAAAAGCAGATCGGCGTAGGCGCATTTGCCGCAATAACCATCATTGGCGCCTGGCTCTTTTATAGTCGATGGACTCCTGAAGATGCAGCTAATGCGCAGCATTATCATGTCGCCATGCTCGAAGTTCGCGAGGCTATCGCCTACGCAAATGATAAGGGTGGTTTAATAGACCCCACTGACGCGCAATATCTACTGGATCGATATGGCATTGCGGCCCAGGAAGCGGAGTTAGTACGAGACGATGTTCTCAGCAAACTTCATTCCAAACTCCCCGACGCTTGGCATGATCTGTTTGTACCCAGCACACAGATCTATGTTCGCGCACTTCGGGACCAAGACCGTGACTTAGCACGACAGGCCAGCCTGCTGCAGGATGATTGGGTGCGGTGGTTGCGGCTAAATGGCCATCAAATCAAAGTGCCCCCCGCACCCGCATACAATAACTGACAATAGCGCCATAATATGAGACCCGTAAAAACCAGCGTCACGCACCCCCTACCCCTTGCCGTCGTCAGCGCGCCAAACGCTCCCGGCCGCATTTACTTCACCATGTGCCCCGGCAAAAAACAGCCAAACGCCGACACGGGACCATGGGACCGCGACCTCGACACGGACTTAGAAGCGATTACAGACGCTGAGGTCACTACAATGGTGACTTTGATGGAAAGTCACGAAATCACGGCTTGTGATCTGTCATCAGAAACACTTACCGAAGCCTGCCAGTCACGTGGCATCGCCTGGCATCACTGCCCCATTGTTGATTTTGAAACACCCGGAGAAGACTGGGAGAAAGCATGGACCAATCTAGGTGATTCGTTGAGGCAAGCGCTCCAGAACGGTGAAAACATTCTTCTCCACTGTCGCGGTGGCCGAGGCCGGGCGGGGATGATTGCCGCCCGTCTGTTGGTAGAACTGGGCATGCCCCCGGACACCGCGATATCCGATGTCAGAACACAAAGACCGGAAGCAATAGAAACGGCTATTCAGGAAGAACATGTCCGTACAACCCGCGCGCGCGCAGACCGATAGCAGATCATAATTCCGTGACATAAGAATGGACCGTATTGATCTAGGCGGCGTATAGATTTAAAGGGGTTAACTGAGGGCATTTCGAGCTTCGGCAAGGACGCCACATGTAAACTAGGCGCCCCGCTATAGGAGTTCATCGATTGCGGCACATTGCGATATTAGCGTTAACCGCAGGACTGATTGGACTGCCCCTTTTAAACTGGGCCCAAGCGCAATCAACACCGCTTCCTGAACAATCTGATGACGGTGTCACGGTATATGGCCTAGAATTCTTTGAGCCTTATCGCCCGACTCACGCAAAGGACATGCTTGAGCGCGTACCCGGAGCGGCTGGTGCACTTAATAACAGTGCTGGCACGGCATCCGGCGATGAAGATCGCCGCGGTCTGCGGTCGCAGACAACACAGGTACTGATCAACGGCAAGCGGCTGACGACCAAAGGCAATACCATTCAAGACTACTTCGAGCGCATCCCCGCGAGCCAAGTCGAACGCATCGAAGTCATCACAGGTAACGTCCGGGAGATCGACGCTGATGTCGGTCAACGCGTGATCAATGTAGTTCTCGCGGATACCGGCGGCATTGGCGGCACCTGGAGCATCGGTGATGTGTCATTCACCGATGGCCAACACATGCCAACTTTATCCGGGTCGATTAGCGGTGAACCGGGCAAATGGAGCTACACGCTTTCAGGCGAAACACGTCCACGACAACTCCCTCGTGTTCAAAAAGAATTGTTTTCAAATTCCAATGGCCTTCCGATCGTCGACCGAGAAGAACAACGCCGTATGAACAGTCGGCGATATATCGGTCGTGGTCGCGTTGCCTACAATTTTGACAGTGACCATCAAGCGCAACTGAGTGGATTCATTGAAGACAGACCGATCAGCAACCAGAGAGACGTTCTGTTTGCCTTCGATCTTGATGGCGACGGGAATCGCATCGCTGACGGGGGCAGCGTCCAACAACTGTCGGGTAGAGACCTCAAATATGAAGTCAGCGGGGACTACACCGTTCCATTGACGAAAACACTTAATTTTAACGGACTATTTGTTTACGCCGTTGATCAACAAAATAGAGAAAATGAAGACTTCAGCTTCATCGCCGATCCCGACGCGCCAACTCCGGTTTCCGGTGATACTCGAGACGAAAAAGCGACGGAGAAAATTCTACGCGGAACTATGGATTGGGCCTTTGCAGAAACCCAGAGTCTAGAAGTGGGTGTAGAGGGCGCGATCAATAGCCTGGACAAAACACAGGTCTTTTTTGACGTCACAAATGGTATCCAAACAGTACGAGACGTTTTCAACGCAGACCAAGTTGTCTCGGAAGACCGGGTCGAAACGTTCGCTAATCACACTTGGCGGCCAACACAAAATTTGGAGGTTGAGACGGGAATTGCCGCAGAGTTTTCTTGGCTAGATCAGGTCGGCTCTGACGTAGACACTAGCCGCAAGTTTAAGTTCGCGAAGCCTAGCCTCGACTTGTATTTCACAGCTTCTGACAGTACACGATTCTTCTCGTCTGCACGCCGCGACGTTGGACAACTTGAATTTAGTGACTTTGTGGCTGATCTCGACCGGGACGATGGCGAAATCGATGCAGGCAACCCTAACCTCGCGCCCGAAAAATCCTGGGACTTTGAGATTGGGACAGAGCATCGGCTCGCCAACCAGGCCGGGGTCGTAAACTTGCGGGCGTTTTATCGGGACATCAGCGACGTCAACGACATTGTCCCGTTTGGCGCAGCAGATTCCGCACCGGGAAACCTGGGTGATGGCACCCACTATGGGGCAGAGATCGAAACCAGCCTGCAGCTTCGACAACTTGGCCTAATCGACGCAGTCATATCGACAACACTTCTATGGCAAGATTCCCAGGTCGAAGATCCGTTCACGGGGTTGAACCGTCGGTTCTCCAATCAAAATCAATACGAGTTAACCGTCGACGCACGACACGATGTGCGAGCTTGGGCTATTTCCTATGGCGCTGTGATCGCGTGGAATGGACCTAAAATAAGAAGTGACTTCAACACAGTTGAGCGTGAAACCACGGGCCCTGATGTTCGAATTTTTTTTGAAAAACGCTTCTCTAACGGCATTGTTGGGAGACTGTTTTGGGGCAACGTGCTGCGTCCAAAAACAAAAAGGACCCGCACCGTATTCGTTACGTCACAGGCTGATGGCGAAATCCTCCGCACCGAATTCCGCACACAAAAACAGGGCGGGTTCTATGGATTTAGCTTCCGTGGTACTTTTTAACGGATTAACAGCGGAACAGGAAAATACTTGAACGGGCCATGAAAAAAATCCGCCCGGATTCAAAAAGTGTCCAACATTTAAAGGGCACCGAAACACAAAGTGTCCAACTGCCCGATAAGGTATTGAAATGACTCACCCAAATAATGAGGTGGCGTCCCCTAGGGGATTCGAACCCCTGTCGCCGCCGTGAAAGGGCGGTGTCCTAGGCCTCTAGACGAAGGGGACCCAGCAAAGAAGCGAGGTTCTACCGGCTCCTGGCCCTTCGCGCAAGCCCGGAAATGAGCCCTGGTTCCAGGCCTGGGCTTGGCGGCTGTACCTCCCTCTGGCTGTGGCCAGTGGATCATTGCCAGTCCTGGCATCAACCGTTAAAACCCGCCTACTCGAAAACACGCTACCCTACGGATTTCGCTGTCTCAAAGCACCGTAGGCGCACACACACTGAATGTACTATGGCTGACCAGACACCCCTCACCCCACATAAAGACCTCGTTGTTCGCGATGCCACAGACGTCGATATGGCAGATATCGCCTCCATCTACGCCCATTATGTCGAATCCAGCGCTGCGACTTTTGAAGTGGAACCTCCAACACCTGAGGATATGAAACGCCGCTTTGACGAACTCACAGGGAACGGCATGCCCTATATTGTCGCAAAAACTGGGGAACAGATTGTCGGGTTCGCCTATGCCGGGCCATATCGCAGTCGTTGGGGCTACCGGTACACGGTGGAAGATTCTGTGTACGTGAGCAAAAATCATCTTGGCAAAGGGATCGGAAAAGCGCTGCTCAAAACGCTCATTGATCAAGCGACATCACGCGGCTACAGACAGATGATTTCCGTCATTGGCGACTCTGCCAATGCCTCGTCTATCGCTCTTCATAGTCAGTTGGGTTTCAAAGTCATTGGTGCTTTGCCCTCAACCGGCCGCAAGTTTGATCGATGGATTGACAGCGTATTGATGCAACGCCCCTTGGGTGACGGCAACACCACCGCCCCTTAGCGCGCCCCTCTTAACGCGAAAGGCCCGCACGAGGCGGGCCTTTGCACAAAACGATAGATCAAGATTTCTATTGTGGCGAAACCATCGGCGCAACGGCTGCCGTTAGGTTGAAGAACGAAAATTCACGGTTCTTCGCACAGTTGCCGGCAATCGCTCCAGTAATTGCAGGCTTATTCTCAACGGGGATCATCAAATCAGGATCATCCGTATTCACATAGCCCTGCACAAATGCAAACGCCCATACATCAGCTAGGTCGGCTTTGAGCACATCAGCAGCCGCTCCTTCGCGACCATCCGCGTAGTCGCCACACATGTAGGTTTGTGGATTGAAATCATTGCTCAACGTATTCGGAAGATCACGACGACGATCCGATGAAACGAATTCAGAAACCGTTAGCAGTGTCACTTCGGGATTTTCGCGGCATTTTGAAAGTACCGCGCCGATCGCTTTTTCTTCTGCATCGCTTTCGTCCGTCCATTCTAATTTTTCACGGCCCGTGTAGTTGCCAGCCATGTAGCCCATAATCCAAATTCGAGCGAGATCTGCGCGACCCTTGTTGGTAGCGCCGTCGCCTTGTCCATTCACGAAATCAAGGCAGCGCATATTTGCAGGATCGAAATCACCTGTTTGCGCCTGAGCTGAGCTCAGCCCAAGCCCTAAGGCCATTGCGGCAGCGCCTAAAATTTGGATCGTTTTGACCATGGAAAAGTCCCCCATTTGATTAGCAGAAGGCCGGTTTTGCGCGACCTTTCGAGCGGAACGTCGCATGCAGCGTTCGGGGTGTCAACGGGCTCTAGAAGGACCTCATTTCCGCCGGAGGCGCACCCATGACCGCAGAATACCGCCAAAATCTATGCCGCCCACGCCCCGTCGTCGATCACTAGTTGAACGTCTGAACGGCCCTGCCAATTATCTTCGCGTAAGCTTCCTGCCAAGTGAATAGGCCGCCCCTGCGTATTGAGGAGGGCGTACCCAAGTTCAGAATCCGCACTATTAAAAGCAATCGCTTTTAGCCGTCCACCGGAACTGCCGGTGACGATGCAGCGGATATGACCCGAGCCGACCACATCTGATTTTACGACCATGGCGTTTGCAACACCGATTTTCGGCTCATCGTTGTCGGCGCCAAAGGGCTCGAGGCGTGACAAGCTCTGCACCAGGTCTAGTGTCGCTCCTTCGGGGGTCACCACAGCATCGACGACGTACGACGGTTGAACACCACCTGATGCGATTTGCTTCTCAATATGCTCAGCCAGAAACGCTTTGAACGCATCGAGACGGTCTTCTTCAACCGTAAAGCCGGCAGCCATCGCATGCCCGCCGCCATTAAACAGATACCCCGCGTCTCGGGCATCGAGCACAGCGCGCCCAAGATCTACTCCAGGAATTGATCGCCCAGACCCTTTCGCCATACCTCCATCGCATGCGACCACGCAGGCGGGCTGGTCGTATCTCTCACGCATTCGGCTCGCCACGATCCCAATTACACCCGGATGCCAATTGGCACCGGACACAAAAACCATTGGGGCGTTCTCTTCTGGCAGTGTTTCGGCTTGCTCTATGGCGTCGACCAGAACAGCAGCTTCAATGTCTTTGCGGTCGGCGTTGTATTCGTTGAGACGCATCGCAAGTACAGCCGCTTCCTCTGGGTCTTCGCAGGACAGTAGACGCGTACCCAACGGAGCTTCTCCAACCCGACCGCCGGCATTTACACGAGGGCCAAGCATATATCCGAGGTGAAAGGCTCGCGGTTTTTCCTTTAATCCTGCCGCATTGGCCAGCGCCACCAGCCCGACGTTTTGACCGCGTGCCATGACCGCCAGACCTTGATTGACGAAAGCTCGATTAAGACCCTTCAACGGCACGACATCACAGACAGTGCCAAGCGAAACAATGTCCAATAGCATCATGAGGTCAGGCTCAGGCTTGCCGGTACGCTCGTACCAGCCGCTTTCGCGTAGTGCCCTGTTGATACCGACAATCACGAGAAACGTCACGCCGACCGCTGCCAGATGCCCCTGCCCGCTGGTGTCATCCAGTCGGTTCGGGTTAACGACGGCGGCCGCTTCAGGCAATTTTTCTTCGGCCTTGTGATGATCGACCACAACGATGTCCAGGCCCGCAGCTGCGGCCGCCGACAGCGGTTCAAAAGCCGTGATGCCGCAATCCACAGTGATCGCAACAGAAGCCCCGTCGTCACGTAATTTCAGAAGCGCGGGCGCATTTGGTCCGTACCCTTCTTTGACCCGGTCGGGGATATAGCTCTCGAGCTCTACTCCTAGAGCTCTAAAAAACTTTATTAGAAGCGCGGATGAAGTGGCGCCGTCGACGTCATAATCACCAAACACCACCACGCGCTCTTCATTTTGTATGGCCGCGACCAGCCGTGACACCGCCTCGTTCATACCAGCCAAACTTGACGGGTCTGGCATGAGATCTCGCAGCCTTGGATTCAAAAAAGGCTGAGCCGTTTCGGGGGTTAACCCACGGGCGGCGAGAATACCGGCAACAGCGTCAGGGAGATCGAGTGACAACGCCAGATCAGCAACGACTGTGTTGTCGGCTGTGACGGAGTACCAAGCACGGCCCCGCAAAGATTGCGCTACACCAAGGCATAGATTGCGAGTGGATGTGGCGTCGGACATCTGCGCCTATT
The DNA here is from genome assembly GCA_030835385.1 of Alphaproteobacteria bacterium. GTDB lineage: Bacteria > Pseudomonadota > Alphaproteobacteria > Rhodospirillales > Rhodospirillaceae > WLXB01. Next base: position 116,525 of record JAURPI010000040.1, on the reverse strand, counting down.
TGGCATCCTCACTATCGAAGCAATGGTGAGCATCAATATATCGGACGGTACGGGACTTGGACCGCATGACAAGAGAGTGAGTCACTGCCCCCCCGGCAAAGCGACGAACACCCTTAAGCATCGCCCCACTGGTCACACCAGTCGCTGCAAACATGACGTTCCCTTTGGCCATATCCAGCATGGAGTACTTGCGATCTAAATCTTCGATGCCCCATTTCCGGGCGCGCGCTTTTTCATCTTCGTTGCGGAACAGCAATCGGCTTTGCATTTGGCCACCGATGCAGCGCAACGCGGCTGCAGCCAGCACACCCTCAGGCGCCCCACCAGACCCAATGTAAATATCAACGCCACTCTCAGGTTCAGCAGTTGCGATCACCCCGGACACATCGCCATCGGAAATTAACATGATCCGCGCACCAGCTTCGCGCACGCGAGCCATCAATTCTTCATGCCGTGGACGATCAAGAATGCAGACAACGAGGTCAGAAACATCACACTGCTTTTCACTAGCCAGTGCCTTTAGGTTATCCGCCGTATCGTTATCAATGTCGACAATACCTGGCGGCAATCCAGGTCCAACGGCAATCTTGTCCATGTAAACATCTGGAGCGTTTAGAAAGTTGCCCGCTTCGGCCATAGCAATAACTGCTAGCGCATTTGGCCCGCCTTTTGCCGTAATCGTCGTGCCCTCAAGGGGATCTAGCGCGATATCGATTTTAGGACCTTCGCCGCTGCCCACCTTCTCGCCGATATACAGCATTGGCGCCTCGTCGCGCTCGCCCTCGCCAATCACTACCGTACCTTGGATGTTGAGGCTGTTCAGAGCTTGTCGCATGGCGTCAACGGCCGCCTGATCAGCAGCCTTTTCATCGCCGCGTCCCATTAGGCGAGACGCTGACAGGGCAGCAGCTTCCGTGACCCGAACCGTCTCGAGTGCCAGATTGCGCTCCAATACATTGTTGAAGCTACTATCGAGTTGCAGTGACATCTTCCCTCCGGGTGTTATCGCGTTGACTTCGTTCTAACCCGTCTACGCGTGGAGTCAAACCAACCCCTTATTATTCTCCCCCAACGTCTTCAATTCGAATGACATGGGGCTTTTCAACCATCGCTTCATGCGCCGCAAGGCTCGTCAGAGCCGCATTGAGCGCGGATTCCTTAACGTCATGGGTCACTATGACAACATGGACATTGCCATCGCTATCGTGATCACGCTGCAGGATAGATTCCATAGAAATACTGTGGTCCCGGAACACGGACCCGATATCGGCAAATACGCCCGTCTGATCGACGACTTTGAGGCGCACATAGAACGCTCCGACACGGTTCTCAATGGGCGTAGAAACCAATTCCTTTAGGTCGGCAGCAGGAACGCCAAACGTGTAATTCAGCCGTCCTGCGGCAATATCAATGATATCTGCGACCACAGCGGATGCCGTTGGACCCGCACCGGCCCCTCGCCCTTCGTAGACGGATCGGCCGACGAAATCTCCTTCGGCAATCACGGCATTGAAGGAGCCGTCAACAATTGCGAGTGGTCCGTGCTCGTCAATAAGGCAAGGATAGACCCGTTGAGAGATTCCCTGGTCGGTTTGCCCGGCCAGCCCCAACAGCTTGATACGAAATCCGAGATCACGGGCATATTCGAAATCAATGGCCGCGACGCCGCGAATTCCTTCAATGTGGACATCTTGGAAGCCAACTTTGGTGCCAAAAGCCAGACTAGCAAGAATGGCCAGCTTATGGGCCGCATCTACACCATCAATATCAAAACTCGGGTCAGCTTCGGCGTATCCCAAATCTTGGGCTTCCTTTAAAACATCGTCGAAGTCCCGGCCGGTCGACTCCATAGTCGACAAAATGTAATTGCATGTGCCGTTCAATATTCCCAAGACACGGATGACTTGGTTACCAGCAAGACCCTCACGCAACGCCTTGATAATGGGAATTCCACCCGCAACTGCAGCCTCGTAAGCCAACGTTGCGCTTGAAGCTTCAGCGGCCTCCGCAAGTTCTGTCCCAGCCTCAGCGACCAAAGCTTTGTTTGCTGTTACAACATGACGTCCAGATGAGAATGCCGCTTTTGTAAGGTCTAAGGCCGTTCCCGTCGATCCGCCAATCAGCTCCACGATCACGTCAGCATCGGCTTCTGTCGCCATGTCCACAGGGTCGTCAAACCAGGCGTAGGGCGAGACATCAAAGCCACGATCTTTATCGCGACTTCGTGCCGACACTGCCGTTACGATGATTTGGCTACCGCAGCGTGCCGCAATTTGATCAGCGTGGTTGGTGAGCACCTGGACGGTCCCAGCGCCTACCGTGCCGAGGCCTGCAATTGCGACCTTAAGGGGGTCGCTCATGAGACCACCTTTTCCTTTTCGGCGGCTTCCAGAACGGACCCGGCATCAGCCATGAACTGCTTCACATTACGTATCGCCTGACGAATGCGATGCTTATTCTCGACCAACGCAATGCGTACGTACCCTGCTCCGTTTTCACCGAAACCAGTACCCGGCGACACCGCTACTTTGGCATGTTGCAGGAGGAGTTTGGAAAAGCCCATACAACCGTGGTGTTTAAATTCTTCAGGCACAGGTGCCCAAGCAAACATCGTCGCAGGCGGCGACGGAATGTTCCATCCGGCTTGCGCGAAACCTTCGATCAAAACGTCACGCCGGCCCTTGTAGATGCCTCGAATTTCACCGACACAGTCTTGAGGTCCATTTAGAGCCGCAGCCGCCGCAACCTGAATAGGCGTGAAGGCACCGTAATCCAAATAGGATTTTATTCGCGTCAGCGCTCCCACCAAGAATTGGTTGCCAGCGACAAATCCAATACGCCAACCGGGCATGCTGTAGGTCTTGCTCATTGACGTAAATTCAACCGCAATGTCTTTTGCGCCCGGCACTTGCAGAATCGACGGCGGCGGATTGTTGTCGAAGTAAATTTCTGAGTAGGCGAGATCAGACAAAATCCAAATGTTGTGTCGCTTACAGAAGTCGACCACTTGGGCATAAAAATCGAGGTCTGCAACAAGAGCGGTCGGATTGGACGGGTAGTTCAGGATCAGCGCTACAGGCTTCGGCACGCTGTGCATCATAGCCTGCTCTAAAGCGTGCAGAAAATTATCATCGGGGATCACCGGCAAATGCTGGACCGACCCGTCGGCAATAATAAATCCAAAAGGATGAATGGGATAACTGGGATTGGGCGTCAGGACGATGTCACCAGGACTTGTCATCGCGGAGGCCAAGTTGGCCAACCCCTCTTTCGACCCAAGCGTGACAATGCATTCCTTATTAGGGTCTATCGAGACGTTAAAGCGCCTCTCGTAATAAGCAGAAAGCGCACGTCGCAACCCCTTGATCCCAGCGCTCGCAGAATAACGATGAGCCTTTGGGTCGCGGGCGGTTTCACATAACTTGTCGACGATATGACTTGGCGTCGGAAGGTCAGGGTTACCCATGCCCAAATCGATGATGTCTTCACCGGCGGCACGCGCGGCAGCCTTCATCGCGTTGACTTCAGCAAACACGTAGGGAGGCAGGCGCTTTATGCGGTGAAATTCTTGGGACATGGCTTTTCTTGACGGGTTACAGGGTTAAATAGAGTTGGTCAGCATTCGCGTTCTATTTACCGTGTGGGTCATAGAACAGCTAGGAAGTACATGGGCGATTGAGCCAAAGACAGGGCAACTTCGGGGTTAATTCTAGGCACTAGTAATCCAGATAAATTTCAGCCCTTTGATTACCGCTCTCCCCGGCCGGCATTACTTCATAGTAGAGAGGCTCATTATCGGAAACAGCGCCGACAAACAGCCTGTCAGCCGGAAGCCCCTTCGACATGAGAGCTGCCGCAACAGAGTTGGCACGGTTGAGAGAAACTCGGAAATTGGCGAGTTTGTGGCGCAGAGGATCTAAGTTCTGAGTACGGCTAGACGCATGGCCAATGACACGGATCGCGCCATTGTATTCAGAACGAAGCTTGATCACATTATCAAGAGCTCGACGATCTGATGACGTCAGGCGGCTGCTCCCAGTCGGAAACGTGATCGTCGTAATATGCGTCGACACTCGGTAAGCAGACGCGTCGTAAGACGATAGAGCGTTCGGAACAGACGCAGTCTGAACCGATGGGGCTGGATCGCTACCACCAATGACTACGGTGGATGATGTCGACGGGCTCGGTACTTGGGCAGCGCTAACCGCGGCTGGGACAGAAGGCACTGGCGGAGGTGGTGGAGCACTGGCAGCCGAGGCTGGCGGTGGCGGCGGCGGTGCCGCACCTAATCTCTCTGCAAGCGAAGGTCTCGTGCGCGTCGCAGGGTTCACTTGAGTCACCTGCCCTACTGGGGCGGCGACCGGGGGTGGGGGCTCATTGGTAGCCTGAGCAACGGGTTGTTCGGACCCTCCTTGTAATGGTCGCACGGCCACTGGGTCGCGACGACGAACCTGTTCGGTATATTGCGCTTGGTTTCTATCCGCTATGAGACCCTCAGTCGCAGCACTTCTCTCGGCTGCCGATCCTAACTGTGGGGCATTGGCTGGCACGTTTGCCAAATCCGGGTATCCCTCTTCCGTCTCTTCAGCGATCTCATCTTCGTCACTGGAAAAGAGGCTCCCGACAGCTTCTGTTGTTCCATCCCATACGTCAGTCACCGTAGAGCAAGCACCGAGCGCCATACACAACGCGAATGGGGCCACCCAGCAAACCAACGTGGATATTACATCGCTCTCTTCTGTCGCGCCGTGTTCAGCCGCAGCAGTCATGGATCGCCCCTTTGCCTCAAACCCAGTGCCAGTCAATGAACCAGCCCAGCTCATGATAACGCGTTAGTACATCAAAATCGCAGGATTGGCCTACCAAACATCCTAGACAAGCCAAGCCTTTCCGCCTATTCCATACCGCGAGTTGGGCCAGAAAAAAACCTCTAAAGGCCGAGCAGAATGGGCCTCACTAGCCCAGCATTCCCGTTACCAACAAAAGTACCGTTAGTTCAGGCCGGTTTCCCGGGTGAACATCGACCGATAAAGCATCGAAAAAAGGCATCATGACACATCCGAACGAAAATAAAGACCCTTCCGAGAGGGCCCAAAAACTTGCCCAGAGCATGGCCAGCATAGCAGACCGATCGCAGCGTCTCGTTTCTGACTTCATAGCCCGCAATGCTTCTGGTGATGGGATGGCTATGGGTGAATACGCTCATATCGGCACCGCTTTCATGGAACTGACCCAGAAAATGATGCAGGATCCAGGTCGGTACGTCGAAGCTCAGGTCAATCTGTGGAACGACTACATGGCACTTTGGCGCAACACGACCCTAAAGATGCTCGGGGAAGAGAGCGGCGGTCCCGTGATTGAACCGGAGAAAGGCGACCGACGCTTTAAGGACTACCAATGGCAGGAAAACGAAGTCTTTGACTTCATCAAGCAATCCTATCTGCTTACAACCCGCTGGATGAATTCAACGGTGAATGATGTCGAGGGTCTTGACGCGCAGACGGCCCGTAAGGTCGATTTTTACACCAGACAATTTGCCGATGCGATTGCCCCAACCAACTTCGCACTGACCAATCCTGAAGTACTGCGAGCAACCTCGGAGACAGGCGGAGAAAACCTCATCAGCGGTCTCGAAAATATGCTGGAGGACCTCGAAAAGGGTAAGGGCAAGCTTCGTATTTCGATGACAGACGAAGAAACCTTTGAACTGGGCGTCAATGTGGCCGTAACGCCTGGAAAAGTTGTCTTTCAGAACGATCTCATACAACTGATTCAATACGAGCCAACGACAGACCAGCAGCATTCTACACCGCTCCTCATTATGCCACCGTGGATCAACAAGTATTACATCTTAGATTTGCGCGAGAAAAATTCGCTAGTGAAGTGGCTGACCGACCAGGGTTACACCACTTTCGTTGTGTCATGGGTCAATCCTGATGAAACCTTGGCCCACAAAAGCTTCGAAGATTACATGCTTGAGGGCGCGATTGGTGCGATCGAAGCGGTCAAAAATGCCTGCAAGGTCAAGCAGGTCCATGTCACGGGATATTGCATCGGTGGCACACTCCTCTCTGCCACACTGGCCTACCTAAAGGCCAAAGGAGACGACAGCGTTAAAACGGCGACATTCTTTACGGCACTGACTGATTTTCGTGATGTTGGAGACATTCGCGTTTTCATTGATGAAGAACAGGTCGAAGGCCTTGAAAAACGTATGGACGAAAGTGGTGGCTTCCTTGAAGGCGCTGACATGGCGACCACCTTTAATATGCTGCGATCGAACGATCTGATTTGGTCCTTTGTAGTTAACAACTACCTTCTCGGTAAGGACCCATTCCCGTTCGATCTTTTGTACTGGAATTCAGATTCCACCCGCATGCCCAAAGAGATGCACAGCTTCTACTTGCGCAATATGTATCTGGAAAACAATCTCGTTAAGCCAGGTAGCATTTCACTTGCCGGCGAACCCATCGACCTAACAACAGTTGATCTCCCGACCTATATGATTTCTTGTAAAGAAGATCACATCGCCCCTTGGGCCTCGACGTACGAGGCAACGAAACTGTTTAAGAGCAAAGTCCGCTTCGTATTATCGGCGTCTGGCCATATTGCCGGTGTAGTCAATCCTCCAGCAGCGAAAAAGTATTGCTTCTGGACCAACACAAAAAACCCAGAGTCAGCTGAAGATTGGCTGGCGACCAGCAAAGAGAATCCAGGGTCCTGGTGGACCGACTGGGACAAATGGCTCAAATCCAAATCTGGGAAAAAGATCGCAGCTCGCGTTCCAGGCAAAGGCGGATTAAAGGTTATAGAAGTTGCTCCGGGGTCATACTGCAAAGCACGACCGGAATAAGGCAGCTAGGACAACGCGCGCCGAATTTTCGCGGACAACCATTCGGATATAATAACCGTCAAGAGTATTGCGATTAGAATGACTGCGACCCGGGACCAGTCCAGGTTGTTGATGGAAGCATTTAGTTGCAGGCCGATACCCCCAGCCCCAACCAACCCCAGAATTGTCGACTCTCGAATGTTGATATCCCACCGAAACACGGAGATGCCCGCGAAAGCCGGCATGATTTGCGGCACAACCCCATAAGTTAGAATCTGCCCAGACGAAGCGCCTGTCGCCGTAACCGCCTCAACCGGCGAGACCTCTATTTCTTCGATCGCCTCATACAAAAGCTTTCCGCAAAACCCGATCGACCGGAACGCTATTGCAAGAACACCAGCAAAAACACCGGGCCCGACAATAACCACCAACAAAAGTGCCCAAATCAGCGAGTTGATTGAGCGGGACGCCGCGATTACGAATAAGGCAATCGGTCGCACAAGTTTTGTGCTGGGGGTTGTGTTGCGAGCCGCACAGAACGCCACGGGCACCGACACCCCCAACGCAATAGCCGTGCCCAACGTCGCGATATTGAAGGTGTCCCAAAGGGGGCGCCACAATTGTGTCGAGTACGTCCAATCCGGCGGTATCATACGCGAACCGAGATCAGCTGCTTCTCTCGGCGCACTCCAAACAAATTCCCAAATGGTTTTGTCAGAAATGAAAGACAAGCAAATGGCAACGACCGCTAGGCCTGTGAGCCAAGCAAACCAAGTTGCTAAGTCACCAGCTCGCGTGCGCTGCCGCCAAACAGGACCATGACTGTCACGTGAAACAGGCACTACTGCACAGCTTTGCGAATGTGGCCTGACATGTATTCGGCGGCCATAACGATGCCAATGATAATCAACAGGATTGCTGCAGCCGTATCAAACTCGTAGCGATCAAATGCTGTGTTTAAAGTAGCGCCGATCCCACCTGCACCAACAATACCAATAATCGCGGACTCCCGAAAATTAATATCCAATCGATACATAGCCAGGCCGATGGCCCGCGGTCGTGCCTGGGGGCGAATAGCGTAGTCGAGCCACTGCAACCAACCGGCACCCGTAGCCCGAATGGCTTCTGACTGAGCAACGCTGATCGATTCAATGTCTTCAGCCAGAAGCTTGGCGTAAAAACCAACTGTCGCCATTGTTAACGTCGCTACGCCCGCAAATGGACCAAACCCGAAAAGTTTGACGAAGAAAATCGCGAGTAAAACTTCGTGGAATGCACGAGACACCGCCATGAGGGACCGGCAAAAAAGATATACCGGAACTGGAGAGACATTGCGCGCGCCACCGATGGCCACGGGTACCGAAATTAACACTCCTAGCGCTGTCGCGGCGACAGTCATCCATAAGCTTTCAAGCAGCCCATCCAATATGGCGTCGCCCCTGGAAAAAAAGTCCGGCGGCATAAACCCTGAAAAGAAACGCTGTGCTCTCGGCCAACCTTCAGCCACTCGGCTCCAATTGATGTCGAGCGTTCCAATAGCCGCGGCAAGATAGACTCCTATACCTAACGCCAGCACCCATCGAAGAGCCGGATTAGATATGATGTGGGGGCGATACCAAGTTTGCGTTTTAGCGGCCATGGTTACGACTCACCACCCGCCTCTTCACCTTGGGTCAAAAATTTATCACCATCTTCTTTAGTGGCGTTCCAATCCTCCTCCCCATAAATTTGCGTAAGGACGTCAGGTGTTAGCCCCTCGGGTGATCCGTCATACACAACTGCTCCGGATTTTAAGCCCACGACCCGTTCCGCAAACAACCTTGCGAGCGGCACATCATGAATATTGACGATCGCTGTTAGTCCCCGCTCCTTACAAAGCTCACCAATCAATCGCATGATCTGTCGTGATGTTTTTGGGTCAAGACTAGCGGTCGGCTCGTCAACCAGCAGCAGGTCGGGATTTTGAATCAACGCCCGCGCAATCCCAACTCTTTGGCGTTGACCACCGGACAATGCGTCCGCGCGTTTGTCCTCCATTCCGGCCAGCCCCACGCGGTCCAACAAATTGAAAGCCTGCGAAATATCTTCGCGGGGGAATTGGCGAAACCAACTGGCCCAGAATCCCACGTAGCCTAAGCGACCCGACAGCACGTTCTCCATGACAGGTAGACGCTCAACAAGGGCATACTCTTGAAAAATCATTCCCATGCGGCGGCGCATACGACGCAGCTTGCGGCTACCCATCTGGGTCACATTTAGATCGCCCAAGGCGATGGCACCACTGGTCGGCTCAACCAACCGATTAACACACCGAATAAGGGTACTCTTCCCTGCTCCAGATGGTCCGATGAGTGCCAACACCTGACCTTCCGGAATATCCAGGGACACATCATTGAGAGCTAAATCACCTGTGGGATAGCGTTTAGTAAGATTGGTGAGTGTCAACGTGGGCATAGTCGCTTCTCACTCCAACCTCTAGACCACCATAGCCAAGCTTAGCGGCAGTCGTAACTCACATCATTGGCAGAATCGATGGTCCGAATGATCTGCCAATCTGGCTTATAACCGATCGAAACAAACCCGTCCTCTACCGTAAACTCTTCGGACAATCCTGAACCGGCCCAGGGAAACGTGAAGAACGCCTGCTTTACCTGAGCTACTAGCGTGGGGTCCAGGTTATGGACATGGCCGAAGGACGTTGTCGGAAACGTTTGCGATTTGAAAATTGATCGCAAAGCCGCGCCGTCTACAGCCTCCCGGTCAATCATACGCTTTAAGACTGAATTCGCCACTGCGGCAGCTTCGTAATCCCCATTGGCAACCCCAAGAATAGAATTGTCATGTTTTCCCGAGAACGCAGACTCAAAGTCTCGATCAGCGACCAAATTGAACTCGGATTTAAGAACAGCAGATGGCGCCTTAAAACCGGAGTTCGACGTAGGAGACGTAAACGCGAACGTCTTGCCTTTAAGGTCGGCAGGCACTTGTAGATCTGAGGCCGATGGAACAATGATTTCCATTTCATAACCGTAGGAACCGTCTTCCGCTGCCATCATCGCAAAAGGAACGTATCCCGCGCAATTGACAGCAACGGGCGCCCCCCCCGTATTGATACCAGCGATATGAAGGCGACCTGACCTCATGGCCTCGTACTGAGCGGCATAAGATTGCACCGGGAAGAAGATAACTCTTTTTCCGGTTACGGCTTCAAGGTGATCAATAAAACCTTCCCAAACCTTTTTGTAGACGGCGGGGTCTTCTACTGGCGTGTACGAGAAAATAAGCGCCGACGGGTCCAGCCAATCCGAAACGTCTGTCGGCAAATCCGCGACCAAATCTTTATCTCGATCACAGTATCTTGAGTCCAACGCTCCGCGTGGACATACGTCAACGTTTTCAGCTTGCGAGCTCGCTGGATGCAACAACATTGACGTCATTAAGATAGCAATAACCAGCTCAATTTTAATGCCCATTACTCTGACACCAATTGGCGATATGTTTGACCCAAGTCCACATAACGCTGAATTTGCTCAGGGAATCTTTCCGCCTCTTCTGGCCTTACATCCCGAATGAACTTAGCCGGAGTTCCAGCCCAAAGTTGCCCCGCTTTCACACGTTTACCAGGTGCGACAAGGGCCCCTGCCGCAATCATCGCCCCCTGTTCGACAACCGCACCATCCATAATCGTTGCAGACATACCTACAAAACACCCATCTTCTAAAGTGCACGCATGTATCATCGCCATATGGCCAATCAAGACACCTGCCCCGATGAGTGTTGGATGATCTTTGGAGGAAACGTGCACAACAGTTCCATCCTGAATATTGGTGCAGTCTCCAACGCGGATGTAATTAACATCACCCCGAAGCACAACGTTAAACCAAATACTCGCCTTCGATCCAATTTGAGTGTCGCCGACAATCGTCGCATTGGGCGCAATGAATGCATCTGCCGCTATAACGGGGCGAACATTGTCCCACGGCAAAATAACGGGTGAAGGTTGCGTACTCATAACGTATTCACTCTCGGTCTTCTCGGGCGCGCCACCAAATGCCGCTACCTAATCTGATTTACACCACAATCTGTAATGAGGAAACAGAAGGCCCTGTTAATTCCGGTCGGCCGCCCATTGCTGTAATCTGTCCGCTATATCGGCGACGAAGGCCTCATCCTTGTTCATCTCTCTTCGCCACAACTTCACTGCGGGGTACCACGGTGACGTAGCTCGATCCACGAACCAGAACCACATACTGCCAAGACCAAGCGGAGGAACAAGCACCCAAGTCTCTTGCCCAATCGCCCCAGATATATGTGCCGTCGTATTTGAAACAGTAATCACCAAATCCAATGCAGCGCATTGATCTGCAAATGGCGAGAGAGACCCGGCAGGATCGACAGATGGATCATCTAATAACGTGGCTCCGTATTGAGTTGCTATCTCATTCAACTCTTGACGAGCTTCGCCGTACTGCAAGTTGACAAACGTAACACCTGGTGTTCGCAACACTGGCGCCCACCACTCAGCGGCTATGCTTTTTTGCCTCACAGACGTAGCTTCCGGACTCCCCCAGGACAACCCAACGAGTGGCTGGCCAGGCACCTCAGTAAGATACTTTTCCTTTAATACTGCGACGTTCGACGCATCTGGTTTTAGGTATGCAGGCTTGGGCTCCCTAGTCGCAGAATCAGCTCCGCGATAGCCGACCAGTTCGATAATCGGTATTTGCACATCAGGTAAAGTGCTTTGAATTTTTGAATTGGCTGGCGTCTCTTCAGGAATAACCGTGACATTCGAAAGTGATCTGGAGAATAGCTCGACAAGCCTTGGATCTACTTCCAAAATAATCTGGTGCGCTTCTGCTGCGAGCTCTTTAATCAGCGACGTGCACATAATCACTTCGCCAAGCCCAAGTTCGCTCCAGACCAGAACTCGTTTTCCGGCGAGCGACTCTCCTTTCCAACCTGGCAAATCGAGATGTCGGTTTGACGGCCGCCCCCAACGCCGGGCCCGACGCATACAGTAGTCTTCCCAACCCTCACTGATACGTCCCTGCAACACCCGAACGAGCCCGCGATTAACCCGGGCGTCAGCGACATTTGGCGATAGCGAAACTGTGCGGTCGAACGCAGCATAAGCCTCGTCAAGGTCGCCCCGGCATAGAGCCAACCTCGCTATGCTGTTCAAGAGCTCTAGGTCATTTGGATTAAGGCTCTCAGCCAATTGGATGTCGGACTGGGCATCTTCGTAGAGCCCTAAGTCTGTCGCCGCCGTTGCACGCCCGGCCAGCGCCGGAACGAAATGGGGATTCAAATTCAGCGCTGCAGTGAATACGTCTCGCGCTTCTTCCCACCGGCCCTTTGCCTGAAGGGTGACGCCAAGATTACCCAAGAACTCGGGGCGATCGGGCTTTAAAACATGTGATCGGCGAAACTCTACCTCAGCTTCAGCAAGTCGGCGCTGATCGAGCATGATGAGCCCGAGCGTATTGGTGAGTTGGGCATTCTGAGGATTCTTATCGCAACCGAAGCGTGCTATTTCTTCCGCTTTGCCCCACTTCTTTATTTGACGCGCAATGAGCGCCAAAAAATTCAAGGCGTGAGGCTGCGTTGGCTCACTAGCAATTATTTGATCGCAGGCAGCCTTTGCGCATAGCATATCACCGGATTCAAACTTCTCAGCAGCCAGACGCAACAATTCTTTGATACTAAGGCTATTTTCGCTCACATGGCCTCCACGCAGACCTTATTAGCCATGTTCGCACCCATCGACGCACCTCAGTACTTTCAAATGTATATGTTGGCTGGGTCCATTCGAGAATACGGTAGCTCTGCCCAAAAGCAAAAGGGGTGCCGCAAATAACGACACCCCTTCGCAACAGAATAAATAATCCGCTTAACGCTTCGAGAACTGGAAGCTCCGACGGGCCTTGCGGCGTCCGTATTTCTTCCGCTCAACCACGCGAGAGTCGCGGGTTAGGAAGCCCCCCTTCTTAAGAGCTGGGCGGAGTTCAGGTTCAAATAAGGTTAAAGCCTGCGAGATGCCATGACGAAGCGCTCCAGCCTGGCCTGATAAGCCACCACCAGAGACCGTGCAATACACGTCAAACTGATTTTCTCGGTTAGATACCTGGAATGGCTGATTAATCAGCATACGAAGCACGGGGCGTGGAAAATAGTTCTCCAAATCTCGGCTGTTTACTGTGATCTTGCCCGTTCCAGGCTTAATCCATACACGCGCAACAGCATCCTTGCGCCGACCGGTCGCATAAGAACGACCAAATTCATCTTTCTTAGGCTCTCTGGGCTCAGCAACTTCCGTTACGGCTTCTTTGAGATCTTCGAGTGAGGTTGTGGTATCCGCCATGTGTTAGGCGCTCCTCTTATTTTTAGAATTACGGGCTGCAATATCGAGCACTTCAGGCTTCTGCGCCTCATGCGGGTGCTCTGCACCAGCGTAAATCTTCAATTTCTTGAACTGAGCCCGACCTAGCGGTCCTTTTGGCATCATCCGCAGCACAGCTTTCTCGACCACGCGCTCAGGATGGTTGCCGCTCAAAATCTGGCCGGCTGTACGTTCCTTAATCCCACCCGGGTGTCCGGTGTGCCAATAGTAGGTCTTGTTCCCTGCTTTGTTCCCGGTCAGGCGCACCTTCGCTGCATTAATAACGACGACATGATCGCCAGTATCAATGTGCGGGGTGTACATGGTTTTATGTTTTCCACGCAGGATATCGGCAATCTCAACGGCCATCCGACCAAGTACCAGGTCCTCCGCGTCGATGATGTACCATTTGCGCTCTACGTCACTGGGACGGGCTGAATAGGTCTTCATGAGTGTCCTCTTGAATCTCTTTTTCTCGAACCACTGCGGCTCAAACGCAGAGTTTTAGCCATACGCCAGAACCCTACGGAAGACGCCGTATATTGAAGCCCAATTCGGATGTCAACGCAAAAAATACTGTAAAAACAGTTATTTGCATATACGGTAATATAATACCATATCTTAAGCTTTTGGGTTGGCTAAATGGTCGCGCATAGACGGCGCACACAACCTTGACCGGACATATTCAGGGGATATGGGGCGAGTGATGGGTTTCGAACCCACGACCTCCTGAACCACAATCAGGCGCTCTAACCAACTGAGCTACACCCGCCATACCGGCGCGTCGTCTACCCCCTATTAAAAAGGCAGTCAAGAAATCGTCCTCGACAAGCCTTCATTCACGGCGGTTCTAACCACCTCTCTGCCTAATTAATGGGCAAGATGCCATGGATGTAAGCATCAAGCGCATGCCTAATATAAAGCCGATTCTCCCGTAGTGAATTGATTTATATAGATTTTATGCCGTGACGGTCGGTTGGCACGGGATTTGAAATAGAAACAGATATTATCTCGCTGCCGCATCGGCCTCCAAAGACCTCAAAATTGCGCTAATCAACGCACTAGGACACGAGCATTAACATTATGGGCATGAAAAAAATCGAGGCCATTATCAAGCCGTTCAAGCTTGATGAAGTGAAGGAAGCCTTACATGACGTCGGGCTTCAAGGCATCACAGTGACGGAAGCCAAGGGATTTGGCCGCCAGAAAGGTCACACAGAGCTGTATCGAGGCGCTGAGTACGTGGTCGATTTTCTACCAAAAGTGAAAATCGAGCTGGTGTTAGAAGATGGCTTGGTTGATCGGGCCATCGAAGCCATTCAGCAAGCGGCCCACACCGGTCGCATTGGGGACGGCAAAATATTTGTTTATTCAATTGAGGATGCGATACGCATCCGCACAAGTGAACGAGGCACCGAGGCAGTATAAGCTCTGGTTCAGTGAGGATAAGAACGATCTCTACAAACTAATCTTGCAAGGATGGGATACGATATGTCGGACGCGAAAACAGTTCTAAAAATGATCGAGGAGAACGATGTTAAATACGTCGACTTCCGATTTACGAACCCTGCCGGAAAATGGCAACACACCGCGCAGCACGTCAACACAGTAGATGAAGATATGCTGGAAGAGGGCATCATGTTTGATGGCTCTTCGATCCAAGGTTGGAAAAGCATCGATAAGTCGGACATGACTCTGATGCCCGACCTGACGACAGCAACGATGGATCCGTTTACAGCTCAATCCCAACTCATTTTGTTCTGCGACGTTGTGGAGCCGTCAACCGGCCAACCTTATAACCGTTGCCCACGCTCGGTTGCCAAAGGCGCCCTCGCCTACATGCAATCTAGCGGCATTGCTGATGTTGCCTACTTTGGCCCCGAGGCCGAATTCTTCGTGTTTGACGACGTTAAGTTCTCTACCCAACAAAATATGATGGGCTATCAGATCGACGGCGAAGAAGGCCCGTACAACAGCTGGCGCGGCTATGAAGAAGGCAACTATGCCCATCGCCCGAAAGACAAAGGCGGCTACTTCCCCGTTCCTCCGGTCGACAGCGGCACCGACCTGCGCGCTGAAATGGTTTCCGTGATGGCCGAAATGGGTCTCGACATGGAAAAACACCACCACGAAGTGGCGCCATCCCAGCATGAGCTTGGTCTGAAGTTCGACGAATTGGTAGCGTCGGGCGATAACATGCAAATTTATAAGTTCGTAGTGCACATGGTTGCCCATGCCTACGGCAAAACAGCGACCTTCATGCCGAAGCCTGTGTTCAACGACAACGGCTCCGGCATGCACGTTCACCAATCGCTTTGGAAGGACGGTAAGAACCTGTTCGCAGGCTCAGGCTATGCTGATCTTTCAGAGACGGCGCTGTATTACATTGGCGGAATCATCAAACACGCCAAAGCTATCAACGCGTTTTCTAACGCCACAACGAACAGCTACAAGCGTTTGGTGCCTGGTTTTGAAGCACCGGTTCTGCTGGCTTATTCAGCGCGTAACCGCTCCGCTTCCTGCCGTATTCCACACGTGGCGAGCCCGAACGGCAAACGGGTTGAAGTGCGCTTCCCTGACCCTGCCGGCAACCCGTACCTGACCTACTCCGCCATGTTGATGGCGGGGATCGACGGGATCGAAAACAAAATCCATCCAGGTGATCCGATGGACAAAGATCTTTACGATCTGCCACCGGAAGAACTGCAAGGTATTCCGACAGTCTGTGCGTCATTGTCAGAAGCCCTTGATGCATTGGACTCAGACCGTGAGTTCCTAACCAAAGGTGACGCCTTCACCAACGACATGTTGGACGGCTATATCGACTTAAAACAAGCTGAAGTCACTCGGTTTATGTCGACCCCTCACCCGGTTGAATTTGACATGTACTACTCAGCCTAATCAAAGATTGAGACACACTTAAAAGAACCCCCCCGGTAATTGGCCGGGGGGTATATTTATCTCTATTAATAAATAAAAATGGCCTCTCCATACTAGGAGGGGCCGTTTTCTCTTAAGTCAGAATTTTTTCAATTTAGAACGAGCAAACGGTTGCTTCTGTTTTTTTTGAGCTAGCCGATCAAGGGTCAGAGCGTTAACAGAGTAGATATTTCCGGGTAAAAAGATGGCTCTTTCTTTCCGTAATAATACCGCCACAGACTGCTAAAAATGTCTCGTTGCCAATCCGACCATGATCTCTCCCATGTCTCTTGGACAGAACGTGGTTTTTTTCGGTGGGTATTGAGCTTCCCAACATTCTGAAACGCTTCAAAAATTATTGGATCGTGGTCAATAGCTCCACGTGTGATGCATTCCAGTATTTTGCGAACTACTTCGTAATCAATCGTGTATTCTTCAAACTTGAACACGGGCTCAGGTATAAATTCTAATTCTATAGAGAACTTGAGATTGTAGACGTTACATTTCAAGAACACCAATTTTTCTTCAGTAAGGTCTGTGAGTAAATGCTCTAGGCTTGGAATATTCGAGGCCCATTTGAATACTGGGTGAGCAATAAAAGACTCAGAGTAATTAAGTGAACGCTTTTCGTAGTATTGAGATTCGATTGCTAATATTGGTTGCCTAACGAGACCACAGAAGTGGATGTCATGTTCTAAACAATACGGACGAGCGGCGACACCATGCATGCGGCTCAGATGCACGCAGCCGCTATAAGTGACCGAGTTCTTTAGAGCCCACTCGTTTATTGCAGGCATTACCTCATCGAGTGTGCGGTTTGGCTGGTAGGTAGGGAATACACCGACAGAGCTGTGGAAGCATTTCATCAAGTTCGGATTTGCCGACAAAATTTTGGAGAGCCAAGCCGTCGCCATACTTCCTGAAGATGATATGAAGAATCTATTTTTCATTATTGTGAGTGATTAGCGTGCGTTGAAGGGAATTGCGGAAGCATTTACACTTCTATTCTTGTTATTATATAAACTCAATAAGCATCACTATACAGGTGGTGTTGTAGAATGAGTTTAGGGAACCAACGAGCGACAATCTAAAGCATACCCTCATATCTCGATTGTGGTTCTCCAGAATAGACTCCGGGAGCCTCTGGCCGATCTAGTATGGTTGCTATGGGATTGAAGTGAGCCCCTGATGCCCTAGTAGTCTGGCCACGTCATATACGGTTACATTATTCTCGATAAGATACGCCGCAAATGTATGCCGACAAGTCTTCAGGGTTAGAGCGTATTTCCATACACGGGCTAAGGCACACGTTTGCTATTCGTCTAATCGCTAAGGACGTTGATATTGCTAAAGTTGCGGCTTTGTTGGGTCACAAGTCACTTCAGAGCGCGATGCTATACAACCAAATCGCGCCCAAACATTTAGACTCAGCAATAGCATTGTTGGATCAAGACTACGGGAGAAACCCTCTTTTGGGGCAGGCTCAATCTCGGCATGAAGGGATGCTCTAGGTTATTGCCGTATCGTCTAGAGTTTCCGTGTGAATTCAAAGGTGGTTTCAGTAGAATGGAACCGGACCTAATCAACTGAGTGCTCACCAAATGATCGACCTGAGTTCAGACATACCCAATAACATCGTTGAGCTAGCGCGTGCGGAAAGCATTGGTGACTACGCTCGTGAATACAAGGATGATCTAGCAAAGTTGTACGAAGATTTGAATTTGATTTTCATCCCGTTCTTTCCTCTTGATTTTGATTTGCCGATATTTCAAACCCTTGTATGGTCGCAAGAATACAAAAAACTTGGGTCGAAAACCGGTATGGACGCAGATATTCTTGTTCGCGACGAGAACAAGATTAGCATTATGGAACACCACATAATGATGCGAGCGTTCAACGGGGACTTTAAGATCGCTTCATACATTCGATCTCAAATTGCTCAGGTTAACGCTCAGATTAAAGTCGCGATGCGAGCGCTATTTCCAAAATACTATTCGATGACATTCGACAACATTACTTGAAGATTCACATCGACTGAAGGAGAGCCGTTGCATTTTGATGCGTATGTCAGCGGTGCTCCATATGCAGACCAGCATAAAAAACATCGTTTAAAGTTCTTTATCAACCTCGACACTGAACCTCGCCGTTGGAATACATCTCTAACTCTGCCCGAAGCCTTGAAATTTAGCGCGAATAAGTTTCATGAACCGATTGCTAACGACTTGAATATCGTTTGTGCCGCTACCCATGAATTTGGATGCCTCGAAGGAGCTGGAGTTCACACTCTTGCGTACCCGACACTTTCGTGTGTCATTGGCAATGCTGAAGCTATCTCACACGCAGTACTATACCGTCGCCGGATGATTGCAGGTGAATTTATGATTGAAACGCGGGATATGCTAGACCCCAAGAAAAGCACACACGCACAACTAGGAAGTTGGCTCGATGCTGCTGGTATCGAAATCAGAAAGCCAACCTAAATTAGAACGGTCGAGGCAATATCTGTCATAGAAAAAACGGCCTCACCTAATATGGAGAGGCCGTTTTATTTATTCTAGGATATAACTATACCCCCCGGCAATTGGCCGGGGGTTTTTCTTTATTCTCAAATCAGCTTACTTCACTGTGGCCGGAATTTTTGAAGTTCCGCCTGAAGGTCTCTTTTTCTTCTTTTGTTTTGGCTTAACCGGTTTAGCCGCGGCTTCGTGATCGAAGGTGAGTTTGCGATCCTTAACACCAACTTTCACCAATCCGCCCGCCACAAGCTTCCCGAAAAGCAACTCTTCTGCGAGTGGCTTTTTGATTTCGTTCTGGATCAAACGGCTAAGCGGACGCGCGCCCATTGTTTTGTCATAGCCTTTGCTCGCGAGATAATTCCGAGCCGCAGACGTCAGCTCTATGGACACGTTTCTATCAGAGAGCTGCGCTTCCAACTGCATGACAAACTTTTCAACAACCTTGCCAACCACCTCTGGCAGCAGAGAGGCGAACGGGATTATAGCGTCCAACCGATTGCGGAATTCAGGCGTGAACATCCGTTCAATCGCTTCTTTATCTTCTCCCTCACGGCTCTCGCGTTCAAAACCGATGGCATTCTTTGCCAGTTCCGACGCGCCTGCGTTGGTCGTCATAATCAAAATCGTATTGCGGAAATCGATGCTCTTACCGTTGTGGTCGGTCAGCTTTCCGTGATCCATAACCTGGAGCAGGATATTGAATAGATCTGGGTGAGCTTTCTCGATTTCGTCGAGCAACAGCACACTGTGTGGGTGTTGATCAACAGCATCTGTTAGCAATCCGCCTTGGTCAAACCCAACGTACCCTGGCGGTGCGCCAATCAAGCGCGAAACTGAGTGTCGCTCCATATATTCAGACATATCGAACCGATGAAGTTCGATACCGAGGCTCGCAGCCAATTGGCGCGCGACCTCCGTCTTCCCTACACCCGTTGGTCCAGAGAAAAGGTAACTTCCAATGGGCTTTTCAGGTTCACGCAACCCCGCACGAGACAGCTTGATCGCACCGGATAGCGCGCTGATAGCGTCATCTTGGCCAAACACCATGGTCTTGAGATCACGCTCAAGGTTCTGCAGCGCTTTTTTGTCATCCCGGGAAACAGACTTCGGCGGTATGCGAGCCATTTTGGCGACAACGGCCTCTACTTCTTTCACTGAAATCGTTTTGCGCCGCTTGCTCTCTGGCACCAGCATTTGGGCCGCGCCTGTTTCATCTATGACGTCAATTGCCTTGTCGGGCAACTTGCGGTCGTTCATATATTTTGCCGCAAGCTCTACAGCGGTGCGAATTGCATCCGCCGTATAACGAACGTGATGATGCTCCTCGTAGTAAGGCTTAAGCCCTTTGAGAATCTTGATCGTGTCATCAATGCTCGGCTCAACAACATCAATTTTCTGGAAGCGGCGGACAAGCGCACGGTCTTTTTCAAAATGACTGCGAAATTCCTTGTATGTGGTCGAGCCCATGCAGCGAAGCGACCCAGCCGCTAATGCAGGCTTCATCAGATTTGACGCATCCATGGCGCCACCAGATGTCGCCCCTGCTCCAATGACGGTATGAATCTCATCGATAAACAGGACCGCCCCATCTGTCTGTTCTAATTCAGCAACGACAGCTTTCAGGCGCTCTTCAAAATCACCGCGATAGCGCGTTCCGGCCAACAACGATCCCATATCGAGGGAGTAGATTGTCACATCTTCTAGGACTTTAGGGACTTCCTTGTTCACGATGCGCCGGGCCAACCCTTCCGCCAACGCCGTTTTCCCGACCCCAGAATCTCCTACATACAATGGGTTGTTTTTGTTTCGGCGACACAGAATTTGAATCGTTCGTTCTATCTCGAGATCACGCCCGATCAACGGATCGATCTTCCCGTCGTCAGCCTTTTCGTTGAGATTAACGCAATACGCCGACAAAGCTTCTTGGCCAGTGGCAGTCTCTTCTTCGCCCGATGCCCCCTCACCCTCAGCGCCATGCACTGGCCGCGCACGCGCTTCACCGGGACGCTTCGAAATACCGTGAGAGATATAGTTAACGGCATCAAGTCGGGTCATATCTTGGGTTTGGAGAAAATAGACCGCATGACTCTCACGCTCAGAGAACAGAGCCACTAAGACGTTTGCGCCGGTAACCTCTTCCCGATTTGCAGACTGAACATGGATAGCCGCGCGTTGCACCACCCGCTGAAAACCAGCAGTAGGTTTTGGATCGTCCTCTTCGGATGAAACGAGTTCTTCTAAATCTTCATCGACGAAACCGGTGAGCACTTGGGTCAGTTGATCTAAGTCTACGTTACAGGCCCCCATAACAGAAACAGCATCCTGGTCATCACACAGTGCCAGCAGCAGGTGCTCAAGAGTGGCGTACTCGTGATCCCTCTCAGCCGCCAGCGCGAGTGCGTTATGTAATGTTTTTTCTAAGTTCTGTGACAACATTCGGAAACGGTACCTTTTGCTGAGTTAAACGAACGTAACCAGGTGTTCGGTTCGCTATTCTTTCTCAAGGGTGCATTGCAGTGGATGCTGATTTTTACGGGCCATATCCATAGTTTGGGTCACTTTTGTTTCTGCAACCTCATAGGTGTACACGCCACATACGCCGACACCTTTTTGATGAACGTGCAGCATAATACGTGTGGCATCATCGCCGTTCTTGCCAAAGACCCGTTCCAACACATGCACGACAAATTCCATCGGCGTGTAATCATCGTTTAACATCAAGACCTTATACATCGACGGCTTTTTGACCTTAGGGCGGGTTTTAATAACCACACCCGTGTCAGGGCCTCCATCGCCACCATCGTCTTTATCGTCATCACTACCAGCAGCAATCGCTGGCGGTATACGGTCTATTGGGTCGAGAATAGTCATAGTCCTTATCGGTATTATGCTAGCAATCTTATCAAATATGGTGTCGGAGCGTCGGCAAAAAAAGGCCTACACATCCAAAGAGTTGCGTAACGGCCGGCCAGACCCCTCTTCTGTCGAGACACAGATTCGTTGCACTGATTCCGCAAACGGAATGTTAACAACCCCTAATTTACCTTGTGAATCAAAGAGATGACTGGACAGCGCTCGGTCTCACACGTACGATTCTGGGCAAATGGGGCGCCTCAGCAACGACTCTGGGGCAATTCGGTAGGGAAAACCTGTGCGTAATATCGGATTTCTGCGTGGTCTCAAGATCGCGGGGACAGCTTTTCTCCTAATTATTACATCCGCCTGGCCGATAATGGCCAAGTATGCCTCGGTCGTAATCGATGCAGAAACGGGCCGTGTCTATCATGAGGTGAACGCTGATACGCGCAATTACCCCGCCTCACTGACAAAAATGATGACCCTATACATACTGTTCGAAGCCATTGAACAGGGCGACATGAACCTGAAATCGAAGATGAAAGTGTCAGCTCGCGCCTCCCGTCAGCCCAGCTCTAAGATGTGGCTTGATCCAGGCAGTTATATGACGGCGGAAGATGCAATTCTTGGCCTGGTCGTGCGGTCTGCCAACGATGTTGCGGTGGTGGTAGCTGAGCACTTCGGTAAAACCGAGCGCACGTTTGCTAAACAAATGACCAAGAAAGCTAAGGAATTGGGCATGACACGCACCAATTTCCGCAACGCTTCTGGCTTGCCTAATCGTGGGCAACTTTCGACAGCACGCGATATGGCAATACTTGCTCAGCGTCTGATGAACGACTTCCCCCAGTTTTACAGTTATTTTGCACGGACAAAGTTTACTTACGCGGGCAAGACATTTCGCGGACACAATAAGTTCATGTCTCGCTACGCGGGGGCTGACGGCCTCAAAACGGGATACATAAGAGCATCCGGATACAATTTAGCGGCCTCTGCCAAACGAGACGACACACGACTTATCGGCGTGGTCTTCGGTGGTAAATCCGCTAAACAACGAGATCGACACTTAGCGACTTTAATGGACAAAGGTTTTGTTGAAGCAGCGGAATATGGACGCCCCCCTTACCCCGCGCGCAAACCTCTTATGATGGTAGAAGCAGATGGTTCGTTAGTCCCTGCTGGCATTACGATTAAACCACGGGGCAAACCAGATCCCGAAATTCTGCGTGCCGAAGCATGGGGTATTCAGATAGGTGCCTATTCAATCAGTGACATAGCGCAACAAAAAGCCAATGAGGCCGCTGCCGTTGTTAAAAAAATGTACGCGGCTGCTTTCGGTCGGATAGAGCCGGTTATCGTAAGCGGCAAGCAACTCTATCGCGCTCAGATTATGGGATTAACAGAAGCCGATACACGGAAAGCGTGCCAACTCATGGAGCGTGCGCCACATCAATGCTTGATCGTAGCACCCGAGTTTGCAAGTGCGGTCAGGGCCAGTACGTCTGGCTGACCGCCAATATTCATTCCGGCAAAGCAACGCCGCTCGCACTCAATTGTTCAGAAAGCGCACTCTTAAGTGCGGCAAGAGACGTTTCACTGTCAGCTTCACATCGCGCCACCAACACAGCCTGAGTGTTAGACGCCCGTAAGAGCCACCATCCGCCATCTTGCTTGACCCTCACACCATCGACGTTGTTCACATCAGCGCCTGATTCAGTCAAGCG
Organism: Alphaproteobacteria bacterium; assembly: GCA_030835385.1. Classification (GTDB taxonomy): domain Bacteria; phylum Pseudomonadota; class Alphaproteobacteria; order Rhodospirillales; family Rhodospirillaceae; genus WLXB01. Next base: position 93,296 of record JAURPI010000040.1, on the reverse strand, counting down.
CTCCTTAACCTCTTCGATAACCGCAAATTTTCTATCATCAGGGCAAGAGAACCTCAGTTCTGGTGTATTCACGGCCTTTGGAATACGGACATATCGATCTGCCAAGCTTTCGTCCTGTTGACAGAGAATTGAAAGAAACCGAATGGCGGCATAGAGCGCGTCGTCAAACCCGTAGTAGTGATCCGCAAAAAAGATGTGACCACTCATCTCTCCTGCTAACGGCGCATTCAACTCGTTCATTTTAGACTTGATAAGAGAGTGACCGGTCTTTGCCATTACAGGCTGTCCACCCATCCGGGCAATCTCATCAAATAGAACCTGGCTTGCCTTTACATCGGCAATGATTGGAGCGCCTGGGCGTTCAGCAAGAACGGCCTCTCCTAGAATGACCAGAATTTGATCACCCCACAAAATATTGCCGTTGCCGTCAATAATCCCAATCCGGTCGCCATCGCCATCGAACGCAAAACCAACATCGGCATTCTCGGCAGCGACCGCTGCTTTCAACTGTTCCAAATTCTCTGGGATTGTTGGATCCGGATGATGATTGGGAAACGTGCCATCAATTTCACCGTTGATCACCAAGTGCCGCCCTGGCAAACCTTTAACTGCCGCAGTAACGGCTTCACCTGCCGCGCCGTTTCCAGGATCCCAAACCACAGACAACTCTTTGTCACCTTTGAAATCTGAAAGAACGCGGGCGACATAATTCTCAAAAGCCGGCTTATCGGACACCGACCCTTTGCCCGTTGCGAACTCGCCAGACGCGGCCTGGACGCCAAGGTTCTTTATGGCATCGCCAAAAAAAGGTTTGCGCCCCAGCATCATCTTGAAGCCATTGTGCGTTGGCGGATTGTGGGACCCTGTAACCATTATGCCAGCGTCTGCACCACTGTCTGTGGCAGCAAAATACAGCATGGGACTTGGGCCCAGCCCTACGCGTTCAACGGATACACCGGTCGACTGGAGGCCATCGACGAGAGCTGCTTCCATAGCAGGAGAACTTTGTCGCCCATCATATCCGACACAAACCAGGCTGCCGCCATCGGACCGCACGAGAGATCCAAATGCCTGCCCGAGTGCTTGGGCATCTGATTCATGTAACGTGTCTCCGACGATGCCGCGGATGTCATACTCGCGCAAAATCAATGAATGAAAATTATGTCCTGTTGCCATCAAGAAGTATCCTGGGTCACTGTGGGTCTTCCGACACAGTAATATTCAAATCCGGCCTGTCGCATATCATCTGGTGAATAAATGTTCCGGAGGTCGACAAGTATTGGTGCAGAAAGTGCTTTCTTAACGCGTTCTAAATCGAGGCTTCGGAATTCATTCCACTCGGTGACTACAGTTAAGGCATCCGCCCCGTCCATTGCTGCATAGGCATCGGAGCAATACGTAACATCAGGCATCAACATCTTTGCCTCATCCATGCCTTCCGGGTCGTAGGCTTGGACCTGGGCGCCAGCTTCAAGTAAGGCGGCAACAATTGAAAGCGACGGACTATCCCTCATGTCATCGGTGTTTGGCTTAAAGGTCAAACCCAGAATGGCAATGGTCTTTCCTTTGACCGAACCGCCGAATACCTCAATAATTCGGTTTGCCATCGCTGTTTTACGTTTGTCGTTTACATCGACGACGGCTTCTATGATGCGCAACGGAGATTCATACTGTTGGGCCGTCTTAACCAAAGCGAGTGCATCCTTAGGAAAGCAAGATCCGCCGTATCCTGGTCCCGCATGGAGGAATTTTCTACCGATGCGGCCGTCGAGCCCAATCCCTTTCGCCACGTCATGAACATCTGCACCTACCCGTTCGCACAGATCAGCAATTTCGTTGATGAAGCTAATCTTAGTGGCAAGAAACGTATTGGCGGCGTATTTGATCAACTCGGATGTTTCGATAGCAGTGAAAAGAATTGGCGTCTCTATCAAATACAAAACTCGATAGAGTTGTCGCATCACTTCTTTGGCACGCTCAGTCTCTGCACCAATAACCACTCGGTCTGGCCTCATGAAATCATTAATCGCAGACCCTTCACGGAGGAATTCAGGGTTAGACACAACATCAAAGTCCGCGTCAGGCCTAGCCTTCTTAATTACGCGCTCCACCTCGCGACCCGTGCCAACTGGCACCGTCGACTTAGTTACGATCACTGTATAGTGCTCAAGGGCTTGGGCAATTTCCTCCGCCGCTGCATAGACAAATGACAGATCAGCGTGACCGTCTCCTCGACGGCTTGGTGTGCCAACCGCAATAAATACGGCATCCGCCTGCTTAACCGCAGCCTTAAGATCAGTAGAGAATGTTAACCGACCCGCAGCCTTGTTTGTTTTAACAAGATTCTCTAAGCCAGGCTCAAATATCGGTATTTCGCCGCTTTGAAGACGAGTGACCTTTTCTGCATCCTTGTCGACACAGGTCACATTGACACCGAATTCCGAGAAGCAAGCTCCTGAGACTAAGCCGACATAGCCGGTTCCGATCATTGCGATCCGCATACCTGCGATAATCCTTGTTTAGAACTTTTAGGCGATAAGTTTCGCGACGGCAGCGCGTACTTGATCAGACATCTCAGGGCGCTTAAGCGCAAATGCGATATTAGCAGTAATGAACCCAATTTTATCTCCACAGTCAAACCGCTCACCATCGAACCGCACTCCGTGAAACGGAAGCGAGTCTGTCGTTGCATCAATGGCATCGGTCAGCTGAATCTCACCGCCAGATCCCGTTAAATGTTTGTCGAGATGAGTAAATATTGCGGGGTCCAAAACATACCGGCCAATATTTGCCAAACGAGAAGGCGCGTCTTCCAGACTAGGCTTCTCAATCATACCCATAGCTTTGGCTACCTTTCCGTCATCGGTTTCCACATTCAGAATACCGTAACGGTTAGTATGTTCAGGCAGCACTTCGGTGATAGATATCAAATTTCCGCCAACGTCGGCATGCACGTTCATGAGTTGTTTCAAACCAGGAACGTCTGACATCAAGAGCTCGTCAGGCAACAACACAGCAAACGGTTCCTCGCCGATAAATTCGCGTGCGCACCACACCGCATGCCCTAGCCCAAGAGGGACCTGTTGGCGTACCGAAAACACCTTCCCTGGGTCGGGCATCGCCTCGAACAAAGACTCCAATTCCTGTTCCTTACCCCGTCGCCCCAGCAACATCTCTAACTCAGGCGCATGGTCAAAGTGATCGACCAGAATTGACTTGCCCCGCCCCGTCACAAAAATGAAATACTCAATTCCCGCTGCCGCCGCTTCTTCAACCGCGTATTGAATGAGAGGTTTGTCGACGATGGGAAGCATTTCTTTGGCCATGACTTTAGTGGCCGGTAGAAACCGAGTTCCGAGACCGGCGACTGGAAATATCGCTTTTCGCACCCGTCTCGCCATACTCGTGCCCCCTTATGACACTTTATTGAAAAAATGTCAGATTTCTGCCGCCTCAAGAAGGCTGTCGTTGATCGCTTTGTGCCATGCGTAGCCCGACGTGGCAACACCGTTACGCTGGAGGCGTTCAATCGCCTAAAAGAAGGTCTTTAGCTTCGTTTATTTTAGCTGCGAGGTAAGCCGAACCTCCACGATCGGGATGCACTTTGCTCATCAGGTGCCGGTACGCATTCTTAATTGCTTTGCGATCTGCATCTGGAGCTAAACCAAGAACCCGATAGGCCTCTGCATGGGTCATCGGACCAGATGAGCCACCGCCCTCATTGTAAGATTGACCACTGCTCTCACCCTTTATGTCATCCCGCCAACCTACGTGCGAGCGATCGAGATAGGCATCTAACAGCCCAACGGAATCGGCATCGTTTTGAATGCCGGCTCTAAATACCAGCAAGTCTTCAATGGGCACTGCGGAAAGAACGCGGCCCTGAAACTCACCACTCAATATTTCGCCATCCATCCGTCCGCTATCGTGCTCCAGGGTCATACGCAAAAAATTTGATTCTACTTGGGACGTTTGACCTGGTGAAGTCTGAGAACTTCCATTGAAACCGCCGAAGCCTCCCAAACCTCCAAACATGCCGCGCATTTGCTGGAACATTGAGATCATATTGAACAAGCGCCAGCCGAACGCCACGATACCCATTACCAATCCAAATGCAGCGGCTAATCGCCCGGTTAAAGCCAAGAAGAGCGCGACTAGACCGAGCACCAAGACTACAGCCCATTTGAGAACGCGCTTAAGTACAGCAGGGTCCGCATTCGCATACCACCGCATGAGAAGCATCGCTGCGATAATTAGGCCTATTCCAAGAATAACTGATGGCAACATGCCTTATCGCCCCGCCATCTGGTCAGAAATCTGTCGAACAGGACCACCGTGTTTACGACTATAATTTTCCAGGGCTTGCGTGCCTCCGGCAGCAAAAGCTGCGACGGCCCTTAACAAGGCCCGAAGTGCGCCAGGGCTAGACGTATCAAACAGACAGTAAGCGCCATCAGATAACTTTGCGATATGTTTGTATGCGGATGCCGCAGGTTCACCGCCGCCTTCATGGAACATGAATACCGGCACGCCTCGGAGCCCCAACTGGCCCGCAGCGTCGGCAAGAAGATCGACGTTCTCCTCCATTGCGTCACCAATGAAAACAAGAGCATTAATGGGGTCTCGTCCGGCTTCCTTTAAAGTATGTTTCAAGATGCGTTCTATTTGAGTTCGACCGGCCAGCACACCAACCTTGCTCATGAGTCGCCCAAGTTCAGTAGCATCTTGCGTCCATCCACTCGATCGACACTCTGCTAACCCCCGGTAGTATACCAACTGAACTTCCAAACCGCCCAACGTCGATGCTTCCGAAAACATGTCAGCTTGAATGCTCATCGCCATATCCCACGAAGGTCCACGGCTCGCTGTCGCGTCCATAGAAAATATGAGCCGGCCATTCGGCTTTTCGAAGCGCACCGGCGTTTTTTCCGCGGTATCGAGAAACGCCTCAACGTTGCGGCTCACGACGTCCGGTGTCAGGGGTTTTGCGCACATGCGATAGTCTAACCCGGCTTAAATACCTTTGCAGGGAAAACATAAATGCTTGTGATCCCGGTTGCCTTGGGGGAGAGACAACCGGGGCTCAACTCAGGTCCAAATATATCTGGGTTTTTGGTTATTGGGCCCCGAGTGTAATTCCTGCCGGAGCTGCTGCCTCAAGGTCTGAATCGGCAACACTACGAATGATTGGCTAATTGTTGTCTGCACCTTTTACAAACCCTGGCACGTCAGCCAACCAAGTCTCCTGAACTTCTTTGTTAAGATTCAGATAGAGCTTTCCTTCAGAGATCTTCCAGGCATTCGGATCTCCGGCGAATTTGCGCCCCATTGCATTACCAAAGGCACAGAAACCTCCGTATGCGGGAAGATAAGCGGCCGGGTCCTGCTCAAATACAAGTTGCCCTCTTTATTTTTATGACACCTCAAAAAATGGTCGCAGGCGCTGGTGTCGTATGGATGTTTGTGGGAACCGCGCCAAAGCTGCTGATCACTACAAGCGCTCTAAGCAATAGTTTTGAAGAACGGCAATACTGAGGTAAACCACTACCACGTCCTCTCTGTGATAAGGCGCCGTTTGCACTATGGCTGAGACCGTTGATTGCGTTGTCATTGGCGCCGGTGTTGTCGGCCTGGCGGTGGCCCGTGCGCTGGCTATGGCGGATCGGGACGTAATTATACTGGAGGCTGCCGACGCCATTGGGACACAAACCAGTTCTCGCAACAGCGAGGTCATCCATGCCGGCATTTACTATCCAAAAAATAGTTTGAAGGCGCGCCTTTGCGTGCAGGGCCGCGAACTGCTGTACGCCTTTTGCGATAGCCACGGCGTCATTGCTAAAAAAATAACCAAACTGGTATTCGCTGCAAATGAATCAGAAGTCACAGACCTCAAGGCCTTGCAACATCACTCGGGCAGCAATGGCGTGCCGTTGACGTGGCTTAGCGCCAGTGACGTTAAGGACCTAGAACCTCAGTTAAAATGTGACGCGGCTCTGCTCTCGCCAGAGACAGGGATCGTGGATAGCCACAGCTTTATGTTGGCGCTGCAAGGGGACGCAGAGGCCAACGGTTCAGTTCTGGCTCTCAATAGTCCCGTAATATCCGGCCAAGCGCGAGATGACGGCGTGGAGCTTCAAGTCGGTGGATCAGAATCCATTACTCTTGTCGCTAAAACCGTCATCAACTGCGCTGGGTTGAGCACCCAAGCGGTGAGTGCGACCATTAAGAATCTGAGCCCTACCACCATTCCACCTCTTCACTACGCCAAAGGCAGCTATTTTTATTTGAGTGGTAAGGCGCCGTTCTCGCGACTTATATATCCTCTGCCTGGCGCGGCCAGTTTGGGGCTGCACTACACTTTGGATCTTTCCGGACAAGGACGATTCGGGCCGGACATTGAGTGGACGGATTCCCTCTCTTATGAGGTTGACCCGACGCGAGCCGGTGCATTCTATGACGCGGTTCGGGCCTATTGGCCCGACCTGCCTGACGGCGCACTTCGACCCGGCTATGCTGGGATTCGGCCAAAATTGCAGGCCAAAGGTGAGCCAGCACAAGATTTTGTCATCCAACTTCCGCAGGAAACCGGTTGTTCAGGATATTGCGCCCTTTACGGCATAGAATCGCCCGGATTAACGTCTAGTCTTGCAATCGCAGATTACGTTGTGGAGCGTTTGGATTGAAAATCATGAGTTCGAAAAATAGACAGCGCCTGGGTTTGGTCCTGGCTTTATCCCTAACCCTAAACGCAACCCCAAGTGTCAGCCAGCAGGACGATGACGACCTCTTGCTCACCATGCCTTTGATGGGGGACGAGATGGTTCCTCTGTCGCGCATGCCAAACTATCGCAACCAGATGCGCGACATCTTCACGGTCCATATCCGGGCTAACAATGTCTCGCATGAGCACTGGTCGTCTCGACCGTACCAATTAATTAAGGTCGACCAAGCCGACGGTGCGGTGTCGGGGGTCGACAACAAAAACAACATAGAAGTCGTCGGGTAAACTCCGAGCCGACCGCAGATAATCAATCGTCTTAACGACAGTCCAGTAATCTGGCACAGCGACAAGCTCGCGCTGCAATAAACGACCAGCGGTTTCTTCACCGTATTCCAAGCTGGCTTCGATCTGCATGAGATCTGCAGCGGGTAACTTTTCGATGACTGCCTTACGTTCGTCGGGGTCCAACAGGCCCGCGATGTAGACAGCCTCGTCAGAATCCAATTTCGTCAATGCTGAGACGAAATCATCAAACCCCATCGCCCGCATAATCGTCTCGCGCACGGCTTCGTCGAGTTTAGGCAAGACATCTGGATTAAATTGATCCTTCAGCGTCTCAACGAGCTGACCACATTGCTTGGTCTCAAGGTGTTCTAGTAAATCAGAAAAATCGGCTGGATGAAGGTCCGCGACAAGTTTTCGAACACGCTTATTCTTCTCGTTAAAAAGTGCATCCTCTACTTCATCAACGAATGCTGTATGAAGGCCAAACGTCTCATCAAGAGACTCAGGATCTTCGTTGATGCTCGTGTGACAGACAGTTTGGACCATCTAACATACTCACTCGGTGTACGACTACTGGTCGTTCAGCACATAGAGAACAATGAGATGCCCGTCCGGGTCAATGAAAGCTGTTTCCCGGCCCTTTGGATTACCGTCCAGGTCAGGCAAATGCTGTGGCGGTATAACTTCCAACCCAGCTGCGGTAACTTTCTCAATAACTTCATCAAACGCAGGACAATTGATGACGGCCGCGACCATTCGTGGCACCGGCATCGGTGGCAATTCGATTCCCGTTACTTCGGTCAGGGCTAGTGTTCGTTCCTGACTTGCCGTGTTTAAAGTGGCGAACCGAAGCTTGGCCTCTTTTGGGAAAGTGAACACCGGATAGGAATAGGAGTCTTCTTTGGAGTCTTTTTGATAATCGACTGTAAAACCAAGAATATCTCTATAGACCGCCAAGGACCGCTCGAGATCTGCGACACACAAATTGATCCGTTTGAAGGTGGGAGAATTGGCCATGATGCGTCCTCCTAGAGGGCTTCGATTTGCGAGCTGGACCCGTTCAGGAGCAGCCCCTAAGGGTTTCAGGTTGTGCCTCACAGAGGGTGGCAGCGCAAGCGAAAGAAGGACTAGAATTGGCTTCATGACGACAATCGGTGGACTATGCTTCTGATCTACCGGTCGAAGGCATCTACATTTCGGAGGAAACACCTATGACCACCTTAAGATACGCCCTTATCACCCTATGCGCATTGCTCTTGCCCATGGGGTCAGCGCTAGCAGATGGCGTTTTGGTGTTTGGCGCGACCGGTCAGCTCGGAGCCCGTGTGGCTGCGCTGCTTATCGACCAAGGAGAGGACGTGACTGTGCTGGTAAGAGACTCCTCTGATCGCAGTCGACTTTTAGGACTAGACGTCGACTATTTGGTAGGCGACATGATGGATGAAGGCAGTATCAATGCGGCTTTTGAAGGACGCTCCTACAGAGTTGTGATCAATACTGCCCGCTCCCCCACTGCTCTAAAAGACTTCTACAAATTGAGCAGTACCTATATTGCAAATGCGGCGAAGCAAAACGGGGTTCAGCAGATCATTCACCACGGCGCTGTAGGGGCCGGGTCAAATATGGCATTGCATCCGGATGTACCGTGGTCTCGGGTGCCAGATCTCGAGCCACGGATGATGGATCATGGCGTTGCAGAAGAAGTCTTTTTCTCTTCTGGAATCCCAACGACGATTATCCGTAACAGCAGGGTCTGGCCCGATGACACACCCCCGAGTGGCAACGCGACCATGACCGAAGATCGAACGGTATTAACGCCGATCACCCGAGCCGACTTGGCACGATTTACAATGGAGTGCCTAGATAACCCTGATTGTTTCGGCAAGGTATATCACAACAAAGATGACAGCCTCACTTGGCCGCCGCCGAGCTTTGGTGAAGGAGAGTAAGTATGATGCCCACAATGAAACTTCTATTGGCTGCAATTGGAATGATCGTCACCACCTCCCACGCCCAGGCAGAAGGTGTGCTGGTGTTTGGCGCCTCAGGCCAATTGGGAGCGCCTCATATTCGCATGTTGGTTGAGCAAGGAGAGAAGGTGACTGCTTTTGTTCGACCGACGTCTGATCGTAAACGTCTTGCGGGTTTGGATATACAATATGCCATCGGCGACCTCATGGATGCGGACTCTGTCTTGGCGGCCATGACCGAGTTTAAACCTCGCGTAGTGATCGATACGTCTGCCCGACGAGGCGGTATGATGACTCGCGAGCAGCCCTTTTATGCGGAAGCCATGCGTAACATCGTTGACGCCGCTAAGGCGACAGGTGTGGAACAGATCATCATCCATAGCTCAGTCGGCGTGCGCGGGAGCGCGAAGAAGCTTCTGGAAGAACAGTTTGGCTACGACACGGAGAGCCAGAACATTCGTGACAAAGGGGAAGCGGAAATCTATCTCGAAAACAGCGGCGTCGGTTACACGATCATTCGTAACGGGTTATTAGAGTTCGAGCCAGCGGAATCCACCGGTAATGGCTACCTTATTGAGGACATGAACGCGTTTGGCCGTATCACCCGTACCGACCTCGCCGCGCTCTCCCTCGACTGCATGGACAAGGCAGAGTGCCTGGGCAAAATCTACCACGCCCAAGACGATACTTTGGTCGGACCGAGACCGGAAAACGATGGCGGCGAGTAGCGACGCCCTGACCTTCAGACCGTCGGTTTGATATTGACGTTCAGCCGCATGAAGTTATCTGGGTCGTATTTGTTTTTCACTTCGACCAAGCGATTGTAGTTGCCGGCATAGGCCTCGCGAACATCCGCTTCGCTGGGACCAACGGCCAGGTTGACGTAGAACCCGCCCGAGCCCATGGGCCGGATCACCGCTGCGGCGTCATCAGCGAATTTGCGATTGGCCGGACCCTCTCTGCGGTCGGCCCAATGCACGTCGGTGGTGAATTGGAATTTAGTATCGCGGTGCGGATAGGCCGTGGCATCGGGCGCGACGGTCGCCGTCTTTCCGGCCTGTTGGCCAAACTGAATCTGCGCGCCCGGGAAGGTGTTTTTCGTCGCGTAGTCGGCAACCTCGTCGGCAATCTTTTCATCAACATGATTGAAGAAACCGGATTGGTAGTAGGTTGCGCTCTTGGCCAGCAAATCGCCATCAGCGATGCCTTGCAGCCACAGGTAATCAACTTCGCTCATGCGCGTTCTCAGCGGGTCACCCAGTTTCTTTAAGTAAGGGTCGAGAATCTTCTGTGCCTCTGCTTGAGGTCCGGCATAGTTGCCGCCGAGCGAGCAAGTGGTTTCACCGCCGCCGCTGGTGCGAACACCACCGGACAATGACATGGCGTTGGGCACAACCTCGCCGAGTTCAAATAGAGTCTTATAGACATCCGCCGCCTTCGAGATTGGATAGGTGTAGGAGATGGAGGTCACTGTGGGATCGAAGTCGTACAATTGAATTTCAAATTCGGTAACGATACCAAAGTTGCTACCGCCGCCGCGCACGCCCCAATAGAGGTCGCTGTTTTGTGACGCATCCGCACGCAAATGCCGACCATCAGGAGTGAGCACCTTGACGCCGCGCACGTTATCAATGGTGTAGCCGAACTTCCGGGCAAGACGCCCCTGCCCGATCCCAGTCGCCAAACCACCAACACCCGTGTGAGAGACTACGCCGGCTGTCGTCACGACACCGAGGGGTATTGTGGCCTCATCTAAATTGCGCAAGATTGATCCGCCTTTGACGTAGGCAACCTTATTGGCTTCATCGACCTCCACACCACGGAAGCCAGAGATATCTATGGTCATGCCGCCATCAGCCATGCCGAGACCGTCGTAGTTGTGGCCGCCACAGCGAATGGCCGAAAGAATGTCATGACTTCGGGCAAACTGAAACGCGGCTTGAATATCATCCAGCGACTGACACTGCGCGATAACCGCCGGGTGATGATCGACCGCCGGGTTCCACAGTCGTCGGGCGGCATCGTAAATAAGGCTTGTAGGGAGGATGACAGGACCGCTGATGCTTTTTTCCAAGTCCATAAGATCATTATCGGTGAGGAAAATTTTCGCCCCTGAGCTCGAAAGCGCCTCACTCGCGCTAGCCTGACGCCCGTGAAAAGACGTGACCGCCGTGACACCGAGGACGCCGCCAAGCAAAGAACGACGTGAGAGACGGGCGTGGGTCATGGGAATGTGTGTCATGGCGAATAAGTCCTCTATAAAAATCAGCGATTGAACTCAGTATGACGCACCTCAGCCTACGATGCCGGGGATTTTTCCACACCGGTCGGTTCGTGGAAGTCACGAGCTGGATATCCGCATAAATTATTGGGAAATGGTGCGGTCGAGAGGACTTGAACCTCCACGGGATTTCTCCCACAGCGACCTCAACGCTGCGCGTCTACCAATTCCGCCACGACCGCATCTAGGCTTGTAGCCTGACGGGACGATAGCCCCGCCTGAGGAGGCTGGGAAATAGCAAACCATAAGCTTAGGCGCAAGTGCGCGGGCTGAGACCCGTCCTGAAAAGGGCTGTGGGTAGGGCTATTCAGGGTTATAAAGGCGCCATGTCAGACAGCCCCCGCATCGTTCAGCTTCGCCGCAACACCGAACTCGTGCCCTATGAAGAGGCCGTAGCGGAAATGGAAGCCCGGGTGGCCGCCATTCACGCTGGGGAAGCGTCAGAGTTGGTGTGGTTGCTGGAGCATCCGCCCCTCTACACGGCAGGGACCAGCGCCCAAGCGGAAGACCTACTCGCGCCTGACCGATTTCCAGTTTTCAAGAGTGGCCGGGGTGGGCAATACACCTATCACGGCCCTGGTCAGCGGGTGATTTATGTGATGCTGGATCTCAACCGGCATGGCCAAGACCTTCGGGCCTACGTGCAAAACCTAGAGGCATGGATGATCGCCGCCCTCGCCCGCTTTGGTATTGCCGGAGAGACCCGCTGCGACCGCATCGGCATTTGGGTGCCGCGTAAAAATGAGGGCGTATTGCCGGGAGAAGACAAAATCGGCGCGATTGGGGTACGTGTCCGGCGCTGGATCACCTTTCATGGGGCTGCCGTTAACGTTGACCCAGACCTAGATCACTTTACGGGCATTGTTCCCTGTGGGGTGTCGCAGCACGGCGTGACGTCGATCAAAGCCCTTGGCAAGGAAATTGCCATGGCAGATGTGGATTTGGCACTTAAGGACGAGTTTGAATCCGTATTCGGCGTTCAATTGGTCGACGAACCCTAGACGGCCCGCCTACTGCTTCCAAAGCCAGCCTTCTTCACGGCTGATCTGTTCGGCAAGTGCGTAGTGCTTGCCCAATCGATAAATGGGCAGGCCATCCTCTTTGAACGATCCGAGCGCTTGCAATGCGGTGTGAGGTTTTAAATTCGTGAGAATGGGATGATCCACATAGCCGTCCGCATAGAGTCTTTACACTGATGGTCGTGTTGCATATTCCATGAGATGTGTTGCCGCTTTTGCCTTCTTAGTTCCCTTGACCATCGCAAAAGCGCTGATATTCATATGGGCACCGCGCCCCTATTGGTCGAGATGATGGACTCCTACGGCATCGAGTACGGCCTTGTTGGTGACAACGCCAAACCCATCCATCAACAGGCCATAATAATAGTCATTGCAAATAGCGATATCGCAAACGCCCTCGGCAACACCGTTGATTTGAACGATATCGAGATCAATAGGCTCACGGGCGAAATTTGCAACCAGCCCCCGGACAAACGCCCGGGTCGCCAGTTCACCGTCACGCTCAATCATGGCCGCCAGCATGGTTTAAACATAAATTTTGTTGCTTGGACGCACACAGACCCGCCCCTTCCACTCGGGCTTACCCAAGTCGGGCAAAGTTTTAACAGATGATAGGTCAACCCGCTCTTTCGAATAGAAGACAGTACGCGTCCATTTGCTAAAACCGAACCACAGGCCATCGGGAGGACGAAAGTGCGATGGGATGGCCTCTGACAGCCGGCGTGTGGTGACGGGCTCCAATACGTCGGCATCGACGAGTTTCGCGAGGCGCTTAGCTTCCATAGTAAAGATCACGTCGGCCTGAGGGTCATCCCGCTCCTCGACCAAACGGTCGAGCAATTGCCCTGCCGTCATATACTGGGCGGACACCCCAATCCCCGTTGCCGCCGTGAATGACTCCAACACGGGATCAAGAAACGTTGGTGTCAAATAGTAGTAGACCTGAAGTGGCGCCTCCTCCTCAGCGGAGGCAACACTCATCGCACCAACTGTCGCAACAACACACATCACCGCCGAGAGGAAGAATACTCGCATCAGTTTGTCCAGTTTGTCGAAAATGTTTCCTACTCTTCAGTACCCGCCAAAATCGCCGCCGGATCGGCAAAGACATCGGGATGATGTTTGTTGGTCAACTCAATGTAGTACTCAGGATACTCGTTAACGGACTTAAACCGGCCGCCAGTCGCCGTCCCGAACAAATGACCGGGATGTCCAGCCATCTTCAACCAAGGGCGCCAACTGACGATGCCGTTAAAGTGTGTCGAATCATTGGCGATCATCACCTCAGGGTCAGCAACCTCGGACATTTGGGCACGATAAGTCGTCACTTCGTTGTAGTTAAAGGCAGGACCTTTAAAACCTTCAGGAGGTCCGACGCGAATTTCTTCGACCAGCACCACCGTGCCACGCTCGTTGCGCGGGGTAATAAACCGGTGACTGATATCAAGACCGGCCAACCTTGGACTCTCTGAAGGAGAACGTCGTCCTTCGAGACTGAGCAGCAGCTTACTCGGCCCCATACGTGTTTGTGGGACTTCTACGGTTTCACCCGTGTACGGGTTATCGAAGGTCTCAAGAAGTTCACCTGTTTCCCAATCGGTAAAGTACGCGACTTCAAAAGACACTCCGGCCCACGTCCATTCGTCGAGTTGTTCATAGCGGGCCAAGGTGCCACCCATGACACCGTAGAGTGGCGTCACTTTGTTATTTACGACACCGTAGTACAGCCCCTTAACGCCGCCCATGACGATGCGATTGTCCATGGACGCACGCATCTTGATAAGCGCCGTGAGTTGGTCTTTACGGTTTGTAAAATCCAGCGTCCGGTGTTCAGTTGCAGCCAGCGCAGAGCCACCAGACGCCATGAGCCCTGCCCCTCCCAAGCCACCAAGTACAGTGCGGCGAGAAAGACGGCTGGTTATCGGGTCTTGTTCAAACATTTAGAGTTCCTTTTTTATAACGGGCGATCACTATCCTTCACGGGGTCCATGCAGGACCGACAGCGGATCATTCAAAACATCGGGATGATACTTCTCTGTAAGTTCCAAATAGTAGGCGGGCATGTCTTCCACCCGCGTGGCGCGACGACCGGAGCCCCGCCCCATGTTCATGGCATCAATACCTTCCATACCGAGCCAGGGACTCATGCCTACAAAGCTCTGGTATTGGATGGATGTGGGCACCGTCGCCAATCCCGGCTTGGCCAAGTCAGACAGCTTGGCGTTATAGGTCGTCATTTCATTGTAGCGGAACGGTGGCACTCCTGGCGCCGGCGCGTCACCGGCGATTTTAATCTCTTCGGTGATCCAAATGTCATCACCCTGGGTAACCGCCGGACGGAACAAATGATTAGCATCTAGATTCGCCATGGATGGCACGGCACTGAGATCAAACCCGCCTGGCTTCACAGGAACAATACTCGGCCCCATGCGTGTTTGCGGAATATCATCAATAATTATACCGGTGATGGGGTTTTCCCATCGTTCAAGTAATTTACCTGTGACTAGATCGGTGAAGTAGGCCACCTCAAAGGACCGCATTTCAAAGGTCAGGTCATCGATGCGGGTGTATTGAAAGAACGTGCTGGCGAGCAGGCCAAACATCGGGATCGCCCGTCCATCGACAATGGCGTAGCGCTGGCCGGTGATCCATCCCATAGCGATGCTGCCGTCCGTAGCACCGCGCATTTTCGCAACGGTGGTTAAAAAGTCTTTGGGGTCGTCCAGATTTGGCGCAGCGGCGGACGCGCTATGGGGCACACCGGCCGTTAACGCTGCAAGACCGCCTGCTCCTGCGGCCAGAGCATTGCGTCGACTGCTGCCGTCCTTTTGAGTCCTCATGGATTTATCCCCTAATTGAAAATTGAGGCGCTATCAGACCCGAACTGATAGGGCCCGTCCATGACCTCATCAGAAGCGGTTTCACACAGCGGTTATGGCACTTAGTGAAGGGCGCTTGAGGGCTTGTCGCGGCTGGGCAAGGCGCCTGTTTGGACCTGCGACGGATCACTGCTTTGACGTCCGCAATGCACGTCACGTTTACATCAGTCCTTTACGCCTTGGGCGACGATATGGTCCGGAGCGGCGCAGGCACCCAAAACAGCAGCACAGACCCACATCACTGCTAGTCCTGGAAAAAGAGAATTGGGGCTCGACATACTTTATGTTTAAAGATAATTTTTATTGTAAAACAATAAATATATGAGGTCATTCACAATGTCCACCTCCCTAGCGCGTCTAGCTCGCATCACCTCGGTTAGTCATAAGATCTCTGTCGCTTGTGGCATCTTTATGGTGCTGCTTCCGGCTGGTTTAGCGGTCTACGTCTTCGGGTTTTTCGAACTCCTCTCCTATCACCCCCACATCGCGCCGATGGATTTACCAGCGGACGGATTGTCACGGATGGCTCAAACCGCCCTCTATGCCGCTTTGCTGGTTGGACCGGCACCGGCCCAGTTCGCCCTCAGTCAATTGCGCCACCTATGTTCTGGGTACGCCAACGGGGCGGTCTTTACCGTCGCAGCAGCCCAGTGTTTAAAAGCCGTCGCTACCGTTCTACTCGTTTTGGTTCTCATCAGGCCGGTCTCCGGGATGTTGATCTCTCTAGCCATCTCAATAGACCTACCCCCAGGAGGTCGAGCTCTGGTGGTTACCTTTGGCAGCACTGAATTATGGATTGGGTTGGCTGGCGTGATGGTCTTGGTCACCGCCTGGATTATGGGTGAAACCGCCACCATGGCCGACGAAAATAAGTCTTTTGTATAAGCTTAGGCGCTAGACCTCATGCCCATTCGGATCACGTTAGATAAGGTCTTGGCTGACCGCAGCATGACGGCACGCGAACTGATTCAAACCGTCGGCATTACGGAAGCTAATATGTCCTTGCTCCGAACTGGCAAAGTGCGCGGCGTGCGCTTTCGAACTCTGGAAAAGATATGCGAAGTACTGGACTGCCAGCCCGCAGACCTGCTGGTCTATGATCCCAATGATGATTGAGATGCAGATATAACACCTGTCATCAGCTTGGTTTGCTAGTCCACGTTTGGCATGTCGGCAGGGTTATGATCCCCGAGTTTCTGGAACCCCTTTGTTGGAAATGCTCCGCCATAACCTGGTTGGTCAACGACCATCACTGCCACGTCATCAACACGCGCCAATGTAGGCCCCTTTCGGCACACGTCGATTAGCCGGTCCACAGCCTCCCTCGGCCCATTGGCAAGAACTTCTACCGTGCCATCAGTCAAATTGCGCACCCAACCGGCGAGACCAAGCTCTGTCGCCCGGTCGACAGTCCAGCCCCGGTACCACACGCCTTGCACTCTGCCCGAAATACGCAAACCAACGGTGGTTACGTCACCGCGTGGCTGCATTTATTCAAATTCCATTATAATTTGATCGACGGCCAAAGAGGCTCCCGCTTTTTCAGGAATCTTTTTGACGACGCCATCGCGTTCGGCTTTTAGCACGTTCTCCATCTTCATCGCTTCAACGATGGCAAGGTTCTCACCCTCTTTGACCTGCTGCCCTTCTTTGACCTCAACGGACACAAGCAGTCCAGGCATGGGGGAAAGGAGGAAGCTGGACATATCAGGCGCGATTTTGACCGGCATAAGTTTTGCCAGCTCTGCTTCGCGGGGGGTATAGACCCTGGCTTCAACTTTTGCCCCATTGTGGAAAAGGAGATAGCCAATGCCGTCTCGATCGACCTGAATACACACCTCTTTGCCATCCACAGATCCGACAAACAGTGGCTGGCCAAAAGTCCACGCACTATCAACTTCAATACGGCGGCGGCCAATCTTCACGGAGCCACTAATTCTCTCGTCCGCAGCTTGGGAAATCTCGACCGCGCGCTGCTTTCCACCGATGTCCACCACCCAACTGTTCGAGACCGACTTCTCATGCCCCTCCAGGCGGCCACTTATGTGGGCTACTCTGTTGTAATACGCGCGGTGAATCAGGGCGGCAACGGCGACCAACGGCGTTGGGTCATCCGGCGGCAAATCGGCATCAGAGAATCCATCCGGATACTCTTCTGCGATAAAGTTAGTGGTCAGCTTGCCTTTCACAAACCGATCCTTCCCCATCACTGAGGCTAAGAACGGAATATTGTGGCTGATGCCGCGAATATAATATTGGTCTAGCGCGTCACGCATATGAGAGATGGCTTGCTTGCGAGTCTTACCCCATGTGCACAGTTTGGCGACCATAGGGTCATAGAACATCGAAATTTCACCGCCTTCATATACGCCGGTATCGACGCGGACGTGCTTTGATTCTTCTGGCGGACGATAACTAACGAGGCGGCCGGTGGACGGCAGAAAATTGCGGTATGGGTCTTCCGCATAGACGCGGCTTTCCATTGCCCAACCATTCAGTTTGACATTGGATTGTTTGACTGTGAGCTTTTCGCCATTAGCGATCTTGATCATCCACTCGACGAGATCGAGACCAGTAACTAGCTCTGTAACCGGATGCTCAACCTGCAGCCGGGTATTCATTTCCAAGAAATAAAAATTGCGTTTCGCATCAACAATGAATTCCACCGTACCAGCCGAGACGTAGTCCACTGCTTTGGCCAGCGCCACAGCCTGCTTACCCATGGCCTTACGGGTTTTCTCGTCAATAAATGGGCTTGGGGCCTCTTCAATGACCTTCTGATGGCGACGTTGGATAGAGCACTCACGCTCACCAACGTAGATACAGTTGCCGTGGCGGTCAGCCAGCACTTGAATTTCAATATGCCGTGGTTGCTCGACGAATTTTTCGATAAACACCCGATCATCACCAAAGGACGAAATAGCCTCAGATGTCGCGCGTTCAAAACCCTCGCGCGCTTCAGCATCGTTTCGGGCGATACGCATACCCTTCCCACCACCGCCAGCGGAGGCTTTAAGCATCACGGGATAACCAATGCTTTTAGCGATCTTCACGGCCTCATCAGTGTCTTTGATGATGCTCATATGCCCAGGAACAGTTGATACGCCAGCCTCGTCAGCCAACTTCTTAGAGGTGATCTTATCGCCCATCGCCTCAATAGCCTTGGCATCCGGACCGATGAAGGCAATCTTCTCTTTCTTCAATGCCTTCTGGAAATCTTTGTTCTCTGACAGAAAACCGTAACCGGGGTGCACGGCCTGAGCGCCAGTCTTTTTACATGCCTTAATGATGCGATCTGCTTTGAGATAACTCTTGGCTGATGCTGCTTCGCCAATGCGCACCGCTTCGTCGGCCATTTGGACATGCAGCGCTTCTTTGTCCGCATCGGAATAGACCGCCACCGTTTTGATGCCCATCTTGCGCGCTGTCTTAATGACGCGGCAGGCGATTTCACCCCGGTTGGCGATGAGAATTTTATCGAACATACTTAGTATCCCCGTCTTACGACCGTTTCTTCTACCGCTTTTAAAGCGGAATGTTGCCGTGTTTCTTCCACGGATTCTTGATGTCTTTAGTCCGCAGCATGGCGAGCGCATTGCACACGCGACGCCGGGTGCCGTGAGGCATGATGACATCATCAATGAACCCGAGGTTGGCCGCGCGGAACGGATTGGCGAAGTTCTCTTCATATTCCTTTGTGCGGGCAGCGATCTTTTTGGCATCACCAATGTCTTGCCGGAAGATAATTTCCACTGCACCTTTCGCACCCATGACCGCAATTTCAGCCGTCGGCCATGCAAAGTTAACGTCACCACCTATATGTTTAGAGCTCATGACGTCATAAGCTCCGCCATAAGCCTTACGTGTGATAACTGTGATTTTTGGAACAGTTGCCTCGGCGTATGCGAATAGCAACTTGGCACCATGCTTAATGATACCGCCGTACTCCTGATCCGTACCGGGCATGAACCCAGGAACATCTACAAACGTTAGCAATGGAATATTGAAGCAATCACAGAAGCGGACAAAGCGGGCAGCCTTGCGGCTCGATTCAATGTCGAGGCAGCCCGCCAGAACCATTGGCTGATTGGCAATAATACCGACAGGCTGACCTTCCATGCGGCCAAACCCGACAATCATATTCTTGGCAAAGTGTTCACCAATTTCAAAGAAATCGCCTTCATCAACAACCTTCCCAATGAGCTCCTTCATGTCGTAGGGCTTATTGGGATTGTCGGGTACCAACGTATCGAGAGAAAAGTCCTCTCGATCAGGCGGATCGACGGTCGGAATCACCGGCGGCTTTTCTTTGTTGTTGAGCGGCAGGAAGTCTAACAACCGACGCAACTGCAGAAGCGCTTCAACATCATTCTCGAACATGCCATCAGCAACACCGGACTTGGACGCGTGAGTAGTTGCACCACCCAATTCTTCTTGCGTGACGGTTTCATGGGTGACCGTTTTCACCACGTCTGGTCCAGTAACAAACATGTATGAAGTGTCTTTGACCATGAAAATAAAATCGGTAATGGCCGGTGAATAAACCGCCCCGCCAGCACAAGGCCCCATGACCATCGAGATTTGTGGCACCACCCCCGACGCAAGAACATTCTGATAAAATACGTCTGCGTATCCTGCGAGAGAAGCGACGCCTTCTTGAATACGCGCACCACCTGAGTCATTCAAACCAATCACAGGCGCGCCAACCTGGACTGCTTTTTCCATAACTTTGAGGATTTTGTTGGCGTGGGACTCAGAGAGCGAGCCACCAAAGACCGTGAAATCTTGGCTAAAAACAAAAACGGGTCGCCCGTTGACTGTGCCGTAGCCGGTAATGACGCCATCCCCTGGAACTTTTTGTTTCTCCATGCCGAAATCGACGGAGCGGTGCTCGACAAACATGTCCCATTCTTCGAAGGAACCAGCATCAAAGAGAACGTCTATCCGCTCACGTGCCGTCAGCTTGCCTTTGGAGTGCTGAACATCAATTCGGCGTTGACCACCACCTAGTCTGGCCTCGGCTCGTTTTTCTTCGAGTTTCTGGACGATTTCGCTCATTGGATCCCCTCTGCCGATGTCCGGCACCGACAAAGCCGGTTACGGTTCTTAAACGTAGTACCGAGATAGCATACCCCGGCGCTTGGGGAACGAAAAAAGACAGGATTCGTGCGGCTTTCAGCGAAAAATCGACAGTATTGATGGACAATGGTGGGGTTGGCTCCGTATACACTGGCCATGAACCCATTACTTAAGTTTGCCCTAGAACTCGGCCCACTGGTCGTCTTCTTCTTCGCCAACAGCCAGTACGGCATTTTTACGGCGACTATGGTTTTCATGGTGGCCATCGTGGTGTCGCTCGCGGTGTCCTATGCCATCAGCCGTACCATACCCACGATGCCAGTCGTGACTGCGGTCTTTGTACTCTTTTTCGGTGGGCTTACGGTTTGGTTACAGGATGAGACCTTCATCAAAGTCAAACCGACAATCGTCAATCTTCTCTTCGCCTCCATCCTCGGGTTGGGGCTTCTGACCGGCCGCCTGTTTTTGAAGATGGTTCTTGATTCCGCTCTTGCCCTATCAGACACTGGATGGCTGATTATGACACGGGCTTGGATCGGCTTTTTTGTCTTCCTTGCCGTGCTCAACGAGATCGTTTGGCGCACGGTTTCTACTGATACGTGGGTCACTTTTAAGGTTTTTGGCGTGATGCCCATTACGTTGCTATTCAGTTTCAGTCTGGTGCCCATTATCATGAAGTACACAATTGAACCGGCCGAAGAAGAAACGAGTAACGGTGAATAAAGACTAAGCGCTTAACTTTAAGAATTTTTCGACGGATCGCACTTCACCAGCAAGGTTTGTAATCCGATCCAGCGCTTCTTGATCCTCACCCCACTTTTCCATTTGCCAAGCTTCGTCAAGGGTGGCAGTAGCAGCAACCTCTGCACCCGACACTTTGCCCTTCACAAGTGCCACACCCAGAGAAAATGAAGATGTTAGACCAGCGACTGCCTGGACAGCCGTTAACTCGATGGTGTTTAGCGCGCTGAGCACCTTTTTGGCCTGACCATGAGACTCTTCCGGGTGAGATAATGGCATTAGCCCCGCCCCCACGGACAAGTTAACGCTATGAGTGTCGGCTAACCAATCAAGTACAGGTTGCCAGACAGAATTTTGCCGCTCGACCAACTCCGCTGGTCCATCGGCGCGATAACACAAAAGGTCTGTGTCTAGGTAACTGAGAAGATCCGCCACGACCGCTTCCATATTGGGGCTGATCCGATCCAAAGCGGTATTGAGCAACTTGGTCAACGGCATTGATGCAGGATCAATGTACTCGACCTGGTCATCCCATTCTTTGGCGATCGCATCCGCAAGATTCTCAGACGAGGTCTCTAGTTTGGTACGCCCAGGCGTGTGAAGAGGCCAACTATCCAGAGATATGCCAAATCCACCGGCCTCATTGACGACGGCCACCGATGTATAAACTCTTTTGCGCCGGGCCTCCGGATTCTGGAGCTTGATAACGTCGTCTTTAGTTTCCGGCAAGGTGCTACGTCCGAGCTGCTTCACAGGTGTCACCGGAGGATTGCCCGCGTTCTAGCGCACCTTCAATGGTAAGTGATCGACCAGTTGCCGCTGCAACCTGATCTTGGACTACACCTTTGTATTGATTGACGTCCACAGTGGCCAACGCGATGAACACGCTAGCGATCAAAACAACGACGACTCCCCCTGCGATGAGTGCGATCCCCTTCATGTCTTCGCCCCTTGCCCCAATACGATTGCGATGACCTCTGGCAGGTCCTCAAGTGCCTCTACTATATGGTGAGAACCTGCACGCTCAAGCTCGTATACCGGGTGGTTGCCCCAAGCTACACCGACGCCAAAAACCCCAGCATTCTGGGCCATTTCGATGTCGTATACCGTATCCCCAACCATGGCAGTGCGATCAGCTGGGATGCCGGTCTCGGCCATCGCCGACTCGATTATGCTGGGGTGAGGTTTGCTGGGGTTGAGATCGGGCGTTTGAATCGTGTCAAACCAGCCCTCCATATTGTACCGGGTACAAAAATGATCGACCCCGGGGCGGGCCTTACCGGTCGCAATACCTAGTAAATATCCAGACTCCCGAAGAGTCCGCACAGCCTCATAGGCGCCGTCAAATAATGCTTCTGGGTCGGCAGGATCAGCGCGCATACGCAAAGCTTCTGCGCGGAAGGCCGAATAAATGCGGGCGTGGACATCCGCGTTTACGTCTGGAAAAAGGTCGGCGATTGCTTGACCTAAGCACAAACCGATAATCCGGCTGACAGCATTATCTGATGGCTGCGGCAGCCCTACTTCTCTTGCCGCAAGCTGCATCGCGTCGATGATGACCTGGCGGCTATCGACCAATGTTCCATCAAGATCAAGAATTACGAGAGAAAGATCAGCCAAGGGTAACCGTCTTAGACTTCATCAGCTTCAGACTCTTCAAATCCGAAGTAGGAGAAGGTTTCCGCCATTTGTGGCGGAAATGGTGCAGACACGGTAAGTGGTGGACCAGAGGGTCGCGGAATTCTAATTCCTCGGGCGAATAGGTGAAGTGTTTTGGCCCCAGGCAGATCCGCTAAGAAAGCTGTGCGCCCGCCGTACTTCCCATCCCCTAAAATGGGCGCATCTATGGCAGCACAATGCACGCGCAACTGATGGGTGCGGCCCGTTCGTGGACGAAGATCGAGCCACGATACTTTCCCGGCAGCACTGGCAATAACTTTAAAGTCTGTGATTGCAGATTTGCCGTGTTCAGCGTCAACTTGCATACGTTCGTCATTGGGTCCGCCACTCTTTGCAACAGCCGCCTCTATTTGACCATCGGGCACTTCCGGACAACCGATTACAACAGCCCAGTATAGTTTTTCGGTCTTGCGGTGACGGAAGGCTTTAGTGAGTTCGGCTGCAGCTTTCGCCGATCGGCCAAGCAACAAAACCCCGGCTGTGTCTTTATCAAGCCGGTGGACTAAGCGCGGGCGATCCTTAGCGCCGAATTTCAGTTCGTCCAGTGCACTGTCAATATGAGTGGTAACCCCGCTACCGCCCTGAACAGCGACGCCGGCGGGTTTGTTGACTGCCAACACATCGTCATCTTTATAAAGGATACCGTTTTGCAACTGTCTAACCAGATCAGGGTCAGGTTCTGAAGTCCGACCGGGGCGCGGGTTATTCTTAAAACTGTCTGGCATGGGAGGCACGCGGATCTCTTGCCCCGGTACAAGGCGAAGATTGGACTTGGCACGCCCACCATCCACCCGCACTCGCCCCTTGCGCAGCATTTTTTCTAACTGACCATGGGTCAGGGCTGGGAAATGACGCTTGAACCATCTGTCCAACCGAATGTCTGCCTCATCTGCTGCAACGAACCTGTGATGAACGCCACTCATGCAAACAGCGCCCGCGCCATCGCCATGCCAGCGAACAACGCCCCAATGCTCAACACAACCGAGCCGGCTACATACCCTCCCGCAGACAGAACCGCGTTACGTTCGATGAGTGTCGCAACATCGAGTGAGAAGGCCGAGAACGTCGTAAATCCACCCAGCAATCCGATCATCAGAAAAGCCTGTCCAGTCTGGCAAATAGACCAGCGCAGGGCTATGGCCGCAACTAGAACGCCCATAATAAAAGAACCGACGACGTTGACCGACAGGGTCCACCAAGGAAAACCAGTGCCGATGGCCCGTTGCACCAGAACCGTCACCAAATAGCGCGCAGCTGAGCCAATAGCTCCCCCAGCAGCAACAACACCGACTACGGTCCAGTTCATTGATCGTCCTTTGGCTTAGTGTTCTTCTCTCGTCGCAGTTTATCCCAATAGGTCAGCCGTTTGCGGATTTCTCGCTCAAACCCACGATCAGGAGGGTCGTAATACCTCTCACGGTTCATATCATCAGGGAAATAATCCTGCCCGGAAAACCCATCTTCGCTATCGTGGTCATAAGTGTAGTCTTTGCCGTACCCGAGCGTCTTTATCCTTTGCGTTGGAGCATTGAGAATATGGTTGGGTGGCATCAACGAGCCGGTGTTTTGCGCCGCGGTCTTTGCTTTCTTGAAGGCACGATAGGCGGCATTTGATTTTGGCGCTGTTCCCAAATAGAGAACCAGCTGTGCAATCGCCAAGTCTCCTTCCGGTGAGCCAAGACGATCATAGGTGTCCCACGCCGCCAACGCTTGGGTCATCGCCTGCGGATCCGCCAACCCAATGTCTTCAACGGCGAAACGCGCCAGTCTACGTAGGATGTAGACAGGATCTTCGCCGCCATCAAGCATACGGGACACCCAATACAAAGCTGCGTCGGGATCCGATCCGCGTAGCGACTTGTGAACCGCGCTGATCAGGTTGTAGTGCCCCTCGCGATCTTTGTCATAAACAGGGGCCCTACGCTGAAGCATGACGGCAAGATCGCCAGGGGTCACTGGGGTTTGCTGCGCCGGAAGGGCGAGCAATTCCTCGACCAGAGCCAATATATGTCGTCCGTCCCCGTCTGCCATCGCGCGGAGTGCTGACCGAGCTTCGCTGTCCAAGGGTAACGAACGTCCCGCCTCGCCTTCGGCACGAAGCAATAAGGTCTCTAGAGCGTCGTCATCCAACCGATGCAAAACAAGAACCTGGCAACGCGACAGCAGCGCAGCGTTCAACTCAAAAGAAGGGTTCTCAGTTGTCGCACCAACCAGAACAATCGTTCCATCTTCAACCAAAGGCAGGAATGCATCTTGCTGCGCCCTATTAAAGCGGTGAATCTCATCAACAAAAATCAGAGTACCTTTACCTTTAGACGCCCGGTCGCGAGCAGCCGCAAACACCTTTTTAAGGTCAGCCACCCCGGAGAACACTGCCGACAAAGGTTCAAAATGAAGATCGGTCTGGCCAGCTAAGAGCCGTGCGATGGTTGTCTTCCCGCAACCCGGCGGACCCCACAAAATAACAGATGATATGCGTCCAGCATCGAGCATACGTCCAACGGGGCCTGTTGAATCCAGCAGGTGAGATTGACCTACAACGGAGCCCAATTCTCCGGGCCGCAAACGATCAGCAAGAGGCTGGCCCGGCGCCGGAGGTGCCGGTGCTGCAGCAAAATCTAAGTCTTCAAATAACGAACTCACAGCCCAATAGAACGCTGAATCACCCGCCCGCCACGCTTGACGGAGAAGGTCCATTTCCGTCCGGAACGGGCCAAAACGCCTTCGAGGTCAATGACGTTGGTGATATCGCGGCCATTCACAACAAGAATGAGGTCTCCAGGAGCAAGACCTGCCTGACGCGCAAAGCTACGACGTTTGAGCTGTAACACAATCACGCCCTCTTCCGGCTCTATGCCAAGCTCTTCCGCCAGTGCAGGATTTAAATTGGCCACTGTAGAGCCCCCAAACGGCGGGAGTTGATCAGACAACTGTGTCTCATTGCGGGGTGGGTCCTCTGGAGGCTTAACAAGACGTACTCTTACAGATTTCTTTACCCCATCGCGGAAGAGTTCTAGATCAGCGCTTTCACCGACTACCAGCGTCGCTAACCGATAGCGAAGGTTCTCAGCATCCAGAATCTCACGGCCATTCACTGAAACAAGAACATCACCCATTTTAATGCCAGCGTCGTCTCCGGGGCTACCTTCATAGACGGTGGTAACAATAACGCCGAGCGGTCGATCCAGACCGAGAGCTTCTGCTATTTCCGACGTCACCGATTGGCCACCTGCGCCGAGCCACGCCCGCACGGCCTTGCCCTCTTTTAAGATGCTGTCCAAAACCACTCTGACCATTGGAGTCGGAATTGCGAACCCGATGCCGACACTGCTGCCATCTCGCGAATAGATCGCTGTATTTACACCAACAAGGCTGCCATCGATGGACACTAAGGCGCCACCCGAGTTTCCGGGGTTAATCGCTGCATCTGTTTGTATAAATGAGCGAAAATCAGAAACCCCAACATTTGAACGGGCGACCCCAGACACAATCCCACTTGTCACCGTTTGACCGACGCCAAACGGATTTCCGATGGCCAGCACTAAATCGCCAACTTCTAATGCATCAGCATCGCCAAGTTGAAGCGCGGGTAAATCTGCGGGAGCGTTTTTGATGCGCAGTACTGCGAGGTCTGTACGTTCATCGGTTCCGACAATCTCTGCATCGAATTCTCTACGGTCAGAAAGGATAACCGTGATTTCGTCAGAATCGGCAATAACATGATTGTTGGTTACAACGATGCCATCGTCTCGCACGATAACTCCGGACCCCAGCGAGTTCTGAATCCGCTCGCGGGGCATACCAAATCTCCCGCCTCCATCATCTCCAAAGAATCGTCGAAAGAACGGGTCGTTAAATAGACTGGGCACGCGCTGCTGCACAACACGCTTGGTATAGACGTTAACGACAGATGGAGCGGTCCGCTTCACGATGGGTGCGAAACTCAGCTTGATCTCACCGTCAGAACTGGGAACGCGGATAGTCTGGGCCGTTGCCGCCCCAGATAATACCAAGAAAGTTGCCACTACGGCTGCTATCAGGTCTGCAAAACGCATAGAACTTATCCAAAACTCCCAGCGCTTCTTCATATCAGAAGTAAGCCACGGTTGGGACCACCACAATATATGTAGCAACTGGCAAAACCGAAAAAGGCGGACCATAACGCCCGCCTTTCTCTAAAATCACTCTTATATACAAGACGTCGTTACTCTTGCGGTAATTCCTCGTCGACGACCCTCTCCTGTGCGGGGCCAGAATCAAGTCCCTTGGCATCATTATCGCGATCAACCAATTCAATAACTGCCATTGGCGCAGAGTCACCGTAGCGATAACCGGCTTTCAACACCCGCGTATATCCACCCGAACGATCTGCGTAGCGCTCTGCAATAGTTGAGAACAACTTTGATACGACGGTCTTGTCACGCAACTTGGCCATAGCTTGGCGGCGTGAATGAAGATCGCCTCGTTTAGCAAGGGTGATCAGGCGTTCTGCATAGGGGCGCAAATCTTTCGCCTTAGGAAGCGTCGTCGTTATCTGCTCATGTTTGAACAAAGCGTTCGCCATATTGGCAAACATCGCCCGACGGTGCTGACTGGTACGGTTTAACTTCCGACCGCTCATTCCATGCCGCATGGTGCTGTCTCCCTACTATCCGATGCCTCGCGCACGAGACTGATTTGACTTGCCCCCTGCCAGTAACCTGAACAGGCGGGTTGAGCCCTCTTGGCTCTATATCTATTTAATTCGAATCTACTAGAACGGCTCTTCGAGCTTCTTGGCCAGGTCTTCAATGTTCTCGGGAGGCCAGTTGGTCACTTCCATTCCGAGATGGAGACCCATCTGAGCAAGAACTTCCTTGATCTCGTTGAGAGACTTACGACCGAAGTTCGGCGTTCTCAGCATTTCTGCTTCAGTCTTCTGAACCAGATCACCGATGTAGATAATGTTGTCGTTCTTTAGGCAATTCGCCGAACGAACAGACAATTCCAACTCATCTACCTTACGCAGCAAATGCTTGTTGAACGGTAGATCCTCATCGGGACGCTCATGGAACGCTTGGCTAGGCTCTTCGAAGTTGATAAACAACTGCAACTGGTCCTGCAAAATACGAGCAGAAAGCGCGATGGCGTCTTCTGGGCTCACAGCACCGTTGGTTTCAACTTTCATCGACAGTTTGTCATAGTCAGTAACCTGACCAACGCGAGTATTATCGACAGAATAAGACACACGGCGAACCGGACTAAAAATGGCGTCGACCGGGATTACTCCAATGGCATCGTCTTCCTTTCGGTTCTGCGAGGCCGCGACATATCCCTTGCCATTAGTGACTTCCATTTCAATTTCGAGGTTGGCCCCTTCGTCCAGATGGCAAATCACCAAGTCAGGGTTCATGATATCGATGTCAGACGGCGCATCAATCTGCCCAGCAGTGACTTCAGCAGGCCCCTTAACGGACAAAGTCATCCGTTTAGGACCCTCAGCGTGCATGGCCAATGAGATCTGTTTGATATTGAGAATCAAATCAGTGACGTCTTCTCTAACACCGGTAATCGATGAGAACTCATGAAGCACACCATCGATGCGGATGGATGTAATGGCTGCGCCCTGCAATGAGGAAAGCAGAATACGACGCAAAGCATTACCGAGTGTAATACCGAAACCGCGCTCCAAAGGCTCTGCAACGATCGTCGCCAAACGATTGCTGTCTTCGCCCGCTTCGACGTTGAGTTTGCTCGGCTTAATGAGCTCTTGCCAGTTTTTCTGTATCACGGCTTAATCCCGCTCTTCTAAAGGTTAAGGGCGCGCACAAAGTTGAGCGCCCGAAAAGCCATACCTTTATGGGTGGTACGGCAAAACGCGTATAACTTTTTAAACCCGCCGGCGCTTACATGGCCGACACCCATTGTGCGGAATGGGCGTAACATCTTGAATAGAAGTAATATTGAACCCTACGGTCTGAAGCGCACGCAACGCTGACTCACGACCACTTCCTGGCCCCTTAACCTGAACCGACAGGGTTTTCATGCCGTGCTCCATGGCCTTTTTACCCGCATCTTCTGCTGCTACCTGAGCTGCGTACGGGGTCGACTTCCGTGAGCCCTTAAAACCTTGACCACCGGCCGACGACCATGAAATGGCGTTGCCTTGCACATCAGTTATTGTGATGAGCGTGTTATTAAAAGTCGAATTTACGTGCGCAATTCCAGAACTGATGTTCTTGCGTTCTTTTCTGCGGGTTCGTGTCGCTGGCTTGGCCATGAGTTTGTTCGTCCGTTACTTGGTGACTTTTTTCTTGCCGGCAATGGCTTTAGCCGGTCCCTTGCGGGTCCGGGCATTTGTATGAGTTCTCTGACCACGCACAGGAAGACCTTTGCGGTGACGCAAACCTCTGTAACAACCCAGATCCATCAAACGCTTGATGTTCATGGCTGCTTCCCGGCGGAGATCGCCCTCGACCACAAAGTCTTGGTCGATGATATCGCGCACCCGCCCGACCTCGTCGTCTGACAACTGATTTACGCGGAGCGTCATATCAATATTTGCCCGCTGGCAGATATCAACTGCGCGCGTATTTCCAATGCCAAAAATGTGGGTCAGGGCAATTGGAATCCGCTTATTCGTCGGTATATTAACGCCTGCAATACGCGCCAAGGCCCGCACTCCTTCTATTCAATCAATTGTGCTCGAGAGCGTCCGGTCCAGCCGGAAAAGCGCGCCATTATAGGCGGGCTCGACCACCTGTCAACACGCCCTCAGCTGTCTAAAACCCTTTTAATCTCGGTAGTTACGGCCGACATATCCTGGTCGCCGTCGACCACAGCCAAAAGCCCTTTACTCTCGTAAAACGGGAGCAACGGGGCTGTCTGCCCGTGGTAAGCTTTGAGACGGGATTTCACCGTCTCAGCATTGTCATCATCTCGTCTCGTAAATTCAGAACTCCCGCAAGCATCACAAGTATCCGCGACTTTCGGCAGCTTAAAGGTATCATGATACCCTTCGCCGCATTTTGAGCATGTAAACCGCCCTGTAATGCGGTCGACTAGGTTCTGATCTGGCACACGGATCTCTATGACTGAGTCCAGTTCGACCCCCTTGTCCTGCAGCATTGCAGCTAGACTTTCAGCCTGAGCAACCGTCCTCGGGAATCCATCGAGAATAAATCCGTTAGCGCAATCTGGCTGATCGAGGCGCTCCGAGATCATCCCGACCATTATCTCGTCAGAGACGAGGTGTCCGGCGTCCATGATTTCTTTCGCTTGCTTGCCCAACTCAGTCCCTGCAGCGACAGCGGCCCGAAGCATATCTCCAGTCGATAATTGAATGATCCCGTAGGCGTCTTTCAGCAACTTCGCCTGCGTGCCTTTGCCACCACCCGGAGGTCCCATGAGAATAAGGCGCTTCCCAGTCATCGATTACGCCCCCTCAATTTGGATTTCTTAATCAGGCCTTCGTATTGGTGCGCCAGGAGATGAGATTGAATTTGCTGCACCGTATTGAGCGTAACATTGACCACAATCAGAAGGCTGGTACCGCCGAAGTAAAAAGTCACGTTCATGCGCGAGATCAAAATCTCGGGCAGCAGACATACAACGATCAAATAAATACTACCTACGGCGGTAAGCCGGGTAAGAACAAAGTCGATGTACTCAGCCGTATTTTTGCCGGGGCGAATGCCGGGTACAAAACCACCATGTTTACGAAGGTTTTCAGCCGTATCGGCCGGGTTAAATACAAGCGCTGTGTAGAAGAAGGCAAAGAACGCGATGAAAACGGCGTACAGCAAGAGATAGAGCGGCTGCCCACGACCGAGAAGCACCCCAATCGTATTTAGGAATCCGCCTTCTCCGCCCGCATCAACAGCGCCACCTTGTAACCCTGCAACCGTCAAAGGCATCAACAAGATAGAGCTGGCAAAAATAGCCGGAATTACACCCGCCGTATTAAGCTTTAGCGGCAGATGAGAGTTTTCTCCGCCGAACATCTTGTTGCCAACCTGGCGCTTCGGATACTGAACGATGATGCGGCGTTGGGCGAGCTCCACATAGCAAATGAGATAGATGGTCATAACGATACCGATCATCAGACCAACGATGATCATGGGGGACATCGCCCCAGTACGACCCAACTCTAGTGTCTGCGCGATTGCACCTGGGAGACCGGCAACGATACCGGCAAAAATCAAGAGTGAAACACCTTGTCCAATGCCACGCTCGCTGATCTGCTCGCCCAGCCAGACCAAGAACATCGTCCCGCCAACCAGAGTAATAACTGTCGTAAACTTAAAGAATACACCAGGACTGGTAACGGCCAGCGCCCCCGTGGAACTCGTTGCCCCTTCTAGACCCGACGCAATTCCAAGTGCCTGCAAGGCACTTATGCCCACTGTCAGGTAACGGGTGTACTGGTTCATTTTAATGCGACCAGACACACCCTCTTTCTTTATTTGTTCAAGAGCTGGATTCACAGCCGCCATAAGCTGCATGATAATCGCGGCCGAAATGTACGGCATAATATTGAGAGCGAAGATGCTCATGCGAGACAACGCACCACCCGCGAAGACGTCAAACATTCCGAGGACGCCAGCACTTTGCTGCTGCATGATGTCTGCCATCACTTGCGGATCAATGCCCGGCAAAGTGATAAACGTGCCCATCCGATAAACAATTAGGGCGCCAAGCGAAAACCAAATACGACGCTTGAGGTCAGTGGCCTTGGCAAAAACGCCAAAGTTGACGTTCGCGGCCATTTGGTCAGCGGCGGAGGCCATATTGGTTACTCGCTACCTTCGTCAGCAGGCTTGTTGTCGGCTTTCGCTTTCTTTTCTTTTTTAGGCTTTGCTTCTTCGGCGGCAGGCGCAGGCGCATTGACAGTGACCGAACCACCAGCCTTTTCAACAGCAGCAATGGCAGCCGCAGAGGCATGATCAACCGTAATGGTAAGCTTGGCTTTCAACTCACCAGAGGCAAGCAACCTTACACCATCGCGACGTGGACGAACCAAACCTGCCGCTTCAAGCGCATCGCCATCTATTGGCTTTTTCGCATCCAAACGGCCTTCGTCGATGACCTTCTGAAGACGGCCAACGTTGATAACAGCAAATTCTTTAGGATTAACGACATTAAAACCACGCTTCGGCAGCCGACGGTAAATCGGCATTTGACCGCCTTCAAACCCACGGATCGAGACGCCAGTGCGGGATTTCTGACCTTTGTGGCCGCGGCCAGCCGTCTTGCCTTTGCCAGAACCGGGTCCGCGGCCAACGCGAGTCCGTTTCTCTGTAGCACCGGGCTTATCCCGTAATTGGTTCAGTTGCATAACGAGCCTTCCTGACGCCGATAGGTCGGCGCCTGTTCTAAAATTTATTTAGTGTCTGCTTCTACGCGAACAAGGTGACTGACCTTGTTAATCATTCCACGTACCGACGGTGTATCTTCTAGCGTGCGCGTGCTGTGCATCTTATCTAGTCCCAGACCTTTCAAAGTCGCACGCTGAGATTTGTGACGCCCAATCGGACTGCCAATCTGGGTGACCGTAACGGTGCCCTTCGATTTTGACTTACCCGCCATTAGGACGCCTCCTGAACCGGCGCTTCATCGCGCGGCGCCGCATCGCCACGTCGTCCAACAATATCGGCAACCTTTTTACCACGCTTGGCCGCAATCATGCGCGGTGAACGCAGGGACTTGAGCGCTTCAAATGTTGCTTTGACCATATTATAGGGGTTGTTCGACCCCTTACTCTTGGCCACAACATCTTGAACACCCATCGTTTCGAATACGGCACGCATCGGGCCGCCAGCAATGATACCCGTACCAGGGGGCGCTGACCGCAGCACGACAAGGCCGGCACCAAACTTGCCATTCACGTCGTGATGCAACGTCCGGCCTTCTCGCAACGGAACGCGAACCAGCGTACGTTTAGCTTGCTCTGTGGCTTTGCGGATCGCCTCAGGAACTTCACGAGCTTTACCCGAGCCATAGCCAACACGACCTTTGGTGTCGCCAACGACAACCAGGGCTGCAAATGCAAATCGGCGTCCACCCTTCACAACCTTCGCAACGCGATTGATATAGACGAGCTTATCGACGAGATCGTCGTCTTTATCCCTGTCGCGTCTATCCGCGTTTGGTCCTGAACGTGCCATATCTTTAGTCCTTCCTTTGGCGCCTGCTAGAACGACAGGCCACCTTCCCGTGCTGCGTCGGCTAATGCCTTAACGCGGCCGTGGTATTTGTATCCACCGCGATCGAATATTACGTCCGTGACGCCAGCGCCCTTCGCGCGCTCAGCAATCAACTTCCCGACAGCCTGCGCGGCATCGATTGTGCAGCCCTTTGACGTGTCCTTCTTTACGCCGCTTTCCAGGCTTGATGCCGCGACAACAGTATCACCCTCAACATCGTTAATGACCTGGGCATAAATGTGACGGCCAGAACGGAACACCGACAAACGCGGACGATCGCTCTTCATCTTGCGTATCTTGTAACGGGTTCGCGCCTTGCGGCGATTGAACAATTTGATAACTGACGTCATCGCTCAGATCCTTACTTCTTCTTGCCTTCTTTACGAAGGATGTACTCGCCGGCGTAGCGCACACCCTTGCCCTTGTAGGGCTCAGGAGAACGATAGGCGCGGATTTCAGCAGCAACTTGGCCGACCTTCTGTAGGTCCGAACCCGTGATATCAATCTGGGTCGGCTGCGGCGTCTTGATCTCGATACCTTCCGGAACCGGAAAATCAACGTCGTGTGAGAACCCAAGACTAAGAACCAGTTTCTTGCCTTGAGCCTGCGCTTTGTACCCAACACCCTGAATTTCCAAGGTCTTGGTAAAACCTTTACTCACACCGACCACCATGTTCTCAACAAGAGAGCGCGTCGTGCCCCACATTGTGCGCGCACGCTTACCGTTTCCTTTTGGCTTAACGGTCACTTCATTATCTGAAATGATCGTCTCAATCTCATCTGCCGTCAGGAAAGACAACTCACCGCGCTTGCCTTTGGCCGTCAGTTTGTTGCCGTCCATGGTAACAGTGACGCCATCAGGTATAGCGACCGGGTTTTTTCCAATACGTGACATACGAAAGCCCTCCTAAAATACCTGGCAGAGAACTTCGCCGCCCACATTGGCATCACGCGCCTCGTGGTCCGACATCACGCCTCGTGGCGTCGACAAAATAGAGATGCCTAGGCCGTTATAAACGCGCGGCAAATCTTTGATTTTCGAGTAAATCCGTCGACCAGGCTTAGAAACACGTGTGATCTTGCTGATCACCGGTTCGCCTTCGTTATATTTCAACTCAATACGTAACTCGTCGATGCCGGGCCGCACATTGTAACGCTCAAAGCCACGGATATAGCCTTCTCGCTGCAACACATCGAGCAGGTTCTCCCGGAGCTTAGAGGCCGGTGCGGTAACAGCGTTCTTACGTGCCCGCTGTCCATTGCGGATACGAGTTAGCGTATCACCGATAGGATCGGATAAAGCCACAATCGTCTCTCCTTACCAACTCGACTTAACCATGCCGGGAATTTGGCCTCTCGACGCCAAATCCCGCAGCTTGATGCGGCCGAGCTTAAACTTTCGATAAACACCGCGCGGACGACCGGTGACTTCGCACCGATTGTGTATCCGCACTTTGGATCCATTACGCGGCATTTCAGCAAGCTTGAGTGCCGCCTCAAATCGTTCTTCAGGAGACGACGTGCGATCCATAACCATCGCCTTCAGTTCAGCCCGGCGTTCATTCTGCTGGGCCGCCATGCGGCGACGCTTAAGATCTCGTTGTACAGCGCTCTTCTTAGCCATAGTTCAGCGTGCTCCAGGCGTTAATTTTTACGGAACGGCATGTCGAACCCTGCGAGAAGCGCCTTCGCTTCTTCGTCGTTCTTAGCCGTTGTGCAAATGGTGATGTTTAGACCGCGGACTTTGTCCACCTGATCATAATCGATCTCAGGAAAAACGATCTGCTCCTTAAGGCCCATGTTGTAGTTCCCCCGGCCGTCAAAGCTATTCGGCGGAAGACCACGGAAATCTCTAACGCGAGGCAACGCGATCGTTACCAAGCGGTCCATAAATTCGTACATGCGAACACGACGCAGAGTTACAGAAGTTCCGACCATCATTCCGTCACGCAGCTTGAAGCCGGCGATTGATTTCTTAGCTCGCGTGATCAACGGCTTTTGACCGGAAATTAGTGTTAAGTCCTGGACAGCGCCCTCTATCTTCTTGCGATCCTGTGATGCTTCACCAACACCCATATTGAGAACAATCTTCTCGAGTTTCGGCACTTCCATCGGATTCTTATACGAGAAGGATTCCAGAAGAGACTTCCGGACGACGTCGTTATAATGTTGGCGCAAACGTGGTTCAGTCATAGCAGCCTCAATCGATCACTTCGCCGGAACGCTTCGCGAACCGGACTTTGGTGCCGTCGTCGAGCATGCGGAACCCAACACGGGTCGCAACGTTCTCTTTCGGATCGACGATCGCCACATTTGACACATGGATTGAAGCTTCGTTCTCAACAATCCCACCAGCCTCTGACGCAGACGGACGTGTATGCCGGCGCATCATATTAATGCCCTGAACAATCACCCGACCTTCCTGCGGTATTGCTTTAACGATATCGCCCGTCTTGCCGCGATCTTTACCGGTAAGAACTATGACCTTATCACCCTTCTTAAATCTGTTAGCCATCACAGCACCTCCGGTGCCAATGAGACGATTTTCATGAACGCCTTAGACCGCAATTCACGGGTAACCGGCCCAAAAATACGAGTTCCGATTGGCTCGCCAGTTTTACTGATCAAAACCGCTGCGTTGCTGTCGAAACGAATAGCTGTTCCATCAGCGCGGCGTACTTCTTTGGCGGTGCGAACGATGACAGCGCGATGCACGTCACCCTTCTTAACGCGGCCACGGGGAATCGCTTCCTTAACAGAAACCACGATGACGTCTCCGACACCCGCGAATCTGCGCTTGGATCCACCCAGAACCTTGATGCACTGAACCCGCCTCGCCCCCGAGTTATCGGCAACGTCCAGGCTTGTTTGCATCTGAATCATAGCATTACGTCCTTACCTTCGCCCTGGTGTAACTTACTCAGCCGAGTCAGCTACGAGCTCCCAGGTCTTTCTCTTCGAGATTGGTGAACATTCGCGAATGCGAACAATGTCGCCAATCTTGCAACTGTTGGTCTCATCATGCGCCGCATACTTTTTCGAGCGCTTGATAAATTTCTTGTACAGAGGGTGCGGGACACGTCTTTCGACTTTGACCACTACGGTCTTGTCTTGTTTGTCGCTCACCACAACCCCTTGCAGAATACGCTTGGGCATCAGTCTCTCCTTACGCCTGCGCCGCTGCGGCTGTACCGCGTTGATGCAGGATGGTCTTTATCTGCGCGATTTCGCGACGCACGCGCATGAATTCCGCTGTGTTCTCAAGTTGGCCAGACGCCTGCTGAAAACGAAGGTTAAGTTGCGTTTTCTTCAGCTCGAGCAACCGGCCCGACAATTCATCTTCGCTCTTGGCGCGCAAATCTTCAGCTTTCGCCATGACCTAACCCTCCGCCCCAATACGAGAAACAAACTTCGTCTTGATCGGAAGCTTGGCTGAGGCCAATTCAAATGCCTCGCGCGCCACAGCCTCAGGAACACCATCAACTTCAAACATGATGCGCCCTGGCTTAACCCGACAAGCCCAATACTCGACAGATCCCTTACCTTTACCTTGACGAACCTCTGCCGGCTTTTTTGACACCGGAACATCTGGGAAAATACGGATCCAAACGCGACCTTGACGTTTCATATGGCGAGTCATTGCACGACGCGCGGCTTCGATCTGCCGAGCTGTCACCCGCTCAGGCTGCAACGCCTTCAGGCCATACGCCCCGAAATTGAGCTGTGACCCCGCATGAGCAACGCCATGAATGCGTCCCTTATGGGCCTTTCTAAACTTTGTACGTTTCGGACTTAACATCCCGAACCTTCCTTAAGACTCTAACCAGCGCGCCTACGGACGTGCTGACTGATCCTGTAAACGTGATTCATGGGCCATGGGGTCGTGCTCCATGATATCGCCCTTGTAGATCCAAACTTTCACACCGCAGACGCCATAGGTCGTGTGACCGCTGGCTTCTCCGTAATCAATATCAGCGCGCAACGTATGCAGGGGCACACGGCCTTCGCGATACCATTCTGTCCGCGCAATCTCTGCGCCACCCAAACGACCAGCACAGTTAATACGAATACCACCAGCTCCGAGACGCATTGCCGATTGAACAGCGCGCTTCATGGCCCGGCGAAACGCTACGCGACGCTCCAGCTGTTGTGCAATGTTTTCGGCAACCAATTGAGCGTCGATTTCAGGCTTACGAATCTCAACAATATTGAGACTCACTTCATTGCCCGTCATCGCCTTCAGCTTCTTGCGCATGTTCTCAATGTCTTGGCCTTTTTTGCCAATCACAACACCGGGGCGCGCCGTATGAATGGTAACGCGCGCTTTTTTCGCAGGGCGTTCAATGACAACCTTAGAGACCCCAGCCTGTGCCAAACGGTCCTGCAAATACTTGCGAATACGCAGGTCTTCGTGAAGCATGTCAGCGTACTTGTCTTTGCCCGCGAACCAGCGCGAGTCCCAGGTACGATTGATGCCTAGGCGCAAACCAATAGGATTAACTTTCTGACCCATTAAACGGTCTCCTCGCGCTCGCGCACGATAATTGTAAGGTTACTAAAAGGCTTAATGATCTTGCCAACGCGACCACGAGCCCGCGGACGCCAGCGTTTCATCGTCAAACTTTTACCAACGAAAGCTTCTGAAACAACCAAGCTATCAACATCAAGCTGATGATTGTTCTCAGCATTTGCGATCGCTGCCTCAAGCACTCGTTTCACATCGTTAGCCACACGCCGTGTTGAGAAAGTGAGCTGGGCCAAAGCAGCTTCAGCTGTTTTTCCACGGATCGAGCGAGCCACCAGATTCAATTTCTGAGGGCTAACCCGAATTGACTTCGAGAAAGCGCGCGCTTCAACGTCGCTGAGACGCCGCTCTTTGCTCGGCTTACCCATGACTAGCCCCTCTTCGCTTTCTTATCGGCCGCATGGCCGTAATAGGTCCGCGTAGGCGAAAATTCGCCGAATTTGTGACCAATCATGTTTTCCGTTACCAAGACTGGCACAAATTTATGACCGTTGTGCACACCAAACGTCAGCCCCACAAACTGCGGCAGTATCGTTGAGCGGCGCGACCAGATTTTAATCACATCATTGCGGCCAGACGCACGAGCCGCTTCTGCTTTCTTAAGCAGATAGCCGTCGACGAACGGACCTTTCCAAACAGAACGAACCACTTAGCGCCCTCCGTTACTATCTTTTTTTCTTGGCCAGATGACGGCTACGCATAATCAGCCCATCTGTGCGCTTGTTGGAACGAGTCTTCTTACCTTTTGTCGGCTTACCCCACGGTGTCACCGGATGGCGGCCACCAGAGGTCTTACCTTCACCACCACCATGGGGGTGATCAACCGGGTTCATAACAACACCACGGACAGTTGGGCGAACACCCATCCACCGTTTACGACCTGCCTTACCCAATTTGATATTTTGATTGTCGGGGTTCGAAACAGCCCCGACTGACGCGATGCACTCACCGCGCACCAATCGCAACTCTCCAGAAGACAGTCGCAGCTGCGCATAACCGCCGTCCTTACCAATCAACTGCGCATAGCAGCCGGCTGAGCGTGCCATTTGGGCACCCTTGCCCGGCTTGATTTCAATGTTGTGAATGATCGTGCCGACCGGAATATTCTTAAGCGGCATCGCATTACCAGGCTTTATATCGGCTTGTTCAGATGAAATCACCTGATCACCCACCTTGAGGCGCTGTGGCGCTAGAATATATGCCTGCTCACCATCATCGTACTTAATCAGCGCAATGAACGCGGTACGGTTAGGGTCATATTCGAGACGCTCAACCGTCGCAGCCACATCCAATTTAGTGCGCTTGAAATCAATCTTACGGTAGCGGCGCTTATGGCCACCGCCGATGTGACGCATGGTCAGGCGGCCATGATTGTTGCGACCACCAGATTTGGTAAGCCCCTCGGTCAACGCTTTGACCGGCCCGCCCTTGTGCAAATCAGACCGGTCGACGAGCACAAGCCCGCGCATACCAGGTGTCCTTGGCTTATAGGATTTAAGTGCCATCGCTCTACAGTCCCGTCGTCACATCAATGGATTGGCCTTCGGCCAATGTGACGATCGCCTTTTTCGTATTATTGCGCTTGCCGATCTCGCCGCGAAAACGCTTTACCTTACCCTTCTGGACCAAGGTATTCACAGCCTTAACGTTGACTTTAAACAGAACCTCAACAGCCTGTTTGATCTGCGGTTTCGTCGCCCACATCGCGACCTTGAAGACAACTTGGTTAAACTCAGACGCCAGTGTCGACTTTTCAGTGATATGTGGAGATTCAATCACATCGTAAAGAAGTTCTGTTGGTTGCTTGTCTGCGCTCATTTCAAACGCTCCTCAAGCTTTTCCAGCCCTGCTTTTGTAAGAACCAGTTTTTCGCGACGAAGAATGTCATAAACATTCGCGCCCTCTGACGGCAGAACATCGAGACCAATGATGTTGCGGGCGGCTAAGCAGAACCCTTCATCTAGATCAGGGCCATCAATGATAAGAGCTGACTTCCAACCCAAGTTCTTAATCTGTGTTGCCAACTTTTTGGTCTTGCCCTCTGCAGACTTGGCTTCGTCCAGAACAATCAAGCTGCCTTCTTTAGCCTTTGCGGACAAAGCCGTTTTGAGGCCGAGACGACGTACTTTCTTGTTAAGTGAGTGGGCGTGACTACGCACAACAGGTCCGAACGCCTTACCACCACCACGCATTTGTGGTGCCCGGGCATTACCTTGCCGTGCACGACCCGTGCCTTTTTGCTTAAACGGCTTCTTGTTCGTACCACTGACTTCGCCAACCGTCTTGGTTTTGTGGTTGCCCGACTGACGTTTCGCCAGTTGCCAGCGTACGACCCGATGCAGGATATCTTCCCGCACCTCTAAGCCAAAGATAGCATCAGCCAAATCGACCGACCCTACGCTTTTGCTATCTAGGTTAATGACATCGCACTTCATAACTTAATCGTCCTTCTTGTCCGCATCAGCGGCCGATTCAGTCGCGCCAGCATCTGCGTTCTCGGCTGGCGCTGCGTCGTCAGCTGCAGCTTCCTCAGACTGTGCCTCTTCCACCGGGGCATTACCCGATGACAGAAGAGCAGCCGGCATAGGCAAGCCATCCGGCGCCGCTTTCTTGACCGAATCTTTAATCAAGACGTAGGAATTGTCAGAACCAGGAACGCCACCACTAACGAGGATTAAACCGCGTGCCGGATCAGTTGAAACGATCTTGAGGTTTTGAACTGTCGTGCGATGGTCGCCCATGTGGCCAGCCATCTTCTTACCCTTAAAGACTTTACCTGGATCTTGGCACTGCCCAGTAGATCCATGACTACGGTGCGATATCGACACACCGTGGGTCGCTTCCAAGCCACCAAAGTTGTGCCGCTTCATAGCTCCGGCAAAACCCTTACCGATCGACGTACCAATAACATCGACATACTGACCAGGAACAAAGTGCTCTGCTGAAAGCTCTGCGCCAACGTCGACCAAGTTCTCTGGATCAACCCGAAACTCAACGAGCTTCTTACGAGGCTCTACTTTTACCTTCGCGAAGTGGCCACGCATCGCTTTATTTACATTGCGCGGCTTAGCGGCACCGATACCCAGCTGAACAGCCGTATAGCCATCCGTCTCGGCCGTACGTTGAGCAACAACCTGTACGCCACCAACATTAAGAACGGTGACAGGTACGTGCTCGCCACTCTCAGCGAATACGCGAGTCATCCCCACTTTTTTTGCAACAAGACCGGTACGCATCAGCCCAATCCTACAACTTGATTTCCACGTCGACGCCGGCCGCAAGATCCAGTTTCATCAGCGCATCCACGGTTTGTGGGGTCGGATCGACGATGTCGAGCAGACGTTTATGCGTACGGATTTCAAACTGTTCCCGCGACTTTTTGTCGATGTGCGGAGACCGGTTAACAGTAAATTTCTCAATTCGAGTGGGCAGCGGAATGGGCCCGCGAACCTGGGCACCCGTTCTCTTGGCAGTAGACACAATTTCGCGGGTCGACTGATCGAGCACACGATGGTCAAACGCCTTAAGGCGGATGCGAATATTCTGGTTGTCTAGCATCGGTCCATTCCTGAAAGAAACGGCACCTCACAACTGAGGTGCCGTAGCTTAATTTCCCTATTCGATAATTTTAGCGACGACGCCGGCCCCGACGGTACGGCCGCCTTCACGGATGGCAAAGCGCAAGCCGTCATCCATGGCAATCGGCGCAATCAGGTTCACCTGCATGGAGATATTATCCCCAGGCATAACCATCTCCGTGCCTTCCGGAAGCTCAATAGTCCCCGTCACATCCGTCGTGCGGAAGTAAAACTGCGGACGGTAGTTCGAGAAGAACGGCGTATGACGCCCACCCTCATCCTTGTTCAGGATGTAGCACTCACACTCAAACTTCGTGTGCGGCGTAATCGAACCCGGCGCGGCCAGAACCTGACCACGCTCAACTTCCTCACGCTTCGTACCACGCAGCAGACACCCAACGTTATCGCCAGCTTCTCCGGTATCAAGAAGCTTGCGAAACATCTCAACGCCCGTGCAGGTCGTCTTCTGGGTCTCCTTAATGCCGACGATCTCAATCTCGTCACCAACATTAACAACACCACGCTCAATACGACCCGTCACAACCGTGCCACGGCCAGAGATCGAGAACACATCTTCAATCGGCATCAGGAACGGCTGATCCTTAGGACGATCCGGCTGCGGCACGTCCTTATCAACCGCCGCCATCAGTTCCATGATCGTGTTCTTGCCGATCTCTTCATCACGGCCCTCTAGAGCGGCCAAGGCTGAGCCCTTGATGATGGAGATGTCGTCGCCTGGGAACTCATAGGAGTTCAGCAGCTCACGCAGTTCCATCTCAACAAGCTCTAAAAGCTCTTCGTCATCAACCTGGTCGACCTTGTTCATGTAAACAACAAGCGCCGGAACACCAACCTGACGCGCCAGAAGGATATGCTCGCGGGTCTGAGGCATCGGACCATCAGCAGCGTTCACAACCAAAATAGCCCCATCCATCTGCGCCGCACCCGTGATCATGTTCTTCACGTAGTCAGCGTGACCAGGGCAATCAACGTGCGCGTAGTGACGGTTCTCCGTCTCATACTCAACGTGCGACGTAGAAATCGTGATCCCACGCTCACGCTCTTCAGGAGCCTTATCAATCTGATCAAACGCCGTGAACTCTGCGCCACCAGATTCCGCCAACACCTTCGTGATCGCTGCCGTCAACGTCGTCTTGCCATGGTCAACGTGACCAATCGTGCCGATGTTGCAATGCGGCTTATTACGCTCAAACTTTTCCTTCGACATGGCTTTTTACTCACCTCTTAGGGGTTCACCACTGAACCCTTATCAAAAATCCGGCTTCGACACCCAGCGCCGAGTACGGGCAGCGATTGGAGCGGGTGGACGGAATCGAACCGACATAACTAGCTTGGAAGGCTAGGGCTCTACCGTTGAGCTACACCCGCATATATAACCGCAGCGCCAAACAGGCCCAGGAGTGAATGGTGGAGGGGGTAGGATTCGAACCTACGTACGCTATGCGGCCAGATTTACAGTCTGGTGCCTTTAACCACTCGGCCACCCCTCCGAATACCAAGGGCTGCCTTGGCTGCGGGGGCATCCACGTATGAAGTTTGCTTGTTGTTGTCAACTTTAAAACCTTGACCCGG
This sequence comes from Alphaproteobacteria bacterium, assembly GCA_030835385.1. Classification (GTDB taxonomy): domain Bacteria; phylum Pseudomonadota; class Alphaproteobacteria; order Rhodospirillales; family Rhodospirillaceae; genus WLXB01. The sequence continues at coordinate 50,761 of JAURPI010000040.1, read as the reverse complement.
ATAGCGAAGTGTCCGATGCGAACGGTATGGCACGCATACATCAGTCAAAAACTGGCAAGTCCAAGCGTCGCGGTAGCGCAGCTGGCAGCAAGGGTTCCCGGGGCCCGCGCCGCCATTCAGCGGGGGACGAAAGCCGAGACAACGGATTATGGCTATACGGACTCCACGCCGTTGAATCCGCACTCGGCAATCCGGATCGCCGGATCGTCAGATTGCTTGCGACCCCAGAAGCGGCAGAAAAACTTGCGGCCAAGGGGCTGTCGCGGGACCGTCTCAGCCTAATTGAACCGGCAGATCGCAGCGCCATCGATACCATTCTCGGCCCTGACAAAGTCCACCAGGGACTGGCCCTTAAAACGAACCCATTGCCGGCTATGGATATTCAAGATGCCCTTGTCGGCCTTGATGCAGACGACCCTGCGCTCGTTGTTGCCCTAGATCATGTCACCGACCCCCACAACGTTGGCGCAATATTAAGATCAGCAAGCGCCTTCGGTGCGCGCGCCGTACTAACCACCAAACACAACGCACCCGAAGAGACCGGAACGCTAGCGAAATCCGCCTCCGGAGCCCTCGAGAACTTGCCTATTGTGAAGGTCACGAATCTGGGACGGACCATCAAAGAATGCCAAGACCTCGGTTTCTGGGTTGTCGGCTTGGATGCTTCAGGATCAGAAGACCTTGACCTTATGGACTTGCCGAAAAGATGCGTTCTGGTGCTCGGCGCCGAAGGAGAAGGTCTGCGGCCAGGCATTCAGGGTGTGTGTGACTTCATGGCTAAGTTACCCATGACAGGCCAAATGGAGAGTTTAAACGTCTCTAACGCAGCAGCCGTTTCTATGTTCGAATGGATGCGTCAGCAGCGCGGACTGTAATAACCAAATTGGCGAAAAGCTTACTTGCCCTTTTTCGAATCGCGCAATAATGTCGCCCCGATTTTAGCTTATAAGTCTACGCTGCGGCGATTAGCCGGAATAGCTCAGTTGGTAGAGCACCTGATTTGTAATCAGGGGGTCACGGGTTCGAATCCTGTTTCCGGCACCATCCCCTCCTCCGAAGGCCGACCATGACTGCCCCTCAAGCTTTCTTGAGCTTTCTTATTCGCAACGGCTGGATGATCACGGGCGCCTTGTGCACCATCGGCTATATATTGATTCTCGTTATTATGGTCCGCAAAGTGTTGCGCGACAGGACTTTGCCAGAAGAAGAGCGCCCAGGGCCGCGCCCCCTGTTCTACCTAGGACAGGCCTATTTGGCCTTTGTCTGGCCGGTACCGCTTTTTATGGTCCTTGAGATTTTTGACGCTCTCACACCCGCTCTCTAGAACGCGACGCCCCCTCTCGGCCAAAAGGCCTCTAGACGGCGGTGTCGTATCTAAAAAGAATAGCGTCCATCAAATTAACCCATAGGGTGATCCGGTTTTCCTATGTGCGCCGACACACCATCCGTTAACGATGCCAACCGCATCCTTGTTGTAGAGGACGAAGTTCTCGCACAAGAGACACTCAGTGTGCTGCTGGGGAAAGAGGGTTGGACCGTCGATACTGCTGGAGACGGCAAAGAGATGCGGGCCATACTCAAAAAGAACATCCCGTCTGTCGTGCTTATGGGCGTCCATCTACCCGGAGAAGATGGGTTCGAACTCACGCGACATCTAAGAGAGCACTACAACCTCGGCAAAATAATGCTCGCAGCGAAGAGTGACGTGATTGACCGCGTTGTTGGCCTTGAGATTGGCGCAGACGACTATGTCACCAAGCCTTTATCAATCGCGGAAACTAATTGCTCGTATCAAGAGCTTGTTTCGTCGATCGGAAGTTAACGCTGCAAACGACGGGAAAGCCTCGGTCAATGGCACCACTGTAGCCCCAGCAGATCAATTTCGCTTCTCTGGTTGTGTGCTCGACGGCGTGCGTCGGAAGCTCGTCGGGCCCGACGGTAAATTATTAGACCTCACCACAAGTGAATTGAGATTGATCAGCGCATTTGTACAAAACCCACACACTGCCATCAACCGCGACGACCTTATGCAGTTGGTCTATCAACGAGAGTGGACTGCGACAGATCGCAGCATTGATGTCTTGGCCACAAAAGTCCGACGCAAACTAGAAAAACCTCACCGGGGACGCTTCGCTCATTCGCTCAGTGCGAGGTTTGGGTTACGTACTGGCTACAACTTTAGAAACCGCTTAAGGCAAAAAAATACCCCCGGTCCGCAAGAACCGGGGGCCAATTTTTACTTTCCACCCGCTTTAAAAGCGGAAGAACGGTTGCAGCACTTTGGCGATCATACCCGTAGGTTGGAGCTCACCTTCCGTCACAACAAGGCAAAGACATTCCTCACCCGGGTCTGCAACTGGCTGATGCACCAAGCCATCATCCGCAGCCTCAACATCACCACGTTGATAGCTGCCCGTAGCATCGGTGAAACCACCAGCCAGAACCATCGTCATCTCATTTCCACTATGACCATGCATCGGAACTTTTGTGCCGGGTGCGATCCGTAGAAGCCCAACTTTAGGCCCCTTTGCCTCTACCTTAACAGGCGTGTACCGAACTCCAGGACCAAGCCAACGCCATGGCAACGAGGGAACGGACCCCGGCAAATACTCCTTGAGAGGCGCAGGTACTGTGACACCGTCCTCATCATGGCCACGGTTTTCAACAAAAACCGACCCTACCTCTTCCGTGTTGTCCAGCCTAGCAAGAACAGCGTCTAAGGAACCAGCATCAACGGGCGCAGCATCCAGATCCTCAAACAGCTCGCCGCCCAAACTTTCAGCTTTAGCAACAACGGTACGACACGCAGGACACAAAGAGAGGTGCGTCGCAATAAGGATCGAAGACGGTTCATCTAATGATCCCGCAGCATATGTCCACAACAGGTCGTCACTAGGATGATGACTTGCATTCATTGCTCTTCTCCTAAAGCCTCACGCAAACGGCGCATGGCTAATCTCAATCTCGACTTCACAGTGCCCAACGGCAAATCCAACTCTTCAGCAATCTCGCCGTGCGGCTTGTCCTGATAGAAAGACAATCGAATCACCTCGGCTTGTTCTTTCGGCAACTCCTCAATTGCTACCTTGATCTTGACCTGAGTCTCCCCCACCTCGACGAGCCGGTCAGGAGATACATCGGCTTCCGGCACAAAAGCGGGGTCTTCAGGATCAAAACTCGGTCTTCTTTCCTTACGCAACGCATCAATTCTCAGATTACGTGCAACCGTAAAAATCCACGTCCCAGCTGAAGCTTTTGTCGGATCAAACCTGTCGGCCTTACGCCAAACCGACACCATTGCTTCTTGGCTTAGCTCCTCAGCAGAGGCTTGGTTAGCCCCTTGCCGCATGAGATAGGACTTAATGCGTGGAGCGTAATGTGCGTAGATCTTAGAAAACGCGTCTTTATCACGGTACTTCGCGATTAGAACGAGGAGTTCTGTCATGACAACAGCGTCGGAAGTTACCGACGGACTGGACTTGTTAACGCTCACTAGCCGTTTTCCTCGCCGACTTCTCGGCGACCCCTTCATCAAAACAGCAGGAGGCATAGGAACGTCGAACTGTTCGTGGACACCAAACACCAATGTCTCCCAAAAAACCTCATCATTACCCTTATCTACGTTGGTCCCATCTCTATGGATCACCAAAAAATAAGCGGTTTTAAAAGGTCAAATCGGGTGAACTGACTTTGGTTTCCTACCGTATATTTTGTATTCCAACGCGAGCCCTTACCTGAGTTAAGCTGCTGAGCCTACATGTTTATGTTGGAACGCCACTCTCAACGACACTGAAGGTTCATTCAAAAAGGCTTGAAGATTTTGATTATTGATAGAATATTCAACGTTATCAGCATGTTATACTTCTCAAAGGTCCATTGAATGTCGGGCGATTCCAGACTCAAGATCGCGATTATTGGAACTGGCATTTCTGGCCTGTCTGCCGCTTGGCTGCTCAATCAACGCCATGACATCACAGTATTTGAAAAAGACACTCGGCTTGGAGGCCACAGCAACACGGTCGATGCCAATCTGGCTAGCCCGAGTGGCACCCGCTCCATCCCTATAGACACTGGATTTATTGTCTATAACGAGCGCACGTACCCTAACCTTACGGCCCTCTTTAGTCATTTAGACATCGCTACCGAAGACAGCGTTATGTCGTTCTCAGCGTCCATGAATGCTGGCAAATTCGAGTACTCGGGCGCCGGCATAACCGGTCTGTTGGCCCAAAAGCGCAATCTGTTGCGGCCTCGTTTCTGGAGCATGGTTCTTAATATTCTTCGATTTTACCGTGAATGCGTGAAAGACGCCCAACGCCCTGAAAATGCTGCTCTGACACTCGGGGAATATCTCAACAAACACGGATATACCGATGGGTTTTTGCGGGACCACATTTATCCGATGGCCAGTTCCATATGGTCGGCCACCTTTGAAGAAATACGGGGGTATCCCCTCACTGCTTTTGTGCGGTTCTTTTCGAATCATGGACTACTGGAGACGAAACATCATCGACGACCAAAATGGCGGACAGTTTCTGGTGGCAGCAGATCATACGTAGACCGTATTTCGGCTGAGTTCTTTAATAACATTCTATTGAACTCTGGAGTGGTTAGCGTAACCAGGTCTTCGGACGGTGTGTCAGTCGGCACAGAGGACGGAGTAAACCGTACCTTTGATCATGTTGTGTTTGCTGCTCATTCGAATCAAGCCTTGGCCATGCTCGAAGATCCAACCCAAGAAGAGCAAACATTACTTGGGTCGATTAGGTACGAACACAATCGGGCTGTTCTTCATACCGATAAGTCAATGATGCCGCGTCGTCGTAGAGCGTGGGCGAGCTGGAACTACATCTCAGGTGGCACAAATGATCAAAGCAAATTGGTCTGCCTTACGTACTGGATGAATCTTCTTCAAAACATTGATTCTGATTACCCGGTCTTCGTCACGTTAAACCCCCATCGGGAGCCAGATCCGTCAAAGACCATCCAATCCTTCGACTACGAACACCCAATTTTCGATCAAAAAGCACTGGATGCGCAGAAGAAGCTATGGGCGCTGCAGGGCTCGAACAGAACATGGTATTGCGGTGCTTACTTTGGATACGGGTTTCATGAAGACGGCTTGCAATCTGGCCTAGCCGTTGCTGAACAGCTAGGTGGACTCAAGCGGCCATGGTCTGTTGAGAACGAGTCTGGACGTATTTGCATGTCGGGTCTCGTACCCGACCCAATTACCGTTGAAGCAGCGGCTTAAGTTCGATGACCAGCCTTAGTTCAGCAATTTATGCCGGCAAAGTTATGCATAGGCGAACACGACCCAAGAAGCATCGCTTGGCCTATAACGTTTTCGCCATGCTGGTTGACGTTGACGAACTCCCAAAGTTGGGGTCATCGCTACACGGCTTCGGCTACAACCGCTTCTCTCTTCTGAGTTTTTACAATCGCGACCATGGGCCCGGCACAGATTCGCCATTACGGTCATGGGTTGAAGGCATTTTGGCAGAAGCAAACCTATCGATCGATGGTGGTCCGATCCGCCTGCTGTGTTACCCGCGCATGCTGGGTTACTCCTTTAACCCCATATCGAATTACTTTTGCTACAAGCCAGACGGAACGCTTGTTGCCGTACTACATGAAGTTTCAAACACCTTTGGCCAACGCCATTGCTATTTGTTCGACACAAGAAGCGACGACGGTCTCGTTCGCCATTCAGTAAAAAAATGTTTTTATGTTTCGCCCTTCATCGAGATGGACATGACCTATAATTTTCGAATTCGTCCACCGACGGATGATATTTCGGTCGCCATACATGAAACAGATGAAGACGGAACATTACTGTTCGCTTCATTTGGAGGCACACGCCAACCGCTGGCCGCATGGAGCATGGTGAAAGCCTTTTTCTCCTACCCTTTGATGACGCTCAAAGTCATCGCAGGAATTCATTGGGAAGCCATTAAGCTGTGGCTGAAAGGAGTGCCTCTGGTCGCAAGACCCGAACCTCCGAAAGATCTTGTAACTTACGCTTCCAACGAAGCCGGTTGACCGGGGAACATATGGCCAATCAAAGAAACAACACTGTGAAATCTAGCGATGCTACGGAACTCGATAACCGCTCGCCAAGTTTAGTCGGCAAAGTTATTAGTGTCTTGAGCAAGATCAGCATCGGCACCCTTGACCTCACGCTGCCAGACGGCTCCAAGCACAGGCTTGGTCCAGGGGGAGCTCCTGAAACCGTGATGGTGATCAACCGCTGGCGCGCTGTGCGGCGGTTGCTGACTCAAGGAGACATGGGGTTTGTTGAATCCTATTTGGATGGTGATTGGGACAGTCCCGACCCGTCCAAAGTGGTGGAGATTGCAGTGATCAATCGACCCACGGCAAAAACCAACGACCTCCAAGGGTTTTGGCATTGGTTTCTGAATCGCATAGGCCATTTGCGGCGATCAAATACCAAGCGCGGCGCCAAACGTAATATTGCTGCTCACTACGACTTAGGTAATGACTTCTATCAACATTGGCTCGACCCAACGATGACTTATTCATCGGCCATTTACACCAAAGAAGATCAGCCGCTCGATCAAGCACAAATTGAAAAGTACCGTCGCATTGCGGACATGCTGCAACTCAAACCTGACCACTCTGTCCTAGAGGTTGGATTTGGCTGGGGTGGTTTTGCTGAATTTGCTGTCAAAGAATATGGTTGTAAAATAACCGGCCTCACCTTGTCCCAAGAGCAACTCAAGTTCGCCGGCGAGCGTATTCAAAAGGCTGGGTTATCAGAGAAAGTTGATCTAAGGCTGCAAGACTACAGGGATGTTGACGGCCAATTTGACCGCATCGCTTCAATCGAAATGTTTGAGGCTGTCGGTGAAGCCAACTGGCCACGTTATTTCGACATGATTCGTAATCGCCTAGCAGATGGTGGCGAGGCTGCGCTGCAAATTATTACGATTGATGACGCGTTTTTCGAACGGTATCGCAGCGGCTCAGATTTTATTCAGCGCTACATATTCCCGGGCGGCATGTTGCCTTCAGTTAATGCGTTAACCAGCGAAATTAATCGCGCCCGCCTGAACCTGGCAGACGTCACAATGTTCGGCGATAGTTATGCAGCAACTTTGAAAGAATGGCGGCAAAGGTTTTTGGGTGCATGGTCATCCATAGAGCCGCTCGGCTTTGATGAGCGGTTCCGGCGCATGTGGGAAATGTATCTCGCATATTGCGAGGGTGGCTTCAGGGCGAAATCTATCGACGTCGGTCAATTTAAGATCGTTCGCGCCTAAGGCAGCGCGCACACAACTTGCAGAAAGTGCATTAGATGGCGCATGCGCCCACATTGACTATTGGTCGTCTAGCGGCCTACGCCGCGCCCGCTTTCGCACTGGCGATGCCGACCATTCCCGCTTTTGTATATTTGCCCGCTTTGTATGCTGAGAGCTTAGGACTCACTGCGGCCGGACTCGTGCTCTTGGGAGCGCGCATTGTAGACGTTATCTCCGATCCATTGATCGGGGTCCTCAGTGATCGACACAAGACTAGATGGGGCCACCGCAAACCTTGGATTTTTGCTGGAGCCATTCTCGCTGGATGGGCCTTGGTGCGATTGTTCCAACCACCCGGCGATGCCACCGCACTCTATCTCATGATTTGGGCTGTCGTTCTCTACCTCGGATGGACCATCATCGCTGTGCCTTACACAGCCTGGGGCGCGGAATTGAGCAGCGACTACAACGAGCGCTCCCGAATCACTGGCGCGAGAGAAGGCCTCACTCTCGTAGGCATTCTAGCAGCTGGCGCGGTACCGGCCGTGGCTGCTGGCATGGGGTGGACAGAACCTGAAGGCCTCGCCGCCGTTTCTTGGTTGGCCATCATTGTCGGCGCACCAACTATTTTTCTCCTCCTTTGGTGGGTGCCCGAACAGGCGATCTCACCCATGGCAACGCGAAGAGCGCCCCTCAATTGGGCGACGACCAAACGTGCCATCGCTGTACTCGGAGGCAATAAACCTTTTGTTCGATTGTTGTCGGCTTGGTTCATCAACGGAATGGCCAATGGCATTCCCGCGGCTCTGTTTCTTCTGTATCTCGAGTACGGGCTACAAGCGGATACAAGTCAGCGCAGTATCCTTATTTTGGCCTATTTCCTGAGTGGCGTGCTGTCGATACCGGTCTGGCTTGCGGTCAGTAAACGTATTGGCAAACACAGAACCTGGTGTTGGGCGATGATTCTTACCTGCGCCGCCTTTGTTTGGGTTCCCTTCCTCGCCCCAGGTGACATCGCTATATTCGCCCTTATCTGCATCGTGACGGGCATGGGGCTTGGTGCCGACTTGTCGCTCCCTCCAGCCCTTCAGGCCGATGTGATCGACTTTGATCGTCTACGAAGCGGCCAGTCCCGGGCTGGATTGTTTTTTGCGCTTTGGAGCATGTCGACCAAGCTAGCCCTGGCGTTGGCGGTCGGCCTAACTTTCCCTCTCCTCGAATATCTCGGGTTTTCGACCGATGGGGACAATACCCTGTCCGCATTGCGGTCATTGGCGGTGATCTACGCCGGAATCCCAGTCGTATTTAAACTCATAGCTATTGTGTCGATCTGGACATTCCCGATCACTCAACAGCGACAGGAACTTATCCAACGGCGCCTAAAACGGCGCGATGAGCGGCTAGCCTAGGAGGCAGACATGATCAAAACAGTTCTGTTGGCAAGCTTAGTGATAATCGGACTGACAGGGTGCAGTGGAGCCATGAAACTGGAAGACTTTGAAGGCAGAGAACCTCGCTTGGTATTGGAGGATTTCTTTGAAGGCAAAACCAAAGCTTGGGGCATGTTCCACGATAGGTTCGGGAATTTGCGCAGAGAATTCGAGGTCGATATCACCGGCTCTTGGGACGGCACCACCCTGACGCTCGATGAAGAATTCGATTACGCGGATGGTGAGCAAGACCGACGTGTATGGACAATCAAAAAAATTGACGAAAACACGTATACGGGAACGGCAGACGATATCCTTGGTGTAGCTTCTGGCAAGACATTCGGTAATGCTCTGAACTGGACCTACGACATGGATCTAAAAGTCGGTGACGGATCCTGGCGCGTAAAATTTGATGACTGGATGTTCCTGCAGCCAGGCGGTGTCCTTCTCAACCGAGCTTCAGTATCTAAGTGGGGTTTTGAGATTGGAGTTGTGACTCTCTCGTTCTCAAGAGCTGAGTATGAAAGTGATTCAGCCCAGTTCAATGAGCAGCGACGCGCCGCCGAATAAATCGGATTATCGATCCCATAACTGGTATGCGTTCATAGAACTGAGCGGACGCGTCCCAAAAATCGATATGGGAAAGAACTCGACCGTCGGGCGCAAATCGAATTTCTGACATACCTTCAACTGTCCACGCGTCTTTCCCCAACGCTTTCACTGTCCCGCGACTGTTCCATCGCAAGAAACAAGCTTCGCCGTCATAGGCGCAATGCAACACCTCAAACTTGATGTCCGGCGCAGCCCTAAACATGGCCTCTAGCAGAGCGGTGTAGGCATCTAGCCCAACGACATCTTTGAACGGGTCTTTGAATCGCACATCCTCATGAGCCACTGACTTGAGGTCAGACACCGTGTCTGGAGAGAGCGCTTCGTAAAACCGAACATATGCGGCAGCTGTATGTGTATCTGACATGTTCAAACCCTCTAGACTCCGGTCAAACTTTCGTCATTTTTTTGACGAGAGGAAAATATAGCCAGTAAGGCAAGAGCCGTAAAAACTTCAAAATAAGGACAAAAGGAGTCGGAAAAGAAATTTCGAATTTCCCCTTTTCCATCCCCGCAAACACGGCTTGCGCTGCGTCTTCAGGCTCCATTAAAAATGGCATAGGAAACTCGTTTTGATCCGTGAGAGGCGTCCGCACAAAACCCGGGTTTATAACCGAAATCGTGACACCAAATGCATCAAGCTGTGTCTTTAGAGATTCACACATATTGATCAATGCCGCCTTAGTAGCGCCGTAGGCTGCAGCATTAGGCAACCCGCTATAACCCGCTACAGACGCGACGATGGCAACGTGTCCTGATTTGCGATCAATAAGTGTCGGCAACACAGCATCAAGACCATTAACTGAGCCCATGTAGTTCACTTCCATTAGTGTCCTGAACGGCTGGACAGATAACTCGGTTGGCGGTGTTGGGGCATGCGTTCCTGCATTAAAAATAATCTGATCTATCTGACCCAAGTCGGCTTCTATCGATTTAAATGTCTGCTTCACGGCGTCGTGGTCAATAACATCTAAAGGGAATCCGACAATCTTGCCGGGTAACTTGGCGTCCAGCGCTTCTTTTGAGACAGCTGCAAGATCACTCTCGGTTCTGGCGCTTACCGCGACAGACCATCCATGCGCTGCGTAGGCTAAGGCAACCGCTTTGCCAATGCCCTTACCAGCGCCTGTAATCCATAAAATTTTTGCCACTAGCGAGCGGCCGAAAGTTGCTCTTGAGTATCTGGCAGGCCGCATTTACGGCAAACATATGTAAGGGTCTCACCCTTGTTGGTGGTGAATTCCATTCCCACCCAGCGGCCGTCAACATCATACCAAACGATGACGTCTTTTAACTCGCCGGTATACTCAAATCGCTCAGCATCAACATGACCATTCTTGCGGGTTTCAATCGCCTCGATGCCCTGCCGTAAGATATCAACTTTGATGATTTTACCGTTCAACGTATCTAGAACGACATCGGACTCAATCGCACCAACGTTCCAGTGGTTCGTTGGATAGATTGGATTGTTTGCAACAAATGTCCCTTTGCGACCCATCGAATAGAACTGGCCGGACTCATCAAGATAGGCATCAACAGAAGACTCTTTTCCGTTGTCGTTGATCTCAGCTTTTACTGATTGAAGAACGCCGTCTTTCCACACGCCATCGGCATGAAATTCATATTTGTATGCGGTGACAAAAAGCACCTTAACTTTAAGCTTAAAATGGCTCTCGACCTTCAGTAAGTCGCCATCCTTTTCAAACTTCACCTTATGACGCCCAACCCAAGATCCCTTTCGGTACACATCGAACTCTAGTCCATCGGGATAAAGCTCAAGCGGGTCAATGCTTGAACGCGGCTGCGGCTCAAGCACCTCAACCTCAACGGGGACGTCAGATGCCTGCTCGCCCCCCACTCCACCCTCCGGCGTTTGAGACAGGGCTTCTGGACCGCTCGCCAACCAAATCAAGCCGGCCATGAGGGTTGCCCAATTTAAGATCGCCCATCTTCTGGTCGGTGGTTTCTTTTCAGTCATAAGCATGATCGGACCAATCTCCTCAGCAATGAGTGAACTACTGTGTTTTTTTACGCACTTCGAAAAGCAGTAGATGCCCATCTGACGAATCTGTGATCCGCTCTCCTAGCCCCCGATTTCAAGCTATTCATTTATAACCGAATCCGCTCACAAACACGATAGGCGTCGACAAAACCCTTGAGGACCGTGGTGATACCTCGAGTTTGCTGTGCGCTTCAATCATATATAAAGGCGTGGCAAATGCTTCATGTAGCAATGGCACCAGACAGACGCGGCAGAAAAAAGGCGCTGTTCAAAGCAAGGCAATCGGTCATGAAAGACCCGGTCAGCCAAGTTACAATATAGATCTACTGCGCCACAGAAGTCTTCAAATGCAATCACCCGACCTTCCTCCCCGTGCCAAAGCTGTGCTCGACTTTTGGTTTGGCGCCCCTGGATCACCTAAGTATGGAACCAACCGGGCCGAATGGTTCAAAAAGGATGATGCATTTGACCAGCTGATCATCGAACACCACCTCGGTGATTGCGAGGCAGCGGCGGCAGGGAATTACGACGACTGGGCAGAAACTGCGCAGGGCGCTCTCGCCCTCTTGATCGCTCTCGACCAATTCCCACGCAACATGTTTCGCAATGACCCCAAATCTTTTGCAACCGATGGCAAAGCATTACAAATCGCGTCAGCCATGGTCGACTGTGGTGACGACAAAGATTTATCTAAGAATGAACAATTCTTCGTCTACTTGCCGTTTGAGCACGCTGAGGATATTGCAATGCAGGAGCGGTGCTTAGAACTGACAGCAGCGATGCCTCAGGGCAAAGCCGAGAACAGTCCGTATCACTGGGCGAAACAGCATTACGATGTCATCGTCCGGTTCGGTCGGTTTCCTCACCGCAATAAAATTCTAGGGCGCACCAACACAGCTGAGGAAGAAGCTTACCTCAGCGAGCCAGGAGCGGGCTTTTAGCGCATTCGAATTTGATGACGCGGCGACTTAGTCCTCGGACGGAAGCGGAGTCATTGAGAGATCGACCTTTAGACCAAGCTGACGAATCATCGCAATGCTATCGTTGTTGCCCCAGCGTTCAATGACTTTGCCGTCTTTAAAACGATAGGTATCAGTCGCAGACGTTTCATAACGTCGGCCGTTGGGCGGATTGCCTTCCATCTCGCCGGTCACGCGGGTACCCTTCATTGTAACGCGCGCCACGACAATGTCGCCCTGGCAAATAATGAGGTCATTGATCAGTTGGCGATCAGGAGACGCCTCTTTTGAGTGTATCCAAATTCGGCTCATGTGATCGGGTGTGCGGACATTAGTTCCTAGCCCTCCACCATCGACATTGTGACTGATAAATTCGTCAGCGTAATACTCAGCGGCTCGCTCGTGTTGTCTTTCATTAAACAGGATGCGGGTCATCTCAAGGTAGGTGTTGAGATTGTCCTCGTGCCCGTCACAGACAATTTCTGTGGCAAACACGGGGCCAGAGCTGAGCAATGCAGCAGTAATTGCCGAAACTTTCAAAACACGCATCAATATACTCCATGAAAAATCTAACGACATGTCGTATGCCGTTTCGTTAAGAGACACTGCTGTCTCTGTCGGCCTGTTCAACAACCGAACGGAAAATCAGAACTGTAGCGGTAGGTTGCGGTCTAGCACGATGGCCACAAAGACGACGGCCAAGTAACTCATGGAAAATAAGAATATTTTCCGCGCTAAAGCTTTGCTTGGATCTAGAACAAGTTTCCAATTGAGCCACAAGAACCGAAGACTGAGTGCGCTGCTAATGGCAAAATAAACGAGGCCTAGTTCGCCAAACGCGACCGGCAGCGCGGCCGAGACAACCAACAATACGGTGTTGACCATCATATATTTGGCGCACTTTGCGTCGCCAACCAAGACCGGCAACATCGGCACACCTGCTTTGGCGTAATCGTCTTTGATCATCATCGCCAGCGCCCAGAAATGTGAGGGCGTCCAAAGAAACAACGTAATGGCCATCAGCATTGGTAACGTGAAGGCGCTAGGGTCTGCTGCCGCCGCCCCAGCCAAGACGGGAAAGCTACCTGCCGCGCCGCCGATGACAATGTTCATCCAATGGCGCCGCTTCAGCCACACCGTATAAACGACCATGTAGGTAAAAGCGCCGAGGGCAAGGTGCAATGCAACCACCCAGTTCAAGGCAACAGCAGCAAAAGCGCAGCCTGCAACCAAAAGACCGCCTGCAAGCCATAACGCTAAATTTGGATCATGCATCGCTCCCGACGCCAAGGGCCGGTTGCGGGTACGCTCCATCTTCTGATCAATGTCACGATCATAAAAATGATTAAAAACAGAAGATCCAGAAGAGCAGAGAAGCATCGCTACCACGACGGCCAGCAGCGGCCCCCACTGAACAGTCTCTGCTACTGCAAAGTATCCCGCCATCGCTGTAATCGCGAGCAGAACACCAATACGTAGCTTCAATAACTCAATATATCGGGAAAGCGTCATGCGCGGTCTGGGACCTCTGGTTAAGCCGGATCGACCGTTTGCTCTAACGTGTCCGGCGCGTCTTTCGTGGGTTGTATCAAAAAACAGCGGATTGCCAAAACGACAAATATCACTCCACCGATCACTGCGATTAGACCACCGAGCCCCATAAACGCCATAGACGACAGTTTTGTCGCACTATCCAGCCCTTGTTCACCACCTGCGACCTTGCGGGCCACACCGTCCAACCCAGCCGAAAATAGCCCAACAGAATGAAAAAGTTGGCCCGCCCCAAGCAAAACATAGGACGCTATACGCCATTTCCTGGCCGGTAAGGGTCGATCAAGCAACTGCGCGAATAGCGCGAAATACAGACACATAAACACCAGGGTCACAGCGATAAGCTCTGCGTGGTAGTGAGCTGGCGTCCGTGTATCCACGGAACTTTCAAAAAAACCTATGAGACCTCCGAAACCAAACAACAGAAGCGCCACCCAAATACCAATGACCTCCGGCGTCTGATTCATTACGTCGCGGGCCCGGCGAAGAAACAGGACAACAGTTCCAAGCAACACCACCCCGGCGGGGACAGGAAGGACATACCAGTAGAGGTCTGTGAATGCGTTGACCTGTGACGGATCGTCAGCGGGGAAACTCAAATAGAACAGAGGGCCGATGGCAGCGCCCGCCACCATAGCCGCGGCAACAATCTTGAAAACACGATCGGATACAGGTGTTTCACCGAGCGACATCCGGCTGAGAAGATAGAACCCGATTAATAGAAGCAAAGTGTTGGCGAACTGCATGATGTGCCCCATACCCCAGAACGCTCGCTCCGCGGCATCAGTGGCCGGCGTGCCCACCGGCATCGTCCACCACGCCGCAGCAAGACACACCAGCGCGATGAGAAAGATCACACCAGACGCCGCGACTGCGAACACAACCGGTTCACATGATCGCTCACCCGCAACTTGCGCCAATAGTCGAATCACTGGAAGCGCCAACCCGAGCGCCAACAACGTCAACCCCGCAAAGAATATTGGGTGAATTAAAACAGGTATGTAGTTGTTGGCTGACGGCTCACCCAAATTAAGCAGAACCGGCGTCAAAATGAGCAGAAAGCTTAGCCCAGCGGCAGATAATCCGACACGACCGACGAAGGCGGCCCCTTTTGTCATAGGACCAGTAGCCGCGGTCACTAGAACAGTTAGCGCCCCCTGCACGCCGAGATACCAAATGACGAAAGCAAAGGTAACGTGAGCGATGAGCCCCTTCACAAAAAATGTCTGCGATGTCCAACGCAGAATTGACTCCACGCCCGGAACACGGAGCAGCGCCACCAGCACCGCCATTAGCCCAGCGATCGCCAAGGCGGCCACAGGCAAAATCACCCAGCCTTTGAGTTCCCACAAAATATCATCGGTGAGACGCCCAGCGAAATGGCCATCTATAGCCGCTTCAGGCGTCCCCAAGTCGTGCTCTTTCGGTGGAGGAAGGTGAAAGCTCATAATTGCCTATCTAGGCTTAAGACACGGGCGCGGGATAGACATGATATAGGATCGCATAAACTGCGACCCCGGATACTGACACAAACATCCAAACCGGCCAGGTCCAGCGGGCGATCACTTTGTGACGATCAAAGTCGCCATGAAAGGCGCGCCATGCTGTGACCACGACCATAGGAGACACAACGGTCGCCAAAACCACATGCGAAATAAGCAATGTGTAATAGGCTGGCACAGCCCACCCTGTGCCAGGAAACACAAAGATCGGCGCGGTGAAATGATAGGCCAAATATGACACTAGGAATATGGCTGACACGACAATCGCGGCGGTCATGGTTTTGCGATGGGCCTGTTTCCGACCCGATTTGATCAGCACAAAACCAATCAACAGCAACACGGTGGCGATGCTGTTCAAGGCGGCATTGATATGAGGCAAGACGTTAGCCGTTGTCATAGGAAACCCTAACGGTGGATATGCACCAAGTCTTGGATATCAGCCTAAGGTCCGTCAAAAGCAACTTTTGCAATAAAACTGACGTACATGAAGATTGATAGGCCCGCGAGGCAAAGACCAAAAACAACCAATTTCTGTTTATCTGGAGTTGAGTCCGTCATATCATTCTCCCTCCCTGATGGTCAAATCTGCGATGCGTTAAATCGAATCGCGCGACAATCGTTAACGAATGCGACGGTTGAGTATCACAGGCCCTCAATCCTGTCATTGCCTTGATGATATTCTCCCTAGCCTGATCAGGGCTGGACCTGGCAATTGCGAGGCATTCGCACGGAGCGATTTTCTGGCGGTTTTCTCTACCTTATGGGCGGCTTCTTCTAAGGTTTTGTTTCGAATAGGGGTAGGGCGACGATCCGTTCGCTATCGATTAGGAGAAGCGCACGGCTGCATTGCAGTATCAGCGCCGAAAAATCGGTTGAAACCAACGCTCTGGCCCCTTAAACGATGGATCGTTCGTTAGCGTAAGGGAGATAAAGTGTGTCACGGATTTCGGCGTTTTTTACAGGTTGGGTTTTGACGATGGTCTGCGCCTCATCTGCTTGGGCTCAAGAATTACCCACACCCTCGTTTCCCGTGCCTTGGCAATTGAACCTGCAAACACCAGCTTCGCCGGTCGCGGAACAATTGGTCGAGTTTCACAACTTTCTTTTGGTGATCTGCACCGTCATTTCACTTGTTGTGCTGGCGCTGCTCTTGTGGTGCGCCTTTCGTTACAACGCCAAAGCAAACCCGGTACCTTCCAAGAACGCACACAACACGCTTCTTGAAATCGCATGGACAGCGATCCCAGTGATCATACTTGTTGTCATCGCCGTCCCCTCCTACCGCCTGTTGTATTACATGGATCGCATAGAAGACCCTGAATTGACGGTCAAAGTGGTCGGTAACCAGTGGTACTGGACATACGAGTTTCCAGACTATGACATTTCATTCGACTCCCTCCCCTTGCAGGACGACGAAATTGACGTCGCGGCAGGACAGCACAGACTGCTGGAAGTCGATACCCCACTCATTCTTCCAACCGATACAGATATCCGCATTCTGTTTACAGCAACCGATGTGCTGCACGCGTGGACCATTCCAGCGTTTGGCGTAAAGCTTGATAGCGTGCCGGGGCGGACCAACGAAACGTGGACGCGTATCACCATCCCAGGGAAGTTTTACGGCCAGTGCTCTGAGCTTTGTGGCATCAATCACTCTTTTATGCCCATTGTCGTCCACGCCGTTTCCCCGGAAGAATTTGAAGCTTGGCGAGCTAGTGAATTGGCTGCCAACGACAACACACCAGACGACGCGAACCGCTTCGCCGCCCTCATTCAGGAGTGACCAGCATGTCCACAACGGCGACTCACGCACACGACGATCATCATGACCACGCCCCCAAGGGAATATGGCGCTGGCTAAACTCAACCAACCACAAAGACATCGGTACGATGTACCTGGTGTTTTCGGTTGTGGCCGCCCTTGTTGGTGGAGGCATGTCCTTCTTAATTCGTCTCGAACTCGGCGAGCCTGGCATTCAGGTCTTCGATGTTGTTGGCGAGATGATGGGTTCGGAAGCCAACCAATTTTATAACGTCACCGTCACGGCGCACGCTCTGTTGATGGTGTTCTTCGTTGTTATGCCGGCATTGATCGGCGGATTTGGTAACTGGATGGTTCCGATGATGATCGGGGCTCCGGACATGGCGTTCCCACGGATGAACAATATCTCGTTCTGGTTGATGCCTCCCGCTCTGGTGCTCCTCGTACTGTCAGCGTTTATGGGCCAGGGTGCGGGAACGGGTTGGACCCTCTACCCACCTTTGTCGGGCCTTGCAGGTCAACCCGATATGTCGGTCGACTTTGCCATCCTTTCTCTTCACTTGGCTGGCGCCTCGTCCATCCTCGGTGCCACGAACTTCATTACGACTATTCTCAACATGCGTGCGCCCGGTATGACGATGCACAAAGCGCCGCTGTTTGTTTGGGCAACCTTAATCACTGCAGTCCTGTTGCTGTTGGCCATGCCTGTCCTAGCCGGCGCGCTGACCATGCTGCTGTTTGACCGGAACTTTGGCACAGCTTTCTTTGACCCCGCAGGTGGGGGCGACCCGATATTGTGGCAACACCTGTTCTGGTTCTTCGGCCACCCTGAAGTGTACATCATGATTTTGCCGGCTTTCGGCATCGTCAGCCACATCGTCTCGACGTTCTCAAGAAAGCCGGTCTTTGGTTACCTCGGCATGGCTTACGCCATGGCGTCCATTGGCCTCGTTGGGTTCATCGTTTGGGCGCACCACATGTACACTGTCGGCATGGGTGTAAATTATCGCGCTTACTTCGTCGCGGTAACTATGGCCATCGCCGTCCCAACAGGGATTAAGATTTTCAGTTGGATTGCGACCATGTGGGGTGGCTCAATCAGTTTTAAGACACCCATGATGTGGTCGATCGGGTTTATCTTCCTGTTCACCGTGGGTGGTGTCACAGGCGTGGTCTTGGCCAACGCCGGCATGGATATCGCCATGCACGATACCTATTATGTTGTGGCTCACTTCCACTATGTGCTGTCGCTCGGTGCAATTTTCGCGATCTTCGCGGGTTTCTACTACTGGTTCGACAAGATGACCGGCAAAGTTTACCCCGAATTGGCCGGACAGTTTCACTTCTGGACGACTTTTGTCGGCGTTAACGTGCTCTTCTTCCCGCAACACTTCTTGGGTCTTGCAGGTATGCCGCGGCGCTATATCGACTATCCAGACATCTTCGCAGAATGGAATATGGTTTCGACCTGGGGTGCCTATGTCACTATGGCAAGCACCGTATTCTTCTTGGTAGTGACATTTTTCGTCATGATTGGTGGTCGCAAGTCAGTTGCCAATCCTTGGGGTGACGGCGCAACAACCTTGGAATGGACGGTAGATTCTCCTGCACCGTTCCACACCTTTGAAGAGACACCTGACTTCACGGGTGGCAATCCTGCAGCCCATCCAGCGGAATAAAGCCTAGGATGTCATCCAGCTCGGACTTTTCCCGGCGCAATCGCCGAACAGCAGCCACGGCATTTGTCGCGGTTGCTGGAATGGTCGGGCTGACCTTTGCCTTCGTCCCGCTTTACACGTTGATTTGTCAGGTGACTGGGCTCGGCGGTACCCCTCAGGTAGCCGAACGCAGTGATCACGAAGTATCGACACAAGAAATCACTGTGAGGTTTGACGCAAATGTTGATCGAAGCCTTCCCTGGGACTTCGCACCGAACGAGCGGTCGGTCACGGTTAATCTGGGAGCGGAATACCTGACGTCCTATCGATCAACCAATTTGTCTGATGAGCCAGTGACTGGTATTTCAACCTTCAACGTCACACCAATTAAGGCCGCACAGTATTTTACCAAGATCGAATGCTTTTGCTTTGTGGAGCAAACCCTAGAACCAGGGCAGTCGGTGGATATGCCGGTGACCTTTTTTGTCGACCCAGCGATCCTAGAAGATGAATTAGCGAATGATGTGAAGACGATCACATTGTCCTACACATTCTATCGGACACTGGACGACATTCCTGACGAAGAGCCTGAAATTATCTCTCAGGCTGACACTGTTTTAACAACTGCCCGGTTGGGCGGTACCTGATCAACCAGCGTAACTTACGAGGACGCGAACGATGAGCGCACAGGCAAATCACCCCTATCACATGGTTAACCCGAGCCCCTGGCCGGCAATGGGCGCCTTTTCTGCCCTTTTCCTCGCCATTGGAGCGGTGTTTTATTTCCATGACGAGGCCTTTCTCGGGCTTCCCGGAGTATACAAAGTCGCTCCTGGATTAGCTCTTGTCGTCCTCACAATGGTGTTGTGGTGGCGCGATGTTGTTAAAGAGTCCGTCAAAGAACGCGTGCATTCAAATGAAGTAAGCACCGGCCTTCGTATGGGCATGGTTCTGTTTATCGCCTCTGAAGTGATGTTCTTCGCGGCGTTTTTCTGGGCGTTTTTCCATCATTCATTGGGCTTCTCCACTGCAACGATGCAATGGCCGCCCGAGGGCATTGAAGTCCTCGATGCGTGGCACCTGCCGTTCTACAACACGGTCATCCTGCTGACTTCCGGCATAACCGTCACACGTGCTCACCTCTATATCGAGGCAGGCATGAACCAAAAAGCAGCAAAATGGACCTGGATAACAGCCATTCTTGGCGTCCTCTTCCTCGGTCTACAGGCTTTCGAATATGGACACGCAGCGTTTGGCCTAAGTGACGGCATTTATCCGTCGACCTTCTACCTCGCAACAGGATTCCACGGGTTCCACGTCTTCGTCGGAACGACCTTCCTGATTGTCTGCGCAATGCGCGCCCAGAAGAACCAGTTCAGTGCTGAAAAACACATCGGGTTCCAATCTGCCGCTTGGTATTGGCACTTCGTTGACGTGGTCTGGCTGTTCTTGTTTGTCTGGGTCTACTGGCTGCTCGGCACCCCTGTACGAACTTTCTAGCCGAACCAAAGCACAGAACAAACTAAGTCCGCTGTGAATACCGACGAGTCTTCGGACCAATCTGTCTCGCTTATGCGGGTTGCCTTTACCGCGCGATGTCCTCGCTGTGGCGAAGGCAGCCTGTATGACAGCTACCTGACAGTTGGGAAATCTTGTTCTTCTTGTGGACTTGGTCTAGCGGGCCATGACACGGGCGATGGCCCTGCCTTTTTTATAATGCTGCCACTGTGCATCATCGTTGCAGTACTTGCACTCTTAACAGACAACGCTTTCCGACCGCCAATGTGGGTGCATATGACTCTATGGCCACTGGTAATCTTAGTGGCCGTTATGATCACCCTTCGCCCAGTAAAAGCGGTCATGATTGCATTGCAGTATCGTCACCGCGATGTCGAGCACATCGACAAGCCTGGCCAAAAGTAAAAGAAAGGGCGCCCCCACTTATAGGGACGCCCTTCAGCGTTGAGTGCAGGCTCTCGGCGACTACCTGAGTTGCACACCTTCTTCGGGATTAGCGCTGGTCTGATGGATCGACAGGTCCGCTCCTGCGAACTCCTCTGCTTCGGTTAACCGAATACCGACTGTTTTCTTAAGTAGGCCGTATACGACCAAACCACCAATTAGCGCGACGACCACTCCGAAGAGTGAGCCAACCAGTTGGGACATAAACGTAACCCCACCCATGCCGCCAAGGGCTTCCAAACCAAATACACCGCACATGAGACCACCGAGCAGGCCGCACATGCCGTGCAGGGGCCAAACACCTAGCACGTCATCAATTTTCCATTTGTTTTGGCATTGGTTGAATCCCCAAACAAACAGGGCACCAGCCAAACCGCCCGTAACAGCGGCACCAACTGGATGCATGACGTTCGACCCAGCGCAAACGGCCACCAGTCCAGCCAACGCACCATTATGGACAAAGCCGGGATCATTCTTGCTAACGAACAGAGCCGCCAGAATGCCGCCGACCATCGCCATGAGGGAATTCACGGCAACCAATCCCGTGACTCCTTCAACACCCTGCGCACTCATGACGTTAAATCCGAACCATCCAACAGAGAGGATCCAAGCACCAAGAGCGAGCCACGGCACTGACGATGGTGGCATTGCCTGAAGCCGTCCGTCAGCACGATAGCGCCCGCTTCTCGCTCCAAGCATGATGACGGCCGCGAGGGCAATCCACCCGCCCATGGCGTGCACGACGATCGACCCTGCAAAGTCATTGAACGGAGCACCGAACGTAGCCTCCATAAAGTCTTGGAAGCCAAAATTCCCATTCCAGACCATGCCTTCGAACAATGGATAGATCAGCGCGACCAGGAGAACGGTGGCGATCAGCTGCGGATAAAAACGAGCCCGCTCCGCAATGCCGCCGGAGATAATGGCGGGGATCGCAGCGGCGAAGGTCAGCAGGAAGAAAAATTTGACCAGGTCATAACCCTGTGGGGCGTATCCCTCACCCGTATCGCCGCTAATGACCGAAGCGGCACTCAGGAAATCTATGCCGTAGGCTATAGAGTACCCGATAAAGAAGTACGCCAGGGTCGAACCGGCAAAATCGACCATGATTTTCACCAAGGCGTTGACCTGGTTCTTTTTGCGTACAGTCCCCACTTCCAGAAAAGCGAAACCAGCGTGCATTGCCAGCACCATGATTGCGCCCATCAAGACAAAAAAGACGTCATTTCCAGCCATTTTTCTTCCCTCTTGTTGTCGACCGGCTGATTAGCCGGAGGTTTGACATACTGCCTTTCAATAACCGTGCCGTTTTCAGCCCCAATGATTTTCCAATAAATTCAGTAGGTTAAGGAGAGGCTTGTTTGCCCATAAGGAAAGGTGACTAATTTTTGACCAGAGGCCTGAGCTAACCTCGCAGATTCGCTGTTTTTTTGGGCAGACTCCTGCGGGATGAGCTTTCCCCGGAGTCTTTTCGTTGGCGGGTCAAAGGGATACGGTTTGCTTAGACAATCATTAGAGGACGCAAACTTTGGATCATCTCACCCACATCAATCCATCAACTTTGTCTGACAGTCTCTCCGTCGGATATTCCCAGGTCGTCGTCGCGAAACCCGGCAAATTGGTTTTTGTCGCAGGACAAGTGGGCTGGGATACCAACAGCGAAATGGTTGGGGATGCCTCATTCAGCACCCAAGCCCGCAAAGCGCTCGACAATGTTCAAATTGCTCTAGAGGAAGCTGGCGCCAGCGGCGATGATGTTACCCATGTAAAATATTTTGTCGTCGGCGTAACGGAAGACCGGGTCGGTGAACTTATAGGTGCTATTGGCGAGACAAATCTCTTTAATCCTAACCGGCCGCCAACAGGAACACTGCTTGGAGTCGACAAGTTAGCCAGAGAACAGTTGTTGGTGGAAATAGAAGTAATCGCCGTCATTCCCGACTGATCCTGACGCGCCCACACTTTGAAAGAGTAATAATTGATGACAACCCTGCCCCCGGATCAAATTTTCTACGTTTCACCTGAGCAAATTAAAACATGGCGTAAGGAAGACAGCGCTGTGGTCGTCGATGTCCGCGAACAACACGAGTGGGATGAATCTCATATTCCGGGTGCAATACTCTTGCCTCTATCCACGTTTGATCCTGCAGCAGTTCCCGACCCAGGAGACAAGCATCTCGTATTCCATTGCCGTTCAGGGCGTCGCTGCGGCTTGGCTTCTGAGAAAATGGCAGAGGCCGGCTACACGGGACAAATTAAACGGATGGAAGGTGGGTTCCTTGCCTGGGATGCCGCTGGATACGACAAAGAAAGCTGATAGGACTGGCTGAACAGCATGACTGCAGCGACGGCAACCGAAGACGACATTATCGCAGGACGCGAAAGCGGCCGCGTGTTTTTAGTTGTTGTTGATGACTCCGAAGAATTGACGGCTGTTCTGCGCTATGCCTGCAACCGCGCTCGGCACACTGGGGGTAAAATTGCCTTGCTATATGTCATCGATATGGAATCTAGCAAGGACTTCCAGCACTGGCAGTTTGTTGGCAACTTAATAGAAAAAGAGGCACAAGAAACCGCGGAAAACACCCTTAGCCGCCATGCGGCACAAATCACAAAAGAGTCAGGTAGCACACCTGATCAATATGTCCGAAAAGGCAACGTTCAAGATGAGCTTTTTGCCTTGGTCAAAGAACATCCTGAGATTTCTATTTTACTCCTCGGCTCTGCTCCGGGCGAGAAACCAGGCCCCCTGGTCGAAGCCGTAACAGGTAAGCATGCCGGTCAAATTGGTATTCCAGTGACCATTGTTCCTGGGTCTTTGAGTAACGAAGAGATAGATCGTTTGACCTGAGCCGCTGAACGGCTAAATTCACCCCAATACAGGAACGCTAGTCTGCTGTTTTACAGCCGCGCGGCAATGGAGAACATTTATGCCTTTTCGTGCCCCGGCAGAGAATGATGGCGTCGATACATCGCCATCGGTGGCGGATGAGGTTAAGACCACAACTTGCTACATGTGTGCCTGCCGCTGCGGCATACGCGTCTTCTTAAAAGACGGACAAATTCGCTACATACAGGGCAACCGCGATCACCCGGTCAACAAAGGTGTGCTCTGCGGCAAAGGCGCTGCTGGTATCATGAACCACTTGTCCCCGGCCAGACTGCGTAAGCCCCTGAAGCGCGTCGGACCACGCGGCAGCGGTGAGTTTGAAGAAATCGAGTGGGAAGAAGCCCTCACTACAGCGACAACGTGGCTCGGCGACATTCGAAGAGCAGACCCTAAGAAACTAGCGTTCTTTACGGGCCGCGATCAAAGCCAATCGCTTACCGGGTGGTGGGCAAAACAATTCGGAACCCCCAATTTTGCCGCCCACGGCGGATTCTGTTCTGTGAACATGGCCGCCGGAGGCTTGTACTCTATAGGGGGGTCCTTTTGGGAGTTTGGAGAACCGGATTGGGACCTTGCCCGCCTTTTCCTCATGTTTGGTGTCGCCGAAGACCACGACTCAAACCCTATCAAAATCGGTCTGGGCAAACTTAAAGAACGCGGCGCTAAAGTCATTGCCATTAACCCAGCGAGGACCGGGTATGCGGCGATCGCCGATGATTGGATTGGCATTCGGCCAGGTACGGATGGGTTACTTGTTCTTGCGCTGGTCCATGAGTTGCTGCGCGCCGGAAAGATCGATCTCGAGTACCTATTGAATTACACCAATGCGGGTTGGTTGGTTCGACAAACAGCCGGAGACGAACAAGACGGTCTGTTCATTCGTGACTCCGAAGGCACACCCCTGGTTTGGGATCGCAACCGCGGTCACGCAGCTCCTCATACCGATGCAAGCGTCCGCGCATCGCTCTCGGGCACGCATCAGGTTGACGGCGTATCCGCTGTTCCTGTTTTTCAATTGATCGCTGACCGATACACCGATGAGGCCTATGCTCCTGATGCCGTGGCAGAGCGTTGTGGCCTATCCGCAGAAACAATTAAACGCTTGGCCGCAGAGATTGCGGATGCCGCATTCAACAATCCTCTTAGCCTTCCGATCTCTTGGACCGATAGCAAGGGCACGCGCCATGAAACTATGACCGGGCGCCCCGTGGCAATGCATGCGATGCGCGGCATATCGGCGCATAGCAATGGGTTCCAAACCTGTCGTGCTCTGCACCTTCTGCAAATGTTGATAGGTGCTGTCGACACCCCAGGGAGTTTTCGCTACAAGCCGCCGTTTCCGAAGCCAGTCCCACCAGGACCGACGCCAGCCGGCAAAGGGTATGCACCAGATACACCCCTGTCGGGCATGCCCCTTGGCTTCCCCAACGGACCTGAAGACCTATTGCTTGAAGATGACGGTACACCCATCCGCATCGACAAAGCATTTACGTGGGAAAATCCAATGTCAGCCCATGGCGCGATGCACCGGGTCATCGCAAATGCCGCGGCGGGTGATCCCTACCCCATCGACACACTGTTTCTATACATGGCGAATATGGCGTGGAATTCGTCCATGGATATCCAAGGCACCTTAGATGCATTGACGGCGACAGATCCGGATACTGGCGACTACCGCATTCCACACATCATCTACAGCGACGCCTATGTCTCTGAAACAATCGCCTATGCGGACCTTATTCTCCCAGATACGACCTATCTCGAACGCTGGGACTGCATCTCTCTTCTCGACCGGCCCATCAGTGATGCAGAAGGCGCTGGCGACGCTATTCGCCAACCCATCGTCGAACCCGACCGCGACGTGCGGCCCTTCCAAACAGTGCTTCTTGATCTCGGTGCGCGATTAGGTTTGCCCGGTTTTGTAAATGAGGATAACAGCCCAAAGTTTCCTGGCGGGTATGCTGACTACATTGTTAATCACGAACGAGCGCCGGGAGTTGGGCCGCTCGCCGGATGGCGGGGAGAAGACGGGCAGAGCCAGGGCAATGGCTCGATCAACCCAGATCAGCTTGAACGCTATATTGAGAACGGTTGCTTCTGGCGCGGTGAAATTCCAAAAGAGGCCCGTTACTACAAGATGGCCAATCAAGCCTATTTGGATTGGGCGGTCGGCATGGGCTTTCTCGGATCAACTGACCCCATCGTGATGCAACTGTACTCCGAACCAGTACAGAAATTTCGTAACGGCGCACGGGGCCATGGGGTCAATCAACCACCGGACCACTTGCGCGATCGAGTTGAGCAAGCCTGCGACCCGCTCCCCAGTTGGTATCCAACCCTCGAAGATGAGGCGACGGACCCTGAAGCCTATCCGCTGCACGCACTAACGCAGCGGCCAATGCACCACTACCACTCTTGGGGGTCACAAAACGCGTGGCTGCGCCAGATCACATCCCAGAATCGCCTGTTTGTTCATCATGAAACTGCGGCGATGTTTGGGATCGCCGATGACGATTGGGTGTGGGTTAAATCGCGACATGGTCGGGTAAAGGGTCAAGTCAAGTTGGTCGACGGCGTCAACAAAAATACCGTGTGGACCTGGAACGCGATCGGCAAACGTCGTGGCAGCTGGGGATTAGATAAAGGTGCCCCTGAGTCAAATCAGGCATTCCTGCTCAATCACATCATCCCAGAGAAGTCGGATAATGGCGCACTGTCAAACTCTGACCCGGTCACCGGGCAAGCCGCCTGGTTTGACCTCCGAGTACGCATCACCAAAGCAGAACCTGATGAGCAGGGCCTAACGGAACCTATGTTCAACGAAGTACGAGACCCAACCGGTGATACACCGCGTCCTGGGAAACTCGATTATGGGCGCAGCTTCAAAACCCGGGAGCCGGCGGAATGACGTGCCTCCCTGATGAGACAACACGGAAACTCGGTCTGGTTATTGATCTCGACACCTGCGTCGGCTGTCAGGCATGTGTGACCAACTGCAAGGAATGGAATACCGGCGGCCACATGGCGCCCCTCACCGACACCAATCCCTACGGCGCAGAAGCCGACGGCGTATGGTTTAACCGGGTGCACAGCTACGAAGTGACCACGCCGGAAGGCAGCAGCCGGAGCCTGCACTTCCCACGCTCTTGTCTGCATTGCGAAGATGCCGCCTGCGTCACCGTTTGCCCTACTGGAGCGTCCTACAAACGCACATCCGACGGCATCGTGCTTGTTGATGAAGGCAAGTGCATCGGTTGTAAGTTGTGTTCCTGGGCCTGCCCCTATGGTGCTCGCGAATACGATGTATTCGAGGGTGTCATGAAAAAATGCACCCTGTGCGTAGATCGCATATACAACGAAAACTTGGATCAGGAAGATCGTGTCCCCGCATGCGTATTAACTTGCCCCACCGGCGCCCGCCACTATGGAGATCTCAATGATCCTCAATCCGATGTCTCCCGGCTGGTTCGCAAAAGGGGTGGACGCGACCTTATGCAAGAGATGGGCTACAAGCCGACAAACCAATATCTGCCGCAGCGAGAAAAGACCAACGTGGCGAGCTCAGTAAACCAAAGCCCGGCGCTGGCGCCCCTGGACGACACATACGGTGCCTCAGGGTTGTTGGGCTGGGTGGATCGCATGCTTGAGCGCATGGACTAGAGGCGAACCGATGCATCCAGCCGCCTCAGTCATTCTATTCACAACCGCGTCCGGCGTCGGCTATGGTATTCTCTCCCTTGCCCCCCTTCTGGTTGCCTTTGGGATATTGCCGGACGAGGACAGATGGCTCGGCGGCGCCCTGATGCTTCCTGCGCTCGGCCTGGTCACCGTGGGCCTGCTGTCCTCAACGTTTCATCTTGGACATCCGGAGCGGGCGTGGCGGGCCCTGAGCCAATGGAAATCATCTTGGCTTTCGCGCGAGGGAGTTATGGCGATTCTGTCTTACCCTCCTACACTTGCCTACACCTACGCATGGGTCTCTCTTGGAAGCGTCGACGGACCTTGGGTATGGGCAGGCTTTGCGACTGTTCTCACTGCCCTGGGTATGATGTTTACAACCGGCATGATATACCGCTCCCTCAAGCCTGTACCCGCCTGGGCGACGGACTGGACGGTGACCGGGTACTTAACACTCGGCCCACTTACGGGATTGGCTGTAATAATCGCAATCGCTTCGGGATTTGGCCTACACCCGGTGCGTTTTCAGGCTGTTGCTATCGTCTTCGTCCTCGCCGCAGCAATCGCCAAGAACGCCTATTGGGCGAGGCTGCAAGCTGCCTGGGACGACCACGCACAAAACGCGGGTGCGGCGATCGCCTCTCCTGGTAACACGGTACGCTCTATTGAATGGCCCCACACAGAAGCCAACTATGTGCTGAAAGAGATGGGCTATGGTGTCGCCCGCAAGCACGCCGAGAAACTGCGTCGCATCACGCGGAATCTGCTACTGGTCGCTCCAGCAATCGTATTTTGCCTACTGCCTTCACTCCTACCGCTGCCCTATCTGATTTGGGCTGTCATTCCAGGCGCCGTGCTCACCTTGGCAGGAGTTGCAATCGAACGCTGGCTGTTCTTTGCCGAGGCGAAGCATGTCGTGAGTCTCTATTACGGGGTTGAATAAAACTGCCTCCCTAGCACTCGCCTAACTCCTAGATCCCTCGGAAAAGCCGCTTTTACTTTGGCTTCAATTGCGTTCGTATTCGACACCGAGTTCCTTCAACATCCAGACGTTGCGGGTCGCCGGAGAGACGAGGCTTCCGTATATCTTAATCATAGTTAGCGGAATCCTCTTGAGGTGTTTATGCGGCTTCTTTTTCTTTAATTGCCGTCATCGCTTGAAATGCCGGTCGCGCCATACATCTTTCGATCCAATCCTGCACCTGTGGCCAGGGCGACAGGTCAAAATCAGTGCGCACGAGATATTCAACTGAGCAAGCGACATTCAGGTCAGCCACGGTAAAAGAGTCACCTGCCAAATAGGGCTGCGACTGCAAAACGGTTTCCAGCGTAGCGAGCGGCGCTTGAGATCTCTCGGCCGCATCATCAAGCACCTCTTGGCTGCGCGTCTCATCGGTCCTAAATATGAACTGCACAAGGCGAGCTGCGCCTGGTGGCTCCGCTTCCGTGGCCGAAAACAAAGTCCACTGCAGGCATTGCGCCTGGCCAGCCGCATCATCAGGCCACAGGCCGCCTTTGCCATAATTCTGCGCAACGTACAGATTGATCGCCAAACTTTCAAACATGGCCACGTCTCCATCAATCAGTGCAGGGATTTTGGCCCCTGGGTTGATGGCCATAAAATCTGAGGTCTTGGCCTCACCTTTGGTGTAGTCGACCGGATTATGTTCATAGTCGACTCCTGCCTCCTCAAGCGCCCACAAACAGCGCGCCGAACGAGATATTGCTTTGCCCAATAAAGTGATCATCATGCGTTCCCCTTTTAAGCTTTATTTGCGCTGAGTTTATAGCGTGAGGCAGAAGCGGGCTATACTGGGTCCATGACGCGTTCACGCACAAACCTATGGCAGTTTATCATCTGTATTGGATTCTGCCTTTCTGTAGCGGTTTCAGCATGGGCGGATAAATCATTGGTTATGGGTGTGCAGTTCCTCCCTGCGACACGAGGAAACGCTCATCAGAATGTCGGCCTGCCCGGTACCCTGCCCCTAAACGCAATATACGACACCCTTACCCGCATTGGACCTGATGGCGAAGCCGGTCCAGCATTAGCCACGTCTTGGCATGCGGACAATCAGAATAGTTGGATTCTCACCCTGCGCGAGAACGTGGTCTTTTCCAATAGCGAGCGGTTTGACGCGAACGCTGTCGTCGCGGCTTTTGATTACCTGCTCTCCGAAGAGGGCAAAAGCGAGACCATCGGTACACATTTGGCCCGTGTCGGAGTCAACGGCGCGCGGGCGCATTCCGAACACGTGGTTGAAATAACTACATCGGTCCCTAACGCGATACTGCCGATCCACCTGGACTTTGTGCGCATCCCAGCGCCACAGCACTTCGCCAGCCTAGGCACCGATGAGTTTGCACTTGATCCAGTTGGCTCAGGTCCATTCAAAGTTGAAAGGTGGGAAGAGGGCCGAATCAAATTCGTCCGCAATGAAACGGCGTGGCGTCAGCCAAAACTTGATCACATCACACTCATTCATCTCTCTGACCAAGCCTCCCGGCTTCAGGGATTGCTTTCGGGCACCTTGGACGTCGCATTTAACGTTGCATCAGAAGACCATGCCGTGGTTGAAGCCGAAGGCGGTCAATTAATCACATACGCCAACCCCTCTGTTGCTTACATACAAGCCGTGAACACCAAAGACACGCCGCTGACGGATGTCCGCGTGCGCCAGGCTTTAAACTACGCCGTGAATAAAGAGGTCATCGTTGACGTCATGTTCGGTGGTGCAGTGAAACCATCAGGGCAAATCGCTCACCCCCAAGCGTTTGGGTACAACCCCAATATCATCGCGTATCCCTACGACCCAAAGCGGGCAAAGGCACTCCTAGCCGAAGCCGGGTATACCGACGGATTCACCATGGTCACTTTGATGGTGGGCGGTGAGTCCAACGTAGACCAAGCCATCCAGCAAGTCGCGGCAGACCTGGCGCGGGTCGGTGTGACAATGGAGATCCAGCGCACCACTTTCGCCAAGTATCTTGAGTACATGTACCAAACCGGTTGGCCAGATCCGTACAGCGCATTCCAGATGGTCACCAGCGGCTTTGACCCCATGCATGGCTATCGCACACGATCGTGCAGTTGGTCGCCGGCCTATTATTGCGATGACGCTGTCATGCCAATGATTGAGAAAGCGGAACGCGCATTTGATCCGGAAGAGCGACGGAGATTGGTGGGAGAAGTTCTCGCCTATGAGCGGGATAATCCGCCCGGCATTTTGATGTGGCAGGCCCCGGCCTTTGATGCGGTGGCCGCGCGGGTGACCGGTTACGAGGTCATCGCCGACGTACTCTCGTTCCACACCCTCGATGTGGCCGACTAGATCGCAGCAATACCCCAGTCTCTCGCCCAGCCAAGACCGGCTTGCGTACTGGTACGAGGGTTATATTCTGCCCCGACCCAACCGGCGTACCCATGCGCATCCAGAAGGTCAAAGATGTAGGGCCAATTGAGTTCTCCGCTGCGGTCGGGCTCATGGCGATCAGGGACACCAGCAATTTGAATGTGGCCGATCTTACCCAGGTGATTGTCCAGAAAATCTGTGATCCCGCCCTGGACACGTTGCGCATGAAAAATGTCGTATTGAATCTTAAGATTCTTGGCACCAACGTCCTCCAGCACCTGCAGCGCATCGTCTGGACGGAACAAAAAATATCCCTCCATCACAATTGGCTCGATCAAAATATCAATATCGATCTCGCGCGCTAGGTCGGTAGCGACGGCAAGGTTTGCAATGTAGACGTCCAGCGCCTCATCCCATTTTTCCTCGGGTACGATCCCGGCAAGAACATGAATGCGTTTGCACTCCAATAAATCTGCATACTTGAGAGCGACTTCTATGGAGTCCCGAAATTCTTGTTGGCGTCCTGGCAACGCGGCTAGGCCTCTTTCCCCTGCCGCAAAATCACCCGGCGGGGCATTGAACAGCGCCATCTTGAGCTCCGCCATTGCGACCGCGTCAGCCACCGTCTCTGCTGGTTCAGCATAAGGGAACATACATTCAACGCCCTTAAACCCGCACGCCGCTACTGCGGTAAACCGCTCCAGAAATGGCACCTCGGTAAATAGCAACGAAACATTGGCAGAAAAGCGCGGCATATATTCAAGTTATCCTTTGACCGGCTGACCAGAGACGACACGACGAACAGCCGCCACAACATCTTCAGCTGGGTTGAGCGGTGGATGCGACCAGTCTTCGAGAGTTTCATCCAGAGGTCTAGCATATCCCCGGTCATACAGGTCACGGTGAAAGCGCGCATGTTTAGCGCTCGTGGAATGCACAGGCGCATAAATATAGACCGGCGTTTCTGTAGCGCACGCCTCCGCACACATACTTACCGAATCCCCAGTCACGACGATGGCGTCGGCAAGGGCAAGGTATCCACGATACGGATTATCCCCATCATTTCCCCACAAGAAAACGTGGCGAGGCTCCGGAATGCTTTGCAGCATTGCAGCCTCCGCGCTTTGCCCTGTCCGTCGAGATGTGGTCAGCAGAACGCTGCCTCCGACGGACTTCGCAAGTGCCGCAACCCGCTGGCCGAGTTCAAATGCATCAACCTGAGAGAAAGGTCGTCGCCGTGTCGCACCACCTACGATCACGGCAACAAAAGGCCGCGGTAATGAATCAAACCTATCTTTCCAGCGCGCGGATTCTTCGAGCAATACCTCAGGCGTGATGAGACTTGGCGCACCTGTAATAGTGATGACATTTGGCCGCGTCTCGAATTGCCGGTTGGCGTCGTGTGCAGGCATGGCAATGATATCAAAGTCCTCAGCCCCTGCTCGACCGGGAAACATAATCTGCACCAGTTTCGTCTTCCCACCGGATTGCCGCTTGATCCATCGCGCGACAGGCGCAGAACGTCTACCGGCTGCAATCACAACATCTGGCCATGGTGCTACCAGCCCTGTACAACTCTCTTCCGTCAGACCAACTAAACTCGCCCCACGCAATAAATTGGGGAGCCGGCCCCAGGGCGTATACCGAATCGCCCTCTCTTCAATTGGCCAATCCGTGGCCTGTGCAACCCCCAAAACCTGGGCATTATTACCCGGGCGGTCATCTGTCAGCGCCCATACGGTGGCGGAAGTCTGGGAGGAGTCGGTCATAAGATGGGCAGAGAAAAAGCAGTCAGTCCGAAGGCGTTGAGAGATGGCGCACAACTCAGTAAACAGGGGGAACAGCGTTCCGTAAAGCCAAGCGAAAGACTTTCATTCAAATGACAGATCGTACCCCGCGCCAGCAGGCGGCAGCCCGCACCATCGCCAATATCCTGCTCGAAACAAAAGCGGTCAATTTCCGGCCGGAAGAGCCCTATACCCTGACAGCGGGTTGGGCGAGCCCAGTGTATATCGACTGCCGCTGGCTGATTTCCTTCCCCCGCGCACGGCGGACAATCACCCTGTTGGCCCGCGAAGAGATTGAGCAGACCATCGGCTATGAACACTTGGATAGCGTCGCAGGTGGAGAGACCGCAGGCATTCCTTACGCTGCTTGGATCTCCGACGCACTCATGTTGCCGATGCAGTACGTCCGCAAAAAGTCAAAAGGGTTCGGCCGCATGGCCCAAATCGAGGGCGACATGCCGGAGGGCTCTGAAGTGTTGCTGGTCGAAGATCTGGCGACGGACGGCGGTAGTAAGCTTGCTTTCGTCAAAGCGATCAGAGACGCCGGTGCCAAATGCAGTCACACCTTTGTTGTGTTCTTCTATGGTGCCTTTCCTGGCGCCTTAGATAGCTTGGAAAAAGAAGGCGTATCACTGCTCTATCTCTGCACATGGGCAGACGTGATTGAAGCCGCCGAAGCTGGCGGGTATTTCGACAAAGATAAAATAAGTGGTGTGCGTGATTTCTTAAAAGACCCCGTTGGCTGGTCGCAGGCCCACGGTGGACGTGGCGCCGAATAAGCACGAATGACGGGGCATAGAGTCGCCTCTACCTAAGGAGACCACATGTCAGAGTTCGTTCCCCCGCAAGAGCCGACCATGGGATGGGCCAGCGACGTGGCTGCGGAAATGCTTCGACGCAGCGGACTCAAATACATCAGCTTGGTTCCAGGGGCGAGCTATCGCGGCTTACATGATTCCATCGTCAATTACCTCGGCAACACCGATCCTGAAATGGTGTTGTGCCTGACAGAACAGGCCGCCGTTGGCATTGCCCACGGCTATGCCAAGGTCACGGGCAAACCGATGGGTGTGGCCTTACATGCCAACATCGGCGTGATGCATGCGGCCATCAACATCTTCGACGCATACGCTGATCGCATGCCGATGGTCATTATGGGCGCGACAGGTCCGGTCGATGCGGCAAAGCGCAGACCATGGATTGATTGGATACATACTGCAGCCGATCAGGCAGCGATGGTCCGTGATTACCTTAAGTGGGATGACCAGCCGGGCTCTGCCGAGGCCATAGCCGACTCCGTCTTGCGTGCAACCCTGATGGCGTCGACAGCTCCCATGGGACCGACCTATGTATGCCTTGATGCGGCACTCCAAGAAGAGTCACTGGATAGTCCGGTGACCCTACCCGACCCCAAGCATTTTCACGTCGCCGCGCCGCCAGGTCCAGATGCAGAGAGTTTAGCTAAAGCGGCAGCGGCTCTTAAGAGCGCGAGCAAGGTCGTTATTCTTGCCGGTCGAGTATCTCGCGATGAGCACGACTGGGAGCGACGAATTCAGTTGGCGGAAGCCCTGGATGCCAAAGTTTATACAGCCCTCAAACTCGGAGCTTCGTTTCCTGATTCCCATCCGCTGCACGAGGGCATTCTTCCCCTGTTCCAGAGCAAGGATGATATATCCGCGCTGGGTGAGGCTGACGTGATTCTGAGTCTCGACTGGCTCGATGTCAAAGCCTTGCTGGATACCGCTGGTCGCGCTGGAGACGATTCCCTTACGGTTATTCATGCGTCGCTAGACCGCTACGCCCATACCGGAGCGGTCATGGACTACCTTGGGCTGCCTCGGGCTGACATCATGCTGTTGGCAGACCCCGACACGACAACGCAGGCCCTGCTCACCTCGCTCGGCGCTGATAAAAAACCGGCCGCCGTTGCAGCCAAGCCGGGGGTCATTGAACCGCCTGACACGCCGACGATATCCATGGCGCACCTCGCCGACGCAACCGCGAAAGCGCTCAGGGATCATAAACACTGCTATGCCTGCCTGCCCTTTGGATGGCCAGCGGCAGCGTCACCGTTCAATCATCCGCTGGACTATCTCGGCGCCGACGCCGGTGGGGTGATCGGGGCTGCTCCTCCGTTTGCTATTGGCGCAGCGCTCGCGATGCAGGAAACCGACCCAGATCGATTAGTTGTGCTGGCGACAGGTGATGGTGATCTATTGTCAGGCATGGCGAGTTTGTGGACGGCTACCCAGAGGGGTCTGCCGATACTCGCCGTGATCAACAACAATCGGTCGTTCTACAATGACGAACGACACCAAGACCGCATGGCTCAAGCACGCGGGCGACCGCGCGAGAATAAGTGGGTCGGCCAGCGGCTGGATGATCCTCCGCCCGATCTGTGCGGATTGGCCAAGGCCCAAGGCTGGGCTGCTGTCGGACCCGTCGCTTTGCCCGAAGACCTGCCCGAGGCCTTCGACCGGGCAATGGCGTCAATTGCTCGGGGCCGACCTACACTCATAGACGTTCTTGTAGATCCAGAGCTGTAAGCACCAAAATCCAGACACAAAAAAACCAACAGGCCTAAGCGCACTGCTGGTTAATCTGATCCCCAAAAAAGAACGCCGCGCCCACCAGGGGTGGACGCGGTGTGCTCAACTGAGATCGCCGATTATTCGACGACCAAGTTTTCGGCAGAGGATTTGCCGTTTTGGCCTTGCACGAGTTCGAATTGAACTTTTTGGCCTTCATTGAGGCCGGACAATCCAGCGCGCTCAACGGCTGAGATATGGACAAAAGCGTCCTTCGAGCCGTCGTCGGGTTCAATAAACCCGTAGCCCTTGGTCGCATTGAACCACTTTACGGTTCCGCTCGGCATAGTATTTCTCCAGTAGTACACACGTGTGGCCTCTCCCACAGCGGGCGTGAGGCCGGATTCCGACCACACTGTTTGGAGTAATTTAGGCGAACGAAAAAGGTCGTGGACGCAAAAATAACGCGTAGCAGTGCGAATCGTACTGAGCGTGGTACCCGTAGATAACAGATGAGTCAACTGGCACCCGGCCCGACTCCCAGGGATTTCAAGGATTTGACTTATCCCTGCAACACCCGCCGGGGCCGCCAGATAAGCCAAAAAAAGTAAATTCGGATTTTGCGAGGATCGAGCCCATGCACGGGTGGTCCGCGCATTCGAGCCCATGCACGTGTGATCGCGCAAACGAGCCCATGCACGGATAAAACGCCAGAAAATATAGTCTCCAGAGCCTTCTCAGAAAACAAAACGCCTGATTGATATCTATTTTGTTGGAAATAACTATTTATATTGTTATACTGCATCGCTGGGTTCGCTTTGGAGATAACCCCTATGGATCTTCCCCCATCTGCCCAGGCCCTCCGCTCCACTAAAGAAAAGTCTGATCGCCGGTTTCCGCCGTCTCGGTTGCGCGACCATGACGTGCGCTCACCCCTTTGGCCAGGCGAATTCATGCTAAGACTGCCCCTGACACTTTGGGGGAAAAGAAATGGCACGGCCTTGGATCGAATTTCTGTACGCCCAGGCTCTGCCATGGACGGCCGGGCTGTCCGGAGACGCTAGGCCCGACGTTGACTCGAAAATTCTGAGCAAGGACGACAACGCCGGTGATGCCAGTGTCATCATTCGCTACCCGGCGGGCTGGCATCGCGACGCACCCGAGGCCCTGAACGCCGAAGAAGAGTTTTACATTCTCGACGGATCCATAGAGATCAACGGGCAACTCTATACGCGGGATTGTTACGGCTGTTTTCCAGCGGGTTATGTGCGGAACCAAGTGCAATCGAAAACCGGCTGCGTCGCCCTCACCTTCTTCGATCGCGAACCGACCCTATCGAATAACCTGTCCAACACCTTTGAGCAGAAAGACCTCGTCCCATTCATCAACACCCTTGATATGAAATGGGACGCATCCACCGCCGACCCAACACTGGAGTGGATGGGCAACCGCCGCAAAGTTCTGAAATGGGACCACCAATACGATCAAAAAGGCACGTTTCTGTTTGCGACGTCACCGCACATTTATCCCGAGAACTGGGCCTGCCCTCAACTGACACACCCCTGCGTGGAAGAAACCTTTATGCTGGGCGGCGAACTGACCGGCCCCTTTGGCAAAATGAACAGGGGCGCCTACTTCTGGCGGCCCGAAGAAAAACCCCATGGCCCCTTCGGCACCCGCGAGGGCGGCTTTGCGCTTATTCGCTTTAAGTATGGCAAGCACGTTAACGTATGGGGCGACACGGATGTGCCCTATTCCTTCGACTTCCCGTACAAGCCGGAGTTGCCACCGGCATTAAGCGCATACGGGAACGCTCCTTACGAAGGGACAGCAACGTACTAGGCGTAGAGGTTAGATTCCGGGGTCATTCAAAAACCCCGGATAGTTGGCGTCCACCCAGGTTCTAATGCCCCCCGGCGCATCTTCGGCGCCGCGTTCTAACTTTTGACCCACGGTTTGCCACGACAATATGCCGGTATTGTCGTCCATCTCCATCCACGGGCGGAAGCCGCCGAGGCTTTGGTAGTTAAACGTCGCAGGCCGGAAGGTTGCGTTATCGTCCGCTATGTTTGCCGTTGTTGCCGTATAGGTGGTCAGTGACGAACGTGTGCTCACTTCCCCGGGTTCGCGGCCCCTGTTCTTTGTCACGAAGTTCTCACGCATGAAAATCTGATGACCGGTGATCATCGGCGCTGTGATTTCGCTCTCGAACCGCAGTGTGCGCTCGGTGTGTTTCCGTTCTAAGCCATCTGGCGTTATGACGCCCCGGTTGAGCGACTTGATGTGATCGGGTTTCGCCGTGACGCCGGTGAACAGATTGGTCCATGTTTTCAGAGGAACGTTGGTATCCGGATCACGGAAGGTCCCACGCCCGGCCTGGGCTTCAGTGAGATTGCCATCCGCTTTGATGGTTAGACGCTGAAAGGTCAAACCTTCAACTGTCATGATATGCACAGCAATATCATTGTTGGGCTTGGCCCAGACGTAGCCGTTCCACCACCACAGCGCCAACTCACCATCGTTGCGGCCTCTGATACGGCGGTAGACTTCCAGTTTATTTTCCGGCGCTGTGACATCAAGGGCGGCGGAAGCCCGGCTTGATGCAAGACCGGTCGCGGCTGCAGCGGCGGCGCACCCAAAAGCTTTACGGCGGGATAAAGTCATGTGTCTTTCCTTATTGATGATCTTTGGGCTCTAGCTCGAGCACTTTGAGCTCTTCTGTATTTCCCCACATAGGGCCGTCCTCAGCAAAACCAATAACGTTACCGTCTGGGCCTCCCAGGTAATAAAGCGGCGTACCACCCGGACTATCGTATCGCTCGACAAACGTTGCGCCAACGGCCCTCGCCCGCGCGGCAACAGCCTCCACATCATTCACACCGAATATGGCCATCGCTTGCGATTGATCGCGGGACGTCCGTGGTGGGTTTTTTGGGGCTTCTGGGTCGAGGTGGCCGATTTCCAGCGCTGCACCACCGCCCGCGCGTAGGCCCACAATTTTGGATGAACTTGCCCACTCTTGAAAACCAATCGCCCGGTAGAAGTCCGCCAAGGCATCTCGATCGTGAGATAGAATGACGTACCAGCCGATGCCCTTCATTTGAAGGTGATCGTTGGCAAGAGTTGGTGTCACTAATAAGGCCAGCGCGGCAACCACGAGAAAAACTGGTTTAATCATCAGCATGACTCTCTTCGTAATGGCGGCGCAATAGACCGGCGCCGTAACCTTGGTCCGGCCGCCGCATGATCGTGTGAACGTGATTGATATCAGGTTCGCGCACATCATCACGGATACGGGCTAGATTGAGTGTGTGGTCGAATTCAAAGAGCAACGATGGGCTGTGAACGCGGTAGTAAAATACCTCCCCCGCAGCCGTGCCGCCTATCCAGGCGAAGTGCAATGCAGCAGGACCATCCGCCTCTATACGCGCCAATAATGGGTCGGCGGCTTCAGGCTCCATGTTACGCACATATTCTTCGATCAACCGCTGCAAAAGAGCGCGTTGCTCCACCGTCATATCAGATGCAGGGAGACCAACAATCTCCGTCAACGCATCGCCCCGCTCTGGCCCGGTAAAATCTCATCCGGCACCGTATCGCCAAGGATGGCGGAGGCGCGCTGTCCTTTCGTAAGACTGCCCACAAGGGCAAGGGCTTTGTCTTCCTCTTCACCGAGAATACGCCACCCTGCGTAGGGTCCTGTCGGCACCTCGTTCGGTTGCGCGCCGATGAACGCGGGGTTCACTTCGACGCTGTCACCCACCACCGTGAAATTAAGACCCAGATGGTGGCCATCCAACTGCCAGCCCAAAGGTTAATCTCCTGCAGGATCACCAAAAACACCAAGCCAATAATAGCCATGGCCAAAATTGAAACCGGGCGGAAGTTGATCGGAGTCTTCCATCTAAGAAACCAAATAATCGTCTAGCCGCATGATGCCCGTCGCTTTTTGGTAGCCCTGGCTACTATGACCACACTAAATCAACCGGTGCCCCAGAATCCGCTGGACTTCTGCCATCTCTTCAAAGGGTAGCCCTTCATCGCGAAACCGCGTCCCTGGCAAATTGGTCCATTTCTTGCGACCCTCATGGTCAAAAGACCGCACAGCGTGGGACTTCTGCTCTTCGGACAAGGAGGTGAGAAAAGCACCCGCTGCTGTCGCACATGTTTGACCAATGGTCTCGGCCGCGGCAGACGCCCCCATGAACAACGACGCAACACAGAGACAAAAAATCCGTGCGTGCATGATGCCCCCTTATGCTGTGATCGACTAACGCTCTTCCTGCGCCAGGAATTTCAAGAACTCTCGACGGTTCTTTGGACCATAGGTCAAGTAACTCGGGTCTTGCCGTTCCGCGTATTCCTCTTTGGCCTTCTCCACCGGGTCAACCTTGGTGTGCTTGCGCACGTCATCCGGCGACAAGTCATAGGCCTGTGCTCCGTTAAGACCGAAGACCTTGGCACGTATTTCCGGTGTTATCTTGGGGTAGCCGTATTTCTCTTGGAACTCGTCGGAAATTTGGAAGGCCCGGAAGGCCATTATCTGATCTTGCGGAGAGCCGTACCAAATGGAGTCCGTTCCCCACAGCACGCGGTCTTCACCAACGTATTTGAGCAGCTTTCCGATAACATGGGCCGCCTGATCAGGATCGCGCATCAGGTAACGCCAGGTGCTTCCAATCTCCGCATAGACATTCTTTTGTGTAGCGGCCGTGATGCCGCTATCGATCATGGAGGTGATGAGATCATCAACGCCGGAGCCAGAGTCTCTCGAATACGGCCCTTCGGGAAGGCGCATGTCATACCCTGCGTGGTAAATCATAAAGGTGATGTCGGGGTTGGCTGTCGCGGCTGGACCTACATCGCGTGAACTGGCGTACTTGAGATTCTCTTTGTACTGAAGGAATGGTAGCCCTTTGTGTACCGCAATCTTGTTGACCCCCGTCTTACGCACTTTTTCAATAAAGTGCTGACCAAGGTCATCATCCAAGTAGAAGCCAGTGTCCTTGGGTCCATGCTGGGTATAGGTCTTCCAGGCCGCGACCGGCCAGTTGGCCGCCGTCTCGTCCATAGCGTCGAGGTCTTCTTGATACGTCGGCATACAGCGACCATGGAGCATCAGGCGTTGAGTCGTACCCAGCGCTTCGAGGATGCGGACGGTTTCCGCCCCTTCTGAATATTGCGGCATCATTTGGTTGTCGGGTGCAGGACCGAAGGACAACACGGCGATATCCGTGTCGCTGTCCATAAACACTTCTTTGACGTAAGCCTCGCCGGTCAAACAATCAATATGACCGAGTTCAGGGTCGTCGCCACCGTATTCACACCCCACCTGAGGTGCAAAGAACTTAAAATTGTTCCGCGCTGGATAAAGAGGCATCCCTTCTGCCCAACTCTCAATGTTGCCAACATGGTGACCTTGAACATCGAATATAAACTCATCGCCATCGAGAGCGTCTTTGGCCGCAGCTTCGTCTTTGCCCGCTTCCCACGGCAACATGTAGGAGCTGCCACGCTTGCCGGTGGCAGCATTGACTTCATTAAACGCCAGCAGCGTTGTTGCTGCACCTGCAGTAGAGACAAGAAAGTCACGCCGATGTTGACCTGTCTTGCGGGCATTCTGATCCGCCTGGGTCAACGCCAATCGGTTGGCTTCGGTATTTGCAGCGGACAATGGCCGCGGCATGAACTCCCCGTTGGACGTGGTGTCCACCTTAATCGGCAAACGAAGACCGTCTGGGTCGTTCTGAAATATTCTAGATTTCTTGCTCATGGCCCTCTCCTCAGATTTATTTGTGTAAGGATGTTAGCGCTGGATGGCTTTGATGAGCTAGGGACTCTTGCCCCTGATCTTCATTTTCTCAAACGCTAACCCCCTCTCGGTCAGAACAATGTTCTCGACATAAGGGTGAGCGACGGTGCTGTTGGCGTGATTAAAGAGAAACAGGGCCGGCGCAAGATAGTGCATTTTTGCCATGATGTGCTGGTGGGCGCGGTCTCGCGCTGGAAGGTCAAAGATTGCCCCCATCGCATTAATATCAGGCATTAGACTTTGGTCGCAGAAAAGTGGATTTGTCTTGGCACAGGAATAGGTCTCAATAGATCGAATGGTGTCGCGATAGGCGCCTGATTCCCGCACCAAAGACAACACATCGACGCGACCTAAATCAGCGCTGAAATATTTTCGAAGCCACTCAGCCGCAACCACGGCTCGAACGTTTAGGGTAATGCCGATGCGGGCCAAATCCTGTGCAGCCTTCAGGTACATGTTTTGCGCCAAACCTATTTCGACTGCCGCTTCAAGTGTCAGACCGTCCGCATACCCCGCCTCTGCAAGCAAAGCCCGAGCCCGGGCGGGATCATAGGGGTAGAGTTTGATATTTGGATTGTACCCAACCTTTCCTGGAATAGACCCCTGCCCAACAGGTTCAATTCGGGAATGGATGGTCAGTCTCAACTGCGCGGACTATATGCAGAGGTGATGGAAAAAATGACGGAGGAAGGTTTGTTCCCCCGAGCCTCTGCACGAAGGTATCACAGAAGAATCAAAAGAGAGGTAGGACGCCTACCCCTGGGCAGGTAGCGTCACACGCGCGCGCAACCCTCCTTCAGCACGGTCGAGCAACTCTATATCTCCACCCATGGACCGAATAGCGTTGCGAGCAATAGTCATGCCAAGACCAGTGCCCCCAGTGTCTCGCGACCGCGACCCCTCCAACCTGAAGAAGGGCGTAAAGACTTGCTCTTTCTCTGCGTCGGGGATGCCGGGCCCTTTATCATCAACCAGAATCTCAATGTTTTCACCGGATTGATTCAGAGTCACGTCGCCACAGCTGCCATACTTGATGGCGTTCTCAATAATATTAGTCAGC
The DNA here is from genome assembly GCA_030835385.1 of Alphaproteobacteria bacterium. GTDB lineage: Bacteria > Pseudomonadota > Alphaproteobacteria > Rhodospirillales > Rhodospirillaceae > WLXB01. Next base: position 8,956 of record JAURPI010000040.1, on the reverse strand, counting down.
GCCCGCTTCAGACCGAGCGGCCGAATTGTGAGGTCCATTGTCTCAGGCCCTGAGTAACTTGTCGCATGGCCCGCCTCCGCTTCGTCACTGACAATACGAGCGATTAACGACGCAATGTCTGTTGGCGCAGCCGGTTCATTGGCAGCATCATCACGAGCGAACGCCAACGTCGCAGAAATCATTGCCTCCATATCGTCGAGATCAGATAACATTTTGTCGCGCTGCTTCGTATCCTCTACGAATTCTGCGCGTAACCGCATTCGCGTGATTGGAGTGCGTAAATCATGGGAAATAGCGGCCAGCATTTGGGTGCGGTCTTGGACGAAACGCTTGAGCCGGCTTTGCATGGTATTGAAAGCCCGAGCCGCCCGGCGCACTTCGCCAGTTCCGGTTTCGGGCAAAAGGGTCGCGTTGAGGCCAATACCAAGTCTTTCGGCGGCCATCGCAAACAGAGATACAGGTTTTGTAGCGCGGCGCACAGCGAAGATCGCGAGACCGGCGATCAACAATGTCAGGGCCGTCGTCCAGAGAAATGGCCGGTTACGTTCGCTTGCTTCCGTAAGGTCCAAATCAACGCGGGCATTCAGCCATATATTTTCTCCAAACCTGATCGAGGCGCGTACAAAAGGTTGGAAGCCACGAATATCCCTAAGGGCTTGGTCAAGGTCCAACGTGCGCCGTTGGGCTTCGATGCTCGATCGAGGGCGGTCGATCTGGGGTGGTGGTGGTGCCGAAAAAGAGTCACTGCCGGGTGACTGCCGCATCTCGCGACGTAGGCGGCGCAGCTGCTGTCGCACTTCTTCCTGAGTGGGGAAACGCTCTTCACCAACCATCTCAACAATACGGCTGTCAGTATGTATTTCCGTGCCTTCCGGAAATTCCTGGGCCAGGCGGCGATACACAATGCGTGACGTAAAAACCTCGTCGGACTCACTGACAAAGGGGCGAGACGTCATGACCATGCGCAATCCAGGAGAATTGAGTCCCTGAATCAGACTGAGACGCTCGCGCATAGGCGTCTGCTCAATGACTCGCTTAAATACGATAAGCTGGTCAGCTGCTTGGCTCGCGGCGGCGGCGGCGGCGGCCTGATCCCTAAAAATGAAGTAGGTCACCAGCGACGAGCCGTAAATCAATATGACAGCTGCCACCAATACGGTGAACAACCAGCCGCTTAGGCTATCTGGTAAAACGCGTTTCATTGGTCAACGATCACGTTCGGGTCACTTCAGCGGTGAGCATATACCCTCCGCCGCGAACCGTTTTAATAAGGGTGGGTTCTTTATAATCGGGCTCAATTTTCTTGCGAAGGCGACCGACCTGCACATCGATTGAGCGATCAAACGGGATTGCTGAGCGCCCTTTCGCCATGTCGAGAAGTTGCTCACGGTTTAGAATTCGCTGTGGATGCCCAGCGAACGCCAAGAGAAGATCATACTCCCCGGCGGTCAGATCAATCTCCTCTTCACCTTGGTACAATGAGCGTGTTGCCGGATCGAGTTCGAATTTATCGAAAACGAAGCGACCGGTTTTCTCGCCGTCGCTGCTGCTCGACCCACCGCCCTTCTCTGCCCGGCGAAGCACAGCTTTAATACGCGCCGCCAGTTCACGGGGGTTAAACGGCTTAGCCATATAATCGTCAGCCCCGACTTCAAGACCGATGATGCGGTCCACGTCCTCTCCCATTGCCGTCAACATAATGACCGGCATATTGGACTTGGCCCGAACCTTGCGGCACAGAGTCAAGCCGTCCTCACCAGGCATCATGAGATCGAGCACAATCAGGTCGATTTGCCAGTCAGCCAGGGCTTTCTTCATTTCCCGCCCGTCACTAGCTGTCGTCACCCGGTAGTCGTGTTTGACCAGGAATCGGGCCAACAAATCCCGGATTTCGGAATCGTCGTCGACGATCAGGATATGAGGTTTGTTGGCTTCGGTAACTGTGGACATGAGGCGGATCATATAGAGAAGCCGCCAGAAAACGCCACTAATCCGGCAACAAACGGTAACAAAAGCCCCCTCTGTTACAGCCCGTTACCCTTTTCCAGGGTTTGCGACATCGCTCCGTTACACAGGGGTGGCTTAATGGCCTCATCGAAATTGCAGAACACACCTCGCCCCGGCGCGCCAACTAACGAGCGAGGACAAGACGATGGAAACCACGATGAAAACAGCGATCACCAGCCTGGTTCTTTACACCACCTGGGCAACCATTGCTTCAACCGTAGCCTCCGCCTGCCCCTTCTAGCGGCGGCTACTCCCTACCGGGCCCGGCTTACCCCCAAATCGAAGCCGGGCTCGGACGCGGGAATTCCCGCAAACAGTCCAAGAAAGGAAATGCACCATGAATAAGAGCTTTAAAATTGAAAACGCCATCAAGACTACCATCACAGCCTTTGTGCTCATGGTGTGCTGGGCCGCAGTCGCTCCCACCTACGCCGCTGATGGCCAAGATGATCTTCGCGCCCGCTTTGAACAGCGCATGGCTGCCATGTACAAAGATCTATCCGTAGACCAGGTCCGTGACATCGTTGAAGGACGGATCGCACAGATGGGCAACACCAATCTAAAAGTTGGTGGCGTGACCGAAACATCCACCGATACCGTTCTGGTGGATATCGTGACCCAAGATGACTCGCTGGTTCAGACCATGGAGATCTCGACCCGCACCGGGCGCCCTGCTGATATAAAGCGCCGGTTTGAGCGCGGTCGCGGCGACCGCCATGGCCGGTTTGGCCGTGGGCTGCGCGGTAAAGACTTCTCGTCTCTGGCTTTAGCCATGGGCCCGAAGAATCGCGAACTGGGACTGACCGTTGATCAAGCCCGCACCCTGGCGGAATCCCGCCTCATTTTGTCGGGCAACGACCGGCTGAAGGTGGGCTCCATTGAAGCTATCGATGACGAGACCATCGTAGTCGAGATCGTAACGGTCGACGACTCCCTCGTGGTTCGTCGCAACATCGACCGCAACACTGGCCGCATGCAACGCATCCGCTAAGAGTTCCCCAAATAATAAAATCCCCTCCCTACTTCCCCACACCTTAAAGGGCGGCCTCACAGCCGCCCTTTCTTTATGCGTCGTACTTGGGAGGTAGGTTTTAGAGTCGGCCTGATCCGGTTGGTGGAGCAGGAACAGTATCAGGGCGTTTTTCGACCCAGTCGTACTCCGGGTTTTCAGGAGGAATATCTGCTGCATAACAGGACCATGTGTCGACCCGGAAGCTTTCCATCTCCCACTTGTCGGGCAAGGTAAGATATTCGGGCGCATGCTTCTCGATGTAATCCCGCACTTTCGGACGAATATCAGCCGTACCCGGGAGACCTTTGTGGCTGAACATCCGGCCGAACAACTGAACGTCTTCCATGCCACTGCCACCCATTTTCATCCACGGCCACGCCTGGGAGATACGCGAGAACCCGGCGAGGAAACGCGCCGTGGGCACGCTGCGATCCTCAACCTCTTCTTTAGACATACAGAAAGTGAAATGTTCCGACGGTGAGATGCGGGCACCGGTCGATGATTGCGGCCAGCCTTCCGGCGTTACTGGGTTAGTGTACTCATGGGTGTAATCAAAATTAAGCATGAGATCATCGCCGAAGGACTGGAACGGCAGGACGAACGGAATATTCCCCGTATCATCGGGGAATACCGTACCTTCGTTCATCAATGTCGGCGGGTCCGACTCCGCGCCGAAGTTAAAGGTTGAAATTTTGTCATCCATATTGCGCACCAGCAGATCATTATAGAAATGATAGACCGGCACCGTTTCACCGGTGAGCGGGTTCTCCCAGGTTTCGAGAATGTCTCCGGTCTGTAAGTCTGTGAAATAGCCGGTCTCGCGCGACACCCGCGTTAATGTTCCACCCGGCTCCCACCGGGCCTGAAGAATGCCGGTGCCCTCATAGCCGAAGGCAGGAATCATCCGGCTGTTGCCTACCCGCATGTACATCAGGCCGTGAAAACACCCGATGGCCGGTTGATCAAAGGATGAGTAGATTTTCGCGAAGGCATAAAGATTGTCTTTGGGATCGGTGTAATCGATCCCGCCGTCAGAGGCCGGCGTATTCGCAAATGCTGCGTTTGGCGCCAGTGCCCCGGCAGCTCCCATGGCCCCAGATCCGAATCCCTTTAAGAGGGCGCGCCTAGACGTGCCTGGATTTAAAAACGAATCTGATGTGAAGTCCGACGGCAGCATAACAGTCCTCCCAAAAATGGAGATGAACCCTAGGCTGGCGTTCACTACTGTGTAAACCAATACAAATGGATGCCGATTAGCTGGCGACTACGGTCAAACTGACAAAATAGGAAGAAACAATGAGCAACTTCACCGGACAGGTGGCCTTTATCAGCGGTGCTGGGAGCGGCATCGGACGCGGTATAGCCGAGGCATTCGCGGCGGTCGGTATGAAACTTGTGGTGGGGGACGTGGACAGCGAATCAGTAAGAAAGGTTGCCGCCGCCCTTTCTGATGAAGGAGCGGAGGTCATTTCCGTAGACCTGGATGTTGCTGACCGCGCCAGTTGGGATGCTGCAACACAAAACGCACAGTCCGAATTCGGACGGATCGATATTCTTTGCAACAACGCAGGGGTTGCAGGACTGACCCGCGCTGTTGAAGATATTCCAATTGAAGAGTGGCGGTGGATGACGGACATCAACCTGTATGGTCTGGTGCACGGTCTTCAATGCGTTATTCCTAAACTCAAAGCCAAGGGATCAGGGCATATCGTCAACACATCGTCTATTGGCGGTTTGGTGCCACTGCCCAACTTCAGCGAATACATGGCGGCGAAACATGCAGTTATCGGGCTGTCTGGATCGGTCCGCCGAGAGCTCGAGCCATTTGGAATCGGTGTATCGGTTCTATGCCCGGGCGCTGTACGAACCGCGCTTGGTGAAACCACGGTGCGCCAGCGTCCCGGGCGCGCCGCCCTCGCCGCAGCGCGCGGTAATGTGGTCGGAGAGTTGCCGTGGCGTTATATTGAACCCATAGAAGTGGGTCGATTAACCTTGAAAGGCATCGCGGACAATCAGGCGTTTATCTTTACGCACCCCGAGAATCGCGCCGAAGTCGAAGCAGAATTTGACGCTATGCGCGCGGCTTTTGACGCTTTGCCGAACTAATTTCACGACAAACAAGTTCAGCATCGCCAAGGAATGAACGTTGGTGCAAACCCTGCCCCTTCCAGGCAGGATAGAGGCCTATCGTATAGATTAGTTTTGGGGGACTCAGATGCTGACACGACGCACCATGATGGGGGGAACAGCGGCAACGGCCGTGCCTCTATCTGCGTCGACCTTAAACAGCACTTCCCCCCAAGCCGCAGAGACAAAACCAAATAAAGGAGCTAAGCCAATGGACGTGGATCGCGCGTTTGTCAGAATCGAAGAAGGGCTGGTCCATTACAGGCATGCCGGTGAGCACATAGAAGACGGCCCTCTGCCCTTGTATATGATGCACGCAGGACCAGGTTCATCGAAAGGTCTGTCTGGTCTGGTCGCAGCCTTGGGTGAAACGCGTCAATGCATCGCGGCAGATACTCTGGGTTTTGGCGAGTCTGTACCGCCCACGCCGGAGGAACCGGACATTATTTATTACGCCGATAGCGTCGTTCGCATATGGGATCAGCTAGGGTTGGACAAAGTGGATGTCTATGGCAGCCATACGGGTGCCAACATCGGCATAGAAATTGCGATCGCCCACCCTGATCGGGTGAGGAAACTGGTGTTTGATGGTGTCGCCCTGTTTGACCCCGAACTATCGGCTGACATGCTTGAGAACTACGCGCCGAAGGTTAAACCACAGGACAATGGCGAGCATTTCATTTGGGCGTGGAATTTCATGCGAGATATGGGCCTCTACTTCCCCTACTACAAGAGGGACAAAGAGCACTATTTGGGCAAAGAGCCTTGGCCAAATGAAAGTCTTCACAACAGTGTCATCGAAGTGATGAAGGCGCTCGATCACTACTACAAAGGTTACAATGCTGTGTTTCGTCATAAGACCCATGAGCGCCTGCCGTTGATAACTGTGCCCACATTCTGCATGGGTCATGAAGCAGACCCATTGCATGTCTCCGTCGAAGAAGCGGCGGCGCTGGTTCCCAACTCAGAGCATTTGGTCTTGCCCTTTAGCTCAGGCACTCAAGAAATAGCAGCTGCTATCATCAAATACTTGGACGCTTAAGATGAACCTCCTCCGCATCTTCGCCACGCTGATTGGGCTCGCTGTTGCGAGCAGTGCATCAGCGCAAGACGCAAAACTCTCAGATTTTCCCTTCTGGCAGAAAATGGCGGGATGGTGGGCCAGTGAAAATACCTATTTCGATTCTGACATGGACTATACCGTCAGGGCCTACAACAGCCTGGTTCATATTGAGTTGGATGGGAAAAAGTTTACCGAGAGCGAACACCGGTTTTACCCAGCCGGTATTGCCACCGCACGATATGGCGAAGGGCTCATGGGACCTGGTGAAGGTGTTGAGTTGATCATCAAGACCACTGGCGAGCTGATTGATGACCAGGGCACCTTGGGTAAAGTCCGCATGGATCACAGCTCAGGCCCTTATGATCCAGCCGTTACCTATAATGTCCTAAGTGACAATGATGGCGTGCGTATCCGGCCTAATGACAAGACGGGGATCGATACCTACCGGATGTACTTTAACTTCACGACGCCAAATCATCGATTCAGATCAAACCTAGGTCTCCTGTACGAGGACGGACAAGATATTGGCGGATTCCGGGCGTTTATCCTTTACAGGGACAAACGCATAACCGGCGACGATTTCGCAGTGAAACGCGCTGAATTTAGAGCCCGCCACAACGTAAAGGTTCTGCGCGTCGTCGACCCTGAAGCCCCCGGGAAATCTCTCGTCACCCGACTGGATTAATTTTTGGCGCGGGCCTCCGCGACCTCTTTAGGGAAATCGATTGCCGACGTCACCGTTTCTGATGACAAGCCCGAGAGCACTTTGTCGTCGACGATATAGGCTGGTACAACATTGGTGCGCAGCTTGCGGGCGAGATTGAAGTTCTCGAACAACTGATCCGTGACCGCGGTGGAAATCATATCTTCTTTGAGGCGGTCGATATCGAGGCCGACCCGTTCCGCAATTTTGAACACCCGCTCTTCATTTTCCAGGGGGCACGATGACTCATCATGGCGTTGTGGAACGCTGCGTGTTTGCCCTGCATGTCGGCTGCCAGCGCCGCTTTTGAGGCGATGATCAAGGCAGTTTTGAGTTACGTCATAGCGTGATCTTCTTTAGCGCCCTCACCGATGATTAGTCATCGATGATCGACATATACCGGGTGCGGTGTGTATTCGAAATATTATCCACAAACCCTTGGATGCGTTTGGAAACCAGAATGCGGTTGGTCGCGTAATCAAGCATGATAACTGGATGATCGTTGAGCATGATTTGCTCTGCCTCAGCCATAATGGCAGCTCTCTTTTTTATATCCAATGTAACCGATGCCTCATTCACCAGGTCATCGAACGCGTTATTACAATAGCGCGCCCAGTTCATGGGGCCTGAGTCACAGAGCAGCAGATAGAGAAAATTATAGGGATCGTTGTAGTCCGCAGACCAACCGCCATCACCCATCTCGTAATCACCAGCGTCCATCTTGCTGTAGGAAATGCGTGAATCATAAGCCGTGATTTCTGCGATGACACCGGCCCGCCGGAACATCGCTGCGACAGCAGACAGTCGACGGGTGTTGTCGTAGGAGCCCCGATAAGACAGTTCAAAGCGGAGAGGATTGTCTTCCGAATATCCTGCTTCAGCGAGTAGACTCTTTGCTTCTGCGATCCGCTCCGGCATGGGCATATCCACAAAATCCACTTGGGCTCCGGGCTGATGGTTGGCGGTCTCCGGAGGGACAAAAGCGTAAGCCGACCGCGCACCGACCGAAACAATCCGGTCATTTATGATCTCCCTATCCACCAATAAAGAAACAGCTTTGCGTACCCTTTTATCGTCGAAGGGCGGGCGTGACGTATTCATCGGTAAGAATCTGTTGCCGAGATTGGGAACAACGCGCCCCTCACCGGAAAATTTTTGCCTGACTTCATCGAGTTGAGCAGACGGGAAGCCCTCCGGACCAAGGTTCATATCTAGCTCACCGGTCTCGAACATTTTCAAACCAGTGCGGCTATCGCCAATCGGATAATAGAACACCGTATCAATGGCGACATTCTCAGCGTCATAGAACCTATGGTTCTTAGTCACCTTCACGTGGGCATTCGTGACCCATTCCTCCAACACATAGGCGCCGTTCGACACCATATTGCCGGCTTTGACCCAATCTTCACCGTGAAGAGCATAAGCATGTTGCGGAATAGGAAAGGTGGTGTAATGAGATAGCAGCTGCGGGAAAAACGGCACCGGGCTTTCCAACGTGATCTCAACGGTTTTTGGATCAAGCGCAGCAACCCCTATGAGGCCCGGGTTCATCTGGCCAGTGTTGATGGCTCGCGCATTTTTAATTGGAAACAACAGCGACGCGTAACGCGCTGCAGTGGCGGGGGTCATGATTCGGCGCATGCCGAATACGAAATCGCTTGCAGTCACCTGCACACCATCTGACCACAGTAAATTGTCACGCAACATAAAAGTGTAAACCAAACCATCATCACTGACGGTCCAGCTCTCGGCCGCGCCCGGAACGATATCTCCATCGGCTGCCTCGGTTGTCAGGCCCAGAAACATGTCAGCAATAATTGTGTTCTCCCACGTCCCGGCGGCGCGATGGGGGTCCAGAGAATCCGGCTCTTTGCCATTACCACGATGCAGAATCACCTCGGCCAACGCGGCGTCTGTGAATGCCAGCATGAAGGACAAAGCCAAAACTGCGTGACGCAGTGCGATCATGAAAAATGCTCCAAACGAAGGGGAAAATGTGGGCGAACCATAGCCGTTTCAGCCGTTAAAGAGTCAAGGTGATTCT
>JAURPI010000039.1 GCA_030835385.1 Alphaproteobacteria bacterium | reverse complement strand
CGTCAGCGTACCGCAAATGACGTAAACGAATTCGTCTTGCGCTTTGTGCCAATGTCGCTCGGCTGAGCGGCCGCTGGGGAATAGTCACGATATTGACGCCGGAATTGGTTAGCCCAAACATCGCGCCAATCGGCTTCCACAACATATCCGGGCTGAAGCCGTCGTTGTAAGTTGTGGGTAAGGGCTTTTTGCAGGGCGCGATGGCACCTCATTGTGATCGATAGGGCGCGCGTTCCGTTGGCCTGTATCCTCAGACATATTCACAGTCTCTTTCACTCTTGAAGTTAGTCTTCACTGGAGGGATCTCGTTCAATCAGATTCACCATAACGCCGTCTAGGTCACGAAAGGTCATCTCTCTTTGGCCTCTGCCGGCGGCTTTGATGGCGCCCCCTTCGATATCCACCTCCAAATGTGTTGGCGGGCACAGCACCAAATGATTGCCAGAAATGAGGCGGTCATGAACTACGTCTAAGTCTGCGCAATAGAATACGAGGCACGCTTCTCCGATGTTGCAGCTTTGTGATTGTTTATCGAATGCTGGCGAGGCAGGGCATGAAAGTTCGAACAACCCCACCATTCCCTTGTTCATGGTTGTGGCCCGCAGAATGCGATACCGCGTTCTAGTCTCAGGCGGCACACCTAACAATTTTGCAGCGGTGGCGTGGGTTAGGCTACCTTCGGCGTAAACGTCATCTAACTCAAATATGTCCTTGTAGAAGGCGGTAGATTGCTCGAGGTCTCGTACAATGATGGCAGTGCGTACCATTGGGCTAACTAGGGACATTTAAGGCCTCTCTGTTCGATAAGCTGAATATCGGTCACCATATTGTTCAGTATGCGGGTAACCCGGTGCAGAGGAAAAGGGGTATGGCACTCTCAAAAACAGATGCAAGGTGGGGAACAGTCTCCAAGTTTCTCCACTGGACGGCGGCAGGAATCATCCTCATTCAGTTCATCACAGGTTTTCTGCGCTATTTCAAAATTGTTTCGGCAGACACTTGGGCTCAGTTTTATACCTACTGGCACATGCCTGCCGGACTCGTCGTATTGGTCTTGGTGTTCTTTCGACTGGCCTGGAGATTTTCCCAACCTCACCCTGAATTGCCTGATCGCATGAGATGGTGGGAGCGGCTGGCCGCTAATGGTGTCCACACCTATTTATCTGTAGAGATGATCCTGATGCCGCTAACAGGATGGATCGGTTTCAATGCGCTTAAGATCGAAGTTAATCCGTTTGGCATCAATTTACCGCACCTGTTTTGGGATATTCGCCCTTTGTCATTCATTATGGCAGATATTCATCTGTACATCTCAATTGGACTGGTAGGCGTGGTTCTGCTGCACGTTGTCGGTGCCCTAAAGCATCACTTTATGGATCGTGATGATACTCTCCACAGAATGATGCCTAAGGGGTGGCTGAAAGCCGAATAGGGCGTTATACCCCGGAGAAACATTCACGTTCTGGGACGATGACGTATGGGCCGTACACTCATTCAAAAGTTATGGGACGCGCACACAGTCGCCGATCTAGGTGACGATGCGACACTGTTGTACATGGATCGCGTGTTCCTCCATGAGAGGACGGGTTCAGTATCTCTCAAGGGGTTGGAGGCCGCTGGGCGAAAGGTTCGCAACCCAGAGCAGGTGTTTTGCACCATGGATCATATCGTCGACACGCTCCCTGGTCGGGGCGATGACACGATCATGCCGTCCGGCAAAAACTTCATCACGACCACACGAGATGCGGCGAAGGCCGCGGGTATCAAACTATTTGATATTGGTGACGACCGGCAAGGTATCGTGCACGTCGTGTCTGCTGAGCAAGGCATCACGCTTCCCGGTTTGACCCAAGTCTGTCCTGACAGTCACACCTGTACATTGGGGGCATTAGGCGCTCTGGCCTGGGGTATTGGATCCACCGAAGGCGAGCATGCACTGGCAACCAAGACGCTCGCTGTGAATAAACCGAAATCGATGCGGGTTTCGTTTGACGGTGAACTTGGCTTTGGTGTCACTGCAAAAGACATGATTTTGCATCTCATCGGTGAATACACCGCGGCTGGGGGTGTTGGCCACGCGATCGAATTTACAGGGTCCGCAATCAGAGCGCTGCCGCAAGAGAATCGTTTTACGGTTTGTAATATGGCTATCGAATTCGCAGCCTTTACCGGAGTTATTCCGCCAGACGATACGACGATAGAATACGTTCGTGGTCGGCCTTATGCGCCAACCGGAGAAACGTGGGACGCCGCGGTTGCATACTGGCAAACATTAAAGGCTGACGAGGATGCAACTTACGATAAAGATATAGCCATCGACTGCGGAGATATTATTCCTAAGATAACCTGGGGGACGAGTCCAGGCCACACAAGTCAGATTGATGGCACAGTGCCTGATCCCTCCGAAGCGCCAGACGCGAATGCTAAAACGTCATGGGAACGGGCGCTTGAGTATATGAATCTAAAACCAGGCCAGCCTATTGAGGGCGTACCGATTGATGCGGCTTTCATAGGGTCGTGTACCAATTCACGTCTGTCTGACCTTCGAGAGGTCGTCAAGGTTGTGAAAGGTCATCGTGTTGCCGAAGGCGTAAAAGCTATCGTTGTGCCAGGGTCCAGTCAGGTCAAATTGGCTGCCGAAGCTGAGGGGATCGATCAAGCGCTGGTCGACGCGGGCTTTGAGTGGCGAGAGAGTGGCTGTTCTATGTGCTTCTATGCGGGTGGTGAAAGTTTTGGCGAGCAAGAACGCGTTGTCAGTTCCACTAATCGTAATTTCGAGAATCGTCAAGGTCCAAGAACACGCACACACTTAGCTAGCCCGACATCAGTAGCTGCGTCAGCGATTGCCGGCAAGATCGCCGATGTAAGAAAGTTAGGGTAGTGGCGTCATGACACTCACGATGCGAAAGTTCACAACATTGTCATCGGTCGCCGCACCAATTATGCGAGTGAATATCGATACGGACGCAATCATTCCAAGCCGAGAAATGAAAGGTGTAACGAAAGACGGTTTGTCCGTCGGCATGTTCGCCAACTGGCGATACACCAACGTCGACGCTCGGGTTGAGAACCCAGACTTTATTTTGAACAAAGCGCCATTTCGCGATGCTGAGATTTTGTTATCCGGTGAGAATTTTGGTTGTGGCTCATCTCGTGAGCATGCTGTTTGGGCGTTGAAAGAATGGGGTATTCGTTGCGTCATCGCGCCAAGCTTCGGCACCATTTTTTATGGCAACTGCGTCCGCAATGGCATTCTCCCGATAGTTTTATCAGAAGATAACGTCAAAGCGTTTGCTGTTGTTGCTGAGCGAGGAGCCAATGGGACTTTGTTTACCGTGGACCTTCTCGCACAAACTGTGACCAGTCCGGAGGGAGGTGCGCATGCTTTTTATATCGCGCCTGCCGACAAGGAAATGTTGGTTGAAGGGCTGGACCCCATTGGTCTAACGCTCAAGCAGGATGACGCCATCCTCGCATTCCGTGAAAAGGATATGGCGCAGCGTCCTTGGGTCTATCTGTAGACCGACTGGCGATCTAGAACATGGAAATTTGGATTCTGTTGACCATCGCTGCTGCTGGCGTTCAAGCGGCACGTACGGCGCTACAGAAACACCTGACAGAACGCTTGACGGTCTTTGGAGCGACCTTTGCTCGGTTCCTTTTTGGGCTGTTATTGATATTGGTTGCGTTGGCCGCGTTGTCGGTTATTACGCAGCAGGATATTCCGGTGCCTAGCCCGGTGTTTTTAGGATACGCTTGGGCAGGTGGGCTGTTGCAGCTTTTCGGCAACGCCCTGCTTCTTCATCTTCTAGGCCTGAGTACTTTTACCGTTGGTATGACCTATACCAAGACGGAGGTCATACAAACTGTTGCCGTATCTTTTGTTGTTTTGGGCGAGCGCTTTTGGCCATACAATGCGATACGCTGTTTCTGACCTTCAGGTAAAGCACAAATATTCTAACGTGACTCGCCACTTTACGATGAGTATCGGCATTGCTACATGTACGCCAGATGAGAATATTGAACCGTATGACCTGGTTCGTCGGGCAGACGAAAAACTCTATGAGGCCAAGAAGGGCGGGCGCAAAAGAGTCGAAGCCGCCAACTACGAGAAATAACTGGAGGTAAGCCGATGAAGCGGTTGTTCAGGGTTTGGTGTGTGTTGTGCGCGGTATCCTTGGCGCCAAACACAGGTAAGGCGGCTCCTGGATATGATCAAGGTCGTGCCGATCTTGAATGGGTTATGGAGTACCTCATCAAATGGTTGCCGGGTGTTTGGGATTCCGCACCACAAGTGTGGTTTGAGCGCAATATTCGCATGCCGAGTGATGAAGGCGAGCATGAACATTGGCACCGAACTTTTGCTCGTATTAATGCGCCCCAAATCGGTGAGGTGGTGTTTTATGGCCAAATTAATAACGGCGGCCGCAATGGAGCAATCATTGGCGGCAGCCAAGTGCTTTACCACGCTGTAATTGATGAGGACTTGGGCGCGGTCAATATTTTTGGTCAGGGACCGCTTAATCCTGAGGATTACGAAAACCTACACGAGCGGCCAGAGCTTTGGGGCAAAGTGCAGTTTCGTGAACGCGATGCCATAAATTGCGATTGGATCTGGCGGCGTAACGGCGATCAAATTTTTGGTGTGCTTCAAGGCAACACTGAAGACAAACAGGCGTATGGCCCGGGCACGTGCTCTTTTATCTCCAAGCGTACGGATGAAGAATTTCGTGCTGACGCGGAGTGGGTTCTGACACCGGAACAACTCTGGCTTTACGACAATAACTGGTCGGCAGGAATGCTGTTCCTAGGGCGGGAAGACCAAACCCATATTCGTCTCCATCGTGCTCGTCCATACACGTGCGAAATTGAAGGTCCGACAGAAAGAGAGGTCGTTGGTCACGATAGAGGTCGCGTTATGGGTCTGAGAACTAAAGCCGGGCGAGAACTCGAAGCGATGCTATTGAGGGCAGAATACCCCGCAGCAGATGGCTTTGGCCGCGATGACAGGCTGCGCCTTTGGGTGAGCGATCCTGCGACAGGTGAGACGCTCGCGCTGACGGACGCTGATCCGCTTAGTGATGAAATTGAAGTCGATTTTGATGGTGTAGAGATTGAGTGCCAGCAAACTGAGGAGTTCGCGCCATTATCTGGCAGATAGAGTAGACCAGTCGACTATTCAGTGCGGTCCAGTTCTATCAATATGTGTTCACGGTCAATGGCGTCAAAGCGCCATTTCACAAGAATGGCGTCAGGTCCGTGTACGTACATATCCACCGCGTCTTCTAAGCGGTAATGATCGACCGTAAATGTTCCTGCTGGGACAGTGACCGTAGTTTCACCCGCATAGTTGAAACGCTGCGTCGTGAGTTTTCCAAGAATACCGTCGGGGCCATCAGCCAAAGGGCTCAGGTCATACATGTTAAGAGCCTGGTCACCGCCAGTTGACTTATCGTACTGGAAAACGCGCCAGGCATCAGGGCTGAGTTGATGCGTCAAAATGGCGAAGTTCTCGTCGACTTTTAAGTCATGGTTGCTGTCACCCAGTGGGCTCCGGCTGGCGGTTTGTAATCCTGTCTCATCAACTGTGATTAATCCCGATGCTCGCCAGGCCCCTTCAATCCAGTACTGAACAGTCGCGTCAATTGGCCGCAATCCGCTGTCGAGTCTGTATAGGGAATGCCGCTGGATATCCCGCGGTCCATATCGGCTGATGGTCGACACGGTGCGTGAGCCATCAGGGTGGGCTGATATATGGAATCTTTCTTCGCCTCGCACCTTGTCTGTGCTCAGAGCACGATAGGCAATAACACCTCTGGTCTCGCGGACAACATTGGCGTTGAGGGGAAGCGAATCTTTAGCGACTACTGTCCCGACAGAAGCCCAGGCCAGGAGTCCCGCCAGTCCGATACGCGTGCGTGAGAGCATCGTGCGCCTATTCACCAGCGGCGATGCCATCCTCAAGCATTTTTGCTACGGTAGATTCGTCGTGGCCCATTTCTGTTAGAACCTCTCGGGTGTGTTGTCCTTCGCGCGGCAAATCACGCCGCACACCGAGGCGGTCACCACCGATTGACAACGGCATATTCGGTAGCTTGATTTTGCGGCCAGCGCCATCTCCATCCGTCAAGGTGACCTCTGAAAGTCCATCGCCAGCGTTAAGATGCGGATCTTCAAATAACTCATGGGGTTTGGCGATCGGGGCAAAAGGCATGCCAGTCGCTTCTAATTTCGCCATGAGATCGGCTTTGGTATAGCCCTTAAACAATTCATCAATCTGCGGTTTGAGCCAGGGGCGAGCATCAACCCGTCCGTTGTTGAGCTTCAGCTCTTCCTTTGCCCAAAGGTCGTCCAAATCAAATGCCTCGCAGAAGTTCTTCCATTGGGTGTCAGAGACAACACCGACAAAAACTTTGTCATCGTCTTTGGTTTCAAACACGTCGTATATCGCCCAGGCGGATACCCGTGCCGGCATGGGGTTTGCCGGAGACCCGGTCACCCCGTACTGCGCCATGTGTTGTCCAACAAGATAAACAGATGTTTCGTAAAGGCTCGCAACAACGTGTTGTCCTTCGCCGGTTTGGTTGCGGCCGACCAGAGCAGAAAGAACGCCGATAACCCCAAACATACCGCCAGTAATGTCGATGACAGACGCGCCAGCACGCAACGGCTGTCCAGGAGGGCCGGTCATATAGGCTAGGCCACCCATCATCTGGGCTACTTCATCGAGAGCTGTGCGGTGTTCGTAGGGTCCCGAAAGGAAGCCTTTCTCCGAGCAGTAGATGAGACCCTTGTTGAGTTTCTTTAGATCCTCATAACCAAAACCCAGTTTGTCCATTGCGCCGGGGCGGAAGTTTTCAATGACGATGTCCGATTGCTTAATCAGATCCAAGGCGATGCCATGACCGGTTTGGTTCTTAAGGTCGAGGCAGATCGATCGTTTATTCCGGTTAAACATTGGGAAGTAACCAGAGCCCGATCCTTTAAGGCGGCGTGTGTTGTCTCCCTTGAGCGGTTCAATTTTGATTACGTCAGCACCGAGATCGGCGAGGATGCAGCCAACAGTGGGACCCATCACCATATGAGTGAATTCGACCACTTTGGTTCCGGACAATGGGAGGTTTTGCGCGTCCGCCATAAAAAATCCTTTATTATTCATGTACTTAAGTCTAATTCCCCGTGTCCGATACAGGACCGAACAGGGGTCCGATCATATATCTTAACAAGAGCACGGCAAGCGAATGCAGTCTGGGATGAAAGCTTTATGACCAAAAAACGCTACCCTTTGCCAAAGAGATTTAGCGCCGCGTTGTCAGAAAAAGCATATGCGCGTCTAGGGGCGATTAATGCTGAACATGGTTTTGGCAACAACTATTGCCTGAGGTTCCTTTTGGAGCTCCTAGACGCGGTCGCCGACTTGAAAAAGCTCGACCAGGTCTATCGTGACGCTGCCGCAGAGTACGGTTCACCGAAGACTGGGTGAGGCCTTGTTGTCGCCGCCATCCAATCGGTGACAGATGGGGTGCGAATGTCCTAATAAAGGCGCATCGGATTAAAGGATAAGATCAATGACAGATGTAATGGACGGCATCGATATTCTCATCAGTGAAGTTGGCCCTCGTGACGGCCTCCAGTCGGTGGACTCGACCATGCCGACCGAAGCCAAAAAGGCATGGATTAAGGCAGAGGCCGATGCCGGCGTCCGCGAGATTGAGGTGGGCTCATTTGTTCCGCCAAAGCTGCTGCCGCAATTAGCGGATACCGGAGAGATCGTCGAATACGCGCGAACCATCCCCAGTTTGCAGGTTGCTGCGCTCGTGCCCAATTTCAAGGGAGCTGAGAATGCGATCAAAGCAGGGGCTCACAAGATCACCTTACCGTTGTCTGTTTCCGAGACCCATTCACAAGCCAATTTACGTAAAACTCACGCGCAAGTTCTTGAAGAAGTAGAGAAGATTGTCGCCTTGATCAAAACTCTTCCAGAAGGTGAGAGGCCACATTTCGAAGGAGGGCTATCGACCGCCTTCGGATGTACGCTTGAAGGACACGTGCCGCAATCGAAGGTGATTGAGATGGCTGAGAAACTTGTTGCGCTCGGCTGCGACGAAGTAGGCTTGGCCGATACGACTGGATACGCCAACCCGGTACAGGTGAAGGAACTGGTGACAGGAATATGGGCTGCAGTGGGACGAGATAAGCTCACGGGCATTCATCTGCACAACACGCGAGGTCAAGGTCTCGCAAATATCATGGCTGCGCTTGATGTCGGGTTAGATACTTTAGATAGCTCCCTCGGTGGTCTCGGGGGCTGTCCTTTTGCACCAGGTGCATCGGGCAACATAATTACTGAAGACCTAGTGTTCCTGCTCGACAGCATGGGGCTCAAGACGGGCATTGATCTTGAAAAACTGATGGCTGTTCGCAGTATCCTGGCCGAAGTGATTCCCGAAGAAGCTTTGTACGGCTTCACCCCCGATGCTGGCTTACCTAAAGGCTACGTCCAGACCGTGCACGGCGGCTCGGGTTGGGGGCATGCAGGCGCCAAGCTAGCAGCGGAGTAGGTTAAGAAGGTTTAGGCCTTCGTCCCTGCCACTTCTAAAGGATTACCGCCAGTCATCCAATCCACGCGGCTCAAGCTTTCCCGGTAGGCCTTGAGGCCATAAGCAATGAGCAGAGTACCAAGTGAACCCATGACCACAGTCACCAGTGCCATTGAGTAATGAATCTGATTGGGGTCCCCGAACACATTGTCCGTCACCCAACCCATGGCAAAGGGCCCTAAACCCGCACCGCCAATGCCGATGACTAGAATGTAAACTGAAGTTACAACGCCACGCAGTTGGTTAGGTGTCATTTCATTGACGGCGGCTAGAGCCTGCGCTGGTGGCCAGTTAGAGAACACGCCAGCGATAGCAAAAGCTGCGATGCAGAGCTCCGGAGATGGCATAAGCGGCGCAATGGTTGTGCCGATCGTCAGGCCAGCTCCACCCCATAGCACCGTACGCATAGCCCCGTCGGCCTTGCCGTTGTCTTTAAACCAAATGGTCACAAAGCCACTGGAAATGGCCGATACAATGCCAAACAGACCGCCGAAGATGCCGTACCAAAGACTAAATTCTGGAACCGTCCATTCATGCACCCGACTAAACAAAGAGGGCATCCAGTTTACCCAGCCATAAACGGCCATGAGAATGAAGGCGACACCGAAGTGATGACAAATCAACGTGGTCTTGTTTTGTTTTAGAAATGCGAAAATCTCTGCCCAAGACGCCTTGTCGCTCTTGTCCTTGGCAAATTCTTTGCGTTTTGGTTCACGCACTGTGAACGCCATCAGCAAGGCTGGAATGAGTCCCGCAATACCGATGATAATAAACACAGCTTGCCAGGCCGGAATCTGGCCGAGAAATGGCATGTTGAACATGGCAACTTCGTTTGCGAAAGCGCCAGTGAATGCGATGAGGAGCCCACCAAATACGTATGTCAGGCCCGTGCCAAAAGCTGTGGCCATTGTGTAAATGCCAAACGCTCGCGGACGGCTGCGCGGAGGAAAATAGTCACCTATTAGTGAGGCGGTGCAGGGATTGAGTGTTGCCTCGCCAATGCCAACACCGACTCGCATGCCAAACAAACCTGTAAAGCTACGTACGAGACCGCAGCCCGCCGTGAACAAACTCCAGACGGCAACTCCTGTGGTCAGCATCCACTTGCGATTGTATCGATCGGCAGCCCAACCGATGGGAATCACAAAGAGGGTATAAAAAAGCGCAAAAGCCAGGCCTTGAATGATACCCATTTGGGTATCGGTAAAACCGAGGTCCAACTGAATTGCTGGAGTCAGCAAGCCGACTATGATCCGGTCCATAAAGCCAAAGAAATAGGCAAAGACTATGACGCCCATGCAATACCAGGAGTATCGTGAGCTAGGATAATCTGCGTCTGTGTCTTGGGCTGCTTCGGCCATGCTTCGGTCCCCTCAGAAAGAAACGGCTCACTGTCTGTAGCAGGCCTGGGCTAGATTCACCAGCACCTGAGACGTTTCCAGAGGTTTCCTGGGTCGGAAGGGATTCATAAAGGTGGCCAGTACCAGCCCTGGCACCAAAGGGAGTTGCGACATGTATGCACTCGACCATTTCCGCACACTTGGCCGGTCCGGCCTTCGTATCTCTCCTCTGTGTTTCAGGACGATGACGATGGGTCACCACCGGGAGTGGGCGACACCATCCGATGAATGCCGCCGCCTTATCGATATGTACGCCGACGCGGGCGGAAATTTTCTCGACACGGCAAATATTTATCACTCGGAAGATGTCGTCGGGGATTGCCTGGAGGGGCGTCGCGACCGTTTTGTCGTCTCTACAAAATTTACATTTGGCATGGACAAAGAAGATGCGAACTACGGCGAGAGCAATCGGAAGTCTCTTATGCACTCCGTTGAAGATTCGTTGCGGAAACTGAAGACGGACTACATCGATTTGCTTTACGTGCATTTCTAGGAATTCCGGACCCCAGTCGAAGAATTGATGCGCAGTCTTGATGACATTGTTGCTTCCGGCAAAGTTTTGTATCTCGCGGTATCAAATTTTCCAGCTTGGAAAGTCTCTGAGGCTAATACGATTACTGACCTAGGGGGATAGGGCCGGTTTATCGGAATGCAAGCCCGCTACAGCATGGTCTAACGTACGGTCGAACGGGAGGTCGTGCCAATGGCTGCGGAAATGGGGGTTGCCACACTTCTTTGGGGACCACTCGGGAGTGGTGTGCTGACGGGTCGCTACAAGCCCGAGGAACGAGTTGAACCCGATGCGACAGTAGAGGCGGATGGCACGCGCCGATCCCAAGTTGTTAAGACATCTCTGTCTGACCGCAATTTGGAAATCGTTGCTGAGGTCGAGAGGGTGGCCAACGAAATTGAGGCCACCCCATCTCAAGTGGCGTGGCGATGGTTGATGCAGCACCCGGGCCGGCCGTTGCCGGTGATTGGCGCGCGCACGGCAGAACAGCTCGAGGACAATCTCGGTGCTGCAACTGTTTCGCTAAGCGAAGATCAGATGACGCGCTTGAACGATGTCAGTGCCATCGGGATGGGCTACCCACACGATATTTTTCAACGCACGCAATTCATGCGTGGATACGTTGATGGAGGGTATGACCTAGAAGGTGGTTGGGACGTCGATTATCGCTCGACCTAAGCATCGGGTTTTTGAGCAACCAGCACAAACCATTTCATGGTTCCGTCAGGCTGATCGACAAGGCCGCTCCAGATATTCTCTTTAGGAAATCCAGCCTGCAAGAACAGATCATCCGGATCATTGGTGGCGTAGGTCACCAAATACGGCTCGTTGTTGTGTAACTGGTCCCAGCGGAAGTCGAACTGTTCAAATAGGGGGAAATCATTAAATCGCAACCGGAGATCTTGGTGAACAGCAATGCCGCCTGGTTTGAGAATGCGATAGCTCTCTTTGAACATGCCTTCTGTCACCCTTTGCGGCATTTCATGCATGGCGTTGTGCGACACGACCAGGTCAAAATAGTTATCTGGAAACTTGGTGTCGTCTGCGCTCCGTTGGTGAAAATGCACGGCAACACCAAGGCTTTCAGCGCGGGCGTGGGCATAGCGTAGCAGGCCGGGGGCGACATCGATTGCATGGACTTCCGAGTCAGGGTAGGCCATTGCGTAGGGTGTTGATGAGGACCCGGCAGAGCATCCGATATCCAAAATGCGTTTAGGCTCAAACCCGGGGTATCGATCTTTCAGAAACGCCTGGATGATTTCGCCTTTGCTGTACCCGGTGCCGACGCCGATACCCATGGAGTAGATGTTGCCGCCGCCTTCGTACAGAGCCCCGGCTGTCACATCCCCTTCGCCACGATCATAAGCATAGGTGCCGACTTGCCGATGGATCGCCACTTCTTTGATTCCTTTGGGCACCTCGAAGTCAGGGTCCAGCTCGAGTGAGCCTTTCTTGTCGGGGGAATTGGTTAACCGCCAATAGGATTCACCGAGAGTATCGATATTGCGATAAATCGGGTCTGCGACTGACTCCCACATCAAATCCTGGGCCATGGTGTTGAGCGCGATAGACATCTGGTAGTCAGGATCAGACAACATGACATCGCCAATTTCCCGCCAGCTTTCTGGAGCCCGTCCATGAGTCTTTTCAAATGCCGGCTTTCCCCGCTGCTCATAGATATCTCGTTTACGGGGCTGAATCTGTCGGCCAACGTGATGCTTTAGAGAAAGTACATATTGCTGAAGCGCCAGCTCATCGTGGCTGGGCGGGCTCAGCATTTCGTGACTGGGATTGCGGACCATGGGCGACCTCTAGGCGCAAAATGTATTCGTGAGGGTAGTATACCAGTTCTAAGTGTTACCCCAATACCCGCCGATTATCTTTGACCCTGATCAGTTAACAGCAGTCCGTCTCCGGGGCGCAGCAGGGGTCTTCATTGATCCGTGTTGTTGGGGCCACGCCAGCTTTGGTCTCAGATGGCGCACGTAGGGCGTCTCTGGTGCAATCAAAAGGAATCTGCTCAGCAACTTCAGTTTGTGCAGGTACTGCATAGAAATTGGGCGCATAGGGCTCTGACGTCAGAATTTTGTAGGTCTTTTCGCACACGGCCATAGGCTGCCCTCGAAGATAGGTGTGGCCATCGTCATCTGCGACGCTCAAGAAGGGGCCTTTATAAATGACTGCCTCATTCTTATCCCAACATGGACCTTCTTTTCCTTTCCAGGCGAGAACCGTAACCGAACGATATTCAATACCATCGACCACTTGCCACGGCGCTGACTCGCGCTTGTCGAGTGTGATGCCGTAAAAGCCCACCTCTTCGAGCAGAGCGACGAACTCATGCTCCTGAAGCGCACCAGAAATACACCCGCTCCAAAGATCATCGTCACTCTTGAGGTGTTCCGGGGATGTTTCGTCTGACACGATGTCAGAAATGGCAATGCGTCCGCCCTTTTTCAATACGCGAAACATTTCTCTAAATAATGCCGGTTTGTCTGTGTCGGACACGAGATTCAGGACGCAGTTAGAGACGATGACGTCTACAGAATTATCTTCAACAAGTGGGGCGGTCGCCCGTTGTTTGGCACGGGCCTTTTCAAAATCCGCTAAAGCCGAGGCCGAACTGAGGGGTGTCTCTGCTAGGCGCCGGTCCATCTCGGTAAGGTCGGTCGCTAGGTCTTCAATGTGCCCGCGGCGAAACTCGACGTTAGCGTACCCAGTCCGTTCTGCAACGATGGGTGCGTTACGTCGTGCCACGTCGAGCATTTCGTCGGTCATATCGATGCCAATGACCTTGCCCTCGGGCCCGACGACCTGTGAGGCAATAAAGCAAATTTTGCCCGTGCCAGAACCAAGGTCGAGTACGGTTTCACCCTCGCGCACGTATTGAGACGGGTCTCCGCAACCGTAGTCTCTCTCGATGACTTCTTCTGGAATGATCTTCAGATATTGCGGGTCATAGTCGACCGGGCAGCACAGCGCGTCTTCCCGCTCTTGTGCGCCTGCGCCGTAGCGCGCTTTTACAACGTCTTGGACCATATCTTGCATCGTCGGAAATCCCCTAGTAGGTCGCCTGAGTCTCAATCTGCGAATTGAGGATTGGAGTCTTATCATAGTTCCTCATTTGTCACTCAAGCCTGTCCCCTCTACCGCTTCACGATTTCGTGTGGTTTGTTAGGGCTATGATTACAAAGCAGTTGGTTTATGTGCGCCGCGTTTTAGTGGTCGTCTTTGGCCTGTTCAGCGGCTCAGAGGCCGTGGTGGCTGAACCGCCCAAGGTGGCGGGATTCGCAGCGCCTGGTACCGCCGGTGAAATATACTGGCAACACTTTGAAGACGCTGTAGCCGCCGCAAGTGATGGCCGTCTGGGTGTAACCCTGATGGTTCAAGGTGAAGCAGGGCCGGAAGAAACCCAATTTGCGGGGTTGCGCCGCAACCGGCTGCAAATGGCCGGTATTTCCACAGGCACCCTTGGACTTGCAGTGCCCGAATTGGCGGTTTTAAGGGCACCATTCCTTTTCGAATCCATTGAAGAAGCATCATATGTGCTCGATTCACACCTTCTCAGGTCCATGGAGGCACGTTTTGCTGAGAAGAACTTGGTGCTTTTGTCTTGGATGAAGGACGGTTGGATGGATTTGTACGCTACTTTTCCAATCCGCCTTCCTGCCGATTTGCGCGCGCGTCAAATGCGGGTCTCCGCAGATGACTCAGCTTTACTTTTCATGACCGCTCTCGATGCTGATGTTATCCAAATTCCTCTGAGCGACGTCATTCCGGGAATGCAGACAGGAATGGTCGAGGGAGGGGAGCAAAGCACGCAGATCTTTGCATTGGCGGGTCTTGATGCCACCGCCAACCACTTCACATTAACCCATCATGCGTATTCGACGGCAGGCGTCGTCGCAAACAAAACCTGGTGGGACAGTTTGTCAGTTGTCGATCAAGCCGTGTATCGAGGCGCCGTACCGAATGCCAATTGGTATCGTGGCTTGGTGCTGGAGCGGAACGCACTCTATTTGAAAAGTGCACAAGAAGACGGTCTCAACGTTGTCTATCCCTCGGCAGAAGAGTATGCGCTTTGGCAACAGCTCGGTCAGGATATTCATGACGACTTAATTCGTGAAATAGGGGGTGATGCAGCTGAGGTGTACGCGCAAATTATGCGGGCCAAGGAAGAATTTGCATCCCGGCGAGCGAACTAACTCTGCGTCCTCGCCAATTTAACCATCTAACGAATAGCCGACGTCCCAAAGTATTTGGCAAAGCAGGAAAACATGCATACTGCGCCAAGTCTGGTGCTCAGGGGAAAGTATGAACGATTCAGCAAACGTGGATATCAAAATTCCGTTAGCTGTGGCCATCGGTTGGGGCGTCGGCACAGTGGTGCCTTCGATTATGTTCAATATCACGAACATATGGCTGATGCCGTACATGACCAATTTTATGGGGATCGCGGCTGCCGCAGCTGGGGGCATCTTTTTCGTATCAAAAATTTATGACGCTGTCACAGACCCCCTGATGGGTGTGATCAGTGACAAGACACGCACACGCTGGGGTCGCCAACGGCCATATCTTGTTTTGGGTGCGCTTGTTAGCGCGCTCTCGATTCTCGCTCTTTTCGCGCCGCCGAGCGCGGTCACTGGCGATATGGCTGTGTGGTACATGTTATTTGCTCTGATCCTGTATTCCACCGGCTATACGATCTTCAATGTACCCTATTTGGCCATGCCGGCTGAGATGACGCAGAACTTCCATGAGCGTTCTTTTTTGATGTCGTGGCGGGTTACCGCGATTCAGGTGGCTCAGATCGGTGCGTTGATCGGTTCGTCCTTTCTGCTGTCCATTTTTGGCGATGACCGTGAGGGTTACGCGCTTGTCGCGTGGATCATGGCTGGTCTTATTGTGATGGCGGGCTGTACCAGCTTTGGCATGACGGCCAAAGCCCGGTTCCATGAAGTGCCGCATGGTCCAACGCCGCCATTCCGTGAGCAACTTCGCACCGTCGTCGGGAACAAGCCATTCCTCCAACTCGTTGGCATCAAGTTTATGATGCTCCTGGCGAATTCATTCTCGTTTGGTGCCTACGCCTACTTCGTGCTCCGCGTGCTGCAAGAAACAACCGATACCATGGGCTATATGTTCATCGCATCGACATCATCGGCACTACTCGCCATACCGATCTGGCTCCGTATCTCTAAGCTGATCGGTAAGCAAAAGTCGCTAATGATCGCGTGCAGCATCCTGGCGTTGACCAGCGCATCCTGGCTTCTGGCTGGTCCCGGTGACCCATTGTTTATGATTTTGCTCCGACCCTTTGGAACGGGCATTGCGGCCTCAGGGATGCTGATGATCGGGCAATCGATGCTGCCAGATACGATTGAGTATGATCGTCGCCGGACGGGTCTTGAACGGGCAGGTGTCTTTGCAGGCATCTATACCACTGCTGAGAAAATGGCCTACGCATTTGGCCCTGCTTTGACCGGCTTCTTGCTGAGTTCCATGGGGTATGTGTCTGGAACGCAGGGTATGGCCATAGAGCAACCGGAAAGTGCCATTACAGCTATATACATCGCAATTGGCGTCGCTCCGGGTGTGTGTCTGCTCGGCGCGATTTATCTCATCAAGTTTTACAAACTTGACGAAGAAAAGTTAAGGGCAACCACTCTCGATGAGGCCGCTCCAGCATAGTAAAAACGGCGCCACTCGGTAGAGGGCGCCGTTTTAATGCAATCTGAATGCTGAGGATTATCCCATCTCAACCTGAAGCATTTCATCAAGCTTCTCTAAGAATTGTGTTGTGGTCATCCACGCTTGTTCTGGCCCAATGAGGATCGCAAGGTCTTTAGTCATAAAGCCAGCTTCAACGGCATCAACACAAACCTTCTCAAGCGTTTCCGCAAATTCGACGACGTCAGGTGTGCCGTCAAATTCACCGCGATACTTCAGGCCTCGCGTCCAGGCGAAGATAGAGGCGATCGGGTTGGTTGATGTTTCTTTGCCTTCCTGATGGAGGCGGTAATGACGTGTAACGGTACCGTGAGCGGCCTCAGCTTCCACAGTCTTGCCATCGGGTGTCATGAGAACGGAGGTCATGAGACCAAGCGATCCAAAGCCCTGCGCAACTGTATCGGACTGCACATCACCATCGTAGTTCTTGCAGGCCCAAACGTAACCGCCAGACCATTTCATGGCACAGGCAACCATGTCGTCAATGAGCCGGTGCTCATAGGTCAAGCCTTTAGCATCGAACTGGTCTTTGAATTCGCTATCGAATACTTCTTGGAACAGATCCTTAAACCGACCGTCGTAGGCCTTCAGAATGGTATTCTTGGTCGACAGATACACAGGGTAGTTCCGTTGCAGACCGTAATTCATGCAGGCCCGAGCGAAGCCCCTGATTGACTCATCAAGGTTGTACATACCCATGGCAATACCGGACTCTGGAAATTCGTAAACTTCCAAGTCGATCGCGTCACCGCCGTCAGCCGGCTGAAACTTCATGGTAAGGGTGCCAGCGCCGGGTACCTTAAAATCTGTTGCGCGGTATTGATCACCGAAGGCATGACGTCCGATTACAATGGGCTCGGTCCAGCCTGGAACGTATCGCGGAACGTTCGAGCAAATAATTGGCTCGCGGAAAACCGTACCACCAAGAATATTTCTGATCGTTCCATTTGGGGAGCGCCACATCTTCTTAAGGCTAAACTCTTCGACCCGCTGTTCGTCAGGTGTGATCGTCGCGCACTTAACGCCGACGCCATGCTCCTTGATGGCGTTCGCCGCATCGATGGTTATTTGGTCATCAGTGGCATCCCGGGCTTCAACACCCAGATCGAAGTACTTCAAGTCAACGTCGAGATACGGGAGAATAAGTTTGCCCTTAATGAACTCCCAAATGATTCGTGTCATCTCATCGCCGTCGAGTTCGACGATGGGGTTCTTAACTTTAATCTTACTCACTGATGGCTCCCTTCCGTAGCGGGCTTGTCCCGCTTGATCTTTTGAGGCTGCGCCTCGTGTTTAAGTGCCGGGAAAGTAGGGCAAGGGGGCGTTTGGGCGCAAGCCCAGAGGCGTATCAGTTCAAGTTTTGGACAGATCGGGATGCCCAGGACCGGAAATCGGCTCTAAATCAGCCAATTTGCGGCCAATCGTTGGCAGTATTTCGGCCACAGACCGTACGACAGTGAACAAGCTGTCCGCCGGACCATAGGAAAACCCCCCGACATCCATCTTTTCAGTCATAGAGATCAGATCATCCCAATACTCGTTCCAGTTGGCGAGGACGACAGGCTTATTGTGCACTGACAGTTGCCGCCAGGTGATGATCTCGAAAAATTCTTCCAACGTCCCAATTCCACCAGGTAACACGCAAAACGCGTCTGACCGCTCGAACATCGCCTTTTTTCTGGTGTGCATGTCGGGGACAACGACCATTTCGGCGGATTGATGGCCTATTTCTCTATCGTTCAGAAAATCCGGTATCACGCCGGTTGCCTGCCCACCTCTGGTTAAAATAGCCTCACAGATAGCGCCCATTAGGCCAACCGATCCGCCACCAAAAACGAGCCGCACCTGTGAGTCTGCCATATCCTCGCCAAGTTCTGTGGCAAAGCGCAGAAAATCGGGGTCTTGTCCACTACGGGACCCGCAAAAAACACAGAGACTAATACCCATGCCTTTAGAATGGTTTTGTGCCATATCGGGTTTCAAGCTCGGGTTGCCAGTGAGAACGGAACTATGTACTGCTTATGAATACGCTTTAGGTATAGACGTTGAACGAAACAGACAAAATAGGGATTGGTCGGAGGAAAATATGACGTTGAAGTCTCTTTCTAGCGTGCTTGCGGCAGTGCTTTTTTTACTTGGGCTTTCGTCAGCTCAGGCGGCCGATAAGGACGTAATCGATTATCGTCAGAATTTGATGAAATCGCTGGGCGCGCATGCGTCTGGATTGGGCGCAATCGCCCAAAATAAAGTTCCTTATGCGGATAACTTGGCTTATCACGCAGATGCAATTGCCGCGGCAGCCGACGCTGCCCTATTGGCGTTCGAGCAAAATCTCCCTGGCGGAACGTCTGCCGCCAACATCTGGGAAGACTGGGATGATTTCGAGGCTCGTTTTATGAGTCTTGCCAGTGCCGCCCGCGAAGTTGCAGCTGCGGCCCGTAGCGGCGGCATGGCAGAGGCGGGTCCAAAAATGGGCGGCCTGTTTATTTGCAAGTCCTGCCACGATACGTATCGGACCGAATAGTACCGTCCGAAATATCGTTGGAATTAAGCCGCCGGTGTCTATTTGAGACCGGCGGCTTTTTCATTTTTGAGGGCGCTCAGAACCCTTCAGCGTTCATTATGAACCACATCAGGATCGCCACTCCGACGGCGATGGCGAGGCCAAGTCCTGCAGACGCGAAGGTCAGCTTCGGATCTGATTCCCCATCTGGAAGCCGACGGCGACCGGTAAACATAGCCAAAATCAAATCTTGTTTTTTGATCAGCCAATAAAACAGGTTCGCAACGATATGGAGGACCGCTAGGGTGAACACGACATATTCCCACCAATTCTTATGAAAAACTGTGATCTCTTTGCTGGTTTCGTCAGCGACGAGAAACGTCAACGGACCCTTGGTCGCAAAGAATGAATCATCCTGTGCAAACAATCCTGTGCAAGCTTGCACGAAGAGTGCAGCGAGTATGATCATTACTACCGCGCCCCCGGCGGGATTGTGTCCGGCAAAAAACGCCACCGGACCCTTCAGAACGGATTTGACGTAGCCGAGAATAACGGACGGGCCGTTGAGAAAATTCTTGAATCGGGCGGTTATCGAGCCAGCGAAACCCCAGATGATCCGAAAGGTTACCAAGCCAAGGATCACGATGCCGCTAAGAACATGAAGGTTCATGTTGGAAATAAAGCGATCAGTACCTGGAACGGTAAAATCCAAGCCGCCAATCTCACCTGTTAGGTAGCTCAGCGCGATAAAAGCCACCAGAAACCAGTGAAACAGTCTGACCCAAATATCCCAAACTTTGACCATGAGTGGTGTGGGCGACCCCGTATCTTGATTGTCTGACATATGTAGTCTTTCCTCAGCCATGCTTGACCGCCTCAAAGGCGGGCTGCTATTCGCTCTATTGCATCATAAAGGGCGGGCCTCAGACGGAGCAATCGTAAGCACCTCCGATGATCCCGAAAAGTTGATTGGCTGGTCTATTGCTTCCGTATTTCATCCCGTTTGGAGTGGCGTTGGCCACGGCAGGCGTTTTGCGTCTGGTTGCCGGACCTGAACGTGGCGCAAGGGTTGCGGGTCTAAGCATCCTGTTTGGCCTGGCGGCGGCTTGGCAGTGGCTGTTGTTGGCCCCATGGCTACCCATCGACCCTCTTAGCCGGGTTATCCATATTGCAATTGGCGGATTCGTTCTGGGATTCATTTTTGACCTGGCTCAACCACGCCGTGCGTGGGCAATTGCCGCGACCTCACTCTATGTTCTGGGCAGTGTTTGGAGCGCGATTTCTGGCGGTTTGCTTGGTCCCGCGCCAGAGGAAGCTGGGGGTTGGATAAGACTGGTGCTCTATCTTTTGCTTTGGGCCGGATTGATGACTCGCCTGACCACCATGAAGGCAGAAGGGCCATCTGGCTTGGTCATATGCGCCATGTTGGCCCTTGGGTTGGGTCTGATTGGACAGATGTCCGGAGAAGGAGCGATCGCAGCGGTCGCATACTGCCTTGCTGCAGCTTTGGCGGGATATCTAGCTTTATCCTGGATTCTCGCTCTAGCCATTGGAAATGCTGTGATTCTCGGCGGTGGAGGAGCTGTTTTAGCCGTGTCCATGGCCATGGCTGATCCTGCGTCTAAAGCCTCCGCGATCGCGCTTTTGCTGCTTATTTTGGTGCCGTTCGCAGATGGCACGGCCAAGCGCATTCCTCTGGGACCTGCCGCGGTCCGGCCCGCAATCTACCCCTTAGTGTTAATCGGCGTTGCTCTGCTACCTGTTTCTCTGGCTGCTATTACGGCATTTCTATTTGCGGGGCATTAATCAGTCGCCCTCCCAGGTCACCACCCAATCAGGCCTGGCCCGTTGCTTCGCCGCCCTCAATCCCTTACTAAAAGAAAAAGCTCGTCCAAGCTGAGAGGCGCTGTGAACCGTCCGCTTCTGGTTGCGATAGTCGGCGTCTTGGTCGTCATCGCTGCCATAGTTTTGAATTTTACTCTGGAAGACCCGGGGACACCCGCGCCCGACAGCGCGGTGGTTTCTTCGGGTGAGAGTGCGTCTGCAGATTCAGAGGCTGGTGACGCGTCCGTAATGGACGGTTTGGTGCGGCCAAGTTTTGACGTGGTCCGCATCGATCCTCAAGGCAACACAGTAATGGCAGGGCGGGCCAAGCCGTTGGCCACTGTTGTCATTTTGGACAGCGATGTGGAGATCGGGCAAGTGGCGGCTGATGGTCGCGGCGAATGGGTTTTCATTCCGCCCGAGCCACTAGAGCCGGGAACCCACGAACTTTCTCTGCGCGTCGATCAAGACAATGCAGACCCGTTGATTTCGGACAATGTCGTTGTGATGTCCATACCGGAGCAGGATGGTGACATTCTCATTATTGAAACGGCACGCGATGGTGGCACAAGTCGTGTCCTCCAAGCGCCATCACAATCAAGTCCAATTGAGTTGAGTGTAGAAACCGTAGACTACGACGATCAAGGTCGTGTTTTCCTGAGTGGTCAAGCTTTAGCAGGCAACAACATTCAAATTTACTTAGACAATGTGTTTGCCGGTAGAGCCGTTGTCGATAGCACTGGGTACTGGTCTGTCGAATCAAGCGAGCGCGCGTCAACTGGTCAGCATACGGTGCGCGCTGATGAACTCGATTCAGAAAGCAACGTGGTTTCTCGCGTTGAAGTGCCGTTTAACCGTCAGGCGCCTCAGCCCGGGTCAGAAACCGGAGCGATAACTGTGGTTAAGGGCAATAGCTTGTGGCGGATCGCGCGCCGAGTGTACGGCGAAGGTGTCATGTTTACCTTGATCTATGAGGCCAATCAGGACCAGATCAAGGACCCAGATCTGATATATCCAGGTCAGGTCTTTACCCTGCCAGTACGTGACCGGCTATAGCCAAGCCCACGGTTTGTTTGGGTTGCCCTGAAAAAATCGCTAAACTCTATTTCAATCAATAAAGCAAAAGTGCAACCACCGGGGATGGCCAGTGAATAGTCGCGAAATTACATGGAAAGATTACCTGTTTCCGCCTTTGCATCCTGAAGGGCCTGGGTTTCTCGCTCTATTTGCATTTGCGACATTTATCCTTTGGTTGATCTGGTCGCCACTCGGGGTGATTGGGTTGGCCTTCACGGTCTGGTGTTTTTATTTCTTCCGTGATCCTGACAGAGTTACACCGACCAGAGAGGGGCTGGTGATTAGCCCCGCTGACGGGGTCGTCCAATCTATCATTGAGACAAACGGTCCGCCCGAACTCGATTTGGCGCAGAAAAAATTCACCCGCGTCAGTGTGTTTATGAGTGTGTTCGATTGTCACGTGAATCGCATTCCCATTGCCGGTGAGGTTACTAAAGAAGTTTATGTCCCAGGTTTGTTCCTCAACGCCACGTTGGACAAAGCCAGCGCGGATAATGAGCGCCAGTGCTTACAGGTGAGATCAAATGTCGGCAAAGAATTGGCCGTCGTTCAAATTGCTGGGTTGGTGGCGCGGCGCATTCGTTGCGATGTGCAGGCCAATCAACATCTTGAAACCGGCGAAAGAATTGGGTTGATCCGGTTTGGTTCTCGGGTCGATGTTTATTTGCCGCGCGGTTCGCACCCGCTTGTAGCCGTTGGTCAAAAAATGGTTGCAGGAGAAACGGTTATCGCAGACTTCAAGTCACGGGAAGCGCAGCGAGAAGGCGAGGTGCGCTAAGATGACCGCTAACACGGGCGGTGAACACGATCAGCAGGCGGATCAACGTCCCCGTCAGACTATGTCGTTCAATAAGTTGTTTCCAAACATGCTTACAGTCTTGGCGCTGTGTAGCGGTTTAACGGCGATTAGGTTTTCTATCAGTGAAGATTGGGAAAGCGCAGTCATTGCGTTGGTCATCGCGTGTTTTCTCGACGGCATTGATGGTTTGGCCGCTCGGCTGCTCCGTGGTACGACTAAGTTCGGTGCTGAGTTGGATTCTCTATCCGACGCCATAAGTTTCGGCATGGTGCCATCGATCATGCTCTACCTCTGGGCGATGCAGGACGCAGGCACGTTGGGGTGGGCCCTATGCTTACTCTACGCCGTTTGTTGTGTGTTGCGGTTGGCCCGGTTCAACACCATGGTTGGTGACCCAGGCCTTCCCAGTTGGGCGCACAATTACTTTACAGGAGTGCCGTCGCCTGCGGCGGCCGGCCTGGCAATTCTACCGATGATTTTGTCGTTTTATTTTGATGCCGGCGTATTCAATACGCCAACGATTGTCGGTCTTTTTCTCGCCACCGTGTCGTTTCTGATGGTGAGTAAAGTTCCCACGTTCTCAGTGAAGAAACTCCGCGTGCCCAGGCAATTTGCTTTGCCCATGATGATTTTCATCGCGTTGTTCGCCGGGTTCATGGTCACAGAAACATGGGCCACGCTCGGACTCATGGGGCTTGTCTACCTTGGGAGTATTCCGTTTAGTGTTTTCACTTTTATGCGACTGTCAAAACGCGGTGGTCCAACGGAAGAAGAGCTTGCTGAGGCTGAGGCGGAAGACTAGCGCCGATCTACTCAGCGGGTTGATTCGCATAATCAGCACTCGATGAGCGTTTGCGCGCCAACTTCGCTTGGATATCCGTGCGGAGTTTTAGGGCGCACGGGGTGACTACCAGAGTCAAAACAGTCGCAAAACTCAGTCCACAAACAATAGCGATGGACAGCTGCTGCCACCATTGCAGCGACGGTGCTCCAACGTGTACCACGCGCTGGACGAAATCCACGTTGATCTGGAACATCATAGGCATCAAACCGAGAACTGTAGTAACAGTCGTAAGAAGCACTGGGCGCAAACGTTGAACACCTGTTTGCATGATGGCCTGGACCGGATCTGCATAGTCTTTCTTAAGTCTGTCGTAGGTATCAATCAGCACGATGTTGTTGTTAACGACGATTCCTGCAAGCGAGATCACGCCAACACCCGACATGACCACGCCGAACGGTTGTTGAAACACCAACAGTCCCAAAAACACACCAATCGTTGACATGAGAACGGCGCTCAAGATGAGGAAGGCTGAGTAGAAGCTGTTAAACTGGGTGACAAGAATGACGCCCATGAGGAATAACGCGACGATGAAGGCGCGTTGTAGGAATGCGGCCGACTCCTGTTGCTCTTCATCCTCGCCTTTGAATTCCCATATGATTTCGGGGCTCCAGTTTTCATTCTCATTGAGCCATTGCTCAACCAGCCGTACTTTCTGGTCTGGCAGGATACCGTCTTCAACGCTGGCGATAACCGAAATCACGCGTCGGCTATCGATGCGGTTGATCTCACCCGAATCTTGCTTGGCCACACGTTTTACAAAGCTAGAAACGGGGACTTGCCCAGCAGGCGTCGTGACCCGAATCTCATCCAATTCATCAAGGGTTCTGTATTCTTCAGGAAACCGCACGACGATATCGATTTCATCTTCGGCATCATCGGGGCGGTAGTCGGACAGCTTTAGTCCTTCGGTGACAAGCTGAACCATGTCCCCAATTCCGCCAATGTCGACGCCAAATTTTGCCGCTTGGGCACGGTTTACGTCCAACTCCCACTCGATTCCGGGGAGGGGCAGGGTGTCTTCAATGTCCACAAAACCACCGAGCCGATCCATCTCGGCGCGGACTATTGCGACATGCTCCGCCAGAACGTCAAAATCTTGTCCCATAAGGTTGAGGTGAAACTGCTTACCCATAGGTGGCCCCATCTTTTCTTCCCAAACCTCAATCTTGACGCCAGCCAGATCAGCTAAACGTTCACGCATTTCTGCGACGACCTCGGTTGAAGGGCGACGGGTCTCCCAATTCTTGTATTCGAATTGCACCGCGCCGACGATGTCAGCAGACCCGCCGTCACGATATCGGGCACCAGCAGCTGAACGGGCGTAGACTGTGCTGAACTCAGGTAAGTCGAAGATCCGTTCTTCAACTAGCCGGGTCAAACGGTCTTTGTCGTCAACAGAGAGGTTGCCTCGCGCATGAACATAAACCGCTCCACGCTCCGGTTCTGACTCGGGCATAAATTCGATGCCTTTGCCAAAGTTCCAATAGAGAATCTGTGCAGAGACAAGGAGGGCCAAGGCACCTAAGAGCACAGTACCGGAGTTGTTCAATGCGCGTTTTAGTGTGCGGGCGTAGGCACCTGTAAAGCCAGGAAGGGCTGTCATATCGCTGCTGTTGCCGGCCGCCACAGCACGCATAACATCTGGATTCCCAACGCCGGGACGTCCTAAGCGAGAGCCCAGTGTCGGCACAAAAATCAATGCCATGAGAAGTGACGCCGATAAGGTCGCAATCAACGTAATCGGCAGATACTTCATGTATTCGCCGAAGAGTCCTGTCCAAAACAGCAGGGGCGTGAAGGCTGCTAACGTCGTTGCGGTAGATGCAGTCACCGGCCACGCCATGCGCTTCGCAGCCAGTCCATAGGCCTCTTTGCGATCCAGACCCTCGGTCATTTTCCGGTCAGCGTATTCTGTAACAACGATTGCGCCGTCAACCAGCATGCCGACGGACAAGATCAAACCAAACAGGACGACCATGTTGATGGTCATTCCAGCTGAGTAGAGGACGAGAATACCGATCAAGAAAGAGCCTGGAATAGCAATTCCAACCAGGAGCCCGGTTCGCAAGCCGAGAGCGGCGACGACAACAATCATAACAAGAAGAACAGCGGTGACGACGTTGTTCTGCAACTCGGACAACATGTCCCTGATCATTCTTGACTTGTCTTGGAAGTAGTTAACTTGGATTCCCGGAGGCCAGAATTTTCTATCTTCTTCAACGATGTCGCGGACAACATCGACCGTCTGTAAGATGTTCTCGCCGACACGCTTTGATATTTCCAAAGTCAATGACGACTGGCCGTTTACGCGGGCATACCCGTCCGCATCTTTGAACGTTCTACGCCCTTGGGCGACATCGCCAACTTTTATGGAGGCATCGCGATTGACGACCAAGGGTAATTCAAGGACGTCTTCCACGCCCTCAATGAGTCCAGGAACGTTAATAGCAAAGCGACCGGTACCGGTGTCCAACTCTCCGGCGGCGACGACAGTATTGTTGCGCTTTAAAAAGTTAGTGAATTCGTTGGCGTCAATTCCATACGACTTCAAGAGAGCGGGATCGATAATAACTTCCATCTGTTCTTCGCGGTCGCCGGCTATGTCGGCCTCAAGAACGCTCGGAACATCCTCAATCTTATCTTTCAATCGTTTTGCGATGGTGAACAAGGTGCGTTCTGGTACGTCACCGGAAAGACTGACGGCCAAGATTGGCAACAAGCTCATGTTCACTTCATTGACAGTCGGTTCCTCTGTGCCTACAGGGAGTTCCGCCTTGGCAACATCTACCGCTTCGCGGATGTCTTGCAGGGCCTTATCAACGTCAAATCCAGCTTCAAACTCTAGGGTGACGTTGGCGCCATTGGGGTAAGATTGGCCTTTGATTTCTTTGACGCCTTCAACAGAACGCATTTCCCGTTCCATCGGCCGGACGAGCAACCGTTCACCATCTTCAGGTGAAATGCCTCGATACACCATGCTGACGTATATCGTCGGCACCGGGATATCAGGTTCGGCCTCTTTTGGGATGTCGATCAAGGCCGTCACACCTGCCACGAGGATCATGGCAAGGAGAGACAGGACCGTGCGCGAACGACCCAGTGCCGCTTCTATCAGGGCTGTCATTTTTGTCCCCTCTGGCTTTGCGCCAGTCGTGTCTGACTCGGGTCAAAAAGCTGTGCGCCGCCGACAGGTCCCACAAGGCTGGGGTCAATCAATACGGGGTCTACCTTTTGACCGATCGTGACGAATTCCTGCCCAACGGTAATGACGTCAACGGTGGGCGGTAAGTCTGTCAACCAGACGCTATCCGTTGAAGCAGAAGAGGTTGTGACCTCTGCGAACATAACCCTTCCATCCGCATCAACAATTTTAACGCCAACGGCGCCGCTGTCGTTGAGCGTTAAAGCGGCAGGCGGCACGCTGTGGGCCATCACTTCTTGAGCTGGTAGCCTTAGTGTCGCGGTCATCCCGTCTATAACAGTGCCATCCGGATTTGGAACCGACATTTCAACCGAGAATGTCCGCGTCTCCGGCGAGGCCATGCTGGACACAAACGTAATCTCTCCTTTGATTTTGCGACCATCAATCAAGTCTGCTTCTGCTATGGATCCGGTGCGAACGTCTCCGACTGTAAGCTCAGCCAATTCTCCAATGACTAAGATGGGATCAAGGTCGACCATGTCTGCCACTTCATCACCAAGGCGAAGGTAGTCGCCAACTTCAGCGTGATTTCGGTTGAACACCCCATCAAAAGGCGCGCGGATTGTCGTGCGGGCAAGATCTAGTTCCGCAGCTTCAAGGTCTGCGCGAGCTGACTCAAGTTCAGCTTTTGCATTGGCTAATGAGACTTCGGATGTGAAGGATTTCTTAGACAAATTTTCAGCAGCGCTAAATTCCATTTTTCTTTTTGCTACCAACGCCTGAGCTTTAGCTAGCAAAGCTTTGCGGTCGTCGATGGAAAACCGAATTAAGGCGTCGCCCTTTTTCACCACGCTGCCGCGTGGTACGACCAGTTCTATGACCGTTCCTTCTATTTCCGAACGCATGGTGATTTGGCGAGATGCTTCTGTCCGGCCTGCCACCTTGATCTCCCGGACGCGGGTAACGGCACGCGAACGAATGACTTGAACCTTTTGAAGACCCTGAGGCTTATTCAAATTTGCTTGTTCTGCCGCTGACAGCTCAATTTCTTTGTCGCCCGAAAAAATAGCTCCAGATGCAACCCATAGAGTGGCGGAAGCTGCTATGGCTCCGGCGATGAGGTATGACTTGTTCATTGCCTACCTCCAGTGGTCAGCACTTGTTCTTCGAGTTGGTGTACGTGCTCTCGTGTCGATAATTCATTTGCTAATAGCTCGGCACGGTGAGTGCGGAGATATTCAAGCGCTGTCTCGTACATCGTAATTCCAAAGTTATGAACGAAACGCCTGACTGGTGGTAATACGGAGTCATTGCAACGATCGTCTATGGCGGAGAGGCGGTCTTCATAGTTGGCGATATAGCGATCTACTAATTCTAAAACAACTGAGCGTGGAAGATGATCGCCGAATGACAAAATGAACAACATCTCAGATCGCATTTTGTCAGGTGCGGGCGTTGTGGCGAGCGCATCCAAGAATGCGGCACGACCTGCTGGGGTAATGCTGTAAACTTTCTTATCGGGGCGTCCGTCTTGTTCTGCGACACAGCATGTTGCCCATTCCCGATCCAAAAGCACAGTTAAGGCTGGGTAAATGGAGCCAAAACTAACATCGTAAATGGCGCTGAACGGGCCACCTTCAAACAGTTTGCGAATTTCGTAGCCAGACGCTTCGCTGTGCATCAGCGCGCCTAGGCAGAGTGTTTTTGCGTCCACGTCTGACCTCTTTTGTGGGATGCGTGGGTCTTTTAACCGCAAGCGCTGATGAGCCCAGTTTGTATCGGTCTGATATATGTCGGGTCAACATACAATAGCTTGGTGGCAGCTATGCGTAGATTGAATAGCAATGCGTCCAAAACTCCATAATAACAATGGGTTATGTGATCTATGGACCTTTAAGGCGGCGCGATTTCTGCCGTTTCCGGACGGCTCGGCCTTTTGCTTTGCGGCCGGGCTCTGGCAGGCGACTGCGTTTGTCGTCAGCTTCAGCCTGTGGTCCCGATAGGGCGTCTGGAGCCATTTCAAGCTCCAGGTCTTCAAGCCGCCTAATCTCGTCACGTAATCTGGCCGCTTCCTCAAACTCCAAGTCTGCCGCCGCGTTCTGCATTTTCTTCTCAAGGTCGACGATAACGGCGCGCAGGTTGTGACCCACGAGTTCTGTTTCCTCGGCAAGCCCCGTGTCCACGGTTACGCGATCTTGCTCATAAACGCTTTCTAAGAGGTCGGCGATGTCTTTGCGTATGCCCTCGGGCGTGATGCCATTAGCAACGTTGAAAGCCTGCTGTTTTTCGCGACGGCGATTGGTCTCACTGATCGCCTTTTCCAAACTTGCCGTCATGGTGTTGGCATAGAGGATAACCTTGCCGTCGATATTGCGTGCCGCCCGTCCAATGGTTTGGATCAAAGACCGTGCAGACCGTAAAAAACCTTCTTTGTCTGCATCAAGAATTACGACCAAACTGCACTCGGGAATATCAAGTCCTTCGCGCAAAAGGTTAATCCCAACCAACACGTCGAACGCGCCCAGGCGAAGATCGCGAATGATTTCGATCCGTTCCAGCGTATCGACATCCGAGTGCATGTAACGCACGCGGACCCCTTGCTCGGTTAGGTATTCCGTCAAGTCTTCCGCCATGCGCTTGGTCAGAGTGGTGACCAAGGCGCGCATGCCTTTGGCGGCTACGTCACGTACTTCCGCGAGAAGATCATCGACTTGACTGTCGGCAGGCCGGATGTGGCAAACAGGATCAATCAATCCTGTCGGCCGAATGATTTGTTCGACGAAAAGGCCATCTGTGCGCTCCATCTCCCAGTCGCCCGGCGTAGCGGAAACGAACACGGTCTGTGGCCGCATGGACTCCCATTCTTCAAATTTCAAAGGCCGATTATCGCAGCAAGACGGCAAGCGGAACCCGAAATTGGATAGCGTGGATTTGCGTTGGAAATCGCCGCGATACATGCCTCCTATTTGAGGGACAGCCACGTGGCTCTCATCCACAAATAGAATCGCATCTTCAGGGATGTATTCAAAAAGTGTTGGTGGCGGCTCACCTGGGGCTCGTCCCGTTAGAAACCGTGAGTAGTTCTCGATTCCCTTACAGTGTCCTGTGGTCTCCATCATTTCCAGGTCAAACATGGTGCGCTGTTCAAGGCGTTGGGCCTCCAGCAGCTTACCTTGCTCGTGGAACAGGTTCAGTTGGGCTTTAAGCTCTTTTTTGATGCTCTTTACCGCCTGAGACAGGGCCGGGCGGGGTGTGACGTAGTGGCTGCTGGGGTAAATGGTAATCCGTTGCAGAGCGGCAGTTTTCTCGCCGGTGAGCGGGTCAAATTCATGAATAGACTCAACCTCATCCCCAAACAGAGAGAGGCGCCAAGCCCGATCCGCATAGTGGGCGGGGAAAATCTCTACAGCGTCGCCGCGTACACGAAAGGTGCCGCGCACGAAAGACATGTCATTGCGTTTGTATTGCAGAACGACCAGTTGCTTAATCAGATCGGCACGGGGGAACGATTTGCCTTCTTCAATGACGAACGTCATGCGTGAATATGATTCGACTGAGCCTAGGCCGTATAAGCATGAAACTGACGAAACAATTATGACGTCTCGGCGTTCGAGGATCGCCCGTGTCGCTGAATGGCGCATGCGGTCGATCTGCTCGTTAATGCTGGCGTCTTTTTCGATGTATGTATCAGTTCGAGGCACGTAAGCCTCTGGCTGATAGTAATCGTAGTAAGACACGAAATACTCGACGGCGTTGTCAGGAAAGAAAGATTTGAACTCCCCATACAGCTGTGCGGCGAGGGTCTTGTTGGGCGCCAGAATGAGAGCAGGTCGTCCGGTGCGCGCGATGAGTTGCGCCATGGTGAAGGTTTTACCTGACCCAGTAACACCGAGGAGCACCTGATCACGCTCTTGCTCGTCTAGACCTTTTTGAAGGTCAGTAATGGCCGTGGGTTGGTCTCCAGCCGGCTCAAAATCACTCACTAGTCTAAAATCGGCGGTCTCGCCTAGGTCCGGCTTTTCGATAAAGGGGAGCGCGGTCGACATGACCATTAACATAGGACCAGTTTATGGTGATCTCTAGTCGTGAAAAACGAGAAATGGACAATATCGATATGTGAACGTGGTTGCGCCCAGCGGCCCATCGCAGTAGCTTCCGCGCCGCTTACAACTTTTCTTTGAACCGCTTTTTCCGGAGAAAACCCGTGCCTATTATCGCCGACCGTATGTCAGCCATTAAACCCTCCCCGACCATGGCTGTGACCGCCAAGGCTGGAGAGCTTAAGGCGCAAGGCGTTGATATTATTGGCCTTGGCGCCGGTGAGCCCGACTTCGACACCCCAGATCATATCAAAGAGGCTGGCAAGGCTGCCATTGATGCCGGAAAAACAAAATACACGCCAACCAACGGCATCCCCGAATTGCGGCAAGCGGTTGTCGACAAATTTAAGCGCGAAAATGACCTGACCTATGATGTCAGTCAGGTTCACATCGGCGTAGGTGGCAAGCAGGTTCTGTTCAACGCGATTATGGCGACTCTGAA
This sequence comes from Alphaproteobacteria bacterium, assembly GCA_030835385.1. Lineage (GTDB taxonomy): Bacteria > Pseudomonadota > Alphaproteobacteria > Rhodospirillales > Rhodospirillaceae > WLXB01. The sequence goes on along the minus strand of JAURPI010000039.1, from coordinate 28,073 downwards.
CGCCGGCGATGAAGTAATCATTCCTGCACCCTATTGGGTGAGCTATCCAGACATGGTGTTGATTGCCGGTGGAAAGCCAGTTTTCGTTGAGTGTACTGAAGATGAGCAGTTCAAGCTCTCACCGGAGAAGCTCGAGGCTACTATTACTGACAAAACCAAGTGGTTGATCCTCAACTCACCGTCAAACCCTACAGGTGCTGCCTATACGGCCGATGATTTACAGGCCGTGGCCGACGTGCTGCTGAAGCATCCCCAGGTCTGGGTGATGACCGATGATATGTACGAGCACCTGGTTTATGACGACTTTGAGTTTAAGACGATTGCTCAGGTCGAGCCGAATCTTTTCGACAGAACGCTCACGATCAACGGTGTTAGCAAAGCGTTTGCGATGACCGGGTGGCGCATGGGTTATGCCTGTGGTCCGCTCGATCTAATTAAAGCGATGAATAACATTCAATCGCAAAGTGCGTCGCACACCAGTTCAATGACCCAGTACGCGTGCCTTGAGGCTTTAAACGGACCTCTTGATTTTCTGCCTGAGCGTAACGCTGTTTACAAAGAGCGAAGAGATATTGTCGTTGAGATGCTGAACCAGGCCGAAGGTATCAACTGCCTCACGCCCGAAGGCGCTTTTTATGTTTATCCGTCGATTGCCGGCTGCATTGGCAAGACATCTAAGGGCGGCAAGAAAATCGCAACAGACTCTGATTTCGTGACGGCGCTCCTCGAAGAAGAGGCTGTCGCGTCTGTTCAGGGAGAAGCCTTTGGTCTTTCGCCTCATTTCAGAATTTCCTATGCGACGTCGACGGATGCCCTGAAAGAAGCCTGCACTCGTATCCAACTGTTTTGTGCCAATCTGACCTAGGCACCCTATTTAGCCCTGTGCCACACTGTCCTCAGGTACTGGGGAGACTGCTGATGAAACGGGCATTGATCTTAGCGCTGGGGCTTGCAGCCGTGGTGTTCGTGGTTTGGGTGATAGCGGCCAGATCGGGTGCTTTTACTCCAACAGACGAAGAACTCAAGGCACGCTATACCGACGAGCGATCGCGGTTTATCACCGTCGATGGTGTGCCCATGCATGTCGTTGAAGAGGGCGAAGGTCCGGTCCTGGTATTGATCCATGGTCATTTGGGTAGCACGCGCCAGTGGGAAGGGTGGGTCGAAAACCTTAAGGCTGACTATCGAATTGTCCGCTTTGATTACCCGCCATTCGGTCTGTCCGGCCCCATGCCGAATGGCGAGTACAGTTCTTCAATCGCGTACCCACTCATCGAAGGCTTACTAGATGTTCTCGGGTACGAGCGGTTCTCCATAGGCGGCACGTCTTCAGGTAGCATCCTCGCTTTAAGATATGCGGCAGACCATCCAGAGCGCGTTGAGAAGCTATTACTTTCCACGGTGCCTGCCTACACCCCCGGAGATCGCCTTCCGCCACCTAGGGCCTTCCAAGTCATGATGTGGTTCAGTGACAATGTTCTTAAGGTCTGGCGCCCGCAACTCTACTGGCAGCTGTTCATGGAAAATATATTTGGTCACGACGAACGTATTACGCCTGAAATGGTGAGTAGCTATGCGGACCTCAATAACCGTGCAGGTTCCATTGAGAACGTGCGCAATTTTATCTTCGCAAATGCACGAAGCACGTTCGATCTAGCTGCGGCTGCAGCAAAAATTACGACGCCGACACTGCTCCAGTGGGCGGGAAAGTCCCCTGTATTAACGGCGGACGGTCTTAATCGGGTTGCGCCTTTGTTCACTGGGACGGACGTCAAAGTGATCCGGTACCCTGACCTTGGCCACAAGCTGATGCTTGAAGACCCGGAGACAACGGTTGTTGATGCTCGGGCCTTTTTAGCCGCCCCGTAAATTCGTTAGCTGGCTGTTTTGATAGCGTCTATGTCACGCGGCACGAGAGTTAGCTGCGCCCGGGCGCGCGTAATTTCCTTCAGCAGGAAATCTCGAAAGACTGTAACTCGCATAGAGTTGCGCAGCTCTTCTGGATATACGAAATAGGCATCGATAGGTGGGCTGCTAAGCTCAGGAAGTATCTGAACTAAACCACGGCCTTCGCGATAGAAATACTCGGGCAGAGCGCCGATCCCGATCCCGCTTTTGATAGCGCGATAAACACCATAGAGGTTGTTGACCTGCAGCGTCGGCTTGATCGTGCCAACCGTTTTCTCGACCTGCTCAAAGTGCCAATTGACCTCCTCAAACGGCAGAGCGCTGCCGCCAAAGACCACCAGTTTATGGTCCTTTAGATCCTCGACGCAGGTCGGTGTTCCATGTTCTTTGAGATAGTCCGCAGAGGCAAACACGTGCCCGAATAAGCTGCCCAAATGACGCTGAATCAGGTCCGGTTGTTTTGGCTCGTTGAACCGGATCGCGACATCACCTTCACGCATGGCCAGGTCCAGCTCTCGGTCATCGAGTCTGAGAGTGACATCAATATCGGGGTAGTCGTTGATAAACTGACGCAACCGCCCCGTTAGAAAAACGGATCCAAAGGCGACAGTCGTAGTGACCGTCAATGGTCCTTCAGCAACATCTTTGGTTTCTATCAGCTGGCTCTCAACCGTTGTGAGTTGGGAAAAGACGTCATGCACGGTCTTGTAGAGAAGATCCCCTTGCTCGGTCAGAATGAGACCGCGCGCATGCCGATGAAACACCATGACACCGAGCGACGATTCCAAGGCGCTGATTTGTCGGCTGACGGCTGATTGACTGAGGTTCAGCGTCTCGCTGGCATGAGTAAAGCTGCCAGCCTCGGCAACAGCGTGAAATACACGCAGCTTGTCCCAGTCGAGTTTGCTGTTGCCACGGGATGGCATTGATCATTCCTCCGATTGACGCGCGCGCGCGACATTTGTCGTGAGTCTATAACCCTGACGCTGCGAGGAAGCGATCAGCTTCCAATGCCGCCATGCATCCTGTGCCGGCGGCCGTAACGGCTTGCCTGTAAGTATGGTCCTGTACGTCGCCGGAGGCAAAGACCCCGTCGATATTGGTGCCAGTGGAATCAGGCTTGGTTAAGAGATATCCCCCATCATCCATATCGATAACGCCCTTGAACAACTCGGTATTTGGAGTGTGGCCAATTGCAACAAACACCCCGTCAACGTCCAGGTCCGACACAGTGTCAGTTTTGATATTCCGTAGTTTTACGCCGGTTACTCCGAGGGGGTCTGAATCTCCCAGGACTTCTTCCAGCACCGTATCCCATACGACTTCGACTTTTTCGTGCGCAAACAGCCGGTCTTGGAGAATTTTCTCAGCCCGGAAGGAATCTCGGCGATGAACGATCGTCACCTTGCTGGCGTGGTTGGTGAGGTACAACGCCTCCTCAACGGCGGTGTTTCCTCCGCCGATGACGCAAACTTCCTTGCCGCGGAAGAAAAATCCGTCACAAGTCGCGCAGGCGGAAACACCGAAGCCCATGAATTTCTCTTCAGATTCCAATCCTAGCCAGCGCGCAGAGGCGCCGGTGGAAATGATGACCGAGTCTCCAGTGTAGGTGTCTCCGCTGTCTCCTACACAAGTGAAGGGGCGGGACGACAGATCGACGGACAGGATCGTGTCTTGTATAATTTTAGTTCCTACATGCTCTGCTTGTTTTTGCATTTGTTCCATGAGCCAAGGCCCCTGGATGACATCGGCGAAACCTGGATAATTCTCTACATCGGTCGTAATTGTCATTTGCCCGCCCGGTTGCATGCCAGCGACCAGCATCGGCTCTAAACTTGCGCGCGCGGCGTATATTGCAGCGGTAAGGCCAGCCGGCCCGGAGCCCAGAATCAAGACTTTTGAATGGTGATTAGACATACGGATAACAAGCTTTCTAAGGGGTTTCTGTAGGCTTTGAGCCGGTAACATAGGGTTCGGCTTCAGGTGTTACAACACGCATTCGGCACCTTTTTACTGGGCTTATGGGGATGTCAAACCAGCATCCGTGATCGACAATTTCGGTCGCATTTATTCTTCAAAGTGTAATATTATTGCGCCTAAGGGGAATAGAACCGGGTTCGAGAACCGGCGGAGAGACCATGCAACGCGTTAAACTTGACCGTATTGATCGTCAGATTCTGAGCGATGTACAGAATGATGGGCGGATGACCAACGTTGATTTGGCGAAGAGGGCTGGAATTTCAGCGCCCCCTTGTCTTCGCAGGGTTCGGGCTCTTGAAGAAGCAGGCTTTATCAAGGGGTATCACGCAGACCTGGACCCTGTGTCGTTGGGCTTCAACGTTTCAGTATTCGCTCATGTTGGGTTGAACAGCCAGGCGGAGGTTGATCTTCTCGCGTTTGAGCAAATGGTGGAGGAGTGGCCCGAGGTCCGTGAGTGCCACATGCTCGCTGGCGAAACGGATTTTCTATTGAAAATCGTCGCGCGGGACTGGGACGAATATCAAAAATTTATCACGTCGAAACTGACGGCAGCACCCAACGTCGCTCAAGTTAAATCAGCACTTGCGATCAGAAGTTCTAAGAGACTTTCAGGCGTGCCAATTACGGTTAGGCCTGAAGAAGACGAAGGCTAGGTCGCCCGCGTATCGGGAGTTCTACTTGAACTTAACCTTAAGAACTTCGTAGCTCTTAATCCCACCGGGTGCCTTCACCTCTACAGTGTCGCCAACTGTCTTGCCAATCAGCGCCCGCGCGATGGGAGATTGCACAGAAATGAGTTTCTTGGCCAAGTCGGCCTCATAGGGACCCACAATCTGATAGGTCGTTTCTTCATCTGTGTCTTCGTCGACCACTGTCACCGTAGCGCCAAATTTCACAGTTGACCCTGACAGCTTCGAGACATCAATCACGTCGGCTCGACTGATGACGTCCTCGAGTTCCTGAATCCGTCCTTCGATGAAACCTTGGCGCTCTTTCGCAGCGTGGTATTCAGCGTTTTCAGACAAGTCGCCATGTTCACGCGCCTCGGAGATCGCCTTGATGACGTCCCGGCGATCCTTGGTCTTTAACTGCTTCAATTCTTCTTCTAGCGGGGTCAATCCCCCAGCCGTCATCGGAACCTTTTCCATGACGTAACCTCTTGTTCTGTCCTTAAATGAAAAACGCTGTGCTCACACTCAAGCACAGCAGGGCTCTCAAGTCAGGCTTAATTCAATTATCTAAAATAGGATTGCAGGGGGGCGACATCAAGAGCACCGTCCCTGAGTGCTGAAATTGCGTCTACAGCCGCCTCTGCTCCTGAGAGCGTCGTGTAATGGCAGATTTGGCGCGTTAATGCGGTCCGCCGGATATCGTAGCTGTCTTTTAGAGACTGAGCGCCTTCGGTGGTATTGATCACTAGTTGAATGTCCCCGGATATCATCGCGTCAACGCAGTGTGGCCGACCCTCTAGGACCTTGTTTATCGCTTTAACATCAATGCCTTGCTCCGTAAGAAACGACTGTGTTCCTCGGGTTGCGACAATATCGAACCCAAGGGCCGTCAATTTATGAGCGACCGCAAGTGCGCCAGCTTTGTCCTCGTTTTTAAGAGACAAAAATGCGGTCCCTGACGGTGGAAGCTTTGTGCCTGCGCCCATTTGTGATTTGGCGAAGGCACGGGGGAAATCAACATCCAAGCCCATGACTTCACCGGTCGATTTCATTTCTGGGCCCAGAACGATGTCGACTCCAGGGAATCGCGCAAATGGGAACACGGCTTCTTTAACAGCAATGTGTTTGACGCTTTCGGCATGGTCATCGAAGTCATGACCTGCCAGGTCAAAATCTTTCAATTTCTCACCAGCCATGATTCGAGCTGCAATTTTTGCCACTTGTATGCCCGTGGCTTTGGCAACAAAAGGGACCGTCCTGCTCGCGCGTGGATTGACCTCAAGAATGTATATTTCCGCATCTTTAACGGCGAACTGGACGTTCATGAGGCCAACCACATTGAGGCCCTTGGCCAGCGCCCGACTCTGAATCTTGAGTTCTTCTACGATCTCCGGCGATAGGGAATAGGGTGGCAATGAGCAAGCTGAGTCACCAGAGTGAATGCCTGCTTCCTCAATATGTTCCATGATGCCTGCAATATAGACATCTGTCCCATCACACAGAGCGTCCACATCAACTTCGATGGCGCCGGACAAATAGGAGTCGATCAACAATGGATTGCCGCCGGTCACGTTCACGGCATCCCGAATGTATGATCTTAATCCGTCCTCATCAGGCACGATCTGCATGGCCCGACCACCGAGAACGTAGGATGGGCGAATGACGACCGGGTAGCCGATGCGGTTGGCACTGCTTACTGCATCTTCTTCGGTCAGGGCGGTACCATTTTCGGGTTGGCGTAGGCCGAGATCTTTCAAGAGCTGCTGAAAACGTTCGCGGTCTTCTGCGAGATCAATGGCATCCGGCGAGGTGCCCAAAATGGGGATGCCGGCGGATTGAAGGGCGTGTGACAATTTTAGAGGAGTCTGACCGCCAAGCTGGACAATTACGCCTTTGACCTCACCGCGACTTTGTTCCACTCGGATCAATTCGATCACATCTTCAGGGGTCAGCGGCTCAAAGTAGAGACGATCTGAGGTGTCGTAATCGGTGGATACAGTCTCGGGGTTGCAGTTGACCATAATGGTCTCGTACCCTGCGTCGGATAAGGCAAAGGCCGCGTGACAGCAGCAATAGTCGAACTCAATTCCCTGTCCAATGCGATTTGGTCCGCCTCCTAGAATCACGACTTTTGTTTTATCGGTTGGGTCTGATTCACAATGGGGAGCAACATACCCATCACCCTCGTAGCAAGAATACATGTAGGGCGTTTTAGCTGGAAACTCAGCGGCGCAGGTATCTATACGTTTATAGACAGGAGCCACATCCAATTCGCGACGCTTCTCTGCGACGGCGTCTGCGGCCAAGTCTAACACTTCACCAATGCGCTCATCAGAGAAGCCCATTCGTTTTAGCCGTGCCATTGTTGGCGCATCGGAGGGGAGACCGCTGGCTTTGATTTCCTTCTCCACCGTCACGATGGATTGAATTTGCTCCAAGAACCAAGGGTCAAATTTACAGGCTTGCTGGATGTCTTCAAGCGACATGCCCTCGCGAAACGCTTGAGCAACCACCAATAGGCGGTCGGGGCGAGGTTTTAGCAAGGCAGCCTTAAGGGCGCCTGGTTCATTCAACGGCTCACCGGTTTCGCTTAGGTAAATTTCATTGAGGCCTGTGAGGCCTGTCTCCATGGACCTGAGACCTTTCTGCAGGCTCTCCGTAAAGCAACGGCCCACAGACATCGCTTCCCCAACGGACTTCATTGACGTGGTCAACAAGGCGTCGGTGTCGGGGAACTTTTCAAAAGTGAAGCGAGGAATCTTGGTGACCACATAGTCGATCGTTGGTTCAAACGATGCCGGTGTGACGCCAGTTATGTCGTTGTCTAGTTCATCTAGTGTGTATCCAACAGCCAACTTCGCGGCGATCTTAGCAATCGGGAAACCTGTTGCTTTTGATGCCAGCGCAGAGGATCGAGAAACCCTGGGGTTCATTTCAATAACAACCATGCGGCCGTTATCCGGGTTGATGGCGAACTGCACGTTCGACCCGCCGGTATCGACGCCGATTTCCCGCAGGCAGGAGATCGAAGCATTCCGCAACAGTTGATACTCTTTGTCTGTCAGGGTGAGGGCAGGGGCGACCGTAATAGAGTCGCCGGTGTGAATGCCCATCGGATCGACGTTTTCAATTGAGCAGATGATGATGCAATTGTCCGCGTTATCACGGACGACTTCCATCTCATATTCTTTCCAACCAAGAACAGATTCTTCTACCAAGACTTCGGTAACTGGTGAGGCCGCCAAGCCCGTGCCGACAATTTTTTCAAACTCTTCGGTGTTGTAAGCGATGCCGCCACCTTCGCCACCGAGCGTGAAGGATGGTCGAATGATCGCTGGCAGGCCCGTCATTTTGACCGCCTGGCGCGCCTCATCGAGAGTATGAACAACTTGGCTGCGCGGACTTTCAAGCCCGATCACTTCCATTGCCTCGCGGAACTGCAGTCTGTCTTCCGCTTTGGCTATGACGTCTCGTTGTGCCCCAATGAGTTCGATGTCCAGGCGCTCTAAAACACCTTCATCCGCTAGACGCATTGCGGTGTTTAGGCCGGTTTGCCCACCCATGGTCGGGAGGATTGCATCGGGCCGTTCTTTCTCAAGAATTTTTGTAACCGTTTCGATTGTTATTGGCTCGATGTAGGTGGCATCAGCCATTTCCGGGTCGGTCATGATTGTCGCGGGATTCGAGTTCACCAAAATGACTCGATACCCCTCTTCCCGCAGCGCTTTACACGCCTGCGCACCCGAGTAATCAAATTCACATGCCTGACCGATGATGATCGGCCCTGCGCCAATAATGAGAATGCTCTCGATGTCAGTCCGTTTTGGCATGAATTATGTTGTCTCCGACTGACTTGCCTTGGCGTTACGCATTAATTCTGTGAAGCGCTCGAACAAATAGTAACTGTCTTGAGGGCCGGGTGAGGCCTCTGGGTGGTATTGCACTGAAAATACGGGTTTATCTTTGACGCGCAGTCCCTCGACGATTCCGTCAAAGAGGGAGCGGTGCGTTTCGATAACGCCCGCTGGTAGGCTATCGCGGTCCACGCAAAAACCGTGGTTCTGAGAGGTGATCTCAACCTTGCCAGTTTCTAGGTCTTGCACCGGCTGGTTACCACCTCGGTGCCCGAGTTTGAGTTTGTAAGTTTTAGCGCCTAGGGCGAGGGCGAGAATTTGGTGGCCGAGGCAAATGCCGAACATAGGCTTGCCGCTCTTAAGAAGTGTCTGCACGGTCTCGACCGCGTAGGTCCCGGTTGCGGCTGGGTCGCCGGGTCCATTGGACAAAAAGATTCCGTCAGGCTCATGGCGCAGGACGTCTTCGGCTGACGCTGTGGCAGGGACGACGGTCACTTTGCATCCGGTATTGGCTAGGCATCTTAAAATGTTTTTCTTCGCCCCAAAATCTATGGCCACAACATGGTGTTCCAGGCCGTGCTTATTAGTGTTGAGGTCGCCAAACCCCTCGCCTAGGGTCCACTGAGTTTCCGTCCAGGAATGCGTTTGTAGGCAGGTCACCTCTTTTGCCAGGTCCATACCCTCTAAGCCTGGCCATGCTTTTGCTTGGGCAAGCAGGTCATCTAGGTCGAAGCTCCCATCAGCAGCATGAGCGATAACCCCATTGGGGGCTCCACCGTCTCGAATGCGAGCGGTTAGGCGCCGCGTATCAACGCCGGCAATCCCAACGAAGTCGTTCGAGAGAAGCCAGTCATTCAAATGCTGAGTAGCCCGCCAGTTGGCGGGGTCGGTGATATCCATCCGCAGTACACAACCGCGCGCTGCAGGCGTAATGCTTTCCATGTCTTCAGGATTGGCGCCGACGTTGCCAATGTGGGGGAAGGTGAAGGTGATGATTTGGGCGGCGTAGGAGGGGTCCGTTAGGACCTCTTGGTAGCCGGTCAGGGATGTATTAAAGACAACTTCGCCTGTTTTGGCGCCCTCAGCGCCTAAACCCTTGCCCCAAAAAACACTGCCATCGTTGAGAACCAATACCCCCGTCGCGCCTTTCGGCTGAGGAGGAATTTCTTTGGCGCTCGCCTCCGGCATAAGGGTCCGTATGTTTGGGGCTTAATAAGCCCGGGTTTAATGACCGCTATTTTTCCTCGAACATCCCTTTTGAAGGCTCGCCACACTCCCTCTGACGTGACGCTGGCACGAGCAGTTGGAGTGTCTAAATTGGCGGGATCAACCCGGGTCTGCGGAACGACGGAAGTCGCCCTGTTTGAGTGTCGTGTAACGGCAAATTTGGCGGTTGATAAGCAATCGTCAGAAGCAAGTCAAGCCTCCGTATGCCGCAGTATACATGAAAAAAATAGAGGTCTGATCTATCGACGGAAGGCTTTGCTTTGGTCAACAGAATGGGTTAGTTTTATCGCTTAACTTCTCCTTTGGAAGTTCCTTTTCCATGTTACGTAATGATCTATCCGACGCGTTGAAAGACGCGCTTCGAGGCAAAGACCAACGGTCTGTCGCCACCATCCGTCTTATTCTTGCTGCCCTGAAGGACCGGGATATCTGTGCGCGTGGTCGCGGCAATTCCGACGGCGTTGAAGATGCAGAAATTCTCGACATGCTTCAGTCGATGGTCAAGCAGCGTCGCGATAGCATAGCCATGTATGAGCAGGGTGGTCGCTGTGAGTTGGCTGAGCGCGAACAAGAAGAGATTGAAATCATCACTCGCTTTATGCCCGAACAACTCGGGGATGATGAGATTCGCGGTGTGGTAACCGAAACCATCGCTGAGCTTGAAGCCTCTAGTCTAAAAGACATGGGTAGAGTGATGGCCTCTTTGAAAGAACGCTTTACCGGCCGGATGGACTTTGGCCGCGCCAGCTCAGTCGTTAAAGAAAATCTTGCCTAACCGGTCGCCTTGCCGGCGGCTATATCTGACAGGACAGGGGGCGCCTCATGTCCTTTCCGCCTGAGTTTTTGGATGAAATAAGAACCCGTGTACCGGTGTCCTCTGTGGTGGCTCGGTCCGTGAAATTGCAGCGTCGTGGCCGCGAGTTCATAGGTTTAAGTCCCTTCACAAGTGAAAAAACGCCCTCCTTCACGGTCAATGATCAGAAGGGTTTCTATCACTGCTTTTCTTCCGGTGAGCACGGCGACATTTTCACATTTCTGATGAAGACCCAGAGCTTGCCGTTTCCGGAAGCGGTGGAGCAATTGGCAGAAGAAGCTGGACTGGAAGTGCCAAAGGCGACGCCCGAAGAAGCGCGGCGTGCAGAGAGACGCACGACACTTCGAGATGCTGTTGAGTTGGTTTGTCAGTTTTATGAGCAGAAACTTCGATCTCCCGAAGGTCGAGAGGCGTATGAGTATTTGCGTGACCGTGGGTTAAGCGATGACATTATCAAAACGTATCGCCTTGGGTATGCCCCGAACGGGAACGCTCTAAAAAGTAAGTTGTCGCGCGACTCCATTCCCGAAGAAGTCGCTATCGAGGCCCGGCTACTGAGTCCGGGTCAGGATGGTCGGTCGTCTTTCGATTTTTTCCGAGACCGTGTGATGTTTCCGATTTGCGACGCCCGTGGGCGGCCGGTGGCATTTGGTGGCCGAGTCCTGGGTGACGGTGGCCCTAAATATTTAAATTCACCAGAGACCCCTTTGTTTCATAAAGGGCAATTGGTCTACGCGTTTTCTCAAGCCCGCAAAGAGGCCTCGGACAAAGCGGAGATCATCGTCGCCGAGGGCTATATGGATGTTATTGCCCTGGCGCAGGCGGGCATCACCAATGCCGTCGCTCCACTGGGCACGGCGCTGACTGAAACTCAAATCGCGCTTTTGTGGCATATCGCGCCAGAACCCATCCTGTGTTTCGATGGCGATGCTGCCGGGCGGCAGGCGGCTCTGAGAGCGGCTGATCGGTGCCTGCCTATGCTTGAGCCAGGTCGGTCTTTGCGGTTTGCCCTTTTGCCTGCGGGCCAAGACCCAGACGACCTCATTAAATCCGATGGTCGCGAGGCCATGCGCAATGTGCTCGATACTGCTATCCCGTTGTCCGACATTGTCTGGCGTCGGCTGCTAGAGGGGCGTCGCATCGATACGCCGGAACGCCGTGCAGCATTGGAAAAAGACGCGGATGATCTGGCACGTATGATTTCTGATAACGCGGTGCAGAGTCAGTACCGTCGCCTCATGCGTGATCGGGTGTTTGATCTGTTTCGCAGCCAGGCAGGCCCAGCCGTAAATAGGGCCGCTCCAGGGCGTCATAAGGCCCCGGCCATGGTTCAGCCAGAGACGAAATCACGGCAATTGGACGCTACAGGCCTGCGTCAGCGCATACTCCTAGCGACCCTTATTGCCCATCCGGACCTCCTGGACCACGTCGAGGAGCGCCTTGGTGCCATGCCTTTTGCCGATTCGCGCCTTGACTTGCTTAGGCAATCAGCCTTAATGCACCTCTCGCAATCGCCGAATCTTGAATTTGAAGGCTTAAAGACCCATTTAACCGGACTAGGGTTCGCGGACGAGTTAAAGAAGCTAATGAGTTCAGAGGTTTACGTTCACGCCGGGTTCGCGCGTCCAAATGCTGAGTTACAGGACGCAACGAATGGGTGGGATCACACGTTCTCGTTGTGCCAGCGCGATGACCTAGAGGCCGATGTTCGGCGTGCGGCAGACGATCTGATTAACGAGCCGACCGATTCCGCCTTTGAGGTCTTTCGGACGTTGAGGACTGGGGGGCAGGCCTCGGACGACAACGGCGGAGCTTAGTCTTCGCCCAGCGGGTCCTGACAAGGGCCCCTAGAGGGGAGCGGCACGCATAAAACTGGCGGCCGTTGAGATGGTTTAACGAAGGGAGAGCGACGCTCCATGGCGACCAAAGCCGCAACCAAGACTGATCAGAAAGAAGAGCGTGAGGAGGGCGATAGCCCACTCCTGGACTCTACAAATGCGTCGGTCAAAAAGCTGATTCAGAAGGCCAAAGAAAAAGGCTACATCACATACGAAGAGCTGAATAGCGCGCTGCCATCTGAAGAAATGTCTTCAGAGCAGATTGAAGACACCATGTCGATGCTCTCTGAAATGGGCATCAATGTCGTCGAAGAAGATGAACAAGAAGACGACAATGCCGAAACCGAGGCCGAAAAGAAGGCGACGGAAGTTGTCGCCAGTGGCAACGTAGGCGACAGTGACATAGGTCGCACCGACGACCCTGTCCGCATGTACTTGCGTGAGATGGGATCGGTCGAGCTGCTGTCGCGTGAAGGCGAAATCGCAATTGCCAAGCGGATTGAAGCTGGTCGGCAAATGATGATCGGTGGAATTTGCGAGAGCCCGATGACCATTCGTGCGCTGCTGTCCTGGCACGACGCTTTGGTCGAAAGCACTATGCTGTTGCGCGACATTATCGATCTTGATGCGACTTACGGAATCGCTAACCCAGGCGCCAATCAAAATCAGAACACCACCAATCCAAACGCCATTCCTGGCACCCCTGTTGGATCTGGTGCGACGCCTAATAACGACAACGCCAAAAAGGACGAAGAGAAAACAGAATCGTCTGACGGTAAAGACTCCGAAAACGAACCTGGCACCGAGAACTCAGACGACGACGATGATATGGACGAAGGCGCTGTATCATTGGCGGCAATGGAAGCTGAGTTGATGCCGAAGGTCATTGAGGCCTTTGAAAAGATTTCCAACGTTTATACCAAGATGAAGCGCGCTCAAGATCAGCGCCTTACCGCGTTAAACAACGGTGAGGAAATTCCGAAGCCGGTCGAGAAACGCTACCAAAAGTATAAACTCGAACTCATCCAATTGATGGAAGACGTGCATCTCAATAACGCACGGATTGATTACTTGGTTGAGCAGATGAACGACCTGAACCGTTCATTGATGATCATGGAAGGCCAACTCATGCAGTTGGCGACCAAGTCAAAGATCAAACGCGATGCCTACATCGAACAATATTATGGCAGCGAGCTTGACACCAAGTGGTTGGCGCGCGTGCGTCGCTTAACCGGAAAGGGCTGGAAGGATTTCGGCGCGAAGTACAAGTCTGAGATCCAAGATCTGCGGACTGGCATTGCTGAAGTTTCTGAAATTGCCGGCTTGTCCATATCCGAATTGCGCCGTGTGGTTTCCACTGTGCAAAAAGGCGAGCGGGAAGCGTCTAAAGCCAAGAAGGAAATGATTGAGGCCAACTTACGCCTCGTGATTTCCATCGCCAAAAAGTACACCAATCGCGGCCTGCAATTCCTTGATCTTATTCAGGAAGGAAATATCGGCCTGATGAAGGCCGTTGATAAGTTTGAGTATCGCCGCGGCTACAAGTTCTCCACTTATGCGACATGGTGGATTCGTCAGGCGATTACCCGGTCCATTGCGGACCAGGCGCGGACCATTCGTATCCCCGTTCACATGATCGAGACAATCAACAAGCTGGTGCGTACGTCGCGCCAGATGTTGCACGAGATCGGGCGTGAACCGACTCCAGAAGAGTTGGCAGAGAAATTACAGATGCCGCTAGAGAAGGTGCGCAAAGTTCTGAAGATTGCCAAAGAGCCGATCTCTCTCGAAACACCAATCGGTGACGAAGAAGACAGTCATCTCGGGGACTTCATTGAAGATAAAAATGCCATTCAGCCAATCGATGCTGCGATCCAAGGTAACCTGCGGGAAACCACCACCCGTGTGCTGGCTAGCTTAACGCCTCGTGAAGAACGTGTGCTGCGCATGCGGTTTGGCATCGGTATGAATACGGACCATACCCTGGAAGAGGTTGGTCAGCAGTTCTCAGTTACGCGCGAACGTATTCGCCAGATTGAGGCTAAGGCTCTACGTAAATTGAAACACCCAAGCCGGTCGCGGAAGTTGAGAAGTTTCCTAGACAATTAGATAACGCTGGTAGATCTATTAATTACGGGGTGCTTTTTGGAGCGCCCCGTTTTTTGTTGTGGCAAGTCGTTTGTTTACTCTGCGAGAAATGCTCTCACGATTTTAGCCATTTCTTCTGTGTGCATATCCAAATGCCCATGGGTCCAGCCCGGTAGATCGTGGATGCGGCCGTTCTTAAGGAATGGCTTAGCCCGCGGCGTTTGCTCCCACAGGTCATCTTCTGGATTTAGAATTAAAATTGGCTGTTCGACTTCAGGCAACGTTGCTGTCAAATCGTACGCAAAGGCGGCACGGAATCCCCAGTTGCCCGTCCTAAAGTGGCGCAGCCGTTCAATGCTGACGTCCTCATAGCGTTCGTCGGTCATATCGCGGAACATGCCTCGACCTGTTTCGCGAATGTTCTCTCCTGTGGAGATCAATACGTCTGCGAATGGCGGTGGAGGGTCGTATATCCGTGCGCTGTACTCATCGATAATTGCTTGATCGAATATGGGTGCAGAAATCATAACAACCTTGCGGATGCGATCCGGGTAGCGCATCGTCAAGTCCGCTGAGGTGAACGAGCCGGTGTGATACCCCATCACATCGACCGTCTGCAAACCAATCGAGTCCATGAACCCGATCATTGCATCCGCGAGGTCACCGATGAGCGGAGGTTCAGCCGGCGTATCTGAGCCGCCATAACCCGGCGTATCGGGCGCTACCGCGAAACGGTCCCGACCCATTTCTGCGAGCCAGTAGTCATAAACAATGCCTGATAATGGGCTGGCGTGGAGGCACATCAGTGGTGCTTCTGGAGAGCCCTTATTGCCTGCGTATCGATAGTGTATTTGACCAAAGGGTCCGTCGGCATACGCCTTACGAACACTGGGAATAGGCCCGTCTGATGTCATTTTCGTGTCTCCGCTATTGGCGGCTAGGACAGATCGTGACACCGCGCCACCACCAATCACAGTTCCTGTAAGGAGCGTCGCAGCTTGTCTACGACTTAACGTGGGATTGATAGATTTCAGTTGGTTCTGAGTCATGCCCTTACCACTCTGGTTGGGAGTTCTTAACCTAGCTTATGCGTCGTCTAATTTCGATGATCGGGTCCCATCTTCGGCGGATATCAGTTGTTTTTTGCTAACGTTCTATCTGTGTGCTTGACCTAGATGCGCGTGGCGCTACTTTGTCGCTCGCTCGGGACTTCTTTGGCCGGGCGGGTGGGGCCCGTAGCTCAACTGGTTAGAGCCGGCCGCTCATAACGGTCTGGTTGCAGGTTCGAGTCCTGCCGGGCCCACCATTCAAATTTGCTCGAACCTGGGGCCAGAGCATTAGTGCCCTGAAATGGCGCAGCACTGCGGGATTTCTGCGGTCGGAGAGACCGGACCCTATGGCTTTTTGCGGGCCAACGGCCGCTAAACCGCAAAAGTCTCTGGGGCTTGTTCAGACATCCAGAACGTAGCGTTCAGGTGCGGAGAGTTGTAATTGATGTCCTAGGCTGCAAAGCCTAGTAGATGGCGTTGTTCAGCCCAGTCTGCCGGGAGTTGCCCAATCCTTTTTAAGCATTCGGCCGTCAAGTCAACCGGTTGATCGCCATTAAGAATAGCTTCGACGATATCGGGTGCTAGAAAAGCGAGGGGAAGACATCTCGTCACGTCGCTGGCGTCGATTTCCTCACGAGAAGCGATCTCGTTGATGGTCGCGACGTCGCCTTTGCAGAGTTGCTCCCACCAGATACGTGCCCTGGCCACAATGGAGATCAAGTCTGGGTCCGGTGATGAAGTGTTAACGCTAGTAGAAATGACTATTTTCGTCTCCGCGCCCCGGCGCCGGAGTTTAACAGGGGCGGCGATAGTTAAGGGTGTATTGTGCTCATCATCGTCTTCAATGGGAGGTAGGCAAAGCGCTGTAATAAAGGCTCGTATGGAAGGCGACTTAGACGAAAGTAAAGTCAAGTACGGTAGCGTCACTGGCATCGTTTCAGGTGTAAGGCCTGGTGAGCGGGTTAGGGATCTTTTCGGTTTTGAAGTGGTCAGTGTTGGGAGGAACGAACGTCAACCGGATGGGACATACCGGAACTTGCACCGTGAATCCATTTTGTACACAGACCTCGCGACTGGAGAAATTCTGACCGAATACGTTAATCCGTACTTAGACGAGAAAGTTCGTGTGGTCGACGTCACCAACGACCCGTGGAACATCCATATTGCTGAATACATCAATGTTGGTGGGCCGTCCTACGGCGGACTCAACAAAGAGGCGAACGCCGGCCGGAGAGAATACATTTTAAATTGGTCCCACTCGGGCAATGGAATGATTACCGCCTTAACGAACATCAACCTGTACTACCCATCTGCGCTTCAGCCAGACAAATGGGTGCGGGAAAGCTCGGGTGCGATGAATCGGGTTTCCGAGTGTTATACCCATGTGGTCAGTCTCGCCGACGCGCAGAACGAAAATCTGACAACGGTTAAGAAATCGGGGACATGGTCTCGCGTGACACCCTGGCTGCCGTGGATGCTGATGGGGCAGGCGCCGGGTCATTGCCTCTATCAATCAACTGTTACGTCATTGGATGGGATCGACGGATTCAGGAAGCCCGTGCTGGAGCATATGGAGAAGCATCATCCTCACATGTTAGAAGCGCCGCCACCGGAATCCTGGGAGAAACCGAATTTGTCGAGCATCGAATGGTATGCCCGGACAGAAGAGCCCGCACCCATGAAGGCGGGCTCCTAAGGAGCAAATACAGACTGGCGGTCGTGACCTATGGTCACACCGCTAGGGCTGACTGAAAACAGAATAACTGTCATCGTGCCGCCCATTTTTGTGAATGAAGTGTTGATGGCTAGGGATGCGCGGTCAAAATGAGTGAAGCGACGGAAATAGATTTTGGCCTTTGGCCGGTTTAATTGGAACGTGGACAGGTGAAGAGGGTGTTGACATTGCGCCCGAACCCGACGGCAAAGAAACCAATCCATTTTATGAGAAGATCACCTTTTCGGCAGTGGGTAATGTTACTAATGCAGAGTCTCAAACGTTAGCAGCCATTCACTACCATCAGATTGTTACACGCAAATCTGACAACAAGGATTTTCACAACGAGACCGGATATTGGATGTGGGATGCGGATAGAAGCACAGTCATGCATTCCCTGACGATCCCCCGCGCTGTGTGTGTTCTGGCAGGGGGGCATTTACAACGGAGAAGTGGACCGAGATGGGCGTACCATTCTCGACGTTGCCGCGAAAGCCGGCGACAAACAGTGGGGCATTATCCAATCTCCGTTTATGGAGGAGAAAGCCCGCACCACTGAATTTAAGCGCAGAGTGGTTGTGGGAAACGGCAAGCTCACCTATGCGGAAACCACAATCGTTGATATCTACGGCAAGGTTTTTGAGCACACCGAACAGAACGACTTAGTGCTTACCTAGCAACGTAAACAGCCCGATCGCATCCAAGTCAGCCTCGCAAAAGAATGGACCGACCAGCGGGGTGCTGATCGGTCCAACTTAGTCGACCGTGGGGAGGAGAGGAGCTTACCAGTCGACTTGGGCGCGAAGGCCGAAGCCATCAACTTTGTTTCTTCCGTCAATGCCGTTCGCTGCCACGTTGAAGGCATTTTTGATGCTAGAGTGGTTGTAGTTGAACATGAGGCGTGTGTGCCGGTTGAGGTACCAATTCACACCCACGATCACTGTGTCCTGCTCGCCGCCCAAATAACCGGGTTCCGTCAAATCTATGGTGTCATAGCGAGCGGTGATCGCCCAAGCTCCCATGCCGCCCTCATTCACCGGGTTATCGACCTTTGGCCGATCCCAGGCGCCTTTGTCTGCTTTGTAGCCGCGTGACTCTCCGGTGAGGAAGTATCCGACCTCAGCGTATCCGCCCGTGAACGTGGGGTTATCGAGGACTGGATCGTCTGTGTCAGCTTTCAGGCTGCTGTATTCAGCGACAGCCCAAAATGGACCTGCAATCGCACCCACCTCTGCGCCATAAAAGAAATCTTTGTCGGCAATGCGATCCGTATTTACGAAGCGTGTCGGAGATAAATGCTGGTGTGGCCGCTGACGGTAGCGGAAATCTGATTGATCGCCGGTCTTGCGCGCCCGAAAAGAGGCACCGAAGTGGGTTTGCACCGCATCGAATTTGGGGCTGTAAGTAAAACGTCCCGCGTATTCCGAGCCCTCGTTCTCTTCGTCAATACCATTGGATCCGCGGAAGGCGCCGATCTTCACTGTCCAGTCATCGCCGCCCATGCCGACACTCACACCAATGCGGCGGGCTAGTCCAAACGCGTCTGTGAAGGAGGCGCGCTCCATGACCGATATATGCCGAGAACTGGTTTGCTCGTCCAATGAGTTCGGTGTTTTGAACTGTCCAGCAGTCAGCTTGACGCCAGATCCGGTTTTCCATTCCAAATAGGCGTCTTTAACGTCGACGGCGTTATCGGCGAAGTCGCTTTCGAACTTGTACTTAACTGTTTTCCAGGCCTTGCCCTCAATGCCCAAGCGGGCCGCGCGAAATTCTGTGGCCTTGTTGTCAATTGTATTGTCACCGTCGGAAATCCACGAAGAGTCGACAAGTATGCGACCGCGCAGATTCATCTCAAATTTGCCATCAGGGCTGCTGATGACGGGGGCGGGCTCCCATTTAACTTGAATGTCGTCGCCACCCGCAGCTTCGCTTTTCTTTAATTGGGCTTGCATGGCTTCAAGCTGAAGCTTCATGGCATTGATCTGGATTTGCAGATCTTGCTGAGATTGAGCCTGTGTTCCCCCTGGGGCCAATGCCAAGCTCATCGCGGTTGCTCCAAGAAGAGACTGTATGTGTCGCTTTGTCATTGTTCTTTCAATTCCTTGTAATTTTTGTGTCTAAGAATGACGCACGTCTTAATGGTCCGTTGGGGTGACGAACTGGTGACGCTTCGATGAACGATCGATGAAGAAAATATGACAATTGCGTTACGAGCCGGGTGGTGACCCGTGCCATTTACATGTCAACGAACACGTGTCGTGGCGCTTTGGTGGGCAATAGCGGTCGGCCGCCTAATCTTCGTCAGACCGCAACATTAGTGTCATAAAACTGTAACAAAACTTCTTCATAAAACCGTAACGCAACTGTCAAGAAGCCGTCTCTCTGGAGACTTAAAAGGTGATCCGCAACGAAAGGGATAAGCCTTTTCGTAATAGTGAATTTCTAAGGAAATCGAATATGAAGAGAGCGAATACTCCAGTCCTTATTATTGCGACAGCCCTGAGTATAGCCGCGGTTGGTCAGGCACTCGCGCGCGATGAAATCCGCATCGTTGGGTCATCCACAGTCTACCCATTCTCCACAGTTGTAGCCGAACGATTTGGACGGTCGACATCTCACAAGACTCCTGTTGTAGAGAGCACAGGAACGGGTGGTGGCTTTAAGCTATTCTGTTCTGGTGTGGGCGAAGGCACGCCTGATGTCTCGAATGCCTCGCGGGCAATCAAATCATCAGAAATTGAGGACTGTAAAGAGAACGGCGTCCAAGACATTGTTGAAGTCAAAATCGGCTACGATGGCATCGTGCTCGCAAATGCGGCAGGTCTTTCACAGTATAGCCTCACGACCAAAGACATCTTTCTTGCGCTGGCCAAAGACGTGCCAGATGGCAATGGCGGCTTAAAGCCTAATGACGCAAAGACCTGGAAAGACGTTAATCCGGCTCTGCCTGACGCCAAAATCGAAGTGCTTGGTCCTCCTCCCACATCTGGCACCCGCGATGCGTTTGCAGAGTTGGCTATGGAATCTGGATGCAAGGCATTCGATTGGATCATGGAGACCAAGGCTGGCGACAAGAAACGCTATCAAGCCATTTGTCACAGTGTCAGGGAAGACGGTGCGTATGTTGAGGCTGGAGAGAATGATAACCTGATTGTTCAGAAGCTGGACGCGAACAAAAATGCCCTCGGCATTTTTGGTTTCAGCTTCCTCGATCAAAATATGGATAAAGTTCAGGCCAGCTTGATTAATGGCACTGATGCGACTTTTGAGAATATCGCTGACGGTAGTTATGCTATCGCTCGCCCGTTATATTTCTACGTTAAAAAAGCCCACCTTGATGCCATCCCAGGCCTCCGAGAGTTCGTTGTTGAGTTCGTGTCTGAGGACGCGTCAGGAGAGGAGGGGTACCTTGAAGAGCGTGGCTTAATCCCGATGGGCGGGGCTGAACGCGAAGAGTGGCTCAATAACGTGCTCAATTTTAATTCGCTGAGCTAAGCACCGTTTAAAGAAAGCCTCGAGAAAAGTTCATAGACCCCATGACCACCTCCTCACTCTCCTCGAGGCACCCCAACCAGCTATTGGTTGAGCGGCTGATCAGAACCATTCTGTTCAGCTGCTCGGCCGTTGCTATTTTTATTACCATCGGAATTGTTGCGTCTTTGATCTTCGAGGCTATGCGGTTCTTCCAATCTGTTTCCATTTTTGAGTTTCTGTTTGGTACGGAATGGAGCCCACAAACGGCATTGCGCGCTGATCAAGTTGGCGCATCGGGCCGTTTTGGCGCAGTTCCGTTATTTGTTGGTACGGCGCTGATTAGTACGGTTGCACTCTGTGTTAGCGCACCGCTGGGCATTTTCTCGGCCATATACCTGTCTGAATATGCGAGCGACACGCTACGCTCCTACGTTAAGCCTTTGCTCGAAATTCTCGCTGGCATCCCAACCGTTGTTTACGGTTTCTTCGCCGCTATTGTTATTGCACCGGCGTTGAGTGATTTCGGGTCAAGAATTGGACTCGAAGTCGCTTATGAAAGCGCGCTAGCCGCGGGTCTTGTTATGGGTGTGATGATTATTCCGCTCATTTCTTCCATCTCCGATGACATCATCACAGCAGTCCCAGACTCTTTGAGAGAAGGGTCTCGTGGTCTGGGTGCTACGAAGTCTGAAACCATTCGACGAGTGGTGTTGCCTGCAGCGCTTCCTGGAATCGCTGGCGGAATATTGTTGGCGATCTCTCGTGCTGTGGGTGAGACCATGATTGTGGTGATGGCCGCTGGTCTTGCCGCAAACCTTACGTTCAATCCGCTAAATGCGGTCACCACCGTAACAGTGCAAATCGTGGTGCTGCTGACTGGCGATCAAGAGTTTGACAGTTCTAAGACATTGGCCGCCTTTGCGCTTGGCTTGGCGCTGTTTTGCGTGACGATGGTGCTAAACGTCATTGGTAGTCAGATCGTCAAAAAATTCCGTGAACAGTATGACTAATCAGCCCAGACAATCCTTCTTGTCCAGTTCAGCGATGCCGGGCGTTGTTGAGCGCCATCGCGGCGAAGAACGATTTCGCCGTCTTGGGTTGGCTGCGATCGCAGTCAGTATGTCGTTTTTGGCCTTCTTTTTGATATCGATTATTGGGACCGGCTACGGAGCGTTTATCCAAACGGCTATTAAGATCGATGTTGATTTAACGTTGCCGGAGATCGGGCTTGAAGAGGGCTTCACGTCTGAAGATTTGGCAAAGGTGAGGTATCGGTCGGTTGTACGTGCGGGAATGCGGGCGCTGGTTCCAGAAGATCTCGGACGGCGTGAAAGCCGTACCCTTTATGGATTGATGGGTGCAGGTGCGGAATTTGAATTGCGCGATAAAGTTCTTGCCCAGCCAGATGTGGTGGGGTCTGTCGCCTCGTTTTGGTTGACCTCATCCGATGACGTGGATCTCTACAATAAAGCGGGGTCCACTGAGGCGTCTGAGCAGCAAACGCGCCTCACCGCGAAGCAAATTGAATGGTACTCCGAGCTCAAAGCAAGCGATCGCATAAAAACACGATTCAATTGGACCTTCCTGACCGGGGCAGACTCGAGGGACCCAGAGGTCGCCGGTGTATGGGGTGCGATCGTTGGTTCATTTTTTGCTCTGGGTGTGTGTTTGCTGTTGTCATGCTTTGTTGGTGTGCTCGCAGCGATCTATCTTGAGGAATTTGCAGCCCGTAATCGCTGGACCCAATTTTTAGAGGTCAACATCAATAATCTTGCTGCTGTTCCGTCCATCACGTTCGGCTTGCTCGGTCTAGCAATCTTTCTGGGATTCTTTGGTTTGCCACGATCCGCCTCTCTTGTTGGCGGCATGGTGCTCGCGCTGATGACTTTGCCTACGGTGATTATTAGTTCGCGGGTGGCGTTGCAAGCGGTGGCGCCGTCGATCCGCGAAGCTGCTTTTGGAATTGGAGCGAGCCGGGTGCAAACCGTATTCCATCATGTGGTTCCACTGGCGATGCCAGGTATTCTGACTGGCATCATCATCGGTATGGCCCGCGCTTTGGGTGAAACTGCACCACTGCTGATGATAGGCATGGTAGCGTTCATCGCGGACGCTCCTACGGGCCTTACTCAGCCCGCGTCTGCTCTGCCGGTGCAAGTCTATCTTTGGGCCGATAGTCCTGAGAGAGCATTTGCGGAAAAAACAGCTGGTGCCATTCTCGTTCTACTTGTTTTTCTTCTGCTGATGAATTTGATGGCTGTAATTCTACGACGGAAGTTTGAAAAGTGATGATAGACAAAACATTAGTCCAACCGCCCACTGTTCTTTCCAGCAGCGAAGACTCCACGTCAGATGTCATTGACCTGGTGCCAAAAATTAGGGCTTCAGATGTGAACGTTAGTTATAGCGGCAATCAGGCGATCAAGAACGTCAACCTGGATATCAAGTCTAAGGCTGTAACAGCGCTTATCGGGCCGTCCGGGTGCGGCAAAACAACTTTCTTGCGCTGTATTAATCGCATGAATGATCTCATTGAAGGTTGCGAAGTTACGGGCAACATTACACTTGATAATGAAGATGTTTACGGCGCCGATGTCGATGTTGTCGTGCTGCGCCGTCGCATTGGAATGGTATTTCAAAAGCCTAATCCGTTTCCCAAATCCATATACGAGAATGTCGCCTACGGTCCGCGCATTCATGGCCAGGCAGCAAAGGGAGATGAGCTAGATGAGATCGTCGAAAGAAGCTTGATCCGGGCAGGTCTGTGGGACGAGGTTAAGAATCGCCTTGAGGCCCCAGCGACAGGACTGTCAGGTGGCCAACAACAGCGCCTTTGCATTGCGAGGGCGATCGCCGTTGAGCCCGATGTCATTCTTATGGATGAGCCCTGTTCAGCGCTAGACCCAATTGCGACCGCAAGAATTGAAGAGCTCATTGACGACCTAAGAACCAAATACACAATCGTCATTGTGACTCACTCCATGCAGCAAGCTGCCCGAGTATCCCAGCGGACTGCATTTTTTCATCTTGGTGAATTGGTCGAAGAAAACGAAGCCAAGGTTATTTTCACAAACCCGTCTGATGAGCGCACACGTGCTTATGTGACTGGCTCAATCGGTTAAGAAGACAAGAGAGTAAGGGTATGAACGAGCGACATATAGTCAGCGCCTATGACAAGGATCTGCAGCAGCTCGAGACGCTGGTTAGTGAAATGGGTGGGCTTGTAGAAGCCCAGCTTTCTGCGGCGCTTGATGCTCTGGTCAAGCTTGACCCAGACGCAGCAGCAGAGGTGATTTCGCGAGACAAAATTGTCGATGATTATGAATCTCAGATTGATCTGCACACCACTGAAATGCTCGTTCTACGGCAACCCATGGCACAAGATCTTCGCGTGATATTGGTCGCCTTGAAGTTGGCCAGCAATCTCGAACGCATGGGCGACTACGCCAAAAATATTTCAAAGCGCACAGTGACGTTGTCTGGGACTCCAACAGTTACTTCCGCCACCCAATCCATCAAGAGAATGGGGGACAAGGTGCTTGAGATGATCAAAGAAGTCCTCGATGCGTATGCGCGCCGCGATACCGAACTAGCCAGTGCCGTTATTTTGAAAGACGAAGACGTTGATCGGATGCACACGAACCTTTTCCGTGAATTTCTCGAGATGATGACAACGGATTCACAGCACATTTCACTTGGAACGCACCTCATATTTATCGCCAAGGATGTGGAGCGCGTCGGTGATCATGCCACAAATGTTGCCGAAAAGATTCACTACATGCTTGAGGGAAGCATGCCTGTTGGTGAGCGGCCAAAGGATGATAGATCAAGCGGTATCCTGGTCGAGCCAGGAGAAGGTGAGTAACGGTCGTGAGCGACAAGGTCTTAGTCTTGATAGCGGAAGATGAGCCGGGTCAGGCTGAAGTTCTAAAATACAATTTGGAATCTTCTGGTTTCGGAGTCCGTACCTCGCTTAATGGAGCAGATACCCTTCAGCAAATAGAAGAAGACAGGCCAGACTTTTTGGTTCTCGATTGGATGTTACCTGAAATTTCTGGCATTGAGATTTGCCGACGACTGCGAAAAGTTGAACAGAATAAAGATCTTCCGGTCATCATGGTCACGGCACGCGGCGAAGAAGAAGATCGTATTCGCGCGCTGGAAGTTGGTGCCGACGATTATATGGTTAAGCCGTACTCACCGGGTGAGCTGGTGGCTAGAATCAATGCCGTGTTGCGGCGTACTGATCCGGCGCTCACGGGTGAAAAACTTGAGTTCGCTGATCTCTTGCTTGATTTGGTGTCAAGAAAGGTCAAACGCGATGGTGAATCTGTTCACCTCGGCCCGAAAGAATTCAAAATCCTTCAGGCCCTAATGGAGCGCCCTGGTCGCGTTTTGTCTCGTCGGCAAATAATTGACCTGGCGTGGGGCCAGAACATCTATATCGAAGACCGGACCGTTGACGTTCATATTAGGCGTCTTCGCTCTGCCCTTCAGTGCGACGACAAACCCAATCTTATTCGAACCGTTCGTGGCTTTGGGTACTCCCTGGATCAAGAATAGCTCTAGACTCGCCCTTCCATTGTTATCCCGTGCGCATGCTATAGTTCGCCTCAATAGGTAAGCCGAAGGGATTTCATGTCAGTTAGAACACTTTTCTCCCGAACTGTTGTGTGGATTGTGATGGTGCTCAGCGTTGTGCCACAGATTGCCGCTCACGCTGAGACAACCCTTCGGGTTGGGATTACCAGCTTCTCGACGTCGCGTGGCAATCCCTTCAACACCACCAGTGGCCTGCCACCCCTTTATACTTATGCAGCCTTCTTTGAGGGGCTGACACGGGTCAATAATGACGCTGAAACGGTGCCCATGCTCGCCGAGCGATGGGAGCCCGAAAGCGAGACTACTTGGTTGTTTTACCTTCGCCCTGGCGCGCAGTTTTCCAATGGTGAGCCTGTCGATGCTGCTGCCGTGGCCGCGACCTACGCCATCATGGAGACAGATCTCGGCAAAACCTATCCTGTGACCCGCGAGTTGGCAGGGATAATTGCAGTAGATGTGGTTGATGAAGCGACGGTGAGAGTTGCCACCTCCGCGCCAGATATTTTGCTGCCTCATAAAATCGCAGCGTTGAAAATTGTCCCTCCTCGGTACTGGGCAGATGTTGGGGCGGATGGCTTCGCAGCCGCACCCATCGGGTCTGGGCCATACATGATTACGGAGTCTACGCCGTCACGCATGAAGCTGGTTCGGTCTCCAACGGCATGGCGGCAACCAATCATCGATAATCTTGAGTATACGGCAGCTGCAGAACCGGTGGCCCGGGTGCAGGGGTTACTATCCGGCCAACTGCACATCGCCGTGCAACTCGGTCCGGACGAGATCCCGCTGGTCGAAGCGGCGGGCCACAAAATGCTTTTGGGTGTTGATCCTAGTATGCAGGTTCTGGCGTTCATCACAGTAAAGGACTCTCCGTTGCAAGACGTGCGCGTTCGCCGGGCGCTCAATTATGCAGTGAACAGAGATGCTATCGCGCTTGGGTTGCTGGGTGGCTATGCGAATATGGCGACGCAGACGACCCCGCGATTTGCTTTTGGGTGGAACCCAGATATTGAGCCGTGGCCTTATGACCCAGAGCGGGCACGCCAGTTGTTAGAAGAGGCTGGATACCCTGAGGGCTTTTCATTCTCGGCAGAAATTCTTTTGGGAAGCGCGTCGTATTCACCGCAGGTCTATCAACAAGTGGCTGTTGATCTCTCTCGCATTGGAGTGACGTTATCTTTGCGTCAAATTCCCGCCAGCCAGTACGCGCGTGGCGTATATCAAGGAGACTGGGCGGGCGAGGCAATCGGAATCGACTACGGTGTGAATCCTTCACTGGATGCGCTAACGCCGATGGTCCGGCATTCCTGTCTATGGATTAATCCGTGGTTTTGTGATCCTTCGGTGCCGCCTCTTATCGCAAAAGCCGAGGCTGCATTCGATCTGGATGAACGCCGTCGCTTAACCCAAGAAGTTATGGCCCATCAGCTCAGTCTTGCGCCGGCAATTCTGCTGTACGAAACGACCCGTTTCGATGCCGTAAGCAGCCAGGTGCAAGGATACGAAATCGCAGTCGGCCATATCGGCTACGACAAAATCAGTTTTGTGGACTAAAGTCCGCGACAATTACGCAGCGCAGATAAGGTATCGAAATGAGTGTTTTAAGTCCGGATACAGCCGATCTGGCGGGAGAGGTGGATGTCTTGGTTGTCGGTGCCGGTGGTTGCGGATTGACAGCCGCTTTGTCTGCTCACCAGACCGGGGCTGAAGTCTTAGTTCTGGAGCGAGATTCATCAGCGCTTGGAACGACGGCGATGTCGACCGGCCTTATTCCTGGCGCAGGCAGCCGGTTTCAGGCGGAAAAGGGGATCAAAGATTCTGCTGATCTTTTCGCTGAAGACCTTATGCGTAAGACCAGGGGTCAAACAGATCCGAATATGGCGGCACATATGGCGGCGGTTTCCGCGCCCACTGTTGAATGGCTTGTGGATTCTTGTGGCGTCCCGTTGTCGCTGGTTGATTCATTTGATTATCCCGGCCACAGCGTTCGCCGGATGCATGGTACGCCCAACCGAACGGGATCGGAGCTAATGGGCGCGCTTCACGACGCGATGGCTCGGAACAGTTTAGACGTGGTGCTCGAGGCGCCAGTCACAGATCTATTTACAGATGAATCGGGTCGAGTTCATGGCGTGCGGATTACACGACCCGATGGCACTGTCGAAGATCTGGGGTGTAAGGCTCTAATTCTGGCATGCTGCGGATTTGCTGGTAGCCAAGAGATGCTTCAAGAGTACATTCCTGAAATCGTTGCAGCGGAATTCTTCGGTCACCCAGGCAATAAAGGGGATGCCATTCGGTGGGGGCGAGACCTCAACGCTGCTGTCGGTGACATACACGCGTATCAGGGTCACGGTGGCCTGGCTTATGGTCAGGGTGTGCCCATATTGTGGGCTCACATCATGGAAGGTGGGTTTCAGGTCAACGCCGAAGGCAAGCGCTTCTCAAATGAAGCAAAGGGATATTCTGAACAAGCGGTGGATATTGTCGCTCAACCGGAACACTTTGCTTGGAGTATCTATGACGAACGCTGTCACGAGGTGATGAAGGAGTTCGAAGACTATCATGATGCCTTGAAGGCCGATTGTATTCGCAAGGCTGAGACACTTGATGATCTTATCGCAACCACCAAGCTGCCAGGCGCCTTGCGGGATACCGTCGCGGATGTTGCGGCGATGACACGCGGTGAAAAAGAAGACTCGCTCGGTCGAGATTTTACCGGCCACCCGGTTCTAGAGGGGCCCTACTATGCGGTCAAAGTCAGTGCGGCTTTGTTCCACACCCAAGGGGGGCTCATAGTTGATAACAATGGCCAGGTTAAGCGGGAGGATGGTTCTTTGTTGCCAAATCTTTT